>JAJDVX010000010.1 GCA_022825895.1 Chloroflexota bacterium | reverse complement strand
GCGTCGTCGTGGCGGTCGCGGTCACGGCGTCCGGCCAAGAAGCCCTCGATGGCGCCTTCAAGGCGGGACATGCGTCCTTCGAGTCGAAACACGCGCTCGGTCAGGGCCTGCACGTCCTTGCGCACGTCGGCCAGGCCGCTGTGGACTTCAGCCAAGCCGGCATTGAATTCGTCGCGCAGACGCTGGTTGTCGGCGCGGAATTCGGCTCGCAGGGCCTGGCTGTCGGCACGGAATTCGGCGCGCAAGGCCAGGCTGTCGGCGCGCGCGTCGCGGCGGAACGTGAGCAGGAGGCCGATCATGGTGGCGCCGATGCCAATCAAGGTGGCGCCGACGGCGAGGATGCCGATGAGTTCGGGGGTCATGGGCGGCTCCTAGGTGTGGGTTTGCTCATCCACCGCCCATGCGGGTTGAACGGTAGCACGGGTTGTGGTGAAGGGCACTCTTAGGAGCGACAGGTTGATGGAGGAAACCGGCACCTGTCTGGCCTTGGTTAGAGACCCTTGGGTGACTCTTCATTGGTTGCCCGGAAGACCCTCACCCCAACCCTCTCCCACGGGGAGAGGGGGCAAGAGCCGCCGCACCGGCGAGGGCGCTGAGCGCTGGGGGCGGTCAGGCGGCGTCGTCGTGGCGGTCGCGGGCACGGCGTCCTGTGAAGAAGCCTTCGATGACGCCTTCGAGGCGGGACATGCGTCCTTCGAGGCGAGAGACGCGTTCGGTCAGGGCCTGGAGATCCTTGCGGAGATTCGCCAAGTCTGAGCGGACCTCGGCCATTTCGGCGCGGGCGTCGCGGCGAAATGTGACCAGCAGGCCGATGATCGTGGCGCCGACGGCGAGGATGCCGATGAGTTCGGGGGTCATGGGCGGCTCCTAGGTGTGGGTCTGCTTATCCACCGCCCATGGGGGTTCAACGGTAGCACGGACCGGGGGGTGAGGAAGGAGAATGGGGGAAAGAGTGAGCTTAGAGGAGTGAGAATTGAGAAGGGGAGAAGAGGAAGAACGCAGTCGAGATCCCCTTCGACAGGCTCAGGGCAGGCTCTACGGGCCTCCGACGGACTCCGGGTCGGCTCGCCACGAACGGTGTGGGGGCGGCGACTGGCTCTATGGCTTGGGTGCTGGGGCCTATGTGGTTCGGCACGGTTCTCCGACGGACTCCGAACCGGCTCACCACGAACGGAGGTGGACTGGCTCGGGTTGGGGGCAGAATGTCGGGTGCGGCGTGCTTGGCCTCCGGCGTGAGGGGTTGTTTTGGGTAGTGGGTTGACGGCTGCTCGGTTCATCGATAAGTGGCGGGCGGTGACGTTGAATGAGCGGGCGGTGGCGCAGTCGCATTTCAATGACTTGTGCGCGTTGCTGGGGGAGCCGACGCCGATCGAGGCGGACCCGGAGGGCGACGAGTACTGCTTCGAGCGGGGAGCACGAAAGGACAGCGGAGGCGGCGGCTGGGCGGATGTGTGGAAGCGGCGGCATTTCGCCTGGGAGTACAAGTCACAGGGCAAGGACCTGGACGCGGCGTTTCAGCAGCTGCGGCAGTACGCGCTGGCGCTGGAGAATCCGCCGCTGCTGATCGTCTCGGACACGCGGCGCTTCCGCATCCATACCAACTGGACGAACAGCGTCAGCACGGTCCACGAGTTCACGCTGTACGAGTTGGACGATCCGGGCACCCGCAACCTGCTGAAGTGGGCGTTCAGCGACCCGGAACGGCTGCGGCCGGAGCAGACGCGGCAGGCGCTGACCGAGCAGGCGGCAGCGACCTTTGCCGAACTGGCGCAGGGGCTGCGTGACGCCGGGCACGAGCCGCAGACGGTGGCGCACTTCGTCAACCGGCTGGTGTTCTGCATGTTCGCGGAGGACGTGGGGCTGCTGCCGGACCAGATGTTCCGGCGGATGCTGGACCAGGCGCGGCTGCGGCCCGAGCGGTTTGCCGGGATGGCACGCAGCCTGTTCGCGGCCATGCAGGACGGCGGCATGGTCGGGTTCGAGGAGGTTGCGTGGTTCAACGGCGGGCTGTTCGACGACGACACGGCGCTGCCGCTGGACCGGCCGCAGGTGAACGCGGTGCGGGAGGCGGCGGGGCTGGACTGGTCGGAGATCGATCCCTCGATCCTGGGGACGCTGTTCGAGCGAGGGCTGGACCCGGACAAGCGCTCGCAGCTGGGCGCGCACTACACGGACCGTGACAAGATCATGCAGATCGTGGAGCCGGTGATCGTGCGGCCGTGGCTGGCGGAATGGGCGGCTGCGATGGAGAAACTGAGCGACCTGCTTGACCGGGCTGAGAAGGCCAAGACCACGCGGACGGCCAGCCGCCGTCGGAAAGAGGCTTCCAAGCAGGTACGCGAGTTCCTGGAGCGGCTGGCGGGGTTCCGGGTGCTGGACCCGGCCTGCGGGTCGGGCAATTTCCTGTACCTGGCGCTGCACGCGCTGAAAGACCTGGAGCACCGGGTGCGGGTGGAGGCGCAGACGCTGGGATTGCAGCCGCCGTTTCCCGCGGTGGGTCCGGCGAACGTGAAGGGGATCGAGCTCAACCCCTACGCGGCGGAACTGGCGCGGGTGTCGGTGTGGATCGGGGAGATCCAGTGGATGCGGCGTCACGGATTCCGCGAGGATCGTGACCCGATTCTGAAGCCGTTGGACACGATCGAGTGCCGAGACGCGGTGCTGACAGCGGACGGCGAGGAGCCGGAGTGGCCGTCGGCGGATGTAGTGATCGGGAATCCGCCATTCCTAGGCGGGAAGCTGCTCATTACGCACCTGGGCGAGGACTACGTGTCGCGGATGTATGAGACCTACACCGGGCGCGTGCCGGCTGAGGCTGACCTGGTCTGCTACTGGTTCGAGAAGGCGGGCCAGCAGATCGCTGCGGGCAAGGCGGCGAGGGTCGGACTTGTCGCGACTAACTCCATTCGAGGCCACGCGAACCGGCGAGCACTGCAGGCAGCCACTGACGGCCGACGAATCTTCGAGGCGTGGAGCGACGAGCCGTGGGTGGTCGAAGGAGCGGCAGTGCGGGTGTCGCTGGTCTGCTTCTCGAGGGCCGATGAGGAGTCTGTGCTGGGAACTCGGCTCGACGGCGTGCTCGTCGACGAGATCTACACCGACCTGACCGCACGGCGCGGCGAGGCGGGCATCGACCTCACTCGGGTGCAACGACTACCGGAGAATGCCGGCGTCGCCTTCATGGGCGACACGAAGGGCGGTCCGTTCGACATCACAGGCGAACAGGCCCGCGAGTGGCTCCGTCTGCCGGCGAATCCGAACGGTCGGCCCAACGCCGACGTGCTGAAGCCGTGGATCAATGGGATGGACGTGACGCGGCGACCGAAGGAAAAGTGGATCGTCGACTTTGGATGGACCATGTCAGAGGCCGATGCCGCGCTGTATGAGGCACCGTTCCAGCAGATCAAGGAGCGCGTCCATCCGATGCGACAGCGGAATCGGCGCGAGGCCTATCGACGTAACTGGTGGCGACACGTCGAGCCGCGGCCAGGCATGTGGCGGGCGCTCGACGGTCTGGATCGCTACATCGTCACCCCATGCGTTTCCAAGCACCGAGTGTTTGCGTGGCGCGACGTGCGCATCTGTCCAGATCACAAGCTAATCGTCGTTGCCCGCGACGACGACACGACTTTCGGCATTCTTCACAGCCGATTTCACGAGATCTGGTCGCTACGTCTCGGCTCGTGGCACGGCAAAGGCAATGATCCGTCGTACACCCCCACTACCACATTCGAGACGTTTCCGTTTCCCGAAGGTCTGACGCCCGACATCCCGGCCTCCGAATACGCCAACGACCCTCGGGCCATCGCCATCGCCAATGCCGCACGCCGCCTGGTCGAACTGCGTGATCGGTGGCTGAATCCGCCGGAGTGGGTGGAGTGGGTGGAAGAGCCGGTGGCGGGGTATCCGAAGCGGGCGGTGCCAACGAAGGCGGCTCCGGTGCGGGAGCTTGGGCGGCGGACGCTGACGAATTTGTATAACGAGCGGCCGCGGTGGTTGGTGGATGCGCATGGGGAGGTCGATGCGGCGGTGGCGGAGGCTTATGGCTGGGAGACCAACATCTCAGGTGCCGACGCTCTGACCGAACTCCTCAAGTTCAATTTGGCAAGGCGCGACTGATGCAACGTGGCTTGCTTCCGTCGTATGCGAGGCCAAGCCGAATTGAAGTTCTCCTGTCCGAAAGGAAGTTCGGAAGTCGTTAGATTACTAGGCGACATCCACAGCTTTCCGACAATCAGGTCTGACGCATACCGTCAGTGGACAAGCAGCAATTTGCCACTCTGGCGACATCTGCTAGCATGTTGCTCTCATTCGCATGATCACGGTACCAAATGCAATCTTGGCCAGAAGAGCTCTTTGAATTCGCCTGGTTTCCCAACAGAGACGACCAGTTGCGAGAACTCGCAGGGCAAGCAGAAGCGGAAGACTGGCAGTACCAGAACAGCCCAAATGAACACGAATCCCCAATCCTATATAACTATATTAGGCATACATATACGAGACTTGCTGAGGAGCGTAAGATCA
Source organism: Chloroflexota bacterium (assembly GCA_022825895.1). GTDB lineage: Bacteria > Chloroflexota > UBA11872 > UBA11872 > UBA11872 > UBA11872. The sequence goes on along the minus strand of JAJDVX010000010.1, from coordinate 208,913 downwards.
ATTTATCCAGCAATGGAGACTTCGCCTGCTTCAACACTGGCCTAGTTACACCTAACCAAGAGTCTCTGTTCGCCTCTTTTGAGGCGAATCGTTGGGAAGATGCACGTCAGCAGTGGTACTTTAAAGGATGGTTTCGAAGCGGACAATGGGAACTCAGCATTTTCCCAGAGCTACCAGACTTAGCTCACTATTTTGACGATCCTTCAGTTCTCGTCCTTGACTCGCGAAAGCCGTTTCGCGTGAACATCGAACACATCATTGAAGCGACTCCTAGAGAGAGATTTCCCGAACCGTATCGTTCAATGTCGGATTTTGCCCTACAGAACATACTGAACGGGGCAATTGACAACGCACGCGAACGAGCACGGAGAAACTATAAGACTGCAATTCCTCAGTACTATAGGGAACATGTGCAGCTACTTCTTCCATTGTGCTTCAGCAACCCGCAGCATGCCGATCTTGCACTTGTAGCAGATATACACGAAGACTTCTATCGGGCAACAACTTGCCTTACACTTGACATGGCCTACAACAATGCTAGGCAGCTAGCTAAGCCTGATCGAGATTGGCTCCAGCCTTAGGGAACTTTCAGATTCACGATTACGCTCCCTCTCACATCTGCTTTGCTGTCAGAGCAAATAGTCCTCCTATGAGTCTTTTGAACCAATCTCAGGTCCTATCTTTTGTCCTCATCTTAAATCTCCAAAGAGGCAAATCTCTCCGCTTGTAGTCTGCGTCGATGAGAGGCCGAAACCAGTTGGGTCGTAATGGTGCATGAATTTGAACGACCTGTTGGTCCTGCAAGGTGCGTGTCGCGTAGTAGCGGCTGAACATTCTACTAAGAGAGCCGATAATCTCGAAGCCGCAGTTTGCTCGCTCTTCCGGCACCCAACTATACTCAATCGCCTTGCATCGCCCATCGTGAATTACTGTATCCGGTCCGACTTCTCGCCATTCACCATATTGAATGAAGACCCATGCTATCTGTTTCTCAATGGGATCGAGAATCTCATCAGAACCGCAAAACAGTCTCGCGTTACCGATGGTGAATGAGATCTTACCATCAGCTCCAATTGAAGCAGGTTCGTTGACATCAGCTTCCAATCGAAGCCTAAGAGGAGGCCGAGTACCAATCATACGATCACCAAGGACTCCTAATTCGTTAAACCGAACTCCAGTTTCCAGGTCGAGAGTCAAGCCTCGGTGGTCCTCGATCAACTGACCGGGAGACACAAGTGTCCATATGCCCCATCTGGCCCAATAGACAGCCAGCTTTAGCTCACCTCCGGTGGCGGAAGCGTAGTTTTGCATGTTGGTCAGATATTCTGGCTTCATGAAGCGACGCTGTTGCCGAAATGGGTGCGGGATATAGGCATTCTTAACTTCAATCAACCATTGAGAACCATCTAGGAGGACGACGCGATAGTCCGGTGCCTGAAAACTTCCATCAGAGTGTACTGTGCCTTTGTCCTCGCACTTGAGTAACTTATATTCTCCAAGGCTAATAAGCAACGCTTCGAACATAGCCTCTGTTCTCTTGCCGTGAAGCACGGCATCGTCGGATAGTGCTTCGGTGATATGGCTGTCGATCAAAGTGGATAGTCTGGGACCTGCTTGAGGGTTGTTTAGAGGAATGTCATGGGCAAGCGATAGATTAGCGAATTCTGAAACCACGTCGAATCTGTCCTGTCGGAAAGCTCCGGATGTCATATTGTGCTGGGACTTGATTGAATGATCCTGTAAGTATAGTTATGTCCTCGTGCTCTCGCCGACAAACTGACGCTAGGCGCTGAGCTTTCAGATCGGATCCACTGCAGGGATCTCCCGAGGGAGCGGAAGACGGGCAGGTCGCGGATGCCGCCGCTACTCCAGAAGGGATGAAGACGGCGGGGGGACCAGTTAGGAGGCTTGGTTGCTGGGCCCAAGTTGTTCGACGCGGTTCTCCGACGGACTCCGAATCGGCTCACCACGAACGGGGGGGTGGGGAAGGAGTGAGCTGAGAGTAGTGAGCGTTGAGAGAAGAGGCGGAGGGGACGGTCTGGGTGGTGGCTAGATGAGGCGGGACCAGGGGGTGGCGAGGATGGTGGGGGTGATCCAGTCGGTGAGGGTTCCGGCGTGGAGGAGGAGACCGGCTCGGCTGCGATCGCCGTATTCGGCCTGGAAGGTGCGCAGGTTGGCGGTGTCGCGGCGGCGGGGGCGGGTGGTGGCTTTGATTTCGATGGGAAGGAGCCGGTCGCCGGTCTCGATGACGAAGTCGACTTCTTCGCCGATGGTGGTGCGCCAGTAGAAGACTTCCGCGGAATCGAGGCGGGCGTCGCGCCAGGCGAGGAGGTCGTGCAGGACGAGGTTCTCCAGGTGGGCGCCGCGGGGTTGGGTTTCCTGGCTGAGGTGGAGGGCGACGCCGGTATCGCCCCAATAGAGCTTGGGTGACTTGATGAGGCGCTTGGTGCGGTTGACGGCGTAGGCGGGAAGGCGAGTGAGCAAGTAGGAGGTCTCCAGCAGGTTGAGGTAGCGACGGACGGTTGGCTGCGGCAGCCCTACGTCGCGGCCAAGCTCGGTCTGGTTGACGAGTTGTCCCAGGCGCAGGCAGGCGGCGCGCATGAGGCGCCGGAAGTCGGGGAGGGCGGCGATGGACGAAAGGCGCTGGAGGTCGCGTTCGAGGTAGGTGCGAACGTAGCCATCGAACCAGACGGCGCGCGACTCAGGGTCGGCGAGGTGGATGGCGGGGGTGGGGAAGCCGCCGCGGCGGGCCAGCGAGCGCCAGTCCTTGGGTGAATCGGGCTGGTCTTGCAGGAGGTCAGGCCAATCGCGGTCGGGCGCTTGCAGCAGCTGGTCCCAGATGCCGGCGCGCCCGAGTCCGCGCTGCTCGCGCCGAGTCATGGGCCAGATTGTCAAGTAGCTGGCGCGGCCCGCCAGGGACTCGGAGACGCGCTGCATCATGAGCAGGTTTGCGGAACCGGTGAGAAGGAACTGGCCGGGCTGGCGGTGGCGGTCGATGGCGAGTTTGACGGCGTGCAAGAGGTTGGGCTCGCGCTGGACCTCGTCGATGGTGACGGGCTGATGGCCGCCGACGAGGAGTTCGGGATCGCGTCGGGCAGCGTCCAAGGCGTCGAGATCGTCCAAGGTGATGAAGCGTCGATTTCCCGGCGTGAGTTCCTGGGCGAGGGTGCTCTTGCCGGCCTGGCGAGCGCCGGTGACGACGACGGCGGGCATGACGCGGAGCCGGTGATCGAGGGTGGGTGTGACGAGGCGAGGGAGGAGGTTTTCCGCCATGGTGTGCATGATAATCATTCATGATGTGAATGACAAAGATTTGGGGGGATGGTCAGGGTTGGTTGCCAGGGGTGGCTTGGGAGCATGGAAGAGGCCGGTTGGAAAGCGGCCCGTACGCACGAGTGGGCGGGGACGAAGACGGGCGGATTGGGGACGGCGTCCGTGCGTGAGATTGGGGTGGGGACGGGGTGCAGGGTTCAACCAACGCGTTTCGACCGGAAGAGGCCGGTTACAAACCGGCCCCTACGAAGAGGTGAGGGTGTGGACGACGTTGGTGACGAGGGTGGGGTCTAGTTGGTTGTTGACGGTGGCGTGGCCGAGGGTGGTGGGGAGGACCCAGCGGATGACGCCGTTTTGGACTTTTTTGTCGCGGAGCATGGCGTCGAGGACGTGGGCGGGCTGGATGCCAGTAAACGTAGTGGGGAGGCCGATGGCGGCGAGGAGGGTGTTCTGGCGGGTGGCTTCGGCCTCGGTCCAGTGGCCGGTTTGGGCGGCGAGGCGGCCGGCGCCGACCATGCCGATGGCGACGGCTTCGCCGTGGCGATAGGCGCCGTAGCCGGCGACGGTTTCGATGGCGTGGGCGATGGTGTGGCCGTAGTTGAGGATGGCGCGGATGCCGCGGTCTTCGGGGTCTTCGTCGACGACTTTGGCTTTCCAACGGACGCAGCGTTCGACGAGTTGGGCGAGGAGTTCGGGGTCGTGGAGCTTGTGGGTTGAGGCTTCGATGAGGTCGAAGAGGTCGGAATCGAAGATGACGGCGGTCTTGATGACTTCGGCGTAGTCGGCGATGAGCTGGGGGCGGGGCAGGGTGGCGAGGGCGTCGGGGTCGATGATGACGCGGTGGGCGGGGTAGAAGGCGCCGACGAGGTTTTTGCCGGCGGGCAGATCAACGGCGACTTTGCCGCCGATGCTGCTGTCGATCTGGGCGAGCAGGGTGGTGGGAATCTGGACGAGGGGGATGCCGCGGGCGTAGGTGGCGGCGACGAAGCCGACGAGGTCGCCGGCGACTCCGCCGCCAAGGGCGATGAGGGGTTCGCGGCGTTCGGCGCGTTCGGCGGCAAGCCAGTCGTAGAGGTCGGCGGCGACGCGGAGGGATTTGCTTTCTTCGCCGGGTTCAAAGGTGTGGGGGCGGACCTGGAGGCCTGAGGCGGTGAGGGCGTGGGTGACGCGATCGCCCAGGAGGTCCATGACGACGGTGTCGGCGCAGAGGAAGACGCGGTTGGTGGGGGCGATTTCATTGACGATCTGGCCGGCTTGGGCGAGGGCGCCGCGGGCGATGGTGACGCCCTTGAGGGACTTTGGCGTGGCTGGGGGGCTGGCGCCTGGAGAGACCTCACCCATTAGGAAGTAGCGAGGGGAGAGGAGTGAGAGGTGAGAGAGGGCTGGCTGGGAGTGGCGGGTGCGTCCAGCGATTCAGGTGGTCTTGGGATTTGGTGCGCGGAAGACCCTCACCCCAACCCTCTCCCACGGGAGACCCTTGCGTAACCCGTGGCTGGGTGCCCGGTAGCCCCCTTGTCTAACCCGCAGCAGAGGGGAAGAACGGCGGCGGCGAGGGCGGCGGCCTGGTTGGCTCGGGGCTTGGGAGCGACTCCGGGCTTTCGACCCTCACCCTGGCCCTCTCCCTGCCAGGGAGAGGGAATAGGACGGCGTCTCCTTAGCGAGAGCTTTGCGTAACCCTGGCTTGGTTGCGCGGAAGACCCTCACCCCAGCCCTCTCCCACGGGGAGAGGGAGCAAGAGGGGCCGAGCTCTGGGGGCACCGAGCGTTTTGCACGGGTTTCCCAGGAGCGAGACCCTTGCGTAATCCAGGGTTGGTTGCGCGGAAGACCCCTCACCGATTTCGGCCGAAGACGGCCGAATCCTTCGGCAAGCTCAGGACAGGTTCTGCCTCTCCCCTCGGAGAGGGTGAAGAACCGCGGCCTCCAACTGTCTTGGTCGCTGGTGTGATGGGTGCGCGGAAGACCCTCACCCCAACCCTCTCCCACGGGGAGAGGGAGGAAGAGCGGCCGCGGCTTTGAGGACGCCGGGGGTTACAAGAGCCTCAGGAGAAGGAGGGCGGGCGATTCGGCGTGGGTTGGTGGTGACGTTGCGAGGTTGCTGGGGCCGGCAGCCACCCTCACCCCAACCCTCTCCCTCAAGGGAGAGGGAGGAAGAGGCGGCTCAGTGTGGGTTCGGCGGTTGCGCGGAAGACGCCTCACCCCAACCCTCCCCCCGAGAGGGATTAAGAGGCGAGCTTTCCGGGCCGGGTTGCTGGACCCCTGGGTGGGTGGTTGGGATAGCAGCCACCCTCACCCCATCCCTCTCCCTCAAGGGAGAGGGAGAACGAGCGGCTGCAATTTCGAGGAGCAGGGGGTTTCGCAAAGGTCTCCACGGGGAGAGGGAGGAAGAGCGGCCGCAGCTTTGAGGACGCCGGGGGGGTACATGAGCCTCAGGAGAGGAAGAAGGGCGGGCGATTCGGCGTGGGTTGCTGGTGACGTTGCGAGGTTGCTGGGGCCGGCAGCCACCCTCACCCCAACCCTCTCCCTCAAGGGAGAGGGAGAAAGAGGCTGCCGAGGTGAGGGCCAGGCGAGTCTTGCAGAGTCCTCCCAGGAGAGAGTGAAGAGGGGCGGCCGCGGCGCAAGGTGCTCGACTTCGGCCTGGCGGCTTCACCGAGGCGGCCACACTCACTCCAGCCCTCTCCCGGGAGACCTTTGCGTAACCCCAGGCTGGTTGCGCGGTAGACCCCTCACCCCAACCCTCTCCCCCAGGAGAGGGATTAAGGCGCAGCTGCACATTCGAGGACGTGGGGCGGTTTGCAAAGGTCTCCACAAGGAAGAGGGAGAAAGAGCGGCCACGCCCTCGAGGTACAGCGGAAGTTCGCGAGGGTCTCGCTCGGAGGCATAGTCCCTTCGGGTCAGATAGCTCGAATCACGTCAGTCGGCTTCTGCCGAAGCCGCTGGTGGTCGGACCTCGTCGACGGCCCAGTAGAGGGCGGCGAGGATGATGAGAGGGTCGAGGATCTGCCAGAGGGTTCCGTTCTGGAGGAAGGTGGCGTTGATCAGGTCGAGCACGCCGAAGGCGAGTGCGAGGACGGCGCCAACGCGGTACGCGGTTCCGCCGCGCTGCCAGAGGGCGAGGGCTCCGGCGACGCTGAAGCCGACAACCAGGGCGTTGATTGACTCCCAGACGGCCTGGGTGTTTTCGCCGAAAGCCGAGGCGGAGAAGTCGTCGGAGTGGTCGCCGTAGTAGTTGACGAAGACCACGACGGCGAAGCCCACGAGGATGAGCGCCCAGGCGGACTTGACGTTGCGCGTGTTGCGCCAGACCCACCAGACGCCGGGCACGGCAATGAGCAGGGCGGCGAACTGCCAGATTTTCCATCCCCAGCTATCGACGTTGATCCGGGTTTCGGAGACGACGGACCCGGCGTCGATCCAGGCATAGACCATGGCGGCCACGACGGCCGCGGCGGCAAGGGAGCCGGCGAATCCGAGATTGTGTCGTTCGAGCCAGCACCGCATGACGCTACCCTCCCATTTCCGAGTCAGGCGGAGCGCTCGGCTTCAGCGCCGCCACGGACCACACTAAGAAAACCAGAGCCCGCAAGGGGTTGAGCGCTTCCCAGAGCGTGCCGTCGTTGACGAAGTAGGCATTGATGAACAGGACGACGCCCATGACGGCGAGGAGCACGGCGCCCAGACGATGCAGCAGGCCGCCGCGATTCCAAAGGACCGTCACGGAGATGAGCGCGCAACCCAGGAAGACCGGATTTACGGTCTTCCAGATGTTGCCGAAGTTGCCTTGGAAGAGTCCGTCGCCGTAGGTGTTGAGGAAGACGGCCAGGGCAAGCACACCCAGAACCAGGCCGCGCGTCCAGACCAGGCGCCGGGTGCCGCGCCAGAGCCACCAGACGCCGGGAATGCCCATGAGCAAGGCGCCGACCTGCCAGAGACGCCAGGCCCAGTTGGAGGTGGAGGGCAGTCCCTCGCGGGCCAGCATGCCGGTGGAGGCTCCCCAGGCGAAGAGGGCGACGAAGAGGATGGCGGCGTAGAGGAGGGCTTCGGCGGCGCCGAGGTTGCGGGGACGGATTGGATTACGCATTGCGCTGCTTTCTCATGCGGTCGCTACTTCGCTGTCAATCACTCCCCATGGGTCCGCCGACGTCGGGGCTGAGACCGACGACGGCCCAGAGCAGGGCGACCAGCATCATCACCGGGTCGAGGGCGCTCCAGAGGGTCTCGTTGTTGATGAAGAGGTAGTTGATAAAGACCAGGACGCCGGTGATCGCCGAGATCGCGGCCATGAAGCGGCCGCTATTGCAGCCGCATCTGAGGACCGAGAGCCCGATGACGACTGACAGGGCGACCACCAGGCCATCCACCACTTCCCAGACGGTACCGACGTGCTCGCCGAAGATCTCCTCGGTGTAGGCGTTGAGGAAGATGACTGGGACGAGCAGGGCAATTGCGAGGGCGCGGACGCGGGGTTGGCCCTGGCCGTTGGTCCAGAACCAGACGGCGCCGACGAAAGCGATGACCAGGGTGCCGATCTGCCAGAGCTGGTAGCGCCAGTTTTCGGTTGTGAGGGCATCCGGGTCGACGAAGGTCTTGTTGTGGTTCCAGGTGAAGAGGGCGACGACGATGAAGGCTGCGCCGAGCAGGAGTTCGGTGGGGCTGAGGTTGCGGCGTTGTGTCAGGACGTGCATGGGCGCGCCTCCGCGTCAACGCTCTTGCACCCACGCCGCCCGCGCGGGCGAGCCGACCAAGCCGGGGAGAGTTTAGCCCGTGGGAGCTTGTTATGTCGCCTCGCGCAACGCCAGTTAATCGGTCAAGTGGACCCTTGGGTGTCCGGAAGCTACCTCAGTTTCGCCCCCAGGAGTCGGACTTAGAAGCTTGCTTGCCGAGTCTGGTTGCCCGACTCCAGCTCGGGTGGTCGGGGTAGCTGCCACCCTCACCCCAGCCCTCTCCCTCAAGGGAGAGGGAGCAAGAGGCGGCCCTGGCGAGGACCAGGCAAGTCTTGCAGGAGTCTCCTGTGGGGGAGAAAGACGAAGGCCGCGCCGGAGTGAAGGGAACGGCCAACGTGACCCACTACCCAACGCGCAGGCCTTCCTCAGGTGCGGGCGGATGGGCGGTTCAGGAGTTCGCGGCTGAGAACGATGGCGGTGGGGGCGCTCAGTCCGCGGCGGTCGCCTCGCGCAGTTCAGCGGCGACGCGCAGCGCTCGCGCTGCCTGCTGCGAGGCCTGGCGGGCGCTGTCGCCGGTGTAGCGCACGGGGTCCAGCATCTGCGCCAGGCGCTCCGCGCCCAGGCGCGCGGCGATTTCCTCGTCCTTCGCGAGCAAGGAGGCGAACGACGCGCCGCCGGTGGCGGCCTCCTGCGCCGCCTCGTAGATGACGTCGTGGGCACGCTGCCGCCCGATCTCGCGTCCCAGCTCCAGCATCAGGTTCTCCGACATGATCAGTCCGCCCGAGAGTTCGAGGTTCTGCCGCATCCGCTGCGGGAAGACGCGCAGCCCCCGGGCCACGTCGAGCAGCCGCACGAGGATGTCGCCGGTCAGCTCGACCGCCTGCCGCAGCGCGCGGTCGATCATCATCGAGCGGCTGCCGTCGGCCTCGTGGTCGCCCAGCATCGCCTCGATGGCGAGCGGGACCAGCGAGCGCAGGTGGGTCTCGTCGGCGATGATGTCCATGCAGAGCTTGGGATTGCGCTTCTGGGGCATGGTGCTGCTGCCGACGGCGCCGGACGGCACGGGCTCCTCGACCTCCGCGAACTCCTCGGCCATCAGCGTGCGCACCTCGCGCGCGGCCTTCCCACAGCTCGTCCCGAGCAAGGCGAGGGCGAGGACATATTCCGTCAGATGGTCGTAGATCGTGCGGCCGGGGAGCGGCATGGAGCCGAGCCCGAGCAACCGGCCCATCCGCCGCTGCAGCGCGGCGCCGTGGCCCTGGAACGAAGCGGCCGTGCCCGCGCCGCCGCCGAGCATCGCGACGAAGGTGCGCGGTTCCAGCTGCCGCAGCCGCTGCGCGTGGCGGCACAACTCGTCGATCCACACCGCAACCTTCGCCCCGAAGGTGGAGGGCACGGCGTGCTGCCCGTGGGTGCGGCCGGCGATCGCGTCGTCCTTGGTGCGTTCGGCGAGTGACGCGAGCGCCTGGAGCAGGTCGGCAAGCTCGGCGAGGATGACGCGGTGCGCCTTCCGCAGCTGCAGGATGCTTCCCGTCTGGGTGATGTTCTGGGTGGTGGCTCCCCAGTGGACGTGACCGCCGGCGTCGCCCTCGCAGAGCCGGTCGAGCTCCCAGACGAGCGGCACCAGGCCGTGCCCGGTGACGCGCAGCCCCTCGGTGACGCGCTCGAGGTCGAACAGCTGGAGGTGGGCCTTGCGCTCGATCTCCGTGGCGGCGGCTTCGGGAATCATCCCGATCTCCGCCTGCGCCCGGGCCAGCGCCGCCTCGACGTCGAGCCAGGCCTGCCAGCGCGCCTGTTGCGCGAACAGCGCCCGGATGCCGGGGTCGCGGACGCTTAACGCGGACGGTCGTTCTTCGCTCATCGTGCGCTCCTTGGACCTGCGGCGATGCCAGGCGCAGCGTAGCCATCGCCGGCTAGTTGTCCGGAAGACTCCTCACCCGGACTTTCACTTAGGGACAAAGGAGGGCGGCGTGGGCCGGCGGGAAGGGCTATCGCCCGAGGCAGGGTGGTGGGGCTGGCAGCCACCCTCACCCCAGCCCTCTCTCTCAAGGAGACCTTTGCGTAACCCGAGGTTGGTTGCGCGAAAGACCCCTCACCGGTTTCGGCCGAGGACGGCCGAACCTGCCTCTCCCCTCGGAGAGGGTGAAGAGGGGCGACCCCGGGCGGAGGGTGCTCGACTTTGGCCTGGCTGGTTCACCGAGGCAGCCACCCTCACCCCAGCCCTCTCCCTCAAGGGAGAGGGTTTAGGACGCGGCCGTACATTCGAGGACGTGGGGCATTTTGCAAGGGTCTCCTCAATTGAGACATTTGCGTAACCCGAGGTTGGTTGCGCGGAAGACCCCTCACCCGGCAGCAGTGAGACGGGAGGAGGGGGACCGCTGGGAGGATTGGGTGCTGGGGCTTTGTGGTTCGACTCGCCCTTCCGAAAGACTCCGGGGCGGCTCACCACGAACGGGAGGCTGTGGTTGGGCGAGGGGCATGTGCAGGGGTTTCTCAGGTGCGGCCGAATTCGCGGTCGAGGAGTTCGCGGCTGAGGAGGATGACGGTGGGGCGGCCGTGGGGGCAGGTGATGCCGAGGTCGCAGGCTTCGAGGTCGCGGATGAGGGCGGACATTTCGTCGAAGGCCAGGAGGTCGCCGGACTTGACGGCGGCGCGGCAGGCGAGGGACCAGCGGAGGCGGTCGGCGGCGGCGAGGCGCTGGAAGTCGGGGGTCTGGGCTTCGGCGACGACTTCGCGCAGGTAGGTGGCGGCGTCGATGCTGCCGAGGGCCGAGGGGACGGCGCGGAGCAGCCAGGCGGCGGGACCGAAGGGGGTGACATCGAAGCCGAGGCGCTGGAGATCGTCGGCGTGGGAGGCGACCCAGTCGCTTTCCTCGGCGCTGAGTTCGACGCTGGCGGGATCGAGGAGTTGCTGGGTGGGGGCGTCGGCGGTGTGGCCGAGGCGCTCGAAGAGGACGCGTTCGTGGGCGGCATGCTGGTCGATGAGGTAGAGGCCGCGTGGTCCGGCGGCGACGATATAGGTGTTTTCGACCTGTCCAAGGGGGCGCATGACGGGGGAGCGGAGGCCGGGGGCGGGTTCCGGCTCCTGGTCGTTTGGCACCGTGGGCGGCCCGCCGCCAGCGCCGAGGTGGCGAGTGGGCGGAGGCGAGCCCGTTTGCCAACGGGCGCCGTCGGCAGGGAAGAAGAACTGGTCGACGACGGGGCGGTCGAGGCGGGCGGGGGCGATTTCGGTAGAGGACGCCAGGGCGCGGCGGACGGTGGCAGAGAGGCGGCGGAAGACCTCGCCCGAGCGGCGGAAGCGGACCTCGGCCTTGGAGGGGTGGACGTTGACGTCGACTTCCTCGGGGGGAATGGTCAGGTTCAGCACCATCACGGGGAAGCGGCCGGTGGGCATGACGCTGCGGTAGGCCTCGCTGACGGCGGCGGAGAGGAGGCGGTCGCTGACCCAACGGCCGTTGACGAAGAGGGCGATGTCGGCGCGGGACGAGCGCTGGAGGTGGGGCTGGGAGATGAAGCCGTCTATGCCGAGGGTTTGGCCGGGCGGGAGTTCGATGAGCTGATCGACGAGGGTTGCGCCGTAGATGGCGAGGAGGGCGTTGCGGAGGTCCCCGTCGCCGGGGGTGCGGACGCGCTCGCGGTGACCGTCGTGAAGCCTGAACGCGACGTGGGGGTGGCCGAGGGCAGCGCGGGTGACGGCGGCGACGATGTGACCGAGCTCGGTGCGCTCGGCCTTGAGGAACTCGAGGCGGGCCGGGATGGTGCGGAAAAGGCCGCGGACGGTGACGCGGGTGCCGCGGGCGCCGCCGACGGGGCGTTCCTCGATCACGCGCTCATCGCGGGCGAGGACCTCGCGGCCGGGTTGGCCCTCGGCGGTCACGGATCGCAGCGTTAGTTCCGCCACGGCGGCGATGCTGGCGAGGGCTTCGCCGCGGAAGCCGAGGGTCTGGATGCGGGCGAGGTCGTCGACAGAGCTGAGCTTGCTGGTGCTGTGGCGTTCGACGGCCAGGGCGACCTGGTCGGGCGGGATGCCGCAGCCGTCGTCGGTGATCTCGATGAGCGCCTTGCCGCCCTGTTCGACGGCGACATCGATGCGGCGAGCGCCGGCGTCGAGGGCGTTGTCCAGGAGTTCGCGGACGACGGAGGCGGGGCGTTCGATGACCTCGCCGGCGGCGATCTTGCCGCTGATTTCCGGCGGGAGGCGCCGGATGCTCACGAGCGCAGGGTGCGCTGGAACTCGTAGAGCGCGGTGAGGGCGTCGAGCGGGGCGAGTTGCTCCAGGTCGAGGGCGCGGAGGTCGTCGAGGACGGGGTGTTCGGGCGGGGGGAGAAGGCTGAGCTGGGTGGGCGACGGGCGGCCGTTGGACTGGGACTCGAGGTCTCCGAGGATGGCGGCGGCGCGGCGGATGATGGTGGAGGGGAGGCCGGCCATTTCGGCGACGTGAACGCCGAAGCTGCGGTCGGCGCCGCCGGGGGTGATGCGGCGCAGGAAGACCACCTGGCCGTCCTGCTCGATGGCCGAAGCGTTGAGGTTGTGGACGCGGGGGAGAAGGTCGGCCACGGCGGTGAGTTCGTGGTAGTGGGTGGCGAAGATGGTGCGGGCGCGCAGGCGCGGGTGGTTGTGCAGGTGCTCGATGACGGCGCGGGCGACGGAGATGCCGTCGTAGGTGCTGGTGCCGCGGCCGATTTCGTCGAGGACGATGAGGCTGCGGGGGGTGGCCTGGGCGAGGATGGCGGCGAGTTCCAGCATCTCGACCATAAAGGTGCTGGCGCCGGCGGCGAGGTCGTCGTGCGCGCCGACGCGGGTGAAGATGCGGTCGACGATGCCGATGGTGGCGCGGGCGGCGGGGACGAAGCTGCCGACCTGGGCCATGAGAACGATCAGGGCGACCTGGCGCAGGTAGGTGGACTTGCCGGCCATGTTGGGACCGGTGAGGACGGCGATCTGGCGCTCGGCGGGATCGAGGATCGAGTCGTTGGGGACGAAGCGTTCGTGCCGGGTGAGTTCGACGACGGGGTGGCGGCCGGCTTCGATTTCGAGGGAGTCGCCGTCGTCTAGCTCGGGTCGCACGTAGCCCTGGCGTTCGGCGACCTCGGCGAGGCTGGCGGCCACATCCAGGGCGGCGAGGGCCAGGGCGGTGCGGTGGAGGGAGGGACCGTCGGCGCCGAGGCGGTCGACGATTTCGTCGAAGAGCGCACGTTCGAGTTCGGCGATGCGTTCTTCGGCGCCGAGGACGCGGGATTCGTAGTCCTTGAGTTCGGGCGTGACGTAGCGCTCGGCGTTGGCGAGGGTCTGGCGGCGCTGGTAGGTCTCGGGGACCTCGTCGCTGTGGGCGCGGCCGACTTCGAGGTAGTAGCCGAAGACGCGGTTGTAGCCGACCTTGAGGCCGCGGAGGCCAGTGGTTTCGCGTTCGCGGCGTTCGAGGCCGGCGATCCAGCCCTTGGCTTCGGCGGCCGAGTCGAGGACGCGGTCGAGTTCGGCGCTGTAGCCGGGGCGGATGATGCGTTCGCCGCGCTCGGTGACGGCGCGGGCGATGAGGGCGCGGGCTTCGGCGCAGGGGTCGAGGGCGTCTCGCAATACGGTCAGGGCCGGCGGGTCGATGTCCAGTTGCTGCCGGAGATCGGTCACGGCATCGAGGGCCGAGGCGAGGTGGCGGACGTCCGAGGCGGAGACGGCGCGGCGGATCACGCGGTTGGCGAGGCGTTCGAGGTCGCCCATACGGTCAAGGGCGGCCTGGACACGGCCGCGCAGGGCGGGGTCGTTGAGCAGCGATTGGACGCGATCAAGGCGCGCTTCGAGACGGGTGCGGTCGACCAGGGGGCGGGTGAGCTGTTCGCGCAGGCGGCGGGCGCCCATGGGGGTATGGGTGCGGTCGAGGACCGCGAGGAGGCTGCCTTCGCGGCGGGCGTCGCGGCCGGCGGTTTCGAGTTCAAGGTTGCGGCGGGTGAAGGCGTCGAGCTCCATGAAGTCGGACGTGCCGTAAACGTGGACGCCGGTGAGGACGTGGAGGGCGGAGGGGTCGGTGTCTTCGACGTAGCGCAGCAGGACGCCGACGGCGTGGGTGGCGAGCGGACGGCCCTGGAGGCCGAGGCCTTCAAGATCGCGGACGCCGAAGTGGCGCTGCACCATTTCGCGACCGGCGGTGGGATCGCTGAGCCAGGCCTGGTCGTCCTGGGGAACGCCTGCGGGGATTTCACCCTCTGGCAGGCCCAGGGTGAGCGTTTCGCGGGCGTCGATGCGGGCGAGTTCGCGGGCGAGCGCCTCGCGGCCGGCCTGGCAGGCGGCCAGGTCGCCGGTGGTGATGTCGGCGTACGCCAGGCCGCGGGCGTCGCCATCGCCAACGGCTACGGCCAGGTAGTTGTTGGCTTCGGGTTGGAGCCAGTCCTCGTCGACCACGGTGCCGGGGGTGATAACGCGGGTCACCTTGCGTTCCACCAGGCCGCGACCGACCTCGCCGACCTGGTCGCAGACGGCGACGCGCAGGCCGGCCTCGATGAGGCGACCGATGTAGGTGGGGGCGGCGTGGTAGGGAACGCCGCACATGGACACCCGGTTGCCTTTACCGAACTCGCGAGAGGTGAGGACAATCTGGAGAACGGCGGCGGCGCGTTCGGCGTCTTCGTCGAACATCTCGTAGAAGTCGCCGAGGCGGAAGAGCAGGATCGCGTCGGGCTGCTGTTGTTTTATGTCAAGAAACTGACGCCGCAGGGGGGTCAGTTTCGGCTCGGCTGGCGTCGGCCGCCTCCCCTCACGCGCTGCCGGACAAAAACCGAACTTTGACTCAGCGTAGCACCGGACCTTGTGCGTTCACGCTCCGCCCATCTGCATGTCAGCCGTCGATCAGGCCGCGCAGGTAGTCGTGGGCCTGGGCGGCGTAGGTGAGCGGGTCGAGGCCGTCGAAGTTGGGGCTGTGCATGACCAACCAGCCGTCGTAGCCGATGGCCTTGAGGCTTTCGACCACGCTGGGAATGTCGACGCCGCGCGGGTCGTCCACACGCCGGTTCTGGTACTGGACGTAGCCGCCCTGGGCGGTGATGGGGATACCTTCGTCCGGTCCGACCAGGTGCATGTTCTGGACTTCCGCGTGCTTGATGTGGGGAGCGAGGGCGCGGACCGCGTCGATTCCGTAGTCCTGGCCTTCGATGTAGAGATTGGCGGGTTCGAAGACGAGACCCACGTTGCCGCGGTTGACGCGTCGCAGCATGTCGAGGGAACCGGCGACCGTGTTGAAGGGGGTGCCGTGGTGGGTGAACTGGACGAGATCCACGCCGAAGGCGGCGGCCTTGTCGGCGGCTTGGCGGACCAGCGGGATCTGCTCGATGGAGCCGATGCTGGGGCGGATGCGCTCGGCGCCGATGCGGAGGGCGAGGTCGAGATACTCGTCGAAGCGGGGGCTGAAGCGGCCCTCGGTGGCGGAGTCGGCGACGAGACAGCAGGCGGCGAGGCCGTTTTCGTCGAGGGCCTGGCGGATTTCGGTCACGCGAGCGGCGGTCGCGCCGACTTCGAGCTGGGAGTTGCGAACTTCGAGCGCGCCGTAGCCGATGCGGGCGGCGGCCTCGGCGAGGTCGGGCAGGTCGATCAGCGCCCGGGTTTTTTCGTGCGGGGCCTCGACGACACGTCCGGATAGGGCCAGCTTCATCTCAGACTCCTGACTGCGTGAGGCTGTGAAACGGACGGCTTGGGGCCGGCGCCGGCTTGCAGCCTACCTATCCATTTCCAGCAGGACTTTGCCGCACTGGCCAGTGTGAATCGTGTCCATGGCGTTTTCGAAGTCGGCCAGCGGGAAGGTGTGGGTGAGCATAGGGTCCAGGGCGTCGCCGTGCCGGATGAGGAAGGCCTCGGTGCGGTACCAGGTGTCCCAGATGAGGCGGCCGGTGACGCCGTAGACCTCCAGGCCCTTGAATAGCAGGTCGTCGGCCAGATCGATGGTGACGGGGGTAGGCGGAATGCCCAGCAGCACCACCTTGCCGGCATTGGCCGAGAGGCGTAGGGCCTGGCGGAAGGCATCGGGGTGGCCGGACATTTCGAGGCTGACGGTTGGGCGCGAACCCAGGGCGTTGAAGAGGTCTGACTTGAAGGACGGCGAAGCGGCATCGAGCGTGGCGTGGGCGCCCATGGCCTCAGCCAGCTCGCGTCGATAGGGGGATATGTCGCTGGCGACGATTGGATACGCGCCCACGGAGTGGGCGACGGCAATGGACATCAGGCCCATGGGACCGCAGCCGTAAACGGCGATGGGTTGGCCGGAGACGTCGAAGCGCATGGCCGCGTGGACGGCGTTGCCCAGCGGCTCGAACAGGACGGCTCGGTCGATGGGGATCTCGGGCCGGACTTTCCAGGCAACGCGGGCGGGAACGGCGACGTGCTCGGCGAATCCGCCGTCCACGTCGATGCCGAGGATGCGCAGGTCTTCGCAAACGTGGGCGTTGCCGGTGCGGCAGGTGCGGCAGACGCCGCAGTAGATGTGGCTTTCGACGGCGACGACTTCGCCTGCAGCAAAGCCTCGCGCGCCGGCGCCTACCGCCACCACTTCGCCCACAATCTCGTGTCCCAGGGTGAATGGCGTGGGGAAGTTGAGCTCGGCCCAGGAATCCCAGGCGTAGAGGTGGCGGTCGGAACCGCAGATGCCGGCGCGGCGGACCCGGAGCAGGAGTTCGTCGGGCCGGGGTTCAGGTTGCGCGACTTCGGCGACTTCGACGCCGGGTTCGGGGCGCGCTTTGCGAATGGCGAGCATCGTTAGCGGAGA
The DNA here is from genome assembly GCA_022825895.1 of Chloroflexota bacterium. Lineage (GTDB taxonomy): Bacteria > Chloroflexota > UBA11872 > UBA11872 > UBA11872 > UBA11872. Next base: position 192,237 of record JAJDVX010000010.1, on the reverse strand, counting down.
ACTCCTTTACGCAGGTGCTGTCGATCGATCACCGGTGGACTCACGATGGGCGGCTCAGGTTGACCTGCTTCGCGGTCCCCGGTCCCGACCCTTGGGGTGGTTGGCCATGCGGTTTTCGGCGGCGCGTTCAACGGTGGTGGCGATACGCCGGGTGCGCGTGGGCGCGGTCTTGGCGGACTTGATCCACCACAGGATGTTCCTTTTGGCCGAGGCGGAGAAGCGCGCGAAACAGGTCTCCGCCGTCGGGTTTGATTGCAGGGCCTCGGCCAGGTCGGCGGGAATCACGAGGTCTTCGATCTCGTCGGAGGCCGTCCAGGCGCCGTTGGCTTTTGCGGCATCGACCGCGGCCCGCCCGGCGGGGGTGGGACGCCCGGCTTCGGTCAGCCGAGCGATCTTGGCCCTGTTGATGCGGGACCAGGGGCTGGTGGGATTGCGCGGGCAGAACCAGCGCATGGCGCGTTCGTCGTCGAGCCGATTGGTGCGCGAGTCGATCCAGCCGTAGGCCAGGGCTTCGTCGACGGAATCGGGGTAAGCCAGCGCCGGATTACCCGAGTGTTTTTTCCAGACCACCAGCCAGACGCCGCTGGAGGAGTCGTGGTTGGCATGCAGCCAGTCGCGCCACTGGCGCAACGACTCGGCGTGGAACATGGGCTTGCCGTCGCGGTGTCGCTCAGCCACGCACAGTCAGCCGCAATGGACCCGTCGGTTCAGGAAGCCTCTGCCGTTTCCGCCATGGCCACTTCGAGTTTGCCGATCTCGTCGGTCAGCACCGGCAGCATGTCGGCTTCGTCGACGGTCTGGAGGATCTCGCCATGGCGAAAGATCACCGCGCGGCCCTTGCCGCCGGCGATGCCCAGGTCGGCGTCCATGGCTTCGCCCGGACCGTTGACCACGCAGCCCATGACGGCCACCTTCATGGGCTGCTTGACGCCCTTCATCACGTCTTCGACAGCGTCGGCCAGGCCGTAAAGGTCGATTTCGCAGCGCCCGCAGGACGGGCACGAAACCATGGTGGGTCCGACGGTCTTGAGTCCGAGAACCTTGAGAATCTCGTTGGCGACGCGGACTTCCTCGACCGGATCGGTGGTGAGGGAGACGCGCATGGTGTCGCCGTAGCCGTCCCACAGCAGGCTGCCGAGGCCCACCGACGAGCGGATGATCCCGGTGCTGGGCGGGCCGGACTCGGTGATGCCGATGTGGAACGGATACATGACCAGCTGCGCCAGGGCCTTGTAGGCGTTGATGGTGACGTCGACCTCGAAGGATTTCATGGAGATCTTGATCTGGTCGAAATTCATGTCCTCGAGGATCTTCACGTGCTCGACCGCGTCCTCGACCATGAGCTCGACGAGCGCGTCGCCTTCGGGGCGACCGTCGAACTTCTTTGACCAGGCTTCCTGGATCGACCCCGAGTTCACGCCGATGCGGATGGGGATGTCGCGTTCCTTGCAGGCGCGGACGACGGCTTCGACGTTTTCGCGTCCGCCGATGTTGCCGGGGTTGATCCGGAGGCAGTCGAACTCGGCTTCCGCCGCCATAAGGGCGAGGCGGTAGTCGAAATGGATGTCGGCGACGAGCGGGGCATCGGTGCGGGCGCGGATGTCCTTGAGGGCGGCGCCGGCGTACTTGTCGGGCACGGCCAGGCGGACGATGTCGCAGCCGTGTTCCATCAGGCGCTCGATCTGCGCCACGGTGGCGTCGACGTCGCGGGTGTCGGTGATGGTCATCGACTGAACGGCGACGGGCGCGCCTCCGCCGATGGGTACGTCTCGCACCTTGATCTGGTAAGAGCCGCGTCGCTTGATCATGCGCTCATGCTTTGCGCTGTGGCCTGGGGTCGTCCTTTGAAGCGTACCCCGGATTCCGCGCCCAGACCAGAACGCGCCCGACGCCGGCCGCGACGAGCGCGGCCGGCGTCGGTTCCGGACCTGATGTGCCCGGCAAGGGCTACATCATGTCGTCCATCATCATGCCGTCCATGTCCATCTTGTTGATCTCGTCTTCCGAGATCCCGATGCCATAGAGCACGCCGGCGTCGGTACCCGCCAGGAAAGCCTTTTCGGTACCTCGACCGATCACGTCAGCGGCGATGCGGTAGGGCAGGTCCATGCTCATACCCATGTCCATGTCGTCGCCCATCTTCATGTCGTCGCCCATGCCCATGCCCATATCCATGTCCATGCGCATGGCCTTCGAGGCCTCGATGCGGGCCTTGGCCACGGCGACGATGCGGTGGTAGTACATGTTGCCGGTAATGGCGATCGCGGCGTTGTGATCTTCGATCCACCTGGCCGCGGCGTCATCGCCGTACACCGCGCGGTACGAGGCCTGCACATCGGCCGACTGGTCTTCGAGCCGCTGGCCGTCGTCGGCAGCCGGATGCATATCCGCCAGGGCCGGCGCGAGGGTTGCGAGGACCAGGGCACATACAAGCGTCAGAAGCATCAGCACGCGCACAGGCGCGGGCAGAGAAAGTGAACGAATCATATTGGGGGTGCCTTTCATAGGCGGGCCCCGCCATCGTGGCGGGGAAAACGACCCACAGGGTACGACAAGCCCAGAGGATTCTACAGGCCCGAACTTTCGTCAAGTTACCGAGCTGGGCGACGCGCTGTTCCAGCATCGGGGCCATGCGGCAGTTTGCCGCTCTGAGATATGTCACCAGCCGCACAGAACCACCTGCCGACCACGCATCGACGTGCTGCCATTCGCCATAGAATGGGGGGCGGGTATCGGGAGACTGTTTGCGGCGATTGCCTGTGTTTCCAAAGAAGAAAGCCGTGCCTGAACCGGGCCCCGGGAACCGGAGAGGCGACTGCTCGCAACACTCCGAGCAACCACGACTCGCGCCGCTCGTAGCACCCGATTCGGCCACTTGCACATACGAATTGATTGTGAGCACGGTGTGCCCAGGAGGTTCGGATGGCTGACGAGAGCGCGGGACGGCCGATCCCCGAGATGAGTGTTATGGCGCGCGGCGGCCTGGCGGGGCTCTTGTCCGGGCTGCTGGCTATCGGCGTGAGCGAGCTGTACGCGGGAATCTTTGGCGGTTTGCCGTCGCTGCTGGTTTCGATGAGCGGCCGGATCGTGGACCTGAGTCCGCGGGCCATGGAAGAGTTTGCGATCAGCGTTTTCGGTACCAGCGACAAGCTGGCGCTGGTCATCTTTCTCGTCGTACTTAGCGCGATCCTGGGCACCACGTTCGGCGTCGTGGCCCTGCGGTCGCGACCGGCGGCGGTGGCGGGCTTTGCGGCCTTTGGAATCCTGGCAGGGCTGGCGAACGCCTTCGACGCCCAATCAACGCCTGTCCACGCGGTAGCCGCGGCGGTGATTTCGGTGGGTGCGGCGATCGCCGTGCTGTTGTGGTTTCTTCGGGTGATCCAGGCACCGGCGGCTGCCGCCGCGGCGATGCCGGCCGTCCCGTTGCAGCGGCAGCGACGGCTGTTTCTTGGCACGGCCACGCTGGTTGCGGCGACTTCAGTCGCCAGCGGCATCGTGGGACGCAATCTGATTGAGCGGGCCAAGGTGGCGGTGGCCAAGCGCGAGGATGTGGTGCTGCCAGCCGTGCAAGACCGCGCGGCGGTGACACTTCCCACCCCAGCGTCCAGCGCGGCCGAGCCGGCCGCTCCACCGGTACCCCAGGCGCTGGCGCCTCCGGCACCGCCGACATTGGCGGCAATTCCGACGCCCGGGGCGTTGGCCCCGCCCGCTCCCACGTCCGCGCCGACCTCGACGCCGGAACCCACGCCAGCGGCCGTGGTGAGAGCCGCGCCGACGGCCGCGCCCACGGAAGCTCCGACGGCTGCCGCAACGCCGTCGCCAACGGCCACGGCGCCCCCGACGGCCTCTCCGACCCCAACGCCGGAACCCACGCCCGTCGCGGTGGCAAGCGCCGCGGAGACGGCGACCCCGGCCACCACGCCAGAGCCCACGCCGGAACCGACGCCTGAGGCCACGCCCGAACCGACGCCTGAGCCGACGCCGGAGCCAACCCCGGAACCGACGCCTGAGCCCACGCCGGAACCGACGCCGGAACCCACGCCGCAGCCCACGCCAGAGCCGACGCCCCAACCCACGCCGGAGCCCACACCCGAGCCCACACCTGAACCCACGCCGGAGCCGACGCCGGAGCCGACGCCCGAGCCGGTCCAACCGCTGACGACGACGAGGGTTGGGGTGGACGGGGTCTCGCCGCTGGTTACGCCCAACAACGACTTCTACCGAATTGACACGGCGTTCTCGGTTCCACGGGTCGACGTCAACAACTGGAGGCTCAACATCACGGGTCTGGTCGAGCGCCCGTACAGCATTTCATTCCCGGAGCTCCTCGGGCTCTCGGTCTTCGAGGAGTTCATCACGTTGTGCTGCGTCTCCAACGAAGTGGGCGGCGAATTGATCGGCAATGCCACGTGGCAGGGCGTGCCGATCTGGCACCTGGTGAATCACGCGGGGGTGAAGCCTGAAGGCACCCAGATCGTGGGCCGGTCGGTCGACGGGTTTACGGTCGGATTCCCGACGGCCGTGGCGTTCGATGGGCGTCCGGCGCTGGTGGCGGTGGGCATGAATGGCGAGCCGCTGCCGTTCGAGCACGGATTTCCGGCGCGGCTGATTGTGTCGGGCCTCTACGGGTACGTATCAGCCACCAAGTGGCTGCAGGAGATCGAAGTCACGACGTGGGACGGCTTCAACGGCTACTGGATTCCGCGGGGATGGTCAAAGGAGGGTCCGGTGAAGACGCAATCCCGGATCGACGTGCCGAGGCCTTCCTCGACGATCAACTCCGGCTTGCAGCCGATTGCCGGCGTGGCGTGGGCGCAGAACCGCGGCATCAGCAAGGTGGAGGTGCAGATCGACAACGGCGACTGGCAGGAGGCACGGCTGGCCTTGCCGATCAGCAAGCACACCTGGGTGCAGTGGGTGCACCGGTGGGAGGCGACCCCGGGCAGGCACGTCGCCAGGGTGCGCGCGACCGACGCCAGCGGCGTGACACAACCGGTGGGACCCAGGCCGCCAGCGCCGAACGGCGCGGAGGGCTGGCATCAAGTCAGCTTCCAGGTGGCCGGCTAACGCGGGCCGTGGTGAGCCTTCAGGCTGGCGCGTCTCGCTACGCTTCTAACGTCGAAGGACGCCGCCTGCCTGGTACGTAACGCCGCCCGGCACCTCGAGCCCGAGGTGCGCTGGGCTGGCTGGGCGGTAGGCGGGGCGCTCACGTGCCGGCGACGCGTTGTACGTCGCCCACGGTGATGAAGAGCACCAGCGTGAGCAGCAGCACGATGCCGACAAAGTGGAAGGCGGCTTCGCGGCGGGGCGGGACCCGGCGGCCGGTGAGAAGCTCGACCAACACGAAGATCAGGCGGCCACCGTCCAGCCCGGGCCAGGGCACCAGGTTGAGCAGGCCGATCTGCGCGGTGAGAAACGCGGCAAGGATGAAGACAATTTCCAGACCCTGGCGGGCGGCGACGCCGACGGTCTGGACGATGCCAACCGGACCGGCCAACTCCAGCTGTTGGGTGCCGGCTATGGCTTCGCCGATCACCCTGGGCAGCAGGAGCAAGGCGTCCCAGGTGCGCTGAAACGCGCGAGGGATTGCCACGTGAACGGGTGCAGGCCCGACCGTCGCTCGCATCCGGATGCCCAGGGCCCCTTGTCCGGGCGGCGGATTGAGCCGGGGGGTCGCAACAAGCGCGAGCTCGGCCTCCTGTCGCCTGACGACAATGGTCACTTCCCGGCCGGCGGCAGCGCTTACGGCGTCTCGAACGTCGGTAAGGGAGACGATGTCGCGCTCGCCGATGCGAACGAGTTGATCGCCTTCCCGGAGGCCGGCCTGGGCCGCGGGTGAATCCGGGACAACGCCGGCGACGACGCTGCCGGTCACGTCCGCGATCATGGCCGCGACGAAGAAAAACAGGGGTGTGAGCAACACGTTCATCAGCGGTCCGGCCAAAAGGACGAGGCCGCGTTGCCAGGCCGGGCGCGTCATGAAGCTGCCCGGCGCGTCAAACTCGTCGTTCTCGCCGGTCATGCGCACGTAGCCGCCGAGCGGCAGCAGGTTGAGCGCGAAGCGCGTGGCGCCGATATGCACACGCGCTTCGTCCTCGCCGGCCTGACTCCGGCCCGTCTCGATGACGGCCTCTCGTCCAGCCGCATCCGCCAGCATGGCCAGCGCGTCATCGCGGCTGACGGCGATCACCGGAATCGACATTTCCGCAAGGTCGATCGCGTCCTGGACGGACTGGGGTCCGGCCACGACGAGGCCAGCGGCCGAGCTGGCGGCCGCATGCGCGGCGTCGGCCCGCAGGTAGGGGCCCTCGCCGTCAAGGACGACGACGGCCCTGGCGAGGTTGGACGCCGGATCGCCGCTCCACAGGCGAACCAGGCGCCCGCTCAGGTCAATGGGATCCGGTGTAATCCGAGCTGCGGGATAGGTGTTGCCGCCTCGCACCACCGACTTGACGCGCGGCGGAAACCCGATGGCGAATTCCTTGACGTGGACGCCGAATCTGCGAGCGGCGACGAAGTGCCCGAGTTCGTGAACGAAGACGATGACGCTGAGGACGAGCAGGGCCAACGGCAAGGTGACCAGCAGGCCCGCCTCGCTGTTGAGGAGGGCCTCAAGCGGGCTCACGCGTCAGCCAGTCGCGCCTGTACGTACTCGAAGCCGCGGCGATGAGCCGCCAGGGCGGCGCCCAGATCATCCAGCGGCTCGGCCGGGATGGCATCCATTGCGGCCTGGACGGCGTCGGTCATCGTTCCGAAGCGGCCATCCCCCTCGATGAACCAAGCCGTGGCCGCGTCGTCGGCGCCGCAGAGGGTGGCCGGGGCCGTGCCGCCGGCGGAACCCGCCGCTCGTGCGGCTGCCAGCAGCGGGAAGCGGCGCTCATCCGGCTGCTCAAAGTTCAAGCGCGAAAGTGAGCGAAGGTCGAGGGGCGCGTGGGCCTCAGGCAAGCGTTCGGGGAAACCGATGGCGTATTGAATGGGCAGACGCATGTCCGGCACGCCGAGTTGGGCCTTGATGGAGCCGTCATGGAATTCAACCATGGAGTGCACGATGGATTCGGGATGAACGATTACGTTAATCGCGGAATACGGCACTTGAAACAGCCACCGGGCTTCGATGATTTCCAAGCCTTTGTTGAGCAAGCTGGCCGAGTCGACGGTGATCTTGGCGCCCATGTCCCAGTTGGGGTGCTCGAGCGCTTCGTCGGCGGTTGCCGTTCGAATGTCGGGCAGAGCCCAGGTGCGGAAGGGTCCTCCTGAGGCGGTGAGGATCAGTCGACGTACAGATTCGGGTGCTTCGCCGGCGAGACACTGCCAGATTGCGCTGTGTTCGCTGTCGATGGGCAGGATTTCGGCGCCCGACGTATCAGCAAGCGTGCGGAAGAGACCACCGCCCATGACGAGCATCTCTTTGCTGGCCAAGGCGACGCTGTTGCCGGCGCGCAGGGCGCTCTCGGTGGGGCGGAATCCGGCGTCGCCGACCGTGGCCACGACGACAATGTCGGCCTCGGGCAGGCCGGCCATTTCGGCCATGCCGTCGGGGTAGGGGAGTCGCTCGGTCCCGGCGGGCCAGTCGCCGGCGGACGGGTCAATGTCGCGGATGCAGGCCAGCGGCGCGTTGAATTCGCGTATCTGCCGGTATAGCAGGTCGCAGTTCGACCCGCAGGCCAGACCCAGCACTTCGAAGCGATCCGGATGGGCGCGCACGACCTCAAGCGTCTGGACGCCAATGGATCCGGTGGATCCCAGGATCACTACACGCCTGGGACGAGACGAACGGTCGGAGTCAGCCGCCGGCATCAGGCCACCAGCCGGGCGAAGGCAAACACGGCGGGGGCCACGAAGAGCAGGGCGTCGAGCCGGTCCAGCATGCCGCCATGCCCCGGGATCACGCGGCCGGAGTCCTTTTGCCCGGTATCACGCTTGAGCATCGACGCCACCAAATCACCCGCCTGGGCGGCAAGCCCCCAAAGGAATCCTATGGGAAGGGCGAGCCACCAGGCGTACCCGAGCACCGGCGCAAACGCGGCAACGACGACGATCGCCGCCAGCATGCCGCCGGCCACGCCCTCCCAGGTCTTGCGAGGCGAGATATGGGTCATGAAACCCCGACGGCCCAGGCCGCGTCCCACGAGGTAGCCGAAGGTGTCGTAGGCCCAGGTCACGGCAAACGCCAGGGCCACCCACAGGAATCCGTTGGGCAATTCGCGAAGCAGGACGAGGAAACCCAGCAGGCCACCGGCGTAGACCGCGGACGCGATGGCGAGGCCCCAGCTGGTGAAGCGTCCGTACATCCGCGGATGCCACAACTGGCGCAGCAAGGTGTAGGCGGCCACCAGACCGATGGCCAGGTCAACCCAGAGTCGATGCTCGGGGGTGAACGCCCAGCGGGCCACCAGTCCGGCGGCAAGTAGCGCTCCGGCCCCGCGCGACACGCGCAGCCCACTGATGGCATACATGGTGCCCATTTCAAAGGCGATTACGGCGGCCGCCAGGGCCATGGGGATTGCCAGTGCGATTGGATGCCACCAGGCCAGCGCCAGAATGGCCGGCGCCAGGACCAGGGCCGTGGCGACGCGAACCGTCAGCGGCGTCAGGCGTCGCTCGCCGCGCCAGGCGCGGCCACGGGAACGCGGCCAAAGCGGCGCTGGCGCGACCCGAAGTCGGCCAGCGCCGATTCGAACGCCTCCCTCGTGAAGTCGGGCCACAGGATGGACGAGAAATAGAACTCGGTGTAGGTGGACTGCCAGACGAGAAAATTGCTGGAGCGCTGGTCGCCGCCGGTGCGAATGAGCAGGTCCGGGTCGGGTTGGCCGGCCGTATACATGGCGCGACTCACGAGGTCTTCGGTCACATCCTCCGCGCGGATTCCCTCACGAATCAGACTGCGAATGGCCCGAACGATTTCGGCGCGTCCGCCGTAGTTGAAGGCAATGTTGAGATCCAACGCGTCGTGATGGGCCGTCTGGCGCACGATGTCCTGGACCGCCACGCGATCGAGGAGGGGCAGGGTCTCGATTTCGCCGAGCACGTGAATTCGCACTTGCTGCTCGAAGATCATTGATCGTTCGGCTTCGAGACGCTCGGGAATGAGATCCATAAGAAAGCTGACCTCGTCGGCCGGCCGGTCCCAATTTTCCGTTGAGAAGGCGTAGATGGTCAGGACACGAACCCCGTGGTCGATACAGGCGGCGGCGATGTCCCGAACGCGGCGGGCGCCTTCACGATGACCGGCCTGACGTTCGAGACCGCGGCGCTGGGCCCAGCGGCCGTTGCCGTCCATGATGATGGCGACATGCGCCGGCACCCTTCCGGGTTGACCGCTCAGACCTGCATCACCTCGGCTTCCTTCTGCCGGCTCAGATCATCAATCGCGGCGACGTACTTGTCCGTTATGTCCTGGAGCCGCGATTCCGAGCGGCGGAGGTCATCCTCGGAGGCTTCCTTTTCACGGACAAGCTCGCGCAGATCGTCGTGCACGTCGCGCCGAACGTTGCGAACGGCGACCTTGGAGTCTTCAGCACGCTGGCGGACGAGTCGCACGAGGTCACGGCGGCGGTCTTCGCTCAGTTGCGGGATGGGCAGGTGGATCACGTTGCCGTCATTCGACGGGGTTATCCCCAGGTCCGATGAGATCAGGGCGCGTTCGATGTCCGGGAGCGCGGCTTTGTCCCAGGGCTGGACGACGAGGAGACGGGCCTCGGGCGCGGATATGCCCGCGATCTGCTTGAGCGGGGTCGGCTGGCCGTAGTAGGAAACGCTGAGGTCCTGGATCAGGGCCGGGGCGGCACGGCCCGTGCGAATCCCCGCAAGTTCGTGACGGAGGTGCACGACGGCCTGGCTCATTCGACGTTCACCGTCCAGCAGGAACTCGTCGATCATGGCCCGCTCAGGCCGCGACCAGGGTGCCGACCTGGTGGCCGGCGAGGACGCGCACCAGGCTGCCCTCGTCCTCCAGCCGGAAAACGATGATGGGCAGATTGTTGTCCATGCAGAGACTGAACGCGGTGGCGTCCAGAATCTTCAGGCCGTTGTTGAGAGCCTCAAGGTAGGTGGTGCGCTCGATACGGGTGGCGTCTGGATTCGTCATTGGATCGTCAGTGTACGCGCCGTCCACCTTGGTGGCCTTGAGGAGGGCTTCGGCGCCGATTTCCATGGCGCGCAGGGCGCCGGCCGTGTCGGTCGTGAAGTAGGGATTGCCACTGCCCGCCGCGAAAATGACCAGCCGCCCCGACTCCAGGTGAGCCACGGCCTTGCGGCGAATGTACGGCTCGGCGACTTCGCGCATTTCGATAGCGGTCTGCACGCGGGTTGGCACGTCGAGCCGTTCGACCGCCTCCTGCAGCGCCATCGCGTTCATGACGGTGCCGAGCATGCCGATGTAGTCGGCGGTGGCTCGGTTGATGTTGCTGTGCTCGCCGCCTCGCCAGAAGTTGCCGCCGCCGACGACCACGGCGAGTTCGACGCCCAGCGCAAGCGCCTCGACGATCCGCGCGGCCAGCGCCTGCACGGCAAGCGGGGCAATGCCAAAGCCTCGCTCGCCAGCCAGCGATTCCCCGCCGATCTTCAACAGGACGCGGCGGTACTTCAGGGCAGGTCTCGCCATTGGCCCTCCAGTGTTCGCCGGCGTGCGGTTGTGGTTAGATTTCGAAGCGGCTGAAGCGTCCGACCTGGATGTTCTCGCCCAGCTTGGCGACGGCGGCCTGGATGACCTGCTCCACCGTCTGCGATCCGTCGCGGAACCACGGCTGGGTCAACAGCGCCGGACCGTCGTCCGGGTTCTCGTCCTCAGCATCGTTAATTCGCGTGGGCCCCATGGCGGCAATGTGCATGGCGATATCGCGAGCGAGGGTTGTGAATTCGTCAGTCCGCGCCACGAAGTCAGTTTCGCAGTTGAGCTCGAGCAAGGCGCCCAAGGGCCGGCCGGGATGCACGTAGGCAGCGACCAGGCCTTCGCGGGTCTCGCGTTCGGCTCGTTTGGCGGAGAACTGTGAACCGCGCTGTCCCAGCAGGTCGCGGGCCTTATCGAGATCGCCTTCGGCGTCCTCAATGGCGCGCTTGATGTCCATCACGCCCGCGCCGGTCTCGGACCGGATTGCCCGAATATCCGCCACCGATGCCTTATGCGCCATGCCGGTCACGCTCCCTGGTTGCGCGGGCGCGGGCCGGTGCCGCCACCGCTCGATCCCGGGCCGCGTTGACCGGGCCGCGCGCGACCGCGCGGTCGCGACCCACCCTCACCTGACCGAGGCGAGCGTCCATCCGGTCGGCGACGCCCACCCCGTGCCTGGGGCGGGGGGCGACGCCGGCCTCGCGGAGCACCCCGCGGGTCGGCGGCCGGACCCGCGGCCGCCGCGCGCGCCCCCGCGTCTTGCGGTGACGATCGCTGAACATTTCCGGCTTCGCTGGCCGCCGCCAGCATGGCGGCTTCGATGTCGCCGGTCGACTGGCCCGCCGCATCGGCTCTCGCAGCAGCGGCAAGGGCAGCCTGGGCCTCGCGAGCCAGTTGGGCCTCGCGCTCGGCCTGGCGGTTTCTGAACTCTTCCTGGCCCGCGAGTACGGCATCAGCGACCACGGTGGTCACGGCCACGATGGATCGAATCGCGTCGTCGTTTCCAGGAATCACATAGTCGACGACTTCGGGATCACAGTTGGTATCGACGATGGCGACGATTGGAATGTCGAGCTTGCGTGCTTCGGTCACCGCGTTGGATTCGCGCTTGGGATCGATTACGAAGATCGCCGCGGGCAGGCGCGACATGTGCTTGATTCCACCCATTTTCTTGGTGAGGCGGGCCAGTTCGACACGCAGGCGCTGGCCCTCTTTCTTTGAAAGCGTGTCGAAGTCGCCGGCGGCTTCGCGGGCTTCGAGCTCACGAAGTCGTTGCAGACGCGCGCGCAGGGTTTCGAAATTCGTAAGCGTGCCGCCGAGCCAGCGGTGCTGGACGTAGTTGGCCCCGCAGCGTTCCGCCTGCTCGCGCACGACTTCCTGGGCCTGGCGCTTGGTGCCGACAAAGATGACTTCGCCGCCGCGGGCGGCGGTGGCCCGCATGAAGGCGGTGGCCCGGTCGAGCGCCCGCACGGTGTGCTGAAGGTCGATGATGTGTACGCCACCCCTGGCGCCGAAAATGAACGGCGCCATCTTGGGGTTCCAGCGTGGGGTTCGGTGGCCGAAGTGCACGCCCGCGGCGAGCAAATCGCGCATGGAGGCTGCCGGCATGTGGGTAATTGCCCCTCTCTGGTCCTTCAAGGATCCTCCGCCGCCCTCACTCGCGGCGGGGAGCGCGTGTCGCGGCAGGGCCCCGTGGCGTCAGGCAGCGTGTGAATTCACCCGAGCGAGCCGGGCGTGCGCCAAGCATATCGTACGGCCGGGTGAGGAACCCCAATCAGCGGCTTCGTCGACGGGCGGCGCCGCGGCGCCGGCGACGTCCGCCCTGGGCGGCCACGCGCTCGGCCCGTGCGGCCAGCAGCGCCACGGCGTCGTCGAGCGTCACCGTTGAAGGATCTCGTCCCCTCGGGACGCTGGCATTCAGTTCGCCGTCGGTGACGTAGGGCCCGTAGCGACCATCGCGAACCGTGATGGGAGCGCCGGAGGCGGGGTGGGCACCGAGTTCGGCCAAGGCGGGCGGCTGGGCGCGACGCGTGCGAGGCTGCCGGGGCGCCTTCAGGATGTCCAGGGCCTCGGGAAGTTCGATGGCCACCAACTTTGCGTAACGCTCGTCACCCTCGCCCGGCAGGCTGCGAGACTCCTTACCGCACTTGACGTAGGGACCGTAGGGGCCGTCCTGGACGGTGACTCGGGTCCCGCTTTCGGGGTGAGTTCCCAGCGACTTGGGGTAGGCGAGCATGTCGAGCGCCTGCTCGAGGGTGAGGTTCTCGGGCTGAAACATCGGCCAGACGCTTGTGGTTTTCGGACGGCGACGACCAGCGCCGCGACCCTCGCCGAGTTGGAGGTAGGGGCCGAGACGCCCGGACTTGAGGAACACCGGCAGACCGGACTCCGGATCGGATCCCAGGGGCTCGTCGCCCTTGGCCGCCTTGGCCAGAAGGCCCGCGGCGACTTCGGGAGTCAACTCGTCGGGGGCAAGATCTTCGGGCGCCTGGGCGCGGGCGCCGCTTTCGAGCGCCTCCAGATACGGGCCGTAGCGGCCGATGCGAACGGCAATCGACGATCCGTTGTCGCCAGACAGCGGGATCGTGCAGACCGAGCGGGCGTCGATGGCCTCCTGGCTGGATTCGATTCGCTTCCGCAGGCCCTCGTGCAGCATGCCCCCGTTGGCGAGCGCCGCGCCGCCGTGGGAGCCAGCCGAGCCAAAGTAGAACTCCGAAAGCCAGGGCAGCGGATCCAGGGAACCGTCAGCCACGCGGTCGAGCCCGATTTCCATAGTGGCGGTGAAGTCAGCGTCGACCAACTCGCCAAAGTGCGCTTCCAGCAGCTGAATCACCGCGAAGGCGTTCCAGCGCGGGACGAGCGCGCCCTCCTTGCGCTCCACGTACTTGCCCTGAACCGTTTCCAGGATGGTGGCGTAGGTGGAGGGCCGGCCGATGCCCAGGCGCTCGAGTTCGCGGATGAGGCTGGCCTCGGTCCAGCGGTCGGGCGGGCTGGTCTCGCGACGGCCGAGATCGATGCCGCGAACGTCGAGCTGATCGCCCTCGGCCAGGTCCGGGAGCAGACGTTCCCGGCTGCGTTCGCCGGCGTAGACGCGCAGAAAACCGTCGAAGACGACGACCTGGCCGTTGGCCCGGAAGACGGCAGCGCCGTGCTCGCCCGCCTGGGCTGCCACGTGGACACGAGTTTGTTCGAACCGGGCATCGTGCATCTGCGATGCCAGGGTGCGCTGCCAGATGAGCCGGTACAGGCGGCGGCCGTCACCGTCGACGTCGGGACCAAGGTCGTCGGGATGCCGAAAGCGTTCGCCGGCGGGGCGAATGGCCTCGTGGGCTTCCTGGGCCCGGGCCGAGCGGGCACGATAGCGCCGTGGCTGCTCCGGCAGGTAGTCACGCACCTGATCATTCGGCACCTCGGCACGGACGGCGGCGCGAGCGGCACTGGTCGCCTGGGCCGAGAGCGCCGGGGAATCGGTCCGCATATAGGTGATGTAGCCGTTCTCATAGAGCTGCTGGGCCACGCGCATGGTCTGGCGAGGCGAGAAACGCAGACGGGTCGAGGCCTCGCGCTGGAGCGAGGAGGTGATGAACGGTGGCTGCGGGCGGCGAGAGCGGGGACGCTTGACGACGTCGGTGACTCGGAAGGTGGCGTCGGCCAGCGTCCGGATCACTGACTGGGCCTCCGCCTCGGGCAGCAGCCGAGCCTTGCTGTCGGCGTGGAGTTCGCCGGTGTCCGGGTCGAAGTCGGCCGCGGTCGCCAGCAATTGGCCATCCAGGCTGACCAGGCGGGCGTCGAACGTCGTCTCGGAGTCGGTCGACGCGGCCAGCGTGGCAATTGGGATGCAGAAGGCCGCGGACACAAAGGCCATGCGCTCGCGTTCGCGTTGCACGATGAGCCGGAGCGCCGGGGTCTGCACGCGGCCGGCAGACAAACCGCTGCCGACTTTCTTCCAGAGAACAGGGGAAACGAGGTAGCCGATCAGGCGGTCGAGAATGCGGCGCGACTCCTGGGCCTGGACCAGGCGCTGGTCGATCTCGCGCGTGTGCGACAGGGCTTCGGTGATCGCCGCGCGAGTGATTTCGTGGAAGACGAGGCGACGCACGGGCGTCTTGGGCTTCAGCACTTCGACCAGGTGCCAGGCGATGGCCTCGCCCTCACGATCTTCGTCCGTTGCCAGCAGGAGCTGGCCGGCGCCCTTGAGTTCGCGTCGCAATTCAGTTACGACGCGTTTCTTGTCGGTCGGAATTATGTAAACCGGCTGAAAACCTTCGTCCACGTTCACAGCAAGGGTGGCCCAGTCCTTGCCCTTGAGGTTCTTGGGAACTTCGGCGGCGCTGGACGGCAGATCGCGAATGTGACCGATGGAGGACGCCACGGTGTAGCCGTCGCCCAGGTAGCGCTTGATGGTGCGCGCCTTGGCGGGCGATTCGACGATGACCAACGTGTTCTCGTTGGAGTCCTGGCGTGGTGAACGGCGTCGGGGGGGCATGGGTCAGGTCGGTGGGTCGCTGAAGCCTAGGAAGACGGATTGATGGCGGCGCTTAGCATAAGGCCTCGTGTCAAGACCCTCGGCGGCGTCTAGCTGTTTCTCCGCGCCGCCAAGGGACACAGGTCCAGCCCGACCTCCCGTGGTTGCCCTGGCAGCTAGACCAGAAGGGGTGAAAGGAATCGCTGGGCCAGCACGAGGCCGTTGAGCGCGTGTTGGGCGTCGGTTTGGGAGCTCCAGAAGGCGTCCTCGTGCTCGACGACCAGCGCGCCGTTGAAGCCGACCTCAAGCAGGGCGGTGATGTAGGCGGGCCAGTCGACGACGCCGAACCCGGGAATCCGGAAGCGGTAGGTGCCCTGGCCGACGCGTCCACGCTCCGTGCCGATGACGCCGTACCTATAGAGGTCGTCCGGTAGGAATTCGGTGTCCTTGGCGTGGGCGTGGTAGACGCGGGAGCCGAATTCGCGTACCGCGCGCAGGTAGTCGATCCCCAGCCAGACCAGGTGCGAGGGGTCGGGGCACAGGCCGAGGGCGGGGTGGGGAACAGCGTCGAAGATCGCGGCCCAGTGAGCCGGGGCGTAGGCGAGGTTGCGGCCACCGTTGGCCCAGTTCTCCATGACCAGGCGAACACCGACGCGATCGGCATGATCCAGAACGGGGGCAACACCTTCCGCGAAGAGTTTGACGTTTTCGTCGAAGCCAAGGTCAGGCGCCATCTCGTGCCCAAGCCAGACGTTGGGAATGTGCTCGGCGGCGGCGTAGTCGAGCGCGCGGCGGGCCCGGGCTGCTTCCTCCGCTCGTTGTTGGGGATCGGTCGCGATCGGTTGGCAGGCCATGCCGACGGTGGAGGTCGGCTCCAGGCCGTGACGATCACAGATGGCGCGAACATTCGGTTCGAAGAGGGGGACGTCAATGGCTTGGTAGCCATTGGCCGCGCCCCAGCGAACGAACTCCTCAAACTCGATTGGCGGAAAGTGTCCGTTGTGAAAATAGCCGAGCTTCACTGCGCCCTCGCGGTTGCCGGGTGGCCGGCGATTGTCGGGAGCGTGGAGGCGGATGTCCATGCACTCCTTGCTGGGAGCGCAGGTATCCACAGGCCAGCCGGCGTCGTCACCTAAGAAAACGCCGAGCCTGCCCGACGTCGGCGGGTGTGGCGGCCACGGGAGGAGTGCGACAAAGGCCGAGTCGTCCCTGGAGCGTTTTCGACCGGCGGTGCCGGGGGTGCTTCGACGTGGTCGTGCCAGCGGAGGAGGGCGTCGAGCAGGGCCAGGAGCTTGGTCTGCCATTCGCGGTCGCGCTGGAAGTTGGGCCAGAGGAGGCCCTGGTGGCTGCGGCGGACGCCGCGTCCGATTTCCTTCAGGAGAACGCCCCGGCTGACGTGGAGGCCTGTGGGGACGCGAATGATGAGTTCGCGTCCGTAGACGGTGATGCCGGGAATCTCGAGCGCGATGGCGCGCGCCTTGATTCGCAGCAAGTAGGCCAGGTTGGCCACCGGCTCAGGCAGATCGCCGAAGCGGTCGCGGATGTCGGCGATGGCTTCCTCAACCTCGCCGATGGTGCGCAGGCGGGCCAGGCGCTGGTATTCGCGGATCTTGGCCGCGTAGGTACCCATGTAGTCGTCCGGCAGGTAGGCGGCGAGAGGGAGGTCCACCACCGCCCGGATCTCGCGGTCCGGCTCGTCGGCATCCTTGCCGCGCAGGCGGTCCACGGCCGACGCCAGCATGCGGGTGTACAGGTCGAAACCGACGGTGGAGACGTGGCCGTGCTGCTCGGCGCCCAGCAGGCTGCCGGCGCCGCGGATTTCCAGGTCGCGCAGGGCGATGCGGAAGCCGGCGCCTAGCTCCGAGGCTTCCAGGATGGTCTGCAGGCGCTTCTGGGCCTCCTCGGTCAGCGTATGGCTCTTCTGGTAGAGGAAGTAGGCGTACGCCTGCGTGGTGCTGCGGCCGACGCGTCCGCGCAACTGGTAGAGCTGGGCCAGGCCGAAGCGCCAGGCGTCGTCGACGATGATGGTGTTGACGTTTGGGATGTCCAGGCCGTTCTCGATGATCGCGGTGGAGAGCAGCACCTGGGCGTCGCCGCGGGCGAAGCGGTACATAACCTCTTCCAGGTCGCGCGGCGGCATCTGGCCGTGACCGACCACGATGTCCACACCCGGCAGCAGGTTCCGCAGCCGCTCTTCCCAGGTACCGATGGTTTGAATGCGGTTGTGAAGGAAGTACACCTGCCCGCCGCGAGCCAGTTCGCGCCGGATGGCGTCGGCGGCGATGGCGTCGCTATAGCCGGCCACGTAGGTCTTGACGGCCAGCCGGCGCTCGGGCGGCGACTCGATCACGCTGATTTCCCGCAGCCCGCTGAGCGCCATGTGCATGGTGCGAGGAATGGGCGTGGCAGTGAGGGTGAGCACGTCCACGTCGCGGCGGAGGTCCTTCAGTCGCTCCTTCTGCTTGACGCCGAAGCGCTGTTCCTCGTCAACCACAACCAGGCCCAGGTCTGCGAACTTGACGTCCTTCTGGAGCAGGCGATGGGTTCCGACCACCACGTTGACATCGCCCGAGGCGAGACCGGCCAGTACCTCGGCCTGCTCGGCGCGCGCGCGGAACCGGCTCAGCAACTCCACCTTCAGCGGGTAGTCGCGCATGCGGAAGGCGAAGGTGTCGAAATGCTGCTGGGCCAGCACCGTGGTAGGCACCAGAACGGCGACCTGCTTGTTGGACATGGCGGCCTTGAAGACGGCGCGCAGGGCCACTTCGGTCTTGCCGTAGCCGACGTCACCGGCGACCAGGCGATCCATGGGGCGCGCGCGTTCCATGTCGGCCTTGGCGTCGTTGATGGCTTCAAGCTGGTCGGGCGTCTCGATGAAGGGGAACTTTTCGTCGAACTCGTGCTGCCAGGGCGAGTCGGCGGGGAAGGCGTAACCCTTGGCCAGTTCGCGGGCGGCGTAGATGTCCAGCAGTTCGGCGGCGATCTCCTCGGCGGACTGCTGCGCTTTCTTCTTGGCGCGCGTCCAGTCGGCGGTGCCCAGGCGGCTGAGCTTGGGCGCCCGCTCGCTCATGCCCACGTACTTCTGCACCCGGCCAATCTGGTCGACTGGCACATACAGGCGGTCCTCACCCGCGTAGCTGACGGCCAGGTACTCGCGTTCGCCCGAGCCTTCGCTCATCTGGACGATGCCCTCGAACTGTCCGACGCCGTGCTCCACGTGGACGATGTAGTCGCCTCTTTCGAGGTCGGCCAGGAACGACCGGTCCACCCCGCGCGCGCCGCGCCGGATGCGGCGGATGCGCTTACGACCGAAGAGCTCGGCGTCGCTGATCAGCACCACGTCCGACGGGGGATGCCGCCAGCCTTCGGCCAGGGTGCCGGCGATGATGGTCACGGAGCCGGCCGTGGGCGGCTCGTCCAGGCGCTCCAGTACCTCGGCGGCCACGCCCTGTTCCGCGAGCAAGTGGCGCAGGCGGCGGCCCTGGTAGCTGACGATCAGCATGCGGGCGCGCGTGTCGCGCAGGGCCAACAGGTCCTCGGCCATGTGTTGCAAACGCCCGGCGTAGGGCGGCTGAGCCTGGAAACCTTCCACCACGGCGCGGCCTGAACCGTCCTCGCCCGGCAGTCCGGGCACGAAGGTCAGGCGCACCTGGGCCCGGTCCAGATTGCGCAGGATCTCGGCACCCGAAAACAGGGGCGAGTCGAAGTGGGTCGGAAGTTCGCCGCTGGCGGTCAGGCGCTCGCGATTGGCGGCGGCCGACGTCTCCGCGTCGCGCACGGCGGCCGGGATCTGGTCAGGCTCGTCCACAACCACCAGCGCGTCCGGCGCGTAGTCGAACAGCGACGCGGCGTCGGGCAGGAGGCTCATCGTGTAAAAGGCGGCGTCGTCGAAGTACTCGTTGCCTTCCAGCTGTTCCAGGTGGCGCCGCCAGACCACGCGGTCTTCGGGCCGCAGCGAGTCCAGGTCAAGTTCGCGCAGCCGGCCGGCCACCGCTTCGCCCAACCAGATCGGCACCTCGGTAGCCGGCGTCAGCATCACCTCGTCGGCCGGTCCCAGGGAGCGCTGGGTGTCCGGGTCGAAGTGACGCACCGATTCAATGTCGTCGCCGAAGAAGTCGACCCGGATCGGCAGCCGGGCGTCCGGCGGATAGATGTCCACGATGCCGCCGCGGTGGGCGAACTCGCCGGGCCGCTCGACGAGCGGCGTGTTCTCGTAGCCCAGGGCGGACAGCCGGCGGACCACGTCCGGAAGGTCGGCGGCTGTTCCCGGCGAAAGCGAGAGGAAGTGCGTGCGGAACTCGTCCGGAGGCACCAGGCGGCGAAGCAGGGCGGGCACCGACGTAACGACGATGGGGGCAGGCGACGCGCCCGACCCCCGCGTGCGTGACAGATGACCGAGCACTGCCACGCGTTGCGCCAGCACTTCGCCGCCGATGGCCAGCATCGAGTAGGCGGGTTGATCCGGATCGGGGAAGTGCAGGACCGGACGGTCGTCCGTCCACATCGCGACGTCATGCGCAAGTTCGGCGGCGCGACCGTCCTCGGCCGTGACGATGATCAGGGGCTGACCGGCCTTGCGCCCCAGCAAGCCAATGACTGCCGACTTGACACCGTCCCGGACTTCGACCGTGAGCGGATGCGGGCCGTGCAACGCCCGCGACGCGGCGGCGGCCAGCGTTGGCTCGTCGGCCAACAGGTCAATCAGGCCGCTGAGCGCCATCGGGTTGATTGAATCGCTGCATGGTCGAGTCCACGTCCGTCGTCAGAAGCATGCGGACCGCGTCGGCGGCGCGATCCATTGCGGCGTTCGCGTCTTGTCGTTCCGCGGGAGTGAAACGATTGAGCACGTAGTCGGCGGGATCGACTCCCGCCGGCGGGCGGCCCAGCCCGATCTTGACGCGAATCAGGTCGTCGGTACCAAGGGTACGAATTATCGAGCGCATGCCGTTGTGACCGCCGCTGCCGCCGCCAGGACGCACACGGATGCGGGCAAACGCCAGATCGAGATCATCATGCACCACGATGAGGCCCGAGGACTCCAATCCGAATGTCCGCAGCGCCGCGTGAACGGCAGGTCCGGACTCGTTCACGAAGGTCTGCGGCTTCAGGAGAGCGACCGCCAGTCCGTCGAGTTGACCTGTCCAGACCTCAGCGCGGAAGCGGGCGGGCCGCCAGCGGCCCTTTCCATCGGCGGCGAGACGGTCGCACACCATGAATCCGATATTGTGCCGAGTGCCCGCGTAGGCGCTGCCGGGATTCCCCAGGCCGACGATCAGACAGGCGGGCCGGAACGCTGGCCCCGAGCGGCGGCGCCAGCGACGCATCCAGCGCTTCATGCAGCTGAGGGCGCGCCGAGCCGGCCAAGCTCGTTCAGGCCAAGTGCCGCCACGATCTGATCCCACTCGCCGAGCGCCAGCGTCTGGGGTCGGCGGCCCGGATCCAAGCCCGCGGCCTTCAATGCCGCTTCCACGTCGGGCTCTCGGCGTCCCAAGCCAGCCGCAAGCGAGTTCCGGAGCTTCTTTCGCGTCTGGGCGAAACCGTGCCGAGCGATGGCGATACGCGCCTCGGCAGCCGCGGTGTTGAGTTCAGAACGGCCAAATGGATCAATTCTGACAAGAGTCGAGATCACCTTGGGCCGCGGTCGAAACGCTTCAGGCGGGACATCGAACAAGCGACGAGTGTCAGCGTATGACTGAACGATGACGCTGAGCAGCGCCATGTCGCCGGGCTTCGCCGTCAGGCGGCGGGCAACCTCGCGCTGCAGCAGGACCGACAGGCTGCGCGGAGGTTCGGCGGCGCTCACGAAACTCACCACCAGGCGGGTGCCAACGCTGTAGGGCAGATTCGCGACGACGTGGAACGGCCCCCTGGCAAGTTCGCGCAAATGAAGCCGCCGGGCATCCCCCGGCACGATGCGAACGTCATCGACGTTTCGGAACCGCTGGCGCAGGCGGGAGACGAGTTCGTCCTCGATCTCCACGGCAATCACGCGCAGCCCGCGGGCCAGCAGCGCCTCCGTCAGGTTGCCGGTCCCGGCGCCAATCTCGACGACGGTTGAGCCGGGCGGCAGGGCGGCGGCGGATGCAATGCGCCGTTGCACGGCCCGATCCACGAGGAAGTTCTGGCCGCGCCGGCTGGACGGGCGGAAGGTCGCCCGCGGGGCGGTGCTCACGCCCAAGTATCACACCCGTCGCCGGTCGCAGGGCCGGAGTCGTGCCGTTTGCCTCACGCGGCGGCGGGACGCCGCTACCAGTTCCGCATCTTGCCCAGCGCGGCCAGGTAGCCCCCGTCCGCGTAGAGCGTCGTGCCGGTGACATAGGCGGAACGAGGCGACAGCAGGAAGGCGACGCAACTCGCGATCTCGTCCGCCGACGCGTAGCGGCCAAGGGGCACGGTGGCCTTGCGCTGTTCGTAGAGCTCGGACTTCGAGCGAACGTCGGCCGTCATGCGCGTAGCCGTGAGCCCGGGACCCACGCAGTTGACTCGAATCTGGTGCGGCGCCAGCTCCTGGGCGATGGCTCGCGTGACGGTGCGCAGGGCGCCCTTGGCCGAGCAATAGTGGGCCTGGCCGGGTTCGGCCGACTCGGAACGGATGGAGCTGACCTGGACGATCGATCCGGGTTCGCCGCGTCGAATCATGTCCTCGGCCACCGCCTTGGTCAGAAAAACCGGACCGCGGACCAGGACATCGAGCATTCCATTCCAGATGTCCGTATCGATCTCTTCCAACAGCTGACGCCTGGTGTACCCGGCCACGTTGGACAGCGCGTCGACGCGGCCGTACGACGCGACGGTGTCGGCCACCAGGGCTTGACCGGCTGGAACGTCGGCCACGTCCAGCGTCCGGGCGTCAACGGAGTCCCGGAGTCCGGCTTGTTCTACCCAGGTGGACAACTCGTCCCCGTCGACATCCGAGGCAACAACCCGGTAGCCGTCGGCCGCCAGGCGTTCAACGCATGCGCGGCCGATGCCGTGGGCGGCGCCGGTGACAATGGCTACCGGCTGCATTAGTGCGTCATCTCCCCGCCGTCCACGTAGAGGGTGGCCCCAGAGACGTAGGCCGCGTCGTCGGAGGCCAGGAACGCCGCGACCTCGGAGATGTCCTCGGGCTGGCCGAGGCGTCCCATGGGTACGCGTGCGAGCTGATCGTCCAGCGCCCCCTGGTTGGCCAGCAGCGACTCGGTGAGCGGCGTTTCGGCAACGCCGGGCCCGATGGCGCAGACACGCACGCCGTAGGGTCCCAGCTCCACGGCGGCAGCCTTGGTGAGCATGCGCACGCCGCCCTTGGAGGCGCAGTAGGAGGTGTGGATGAAGCCGCCGACGTTGGCGCGGATGGACGACATGTTGATGATCACGCCGCCGCCCTGCTCCTTCATCCGCAGGCCCGCGGCGCGAACGCCGTGGAAGACGCCGGTCAGGTTGGCGGCCATGACCTTGTCGAAAGCGTCGACCGTGAGGTCCAGGAACGCCTCGCGAATCGTGATGCCGGCGTTGTTGACCATGATGTCGAGCCGGCCCCACCGGTCTGTCACGGCCTGCACGGCGGCCTGCATCGCGGCGTAATCGGTGACGTCCGTCGGGATGACGAGCGCCTCGCCACCGTCGGCTTCAATGAGGCGGCGCGACTCTTCGGCGGCCTCGGTACTGAGCTCGGCCAGTCCGACGCGCGCTCCGTCTTGGGCAAATCGTTGGCTGATGGCCCGTCCGAAGCCGGAGCCGGCGCCGGTTACCAGCGCCGTGCGACCGGCAAGCGGCAGGGGGGTGCGTGTGGTGGCCGTCATGGGGATAGCGAGACTAGCAAAGGCCAGCTGACAGCCTATCGTCGGGAATAGCAGAGCCATTCAGGACTGCGCGGACGCACATCGGAGAGACCGGACGTCAGGTCCCGCCGTCGAGGAGCACCTGCTCAAGGAAGGCGCGCGCGGCTCGACCGCCCTGGCCGCGATGACTGATGACGTCCTTGGCCACGCCGGGCAACTCCGCCATGGTCGTGTCTCCCGGACCGACGATGAATAGGGGGTCATAGCCAAACCCACCCTCACCGCGCGGTGCGCGGCCGATGACGCCTTCAACCGTGGCTTCGGATTCAAAGGCGATCACTCCCGTGGGATCGGCAATGGCGACCGCGCATCGGTAGCGGGCGGTTCGCCGTTCGTCGGGGACCTCGGCCAGGAGTTCGAGCACGCGGGCATTGCGGTCGTCGTCGGTGGCGGTGGGTCCGGCGAAGCGGCTGGAACGGACTCCGGGCGCGCCGTCCAGCGCGTCAATCTCCAGGCCGGAATCGTCGGCAAGCGACCAGCGACGGCACGTCGTGGCGTAGGCGACGGCCTTGAGGCGAGCGTTGTCAGCGAAGGTGGCGCCCGTCTCGTCCACGTCGCACTGGCAGCCCAGGTCCAGCGGCGAGAGCAGCTCCACCGGCGATTGGTCGAAAACTCGCTGGAACTCAGCCAGCTTGTGCGCGCTGCCGCTGGCCAGTACAACGCTGGGGCGCGCGGCAGAAGTTCCTCCGTCAGCTCCGCTGTTAATTGCTAGAGTTACCCACAGTACTGGCGCGACGTTGCCCGACAGTATCGCCGCTCGTGAGTCGGTGACACTTCAACTCCCTGGGTTTGGCGTCCTGCCTATCGGCCTGAAGAAAGGGCGTTGATGTCCAGCTTCGACGTCGAGCAAGCGTTCAAGGACCTTGGCAACGCCATCATCCGTGGCGATGCCGCCACCGTGGATTCCACGGTCCGCACGGCGCTCGACGAAGGCGTGGAAGCCTCGTCGATCATCAACGACGGCATGATCCCGGGCATGGACGTGGTCGGTGAGCTGTTCCGCACGAACCAGTACTACGTGCCGGAAGTGCTGATCTCGGCTCGGGCCATGAAAGCCGGCATGGCGATCCTGCGGCCGATCCTGGCGGCGTCGGGCATTGAACCGGTTGGCCAGGTCGTGATCGGGACTGTCCGCGGCGACCTGCACGACATCGGCAAAAACCTGGTGGCGATGATGCTGGAGGGCGCCGGCTTCGGCGTGCACGACACCGGCATCGACACGCATCCGGACGAATACATCCAGAATGCGGTCGAGCAGAACGCCCACATCATCGGCATGTCGGCGCTGCTGACGACGACCATGACCAACATGCGCAACACGATCGAGGCCGTTGAGGCCGCTGGTTTGGACGAGCAGGTGCATTGCATTATCGGCGGCGCACCCGTGACGCAGCGGTACGCTGATGAGATCGGGGCCGACGGTTATGCCGCCGACGCGGCCTCGGCCGTGATCCTGGCCAAGCGCCTGCTCGGCGTGCTGGGCGACGCGGAGGAAGCCGAGGACGCGGGTCGCTCGTTCTACCTGCGGGCGCGCGACGCGCTGCAGGTGGCCGTGCGCGAGGAGCCCGGAACCGAATCGCACGCCGACGGCCTGATGGAAGCCGAGGGGCTGACCGAGCAGGCGCGAGCCGCCGGCTACAACCCCACGCACATCGAGCGGCTGATGGCCGAGATCGATCGCGAAAAGGTTCGTACCGTCTAGATCGGCTCCTGGCGGGAGACACCGGTCAGGCCCAGCCGACGGGCGTTGCCGCCGAGGAGTGCTTGCAACGCGTTGGACGACAGGCCGGCCTGGCGGGTCAGGCGAATAGCTCGTGTCTGACGAATCAACGGGTAGTCGCTGCCGAAAAGCACGCGCCCCGGAGCAAGCTGGCACATCACCCGGTATATCTCCGGCCGGTAGAGCAGGTGGCTGGCGGAGGAGTCGTAATAGACGTTGTGGGCCTGCTGGTGGACTTCGGGCATCAGCTCGTAGAAGGCCAGGCCACCGCCCCAATGCGCCAGGATGATGGGCACTTCGCCTTCGGCGGCTTCGATCACCGACCAGATCGCGTCGGGCGTGGTGCTGTCCTTGCCGGGATAGGTGTGGCCAACCGGCTCGCTGGTGTGGACGGTCAGGATCAGGCCAAGCGAGCGCACCGCGTCCATGAATGATCGGACGGCGGACTGGTCGTTGAGATTCCAGCCCTGGCCCTGGGGAAAGAGCTCGCCGACGCCAACGGCGCCGCGTGCGCGGCAGCGCTCCATTTCCGCGACGGCGAAATCCAGGTCACCCGGTGGAACGACGCAGAACGGGATTATCTGCCCGCCGCCGCCGTCATGGCTCGCGGCGGCGGCATCCAGCACGTAGTCGTTGTTGGCCCGGCACAGTCCCGGATCGCGCCAGGCAAACCCGAAGGCGACGCTGGCGGCCAGGCCGGCCCGTCGCATGCTGCGGCGCAGATCGTCCGCCGAGGCCAGCACGCGACGCTCGTTCCGATAGAGCCGCCCGAACCAGAGGTCGGCCCGGCTGTAGCGGCGGCGGCCGCGGACCACGTCCGGCGGCACGATGTGCGTATGCACGTCGATCAGAACGCGAGCGGGTAGGCTTGATTCTTCAGCCTGGGGAATCGGAGAGACTCCTGGCGTAGCGCCTCGCGGCATTGTGCCGCCCGGCGCGGCCCGGATGGTCAGGCCGGGTTCGGCGCCTCGGCCGTAAGGAACGTCCAATGCTGGCTGACGTCGGCCGCGCGCAGGGCCTCGGTCCATCCCCCGTGCGTATGCGGACCGATCCAGTCGAAGCCTGCCGCGCGGAGCGCCGCGTGCACGGGAGCGCGGAGCGCCAGGCCGCGGGCTGCGCAAATGATCGTCACCGGGCCGTCGCGATGGCGGGGCTCGGCCGTCAGAGCCGCCAGGGCGGACTCCAGGCTGGCGTCGCCGAGAACCACCATCGGTCGGTAGCCCTGCGCGGCCAGGCTGCCGGCAAAGGACACGGCGTGCGATCCGCCCAGGCCAAGGTCGAAATATCGCTCGGGAGCCTTTTCGGCCAGCACGGCGGTATCGAGCGCGCCGTGGGTGTCGGTCGCAATCAACAGGCGTCGCTCGTCTCCAGCCATTGCGTCCGCGAGCGCCTGCTCGAGGTCGACCAGGCGGCCGATTACGTCGGGCGACGTGGATCGGGCCGGCGCGCGCCCTTCAAGGGTCACATGCAGGACCACCGGCCGCCCGACCCGGAGCGCCAGGCGCAGCAGTTCGCCCAGGGCCTCCAGATTGTGTGCGTCGACCGGTCCCAGGTACATGAACCCCAGCAGCTCTTCCCACATCTCGGTGGGCACCAGCAGCTCGCGCACGGAGTTCTTGAGCCGGCGCGCCACTTCCACCGCCTGTTCGCCCGCCGGCATGCGCCCAAGCGTGGCTTCAATCAGGTTCTTTGCATCGGAGTAGCGGGCGTGGCCGCGAACGCGAGTCAGATAGCGAGCCATGGCTCCGGCGTTGCGGCCGCGCGGCGTCTGCGCGTCAACCAGGACCAGGACAAACGGAACTTGCAGGTGACCGACGTGGTTCACGGCTTCAAACGCCAGACCGGTTCCCAGTCCGGCCTCGTCCAGCACGGCCACGACCGGCCGGCGTTCGCGACGCAACGTGCGGGCAACCGCCACGCCGGCCGCCTCGGAAGCCGCGCGGCCGGGTGACTCCGTGCTCTGTGCTTCGGCCAGGCCCTTCAGTAGCAGATCGTGGGCGAGCGCGTGGTCCGCCCGATCCCAGAACACGTCCGTGACGGGATCCTCCACGGTTTCCGCGACCATCACGGCCAGTTCGGCGGCGTCGCCGAGCGCCAGGACGTTTGACGGCAAGTGGTGCGAGAGCCGGTCGCGCAGCGCCTCAATCGTGGCGGCACGCGCGGCCGGAGCAGCCGGATCGGCCGGCTGGACCGCAAGGCGCTCTGGAATCGCGGCTGTCATTGGGTATTCCGAAGGTCTGCCGGTGCTCGCCGGATTGCGAGCAATCCGAGGCCCGTCGGTCGATGGCTCATCTCACTATACTGGCCGGCTATGCGGGCATTCGTGGCTGTCACGATCCCCAAGCCGTTTCGGGACGCGCTGGCTGCCGAAGCGGCGTCATTGGGCCGCGTATCGCGTCACATTCGAACCGTTGCGCCGGAAAACCTGCACCTCACACTCGCATTCCTGGGCAACATTCCGGCGCAGAGCACCGACAGCGTCCGCTCCGGTATGCAGGCGGCCGTGCGCGGCCGCCACCCGTTCAGCATCGGCTTCAGCGGCGGCGGCACGTTTCCGGAGAATCGCGAGCCGCGCGTTGCCTGGGCCGGGATCAGCGGCGAGACCGAGGCGTTGCGGGACTTGCAGGCGGCGGTGCTGGAGGCCGTGCGCGGGCTGGGTCTGCGCGTGGACCGGCGGCCATTCAGCCCACACGTCACGCTGGCGCGCATCGGCCGCATGGCCGCGCCGACGGCCCGCCGCTCGATCAGTCGCGGGTTCGAGGCGATGGAGCTTGACCGGCTGGGATTGTTCACCGTGTCGCACATCAGCCTGATGGAAAGCGACCTGACCCCAACCGGGGCTATCCATCACGAGGCATTCTCGGTGGGATTTGCGCCCGACGAGGTCTCAGTGGACGCGCCACAGCGGCGGCGCTTCGGTTTCTTCTAGGCGGGCGCGTCGCCCGAGCGCGGATCACCCCAGCCGCCGCCGCCGGGTGTTTCAATTCGGATCACGTCGCCGGCTTGCAGTTCCAGCACGGCCTTGCCTGGGAGTTTCCGCTCAGTTCCATCGATTGTTCCGCGGTTGACGCCTGGGCTACCCGGCTCTCCCCCGGCGGCGCCCCACGGCTGACGCTTGCGACGTTCCGTCACGATGGTGACGACCGCCGGCACGAGGGTCTCGATCTCCCGTATTACGCCGTCGCCGCCGCGGTGGGTCCCGTTGCCGCCGGATTCGCGGCGGATCTCGTAGCGACGCGCAGCCAGTGGATAGGCCAACTCCATCGCCTCGATGGGTGTGTTCAGAGTGTTCGTCATGGCAACCTGCACCGCATCGGCGCCCGGGCTTTGCGGGCCCGCGCCCGCGCCGCCGGCGATGGTTTCGTAGTACGTAAACGCGCGGCCGTGCCGGGGATCGAGTCCACCGATGATCAAATTGTTCATGGTGCCCTGGCTCGCGGCCGGGACCACGTCCGGCAGCGCTTCGGCCAGCGCGCCCCACAGGACGTCTACCACGCGCTGCGACGTTTCAACGTTGCCCGCCGCGACGGCGTGCGGCCGCGGCGGATTGAGCACGGTGCCGGCGGGCACGATGACCTCAAGCGGCGCGGTGGCGCCGTCATTGGCAGGCACGTCGTCGCCCATCAGGCAGCGCGCCACGTAGATGACGGCCGAACGCGTGACCGCTTCCGGCGCGTTCAACGCACCGGCCGCCGCGGGGCCCGTGCCATTGAAGTCGAACCGGAGCCGCCCCTCGCCGGCCTCGATCGTCACCTTGATTGGAATCGGCGGACCGTCCGCGCCGTCGTCGTCCAGGTAGTCGGTAAAGCCGTACGTGCCGTCGGGAACCACTCGAAGGCGCGCTCGGGCGAGTCGCTCGGAGTAGGACAGCAACGCCGCCGCCCGCTCGCGCAGCGGCTCGGCGCCGTAGCGCCGGGCGAACTCGGCCAGCCGCGCTTCGCCGACGCGGTGCGAGGCCAGTTGCGCCTCCAGGTCGCCGCGCCGTTCCTCCGGCGTGCGCACGTTGCGGCAGATGATCTCCACCAGCTGCTCGTCGAGTACTCCGGCGTCCACCAGCTTCAGCGGCGGGATGATGAGGCCCTCGTGGTAAAGCTCGGTCGAGGGCGGCATGGAGCCGGGCGCCAGGCCGCCCACGTCGGCGTGATGGGCGCGCGTCGCCACCCAGCCCCAGTGCGTGAGGCGGCGCTTCGAACCCACGAACACGGGCGAAACGGTGGTGATATCCGGGAGATGGGTGCCGCCGAGATAGGGATCGTTCACGATCAGCACGTCGCCCGGCGTTGGCGCCTTGCCCTCGTAGACCTCGATCGCCGCCGTGACCGAGGCCGGCATCGACCCAAGATGCACCGGGATGTGCGCCGCCTGCGCGATCATCCGGCCGTCGGCGTCGAACACTGCGCAGGAATGGTCGCGCCGCTCCTTGATGTTGGGCGAATGCGCGCTGCGTTGCACCGTCACCCCCATCTCCTCGGCGACCGAGGCGAAGAGGTGCCGGAAGACTTCGATCTCGAATGGATCGGTTGCGGGCGTCGTCATGGGTGCAGGATAGCCAGCTTGCCCACGGTTTCCCGCACGTCGCGGCTCTGCCCGGGGAACTCCAGGTCAGGCCCGTGCTCCCCGGCGAAAGTCGGCGCGGCGATATACTCGGAGCGATGCCCTTAGAAGCAGGTTGCAATGCCCAAGAGTTGGCAGGACGAAGTCAAGGAAATCCTTGATCGGGCCGACGCCTCAGCGCCACCGCCCAAGCGACGGGTTTCGCGGGGGCCGCAGCCGTCTCAACCTCGCCGCAATTATGTCGAGTTGCTCGGCCAATGGATCATGGCCCGCTTTTCGACGACTGGCGAAATGCTGGTCACGGCGGCCGTCCTGGTGGTCGTGGCGCTGTTCCTGTCGATTTTCCTGCGGCAGTTTGCGGCAATCGTGGCGGTGGCCGGCGCGGTTGTGTTTGCGTCGGCCCTCGTGCGGGGGATCATGGAGCGACGCTCGGCCCGATCACCGGGTGGTCGCGGCAACCCCGTCATGTGGCGTGGGCAAGTAATCGAATTGCCTGACCAGCGCCCGTCGTGGCGACAGCGGCTGCGCGACGCGCTTCGCTGGCGACGCTAGCCGGTT
Organism: Chloroflexota bacterium; assembly: GCA_022825895.1. Taxonomy (GTDB): domain Bacteria; phylum Chloroflexota; class UBA11872; order UBA11872; family UBA11872; genus UBA11872. The sequence continues at coordinate 162,511 of JAJDVX010000010.1, read as the reverse complement.
CCGGGTACGCGGCCCGCCCCGCACAGCCCCCGGCCAGTAGGATGACGCGCCGTTCCACCACCACGGTAAGCCCACGCCCTTGAACATCGCCGACATCACCCCCGGCAGCTACGTGCATGCCGTGTTCCTGGTCGCGTCCGTTGAGGTTCGCGAGGCCCGCACGGGCAATCGCTTCCTGAGAATGAGCCTGCGCGACCGCGCCGGCGCCTCGATCGACGCGGTCATGTTTCAGGTCACCGAGGCCCAGATCGCGGCTGTTAAGGCGAGCGAGCCGTACGAGGTGGAGGGACGGGCCGATGAGTTCCGTAACCGCGTCAACATCAAGGTTGACTCGATGCGGCATTCGAACGAAACCTGGGACGCGACCGCCTACTTGCCGCGCTCGACCCGGAGTGCGGAAGAACTGACCGGATCCATCCGCGACGCCGTCGAGTCCATCGAGTCCGCTGTCCTCAAGGACGTACTTCGCGCCGTGATTGCGGATCCGCTGGTTGCCGAACGGCTTCCCCAGTGGCCCGCCGCCAAGACCCGGCATCACGCCTGGCTCGGCGGGCTGGCGGAGCACACCGTGGAAATGCTGCAGATTGCCGATCGGGTGGCCAGGGTTTATCCGCAGCTTGACCGCGATCTGCTATTGGCGGGCGTCGTTCTCCATGATCTGGGCAAGCTGGAGGAGTTGGATCTGCAGGCCAGCATCGTCTACACGGACGCCGGCAACCTGGAAGGCCACATGGTGCAGGGCGTGCGAATCCTGGACCGCGCGCTAGCCGCCACCGGTTGCGATGGCGAGATCGCGACGTTGCTTCGCCACCTGGTGCTGAGCCACCAGGGTCAGCTGGAATACGCCGCGGTTACCGAACCGATGCTGCCGGAGGCCATTGCGCTGCATTACATCGACCAGTTGTCGTCGCAGGTTCGGCCGGCAATCGAGGACGTGGCAGCCGCCCGTGAACGGGGCGTGCGCGGCGAGATGCTGCGCGGGCCCACCGCGATGCGCGAACTCTACGTGCGGGCCGAGGACTAAGCCTCGAACAGCCGCCGAGCTACGGGGAGCCGACCAGAGCCGCCTGCCGCTCCCTGACCTGGGCCACGCGCTCACGCGCCGCCCGCGCTCGTTCGCGCTCCTTGGCCACCACGGCCTCCGGGGCACGTTCCACGAATCGCGGATTCGCCAGCAGCTGCTCCGCGCGCCCCAGCGTGGCCTCGGCTTCAGACAGCTCACGCGCCAGGCGCTCGCGCTCGGCGCTGAGATCCACCATGCCTGCCAGCGGCAGGAATATCTCCACACCACCGGCGCGAGCCGTGACCGCTGGTTCATCGAACGTCGTGCCGGCGGGATGGAATGTCAGCGGGTCAACACGGGCCAGGCGCCGGATAAACACAGCCTCGGCGTCCAGTCCCGCGCCGCCGATGACGCGCGCCTCCACGTGGCGGCCCGCCTCCACGCCCGACTCGTGCCGGGCGTTGCGGATGCCCTGGACGATGTCGATCAGCACCCGCACCCGAGCGATCGCCTCCTCGTCAACCTCCGGCGAAGCGGCCGGGATCGGCGTATCGATCAGCAATTCGGGCGCGTCCGCCGCGCCTCCCGCGGCGCGGTAGTGCCGCCAGATCTCCTCGGTCACGTACGGCATGAACGGGTGCAGCAGCCGCAACGAGCCGTCCAGCACGGTCGCCAAAGTTTCCGCCGTGCGGGCGGCGGCCGCCGGATCGTCGCCGTAGAGCCGAATCTTGGCGGCCTCGACGTACCAGTCGAATAACTCCGTCCACAGGAAATCGTGCAGCGCCCGTCCGGCTTCGCCGAAGCGGAAGCGTTCGACGTCGCGAATCGCTTCGGCGTGCACCTGGTTGAAGCGGCTGAGCACCCAGCGATCGACCAGTGACGGCGCCCCGGGTTCGTTGCCGGCCGTGCGTTCCATGGCGCCGATGACGAACTTGGCCCCGTTCCAGAGCTTGTTGGCGAAATGACCGCCGCGCTCGACCTGCCGCAGATCCAGCCGCATGTCGTTGCCTGGCGCGGCGGCGGTGACAAAGCTGAAGCGCATGGCGTCCGCGCCGTAGGCCTCGATGGTCTCGAGCGGATCGTCGCCCGGCTGGTAGTTGGTCTTGCTGACCTTGGAGCCGTCCAGGTGCCGTACCAGCCCGTGAAAGTACACGTCGTGAAACGGCACCTCGCCCACGAGTTCCAATCCCAGCATCACCATCCGGGCGACCCAGAAGAAGATGATGTCGTAGCCGGTCTCCATCACGTCGGTCGGGTAGAACCGCCGCATGTCCGCCGTATCGTCCGGCCAGCCGAGGGTCGAAAACGGCCACAGGCCCGAGCTGAACCAGGTGTCCAGCACGTCGGGGTCCTGCTCCAGCTTCCGCCCGCCGCACGTTGCGCAGGACGTCGGATCCTCGCGCGCAACGATCTCGGCGTTGCAGTCCTGGCAGTACCAGACGGGGATCCGGTGGCCCAGCCAGAGCTGCCGCGAAATGCACCAGGGCTGGATGTCCTCCAGCCAGCGCAGGAACTCGTTCTTGAATCGGGCCGGGTGGAAGCTAATGCGCCCCTCGTGCACCGCCGCCTCGGAGGCGTCGGCCAGCGGACGAACATTCACAAACCACTGCTCGGAAACCAGCGGCTCGATCACTGCTTCGTCGCGTGAACAGTGGCCCACGGAGTGCGTATGCGTTTCCGTGCGTTCCAGCAGACCCTCGGTTTCCAGGAACTCCAGGTAGGCCGCCCGGGCGTCGAATCGATCCTGGCCGGCCCAGCGCCCGGCGTTCTCGTTCAGCGTCCCGTCACCGTTCATGATGTTGATCACCGGCAGGTCGTGGCGCTCGCCCATCGCCGCGTCGTTGGGATCGTGTCCGGGCGTGACCTTGACCGCCCCTGACCCGAACTCGGGATCGACGAAGGCGTCGGCGATAATCGGAACCCGGCGACCGATACCCGGGACCACGGCTTCCCGCCCGATCAGCGCCTGGTAACGCTCGTCGTCGGGATGCACGGCAATCGCCGTGTCGCCCAGCATCGTCTCCGGCCGGGTTGTGGCCACGGTCAGGTGACCGCCGTCGACCAGGGGGTAGCGGATGTGCCAGAGCGAGCCTTCCACGTCCAGGTGGTCGACTTCCAGGTCGCTGATGGCCGACTGGTCGTCGGGGCACCAATTGACCATGTAGCGGCCGCGATAGATCAGGCCCTTCTCGTACAGCCGCACGAAAGCCTCGCGCACCGCCCGCGAAAGCTGCTCGTCCAGCGTGAAGTGCTCGCGCGTCCAGTCCACCGAGGCGCCCAGCCGCCGCAACTGGTCGTTGATGCTGTCGCCGACTTGGTCCTTCCACTGCCAGAAGCGCTCTTCGAATCCCTCGCGGCCCAGGTCGTGACGGGTGAGTCCTTCCTTGTCCAGCTCGCGCTCGATCACGTTCTGCGTGGCGATGGCCGCGTGATCGGTGCCCGGCAGCCACAGCGCGGCCCGGCCGTGCATGCGCTGCCAGCGGATCATCAGGTCCTGGTAGGCGACGAAGAGCACGTGCCCGTTGTGTAGCTGGCCCGTGATGTTCGGCGGAGGGATAGCGATTGTGAACGGCCGGCGCTCCGGATCGTCCGACGGCTGGAAGGCGCCGGACTCGTTCCAGGTGTCGTACAGGCGGGCTTCCACGGCGGCCGGGTCGTAGGGGCCGGCCATGCCGTCGAGGACAGAGGGCGGACGTTGGGAATCCATCAGGACTCAGGATGCGGCGGCGCCGCAGGTCGGGGCCGGACGCTCATCGTACCGCTGACCGCGTCGAGCGACCGGCTGCGCGGGGTGGCACGTACCGGCAACCCGTGGCGAAGCGTGGGGCGAGGGCTGGATTCCAGACGCGGAGGCCAGAGTGACGGAGGGGCGGCAGCAGCGGGAAACGGGCGCCGGGCACGGGACATTGACTCGCAGAGGTTACTCAGATAGTGTACAATCTTATGAGGGTGAGGTCAAGGTCAGCGCCGGATCGTTGGGCGGTCAGGCGGAGTCCGCTTCAACGAGGCAGCGAAAGCAGCCGCTTCGGTACGATTCGCTTCAGTTCCGGTACTCGAGTTCGACGGGGAACGTGTGATGCCCGAAATCACCCGACGGCGGCAGGGTGAAATGACCCAGGCCCTCCTCAGAATCCTGGCCGAGGCACCCGACGGACTCTCTGCGCGTGCGGCGGTGGACCGCGTCGAGGAAGTTCTTCAAGCCACGCCGTTCGAAGACAGCGAGTATCCGAACCGGCCCGGCATTCGACGCTTTCCCAATATCGTTCGCTTTTCGACCATCGCTCCGGTGAAGGCTGGATGGATGGTGAAACAGCGGGGTATGTGGACAGTCACAGACGAAGGGCGCGCGGCTCTGGAGCAATTCCCGGACCCCGAGGATCTCTTTCGGGAGGCGGGCCGGCTTTACGGCGAGTGGCGCGCCAAGCAGCCTGATCCGGCGACCGACCTGGATGACGATGCGGCACCTAGTCCGGGGTCGGTACTGGAAGAGGCGGAAGAGACTGCCTGGACAGAGATCAAGAGCTTCCTCCTAGCCATCAACCCTTACGAGTTTCAAGATCTCGTGGCCGGACTGCTGGAAGCGATGTCCTATCACGTTCAGTGGGTGTCGCCGCCAGGACAGGATCAGGGAATCGACATCGTTGCGTCGGCCGACCCGCTTGGAGCCGCCTCGCCGAGACTGAAGGTGCAGGTCAAGCGCCGGGCGGATGCAACAAACGTTGATGGGCTTCGGGCGTTCCTAGCCGTGCTTGGCGACGAGGACATTGGCATCTTCGTGTCCGCGGGAGGCTTCACCCGAGATGCCCAGCGCGAAGCGCGAACACAAGAGCGACGCCGAATTACCCTGGTCGATCTCGAGCGTTTCGTCGAACTCTGGATCGAACACTACGCGAAGATCTCCGAGGAAGCGCAACAGCTGTTTCCACTTCGACCCGTTCACTACCTGGCTCCTACTGCGTAGATCCCGGTCAATCTGTCGAGCTCGAATGTACTTGGCGGGTACTGCGGACCGCGGACTCGGGAGCGAGGGAGCAAACCGGGCAGCAGTGTGCGCCTAGATTGCCCGGGGCGCCGGGCCCTGGCTGAGGACGCCGGAGGACGGAGGGTTGGGTGCTGCGTCCGGCGGGTGGTTCGACACGGGTCTCCGAAAGACTCCGAGCCGGCTCACCACGAATGGTAGGGGATGCATTGGGGAGTTTCCACGGCGGCGCTGGCGTGGGGCGCTTCGGCCTGCCGGTGGATCGGGGGCAGTGCGGGCGGGGCCGTGGGTGTGTGGTTGGTGGAGTTAGGGGGTGCGGAGGCTGATGGCGTTGGCGCCCAGGAAGGTGGAGAGCAGGCGCGGGTCTGCGAGTACCCGGTCGCGGTAGGCGACTGCGGCATCGAGTCCCGGCATGCCGGGTGTGTACCAGCCAGCGAAGAGGTTGGCGGTGATGAGCAAGCCGCCTACCCGGAGCAGCCGCATGACGTGGGTGGGATAGTCGCCGTACTCGTCCACGTCGCAGTCGCAGAAGATGATGTCGACCTGCTCGTCGCAATCGGCGAGGAAGTCGATTGCGCGTGCGTTGACAATTTCAATCCGGTCCGCGTAACCCGCCTTCCGCACATTGGCCCGAGCGAGCGCGGCATGGACGGGGTCGGCTTCGATGGTGGTGACGTCGGCCTCTGGCGCTCCGTAGGCCAGCCAGAGGGCGCTATGCCCGAGGCCAGTACCGATTTCGAGGATTCGGTTTGGACGGATTGCACCGGCAATGACGCCCCACAATGGGGCCCTGGACGTGGGATAGACCGTGCAGGCCGCGCCATGCTGTTGGCGGTGCGCTTCGCTGGCCTCGCGAATATGGTCGAAGGGGTCGACTGTCGACGCCTGTGCCGCAAGCCACTGCTGGAATGGCGCCGGTTCAACCATGACTAATCGCCACTCGACTCATTGAACAGGACGCTCACGCTAACAGGACGAACGGCGCGGACGCCGGTGAGGAGAAGTGGTTCGTGGTTGGTGGATAGTGGCTGGGGGATGGCGAGGGTGTTGGTTGCTGCTGGGTTCCGGCGCCATTCGGCAGGCTCAGGGCAGGCTCGCCGGGAATGCGTCTCGCGGTCTGGGGACGCGCGCTCTCCGCAGCGGCGCGGTTGCCTTGCGAGACCCTGCTCTGGGGTACCCCTACAAGTGTCGAGGCACCGGCGTATGACGGGGGTGGCTCACCTTGAACGGGGGCGGCGAGCTGAAGGTTGGCTGCCCGGAAGAGGCCGGTTACAAACCGGCCCCTACGTAAGGTTGCGACACTCGGATGGCGGAGGGAGCGGAAGATGGGCGGGCCGGGGACACCATCCCTTCATCCGGGGGCGACACGGGTTTGCGAATGACTCCGAACCGGCTCACTAAGGAAGAACTTGGCGCTTCGACCGGAAGAGGCCGGTTAGAAACCGTCCCCTACGCCAAGATCAGTTGGAACAACCAGAGGCCGGTCAGAGACGCGGCCCCTACGACAGAATGGGGACGCCGGACGGGAAGCGACGGGTCGGGGACCGATCCCCACCAAGGATGGGAGAAGCGGCGCTGATTCGGGACGACGACGGGACGGGGCGACGTGTTGCCCGGCCGCGGCGGTTGCGGGAATACGATTATTCGCAGGATGGGGCGTATTCGGTGACGATTTGCACGGACTGGCGGAAGCATTTGTTTGGTCGGGTCAGGGACGGCCGGATGGCGTTGAATTCGGCGGGGCGGGCGGTGGAAGGGGTTTGGAACGAATTGCCAGTGCATTACCCGTACGTGGCGCTGGATGCGTTTGTGGTGATGCCGGATCACGTGCATGGGATTGTTGTTCTTATGGATGGGGACTCGGAAGCGGGTTCGGATTCCGGCCCGGCGTTGGGGAGTGCGACTGTTGGATCACGAGCGGAAGAGGCCGGTTAGAAACCGGCCCCTACGCAAGATGAGGCCCGTACGCAGGAGGGAGCCCCCGCGAAGATGCGGCGGCATGGGTTGCCGGAGGTTGTCAGGGGGTTCAAGACGTATTCGGGCCGGCGGGTGAATGCAATGCGGGGGACGCCGGGGACGGCGGTGTGGCAGCGGGGGTTTTATGAGCATGTGGTTCGGAATGAGGAGGACTTGAACCGGATTCGGGAGTACATCGCGGAAAATCCGTTGCGGTGGTGGTTGAAGCGGGAGGGGGAGTCGGGGTAGCGGCGTTGGGGTTGGGCCGTGGGATCACGAGCGGAAGAGGCCGGTTAGAAACCGGCCGCTACGAAGGAGGGGGTGGGTCGTCGAATTGGGCGGCGTGGAGGTCGCGGTAGGGGCCGGGTTGGGCGATGAGTTCGGTGTGGGGGCCGCGCTGGACGATGCGGCCTTCATCGAGCACGACGATGAGGTCGGCGTTGCGGATGGTGGAGAGGCGGTGGGCGATGACGAAGCTGGTGCGGTTGCGCATGACCTGGACCAGGGCCTGCTGAATCTCGTATTCGGATTCGGTGTCAATGTCGGAAGTGGCTTCGTCGAGCACGAGCACGGCGGGGTCGGCCAGGATCGCGCGGGCCAGGGCCACGCGCTGCTGCTGGCCGCGTGAGAGCCGCAGGCCGCCGTCGCCGACGATGGTTTCGTAGCCGTCGTCCAGTTGCTCGATGAAGTCGTCGGCACGCGCCAATGCGGCCGCGGCGGCGACCTGGTCGTCGCCGGCATCGGGGTTTCCGTAGCGGATGTTCTCGGCGACTGTGCCGCTGAACAGGAAGGTCTCCTGGGGGACGTAGGCCAGACGTGAGCGGAGGCTCTCCATCCGGACGTCGCGCAGGTCGTTGCCGTCTACCAGGATCTGGCCCGAGGTGGGGTCGTAGAAGCGGGCGATGAGGTTGACCATGGTGGTCTTGCCGGATCCCGTGGCTCCAACGAGCGCGACGGTCTGGCCGGGTTCGGCGGTCACGGACACGTCCTGGAGGACCGGGGTGACGCCGTCGTAGCTGAAGTCGACGTTGCGGAACTCGACGCGTCCGCGCGGCCGGACCAGATCGACCGCCGACGGCCGATTGACGATGTGGCGCGGGACGTCCATGAACTGGAAGATGCGGTCGGCGGCGGCCAGGCCGGACTGGATGACGTAGTTGACACGCACGAGCTCTGTCATGGGCTGGTGGAAGATCTGCACGTAGGCCAGGAAGGCGATGAGCGTGCCGGGCTGCATCTCGCCAATCGTGATCTGCCAGCCGCCGTAGGCCAGGAGGGCGGCCACGCTGAGGGTGCTGAGGCCTTCGATCACGGGCGTGGCAATGGATTCCACCATCGTAGTGTTGAGGTTGGCCTGGAGGTTGGCGCGGTTCTCGGTCTGGAAGCGGCGAGCGTCGGCTTCCTCGCGGGCGAAGGCGCGGCTGACACGCACACCGCTGACGTTTTCCTCGATGGCGGTGTTGATGTTGGCGATGGATTCCTGCACGCGGCGGTAGCGCACGCGGAGCATCCGGGCGGTAATGACGCTGGCGATCAGCATCAGGGGCACCACGGATAGGATCACCAGCGTCAGGCGCCAGTCGAGCGTCAGCATGACGACCAGGTACAGGAGCATGGTGACGATGCCCGCGCTGGCGGTGAGCACCTGGCCCTGCATGGCCTGCTGGACGGCGGTGACATCGGCGGTCAAGTGCGAGACCGTCTCGCCGGTGCGCTGGCTCTCGAAGAAACGCATGGAGTGACGCACCAGCCGGACGAACATGTCGCGCGACACCTGGTAGACGATGGTCTGGCTGCTGCGCGCGAAGAGGTAGAAGTTCAGGTAGTTGAGCGCGCCGCGGGCGAGGTAGACCAGCATCATGGCGCCGGCGATGCGCACCGCCCCGGCCGCGTCCGCTTGTGGGATGAAGTCGTCAACCGCGATCTTCAAGGCCCAGGGCGGCACCATGTTCAAGAGGGAGGCGATGGACAGCGCAACGAAGGCGATCCCGATGTGGCGCCGGTGCAAACCGACGTAGTAGAGCAAGCGCCGCAGGGTGCCGGCGACGGTGCGGCCGCTGAGGTTGGAGGTGTCGACGTAGGTCTGACGCATACCCATCAGACGCTGACCTGCCCGCCGGCCTCAATCGCCAGGGACTCTTCCTGCAGACGGAATTGAAGCTCGTAGATGGCGCGGTAGTCGTCGCTGGTTTCCAGCAACTCTTCGTGCGTGCCGCGGGCGACGATGCGGCCGCCGTCAACCACGATGATCTGGTCGACCCGGCGAATGGTCGACAGCCGGTGGGCGATCACGATGGTGGTGCGCTCCTGCATCAGCTGCTCGAGGGCGCGCTGGATGGCGCGGTCGGTGCGGGTGTCGACGCTGGAGGTGGCCTCGTCCAGGACCAGGATTGCCGGTCGCACGAGGAGGGCGCGGGCAATGGCGACCCGCTGGCGCTGGCCGCCGGAGAGCCGCACGCCGCGGTCGCCGATGAGCGTGTCGTAGCCCTGGGGCAAGTCCGTGATGAAGTCGTGGGCGGCGGCCATGCGCGCCGCGGCTTCCAGATCCTCGTGGGAGGCGTCTTTGCGGCCGAAGCGCAGGTTGTCGGCCACGGTCATGTTGAAGAGGAAGGTCTCCTGCATGACCATGCCGATGCCGGACCTGAGGTCTTGCAGGCGGATGTCACGCAGGTCGTGGCCATCGACGCGGATGGCGCCCTCGGTGGGGTCGTAGAAGCGGGGCAACAGGTTGGCCAGGGTGCTCTTGCCCGAGCCGCTGCGGCCGACGATGGCGAGCGATCCGCCGGCCGGCACGTGGACCGACACGTCGCGCAGGATCGGGTCGCGGTCGCCGTACTGGAAGGTGACGCGGTCGAATTCGATTTCGCCGCGGACTTCGGGCAACGGGTGCGCGTCGGGCTTTTCCTGCACGTCCAGCGGGGTGTCGATGATCTGGAAGACGCGCTCGCCGGAGGTGACGGCCTGCTGGGTGATCTGGACGGCGAATCCGAGGAACCGGGTGGGTTGCAGCATCAGCAGCAGGTAACCCTGGAAGGCCACCAGGCCGCCGAGCGTGAAGTCGCCGTTGACAATCCGCCAAGCGCCGAGGCCGAGAATCAGGGCCGTGGCGGCGCCGGCGATCAGCTCGATGCCCTGGGAGTAAAGGGCGAAGGTGCGCAGCACGCGGGTGCGGAGATCGCGCAGCTTCCAGTTTTCGCGGTCGAAACGTTCTTCCTGGTACTGCTCGCGGCCGAAGGCCTGGATGACCTTGATGCCGGAGATGGCCTCGCGGATCTCGACGTTGACTACGCCCATCTGCTGATTTGATTGGCGAAAGAGCGGCACCACGCGCTTGGCGACGGACTGCATGGCGATGAAGAAGGGGACCAGGGCAATGATGGCGAGCGCCATCACCCAGTCCAGCGCGAACATGAAGATCAGGTTCATGGCGGTGAGGGCGATCGACGAGAGGATCACGGTGCCGGCCATGTTGAAGAAGAACTGAATCATGTTGACGTCGTTGGTGACCCGGGACATCAGGTCGCCGGTCTGGTGCCGGTCGAAAAAGCTCATGGACTTGGCGCTGAGATGGGTGTAGAGGTCGTTGCGGATGTCGTGGATGACCTTCTGGGCGCTGTAGCGGGCGGCGTAGAGACGCCCCGCCATGGCGACGTTGGATAGCAGCACGGCCCCAACGAACAGGCCGACGGTCACGAACAGCACGTTCAGGTTGTTGGCCCGCACGCCGTCGTCGATGGCGATCTTGCTGAGGGTGGGCGGCAGCGTGCGCAGCAGCGAACCGAGCGTGAGCGTGACGAGCATGCCCGCGAGCAGCAGTTTCTGACTGCGCAGGTAGAGAATCAGGCGCCAGAGGATTCTGATGAGCGGTGTCCCGTTGTTGACCGTTGGCCGGAGCGCAGCGTCGGCGCTGCCGGGTGGTCGATTGTCCCACGCGCGGGAGCGTCCATTCGCGGCAGCGGCTCGGGAGACGCCGACAATCCAGCCGGCGTGGGGCGTGGCCGGGTCAGGGCCGAGCCCCTGCCCGGGGTAAAAGCCTTGACCGGCTAAACCAACTTGACAATAATCTGCGCACGCCCGGTCCGCCTCGGGGGGCGTTGGCGGGACCGCTGGCCGCTGTTTGCCACATACGCGGAGTAGCGCTCACGGACGAACTCAGCGCCCTCGACCTGGCTCGGCAGATCTACGAACTGGGCGGTATCCGGTTCGGTAGTTACACGCTGGGCCGGTCCACGGTGAATTCCCCGGTCTACGTTGATCCGAAGCGCCTGGTGGCCGTGCCATCGGCGCTGCGGACGGCGGCGGCGCTGGTGCGCGACGCGGCGAACCTGGCGGAAGCTCGACGGCATCAGCGGGCCGAGCCGTTTGAGCTGGTGGCCGGCGTTCCGATGGGCGGCTTGCACCTGGCGACGGCGTACTCGCTGACGTGCGACATGCCGCTGATTTATGTCAAGCCGGAATCCGATCCCGCAGGGCTGGAGATCGTGGGGCGGTTCCTGCCGGGCCAGCACGTGCTGCTGGTGGATGACCTGATTACGTCAGGCGGCTCGGTCATTCAAACCGCGCAGGCGCTGCGCGGCGAAGGGCTACAGGTTCGCGACGTGATCGTGCTGGTGGACCGCGACGTGGGGGCGGCCCGGCGGCTGGAGTACCACGGTCTGCGCCTGATCTCGATCGTGACGCTGCCGGCCATGTTGAATCTCTACATGAGCGAACGGCTGATCAGCGAGGACGAGTTCCGGCGCAGCCTGGACTTCCTGGACGCGCAACGGCCATGAGCCGGCGCGCCCCGCCCCGGCCCGAATTGGACGACGAGGACTGGTCGCAGGACGCCTTGTTCGCGAGGCCGGTGGGGCGTCGACGGGCAGCCATACCGCCGCCGATTTACCACGCGAGACTGCGCGAGCGCTCGGCGGTGGCGAAGGCGCGCCACGCGCGGCGAACCCAACTGCGGCAGCTGTCCAGCGTTGTGTTCATCTGCCTATTGGTGATTGCCGGCGTCTTGCTGCTCGTCCGACTATTGTCTTCCGTCGAGCCCCCGCCGCCGGACGAGGGGCGCGTTGTGAATCTTCTGTCGCCTGAAACATCGGACTCCCGCGTCCAGCGGATACCCACGACGGCGGCGTTCATCGACAGCCCGTTTACGCGACCGGTGGAAGCGCCACCGATTTCGGCCCGTGCCGCCTTGCTGGTGGACATGGGCGAGCGAACGGTCGTGTTCTCGAAAAACCCCGGGGAGCGTCGTCCGCCAGCGAGCCTGGCCAAGCTGGCCACGGCCATCGTGGCGTTGGAACAGGCGCCGCCGGATACGCGCATTCAGGTTCCGGAGAGCGCGACTGGGGAACCCTCGGTCGTGGCCGGTCTCCGACCGGGCGACGTGTTGACCCTGGAGCACCTGCTGTACACGCTGCTGTTGCCATCCGCCAACGACGCCGCCGCCACCATTGCCGACGGGATTGGCGGTGATGCCTACACGGTGGCGCAAATGAACGACCTGGCCCGGCGCCTGGACTTGAACAACACGCACTTTGCCAACCCCGGCGGCCAGGATGCGGAGGACCAATACACCACGGCCTTTGACCTGGCGGTGCTGGCCGCTGACGCCATGGACCGGTTTCCGTTGCTGGCACAGATTGTGGCCACCCAGATTCACGTGATTCCGGCCGGGCCGGCCAATCGTTCGTATAGCGTCCGCAATCTCAACGGATTGCTTTGGTCGTACGAGGGCGCCATTGGGGTCAAGACCGGCCACACGGAGGAGGCCGGCGGCAACCTGATCGCGGCGGCGAGGCGCGGGCCGCGGCGGTTGATGGTGGTGCTGCTGGGCAGCGAGGACCGTCTGGCCGACGCGGAGACGTTGCTGGATTTCGGCTACCGGGCGCTGGCGGCGCGAGGCTAGATGTCTCGGAATTGTGCGTGCGACGGTGGTTGGAATGGCACAATCGCGTATCGTTACGGTGACCGGTGCGCCGCTTCGGGAACCGGACCCGCGGGTGAATGGACACCCGACGGTCCCGTGCCTCGAATCGTCGTGGTCCGTCAGCCTGCACAGCGCAGGCGAGGTCCGCGGGTTGCCCGGCGGCTAATCGCTCACGAGAAAGAGGAGGGACATGCCCTTCAACGTTGGACCGTTCGAGTTGATCATCATTCTGCTTATCGTCATCGCCGTCTTCGGCGCTGGCCGGATCGCCGGCATCGGCCGGGCGCTCGGCACCAGCGTGCGCGAATTCCGCGAAGAAGCGCGCAATGAGGACGAAGAGGGCGAAGGCGAAGGTGACGGTGACGGCGAGGACGAGACCGCCGCTGCCGAAGGCGCCACGGCCTCCGCTGCCGACGCCGAAACGCCTCCAGCCAAGAAAGAAGAAACCACCAACTAGGCGTTGGTTGCACGGCCCGCCCGGCCTTCCAGCCGGGCGGGCCGTTTGTGTTGCGCTGGCACTGGCGGTCGTGTTCGTGGTCGGCCCGCATCCGTCCGCCGCCGCGCCAACTTTGCCGGAGACCATCCGGGTTCAACTAACAGTGTCGCCCGGCGCGCTGCGGCTCGTCCCGCCGCCGACGGCGACGGTGCAGGTGGACGCGCAACCTCTGCCGGCGGAGCCCTCGGCGATGACGGTCGGCTGGGCCTTGCGCTACCTGCGGCTTCCGGACCTTGAAGAAACGCCGATATTGGACGCGCTGGCGGTCCGCACACCCAATGGATCACGGCCGGACGGGCAGCTGTTGCTCGGCCCGTATGGCTGGGATGGCCGCGAGCACCGCGACCGCCGGGTGCTGCGCTCGGAATTCAGCGTCGCTCCCGCCCTGGCCACACCGCGCGCCGGCCTGCACATCGGCAGCCGGCTCCTGGCGCCGCTGCCGCAGCAGATCGACATCCAGCCACGCGATCTTGCTGACATCACCACCATCAACGACCGTCCCTATCGCGGGCGCGTTCTCGTGGACCTGAGCGGCGGAGACCCGCAGGTGGTGAATGAGCTGCGGCTGGCCGACTACCTGGCGTCGGTCGTGGGGTCCGAGATTCCGCCGAGCTGGGAAGTCGAAGCGCTCAAGGCCCAGGCGGTGGCCGCGCGCAATTACGCCCTGCGGCAGCTGGATCCGTCGGCCGACTATGACATCTGCGATTCGCAGTTTTGCCAGGCCTACGGCGGCGTCGCGAGCGAGTACCCCTCGACGATTCAGGCCGTGCGAGAAACGTCGGGCGTGGTGGCGATGTACGAAGGCGATCTGATCGCCGCGTACTACGCCTCGAACATGGGCGATCACACCACCAGCGCGGTGGACGTGTGGGGGCGGGACGTGCCGTACCTGCGCGGGGTGCCATCACCCAGCGACGTGGAAGCCCTGAGCGTCAGCTGGGGCGCCGCGGGTTACCGCTGGACGCGAGCCATCCCGCTGCATCGGTTGGCCGAGCTCAAGACCGCAAGCGGAGTTCTTGGGGAGCTCGGCGAGGTTCGCGTGGTCCGCAGCGCCCAGAGCGGGCAGCCCGCAGAAGTGGAACTCCTGGGCAGTCAAGGCGCGGTGACCCTGTCCGGCGACGCCATTCGAATCACGCTGGGACTGCCCAGCGCATTCGCCGAGTTTCGGACCGTGCCCGCCGAGCGCCTGGTGCTGCTGAACCCAACCTCACGCCGGGTGGCGGCGCTGCAAGCCGACGGGTTTTCGATGGAACAGCGGCGCCGCAGCCTGGCATTCGACCAGGCGCCGGCCGACGTGCAGTTGGTGCGTGGAACGCTGGACGTCGTCGAGTTCCGTCTCCCGCCTCGCCTGGTCGTCAACGGACGGGGCTTTGGCCACGGCGTCGGCATGAGCCAGTGGGGCGCTCAGGGTCTGGCCAAGGACGGGTATTCGTTCGACCAGATTCTCACGCACTACTACCAGGGCGTCGTCGTTGAGCGCGTGGGAGGGGAATCCGGCTCACCGTCCCCCGCGCCGGCCGCGAGGCGAGTCTCCAACCGGCAACCCGAGGCCGGGCCCCAGGGCTAGCGGCAGAGGCCAGGGCCGCGGTTGGCGGCAAAACGTCGGATGGCCTCGCGACACGCGGGCCGTACCGAGAATCTCAGGCCGACAGCGCCGCGGCGGCCTTGCGCGCGTTGTCGGAGGTGGGGTCGCGGCGCACGATGCGCTCGAGGTGGAGCCGCGCGGCCGGGTCGCCCTGGGCGGCACGCTCCACGGCTTCCGCAAACCCGCGCTCGCCGTAGCTGAGGTCGCGAGGCACGGTGGCCTGGTCGCGGCCGGTCCAGTAGTACTTCAGCGCGTCGTCGGTCCAGTCGGCGTAGACGTCGTCCCAGTCGTAGGCGTTGTCCTGCGACAGGTGGGGCGTGAGCATGTGCTCCGCGATCGGCTCGTGGATGGACTGGTAGCGATTGTCCAGCGAGATTCGCATGCGGTCGTCGGTGACGTTGGGCAAGGCCTTGTGGACCGTGAGACTGTGGAACAAGAGGGCGTCGCCGATCTCGTAATTGGTCGAGCGCCAGATGCCTTGCTGCGCTTCCTCGTCCACGACGAGCGAGCCGGCGCCCAAGGAGAAGTGGTGGTCGACGACCTTACCGACCTTGTGGGTGCCGGGCACAACGGCCAAACCGCCAAGCTCTTCGGGGCAGTCGCCCACGGGCGCCCAGCAGGTGTAGGTGTCGAAGGTGCCCTGGAAGTGCACGAAGTCCTGGTGGGCCGGGGTGGTGTGGTCGGTGTACTGGGGGAACCAGATGCGCGCGATCTTCATGGGGTGGGGCAGCACGGGCGCGTCGATGATCTTGCCCATCGCGTCCAGGATCACCGGCCAGTGCCCGGACCGGTGGAACTCCTCCAGCCTGTAGACCTGGTGATACACGTCGGTGTAGGCCGTGTCGCCCTCGGTGCACTGGGCCTCGATGACGGCGATTCCGTCGAGTGGATCGGTGCCGGCCCGCAGCCAGCCATGCTCCTGCAGCCTCTCGGTCATCGCGCGCCGCAGCGACAGCATGTCGTCAGGGTTGAACAGGCCCTTGATGAAGACATAGCCCTCGGTGTCCATCCGGGCGCGCAGTTCGGGCGGATCGTCCAACGCGTCGTTCGAAACCCGGAGTTCCTGCCAGTCGTCCGCCATATCGAGGTCACCTTCGCGTGGGAGTCGGTCTCGTATGTTCAGTTACGAAGCATACTAGGAGGCGCCCTACGCCCGCGGACCCGCGCAGCTTCAATACGCCGAGCGCGGTGACGCAGCCGGAAGCCCGCCTCCAAGAGGCGGGCTTTCGCGCCTATGCCGCCAACCGCCCAGCGCCTCCGAAGCTCAGGCAGCCGTCCTTGACGTTCACCGCAATTCGATCGCCGTCGGTGATGTCGCCTTGCAGAAGGCGGTCAGACAGGGCGTCCAGGAGGGTTCGCTGAATTGCGCGGCGGAGGGGGCGGGCCCCGTATGCGGGGTCGTAGCCCTGCTCGGCCAGCAGGTCCAGCGCCGCGGGCGCCAGGTCGAGTTCGATTCCCCGGTCGGCCAGCCGCCGGTTGACCTCCGCGACACGCAGACCGACGATTTCCCGTAGCTGCTCGCGGGTGAGTGGCTGAAAGACCACGATGTCGTCCAGGCGGTTCAACAACTCGGGCCGGAAGTGCCCGCGGGCGGCGGCCAGGGCCTGGGCGCCGGCATCGTCGGGCCGGACCGCAAGGGCGTCCATGATTGCAGCGCTGCCGATGTTGCTGGTCAGGATGACCACGACGTTCCGGAAGTCGACCAGGCGGCCGTGGCCGTCGGTCAGGCGTCCGTCGTCGAGGATTTGCAGCAAGGCGTTGAGGACATCCGGGTGCGCCTTTTCGACCTCGTCGAAGAGCACGACGCTGTACGGGTGGCGGCGCACGGCTTCGGTCAGCTGACCCGCTTCGTCATAGCCCACGTAGCCGGGCGGCGCGCCGATCATGCGGCTGACGGTGTGCCGCTCCATGTACTCGCTCATGTCAAGGCGGATCAGCGCCTGTTCGTCGTCGAACAGCTGCTCCGCGAGCGCGCGGGCCAGTTCGGTCTTGCCGACGCCGGTGGGTCCAAGGAACAGCAACGAGCCCAGCGGACGGTTCGGGTCCTGCAAGCCGGCTCGGGCGCGCCGCACGGCCGTGGACACGGCATGCACGGCGTCGTCCTGGCCGACGACACGCGCGTGCAGGCGATCTTCGAGTTGCAGCAGCTTGCGCGCGTCGCCTTCCAGCAGCTTGTTGACCGGGATGCCGGTCCACAAGGCGACGACGTCGGCGATGTCTTCTTCGTCGACGTCCTGCCGGACGAGGCGCTTGCCGCTGGCAATCGCGGACTCGGCCTCAGACAGCGCCTGCCGGGCCTCGCGCAGCTCGCCGTAGCGAATTCTCGCCGCGGTCTCGAGATCCATCTCGCGGGTGGCCCGCTCGAGCTCGGTCTGCAGCTCGTCCAGGCGGCGCTTCTGATCGGCGATCCCGTCAGCGGCGGCCAGTTCACGGTCCCAGCGAGCCTGCAAGGACCGCTGGTCTTCCCGCAGGGTTGCCAACTCCGATTCCAGCGCGGCCAAACGCTCGTGGGAAGCGTCGTCCTCTTCCTTACGCAGACCCTCGCGCTCGATCTCGAGCTGCACGACCTTGCGGTTGAGTTCATCGAGTTCAGCCGGCGCCGACGTGAGCTCCATGCGCAGCCGGCTGGCGGCCTCGTCGACGGCGTCGATGGCCTTGTCGGGCAGCTGGCGGTCGGAAATGTAGCGATGCGCCAGGGTCGCGGCGGCAATCAGGGCGCTGTCGCGAATCTGCACCTGGTGGTGGGTTTCGTAGCGGTCGCGCAGTCCGCGCAGGATCGAGATGGTGTCCTCGACCGACGGCTCGTCCACGAGGACCGGCTGAAAGCGCCGTTCCAGGGCGGCGTCGGACTCCACGTGCTTGCGGTATTCGTTGAGGGTGGTGGCGCCGACGGCGTGCAATTCGCCGCGCGCCAGCATGGGCTTGAGCATGTTGGCCGCATCCATGGCGCCTTCGGCCGCTCCCGCTCCCACGACCGTGTGGAGTTCGTCGATGAAGGGCACGATTTCGCCTTCAGCTGCCGTGATCTCCTGGAGGACCGCCTTCAGGCGCTCCTCGAACTCACCCCGGTATTTGGCGCCGGCCAGCATGGCCCCGAAGTCGAGCGCGAGGACCCGCTTCTCCTTGAGTCCTTCGGGGACGTCGCCGCGGACGATCCGCTGGGCCAGGCCTTCGACGATGGCCGTCTTACCCACGCCGGGTTCGCCCAGCAGGACGGGATTGTTCTTGGTGCGGCGGCTGAGGATTTGGATGACGCGCCGGATTTCCTCGTCGCGCCCGATGACCGGGTCCAGCTTGCCGCGGTCGGCCAGGTCGGTGAGATCGACGGCGTACTTGCCCAGCGCGTCGAACGAGGCTTCCGGAGACTGTGAGGTTACGCGCTGCGCGCCGCGTACTTCGCGCAGCGCCGCGAGGAGAGTCTCGCGCGTGATCCCGGCGTCCCGCAGGAGACGAGACGCTTGGTCTCCGTGTTCAAGCAGGGCCAGCAGCAGGTGCTCGGTGGAGACGTATTCGTCCCCGAAGGACGTGAGTTCGTCGTGGCTGCGGACCAGAACTTCCCGCGCGGCCGGCGCCAACTGTGGCGAGGCTGCGTCGCCGCTCACCCGCGGAATCCGCTGCAACGCGGCCTCGGTCATTGACCCCAGGTCCCGCGGGGACGCTCCCGAACGCTCAAGCGCCGTTACGGCGATGCCTTCGGCATCGGCCAGCAAGGCGGCCAGCAGGTGCTCGGGGCGGATTTGGGCATGCCCGTGCTCGGCCGACAGGTTTGCGGCCTGGCTGATGGCCTGCTGGGATCGCTCCGTGAATCGGTTTATGTCAAACGCCATATCCGCGAACCTCCTCGTCCGCCGATGCAACGGGAATCAGCACCCTGGGATTGCCGTCGTGACTGGAAAGCGTGCGGCTGCTCGATTGCACGTCGCGCCATCAAGTCGTCCGACCGAACCCTTTCGTGCAGTGCCTTTATATCATCTTAGTGTCTCTCTATCAAGTTATTTCCCCATTTGGAGCGCAAGTTTGGCCGGCATAACCGCGAACGGCCCGGCGTTCGAGCGACCGAGTCGGTAGGCAGCCGGCGGCTTGCGCAGGAGATTCACTCGGAAGGGCCAGGGCGCTTCGCCGACTACGCCGGCCGCGCCGATGACGGCTCCGCCGCCGGTTATGCTCGCGGGCGCAACGTGAAGCGTTGGGGTCAGCCCAGCGGAGGCGGCTATGGCAACTGAGCAGTGGGTTCCCAGCGCGGCGGCTCGACGCCTGTTTGAGTCGGCCGTGGTGATCGACGGCCTGGATACCAGCAACTGGGGCGCCGAACAGATATTTCGCGAACTGCGCGATGGCGGGGTCACGGCCTGCAACGCCACCTCGGCGATCTGGCACAACTTTCAGCAGACCCTGGACAACCTGACGACGTGGCTGCACTGGTTCGAGGAGTTCTCCGAGTACATCCGACCGGTGCATACGGTGGCCGACATCCACGCGGCCAAGGCCGAGGGGCGGACCGGCATCATCCTGGGCTGGCAGAACGCGACGCCGGTGGAGAACGACGTTCGGCGTTTCCGGCTCTTTCACGCCCTGGGCGTGCGGATCGTGCAGCTGACGTACAACGAGCGAAACCTGTTCGGGAACGGCTGCTGGGAGCGGACGGACGACGGCGTGAGCGTGATCGGCCTGGCCGCGATTCGCGAGATGAACAAGCTGGGCATCCTGATCGACCTCTCGCACGTGGGCGATCGCACGGTGCTGGATACCATCGAGCACTCGGAACAGCCGGTGGTGTTTACGCACGCCAACGCGCGGTCGCAGACGGACTACCCCCGGAACAAGACGGACGAGGCGATTCGCGCCCTGACGGCCAAGGGCGGGATTGTGGGCGCCAACGCCTTCCCGAATCACCACCGCCACGCCTACGAGTCCACGCTGGACGACTACCTGGACGCGGTCGACTACCTGGTGGACATGGTGGGGCCGGACCAGGTGGCCGTTGGGACCGACTTCTGCATGGGGCAGAGCCGCGAGTGGTTTGCCTGGATCGGTTCGTCGCACGGCCACGAGCCGTACCTGAAATCCGGCGACGTGCCGCAGCCGTACCGGCACCTGCATGGCTTTGCCGGGCCGCTGGAGTTCGTGAACGTGGCCGAGGGCCTGCTGAGGCGCGGGTACGGCGAAGACGACGCTCTCAAGATCCTGGGCGGGAACTGGTTGAGGCTGTTCGGCGAAGTGTGGCGCGACTGATCGCCAGCGTTTAGCCGGCCTCCTACCAGTGCTGGCTCACCGCCGACGGATCACGGTCGAGGCGGAACCGGCTCAGGTCCCATTGGGTGGCGCCGTGCGTTGCCAGGTCGGCCATGATCTGGCCGATCAGGATGCCGAATTTGAAGCCGTGCCCTGAGAATCCGGCCGCCACCAGCGCGTTGTCGAGGTTCGGCACGCGGTCGATGATGAAGTCCGAGTCCGGGGTCATCGAATAGGTGCAGGTCTTGCTGTAGATCACTTCGGCGTCGCGGAGGCCGGGCAAGTGATGGCCCAGGAAGTCTCGTAGCTTGGCGAGCGCGACGGGATCCTCATGCTCGCGGTCACGGTCCGGGTCGAACGGCTCACCAATCATGTCGTCGGCGACCTTGACGCAGCCGCGCCAGTGCACGGGAAAGCCGTAGAACTGCGTATCCATGACGGAGAACGGCGTGAGGCGCGGGGACTCGTAGGCCGCCGGGTCCGCCGGCCTCAGGTAGTGCAGGCGAGCGGCGGTCGGTTGCACGCGGACCGGGAGTTCCGGCAGCAGGCGAGCGGTCCACGGTCCGGCCGTGACGACGACGACTTCGCCTTCGAAGGCGCGTCCGTCGCTTGTCGCCACAGACGTGACGCGGCCGCCGGATTCATTCAGCGCGACAGCTTCAGCCCCCGTGCATACGTCCGCGCCCTGCTCGGCGGCTGCATCGGCCAGCGCGCGAGTCGCCGGTCCCGCGGTTATGTATCCGCCAACCCCCTCCATGATGTAGCCGGAGTCCACGTTGGCGAACTGCGGAAACTCCCGGCGAATGTCCCGGGTCTCCAGCCAACGCGGCTCGTAGCCCAGGTCGCAGAGACCCTGGTAGCCGTCGCGCAGCGGTTCGAAGTCCGGCCGGGTCTGCAGGGTGAGCGTCCCGGTCTCCTGGTAGTAGTTCGTGCCCGACCGGCGGTCGAACTCCTTCCAGAGTTCCACGGCGCCGGCGACCATTCGGGTGTAGGCCGCCTGGCCGCGGTACTGGTACCTGATGGTGCGGGACTCGTCGGCGGACGACGCGCGCACGTGGGCGGGGCTGAACTGTTCGAGCAGGGCCACGCGTTTGCCGGCCCGGCTGAGCCAGTAGGCGGTGGCGCTGCCCATGACGCCCGCGCCGATGACGACTACGTCATACACGCCCGCGCCCCCCTGAAGT
Source organism: Chloroflexota bacterium (assembly GCA_022825895.1). Taxonomy (GTDB): domain Bacteria; phylum Chloroflexota; class UBA11872; order UBA11872; family UBA11872; genus UBA11872. The sequence continues at coordinate 141,159 of JAJDVX010000010.1, read as the reverse complement.
GTCATGCCACCGCAATGCTACGCCGCCCACTCAGTCAGGCGTCCACGATCGGTAGCTGAATGCGGACGTTTCCGCCGGCCTGCGATTGCAGGGCGGCCAGGAGAACCTCCAGGGCCTGACGCGCCTGCCGACCGTCGCAGCTGGGCTCGCCGCCATCGCGAATCAGGCCCACAAGCTCCGTTACGAGCCCGGCGATGTGGCCCTGGGTGTAGTGGGTGGGCGTGATCGCGCGGCCGCGGAGGCCCTCGTCCGGGTCGTCGTAGAGCACGGCGTAGTCGTTCGTGAGGTGGATGCGGCCCTTGGTGCCCCAAATGTCGAAGGGGCCGATGTAGCGCCCGGGCATGGTCTTGCAGGCATTCCAGAACGCGCGCACGTCGTTGTCGTACTCGATCATGATGCTGAGGGCGGGATCGGTGTCCGGGTCGTGGCCGCCGTCGCTGGCGTAGCGGGGGCCATAGTCCTCGAAGCCCTTCTCGGCCACGGCGTAGACGGCGGTCGGGTTGCCGGTGGAGAACCAGTTAATCGTGTCGCATACGTGGGTTCCGTTGCGGAACAACATGGCTCGGGGACCGCCCTGGTTGCACATGATCCGCACCACGTCGCCGATGGCGCCGTCGTCGATCAACTTGCCGACGTCGGCCCACGGAAACCACCAGCGGTAGGTGTGATCCACCAGCATCGGGATGCCGGCCCGTTCCACGGCGTCAATGATGCGGTCGGCGTCGGCCAGCGTGGTGGCGATGGGCTTTTCGCAGACGATGCCCTTGACGCCGGCCTCGGCCGCGTCGATCACGATCTGGGTATGGACGTGGTCGCTGGTGACCACGCTGATGAGGTCCAGGTTTTCCCGGTCCAGCATTTGGCGGTAGTCGGTGTAGGAATTGACTTCCGAGACGTGGGAGCGCCAGTTGGCGTCGAATTCGTCGATCGCCTCCTGCCGCAGGTCGCAGACGGCGACCAGTTCCGTGTCCTCGACGAAGTGATACGCCGAGGCGTGCGAGTGCGGCATGGTGATGCCCCAGCCAGGTTTGGCGGCCGGAATCGGTGCGCGGGCGCCGATTCCCGTCAGCCCCACGACGCCGGCTCTCAGCGTGCTGCCCATCGGACCCTCCCCAGGCGTGCCGTTGGCTTCGCCTTACAGTTCGACCGCGATTTTCTCGGTGCTCGAGCGGATGATGGCGTCCAAGACTCCAATCGTGTCCAGGTTATTGCGTCCGGAGCACGGGTTGTCGCGGCCCTCCATGACGTGCGTCCAGAAGCCGTTCCAGATGTCCTGCTCAATGTCGGTCCAACGGCCGCCGCGCTCGGCTCTTCCGATGGGAAAGACTTCCGAGCGGGGATAGCGCTCCAGCGGCTGTCGGGGCGTGATGGTCATCCGAAAGTCCGTGGAGTTCATCGAGAATCCGTGAACGGTGACGGCGGCTTCCGAGAATTCCAGACGCAGGTACATCTCGTAGGCCTGGGCGTCCGAGGTGGCGGTGTAGCTCACGATCACCGGACCATCGAAGGTGATGATGGCGCAGACGTGCGGCTCAGCCGTCCAGTTGCTGTTGGCCGGTGTTGCGTTGACGCCCCACACGCAACGCGGCGGCCGCCGCACCAGCGAAAGCAACGAGTCGACCTGGTGCGAGCCCTGGTGCCAGAGGTGCATCGGCGGGTCGCCGTTCTCGAACGGACGTCCGCGGGCGTTGTGGTGCACCATCGTGATGGCGCCCAGTTCGCCGTAGCGCTGCTCGGCGATGATCTCGCGGAGCAGCGGATAGGGGTGGAAGAACCTGTCGTTCTGGGTGACGACCACACGCACGTCGTTGGCCTCGGCTGCGGCTACGACGCGCTCGGCTTCCTCCAGGCTGCACGTGAAGGGTTTCTCGACGATGACGTGCTTGCCGGCGGCGATGGCCTCTTCCATGTAGGTCGTGTGGAGATGGCCCGGGGTGAAGACGCCGACGGCGTCGCATGGCGTGGCCGCCATGGCCTCGGTCAGGCTCTCGAAGCAGGCCGACTCTGGCAGGCCGGTGATTTCGAGCGCGCCTTTGAACGCCTCCGGAACGATATCGACGAGCCCAACGGGCTTGAACCGATCCGGTAGCGCCATCTGGGCGCTCAGGTGTTGACGCGCGCGAATGCCCAATCCAACCGAAATGACTCGCAGCGGGGCCGCGCTCATAGCGTTGGCCCCGATTGAGCCTCGGTGAGCCGCGCCGGGGCTGGGATCACGAGCACCTGCCTGCTCGGCCTATACCTCCGGGATCGAGACTGAAAGCATCTGGCCTGAATCGGACGAGGCGTAGGCGGCGGTGGTGACTTCGTTGACCCACATGCCGGCTTCCGGTTCGATTGGCGGCGGACCTTCGCCCAGACAGGCGCGGAAGAAGTCGCCTGTGAGTACGCGGTAGGGGTTATTCAGGGCGCCGGTTGCGTCGAACGTCCATGACTTGAGCGGCGCGCTGGCCTGGGCGCCACTGTAGGAGGCCCACTGCATCGGTTCGCGGTTGGATTCGCCGTTCGGATTGAACTTCAGCCAACCGTCGCGACCCCAAAGGATGAGACCGTTGTGCCGCAATGAGCCGTACTCGGCGCTGCTGGTGTAGTAGCCGGAGTTGAGGTTGCCGACCATGCCGTTCTCGAACTCCAGGTTGACCACGGCGGCGTCCTCGACGGTAATCGCCTCGCCGCCGACGTTGCGGCAGAAGGCGCTGACCGACTTGAAGTCGGATCCCGCGATGTGCCGCAGCAGGTCCAGGTAGTGGCAGCCCAGGATGGTGAGGTGGCCGCCGCCGCCCAGTTCCTTCGAGAAGAACCAGCCGCCGGCCGCGACGTCGTACTGGGGACGGGCCGCGGGATTCTGAATCGTGCGCTCCTGGTCGGCCACGAACCAGGCCTGGAACGACAGCAGGTCACCCAGGAAGCCCTCGGCCACCAAACGCCGCGCTTCCTGGACGATGGGATAGGCGCGGGAGATATAGGCGATCCCAAGGTGGAGATCCCGGCTCCTGGCGAGTCGGTAGATTGCGCGGTAGTCATCAATGTCCACGTACCCCGGTTTCTCGTGGAATACGTGGACGCCGGCTTCCAACGCCTGGGTGATGACCGGCGGCATGCGCCACGGCTCCATCGTGATGAGCGCGACTTGCGGGTCGAAGTCCCGGTACAGCTGGTCCAGGTCGGTGAATGTCGCCGACACCTTGCCGGCGCCGCCCTCGCGGACCTCGTCGAACGTTCCGCCGGTCACGTCGCCGACAGCCACCTCGCCGACTTCGTCGTTGTGGAGCGCGTCGATCAGGGCGCCCAGGTGCCAGGCGGTCGGTTCGGTAATCACCGCAACCCGCAGTTTGTCGCTCATGAAGCGGCTGCCTATGTCGGTGCGGCTCGATTGCCGCGCGGATGCGGGGATTTTGCCTTGCGCGGCTGCTGAAGGCTAGTTTGACGCGAGGCGGCCCGCATTCTCGAATCCTCGAAGATGCCGGTGGTCGGTTTCCGTTGGAAACGCGGTCGGCGCTATACTTTCAGAAGCTGTGAATTCGCGACATGAGCCGCGTGGGTTCAGGCGCATGCAGGCACGATTAATCAGCGCGCGACGCGCGATGCCGCCGACCCGGGTCTTCGGGCTGGCGCCGGGAGGTAGCGTCGCCCTGTTTTGTCCTCGGACCGGCAGTGACCCGGCCGTGAAAGGACCGAGACGATGACCACCCACCGATTCCCGCGACGACGACTGCTGGCCGGCATGGGCGGCCTTGGCGTGGCCGCGCTGGCGGCCGCCTGCGGCGAGGGCGGGCCGGAAAGCGCGCCCAGGGGCGGCACGGGCGCAGAAGCCGCGCCGCAAGGTGACGCCGGCGAGATCCTGGTGTTCAGCAACAGTTCCCCGCATGTCACCGCCATCGACATCCTCACGGAGGAAGTCAGTCGCACCGGCGACGTCGACGGCCTGGTCAGTTGGGCCTGGAACGACGACAACAACTTCTTCGACGGCCGCCACCTGTGGCTCGGCACTCTGAACGCCGGCACCGCCGAGCTCATCACGCTTGACGTCGACACGTTCACCGTCAGTAACCGGGTGCCGCTGGGCAGCGAGGCGGATGGCGTATTCCTCGGCAAGGCCCGCCAGGACGGCACGCTGCTCGTCAGCAAGATGGCCGCCGGCGAGGTCCTCACGGTCAACACCGCCACGCATGAGGTCACCAACTCCTTCAGCGACATTCCGCTGCACGGCGGCGTGCTGGCCGACGCCGACCTGAGCATCGACGCCGACGGGGTGGAACGCTTCGTCTATCCCACCGGTGAAGGCGACCGGGTCGTCGCCCTCGACCCGAGCAGCGGGTCCGTCCTGGCGACGGCGGAGTCCAAGAAAGGCGGAAATCCCACCCGTCTCACCACTTCGCCCGACGGGTCCATCTGGGTCCAGGAGGCCGGCAAGCACACAGTGGCCGTCTATGAACCGGCTGCCCTTGAGTTGGTCAAGCGCTTCCAGACCGGCACGGAACCCATTCTCGGCACGTTTACTTACGACGGCAGTTACGCCTACACCGGCCATGCCGACGACAATTTCGTGCAGGTCGTCGACACGGCCCAGTTGCGGGCCCTGGCCCACATCCGGGTCGGCATGACGCCGCAGATGGTGGCCGTGCGGCCCGACTTCAGCCGCATCTACGCCATGCTGACCGACGACCAGGCTGTCGCCGTGGTCTATCAGCAGGACTGGGAAGCCAACAGTTCGACGATCACCTCCACGAAGGAGAATTCGGTCGCGCTGGAGTCGCCACCCGTGGGCATGTTCCTACGCATGACCTCTGTGGGCGGCCGCCTGCGCGACTCCGCCGAGCGGGCTGAAGCCTGCAAGATTTCGTACGCCTGTGGCACGCAGAACCTGGGCACCAAGCGCTAGACCAATGTCGGCCGGGCTGCACCGCCGGCAGACGAGCAGCGACCCGGCCGCGAAAGGACCGAGGCAATGAGCACCTCACAGTTCCCGCGACGACGACTGCTGGCCGGCATGGGCGGCCTTGGGATGGCCGTGCTGGCCGCCGCCTGCGGCGAGGGTGGACTGGAGAGTTCCCCCGGCGGCGCGGCGGGCGGGGGCGCCGAGGCGCCGGTCGGCGACGCCGGTGAGATCCTGGTCTTCAGCAACAGTTCGCCGCATGTCACCGCCATCGACATCCTCACCGAGGAAGTCACCCGCACCGGGGATGTCGATGGGCTCGGCACCTGGGCCTGGAATGACGACAACAACTTCTTTGACGGTCGCCACCTGTGGCTCGGCACCCTCAACGCCGGGACCGCCGAACTCATCACGCTCGATGTCGACGCCCTGACGGTCAGCAACCGGGTGCCGCTGGGCAGCGAGGCCGAGGGCGTCTTCCTCGGCAAGGCCCGCCAGGACGGCTCGCTGCTGGTGAGCAAGATGGCGGCCGGCGAGGTTCTGACGGTCAACACCGCCACCCATGAGGTCACCAACACCTTCAGCGACGTGCCGCTGCACGGCGGCGTGCTGGCCGACGCCGACCTCAGTACCGACGCCGACGGTGTCGAACGCTTCGTCTATCCGACCGGCGAAGGCGACCGGGTCGTCGCCCTCGACCCGAGCAGCGGCGCCGTGCTCGCGACCGCTGAGTCCAAGTCGGGCGGCACCCCCACCCGACTCACGGCCTCCCCCGACGGCTCCATCTGGGTCCAGGAGGCCGGCAAGCACACCGTGGCGGTCTACGAGCCCTCGACCCTGGAACTTGTCAAGCGCTTCCAGACCGGCACCGAGCCCATCCTGGGCACCTTTACCTACGATGGCAGCTATGCCTACACCGGCCACGCCGACGACAACTTCGTCCAGGTCGTGGACACCGCCGACCTCCGCGCCCTGGCCCATATCCGCGTCGGCCTCAGCCCGCTGATGGTGGCCGTGCGCCCCGACTTCACGCGCATTTACGCGATGCTGACCGACGACCAGGCCGTCGCCGTGGTCTATCAGCAGGACTGGGAAGCCAACAGCTTGACGATCACCTCCGCCAAGGAGAACTCAATCGCGCTGGAGTCGCCGCCCGTCGGCATGTTCCTGCGTATGACCTCTGTCGGCGGCCGGCTGCGCGACGAGCAGGAACGGCCTGAAGCCTGCAGGCATACGTCGGCGTATTGCGCCACGCAGAACCTGGGTACCAAGCGCTAGACCCAAGCCAGCCGGGCTGCACCGCCGGCCGTCGAGCAGCGACCCGGCCGTGAAAGGACCGAGGCGATGACCACCCACCGATTCCCGCGACGACGACTGCTGGCCGGCATGGGCGGCCTTGGGGTAGCCATGCTGGCCGCCGCCTGCGGCGAGGGCGGCCCGGAGAGTGCGCCCGGCGGCGGGGCGGGCGGAGTTGCCGAGGCGCCGCAAGGCGACGCCGGCGAGATCCTGGTCTTCAGCAACAGTTCGCCGCACGTCACCGCCATCGACATCCTGACCGAGGAAGTTAGTCGCACCGGCGACGTCGACGGCCTCGCCAGTTGGGCCTGGAACGACGACAACAACTTCTTTGACGGTCGCCACCTGTGGCTCGGCACTCTGAACGCCGGCACCGCCGAGCTCATCACGCTTGACGTCGACACCTTCACCGTCAGTAACCGGGTGCCGCTGGGCAGCGAGGCGGAGGGCGTCTTTCTCGGGAAGGCCCGGCAGGACGGCACGCTGCTCGTTAGCAAGATGGCCGCCGGTGAGGTCCTCACCGTCAACACCGCCTCAAACGAGGTCACCAACACCTTCAGCGACGTCCCGCTGCACGGCGGCATCCTGGCCGACGCCGACCTCAGCATTGACGCCGACGGAGTGGAACGTTTCGTCTATCCCACCGGCGAGGGCGACCGGGTCGTGGCCCTCGATCCCTCCAGCGGCGCCGTGCTCGCCACGGCGGAGTCCAAGAAGGGCGGGAATCCCACCCGCCTCACCACCTCCCCCGACGGCTCCATCTGGGTCCAGGAGGCCGGCAAGCACACGGTCGCCGTCTACGAGCCGTCCGCCCTCGAGCTGGTCAAGCGCTTACAGACCGGCACGCAGCCCATCCTTGGGACCTTCACCTGGGACGGCAGCTACGCCTACACCGGCCACGCCGACGACAACTTCGTGCAGGTCGTGGATACGGCCGACCTCAGGGCCCTGGCGCACATCCGGGTGGGTTTGAACCCGCAGATGGTGGCCGTGCGGCCGGACTTCAGCCGCATCTACGCAATGCTGACCGACGACCAGGCCGTCGCCGTGGTCTATCAGCAGGACTGGGAAGCCAACAGCTTGACGATCACCTCCAGCAAGGAGAACACGATCGCGCTCGAGTCGCCCCCTGTGGGTATGTTCCTGCGCATGACCTCGGTCGGCGGCCGGCTGAGGGACGATTCGGAACGGAAGGCCGTGTGCCAAATCCACTACTCGTGCGTGCAGCAGCGGGGTACGAAGCGCTAGCAGGAACCCGGCACGGGTTCGGCGCCCTGGATCGCACGCGAGCCTCGCGGCCTGGTTGACCATCACAGGACTCGTGGCCCTTGGGCGGCGCCTTCGAGTGCGAAGTCACTCCGACGCTCGACGCCATGGCACGCCGAGGCCAAGTGAGCACGCGCCGCGGACCTCTTGGCACCGAGCCGTTTGACAGGATTCTGAGCCGGGTGCTACATAAGGCAGTCTATGGCGGCTTGCCCGGCTGAAGGTCAGTTGGCCGGCCGTTGAGTTTTTGCATTAAGCGGACTGGCGACATCTCGTTGTGCGTCGCAAGAGTCCACCGATGCGGGGAGGTTTCATGAGCGGTCCAGTCACACGACGTAAGGTCATCCGCGCCCTTGGGGTCGGTTCCCTGGGAGCGTCGGCAGCGATTCTCGCGGCCTGTGGGGAGACCCAGGTCGTCGAGGTCGAGAAGATCGTCGAGAAGGAAGTTCCGGTCGAGAAGGTCGTAGAGAAGGAAGTCCCGGTTCAGCAGATCGTCACGAAGGAAGTCGTGAAGGAAGTTCCGGTCGAAGTCCAGAAGGTCGTTGAGGTCGAGAAGGTCGTGACCAGGGAAGTCATGGTCGAAGCCCCAGCCCAGATGGAGCCGACTCCGCCGATCCAGTTCATGAATTACTGGGCGGCCGGGACGCGCTGGGAGACCATGAAGGCCGGGTTGGAGGAATTCGACAAGCAGTTCCCCAACGTCACGTACGACCTGATTCCGATCCCGCCCGGGTTCTACCGCGACAAGGTGAACATCATGTTCGCGGCCGGTACGGTCGGTGACGTGGTTGTGCTGAACGGCGCCCGGATGCGCGAGTTCGCGCCGGGTCTCGTGCAGCTCCAGGACCACGTCGACAAGGCCGGCATCGACCTTGACGACTACCTGATCCTGTCGCGCGAAAACCCGGCCGACCCGAGCCTCCAGAACCTGGACATCGATGGGGTGCTGTACGGCATGCCCTTCATGTCCGCCGTCAACGGCTACGTCTACAACATCGACAAGTTCGATGCCGACGGCGTGGACGCCCCAACGGCTGACTGGACCTGGGACTCGCAGTTGGAAGCGGCCCGGCAGCTCACCAACGCCGAGACCAATGAGTACGGACTGCACCACGGCACCGGCGGCGAGTTCCGCTGGCTGCCCCTGATCAGCGCCAACGGCGGCTGGCTCTTCACCGAGCGAACCCGCCCGGCGCCGGCGTCCGGATTCGCCACCGAAGGCGGACTCGAGGCGTTTGAGTGGTACGTCAACGCCACGTACGAAGAGGGTGTAGGCGTTCCGCTCGGCGAGTTGTCGCAGTTGCTGACCGAGGGCATCACGGCTCCGTTCGCAACCGGCAAGATTGGCATGGAGCCCGGCGGCATTCACGGCCCCGGTGGCCGCAAGCTGCGCGTCGGCGGCCGTTTCGAGTGGGACAACATGCCGTCGCCACGATCGCCGACCGGCGAGGTTGCCTACTCCACCAACGAGTTGGGCCACTTCATTACGGTGAAGGCGCTCGAGCACGGCACGGTCGAGGCCTCGGTCATCCTCACGTCGTTCATCGCGGGTGAGTATTTCCAGGGTCTGGTTGCCGACGGACGCGGAGCAATCCCCATGCATCGCGCCGTGATCAACAGCGACCGCTATCTCGGGTTCCAGCCCGGGATGCCCCGCAGCATGAACCTGATCCGGGACCACTTCCTGAGCCCGGACGCCTACGGTCTCATGTTCTTCAGCGGTTGGGCCCAGTGGTGGAACATCCTGCACGACGAAACGCAGCCCGCGATCGTCGGCGAGATTCCCGCCCGCGAGGCTCTGCTGAACGCCCAGGCCGCCTGCGACAAGCACCTGGCCACACTGCAATAGGTACCCTTCACGCTCATTCACATCATTGAATGACGTGGATGTGTCGGGCGGGCGCCATTTCCCGGTGCCCGCCCGACCGCCTATGAACTGAGGAAACTTTGCGCACGACACGATGGCAACGCTGGAGCGGCCTGCTTTTCATCGCGCCCTGGCTCATAACGTTTCTCTGGTTCACGCTGGGACCATTCATTGCATCGATTTTTCTGAGCTTCACCAACTATCGGTTCATTGGCTTGCCGGAGTGGGTCGGAGCAGATAACTACGTCAGACTCTTTACCGACGACGCCAAGTTCATACGCAGCATTATCAACACCCTGTACTACACAGCAGTTCACGTACCAGGAATCATGGTCATGGCGTTCTTTGTTGCAATTCTGCTGAATCAGAAAGTCAAAGGTCAGCCTATCTACCGCACGGCCTTCTATCTGCCGTCGGTAACGGCAGGCGTGGCCACGGCCTACCTGTGGATTCTCCTCCTCCAGCCAAATGGCCTGGTGAATCAGTTCCTGGGACTCGTAGGTATCGACGGTCCCAACTGGCTGACGAGCTCAACCTGGGCCATGCCAGCCCTGATTCTCATGAGTTTCTGGGGGCTGGGAACCACGATGATTATCTACCTGGCGGCGCTGCAGGGCATCCCGCAGCATCTCTACGAAGCCGCCAGCGTTGACGGTGCAGGCGTTATTCGCAAGATGTGGCATGTGACGGTGCCGATGATGACGCCCGCCATCTTTCTGACCGCCGTGCTCCAGATCATTGGATCGTGGCAGGTATTTACGCAGGCACTGATCGTGACAAATGGTGGGCCTCGAGATTCCACGCTGTTTATTCTGCTGCATCTCTATCGCACCGGATTCGAATACTTCCAGATGGGCTATGCCTCGGCTATTGCCTGGGTACTGTTCGTCATCATTCTGGTATTCACGGTGCTGCAGTTCGGAATTGCCCGGCGCTGGGTCTACTACGAAGGCGCCTCGGAGCGCTAAGCCATGACAGCACGAACCGTGGATTCCGGCCTGCCTTCAGCCGCCCTCGCGTCCGGCGGGCGCACTATCCGATCGCGTCGGGTCCAGGCTTTGCAACTCTTGCTGCGAGCCGTGTACTACCTCATCCTCATCGGCGGCAGCGTTATGTACGCTATCCCGTTTTTCTGGATGATCCGGGCTTCGTTGATGAGCATCGATATGTTCTACGAAGTTCCTCAGCCGTTGTTCCCCGATCCTCCAGCTTGGAATAACTACACGGACGTGTGGCAGGTCGGTCCGGTGCTTTGGTGGATTACGAATAGCACGATCGTGTCGTTCGTCGGGGTCACCGTTGGAACGTTTATCAGCGCGCTTGTTGCTTTTGGATTTGCTCGTCTCAGGTTTCCCGGAAACCGCGCTCTCTTCCTGCTCGTGATCTCCACGATGATGCTGCCGCAGCACGTTACGATCATTCCTCAGGTCATTCTATTTCGAGAACTTAACTGGCTGGACACGCTTTTGCCGCTGATCGTTCCGCTGCTTGGCGGGGCGCCGTTCTACATTTTCCTCCTCCGCCAGTTCTTCTTGACATTGCCTCTGGAGCTTGACGAGGCCGCCGCCATCGACGGTGCGTCGCGTATGCGAGTTTTCTGGACGATCGTCATACCGCTGTCGAAACCGGCGATTGCGACCGTCGCGGTGTTCTCGTTTATCAGTCACTGGAATGACTTTTTCTTCCCACTCATCGTCTTGCAGTCATCCGAGCGGCTGACGCTCGCCGTCGGGATGCGCTGGCTGCAGGCAGGACAATACGAGGCGCAGCGGCTCCACCTGCAGATGGCCATTGCCCTTATTGCCGTAGCGCCCGTCGTCATTCTGTTCTTCCTTGCTCAGAAACACTTCATCCGCGGAATCGCGCTGACGGGCATCAAGGGCTGAGGCCCGAAGACTGCGTGAGTTGCGCCACGACCTTCGGGGCTCGCTCGAAATGAGGCAGCGACCCACGGACATTGGTTCTGCCGCACCGACGCCAATGCGCCACACTGTTGTCGGGCGCGCGCATACGGCCGGTACGTCCGCCGCTTCCGGCTTAGGCGCCCCCCTCGGAGGCTCGCTCGAATCGCCTCAAACCGCCCTTTCGGGCAAGCCAATCACCGTGCGTTCCACATCGGTTCGCGTGCTTCGAGCATTGACTCGGACCCTTACGTACCTGGTATTGCTCGGCGGCAGCGTCATGTTCGCCATTCCGTTCGTCTACATGGTTCGCTGGTCATTCATGACCACCGGCCAGGTCTACGACCCCGACCTGTTTTGGCCGTTCCCGATGGCCTGGGAAAACTACACGTACGTCTGGGCAAATCACCCTGTTCCATGGTGGCTGCTCAATTCGTCGGTCGTGACGTTTATTGGAGTAGTCGCTGGGACTTTCTCAAGCTGCGTCGTTGCCTACGGATTTGCTCGTCTTGACTTCCCAGGGAACCGAGTTCTCTTCATAGTCCTGCTCTCCACCATGATGTTGCCTCTGCATGTCACCATCATCCCAATCGTCATCATCTTTAGGGAATTGAATTGGCTCGACACCCTTTGGCCACTGATTGTGCCAGGCCTGGGAGGAGGCGCCTTTTCCATCTTCGTCTTGCGGCAGTTTTTCATGACTATTCCCATTGAACTCGACGAAGCTGCGCGAACGGACGGCGCATCCCGCATTGGTATTTTATTTCGGGTCATCCTTCCGCTCTCTAAGCCGGCAATTGCTACGGTCGCTGCGCTTTCATTCATTGCCAACTGGAACGAGTTCTTCTTACCCCTCATCGTTCTTAATTCTCCGGAACGAATCACCCTACCGGTTGGCCTACGCTACTTCGCGGCCGGCCAATACACCGAACAGCTACACACCTTCCAGATGGCTGTTGCCATGATCGCGGTCATGCCGATTATCGTGGTTTTCTTCTTTGCGCAACGCCAGTTCGTGCGTGGAATCACCCTGACCGGAATCAAGGGCTAGCGGCAAGAGCCCTCCCGTTCGACCGTAGACCTGGTGGCCTGGGCTACGTCTACGCCCTGCCAAGCGTCGGCAGATTGTCGCGGACTTTCTCGGCCCCTTCGACTATCTCTTCCATAGCCCCACGTCCGCTGAGCATCATGTTCTGTGTTACCCAGAGATCTTCCGTCGCGCAGGCCTGCTCGGCCTGTGGACACGACATTGAGGCGTAGTCCACGTCGGGTCCACTATCGCCTCGAGGCCAGACGAGCGACAGTTCGCCATTGGGATCGCTGAACAGATCGGCTCGGTTCATGGGACGCCTATAGCCGGTCCGGATCGCGATTCCCTCAGCCTGCATGGCTTCAACGAAGCGTTCTCGAGGCAGCCCCTCAAAACCCTCGGCGTCGTAGCGAACGATGTGCAGGTGGTTGGCGTTGCGCGTTACGTAGGGGTCCTCACGGCGCGACGACAGCCCCTCCACGTCTTCAAGCAGTTCGGCGAGGTACCTGCCATTCTCGGAGCGCCGCTGGGTCTGGCCCTCCAGCCGGTCGAGCTGCGCGCTGGCCAAAGCCGCCAGCACGCCACCCAGACGGCGGTTGCCGGAGCTATAGGGAAACCATTCGTCAAGCTCGGCGGCCGGCATGTCGATTTCCATCTCGCCGAACCGCATCACGCGTCCACCGATGTCCATCTCGGAATAGGCGATGGCGTGTCTGTAGATGTCCAGGTCATTTGTCATGACCGCGCCACCAACGCCGGGCGTGAGGTTTTTGCCGGGTCCCAGGCTGAAGCAGCCAACGTCGCCGATCGTGCCGAGGCCACGATCGTTCCAGGTGGAACCGTGCGCATGGGCTGAGTCCTCAATCACCTTCAGGTCGTGCCGGCGAGCGATCTCAAGAATCGCTCCCATATCGCAGGGCAGCCCTCCGAAGTGCACCGTCATGATCGCGCCGGTTTGCTCGGTAATCGCCGACTCGATCAGGCGCGAATTGATGTTGTAGGTCTCCGGATCCATGTCCACAAAAATGGGTACCAGGCCCACGTTCAGCACCGCGGTCGGGCTGGCCATGTAGGTGTAGGGCGAGAGGATGACCTCGGAACCGCGCGGCAGCCGTAACGCCCGCAGCCCGATTTCCAGGGCGCTGGTTCCGCTGCTGACCGCCAGGCAGAATTCGGCGCCCTGGTAGGCCGCGAACGATCGCTCGAAGTTGGTAAGGCTTCGGTCGCCGTCGCCGGACGCCCAATTGCCGGTTCGTAGTGCGGCAACCACAGCCTCGATCTCGGCCTCGTCGAACTCGGGCCAGGCGTTATACGGCTTGGTTCGGATGGGCGTTCCACCGTGCAGGGCCAGCGCACACATGCCTCAAGCTCCTTCCGTCACCGTTCCGGCCGAACGGGGTGTGGCGCGTATGCTACGCCCCCGCGCCGTCAGGCGTTTCTCCCCAGCCGCCGCCCATTCGTGTTTCGTATACCATCCCGCCAACCCATCGGCTGGAGCGCAGGCACATGGACCGCAAGCTCAACGTCGGCTTCATCGGCTGCGGCGGAATTTCTCGGCTCTACACCGACATCTACGCGGGCATGACCGACCTGGCCCAGGTCGTGGCCACGGCCGACTTGTATCCCAGCCTGGCTGAAGACCGGGCCGAGGCCATCCACGAGGCGTACACCGCTGAAGCCGCCCGCCAGCGCGCCCTGGCAATCAACGCCCGTGATGACGAGTCCCGCGAAGCGGCCAGGCAGATGGCCGAACACGCGCAGGCCGCGGCCGACAACGACATTCGGACCTATGACTCACACGAGGCCCTTCTGAAGGACCCTGACGTCGATGCCGTCGCGGTTCTCACCACCCCGCCCATTCGCGGCGTGCCCGTCGTGGCAGCGGCGCGGGCCGGCAAGCACATCTTCACGGAAGGCCCCATGGCCAAGAGCGTTCAGGAGGCGGACGAAATTCTGGCCGCGGTCGAAGAGGCCGGGGTGACGTACGTCTCACAGTGCGGCGGCCGCTACACCCGTGGCTTGCAGCACGCCCGACGCGCGATCGACAGCGGCCTGATGGGCCCGCTGGCCGTGGCCAAGATCGAGATCAACTGGTACCACCAGCAGTCGTACTACATGGGCGGTTGGCACGGGAAGTTCGATACCGAGGGCGGCGGCGCGGTCTTTCACCATGGGCGTTATGTCATCGAGCCGTTCCTCTTTGCCCTTGGCTCGCCGATTGTCGAAGTCACGGCCTACTCCGGCGGCTTCCTGCGCGAAATCGAGCACGACAGCTACAGCCTGGCGCTGGTTCGCTATGCCAACGGCGCCGTGGGCATCGTTCAAGGCTCCCTGCTGCATCACGAACATCCCCAGACCGAGCAGACTCGTTGGGAGTTCGTGGGCCAGAACGCCTCGATGGTCGTGACCCACGAACACCTGGGCTGGGGGCAGCCGACCGTGCTGCTGAACTCCGGTCGCGAGAGCGTGTTCAAGCACACGCTCTCGTTCGGGTCCACCAACACCCCGGGGGTGATAGCCGAACTGGAAGCGCTTGGCGACGGTCTGGATGACTTCCCGGAGGCTCCCAGCCAACTCCATCAGAGCCGGCTCTGGGCCAGTTGCGCACTCGAGGGCCGTGCCGTTCCGTTCCCTCAGACCATCGCGCGGCAACACGTCGAACTTACACGGGCCATCTACAAGTCGGCCGCCACGGCGTCGACGGTCCGGTTGCCGCTGGACCGCGACGACCCGTACTACAGCTTTGAGGGCCGGCTCCCCCGTCCCGATTGGATGCCGCGACTGCCAAAGGACTGACAGGTAGCTTCCGGGCAGCGATACCGGTTTCTCGGGGCCGCCGCTCTGACCGCGTTAGTTCGCTGAATCAGTCCAATCCAGCACAACGCCCGTCCATCCGGTGGGACCTCCCGCGATCATCGCGTACATTTCCTGGGCTTCTGTGTACGGCACGTGGTGTGACACCAGGTGGTCAACAGTCAGGCCGCCCCGTCCCATCAGTTCGTAGATGTAGGCGCGATTCGCCGGGCGCGTCCAGCGCTGCATGTGGTAGGCGGTCAGCGGGTACAAGCGCGTCTGGTAGGTGCCGGTAATCGTCAACTCCTTGCGGAGCAACTCTTCCTGAAGGCGAATGTCCACGGCGCCCGGCGGGCTGCCCGTTAGCGTCACCGTCCCGCCCGCCGCCGTGGCTCGCATGCAGTCCGGCAGGATCGCCGGCGTGCGCGTGACCATGAATACAACCCGCGCGCCTTCGCCTTCCGTCAACTCGATCACCCGGTCCACGGCGTCCTGCCGGCTGGCGTTGATCGTGTGCGTCGCGCCGCTGGCACGAGCCAACTCCAACCGCTCGTCCTCCAGGTCAATCCCAATCAGCGGATAGGGATTGACCATACGTGCGAACTGCGTCACCAACTGTCCCACCACGCCCTGGCCAAACACCGCCACGGAGTCACCGATATAGGGACGACCTCGCCGGACACCGTGCAACGCCACGTCGCACAGCGACAAAAACGTGGCCTGCGCGTCCGTCACCGAGTCGGGCACTTTGGGCGGCGGGTAATGCTCTTTCCGGTCAGCCACCCGAGGCGTATCCACTTCCACCAAATGCGCACCCTGATGCGGTCCCGTGGCATACACCCGGTCCCCTTCGCGATAGCCTTCAACCTGTCGCCCTACCGCGTCCACAGTCCCCACACTCGAATAGCCCGGCGACCGCGGCTCGGTATTTGGCGACTCGAAGCTATTTCGTTCCGACCCAGCACTGATTAACGATTGCGTCGTCCGCACGCGTATCTGGTTCGGCGCCGGATCGGTCACCCGCACGCTGTCAATCGAAATCCGACCTGAACCAACGAACGACACCCGCGGGACATCCACGGCAGGCACAGTTTCGCCTCCACCTCACAACGCCTCATATCGTCGCACGCGTCTTTCGCCCTTCGCGGCCGAGCCTCCCGTCGAGCGCGACTAAGTGCGGCTGCCCGGTGCACGGCGGCCAGCGAAGCTGACGCGACCAACTAGACTGCAAAACCTCAACAGACGCCGACTCGCTCGCTCCCTGAGCAACTGCGAGGCCACATGCGAATCACCGAACTCGAAACCATCGTCATCCAGCAGCCTGGGCCGCCGCGCGTCATCGAAGATTCCATCCACCGCATCGCCTCGGGTCGCGACCTGATTGTGCGGCTCCACACGGAAGACGGAATCTACGGCACCTTCACCCTCAGCATTTCGGGCTACGGCGGCGAACTCACGCGCCAGCTCTTTGAAGTCGAGATGCGGAAACTGGTCGTCGGCCAGGACGCCTCCATGCCCCGCCGCCTGCGGCGCCACCTATTCGACCAGACCGAGTACTACGGCGCCAGCGGCCTTGGCGTCTTTGGCATCTCGGTCATCGACTACTGCGTGTGGGACATCCTCGGCAAGGCACGTGATACGTCGGTCGCCCAACTCCTCGGCCAGTACCGCACCGAGATTCCGGCCTACGGCATGGTTGGGTGGCTCAACTACCCCGAGAACGAATTGATCGGGCAGTGCCAACGCGCCATCGACGCCGGCTACCGCGCCGTCAAGATCAAGGTCGGCGCACCCGACCTCGGCGACGATCTGCGACGTCTGGAAGCCGTCCGCAACGCCCTCGGGTCAGACATACACGTGATGATCGACGCCAACCAGATTCACCCGGTCGATGAAGCCATTCGTCGCGGCCATGCCTACGAGCCGTACGACATCTACTGGTACGAGGAGCCGCTGCGTCCCTGGATGAATACCGAGTACGGCGAACTCCGAGCCGCAGTCTCGGTTCCCATCGCCACCGGCGAGAACATCTACGGCAAGTACGCCGTGCTCGACCTGCTCGAGAAGCGCGGCGTGGACATCCTGCAACCGGACGCCCGACGCGCCGGCGGCGTGATGGAGATCATGGAAGTAGCCGCATTGGCCGACGCCTACAACGTCCGGATCGCCACTCACGGCGGCTGGCAGCACAACGCACAGCTACTCGCCGCCATGACCAACAGCGTTTACCTGGAAGCCAAAGGAACAACCCACGACGACTGCTGGGTCGAGCCCATCCGCATTGTCGACGGCATGGTCCAGGTGCCCGACCGCCCCGGCTTCGGCCTCGAATATCGCGAAGACTGGCTTGCCGAACGCCGCGTCGGCGGGAGCCGAACCTAGCTGGTCGACAGCTACCCCGCTGTGACCGGATTACTCAGAACGCCGATGCCGTCGATCTCAACCTCAATCGTATCCCCGGGAACTAACGAGCCGCCGCCCGAAGGCGTTCCCGTGTAGATGCAGTCGCCGGGCTCCAGCCGGATCGCCTGCGCCAGGTAGGTAACCAGCGAGGCAACGCTGAACAACAGGTCGGACGTGCTGGTGTCCTGCGTGACCGTACCGTTGTGCCGCCCACGCAAGCGGAGATTTGTCGGATCCAGGTCAGTAGCGATCGCCGGACCCAACGGTTTGAATGTCTGGAGTCCTTTCCCCAGCATCAGCACCCCGGTGGCCATTTCCGCCAACTGCAATGGGCGCGCACTCACGTCGTTGCCGCAGCTGTAGCCCAGCACATAGTCCAGCGCCTCGTCTGGATCGATTCGGTGGCATGGCTTGCCTATCACGGCAACCAGCTCGGACTCGTAATCCACCGGACGAAACGGCTCGTCCTGCAGATTCGGATCGTTGACCGCGTGCCTAAAGTCCGCCTTGCTGGGAATCACGATGGGATCGCCCGGACCAATGACCGACGTGGAGGGAAGCTGAAACACCATTGGAAACTGCGGGACGAACACATCCTCGCCCCCCTCGTGCAGGTGCTCAAGATAATTGCCGCCAACGCCAATCAGCTTCGGCGGATCCACGGGCGCCAGCAGGTTCAGGTCGTCGACGTCGGCCACCCGACCCTCGACGTCAAAGTCGCCGAAGATGTCTCCGCTGATGGCTCGAACCTCTCCGCCCGCCTCAAGCGAGCCATGGGCCAAGCCGGCATCCGTCTCGAATCGAATGATCTTCATCGCTATCTCACCTCTGGCGTCGCCACGCGGACATACGGGCTTCAAGGTGTCCGGCTGCGCAGCCTAACCCAGCCCGGCGCTGGCCCCGAATCGTGCGTGGCGTGGCGAATCAGCTCATTCGCAGGCCCGGTGGCGCAGGGGACCGCCGCATCCCCTGGACCCAACCAGCCGCTGGCTCGCGGCGACTCCCCGGCCGGTGCATTCGTCGGCAATAGAGGGCCGAGCCTGCCAGGTGCCAAGTGGCGCCCGATGGCGTGGCAAATCCGCCGCCCCGCCACGGGCGCGGCCGGCGGCCCCGTGAGCGACTTGTCGCAACCTGCCCAAACGCGCCACAATCATGCGGCCGCCGGAATAAGGCACCAACCCGTGGGCACGATCACCTGCACCAACTGCGGGCGCCACACTGCCGCCCGTTCGGCCACCTGCCGCCATTGCGGCTTCGACTCCTACCAAGGCCGCCGCGAAGGTCAGGTCGAGGACTACGACTTTGATCGCGTCATGCGACGCATCCGCGCCGTGCTCTACGTCATCTTCCTGCCCATCGTGGGCCTGCTGGGCCAGATCGTCGTCGGGGCCCTGGCCATGCTGCCGTTCTTCTTTCTGGCGGCCCTCTCCAGCGGACCTACCGGCGACGGTCCCGTTGAACTCATGCAGGCCCTTATCGGATTCGTTTTCAACTGGCCCGGCTATCTCATTATGGTGGGCTTCACATACATCGGCCTCTACCGTCGGTTTCAGCGAGTCCGAACTCTCACCCACAACATCATTGTTCCCCTGACTCGCCGCCTCCGCCGGACGTCGTAGCCGAACATCACGCACCGCTCGATCCCACGGATCGCCAGTCGGCGATACCTTCGCCCACCCGCCATGCGACCCTCGGCGGCATCTGACCATCGATGGTCTGTCGTAACCTGAACCAGCTCCACGGCCAATCCACCGATCCCGGTCGGGGCCGCCAATCGCCACGTTGCCGCCCGCGGATACGGCCTGCGTTGGCGGGAACAATCCCAGGCTGGTGCATGGACTCGCCTCGCGTCGGCTCCGGCAACGAGACGTAACTGATGAGTCAACACCGGTCCAAGCCAGCCAGACTCCGAACCGCACGCCTGCTGCTGCGGCCGTTCGAGTCAATTGATGTCGACGATGTGTGGGCTTACGCGTCCGACCCTGAGGTGGCCCGGTATCGGCCGCTACCTGAACCGTACACCCGGAACCACGCCGCAGAGTTCGTCGACCGCCAGATGCGCACCGACTGGTCAACGAATTCGGAATTCGCCGTTGTCTATGGGCGCCGGGTCATCGGCGGCATCAGCCTGCACCTGAACCCCGAGCATGAGACCGCCGAGTTGGGCTACATGCTGGGCAAGCGCTGGTGGGGACGAGGACTTGCCACCGAGGCTGCTCGCGCGGTTGTGGACTGGGGGTTTCAACGCTTCAAGTTGCACAAGGTGTATGCCCGAGCGCACGTCGACAACAAGCCGTCCTGGCGCGTCATGGAAAAGCTGGGCATGACTCGCGAGGGTGTCCTGCGCGGTCATTGGAAAATGCGAGACGAACACGTGGACCTTGTCTACTACGCCGTGTTTCACGACGAATGGACGCTGCCAACAGACAGTTGCGCGGACCAGGTCTCGTCAGGAGCGACGTGAAATGAACGTGGAGCGATTCGAAGCGCTTCTTGCCGAGTCTGGAATGGACGCCGTCATCGCCAGTTCGCTCGAGAACGTCTCCTACCTGTCGGGCGCCCGCATGGTCATGCAGCGCCTGATTCCCGACCGGCTCGCGCTGCTGCTGTGGCCGGCCGACGGTGATCCCGCGATCGTCGTCTGCAAGGGCGAGGACGTCGCCTGCCGGGACGACTGCCAGATCGAAGACATGCGCAGCTACACAGAGTTCGTGGATTCTCCGGTTGATCTCCTTGCCGAAGTCGTTGCCGAAAAGGGCCTTTCAAGGGGCCGACTCGGCGTTGAGACGCATTCGCTGCCGGCCGCTTATGTAAACCACCTACGGAAGCGGCTACCGGGCGCCACCCTGGTCGACTGTGCAGATCTGTTGGACCGCACCCGGATGATCAAGACGCGCGAAGAGATCGAGGCCCTGGCCGCGGCCGGTCGGGCGACCGAGCGCGCGATTCGTAGGGCCTTCAAGCGGGCGTCCGTCGGCGAACCTGAAAAGAAGGTCGCCGATGACATCACCGCCGCGGTTACCGCCGCCGGCGCGGATGTCCTGAACTTCCTGTTTCTGGGCACGGGGATGCGGTCGTTTGAGTGGCATGCCCGTCCTGGTGCGACTCGCCTGGAAGCCGGTCATGTATTGCACACGGACGTTGCCGGCAACTTCGTCGGCTACTGGTCGGATCTGGCCCGCACGGCCTTCGTTGGCGCCCCAAGTCCGAGTCAGCGGGACACTTACGACCGCCTGTATCAGACCCACGTCGAGACGCTCAACGCAATCCGACCCGGCCTCCGCGCGGGAGACCTTTATTCCATCTGCCAGGCCGCCTATCGGAACGTCGGCCTGCCGTTTCAGATGGCCCACATCGGCCACGGTCTTGGTCTGGGTCTCCACGAGTACCCCATGCTCAAGCCCGCCGCCGACGAAGTGCTCCAGCCCGGCATGGTGCTCTGCATTGAACCCGCCTATCTCGATCCGGGTGTCGCGGGATATCACATTGAGGATCTCGTGCTGGTCACTGGCGAGGGGCGAGAAGTGCTGACCGACTATCAACGCGCACACGAAGCCCAGGTGATCTCGTAGTCCGGAGCGGGACCTGACGGGGGCACTACGGCGGGCAGGTCGTGCGTTGGGCCGTCTCGAGCAAGTCGTCAGATTGATGTGCCGCCTATATCTATGCTGCCGGCAGTTCACTCACCGTTCTGGCCGAGCTGCCCCCAGCCTCCGGACAAGAGCCTCAATGCAATCGTGCGTATCCCCACGAAGCTGTGCTGGACGCCACAACTAGGATGAACGCAGATCAAGGAATCAGTTCAAGAGGCAGGACATGATCCTGGTAACCGGTGCGACCGGCTACATCGGCGGACGCTTGGTCCCTCAACTGCTTCGCAAAGGCCACCGCGTTCGCGTGCTCGTGCGAAGCCCGGCGCGCGCGAAGTCTCGTACGTGGTCAAGAAAGGTCGAGATTTCGGTCGGTGACGCCCTCAACCCTCAAGACCTGTCGCGTGCGCTCGACGGAGTCGATTCCGCCTACTACCTGATTCACAGTATGTCCACGGAAGTCAGCTTCGGCGAATTGGACGTCCGGGCTGCCCGGACATTCGGGTTGGCTGCCCGGCGGGCAGGCGTGAAGCGCATTATCTACCTGGGAGGCCTCGGGGAACCTGGCGCCGATCTGTCCCGGCACCTGCGTTCACGCCATGAAACAGGACAAGCACTTCGGGAGGGTGAGGTCCCGGTTACGGAATTCCGAGCCGCCGTCATTGTCGGCGCGGGCAGTATCTCCTTCGAGATGATCCGATATCTCGTGGAACGACTCCCGGTGATGATCTGTCCCAGGTGGATTTACTCGCGGATTCAGCCAATCGCCGTCGATGACGTGCTGAGCTATCTGGTGTCGTCACTCTCTGTGCCCGAGAGCGCAGGAAAGATCGTCGAGATTGGCGGTAGGGACGTGACCACATACAAGGGCCTGATTCTTGGATACGCCAGGGCCCGAGGTCTCCGCCGGCTGCTACTCCCCGTCCCGGTGCTTACCCCACGACTGTCTTCCTACTGGGTTCACTGGATCACTCCCATTCCGGCCAACATCACCGTGGCACTTGTGGAAGGGCTTCGAAACGATGTCGTGGTAACGAACGATCTGGCGCGCGCGCTCTTTCCCGATATAGAGCCACTCGACTACACCTCGGCAATCGACCGGGTGATAGATGATCTCGACCACGGACACATCCACACGTCCTGGACCGACGCCGCGGGGCCGGAGTCTGAACAGAAGGCAGGGGTGCGCTTGGAGTCCAGCCAGGGAATGATCATCGAGCGTCGCAGCCGCAGGATTTCGGCCCCGGCGAGCGACGTGTTTCGCGTAGTTGCTGGAATCGGCGCCGCTCGAGGGTGGTACTTCGCCAACTGGACCTGGCGGATTCGAGGGGCCTTGGACCGTCTGCTTGGCGGTGTCGGACTGCGCCGCGGGCGACGCCATCCCGACGACCTGCGCATTGGCGATGCTCTCGACTTCTGGCGAGTCGAGGACCTGAGAGTCGACAAGTTGATCCGGCTACGGGCCGAGATGAAACTGCCTGGACGAGCCTGGCTCCAGTTCAGGCTGCGAACGGCGGACGATGGCGCCACCCTCTTGGAGCAGACAGCGGCGTTCAGTCCGAAAGGACTGGCCGGACTGGCCTACTGGTATGCCCTGTATCCGATACACGCCTGGATCTTCGACGGGTTGGCGACAGCCATTGCCCGGCGCGCGGTACGTGACTAGGCGCCCCCGGCAGGATTCGAACCTGCGGCCCACGGCTTAGAAGGCCGTCGCTCTGGTCCACTGAGCTACGGGGGCTCAAGCGAGTCTGGCACAGGTTCCAGCCCACCACGGTCCGCCGCACGCTAACTGGTCGCTACGTACGAACCTGTTATTTCCAGGGAAGTTGACGGCCGCGCTTTAGCGGTAGGCGTCCTCAAGCCGAGAAATGTCCCGACCAGGCGTCGCCAGGTCCAACAGGCTATTGGCACCCAGTTCGGGCAAACGGCCGGCGAGTTCATCTTCGTAGGTCGGGGCGGCAACCTGATAGAGCACTCCTGTCGGGATCCGGTCACCCCATTCGAACGACTTAGCGATCGCGGCCTGCTGCTTGGCCACGATCTCGTCGGGATTGCTCGGGTCATGCACGCGCCCGTCGAACCCTTCGTCCTCGAGCCGATATATGCGGTTGTGGCCGACGTCCCGGCCGCGGAAGAAATCGATGGTCATCAGGTCGTTGTAGATCGGGCAGGGCTGCAGGATGTCGATGAGCGCGGTTCCGCGATGCTGCACGGCCTGCACAATCAGGTCGACGAGGTCCGGCTGCGCCATCGCGTAGCCGCGGGCGATGAACGTGTAGCCGGACGCGATGGCCAAGCCAATGGGATTCACGCTCTCCTGGATCGCCGCTTCGGCCATGCCCTTGGTCTTTTGGCCGCGGCGCATTGTGGGAGCAGCCTGGCCCTTGGTGAGGCCGTAGACGCCGTTGTTGTGGACGAGATAGGCGATGTTCAGGTTGCGGCGACCAGAGTTGACCAAGTAGCCCGCGCCAATGCCATAGCCGTCGCCGTCTCCCCCGGCCACGAGAACTTCCAGGTCTTGATTGGCCAACTTCACGCCGGTAGCCACATTAAGGGCCCGACCGTGGAGCGTGTGGAGGCCATAGGAGTTGATGTAGTGAGGGAGCTTGCCGGCGCAGCCGATGCCCGAAATGACCGCGACCTCGTGCGGTGGTCGCCCGAGCTTGGCCAGCGCCTGCTTCACCGCGCTCAGGATCCCGAAGTCGCCGCAGCCGCCGCACCAGTCCGGATGCGAGTCCTCAACCCCAAAGGTCTTGGCCGTCAATCGTTCGGTGTCAGCGACTACCACGGTATTCGTTGCCCTTCCTACGGGTGCGAGAGCACCAGCCGGCCCAGGTCGGCCTCCGAGTGCTCGCATACAGCTTCAACTACTTCGTCCTGAGAGAACGGACGCCCGTCGTACTTCAGCGCCATCCGCTCAAGCTTAATGCCGGTTTGCTCCGCGATCAGCATGCCCAACTGGCCCATGTAGTTGTCTTCCACCAGGAGGACTTTCCGGGCGCCGCCCAGCTTCTCTTGCACGACGGAGGCGGGGAACGGCCGCAGCAGCCGAATCTGCAGGAAGTTGGCGGCGATGCCGTGCTCGGATTGCAGCACCGGCAGGGCGTCCGTGATTGGTCCGCGCGTCGAACCCCAGCCGACAATCGTGACGTCGGCGTCCTCCGGACCAATGAATTCGTACTGCCACTCGTCGGGGATCTCCTGAGCCGCCAGGTCGAGCTTCTGCATGCGCTTATCCATTTGCGCCATGCGGTTCTCGACCTGCTCGTCGATACGACCCCGCTCGGTGTGTTCGTCGCTGGTGGTCACGTACTGTCCGCCGGGCGTACCGAAGACCGCGCGCGGGCTGATGCCGGACTCGGTCAGGCGGTGACGCCGGTACGGTTCCGAGCCGTTCATTTCCAGCGTCCAGTACTCGCCGCGGTCCACGGGGAGGCCGTCCAATCCGAGGTCCTCGAGTGTGACCAGGGAATTCGCAATGAACTTGTCGGCCAGTACCACCACGGGCATCTGGTAGCGATCCCCCCAGTTGAATGCCATGTGGGTGATGCGCGCGGCTTCACGAGCATCACCCGGCGCAACCACGATGTGGGGGAACTCGCCATGGGCGGGCTGCAGGGCGAAGCGTAGATCCTGCTGCGATTGGCGCGTGGGAAGACCCGTGCTCGGCCCACCACGCTGCCAGAGAACCACCACGGGGCCGGCAGCCTCGGTGATCGATGCGAAACCCAGACCTTCGGCCATCAGGCTGAAGCCCGGACCGGCCGTTGACGTAGACGCCCGCACCCCGGCATGGGCCGCGCCGACCGCCATGTTCATTGAGGCGATTTCGTCCTCGGCTTGCAGAACCACGATGGGGTAGCTCGTCTGGTGACGCTCCAGCATCACGCTCTCATCCGACGCCGGGGCAATGGGGTAGTACGTCTGGAAACCACAGCCGGCGTGAATCTTTGCGATCCCCACGGCGTCAACGCCCTTGATCAGCATGTGGCCGTTGCGCTCGGGACGCGGCCGCAGCGTGACGTGGAACTCTTCCTTGGCGTACGCACGCCGCGCCTGCTCGGCCGCATGCAGTAGAACGTGGCGGTTCATTTCCACCATGTCCTGCCGGTGCGCGGGGAGCACTTCGGCTACCAGGGACACGACGTGATTGATGTCAAAATCCAGCAGGGCGCAACTGGCGCCAATTGGCACCATGTTGCGCATCACGCTGTGGCGACGGGCGTTGTAGGTAACGCCGAGTTCCTCCACCGACTCCCGTACGAGGTCGTCGTAGGCAAGGGCAACGACGTGAATGTCGTCGCGTTCAATGGCGGAATGGTCGATCTTGGCCTTGGCGTCCAGGATGACCACACCGTCCGGCGCCACCCGGTGCAGGTGGCCGCCGTGCCGCTGGTAATCCTGGTACTCCGGCGTTCCAAACAGCGTCTCGGAGTCAAGCGCCAGCAGCAGGTCCACGTGTTCCACGTGGGAATGGACCGGCGTGTCGCTCGTCCGCACCCGGTACGAAATGTGGCGGCCCATGATGTTCGAGTGATATTCGATGTTCGAGAACACATACAGGCCGGCCCGCGCGCAGGCCTTGGCAAAGACCTCCGCCGAACTATTGACGCCGCCCGTAAGTGCAGGGCCGCCGATCATCCACGAGAGAGCGTTTTCCTTCATCGCGTCGTCCCCTGCCAGCGGCCAGTTTGGCTGGCCGTGTCGGGCGACCAAGTCTCCTTCGGGCTTTCCGTTATTCCGTCCATTATCACCAGCCGGACACTCTCCTACCTATCGCAGTCTGTCTACCAGCAAGCGGGCGGCGTGCTCCGGCGTCTCGCCTACCAGCACTCCGGCCGCCGTTAGCGCGGCTTCCTTCGCGGTCGCACTGCCGGACGTGCCTGACACGATGGCGCCCGCGTGCCCCATCCGGCGTTCGGGGGGCGCGGTCTTCCCGGCGATGAACGATGTGACGGGCTTCGTCATTCGCTCCTGAATATACGTTGCCGCCCGTTCTTCGTCGTCACCGCCGATCTCGCCCAACAAGACTACTCCATGAGTTTCCGAATCTGCCTCGAACATTGACAACACGTCGATGAATCTCGTGCCGATGACGGGATCTCCGCCGATTCCCACCGTCGTCGTCTGCCCGGCGCCCATGTCGGTCAGGTGCTGAACGACCTCGTACGTGAGCGTTCCGCTGCGGCTCACCACGCCCACGTGCCCGGGCGTGTGGACCGCCCAAGGCATGACACCCACCTTGACTCCGTCTGCCGGCGTCGTGACGCCCGGGCAGTTCGGTCCAATGAGGTGCGCACCCGAGGCGCGGACGCGCGGCATCACGCGAAGCATGTCGAGAACAGGAATCCCCTCGGTCAGACAGACGATGACGTCCAGGCCCGCAGCCGCGTCTTCAAGAATGGCGTCCGCCGCGAAGGCGGCCGGCACGAATATGCACGCGGCGTTGGCGTTGGTCGCTTCCACCGCTTCCGCAACCGTGTTGAAGATCGGAACGTCCTCAAGCCCCGCCACCGAGGCGCCGGCGCGACCCGGGGTGACACCGGCCACCACCTGCGTCCCCGCCTCGCGCATCAGCCGCGCGTGGAACGACCCCTGGCTGCCCGTCATTCCCTGAACGAGCAGCCGGGCCGAGGCGTCGAGGAGAATGCTCATCGCGCCGCCTCCACGACCAGGGCGGCGGCCGAGTCCATCGAACGTTCCGCGCCGATCCCGGCGCTATCCAGCAGTTCCAGGGCCTCGGCCTCGCGCGTGCCGGCGACTCGAACCACCAGCGGAACCTGCTGCGCCAGGCGTTCGCGGGCGGCGATAACCCCGGCAGCCACGTCATCGGCGCGCGTGATGCCGGCGAAAATGTTCACCAGCACCGCGCGCACGTTGGGGTCTTCCAGGATAAGCTCGAACGCCGTCGTGATCTTCTCCACGCCGGCCCCGCCGCCCACATCCAGAAAATTGGCCGGCTCCCCGCCGTAGTGCTTGATCACGTCCATCGTGGCCATGGCAAGCCCGGCGCCATTGACCATGCACCCGATCGTGCCGTCCAGCTTGATGTAGCTCAGCCCGGCGGCCCGGGCGCGGCGTTCGGCCGCGCTCTCCTCATGCGGGTCGCGGAGTTGCTCGATGTCCGGTTGACGGCCAAGCGCGTTGTCGTCGATGTTCAGCTTCGCGTCGATGGCTTGCAGATTGCCTTCGGCGTCGACCACCAGCGGATTCACTTCCGCGAGCGCCGCGTCGACGTCGACAAAAGCCTCAACAAGCCCTCGCGCGATCCTGACGAACTGATGTACCTGCGCGCCTGAGAGGCCGAGGCCGAAGCCAAGCTGCCGAGCTTCCCAGTCGGGCAGACCGACCACCGGATCGACATTCACTCGGACGATTGCGGACGGGTTCGTCGCCGCCACCTCCTCGATGTCGACGCCGCCCTCGGCGCTGGCCATCAGCACCAACGACTGGGCCGTCCGGTCGATCACCACGCCCAGATAGAGCTCGCGAGCGATGTCCACGGCTGGCGCAACAAGCACCCGGCGCACAGGCTCGCTACCGATGTTCAGATCAAGGATCTGTGTCGCTGCCGCGGCGGCTTCGGCCGGCGAATCGGCCAGCTTCACGCCCCCGGCCTTGCCGCGTCCACCGGCGAGCACCTGGGCTTTGATAACCACAGGCCATTCAAAGGCACTTGCCGCCTGAGCTGCCTCGTCAGCCGTCGAGGCCACGCGCCAGTCCGGGACTGGCAGGCCGTGACGCCGAAAGATCTCGCGGGCGTCGCACTCGTGAACCTTCATACGCGGTCCGTGGGCAACGAAGACCGAAGCGCCATGCTCGCTCGCCTCGTCCTACTCATACACCCAGCGATCAAGGGGTCGCTCGTAGTCAAGCACTTCGTCAGCCTCGAACCAGTGGGCAATCTCCCGCGCCGCGGTCTCCGGCGAGTCCGAAGCGTGGACCAGGTTACGAAGACCGGCCAGCGCCAGATCGCCCCGGATCGTTCCCGCAGCGGCCTCGTGCGGCCGGGTAGACCCCACCATGGCACGCACAACCGAAATAGCCTCCGGGCCTTCCAGGACGGCGGCCACGACCGGTCCGCTCTGCAGGTGGGCCACCAGGCCGTCGAAAAAGAACTTCCCCTCGTGCTCGGCGTAGTGCTGGCTCGCCTGCTCACCGCTCGCGGCCACCAGCTTCAGCCCGATCAGCCGCAGCCCGCGTTGTTCAAACCGCTGGAGAATCTGCATCGCAATCGCGCGCTGCAGGGCGTCGGGCTTGAGCAGGACTAGCGTCCGTTCCATTCGGCTTCCTTCCTGTGGACGCCCATCCTCAGGCGCCAGGTTCATCGTTCGCCGCAAGCAGACTGGTCAAGCCGTCGCGCACGCTGTCCACATCCAGGGCCAGTCCGCCGATCACAACGGCCTGCCATTGTCCCGCCCGCATGGCCAGGCATTGGGTGTCCTCGGTCACAAACCAGATCTCGGCGATCTGCCCTAGCCCCATCGTCTCAACAGCCTGCTCCATCGTGCCGATACTGGCCGAGAGCAGTCCCGGGCCGATAGATCCACCTCGTCCCCCAAGATCGCCGGTCGGTATCTCGCCAATCCTCCAGACCGCGGCGCCGGTGATGCCGGGCAAGCGCTGGATTTCCGCGTGCAGGTCCGAGGCGGAGTTCATTCCGTCGACCCGCCGGCGACATTCGCCGCCCGCAAATACGCGTCGGCGGCGGCCTGGGGACGGCCAGTCTGCATGTAGTGATTGCCCAACAGCTTCCAGGCCGATTCGCGGAGTTCACGATGCGCCACGGCTTCCAATAGCAAGCCGTCGACACGCGCTATATCGGGATCATTCGCCCTCACGATATCAGCCAATACGCGCGCGGCTTCCGTCCACTCCGACTGCTCGATCAAGTGGCGCGCCCAGTCAAATGTTGAGAAGTCCGCACCCACGTCCGCTTCATCCGTGGGCGCAGCGGCCTCCGCCGCAGAGTCTGACGAAACAGGCGAAACTCCATCCGGCGGCGTCTCTTCCGCGTCCAGCGATTCAGGTTCCTCGGCAACGACATCGAGACGCAGCTGTTCGGACAAAGCAGCGGTCGCCTCACCCGTGACCGAATCGCTGCCGACCGCGTCTACCTGGACTTCGGACCCTTGGAGGTCTTCCACCGGTTGCGAATGCCGGTCTTGGACGGCGGATTCCCCAGGCGTCCCATCCTGCCCGTCAGGCCCGTCGGCTGTCTGGGCTTCCACTGGTGCGGGATCAGCGTCCGGCTCTGCGACCGCCTCGCCAGCGTCGTTGGATTGCCGGATGAGTTCCGGCGGCAAATCGATTTCAACCACGCCGGGCAGCACAAGCCGATGGACTTCCAGCGTGCCGAGCAATTCACGGGCTTCTCGGAATTCGGGGTCGATCCGTCCGATTCGGTCCAGGAGCTCCTGGCCCTCAGCGGTGCGTCCTCGCTCGGAGAGGATGTGGGCGCGCATCACGGCGGCGCGGACGCACTCCTCGGCCTGATCGGCGACGACCCGGCACTCGGCCTCGCAGGCGGAGAGTCGTCCGAGCCGCCACAGAGCTTCCGCCAGCGTAAGGCGGACATCCACGCGCTCCGGACTCTCGCTCACGGCTACCCGGGCGTGACGCTCCGCCAGGTCCGGCCAGCCGCAGTTGAGATGAACGCGTGCTAAAACCGCGGCGCTGGTTTCCAGTGAATCGGGCTCGACATTCAGAATCTCGAGGGCCGACTCAAGCACATTCGGGTCGCCAGGGATGAGTTCCACCGACTGTCGTGCGGCCATGCGCGCACGGTCGACGTCGCCCCGGCGTTGAAACAGGCGCGCCTGTGCGGCTCGTGCCTCGGAGTTTGTCGGTTCAGCGGAAGTAACGGCGCGCAGGTCGTCCAGGGCGGCATCGGAGTCGTTGCCCTGCTCGGCCAGCAGCGCCCGCACCAGCCGT
Source organism: Chloroflexota bacterium (assembly GCA_022825895.1). Taxonomy (GTDB): domain Bacteria; phylum Chloroflexota; class UBA11872; order UBA11872; family UBA11872; genus UBA11872. The sequence goes on along the minus strand of JAJDVX010000010.1, from coordinate 111,200 downwards.
GCGGGCGGGTATCCGGCAAACTCGCCAAGCAGCCGCTCCGTGATTGAACCGGCCAGCGTCGCGTCACCGTCCGCCAGCGCCTGCCGCGCCAGGGCCGCCGCCTCGCTCGGCCGCATGTCAACCAACGCCTGCGAGCGCCACTTCGGTGGGAATCTCGATGTCGTCGACCAGCGGGCCGGCCACGGCGATCAGAGGCCAGTCGCGGGCCAGGCAGGCTCGAGCGGAAGTGTTGACCTCGTGGCGAGTGACGGCGCGCACTCGTCCAATCGAGGTTTCCGGTGCGAGCGGGGTCGGCTCAAGCGCATGCTCACGGGCGTACCACGCCGCCACAATCGCCGAGTCCTCCAGGGACCGCACAAGGCCTCCAACAATGTAGGCGCGGGCACGTTCGAATTCGTCTTCCGTAACTCCTCGCTCGACCACATCGCCCAGTTCACCAAGGACGATCGCAAGTGCTTTTGTCAACTGGCTCGGATCGGTCGCGCCGTCGATGGAGAGAACCCCCTGCTCCCCGCAATGCCCAACATCGGCGCCGATGTCGTAGGCCAGACCGTGCCGTTCGCGTAGCTCCAGCACCAGCCGAGCGCCAAATCCGGCGCCCAGAACCGCACCCAGCAATTCCATCGCATAGCGGTCAGGACTGGTGCGGCCAGGCGTGAATCCGGCGACGGAAAAGTACGCCTGTTCAGCCTCACGGCGAACGATCTGAACTCGTTCCGGCGCCTGGCCGTTGGTCTGGAACCCGGGATAAGTTTCTCGGGACCCGGCGGGCGCCGAGTCAAAGGCGTCGGCGAGCGTGTCCAGGGCCGCCGCCGGATCCAGCGCTCCCGCCACACTTACGATGGTATTGCGACCGGCAAACATCGCGGTAGCCCGTCTTAGCAGGTTGTCGCGCGTCAATGAACCAACGGTTGTCGTCGTTCCGGCGATTTCGCGGCCGAAGGGATGCTTCGGCCACAGCCGAGCCAGCACGGAACGGCGCGCGGACTCTTCCGGCAGGTCGTCCAGCAACGCCAATTCGTCCAGGATGACGGTGCGTTCCTTTTCGATCTCGCCCGGATCCATCGCCGGTTCATGCACCATGCGGGCCACGATCTGGAGCGCGGCGGGCCAGGCTTCGGCGGGAACTTTGGCCCCAACCACCGTCAACTCCGGTTCCGTCGCGGCATTGATCTGCCCGCCAAGACGCTCGATGGCGCAGGCGAACGCGCCCGGTTCGTGCGAGCGGTGACGAAAAAGCATGTGTTCAACGAAGTGCGTAACGCCGCTCAACGCGGACGGCTCGCTGCCTGATCCGGCTCGCGAGGCCACGTGCAAGCTGACCGCTGCGGTATGCGGAACTGGAGTTGCGATCAGATGCACGCCGTTTGCCAGCGTGCGCTGTTCGGCCGTAAGTGCGGCAGGCATCAACGCGGCGGGTGGCCGGACGGCCGCGCCGCTACGACGTCTGACGCGACCGTCGGCGACCAGGTGCGGTGTCGGCTTCGCGCTCGGCCTTCCGGCGCAAGCGACCGCGTTTCTTGGTGCGGCGGTGCTTGCGCCAGGCCACGCGCTTACGCTTATTCAACGGAGGCGTACGCCCAGTTCTGAGTAACCAAAGGTTTCGAGAAATGATAACAGGAACGCCGATTAGCTCTGCTACGCTGCCGCCCCGAAGGAGCAGGGCCTAACCATGAAACTCTCCGCGCAGGTACAACTGGCTCCGGGTAACTCGGTCGCCGAGCGGATCGACTGTCTGGCTGCGGCAGGCTTCGAGGCCGTCGAAATCCACAGCGACGCGGTCGATCACGTCGAGGAATACCGCAACGCCCTCGCGGACGCCGGAATCCCCGCGATGAGCATGTGCCCGGACGGTCGCGGCCTGGACCTGGTGGAGGACGAGTATTCCCAGCGCCGTCGCATCGACCAGACGCGGCGAGCCCTCGATGCCTGCCACGAATTGGGCGTATCGGCCCTGATCTCCGTGCCGGTGCGCGGATCGCTGCCGGACGGCATCGTCGCGCAGGACCAGGCGGATAGCTACGTGCGGGCCCTGGAACAGCTGGCGCCGCATGCGGTGGCGGCGGGCGTAAACATCACGATCGAGCCGCTCAACCGTTACGAAATGCACCTGATCAACACCCTGGCTGACGGGATCGCCATCGCCGAGCGCGTTGGCAGCCCGCGCGTGAAGGTCCTGGCCGACGTATTCCACATGAACATCGAGGAAGACAACATGCCGGCGAGCATTCGAGCCGCTGGCGACTGGATCGGGCACGTGCACTTCGCCGACAACCAGCGGGCGCATCCAGGCACCGGCTCGACTGACTTTGCCGCGATCTACGCCGCGCTACGCGACATCGGCTACACCGGATCAACGGCCTTGGAGTGCCGCATGCGCGGTGACCCGGCCGAAGCCTTGCGCCAGTGCGCCGCCTACCTGCATGCCGCGCGCGGCCCATAGATGGGGGCCTTCGGCCCGACCATAAGTTCCGAACGCGCCGCCCAGATCTTCGACCGTGCGGCCGGCAAGCGGGCCATCGTGCTCGGCGACATGGTCCTGGACGAGCACATCATTGGCACGGCTCGCCGGCTTTCGCGCGAAGCGCCCCTGCCCGTCATCGAGCAGCACGAGCGTCGGCTCATACCCGGTGGGGCCACGAACGTAGCTACCAATCTGAACGGTCTGGGTGGCGACGTGGCTGTGGCCGGTGTCGTTGGCGCCGATGCAATGGCCGATCGGCTACGGGAGGAGTTGGAGCAGCGCGGCATTCGCACCGATGGCCTGTTGCCCGACCCGGATCGAGTGACGGCGGTCAAGCTGCGAATTTGGGCCGGCGGCGACCGCCAGCGGCCTCAGAGCATGATTGCCCGGGTGGATACGCTCGACCGGGCGCCGGTCACGCACGAGACCGTCGAGGGCATCTCCGCTTACTTGGAATCCGCGGTCACCCGGAACGACGCCCTGGTGATCTCCGACTACGAAACAGGCGTGATCAACTCAACCATTCTGGACACCGCCCTGCCTGCGGCACGCGCGGCCGGGCTGGTGATTACCGCCGACGCACACGGGGGCCTGGCGAGATTTCGCGACGTGACGCTCCTTACGCCCAACCAGCCTGAGGCCGAAGCCGAACTCGGACGCGAAATCGCGTCGACCGACGACGCATTGGTTGCGGCCGGTGAACTGAGGCGACTGGTGGGAGTCCGGGCCGTGCTGGTCACGCTCGGAGCAGCGGGCATGGCATTGGACGCGGGAACGGACGGACAGGCCTTCATTCCTGCGGCGGCTACAGGCCGCGTGGCCGATCCCTCCGGTGCCGGCGACACCGTGGCCGCAACCATGACGACCGCAATTCTGGGCGGCGCCTCGCCGCGGGAGGCGGCCGTCCTTTCGTCACTGGCCGCCCGGGTCGTGGTTCGACAGCTTGGCGTTGCCGTGGTGTCGGCCGAAGAAATCGTGCGTGAGGCCCGTGAGCTTTTCGCCTGAGGCCGAAGTCATCCACCCAGGCGATCTGGCGGACTGGGGCACACGGGCACGCGCCGCCGGCCGGCGCCTCGTGCTGACCAACGGATGCTTTGACCTCATCCATCCGGGGCATACGGCCCTTCTCCGTGGCGCCGCGGCCGTGGGCGACGTGCTGGTTGTGGGACTGAACAGCGACGCGGGTGTACGCAAGCTGAAGGGACCCGATCGCCCCCTGATGCCGCTGGAGGATCGACTGGCGGTTCTCCGGGCCGTGCGCTGGGTCACCGCCGTGACACCCTTTGGCGAGACGACCGCCGATCGACTCATCGAGCAACTTCGACCGGATTGTTATGTCAAGGGAGCGGACTACGATCCGGCCGTGGGAGGTCGGACGCTGCCCGAGACGACAACGCTCCAGCGACTTGGAATTCCGGCCGTCTTCGTGCCTCTGGCGCCCGGCCACGCCTCCAGCGAGTTGATCGCCCGGAGCCGCCGCACGACGTGAACACGGCGACCGCCAGGCGGGTCGCCCAGGCCGCCGCGCTGGTCGCGGCCGGCAACATACTCAGCCGGCTCCTCGGCTTCGTCCGCGAGCCGGTCATTGCCGCCCTGTTCGGCATCTCGGGTGCGACGGACGCGTTCGAGGTGGCCACCCGCATCCCGCAGTTGGTGCACGAACTCGTGATCGGCGGCGCGATCTCGGGCGTCCTGATCCCACTGTTCAGCGAAATGGCCTCGGATGATCGACGCCTGGCGCGCACCTTCTCGACGCTCATGTCGTCCGTCGGGCTGGCGATGGTCGGGGTGATCGTCGTGCTCGTGCTGCTGGCTGAACCGTTGGTCGCAGCGGCCGCGCCCGGCTTGCCGCCGGCGACGCGAGACCTCGCGGTTGTCATGACCCGCATCACCCTGCCGGCGGTTCTCTTCCTCGGGCTATCCGCCGTCACGGCGGCGCGGCTCTACGCCCGCGATCGCTTTGCCGGCCCCTCGTTTGCGCCGGCCACGCTGAACGGAACGCTCATTGTCCTTGCGCTCGCGCTCACGCCGGTCGTCGGACCGGTGGGGGTAGCGATCGGCTACCTGGCGGGCGCGGGCGCCCATCTGCTGGTCCAGGTTCCGGCGCTGATTCGGGACCGGGTGCGGCTGACGAAGCCCGCCTGGCGGGGCAATCCGGACACGACTCGCGCGCTTCGCCTGTATCTGCCCATTGCGGCCGGTCTGGTCGTGGCGCAGGCGTTGGTAATCGTCGATACCAACCTCGCATCGCGCACCGGCGAGGGCAGCCTGGCCATCATGCGTTTCGCGACTCGCCTGCAGCAGTTCCCGCTGGGCCTGATCGGGTCGGCCATCGCACTGGCGTTTCTGCCGGTGCTGGCCCGCAGCGCACCCGAGGATCCGCGCGACCTGGTCAACGCCGACGAATTCAAGTCGGCGCTGGTAACCGCCGGGCGCAGCGCATTCGTCCTGATGGTCCCGGTCACCGTGGTCCTCACCGCATTGAGCGTGCCGGTGATACGCGTGGTCTACGAACGCGGCGATTTCGACGCCGCAGCTACCGACCTGACGGGACTGGCCTTATTGATCTATGCGGTTCAACTTCCCCTCACCGCGTTGGATCAGGTGTTCATTGCGGCCTTCTACGCCACCCGCAACACGCTCACGCCCGTACTTGTCGGAGTCGGCGGTGGCCTGGCCTACCTGGTGGTGGCGCTCGCGCTGGTCGAACCCTTCGGCGTCTTCGGACTGGTCGCGGCCAACTCGGTCCAGAACAGCCTGCACGGCGCGGTCCTGGGCTGGCTGCTGTGGCGTCGCCTGGGCGGATTCGGCGACCCCGGACTCTGGTTCTTTGGCGTTCGGGTGATCGCGGCAGGCGGTCTTGCGGCGGCCGTTGGCCTGTTCTTGCGCGAATGGTCGACCCTGGCGCTGGAACCCGCGCAAATGGCCGGCTGGCGCGTGCTATTCGTGAGCGGTGTCGGGATAGCCATCGTGTACGTCGCCGCCCTCGCACTCATGCGGGTTCCAGAAGTGCCGCGCCTGGCGCGGCTGATTCGGAGTCGACTGGGAACCGGACTGGCGAACTAGACCGGCCGCGGCAGTCCGTCGGCTACGATCAGCGCTCGCACGCGACCCGCGGGAGTTCTCGTATGGCAGTGATGACCGGCTCCGACGCCGTGGTCCAGAGTTTGATCGCCGAGGGCATTGACCTCGTGTTCGGCATTCCCGGCTATCACAGCGAGCACCTGTACGGCCGGCTGATGCGTCAGGACAAGGTTCGCCACGTGCTCGTGCGGCACGAACAGGGCGCCGGCTACATGGCTATCGGCGCGGCGCGCGTGACCGGCAAGCCGGCCACGATTCTTAGCACAGCGGGCCCAGGTGCGCTCAACGCCGCCACCCCCATGGGCGAGGCCTACGGCGACGGCATCCCGCTGCTGAACATCATGGCTGAGGACATGTCCGCCTACCTCTACCAGGACAGAGGCATCGTCCACGAAAGCAAGGATCAGTTCGGCGTGTTCAGCCGTCTGAGCCAGTGGAGCCGCCAGGCCATGTCGCCGGGCGAGATTCCGGGCGCCATCCACGAGGGTCTGCGCCGAATGCAGGTCAACCGCCCGCGCCCAGTCGTCGTCGAAATCCCGGTTGACGTCTTCCAAGGCGAAGGCGAGGTGGCGTTGCTCCACGAGGAGACGTATCAGCCGCCGCAGGGCGATGCAACCGACCTGGAGCGCATGGCGTCGATTCTCGCCGCCGCCGAGCGCCCGCTCATTTGGGCCGGTGGCGGGGTAATGATGTCGGGCGCCTGGGACGAGTTGCGGACGCTGGCCGAATCGCTGGACATCCCCGTCATGCTGACCACCACCAGTAAGGGCGCGATGCCCGAGGATCATCCGTTGGTCATCGGCAACCTGAACCAGCACGGTCCGATCCGCCGCTTCATGGAACAGGCGGACGTCATGCTCGCCGTGGGTGCTCGGTTCTCGTACCTGTCCAGCGGTCGCTGGACGCTGCCGGTGCCGAAGCGATTGCTGCACATCGACATCGACCCCACCCAGCCTGGCAAGAACTTTCCCGCCGAGATCGGCGTGCACGCCGATGCGAAGGCCGGGTTGGCGGCGCTGGTTGAAGCGACGGCTGACGCGCCCGAGGTTGACCGCGACGAGTGGGTCGACGACGGCCGGGCGGCGCGTGACGAGGTTCGCGCCGAACTGGCACAGCGCGCCCCCTTGGAGTGGGGCCTGATGCAGTCCATTCGGAGCGCGCTACCACGCAACACCATCGTGGCCAGCGACCCACACCTGCTGGGCTACTGGAGTCGTGAACACCTGCCCTTCTACGAGCCGCGAACCTGGCTCTACGGCCTGGCGTTCGGAACCTTGGGCTACTCCTATCCCGTGGCGCTAGGCGCCAAGATCGTGGCCCCTGACAGACCCGTCATCTCGCTGACCGGCGACGGGGGCTTCCTCTTCACCGCGCAGGAAATGGCGACGGCCGTCCAGCAGGGGCTGAATGTCCCCGTCGTGATCATCAACGACCACGCGTACGGCGCGATCAAGGAGGACTTCCTGCGCGACTACGACAACGACTACGAAGTCAACCTCAGGAACCCCGACTTTGTGAGATTCGCCGAATCGTTCGGCGCCGTCGGCATGCGAGCTACACCTGAAACACTGGAGGACACGCTGCGCGACGCGCTTGAACTCGACCGCCCCTCGCTCATTGACGTGCCGGTGAAGTGCCGGCGGCCACTGCAGGTGCAATAGCCGTTCCGGCGCCGGCCAGTTCCGGCCACGGCCCGGATTCGGCCAGCGGGCTCTCTGCGTTATGCTCGTGCCTGATTAGGGCATCAGAGAGCCGGGATCATGCTCAACCATGCTCCTCGAGTCCTAGGCCGACGCGCGGTTATCGGCGCGCTCATTGTTGGCCCGGCCCTGCTCGGGCTGAGCGCCTGCGCCGACAGCGATTCCTTCGAGTTCAAGCCCTCGGGTCGCTGCGGGCGCGGCTGCGTAGGCGCCACGGACTACGAGAAGGACGACGAGGCGCGCCGCTCGGGCCTCGATCAGGCCAAGGCCGCCAAGGAAGCCAGCCAGGGCAGCTAGAACCGAGACGTCGGTTGATGCTTCGTCCTCCGCCGGCAGCCGGACCGTGCATCCGCTGATGTTGACGTTGTAGCCGAAAGGAAGGTCCGTATGAGTCTTGCTGGTCGTATAGCACTGGTCACCGGCGCCAGTCGCGGAATCGGGCGCGAAGTCGCGCTTGGCTACGCGCGGGCTGGTGCGCACGTCGTCCTGGCCGCGCGCGACGAGGCACGGCTAACCGCCGTCGCGGCCGAGATCGACGACCTGTCGGGATCGACCGACGTCGCGCGGATGGACGTTGCCGACGTGGCCGCGGTGCGGCGGACGATTGACGATGTGGTCGGACAACATGGACGGCTCGATGTCCTGTGCAACAACGCCGGCGTCAGCAATGCCCGCGGGCATGTTGCCGACGTCGCACCGGAAGCCTTCGCCGGTGTGCAGGCGGTAAACCTCGTGGGCCTCTTCGCCTGCTGCCACGCCGCGTTGCCGCACATGATCGAAGCCGGCTACGGGCGAATCGTTAACGTCTCCTCCGGCGCCGCCATCATGTGCAATCCCGGCGAGTCGGCCTACGCCGCGTCCAAGGCCGCGGTCAACGCGCTGACGATTGCCATGGCCAAAGAGGTCGAGGCCTCCAACGTCCTCGTCAACGCCATGAGCCCCGGCTCGGTCAAGACCGACATGAACCCGACCTCGGACGTGCCGCCCTCCGAGGCCGTGCCGACGGCCGTCTGGCTGGCCTCGCTGCCGGACGGCGGTCCGACCGGACGCTTCTACCGGTTCATGCAGGAACTGCCGATGCTGCCCGAGATCGACCTGGACTGGAAGAGCCGCTGATCCGTCGCGCTCGCTCGGCCTAGTCCCAGAGCGCCTCCAGCGTCCACGCCTTCAGAGATCGCACCGTGCTTGGCGCTCCCTGCGAACGCAGCGATACACCCACGCTGTCCTCGCGCTCGGGATAGACGCGCACCGCCAGGGCCTGCCGCCCGTTCGCGAACACCTCCACCGCGCTTCGATCAACGAACACCCGTAGCCGCAGCGGCTCGTCGGGCGCGATCAGGACCTGCGCGTTTTCCGGCGCACGCGACAGCGCATCGGGCGCGATCGACGAATACGACGTGTCGATCGAGATCTGGCTCAAGTGGGTCCAGAGCGGTCCCACGATTCCCTGCGTGAAGTGGTTGGTGCGATAGCCGCGGTCGCGGTAGAAGGCGATACGCGTGAACTCTTCCCGGTCCGGCGAGCGCAGGACGTTCAGCTCAACCATCGGCGCGGACGAAGGCTCGACTTCCAACTCAAGCTCAAGCGAGTCGCCGGCCGTTCCGTCCAGTACTACCTCCTGGTTGGCCGGCAAATCCAGTGAGCCCACGTCTTGCTCTGCCTGCCGCAGCGAGGTCAGGGTCTCGACCGGTTCCACAAACACCACGTCGCCGTCGACCGTAAGTCGTCGCGGCAGCGTCATAATCTGGTTCCAGCGCGGCGTGGGCTTTCCGGGGTTCATGTTGAAGATCACGATCAGGCCGCCCTTGCCGTCCGGCGTCGCCGACGGAGCGTGCAGGCCCGATGGCCCTGACGGCCCAAAGTTGTACTTCGCGCCGTTCGTCACCACGAATTTGTCGCGCTCGGTGTCGTAATCGCCCAGCAGGTATTGGCCGCCGCTCGTGTGGCTGTAAAAGAGCAGCATGTGTCGATCGCCAATCGGCCAGAAGTACGGACAGGCGCCGTCGTCGCCAACCATGGAGTAGTGGTCGTCTTCCACGAAGGGGTGCAGGTACTCCCAGTGCTCCAGGTCCTCGGACCTGAACAGGAAGTTGGCCCGGATCGGCTTGCCGGCGGGGCCCTCGGGCTTGGTTCCGGCGGACAGCGAGTAGTAGACGCCGTCTTTCATCCAGATACACGGATCGAAAACCCGGTAGGGCGCGGGCGGACCGTCTCGATCCGGCATCGGAATCACGGCCCGGTTGCCGACTTTGTCCCAGTTAAGTAGCAGCGGATCGCTGGACGTCGCCACCATATTCCCGGCGCCGACCCCGTGATAGATGGCAATGACCCGGTCGTCCTCGACCAGGGTCGATCCCGAAAAGCACTTGTCCTCGGGGCTCGGATAGATGGCGTACGGCAGATCGCGCCAGTGCACCAGGTCGTCGGACACCGCGTGACCCCAGTGCTGCCGGTCGTCCTCCGGCGGGTACGCCTGGTAGAACAGGTGCCAGCGACCCTGCCAGAAGCAGAGCCCGTTGGGGTCGTTGAGGGTCGATTCGGGATTGACGTAGTGATACGCGGGACGGTGCCGCAAGCCGGCATACGACTCCCGCGACGCCAGCAACCGCTGCATGAGCGGGTTCGTGGCAAGTGCCGCTTCTTGCTCGGCCAACGTCGTCGGGTAGGTGTATGCGGGAACGCGCGACTTTGGAGCGATCACGATGCCTCCGGTCTCGGTACGACCCGAGCTGACGCCTATGGATTGGTCAAGAATCTAGACGGCGGCGCATCCGGCGACAAGCGAGCGACCGTAAGTGAGGCGTCGACGATCTCCGTCCGGTCCAAACTGGCCGGCGGCGTTACCACCTCGCCGCCTCGGACGACGGCCGCGGCGCTCCAGATCCTCCCGGAACGCGCGTGGCCGCTGACATCCCGCAACGGCACTTCTTCCTTCGCTTCCGTCAGCACCACCAGGTCCGCGCAGGCGCCCGACGCCAGCGTGCCCACCTCGCCCGCCAGGCCCAGGAGTTCCGCCGGACGCGACGTGATTCGCGGCCAGGCGTCTTCTTCGCGCATCCCGGCCGCCAACAGCTTGGACACTGTCAGCGGAAGATCGTGCTGCGGGCTGGACCCCACGTGTCGCCGGTACTGGTCCGTAGAAATCGTGTCGGGCAGAAACCCTTCCTTGATCACCGTCTCCGCGACCTCAAAGTCAAACGACCCCATCCCGTGGCCCGTGTCGAACAGCACGCCGCGTTCCCGGGCTCGCCATACACAGTCCAGGACCCGCCCGTCCCTTGCGATGCGGTCCACGAGCCCGTGCAGGCAATAGGTCACCACGTCGCCCGGCCGCAACCGGTCCAGCAACTCGTCCAACGGAAAGTCGTTGTCGTGCCGCGTGCCGACCAGCAGCGGGCGATCGGTCGCTTCGCCCGCTTGGATTGCGCGGCGCAACATCTCGCGCGGATCGCAGTCCCCGCACACGGCCTCGGCCACGTTGATGGCGATGCCCCAGATCAGGTCGCCTCCGTCGCGGATCGCGTTCACGCAGGCGTCCACATCCGCCTCGGCCAAGTCCCCCAGGCTGAATCCGGGGTTGGACTCCCCAGAGGCCGATAAGTTGATGGCCATCCGCACGCGGGTGCGAGCACGTTCGATGACTCGATCGCGATACCGCGGCCAATTGCGCGCACCGGCATCGCCCTGCGACATAACGGTCGTCGAGCCCCGCGGCAGAAAGTGCTCGTCGGGGTCGACTCCGTACTTCGAGTCCTCAATCGCCGGGTGCGCGTGCATGTCCACCAGCCCGGGCAGCAGCACGCCTTCGGGAAAGTCGAGCCGCCGCCCCGCCTCCGGAACTTCGTCCGCATCCGCTCCAATGGTTGTGATCGCTATGCGATCGTCGTTCGTCGCCACATATCCGGGTCCGCGGAGACCCCGAGCCGGATCCTCGATGCGGCCGGCAGTGATCAGCAGGTCGTATACCACCAGCTTTGCCGTTTCGGGTTAGGAAGATTCAGGCGCTGCATGGTACTTTGGCTTGCGGCGCCGAGCGGATGCGTCGCACTTAAGGGGAGGCTCACGGTATGGGCATCAGTTCACACATGACCCGACGCCGGATGCTGCGCATCGCAGGTGGACTGGGTGTAGGCGTGGCCGGCGTCGCGGCCCTGGCGGCCTGTGGCGAAGCCGAGCCGCAGATCATCACCAAGGAAGTCCCGGTCGAGACCACGGTCATCAAGGAAGTCCCAGTCGAAACAATCGTGACGAGGACCGAGGTCAAGGAAGTCCCGGTCGATCGCATCGTTACGCAGGAGAAGATCGTCACCCAGCAAGTTGAGGTGCCGGTCGAACGCGTGGTGACCGAGATCGTCGAACGGGAGAGGGTCGTCGAGAAGGTCGTGACCAGGGAAGTCGAGGTCATGGTCGAAGCGCCGATGCAGAAGACACCGGTGCGGCTGGAGTTCTCCACCGACTGGGGTTCCGGCGTTCGCGCGGCTACCCACAAGTTCATGGCCGAGGAATACAACAAGGTCAACCCGCACGTCACCGTGGACATCCTCATCATCTCGGGTTCCGGCGGCAGCACCGCCGTTGGTTACGCCGGCATCCTGACCAACCTGCTGGTCGCGGGTTCCGGTCCGGAAGTCATGTCCGAGCTGTGGTGGAACGCCGACCTTTACAACCTTGACCTGCAGCCGCACCTGGAGCGCGCCGGCCTGACGCCGGCCGACTTCTGGTGGCACGACGGCTACCTGGTTGACAAGGACGGGGTTATTCGCGGGGTGCCCTACGGTGTGTACGTCGGCGCCATGATGGCCAACCTGAGCCTCGTCGAGCAGTTCGGCGTCACGATTCCCGACAAGGACTACAGTTTCGACGAGTTTCGTGAACTTTCGGCCCAGATGCGCGACGAGGAAGCCGGCATTTGGGGCTTGGAGCGCCAGACCGGGGCCTGGAACCAGGGCTGGGCCGAGCGCTTCTCCAGTGAAGGCGCCAAGTGGTACGACTCCGCGTCCGAGACGTCCACGGCTTCCGTCGCCACGGTGCCCGGCGGCAACTCGGTTGAAGCGTTCGCCGACTGGTGGAAGCTGGCCTGGGAAGACGGCGTGGCCCCGACCACCGACGAGGTGCAGGCCACGCTGGAGTCGCCGGCGAACACCTCCGGCTCGACCAACCTGTTTGCCACCGGGCTGATCGGAATGTCCGGCTTCGGCTACAACTCGGGCGGAGGCATCAAGAACCGCATCGGCGGCCGCTTCGACTTCCACGTGTTCTGGCCTTACCAGTCGCCGTACACGGGTCTCCGCGGCTACCACAACGAGACCAACAACATCGTGGTCAATCGGGCCGCCGAGGAGCGCGGAAACGCCGAGGAGGCCGCTGGGCTTGCCCTGTTCTGGCACGGCGACATCATGGCGCCGTACCTGGCTGAGTTTCAGCCGGTCGTGCCTGCCGCCAAGTCCATCTGGAACAGCCCGTTCATCACCGAGTTCTCCAGCGGAACGGACAACTTCCCCGACCTGGCCGCGGAGGCCGAGGCCGTGGGTCAGTTCCGCGAAAACTGGATTCGCGGCACCCACGCGCACCCGAACTGGCTGGAGTGGTTCCGGCTCGTTCTGGGCAAGCTCGGCGACCGCGCCCTGACGGGCGGCGAGAGCCCGTACCAGATGATGGAAGAGTTGGACGCGGAGGGGACCGAAGCTCTCCGACGCGAAATCTAGGCTCTCAGGATTTGACCCGGTGGGGACGCCGCTAGGCGTCCCCACCGGCTGTCCAAGGGCATCCCAAGCTTGGGGCTTCGGTTGCCCGAGGGCATACGGGCCGCCGGCCCGGAGGTGAAGCGTGGCGTCGAGCAGCCTTAGCGCGAAGACGACGGGCCTGCGAACGGTGCCCGCGCGCCTTTCGCGCTGGCGTGCGATTCGCAAGTGGATTGCCGGCCAGGAGGGCTGGGTCTTCATCTTTCCCTGGGTCGTGGGCTTCATCCTGCTCGACCTGGGACCCTACATTTTCGCGCTCATCATCTCGTTCCTGAACTGGGACGTGGGTCGTCCGCCGACCTACATCGGACTCCGCAACTACCAGGCGGCGTTCACTGACCCTCTGGTTGGCAAGAGCCTCTGGAACACCGCCTTCTACACCCTGTTTCACGTCCCCGGGTCGACAATCATCGCGTTCACGGTGGCCGGCCTTCTGAATCAGAAGGTCAGGGGCATGCCGATCTGGCGCACCATGTACTACATCCCGTCCGTGACGTCCGGCGTGGGCATGGCATTGATCTGGATCTGGCTGTTCGCGCCGCGCGGGGCGCTCAACGGCATGCTGGGCTGGTTTGGCATTGAGGGGCCGCGCTGGCTGACATCGACCACCTGGGCCATGCCGGCCCTCATCATCATGAGCTTCTGGGGCGTGGGCGCCTCCATGGTGATATTCCTGGCCGGCCTGCAGGGCGTGCCTCAACATCTCTATGAGGCTGCGGAAGTCGATGGCGGCGGCTGGTGGGCCAAAGTTCGCCACGTAACCATTCCCATGATGACGCCCTACATATTCCTGAGCCTGATCCTGGGTGTGATCGGGTCGTTCCAGGTGGTGACCCAGGCGTTGCTGATGACGGGAGGCGGACCGGACAACGCCACCCTGTTCATCCTGCTCTATATTTGGATCATGGGCTGGAACGCCTTCAAGATGGGCTATGCCGCCTCAATCTCCTGGATCCTCTTCGCGATCATCTTTGCGGCCACAATTGTCCAGTTCCTCGGCGCACGGCGCTGGGTCTACTACGAATACCAGGAGCCAGGCTAGATGACGGCGACTACGGCCGAAGCAGGGCGGCGACGGCCGATCGTGTTGCGCACTTTCCGCTGGGCGCGCCGTTTCCTTCTTTATCTCATCGTGGTCGGCGGCTCATTTGTCTATATGTACCCCGTGTTCTTCATGCTACGAACCTCGCTGACGAAGGAATCCGACCTCTACGTCGTCCCGCCGATCATCGTTCCCTTGCCGCCGGTCTGGGAAAACTACTCCATCATGTGGCAGAACGGACCGACTTGGTCATGGATGAAGAATTCGATCATTGTCGTAGCGTTCAGCGTGGTCGCCGAAACGATCACAAGCGTTTCAGTCGCCTACGGCTTCGCGCGCACCCGCTTCGCGGCACGCGACAAGCTCTTTATCGGCGTCCTGGCCACGATGATGCTCCCGGGTGCCGTGACACTGATCCCGCGCTGGCTCATCTTCCACCGCCTGGACATGATTGATACGTTGTGGCCGTTGCTAATCCCACGTCTCTTCGGGACGCCGTTCTACATCTTCATCATGCGACAGTTCTTCCTCACGCTGCCGCGCGAGCTCGACGACGCGGCTCGTATCGACGGCGCTTCCCACCTCCAGATCCTCCGCAAGGTCGTCATCCCACTTTCGGTGCCTGCCATCGCGACCATTGCGGTCTTCTCGTTCATGAACCGCTGGAATGACTTCCTGGAGCCGTTGATCTATCTCCTGCGAACCGAGAATCTCACACTTGCGGTAGGCCTTAAGTTCTTCGTCTCCAGGTTCGGCACCGAATACCATCTCCTCATGGCCGGCGCCATGCTGCTGATTGTGCCGATGATCGTGGCCTTCTTCCTGGCCCAAAAGCAGTTCATCCGCGGCATCGCGCTGACCGGCATCAAGGGCTAACGCACCCCGTCCAAACGAGCCTCGCCTCAGCAGACATCGTGAAGGGCGCGTGCTGGTCGCGCCGGACTTCCGGGCTGTCTATCCTGAGCATCGGCCAGTGTTCAGCGTCGAAGGACTCCACATGAGCGCCAACCCAGCCAGCACCGATGGCTTCCTCCTCCTCGACCGTGTGGAGTCCCGCCACAACGTCGTCCGGGCCGTCTGCAAGGCCGAAAAGCACCCGCTCAACCCCGTGCTCCCGCTCGGCGACATCCACGAGTGGGACTCCACCCACTGCGCCCCCTGGTCCTCCCAAAGCGTCATCTACGACGAAGAGGACAAGCTCTTCAAGGCCTGGTACGCCGGCTCCGACATGGGCGGCGCCAGCTGGTGGGCCACCGGGTACGCCATAAGCGAGGACGGCGTCAATTGGCACAAGCCCAACCTGGGGATGTTCGAGTACAAGGGCAGTAAGCAAAACAACATCGTCATCGAAGGCCGCGGCCCAGTCATCAAGGACGACGCCGAGCCCGACCCCAACAAGCGCTACAAGGGCATCAAGCGCCTCCACAGCTACGTCGGGGAACCCGCCTACAGCGAGCACGGCGCCCGTGCCATCTTTTCCCCGGACGGCATCAACTGGACCACCGGCGAGCGAATCCTGCTTCCGCGCTGGGGTGGACGACCGCCAGACGTCGGCGTTCTGGTCCGTGACGATCAGGACCCCGATCCAAGCCGGCGTTTCAAATTCGTCTACCAGTGGATGGTCGACATTGACGAGCCCCACCAGAAGCAATTCGCCAAGCGAAACCCGTCCCAGGGCCGAGCCAAATTCCTGGCTTATGGTCCCGACATCGAGAACTTCCGCGAAGCCGAAGAAAACCCGCTGATTTCACCCAACGACGGCCTCGAGGAAGAAGACCATCACGTCATGATGGGCCCGTACGGCGGCGCCTGGATCATGGCCTACGAGTACGGCTGGTACGTACCCAGCGACTATGGGCTCTACGGCATGTACGGAGGCGACATTCGCCTGGCCGTGAGCTCGGACGGCGCCAACTTCGAACGCGTAAACCCCCACCAGCCCACCATCCCGCGCGGCGCCCACACCGAGTGGGACGGCGGCCTGCTCGTCATCTCCGACAAGCCTGTCGTCAAGGACGGCACCATCTACCTGTACTACGGCGGTGCCGCCGAGGACTTCACCACCTGGCCGCCCGAGAACTTCATCCCGGGCGTCGAATACGGCGGCTCCGGCAGCGGCTCCGGGCGCGTCGTGCGCATGGGTCTCGCCACCCTCCGCGAGGACGGCTTCACCTGCCTCGAAACCCCCGACCGCGAAACCCCCGGCCACGCCACGACCACGCCTATTGATTCGGCCGGTCTCACGAACCTCACCCTCAACGTCGGCGACGTCCGCCAGAACCGCAGCTGGATCGAAGTCGAAATCCTCGACCCCGACACCAACCAGCCCCTGGACGGCTTCACCCGCCGGGACTCCGACGACATCTTCATCGACGGCCTGCGCCGGCCCGTGTCCTGGAACGGCAAGAACCTGTCCGATCTCGGCGGCGGCCAGGTCAAACTCCGCTTCTGGCTCTACGGCGCAGCCCGCCTCTACGCCTACGCCCTCTCGTAGGCCGAGAATGCTCGGATCGCCGGGGTCAATCCTTGAGCGCTTGCTGCCAACCGCAACGCCTGGCTGAAACTCTCGCCGTGCTGGAAAGGCCAGTCTCTCGCCGAGCCACCCGGCGACGTTATTGTGGGACAGGATCTCAGGCTCACTTCGGTGCTTGGGGTTGATGGCCGACATGCACGGCAAATCCAGCATGCGTCAGCACCGGCGTCGCCCCAACGCCCCGGGAATCCGCCGGCACGCAAGCACCAACTCGTGCTGTCTCGTCTTATGTAAAGTCGCAGCCTCGATTGGCGTGCAAGGCGTCTGATTCACTCACCCACGAGGGCAACGCGCCGCTCCTGGCCTAATACCCCCGCTCCAGATCGCACACAAACGCCAGCGGTCGTCCCTCCAAGAAGCGCTGCACCTGGTCCTCCAGCGTTTGCTGCCGTTGCTTCCACATGCTCGGTGTAACCCCCGAGCAGTGCGGCGAAATCAGCACGTTGTCCATGTCCCACAGCGGACTCTCCGCGGGCAACGGCTCCGTTGCCGTCGCATCCAGCCCGGCCCCGGACAGGCGACCCGAGCACAATGCCTCCGCCAGCGCGTCCTCGTCCACGATTCCGCCGCGCGATATCACGATCACCGCGGCGCCCTGCTTCAGCAGCCCGATCCGTCGGGCGTCGATCATGTTCCGCGTGCCCGGGGTTATGGGAACGGTCACGACCAGCCAGTCGGTCTCGGCCAGCAGTTCATCCAGCCGCTCAACACCGCCAATCTCGCGAATGCCCGCCGGCACGTCCGTCGGTGTCGGATCGATCGCCGACACCTGCATCCCAAAGCTCTGCGCCCGCTGAAACACGGCGCGCCCAATGCCGCCCAGCCCGATCAGCAACATGGAAGAGCCGTCAAGGTCGCGCAGCTGGCGCTCGTACGACCCGGTGTCCCAGCGCCGAGCCCGCTGATCGTCCATCAGCCGCCGCCCCTGGTGCGCCAGCGACAGCACGAAAAACATCACGTGGTCCGCGATCGGACTCGTGTGCGCCCCCGGCGAATTCGTCACCACGATCCCGGACTCGGCAATGCCCGGGCTGAGCATCGTGTTGTTGATCCCCATCCCCGGCACGTGAATCCAGCGCAGCCGCTGCGCCGCGGCTATCGCTTCGGGCTCCGGCCACCCCAGGAACGCATCCGCATCCACGATCTCGTGCACCTCGTCCGGATCGGTCAGGGCCATGCTGAACGTGACCCCGGGAAAGCGCGCCCCCAGCTGCTCCGCGTAGTCCTCGCCGAATTGACCGGTTCCAATCACAATCTTCATATGCCCGTCACCTCGAATCCAAACAGCGTCGCCTTCCGCAGCTTGAACTGAAGAACCACCGGTCCGTGCCTCGAGAGCGGCAACGACTGGCTCCCGTTCCAGTCCACCGGCACGCCCAGGTGATCGCCCTGGATCGACCGGCTCTCGCCCACCTCGATCCAGGCGCCATGTCCCGGCCGCGACGTCCACCCCGGCCCGCGCTCCAGCGCCGTAACCCGGACCTCGCCGTCGGCCGCCGTCTTCACGTTCAGCCGTACCTCTCGCCCCTGCAGCAGCATCTGCGGCGTCGCGAACTCTCCATCCCCCTCCGCAACCAACCCTGCAATCCGCCCGCGACCCCACGTGGCATACGCCGTGGCGCTCTGCAGATTCTGTCGCGGGTACTTGTGCGGCAGGTCATTCCCCGTATACGGCGTTCCAATCCGGTCGCCCGCCAACTCCACCAGGCCCTTGCACCCAAACAGGCAGCCCGAGTCGAACGTGCCCTCGGCCCCCGGTTCCAAAACCGGACCGCCCGGCACCCAGTTCCACACGACATCGTCCGAGCTCGTCGCAACCGCCAGCGATGTCGTGTCAAGCGCCCGATCGTACAGCGTCGGGAACATGATGTGCGTGGACGGATCGCCCGGATAGGTCACCTTGCCGTTGGTATAGATGTCCGTGAACGCCAGGTCATCCGGCGGCGTGGTCAACGCCTGCTCCGGCAGCGGCCAGGCAAAGAAATCGCGCGACTCGGCCCGCGCAATCGTGCGCCGGTCCCACGACCAGCCCCGCGAGTACCACACGTAGCTCTCCCGCTCCGCGTTCCAGTCCACCACGTTCATGGTGTCGCTGATGAAGATCACCACCGGCTCCGGATGCGGCGTCCATCGGATCCCGTCCGGCGAAGTCGCCACGAAGAATCCGCGATCGGGATGCTCGGCAATCCACGGGTCCACCCGCTCCGGATGCTCCCGCGCCCACTGAGTAATGACGTCCTTCGAGAGCCGTCCCATGTAGAAGCACTTGAACCGCTCGTGCGCCGGCGCCTGTGGGTCCAGGAACACCGACTCCCCATGAATTCCCGGCTCGCCCGCCAGTTCTCGGCCAAACACGATGTTCGTGGCGTCCTGCCCCTGCCACGCGTACTGGCCGCAATCCGGCTTGCGCCACTCGAACCCATCGTCAGATTCCGCGTAACAGACGAACCCGCCCCAGTCGGGCCCCCAACCCAGCGACGGCGCGATCTCCGGGTCCCAGTGGTCCGGCGCGATCGCGTGGTACCACATGCGGTACAGCCCGCCCTCGCGAATGATCGCCGGACCGCCGTTGTTGTACTCCCACGGCTCGGTGCACGTCAGGATCAATTCCGACCGTTCGGCCGGCTGCGCCCGCAACTCGATCCCGCGCGGCACGTTCGCGTGCTCCGCGCGAATCTGATCCGGATCCGCCGTCTCCCAATAGTGAATCGGCTTGCCGTCCGCCCCAACCCACCGCGGTTGCCCGGCGCTCACGAACCGGTAGTCCATGATCGGGTGATACCCGGCGGCGACGTCGAACGGCGGCACTCGCCCCGGAAGTAGCTCAGCCATCACCGCCGCTCCTCAGACGAACCCCGACCCTGTCGCTGACTATATGTCCAATCCGCCCACCCCGCCGTCCGCGGCAGCTACACCGATACAGGCGGTGCAGCGTCTGGACCTCCCCGCCGCCCATCCGTGCGCGATAATCACCCCGCGTCCGCTGAACAGGGTTCCGCGCCTTGGCTGATCGCCGCCCGCACATCATTTTCATCACCACCGACCAGCAGCGAGGCGATGCCCTCAGCATCAACGGCGCCGACCCGCTGGCAACGCCCAACCTCGACTTCCTGGCCGCCAGCGGGACCAACTTCACCCGCGCCTACGCCGAAGTCCCGTCCTGCATCGGCGCCCGCCGCACCATGCTCTCCGGCATGCAGCCCTACAACCACGGCATGGTCGGCTTCTACGGCGGCGTCGGCTGGGCGCTCGACCACTCGCTGCCCGGCGAGCTTTCAAGGGCCGGCTACCAGACGCAACTCGTCGGCAAGCTCCACATGTACCCGCAACGCAAGCGCTACGGCTTCGACAACATGGTCTGGGCCGACAGCCAGCGCGACAACAACGACTACGCCGAATGGCTGGCCGATAACGGCGCCACGTCGCTGGAGATGGGTCTGGCCCATGGCGTCTCCACCAACGGCTGGGTGGGACGCCCCAGCCATCTCGACGAACGCTTCTCCCACACCACCTGGTGCGTCAACGAGGCTCTCCGCTTCATCGGCCAGCGCGACCCCGACGCCCCGTTCTTCCTCTGGGTCTCCTTCGTCGACCCGCACCCGCCGCTAACCCCTCCGCTCGTCTACTGGGAACGCTACGAGTCGATGGACCTTCCCGAGCCTTACGTCGGCGACTGGGCGCCCCAACTTGATGCGCCGCCTCCCGGCCTCAACCCCGACGCCTCCGTCATGCGCCTCCGCGAAGACGACCTCCACCGCTGCCGCGCCGGCTACTACGGCCTCGTCAACCACGTCGACGACCAGGTCTCGCGCCTGCTCAAGGGCTTCCGCGAAAGCGGCCTGCTGGACGACACCTTCGTGCTCTTCACCAGCGACCACGGCGAGATGCTCGGCGACCACAACCTCTTTCGCAAAACCTGGCCCTACGAGGCCTCCATCCGCGTCCCGTTCCTCGCCCGCGCCCCCGAGTGGATGAACTGCACCGCCGGCTTGACCATCGAGCGCCCCGTCGGTCTCCAGGACGTCATGCCCACCATCCTCGACGTCGCAGGCGCTCCGATTCCCGAATCCGTCGACGGCGTCAGCGTCCTACCCTTCATGCGTGGTGACTCACCCGCCTGGCGCGACTACCTCCACGGCGAGCACACCGCCTGCTACGAGCCCGACCAGGGCAACCAGTGGGTCACCGACGGTCACCACAAGCTGATCTGGTACACCCAAACCGGCGAGGAACAGTTCTTCGATCTCGACGCCGATCCACTCGAAATGCACAACGCTGTCGACGACGCCGACGCAAGCGAGCGCGTGGCCGTCTGGCGTCAGCGCCTCATCGGCGAACTCGCCGCTCGCCCCGAAGGTTTCGTCAGCGACGGCCGCCTGGTCGCCGGGCAGCACGAACTCCGCCCGGAACAGCTACAACCTTCAACCAACCAGGTGAGCGCCTGAGCGCCATGCCCCGCCGCCGCCCGCACATCCTTCTCATCACCTCCGACCAGCAACGCGCCGACGCCCTGGGTATCGACGGCCATCCCGTCCTCCGCACCCCCAACCTCGACTACCTGGCCGGCAACGGCGCTTGGTTCCGCTCGGCGTTCAGCGAGTCGCCAACCTGCATCCCCGCGCGCCGCGTCATCCTCTCGGGTCAGGCCCCCGTCACCAACGGGATGGTCGGCTTCTACGGCGGCTACCAATGGAACCTCCGCCACTCCATCGCCTCCACGCTTGCAGACGCCGGCTATCAGACCGAGCTCATCGGCAAGACCCACTGGCACCCGGACCGCAAGCGCTTCGGCTTTCAACACATGCTCGTCGCCAACAGCCAGCGCGACGGCAACGACTACGCCGACTGGCTCAACGCCCAGGGCCGCCGCGAAGTCTTGGCCGGCAAGTTGCACGGCGTCGAGACCAACTCCTTCAACGCCCGTCCCAGCCACCTGCCCGAGGGCTACGACCTCACCACCTGGTGCGCCAACGAATCGCTCAAGCTCATCCAGAAGCGCGACCCCGAGTCCCCGCTCTTCTTGTGGATCTCAGTGGTCGATCCGCACCCGCCCTTCACTCCGCCCAAGCTGTACTTCGACCGCTACATGGCCCGCGCCGACGACATCCCCGAGCCCTTCATCGGCGACTGGGCCAGGCAGTTCGACCAACCCAACCTCGGCCTCAACATCCAGCCCGTCGATATCAACTTGCCCGACGCCTGGATGCGCCGCATGCGCGCCGCCTACTACGGGCTTGTCAATCACATCGACGACCAGGTCAACCGCGTCTTTCGCGCGCTCTCCGCCGCCGGCATGTGGCGGGACACCGTCGTGCTCTACACCAGCGACCACGGCGAGATGCTGGGCGACCACAACCTATTCCGCAAGACCTGGGCGCATCAGCCCTCCGCCAACATCCCCTTCATCCTGCGGCTCCCCGACTGGCTCGAACCGCAACAGGGCTCCGTGATCGATCAGCCGGTCGGCCTCCAGGACGTCATGCCTACCCTGCTGGACGCGGCGGGCGTCGCGATTCCGGACTCCGTGGACGGCCGCAGCGTCGTCCCGCTGGCCCGCGGAGAACGGCCGGCCTGGCGCCCCTACCTGCACGGCGAGCACAACGGCAGACGCATGGGACGCGGCAGCGCGCGCTGGTCGGAGTACGCCCCGGGCCACCAGTACCTGACCGACGGCCGCGAGAAGTACATCTGGTATCCCGAGGACGGCCAGGAGCATTTCTTCGACCTGGCTCGCGACCCGCACGAGCTCCACAACGCCGCAAACGACCCGGCCGCCGCACCCCGCGTGGCCCTCTGGCGCCGGCGCATGCTGGACCAGCTACGCAACCGCCCGGAGGGGTTCGTGGACGGCCAACTCCTTGTCGCGGGACGCCCGCAACTCCTGCCCGACCAGATCAGGCCCGACCTCAACCGCCGGGACAGTTCGTAGTCGCTATCCCCGGCAATCCCCTGGCGCCACAGCGGCAACGCGACTTCAGGCCCGCGCACTCCGCGCGGTATCGTCAATGCAACCTGATGCCGTGTGCGCCACGCAGGGAGTTCCCGCCATGCTGAATTCCGGCGATTTCACGCTCCTCTTCTGGGACGACAACTACCTGAGTCGCTGGAATAACTGCCGGCGGGGAATCGGCCAGCCGCAGCTTGTCCCCGAGGCCACCCTCGAAGAGCCCGGCTTCTGGCTCGGCTCCGGTTACCCCACCGCGTTCAAGCACGAGTCGGGCGTCTGGCGCATCCTCTACAACGGCAAGTCCGTGGTTCCCGAGGAACAGCCCGACAGCTACGCCCTGGTGGCCGAGAGCGACGACGGCATTCACTGGGAGAAGCCCGATCTGACCGATCGTGTGCCCCTACCGGACCGCCGGTACCCCAACCAGGTGCTGTCCAAGTCCGAGGACTTCCACCAGTGGGACTGCTACTTCGACGAGCACGCTGAAGACCCGAACGAGCGCGTCAAGGGCTTCGCGGTCGGCAAGGGGAACCACCTGTGGACGTCGCCCGAAGGCCTGAACTGGACCCGCGTCAAGGGCGTGGAATGGCGCAAGCACAGCCCCGACCCGCCCAGCACCGCCTACTGGAACCACGTGCGCGACTGCTATGTCATCAGCGCCCGCCCCGCGCCCCACGCGCACCCGCGCCGGGTCGCGCTTTCGGAGACAAAGGACTTTCGGACCTACAGCGAGCCCGAACTGGTGCTCGCCACCGACGCCCTCGACACCCCGCTGGCCGAAATCTACGGCATGGTCGCCTTCCCCTACGCCGACAAGTTTGTCGGCCTGGTCTGGATCTATCACACCGATCCCGTCCCCCTGGTCAAGTACTGGGGAGGTAAGACCGACTGCCAGCTGGCCTACAGCTACAACGGCTGGCACTTCAACCGCTCCATCCGGGAGCCCTTCATCCCCAACGCCGAGCAGGGCGAGTACGGCGCGGGCACCATGCGTCCGCACAGTCTCCTCGTCGACGACGACAACCAGATCCGCATCTACTCCAGTGCCTCCAAGCTCGAGCACGGGTACCACATCAACCCCCATATCGGACCCAAGCGACTCGAACGCGGACCGGCCGGCGAGGGCAACGACACCGGCGCCCTGCTCATGCACAAGCTGCGGTTGGACGGCTTCTACTACGTCGAGTCCTGCTTCGGTCCGGGCATGATCGGCACCCGTTCCCTCTATTGGCAGGGCGGCGAGGCCAGGTTCAACATCCAGTCCGGTCTCGAAACCCGAGTGCAGGTCACCGACCCGACCGGCGAGGTGATCGAGGGCTACGGCTACGACGACTGCCACCCCTTTACCGGCGACGCGCTCGACTGGTCGCCCCGCTGGACTGGCGGGCGCGGCCTTGCCTCCTTCACCGGCCAGGCAATTCGCCTCGAGATCGAGATGAACAACGCCCGCATCTACGCCATCCGCGGCGACTTCCTGCCGCTCTCCGGTAGGGAACTGCGTTCCTTCGTGGCCGAGGGCGAAACACCCATCCCGCGCCCCGGCTTCTAGGATGAGGCCGGCTCAGGGCGTTGTAGCGAAGGCTCGGTTCTTCTGATCCTGGCGGGGACTGCGACAATGCCCCGAGCATTCCGAGTCGGGCGATCGGGCGCACCGTTCGGCGCGCCCAAAGAGAGGCGATAGCCGTGGCTGACGCAGCGACACGCATTCGAATCGTGGTCAACGGCGACCTGGGATCGCCCGCGGAATTGGCGCTGGATCGGCTCCGGCAAACGCTCGACGAGAGCGGCTACACCGTCACCGACGATCACGCCGCGATCACGATCCAGGTGGGCACGGCGGCGACGACCCAACCGGCCGCTCGGCTGCAGGCGGCGGGCGCTGCCCTGAACGACGCGCCCGAGTCCCTGGCGTTCGCCTTCGCCGGCGGAACCCTGGCCATCGGCGGCTCCGACGACCGCGGTCTCGCCTACGCTTTGCGCGAGGCCTCTCGCCGCATTGAACTCGCCCCGGCGCAGCTCGACTGGGCAGCTACCTTCCCGCCCACCAGCGAGTCCCCGTTCCTCCGCAAGCGCAGCGTCTGCATCTTTCCCCACAACGAAGCCGTCGACGGCCCCTGGTACTTCAACCCGGAGTTCTGGCGGGCCTACTTCGACAAGCTCTCGCTCTACCGCTTCAACGCCTTCAGCCTCACCTTCGGCCATCAGACGGCCTACCTCGTCCCGCCCTACGCCTTCCTGGTCCCGATGCCCGAGTTCCCCGATGTCACCGTGCCCAGCCTGTCCGACGAGCAACGCGAACGAAACCTCGCCACCCTCAAGATGATCTCCCGCACCGCCGTGGAGCGCGGCATCGACTTCACCTTCGGCGTCTGGCAGCAGCACAGCTACGAGTACGGCGAGTCCCTGGTCGAAGGTCTCAGCCTCGACATCCTGGCCGACTATTGCGAGCTCGGCATGGCCAAGGTCCTCAAGGCCTGCCCGGACATTTCCGGCGTCCAGCTACGCGTGAACTCCGAGTCCGGCATCGAGGCCGAGGACAGCCCGGCCTTCTTCCGCTCGATCTACAGCGGCGTCGTGGCCGCCGGCCGCGAAATCGAAATCGACTGTCGCGCCAAGGCCATCGCCGACGACACCTGGGAAGGCGCGCTGGATACCGGCCTGCCCACCACCGTCTCCACCAAGTACTGGTGCGAGCACCAGGGCATGCCCTACTCCGCCGGTCTCTTGCAGGACTTCGACCGCATGGACCGCCGCCACTCCTACGGCGACCTGCTCAAGTACCCGCGCGAGTACGAGTTCCTGCTCCGTATGTGGAATCTGGGCACCAACAAGTTCACCCTGTGGGGCGACCCAGCCTGGGTCCGGCGCTACGCCGAGAGCTGCGCCCTGGGTGGCTCCAAGGGCTTCGAAGTCTGCGCCCCCCTGTCCAACAAGGGCTTCCGCAACGTCGGTGGCGCCTGGCCGCTCTTCAAGCCGGACGACATGAACTGGTACGAGTTCGAGGACGAACGCTACTGGTTCTGGTACCTCCTCTTCGGCCGCCTCGGCTACGACCCGGCCTGCGATTCCGCTGCGTGGCAGCGCGAATTCAACGACCGCTTTGGCGCCGACGCCGGGGCTGACGTGCTGGATGCCGTCTCGAAGAGTTCCCACTACCTCCCGTTCATCACCGCCGCCCACCTCCCCTCGGCCAGCGTCTTCGGCTGGTGGGCCGAGCGCGACACCGGCGGCCTGCTCGACGCCTACCTCGAGGTCGAACCGAGCGACCTGGCTGGTTTCTATGGCGCCAGCGAATACGTCGAGGACTATCTCGCTGACTCCGTCCGCGCCAAGCTCACCCCGCTGCAGATCGCCGAACGCCTCGAGCGGCACGCCAACGCCGCCGATGCCGCCCTCGATCGAGCGGATGGCTCGGTTCAAAGCGAGGCCCGACCCGAATTTCGCGGTATCCAAGCCGATGTCCGCCTCTGTTCCGGTCTCGCGCGCTACCACGCCCACAAGCTGCGCGCGGGCTTGGACCTCGCCTTCTTCTACCTGGCCGGCGCCGCCGATCGCCTGAAGTCCGCCAGGGCCCACATGCAGTCCGCTCGCGACCAGTGGCAGGCCATCGTCGACCACACCGGCGGCCTCTACGACGACGAGATGATCTTCGGCCCCGTCAAGGACGAAGCCGGCACCTGGAATCGCCTCACCCCCTACCTCGACCACGACCTCGCCCGCCTGGACGAAGTCCAGCGAGTCTTCGAACGCTTCGGCCTCTTCGCCCACGGCTTCGACTTCGGCGCCGAACCCGTCGACCCGCGTCCCTGGATCCCCCGAACCATGCAGTCCGCCTGGGTCGAACGACGCTTCCGCGCCGTCTCGCCCGACGTCCAGTACACCCCCACGCGCGGCATCGGCTGGAAGATGACGCGCGACATCCGCGCCTTCAGCCCGCCGCTCCCCGACAACGGCGACCTGCTGGGCCGCAATCGGGAACCCGGCGATCTTCCCCTCCGCCTGTTGGAAGACGACTTCCAGCACCGCGGACCCAATCCCGGCTACGTCGAGCACACCTTCCGCGCCGAAGTCGCGCCGGGCGTCTACGACGTAACCGCTGTCATGTGCGACACTTCGCCGGATGCCGCGGACCGCGGCCCTATGTGGCTCACCTTCCAGGGCCGTCACCAGACCGAGCGCTTCACCATTCCCGCCGGCCAGGTAGTTCAGAAGACCCAGCGCTGCAACATCGCCAACGGGCGCCTCGAGCTTGAAATCAACTCCCACCCCGCCTCCGACTGGGTCATCAACGCCCTCGTCGTCCGCGAAGCCGCACCCCAAATCGGGCATGTCCCCGTCCGCACAGCGGCCCCCGGCTCGCTCGACCTGTCGGCCACTGTCACCGCCCCCGACGGCATCGAGAGCGTCGACCTGGTTTGGCGCTCCGGCGACTGCCCCTGGCAGCGCGCGTCCATGTCCGCTGACGGCCCCGTCTACTCAGCCGGCATTACCGTCCCCGCCTGTTGTGACGCCGCCTACTACATCGAGGCCACCGACGCTAACGGAGAAAGCAGATCCTGGCGTTCCGCCGAAGCCCCCCAACCCGTGGCCGTCGGTAACGCCGTTTCTGCTCCGGCCGTCGACGTCGAACGCGCCTCGCTCGCCGTCCCCGGCCAGGACCTCACCGTCACCGCCCGCGTGGATTCCGACGACGATCTGCAGTCCGTAACCCTCTATTACCGCGACCTCAACCAGCGCGAACTCTACACACCGGTTCCCATGCAGCAAACCAACGGCGTCTGGTCGGCCACCATCCCCGGCATGGACATCGTTCCGGACTGGGACCTCATGTACTACGTCGAAGCCATCGACCGTCTCGGCAACGGCTCAATCGGTCCCGACCTGGACGTCGAGCCCCCCTACGTCGTGGTACCCGTTCAGCGCTAGGCGCCCAATGTCACTCTTCAGCCTGAGAGCGCGTACGATAGGCGCCGTCGGCCAAGCCAGGGAGATCCGCATGCCGGCCACCAAACTGCGGAAAGTAGTTCCTCGACGCCGCGTCGTCGCCCTGCTCGCCACCGGCCTGCTGCTGGCGGCCTGCGGCGGCGAAGAAAAGAAGAGCGGGCAATTCAAGATGCACAAGACCATCGGCGACGGGCCGGGTATGTAGCGCAGTAAACGCGGCTGGGCGGGCCGCTCCTGGCACACATGCTTGGCACCGTACACAGCTGCGCGATTACCGGCCTTGACGGCGTCGTTCTTGACGTCGAGGCCGACATCAGCAACGGTCTGCCCAAGCACAACGTCGTCGGCCTGCCCGACGCCGCCGTGCAGGAAGCCCGCGAGCGCACCCGCAGCGCCATCCGCAACAGCGGCGCCGTCTTCCCCGAGCGCCGACTCACCGTAAACCTCGCTCCCGCCGACATCCGCAAGGAAGGCCCCGTCTACGACCTCCCTATGGCCGTAGCCATCCTGGCCGCAACCGGCCAGCTCGAGGGCTTCGACGACAACCAGGCCGTCTACCTGGGTGAACTGTCACTCGACGGCGGCGTTCGCCACACCCACGGAGTCCTTCCCATGGTCGCCGCCGCTCGCGACGCCGGCGTGGACAAGGCCTTCGTCCCGGCCGTTGACGGCGCCGAAGCCGCCGTCGTCGAGGGCATATCCGTCTACCCCGTCGAGTCCCTGCAACAACTCATCGCCCACTACATGGGCCTCATTCGAATCGAACCCCTGCCCGTCACCGAAATGTCGACCCGGTCGGCCGAATACCCTGTCGACTTCGCCGACGTCCGCGGCCACGAACACGCCAAGCGCGCCCTGGAAGTCGCCGCCGCCGGCGCCCACAACGTGCTCATGGTCGGCCCGCCCGGCTCCGGCAAGACCCTGCTGGCCCGCGCGTTGCCGTCGGTCCTCCCGCCCATGACCCTCGACGAAGCCATCGAGGTCACCAAGATCTACAGCATCGCCGGCCAGCTGCGCGACGGCGCCGGCCTCGTCGTCGAGCGTCCCTTCCGCGCCCCCCACCACACCGTCACCTATGCCGGCATGGTCGGTGGCGGTACCTCGCCCCGCCCCGGCGAGATCAGCCTCGCCCACCGCGGCGTCCTCTTCCTGGACGAGTTCCCCGAATTCGGCCGCCAGACCCTCGAATCCCTCCGTCAGCCTCTCGAAGACGGTCACATCACCATCACCCGTGCCGCCTACAGCGTGGACCTGCCCGCCCGCCTGATGCTGGTCGCCGCCATGAACCCCTCGCCGTCCGGCTTCGCCGCCTCGGACGGCCCCGGCAGCGGAATGAGCGCCGAAGCCGCCCGCCGCTACCGCAACCGCATCTCGGGCCCGCTGCTCGACCGCATCGACGTCCACATCGATGTTCCCCGCCTCGAATACGCCAAGATGGCCGACGACACCGAGCGCGAACCCTCGTCCCACGTCCAGGCCCGTATCGCCCGGGCGCGCAAGATCCAGGAAGAGCGCCTGGCTCCACACGGCTTCTTCACCAACGCCGAACTCACCGCCCGCCTCATCTCCCGCATCTGCGCCCTCGAACCCGACGCCGAACGCCTCCTCCGCAGCGCCCACGACCGCCTCTCCCTCAGCGGCCGCGGCCATCACCGCGTCCTCAAGCTCGCGCGAACCATCGCCGATCTATCCGAGAGCGAATCCATCCGCATCGAGCACCTGGCCGAAGCCCTCCAATACCGCCCCACGCTCGACGAAACCTAGGCGGAGCCCCTCCGAACTAGCCCTGCGCTTCCGCCAGCCGCGCAATCGGCCGTTCGTTGATCGGCAGGTGAATCAGCGCCGCCGCAATCCCAAGAACGATCCCGGCCACCCACATCCCGTCATAGCTTCCCGTCGCCTCGTAGATGCCACCAGCGAGCCAGATGCCCGAGAACGACCCGAGCTGATGCGAGAGAAACACAAACGAAAACAGCGTGGCCAGGTACCGCACCCCGAACACCCGCGCCACGATTGCGTTCGTCAGCGGCACCGTCGCCAGCCACAGCAATCCCATCAGCGAGGCAAACATGTACGCCACTGGCTCCGTCTTCGGCAGCAGCAGGAATGCGGCAATCACCGCGGCTCGGCTTGCATAGATGAAGCTCAGGCTCAGCCGTCGACTCAGGTGCGTCCCCGCCATACCTGACAGAAACGACCCGACGATGTTGAAGAACCCGATCAGCGACAGCGCGATCGCGCCCACGCGAGGCTCGAATCCCAGGTCCAGCATGTACGCCGGCAGGTGCACCGTGATGAATGCCACGTGAAACCCGCACACGAAGAATCCCATCGTCAGCAGCAGATAGCCCCGGTGTCCTACCGCTTCCCGGATCGCCGCGCCAACGCTCTCCTTGGCCGTCTGCTCGGCCGCCACCTCGGGGTTGCCCGGAAGCAGGAACGCCAGGGGCACGATGGCGAGAAACCCCACCGCCAGGATCAGCAGCGCGTCGCTCCAACCGAACGCGCTGATGAACCCTTGCGTGATCGGTGAGAAGATCACCTGGCCCAGCGATCCGGCCGCCATCCCCAGTCCCATCACCAGGGGCCGCCGTTTTGGCTCCACCATCCGCGCCATGGTGGCTATGACGAGCGAAAACGACGTGAAGGCGTTAGTGCCGCCAACCAGCAGCCCTGCCACCAGCAGGAACACCAGGGCCGAATCCACCATCGTCATCAGCCACAGGCCCAGCGCATAGGCAACGGCGCCGGCCACCATCACCCGCACCGGTCCGAACCTGTCCGACGAAGCCGCCGCCAGCGGCAGCACCACCCCGAACGTCAGTTGCTGCGTCGCCATCGCCACGCTGAACGCCTCGCGCGACCAGCCCCGCGCCTCGGTCATCGGCGGCAGGAACAGCCCGAATATCGACCGCGTACCAAACCCGATCACCGCAATTAGCGCGCACGCCGCAATCACCACCAGCGGCGTCTGCCACCGCGCAAGTCCGTTCGATGCCTGGGTCCCTGCCGCTGCCGAACCCATGCCTAGCCTCGACTTCGCCACATTATGTCAAGCAGCGGCTCGGCCAAGTGCCCACGGCACCTACCGCAAAATGCGCTGATCAATCAGATCCCTGCCGCCCACGCTGTGCTCGATGCTCGCCCCTCGAAACTCCTTCACCTCCAGCTCGGCCAGCGCATTCACGACCATGTACTGCGTCGGCAAGTCCTCCCAGCGCGCACGCTGAAACGTCACGCTGCCTTCCCCCTGCCAGCGTTGCGGTTCGCTCACCGGCGGATTCTGTGGACTCAGCACCGCGTACTCCGCATCGGCTTCGCCCCAATCGCCCGTCGTCGGAACGTACTTATAGTGCAGCGTCCCCTTCAGCAATCCATCGTCTGGCGGGGCCGCCGCCGCCGGCTCTTCCACCGCCGCCATGTTCGTCAGGCGCATGTCCATGAACCGGAATCCCAGCCAGCTCGCCGTGCACTGCGTCTCGCCCTCGTGAACCACCGGCTCGGGCAGCGCGCAGTAGATCTTCGAGAACCCCAGTTGCTCCCGCCCCGTCAGGATCGGGTCCGTCAGGTTCTCCCACAGCACCAGCAGCAGCGGCCCGGTCGCCTGGTCCCGCGATCCGTTGAACCTGGCCTGAAACGTCACGCCCAGCGTGTTGTACCCGCGCCCCGCCAGCCAGTCGATCTCGGTCATGTAGCTGGCCGAAACCGTCACCACCGGCTCCCCGACCTGCTCGAACCCCGGCGGCAGCAGCGCCTCCAGCTGCGCCCGCTCCGTCAGAAAGCTGACCGAATACCGCCGCGTCTTCCGTTCATCGACGCCGAACGCCCCCATCTCGCCGCCCGGCCCCTGCCGCGGGCCGCTCATCGGCCCGAAGTGCGTCGGCATCAGGTACATCGTCTTCGGCTTCAAGTCGTACGGCATTCAGGCCTCCGCGGAGAGCGGCCCCAGGTCCGGCTCCTGCAGCAGATCATGAGCCAGCAGCGGCTGCGCGGCAAAGAGTCCTCCGTCCACCGGCAGCGTCACGCCCGTCACCCAGCGCGACTCGTCGCTCGCCAGGTACACCGCCGCCCATGCAATGTCCCACGGCGTCCCTTCGGTTCCCAGCGGACTCACCCGCCGTCGCAGTTCACGGTCTACCGGTTTGATTCTCGACTGATACGCCGATTGCAAGTGCCCCGGCACGATGCAATTGGCCCGAATCCCCTCGCGTCCATGAAACGCCGCCGTATTGCGCGTCAGGATCGGCAGCGCACCCTTTGTGATCGAATACGCCACCCCCCGGTGCCGTGCTCCCGCGATTCCGTCGATCGACGACACGTTGATGATCGAACCGCCGCCCGATGCAATCATCGCCGGAATCGCATGCTTGCTCGCCAGAACCGCGCTCTTCAGGTTCAAGTCGAACGCCCGCATCAGAACGTCCTCGTCAATTTCCGCCACGCCCTTCCGCAGGTCATGTCCGCCCCAGCGGAACCCCAGGTTGTTCATCAGCACGTGCAGCCCGCCGTATCGCTCAGCGGCCGTCGACACCATCGCCTGGCAGTCGTCGTTCGAGGTCGCATCCCCAACAAAGATCGAAGCCTCGCCGCCCGCCTCCAGGATCGCATCCACCGTCCGCTGCGCATTCTCCGCGGCGATATCCGCCACTAGCACCCGGGCGCCCTCCCGCGCCATGTACACGCAGGACGCCCGCCCGGTCCCGATCTCACCGGGCTGGCTCCCGCCGCCCGTGACCACGGCAACCTTGCCCGCCAGCCGGCCTTCACTCATTGGCGGCTCCGGCAACCGGAAGCAGCGTGACTCTGAGCGCGCACGTCAATCCCGCTCCACCTGGAGAACGTGGCCTAAGCCTACGCTGCCCGCCCTCCGTCTCTCGCGTTCCGCCCTTGACGTGCGGGGCCCACCGGTCCAGATTGCGCGATGATTGCCGGCGAACAGACATCCCACCGGCCGCGCGGCGGGCGGTAGAGGGACGGAAGGTACCGATATGCGCGTAGGCGTGGCCGGAGTTGGCCGCATCGGGCGCCCGCACGCCGAACGGCTCGTGGCGCATCCGGAAGTGTCGGAAGTGCTGCTGCAGGACGCCAGCACGGAACTTGCAATGTCCGTCGCCAGCGATCTCGGCCTTCGCTACGTAACCGGCTACGACGAACTGCTCGCCTCCGTCGACGCCGTCCTGATCGCCGCCACCACCACCGCCCACGCCGAACTCCTGCAAGCCGCCGTCGAAGCCGGTGTCCCCACCCTTTGCGAAAAGCCCATCTCGCACGACCTCCAACGCTCCCGCGAGGTCGTCGCCCTCATCCACCAGCGCAACGTCCCCGTGCTGATGGGCTTCCAGCGCCGCTTCGATCCCGGTTTCCAGGCCGCCGCCGACCTGGTCAGTGCCGGAGGGCTGGGAACGCTCTACACCCTTCGCACCGTCGGCCACGACCCCGAGCCCGCCACCGAGGCCTACATCGCCGGCTCCGGCGGCATGTTCCGCGATTTCAGCGTCCACGACTTCGACGCCATTCGCTTCGTCACCGGCGAAGAGGTCGTCCAGGTCTACGCCCAGACCGCCGTCCGCAAGTGGGACGTCTACGGCCGCTTCGATGACTGCGACACCGCCATAGCCACGTGCACCCTGTCGGGCGGCGCGCTCGGCCTCCTCAGCTACACCCGCCACAACCCGCTCGGCTACGACGTTCGGATGGAGATGTTCGGCTCCCGCGACAGCGTCGTGGTCGGCTGGGACCCTCGCGCTCCGCTCCGCTCCCTCGAGCCCGGCGCCCCACCGCTCGGAGCAGAGCCCCACCCGGACTTCCACGACCGCTTTGCCCACGCCTACGCCGCCGAGGTCGACGCCTTCCTGGACGTGGCCCGAGGCCGCCAGCCCTCGCGAAGCACCGCCGACGACGCCGTCGAAGCCCTCCGCGCCGCCATCGCCTGCGACATCTCCAGCCGCGAAGGCCGCCCCGTCGCGCTTACCGAAGTCCCTTAGGAAACCTCCGCAAAGAGCCCCGCGTTTCCGAAATGCGGCCGTTCTTTCTCCCTCTCCCCCTGGAGACCTTTGCATAACGTCTCTCATCGGCTAATGCGCGGCCGCTCTTGCTCCCTCTCCCCGTGGGAGAGGGTTGGGGTGAGGGTCTTCCGCGCACCCAAGCCCCGCCGACGCATAGGTATCTTCACGGATACCTGATCAGGCTCAGGCTAAAGGCCGCCCTCAATCCGCCTGGCGCTCGAACCCCAACTCCGCCAGCACCGACTTCCGCACCTTGCACACCATCGTGTACGCCGGGTCGAACATGTTCCCCACGTCGTACTCCACGAACCGTCCCAGCAGCATGTGCGCCTCGCGAGTCGTCAGGCCGTAGTCCGTCTCCAGCCACGAAACCATCTCCGTCGTCGCGTGCTGCACCGCTTGGTCCAGCGGCCGCACGTTGCCGCACGCCATCAGGTAGGTATCGTCCTCCGCCCTTGGCCAGCCGATCGTCTTGCCCTTGATCAGGTCCAGGCTGAACCGCACGTCCAGCGAGATCTCCACGCC
The DNA here is from genome assembly GCA_022825895.1 of Chloroflexota bacterium. Lineage (GTDB taxonomy): Bacteria > Chloroflexota > UBA11872 > UBA11872 > UBA11872 > UBA11872. Next base: position 77,215 of record JAJDVX010000010.1, on the reverse strand, counting down.
CGTGCCGTCCATCTCCCCGTCGCCTTGCAGCGCGTGCCCGTCGCCCAGGAAAAACAGCGCCCCGTCGGTGAACACCGGCAGGTACACCGTTACGCCGGGCTTGATCCCGTTGTAGTCCATGTTGCCGCCGTGCGCTGCCGAGGTCATCGTGCTGATGGCCTCCCCGATGTCGGGAGCCACGCCCACCGTCCCCAGCATCGGCCGCAGCGGCAGCGGCTGCCCGGTCAGACGGTTCTGCGGCTCCGTCAGCGTCACCGTTCCCGCCTCCACGTCCACGTCCCAAAAGGCCAGCTCGACGTCGCCGTCCAGGTCCGCCTCGTACCCGAAGTCCAGCACATTCGGCGCCAGCCGCGCCGTCGTCCAGCCCATCCGCCGGTTCGGCACGACCTCGTGCACGTGCAGCACCAGCGTGTCGCCGGCTTCCGCGCCGTTCACGTGGAACGGACCCGTCTGCGGATTCGGCCGCCCCGCCCGCTCCACTCGCTCATGATCGAACCCGCGGGCGTCGACCGTCGTCGTCGAAATCGAATCACCCGCCTCGACATGCAAAGCCGGCGGATGCGTCCCCATCGTGTTGTAGTACGTCGTGGGCGAAAACTCGTGGTGTGCCATGCTCAGCCTTCACTTACCGCGGCAGGGGAAACCTAGGCCGCAGTTTGGAGCATCCAACCGCCCGGAGACCAGCCGAAGCCCTCGGAACACGTTTGAAGTCGCAAGTATGCGCCGGCGAACAGCCTGCGCGGCCGGCTACCCGCGAAGCGTGCTCCAGGGCGCCTGATCGGCCACCTCTTCCACTTCGTAGCCGATTTCACCGACGCACGGACCCAGGATCGCAAGCACCTTGGCCGGTTCGTCGCCCTCGTTGAAGGTCGCGTGTACGCAGTCGGCCGGGATGTACACGGCGTCGCCCGGATTCAGCATTCGCCGCTCCTGGTCCACCCACTGCTCCACGGTGCCGTTCACGCACACGATCGACTCTTCCTGGTCCGGGTGCTTGTGAAAGTCGTGCCCATTGCCCGGCAGCAATTCCACGTCGATCACCGTCAGGTACGTGCTCCCCGTCACCGGCGGATTGCTCAGCCACCCCAGCGATCCCCAGTCCAGTTGATCGCGTGGAGTCTCTGACTGAATGAGAAATCGCTTCATGGTTAGCTCCGCCGAACACGGCCACACGCCGACAGTCTGCGATAGTACAGCGCAGGCGTCATTGGCCAGCCATTGGGCATCTGGAGGCTGCGGGCTATGCGATCAGTCATCTGTGTCAACGAACGTTTCGACGCCGCGTGGCCCTTTGCGGCCGACTACTGGCACGAGTGCTGGCAACGCCAGGGCGCCTGCGAGTTCTATCGCACCGCGGATCCCGCGGTCCGCGCCCCGCAACTCGTCCCCGACCCTGCCTCGGTCCAGCGCCTGGCGCTCCTGGGACTTCCGGCAGCTGCCCAGGATCTCGAGCCCTTCAGCGCGCTCGACGAGTGCTTCCACCCGCGCTACCTCCTCACCAACTGGTGGGGCGACTCGACAACCAACGGCATCGAGGCGGCCATCGCCCGCGGCGTCAGCTTCATCCCCCACCGGCTTGACGTCTACTGGGGACAGTCCGTGGCCGAATACGGGTTGGGCCTCACCCTGGCCGCGCTCCGCCGTACGCCGCAGACCTACACCGCCATGCAGCGCGGGCACGAAACCTGGAAGTACCGCCCTGAAGTCGGCCGCCCGGGTCGGCGCGGTGAGCAGTACGGCGACGACCCTCGATTCACCAGCGGCACCTTGGCCGGCAAGCGCGTGCGCGTCATCGGCGCCGGCAACATCGGCGCCCGCTACGCCTCCTTCTGCGCGGCCGTAGGCGCCGACGTCGCGATCTGGGACCCCTACGCGCCTGACGCCACCTTCGCCGCGGCCCGTGTCCGGCGCTGCTTCCACCTGTCCGAACTCGTCAGGGACTCTGAGATCTTTGTGCCGATGGTCCCGCTAACCGACAACACGCGCGGCCTCATAACGGCCGACTTGATCGACGCCCTGCCCCACGGTTCATTGGTCGTGCAGGTCACCCGAGCCGCCGTCTGTGACACCGACGCCCTCTATCGCCGCGTCCTCAACGATGAATTGGCCCTGGCCGCCGACGTCTTCGCCGAAGAACCCGTCCCCCTCGACTCGCCGCTCCTCGGCCGCCACAACGTCGTCCACACCCCTCACAACGCCGGCCGCACCCGCGACGCCAACCACGCCTGGGTCGACGACCAACTCGCCCGCTTCAAACCGCGCGACTAGCCCTTCAATCTGACGGCCAGCGCGGAAGTCGATCACGGCTCCGCTTCAGCCCGAGCGGCGCCGGTGTGTACCGGCTGACCGGCAAAGAGAGTCTCGAACGGTCGGCTCGCCTTACACTCTCACTCAGTATGAACGTCCGGGGTGACCAGACCGCTGCCCGCCGCCCGATCCTTCTTTACGACGGATCCTGCGGCTTTTGCCGCCGCTGTGTGGCGCTGCTTGTTCGTTTGGACCCTGATCATCGCGTGGCGCGGATCGACATGACCTCGCCCATCGCAGAGCCCCTGATGTCAACCATCTCGCCCACCCGACGGCAACAGAGCATGCACGTGATTCGACCTGACGGGCGCGTGCTTCATGCCGGCGTGGCTCTGCGTGCCGTCCTCTGCCAGGTACAGCCCGAGGCCTCCTGGCGGTCCGTCGGCTACTGGCCGCTTGTCGGGCGGTTGATTGACCGAACCTACGACCTCGCTGCCTGGTCACGCGGTCCACTGGGCCGCGTGACCGGCTGGCTGCCTGAACCGCCCCCGGACGATCTGCTCCCTAGCGACTGGCCGTTGCTTGATCCTGCCGTATCAAGCGACACTGAGTCGCCCGACTCCGCACGTTAGACGGTCCATGCCCCGCCCCCCTTTGCCCGACAGCACCGAGGCCGCCAGCCGCTCGAAGGACGTCTACGCGCGCGTCATGGCCGCCAACCGGCAGGAGGCTGTCGACGAGGTCCCGCCCGTGGTCTGGGCCTCCGAACCGTTTCTCTCCGGCTACGCCGGCGTCGGACGCCAGGAGTACTACGAGACCGTTGAGGCCAAGTACTACGCCCAGGCCAAGTTCCAGCTCGAGTTTCCCGACATCCTGCACCTCCCCGGCGTTGCCCCTGACTATGGCTACGCGCCTGAAACCTCCGCCTGGGGTTCGCCCATCAAGCAGGAGGAAGACGGCCCCCTGGTCCCGTTCGCCGCCGTCAACGACATCCACGACCTCCCGGCGCTCGAAATGCCCGATCCGTGGAAGTCCGGCCACATGGCCATCGCCCTCAACGACTACGCCTGGTACGCCGACCACATGGATCCGGTCATCGCCCAAACCTGGGGCCACTTCGAGGGCTACGGCCGCTGCATGGGCGTCGAGTCCGGCGCCCTGGTCCTCGGCTACGAGCGCTACCTCATCGAGCTCTACGAGCACCCGAAACTCATTCACGACTGGAATAAGCGCGTCGTCGAGGCCAACATCGCCTACCTCCGTGCCCAGGAAAGCATCACCGGCACTATCGATCGTCTCGTCGTCACCGACCACCTCCCCGGCCAGGTCGGCCAGGCCCACTGCGAGGAGTTCATCTACCCCTATCTCAAGGACATCTTCGACGCCTTCTCTTCGGCGGAATTCCGCCTCTATCACAACGAGAACCTGGTCCCCGACGCCGCCGTCGCCGCGATCGCCGACATGAACTGCACCGTCTTCATGTTCGGCATCGAGATGGACATCGCCGCCCAGCACCTTGGCGGCCGCGTCTGCCTCATGGGCAATGTCCCGCCCATCCACGTCGTCCAGCACCTCGAGCCCACCGAAATCACCAGCGACTGCCGCCAGCGCCTTGCCGTCGGCGCGCCCTCCGGCGGCATGCTGCTATGCACCGCCGGCGGCCTCTCTCCGGACACCCCCGCCGACCACATCCGCGCGTTCGCGGACTCTGTCGAAGGAGTACCCGGCGCCGCCGGCCAACCAAGCAACTAGCCGGCCGAACCTCGACCGCGACGCCCTGTCGAGCCGTGTCCAGGGCGCTCGCCCGCCTGCCCTCAGGCTCGGCTCGGTATCCTCTGCCACCGGGCGCCGGTCCGCGCCCGCCAACCCAGCGGGGAGCGCGTTCATGGCTGATCGGCTCAAGGTGATGGTGACCGGCGCGACCGGCAAGATCGGGCAAACCCTCATGGAGGACCTCCCCGACTGCTTTGACGTCACCGGCACGTCCCGCAGCCCCAACGACGACCCCCGCTTCATTCAGCTCGACTTCGACAACGTGGACACCATCGCCAGGGCCTTCGCCGGCCAGGACGTCGTCGTCCACATGCACGCCAAGTCCAACCACAACACCGACGAGTTCGAGCCCTACCTCCAACCCAACATCGTCGGACTTTGGAACGCCTACGAAGCCGCGCGCCTTGCCGGCGTCCGCCGCTTCATCTACGCCAGCTCCAACCACGCCACCGGCTGGTACGAAATCGTCGGCGAGCGGTGCGACGCCGAGTCGCTGCCCCGGCCCGATGGCGTCTACGGCGCCGCCAAGGTCTGGGGCGAAGCCCTCGGCCGCTACTTCTCCGACCGCCACGGCATGGAAGTCATCGTCCTCCGGATCGGCAGCTATGAGTACCGCCAGAAGCCGACCGACTTCAGCATGGGCCCCCGCATCCTCTCCACCTGGCTCAGCGACCGCGACTTGCTCAACCTGGTGGAGCGCTCCATCGTCGCTCCGGACATCAAGTACGGCATCTACTACGGCATTTCCGCCAACGCCCGCGCCTACTGGGACATCACCAACGCCGTCAGCGAACTCGGCTACCGCCCCGTCGACAACGCCGAGGACTACGCCGACGAGGTCCTGCCCAAGGGCGGCGTCTACTCCTTGTGGGGCTTTGAAGTTCCCGGAATGACCTGATGCCCCCGCACGAAACTCCGCTCCCCACCCGACGCCTCGGCCGCCATCCCGACGAGTTCTCCATCATCGGCCTCGGCGGCGGCCACCTCTCCCGCTCCTCCGTCACCGACGCCGAAGCCGCCCGTGTCGTCTCCGCCGCCATCGACGCCGGCATAACCTTCCTCGACACCGCCTGGGACTACGGCTACGGCGTCAGCGAACAACGATACGGCCGCGCCATCCGGGGTCGCCGCGACGACGTCTTCCTCATGTCCAAGGTCTGCGCCCGCGACGCTAAGACCGCCCGATCGCAGCTCGACGACAGCCTCCGCCGCCTCCAGGTGGACCACCTCGACCTCTGGCAGTTCCACGAAGTCAACTACGACAACGACCCCGAGTGGATCTTCGAAGCCGGCGGCGCCGTCGAGGCCGCCCTTGAAGCTCGCGAGCGCGGCCTCGTTCGCTACATCGGCTTCACCGGCCACAAGAGCCCCCACATCCTTCGCGCCATGCTCGAGTTCGACTTCGATTGGGACGCCTGCCAGATGCCCATCAGTCCCTTCGACGGCGCCTTCCGCAGCTTCAAGTCCGAGATTCTGCCGCTGCTCAACCAGCGTGGCATCGCCTGCCTCGGCATGAAGTCGCTCGGCGGCAACGGCCAGTTCGTCGGCGTCAACGGCCTCACGGCCCAGGACTGCCGTCGCTACGCCCTCTCCCAGCCCATCGCCGTGCTCATCTGCGGCATGCTCAACGAACGCGACCTCGCCCAGGACGTGGAAATCGCCCGCACCTTCACCCCCATGTCGGACTCCGAACAGGCCGACCTCCTCGCCCGCATCCACCGCGAAGCCACCGACGGCCGCCACGAGTACTACAAGACCACCACCTACTTCGACCACGAGTACCACCGCGAGGCCCACGACTTCCCCGCCTTCGCCGAAATCCGCAACCGCTAGGTGAGACCTTTGCAAAGTGTCCCGCCCCCCATGCCGCGTCCGCTCCTCCTCCCCTCCCCGTGGAGACCTTTGCGTAACCCGATGGACGGGTGTGCGATGTCAAACACTTTGAGGAGTCGCCGTTCTTTCCCTCTCCAAGGGGAGAGGCAGATTCGGCCGTCCTCGGCCGAAATCGGTGAGGGGTCTTCCGGGCAACCAACCCTGGGTTACGCAAAAGCCTCCCGTGGAAGACGGTCGGGGTGAGGGTCTTCCGCGCAACCGCTCTCAGGCTGTTCAAGGCTCCTTAGGTGCGCCTCGCCCTCTGCAACAAGACCCTCGACGACCGCCCCATCGAGGCGTTCTTCCAACTCGCCGCCGAGACTGGTTTCGATGCCGTCGAACTCATGCCCGGCTCACTCGGAACCCCGGTATCCGACCCCGACCCCGCCATGCGCGTCCAAATCCGCCAGGTCGCCCGCGCTCACGGCCTTGAGGTCATCGGCTTCAACTCCCTCCTCCAGCACACCCCCCACCTCAACCTGGTCACCCGCGATCCCGACCTGCGCCGCGCCTCCGCCGCCGAACTCGTCGCCATCGTCCAAATGGCCGCCCACTTCGGCGCACCCGTCATCGTCGTCGGCTCTCCGCGCCAACGCCGTGCGCCCGAGGACGCCTCCTTCGACGAAGCTTCCGACCTCTTCATCGACGAGCTCCGCCCCGCCGCCGACGAAGCCGCCCGCCTGAATATCACCCTCTGCCTGGAACCTCTAGTCACCTCCCTTACCAACTTCATGAACGACACCCGGGAAGGCATCGCAGTCGCCCGCCGCATGAATCACCCCGCCGTCAAGCTCGTCCTCGACGTCAAGCAGATCAGCCTGGAGCCCATCTCGTTCGAGGAGGCCGTGGATCTCGCCCTCCCCTGGCTGGCCCACGTCCACGTCAACGACGCCAACCGGCACGCCCCGGGTGAGGGTGAAACCGACTTCCTCCCCATCATCGGCAAGCTCAAGTCGGTGGGCTACGAAGGCCTGCTCTCCATCGAAGCCTTCGCCTTCGCCGACGACCCCGCCGTCGTTCTCCCCAGGACCCGCGCCTACCTCGAAGGCGTCGTCGCCGCCGCCCAGTCGTCGTCCCTGACCGCCCGCGTCATATAGATCAGCCCGGCCGCCCCGGTCATCTTCCGCAGCCGCGCCGACTCCCTTCGCCGCCGCTCCTTGTACCCCGCCGCCTCGTAGAACCTGATCGCGCTTGTATTGCCGATCAGCACCTCCAGCCCAACCGTCAACGCCCCCGCCGCCCTCGCCCCCGCGTGAGCGTGCCTGAGCAGTTCGGACCCAATCCCCCGTCGTCGCTCCTCCTCCGCCACCGCCAGGTTCCACACGCTATAGCTGTTACGAACCAGCGCCGGCTCCGCCGACACCATGTGCCGCATCCGCCACGACAACGCGAACGATCCCAGCAACCCATAAACTCGAAACGTCGCCAGCGACGCCTGCAACGACTGCCAGGGATCCGTTCGATCCGCCGTGTGCCCAATCACCCCGACAACCCGCTGCTCCTCGCAAGCCACGAAGTGATGGTCGGAACCGCCCCAGCACGCGAACATTCCCGCAAAGCGCTCTCGCGTGCGTTCAATGCTCCCGCCGCCCCAGATCGGAGCCGCCAGCGGACCCGCCGCGTCCGCCAGCAGATCTCCCACCGCTTCGGCATCGTTCGCCGTCGCGGGCCGGATCGAGATTTCGCCGGCTGTGCCTACGCCCCCGCCAGCGATGCCCACACCGGGAAATGGTCCGAAGCCAGCGACTCCCGCGTCTCGGCCTCCGTCACGCTCAGGTCCGGCGTCACGAAGATGTAGTCGATCCGCTCTTCCGGCTCCACCGCCGGATACGTCAACGGACCGTTCGGACTCGCGTCCACGAACCCCGCATTCGTCAGCGTTCGAATCGGCACCGAATCCGGCTCCGCGTTCAGATCGCCCAGCAGGATCGTCCGCGGCGTGGTCCCCCAGTCCTCCAACACCCGCACAACCTGCGCCGCCCGCACCGTATCCCCGTCATCCTCGTGGTCCAGGTGCGTGTGCAGGATGGTGATTGGAGCGCCAGCCGTCTGAATGCCGATGCGCTGGAATCCGCGCGGAACCCGGCCCTCGCTATTGAAGTGCGTATTGGCCACCCCAAACACCGGCAGCCGCGTCAGCACCGCGTTCCCCCACAGGTCGCCCAGGTTGGCGCCGTAGTAGGCCGGCATGTCCAGCCGCAGCGACAACCACGCCATCGTGTCAACCGCGCCTGAAATCACCCAGCCGCGCCCAACCTCCTGCAGGCCCACGATGTCCGTCGGCCGCTTCTCGATCTCCTGCGCCACCGCCTCCAGGTCGAACTTACTGGTACCGCCAAACCCCTGTCGGATGTTGTACGTCATCACGTTCAAGTTGGCCCCGGCGGCTTTAGGCGTCGGATCGGCCGACGGCGCGCCCGAAATCACCCCAACGACGAACGGCGGCAGAAACAGAAGCGGCGCCCAAAACGGAATCAACCGCTTGCCTTGCAGTTGCTGTCGTTTCAATGACGACCCCAGCGCCAGCACCACCGTTACCCCAACCGCTCCGGGCAACACCCAGGGCGGTGCATAGAAGGAGTAGAAAATAAACAGCAGCGCCACCAGCAGTACGCCGCCCACCGTCACGTTGACGACTGACCAGGCCGAGGTCCCCGGCTTCCGGTCCTCCGGAAACAGCGACGTCACCACCACCGGCAGACCCAGCCCCACCAGCGCAAGCCCCGGAATCGTGCTGCTCGGCGCCGAGATTGCCAGCCACGCCCCCGCCGCCATCAGCAATGATGCCGCCGCCAAGTGCAAGACACTCTTGCCTCGGCTTGACTTCGCGGAAGCCGACGACCACCCCAGCCCCGCCGTCGCGGCGGCTGCCACCCAGATCAGCGCCGCCCGCAAGTCCAGCCCGCTCGGCGCCGCTGTCTGCCCGAAGTTCCCGCTGAACGCCATGAACACCATCAGGGCCGATCCAAGTCCAAGCAGCGGGATGCTCCTCAGTGGGCCGCCAAACTCGGCCGTTCGCCTCGCCGCGCGCCAGCCGCCGCCCAGCGCCAGCAGCGCCAGCAGCGCCACGATCCCGGCAGCCCACGGCGAGTCGCTCAGCGGCGCGTCCACCGTCCGGAACACGCCCCGGATCGCCACGTCCGCCGTGAACGCCAGCGCCAATCCTTGTCCGGCGGCGCGACCCACGCTTGCCACCCAGAGCGCCAGCACCCACCCGAAAACAACGGTCCCCGCGCCGCCGATCCACATGTCGGCCGTCGGCGACCCAGACAACTGACCTCCCACGGCCAGCCCTGCCAGCAGCACGATCGAAATGCGCCGCGCATGGCCAATCCCCAGGAACCGCGCCAGCGGACCCGCCAGGCCCCACAGGATCACCCCGCCAAACACGATTGCCGCCAGCAGCACGCGATCGGAAGTCTCCCCGACCACCCAGAAAATATGGCTGGTAAAAACCCGAACCGCCTGCAATCCAAGCACCACGGCAGCCGCAACCGACAGCGTCCCCACGTCCGGCCGCCGCACCATCATCATCGTCATGCGCTACTCGCCCCTCGGGCTCAATGGTGAACCCGCACTTGCTCCCTCTCCCCGTGGGAGAGGGTTGGGGTGAGGGTCTTCCGGGCAACCATCCCTCGAGTTAGACAAAGGTCTCCCGCGCGACAAGGTTGAGCTGAGGGTCTTTGCGTGGCTCATAGCCCAAAGCTACCCACTACTCCCGGCTCGTCTGCCCACCCGCGTTCGCCGCGCGCGCGCTGACTCCCAACACACCCAGAAACCCTTCCGAATCCACATGGTCGAAGTCTCCGACGCCTTCCATGCTGGACGCGTCACTATAAAGCGAATGCGGTGCGTCCTCTGCCCCCGCAAACTGCGCGTGGCCCCGGTACACGTCCACGTGCACCGTGCCCGTCGCCAGCCGCGTGATTTCGCCGATGGCCCGCCGCAGCGCCGTGCTCGCCAGGTCATACCAGTAGCCCTCGTAAATCTGACGCCCCAGCGCCGCCGACAGCGAATCGAACACCGGCCGCGTCCGCCGGTCCAGGATCAGCTGCAGCAGGTACTCGTACGCGCACCCCAGCAACTCCATGCCCGGCGCCTCGTACACCCCGCGCGACTTGATCCCCACAAACCGGTTCTCGACGGTGTGCAACCCGATGCCAACCCCGTTCGCCCCGCCAATCGCATTCGCCCGCTCGAACACCTCCAGCAGCGGGATCTCGTCCCCGTCCATCGCCACCGGCACACCCGCCTCGAAGCGGAACGACACGCGCGTTTCCTCGTCCGGCGCGTCCTTGGGATAGACCCCCATCTCCGGCTCCACGAACTGCGCGTGCGTGCTCAACTCTTCCAGCAGTCCGGCCTCGTGCGTCAGCCCCAGCAGATTCGCGTCCGTTGAGTAGGGCTTGTCCAGCGTCGCCCGGATCGGAATCTCCTCCGCTTCGCAGTAGGCAATCATCTCGCGCCGCCCGGGAAACTGCTCCAGGAAACTCGGGTCGCGCCACGGCGCGTACACCTGCACCCCCGGCGCCAGCATGTTCGTCGCCAGTTGGAATCGAACCTGGTCGTTGCCCCGCCCGGTCGCCCCATGGCTCAGCACCGTCAGACCTCGCGCCGTCAGTTCCGGCAGGATGGCCGCCACGGTCGCGTACCGCGCTATACCCGTGGTATTCCAGTAGCCGCCCTCGTACTTCGCCTGCGCCTGGATCACTTCCAGCCCGGCCCGCGCCAGCGACTCGCGCGCGTCCACGATCAGTGCTTCCTGCGCCCCGGCCACGCGCATGCGCTCGGCCACGTCATTGATGTCGTCTTCGTCCGGCTGCCCCAGGTCGGCCGTCAGCCCAACGACGCCCACGCCTTCCTCAACCAGCCATCGCGTGGCCGTGCAGCTATCCAGCCCGCCCGACACCGCCGCGCCAATCGTCGTCCCCGCCAGGTCCTCAATCCGCACAAAGCCCCTCCCGCCAGCAAATCCTGCGCGAGCCTACCCCCTCACCCTCCATCCCCGCCCATCCCGCATCCGGTAGAGGCGCCCCTTGTGGGTGCCCTCCTCTCCAAACCGACCCCGACGAGCCCACCACTCTCGACTGGCACACTGCCCAAGGATCTGACGTCGCGCCGGACGGCGAAGCGCCAACGTTGAGCGACAGTCAACCGGAGGGTGGTTGATCCATGACCTGGCACAAGTACATATCTGTTGATCCAAATATCTGCCATGGCCAGGCTTGCATCGCAGGCACCCGCGTTATGGTCACAGTCATCCTGGACAACCTCGCTGCGGGATTGACCGTCGATGAGATCGTCGAGAGCTATCCCTCCGTCTCGGCCGCTGCGGTGAAGGCTGCCCTGCAGTACGCGGCCGAGCTGGCCAGGGAGCGGGTAGCGCCCTTGGGCGCCTAGCGATTCCCTTTGCGCTTCAAGCTGGACGAGAATCTGCCACTGCAACTCAGGCGTCTGCTCACGGAATCCGGCCACGACGCGGTCACGGTTCTCGAACAGGCAATGGGCGGCACAGCGGATTCCGACCTCGCCTCAGCCTGCCTTCATGAGAAACGCGTGCTGCTAACCCAGGACACGGACTTCGCCGACATCAGGTTGTATCCACCGAGCGAATACCCCGGAATCGTGGTATTCCGGCTGCCGAGTCAGTCTCGGGATGATCTGTTGGAGATTGGGGCAATGCTGATCGAAACGTTGGTCGGGTCATCCCCAGATCGTCAGCTTTGGATTGTGGAAGGCTCACGGATTCGAATCAGGGAGTGACGGATCACCCATCCTTTCTGACTCCAACTCCTTCCGCGCGCCCCCTGCGTTCCCGCCGCAGCGCTCCCGTCGATCTGCCCGGGTAGCCGACGGCCCACGCGTCGCACCCCTGGCCGGACAGAATCCTCTGCATTCACCGGGTCGCCACGGCCTCCTGCTCGGGAACAGGCAGACTTTGCCCCGGACTTGAACCGTATCCAAGGGTCGCCCGCGCAACGAACGCTCCAGGGAACAACATCGTCCGGGGCCGCGGTGATTCACATTCTCCAAGGAGAGGGATGGGGTGAGGGCGGCAGCTACCCCCACCACCCATCGCCGGTCGGAACAATCTCAGTCACCGCAAGCCCTCGTCCGAACATCGTCAAAAGCACGTTGACTCAACCGCCGTAACTGCTAGGTGCCAGGACTTCGGCTACGTCGCCGCCTCAATCCGCGCCAACTCACCCGGCAGCCAATCCCCGTAGCGCAACTTCCCTCGCTCCGGGTCCGGCTCCGGCAGCCCCGCCTTCGCCAGTTCCTTGCGCAGCGGGTGCTCGCCCCGCTCCAGCGGAAAGTCCACCCGCGACCGGCTGAAGTGCGAGACCCACGCCCCGTCCATCATCTCCATCACCGCCCGGCCCTCAAACCCGCCGCACTCATGCTCCCGGTCCTCGTCCAGCACCCGCACCGTTTCCTCGGCCATCCACAAGTCGCCGCCCGCGTGGTCGTAGTAGTCGTGCCCGTGCAGGTACCGGTCCTCGTCGGCCAGCTCGTATCGCTCCCACGGCGTGTCGTCCACGACCTCGTCGCGCCCGCGCCGGACGAACAACTCCCGCGAGTTGTACAGGCACAGCGCCCCGTCCTCGCCGTAGATCTTGATGTGAACCCAGCCGCTGTCCGGCTGGCTGCGCCGGTGCATCTCGGCAAAGGCCGTCAGCCCGCCGTCGAACTCGTAGATCGCCGAAATGTGCTCGCCCGCCAGCAGACCGAACCCGTAAGAGCCCTCCACGATGTCCGCCGCCGTGGTCGGGCGTCCGCCGGTCACGCAGGTGGCCAGCACGCTGCGCGCGTTGCCCGCGAACCGGCGCGTGCCGTTCAGCATGTGTGTGCCGATGTTCAACATGTCGTATCCGCCGTAGTAGCCCTTGCCCCGGATCTTGATCGTCGTCAGCGGCCCGATCTCGCCCGCGTTGATCAACCGGTCGGCCACGTTGAACGTCGGCGTCGTCCGCATCTGGTGATGAATCGCCAGCCGCGTCCCATTGGCCTCCGCCAGCTCCAGCATCCGGTCCGCGTCCGTCAGGCTGGTGGCCATCGGCTTCTCCACGATGACGGCCTTCGGTGCCCTGTGTTCAAGCACCCCGATCGTCAACGGCGCGTGCAGGTCCGTACGCGTCGGAATGTTGACGATGTCCAGGCTCTCTTCGTCCAGCATTGCCCGGAAGTCGTCATACGTCCGCTCCACCCCGAACTCCGCCGCCGCCGCTCCCAGCCGTTCCGGGTCCACGTCGCACAGCGCCGCAATCTCCACCCGCGGATGCAACATGTACGCCCGCGCCTGGCTCAACCCGCGTGGCCCCACGCCCAAAAACCCCACCCGGTACGTAGTCATGGCCATTCCTCGTCAGTCACCCCACCGTTAGTCCGGCACCGTAGCAGACCGACACCCTTCCGCCGGCACCGGCGCTTTAGAGAGACCTTTGCAAAACGCCCCTCAACCTCGAAGCCGCGGCGGTTCTTCACCCTCTCCTGGGGGAGAGGCAGATTCCGCCGTCCTCGGCGTAAATCGGTGAGGGGTCTTCCGCGCAACCGACTCTGGGTTGCGCAAGGGTCTCATTAGAGGGCTTGGGCGTAAGGAGTAGAGTGCGCGACGTGCGTCATATACGCCTCCAGTTCCCGAGAACCTGGCGTACCTGGAGCTACGGAATCCCGGTGTTCCCGACACCGATCGTGACCACGTGACCGCCGGCCGCGAAGCCTTCGTCGGATTCGATTCCGCCTGGGCCGGCAACGCCGCCGGCGGCATCGCGTCAGCTTCGTTTTCCCAGGACCGTCTGGTTGAGACCCGCCTGCCCGAAACCGCCGGCTTCGACCACGCCGCCACGATCATCGAAAAGCTTCAATCAACGCACGACTACGTCCTCGTTGCGATTGACCAGCCAACCGTCGTACCCAATCAAACCGGCAGTCGGCCCGTCGATAGGGTCGCGGCGTCGCTCATATCTCGCCTCCGCGGCGGTGTTCAACCCGCCAGTCAAGGCAAGACCAGGAGCGGACGCACGATCCAAAGCAAAGTCCGGATGTTCGGCCCCAATGCGCCCATCTGGCAATTCCTCCAACGGCTCGAACCCGTACAGAACCCACCACGGTCCAGATCGGCCGTGAACGGACTCCATGCAATTGAAGTCTTCCCCGCCCTCGCCCTACCCGCACTCGAACCGGCCATCCTCGAACGCAAGCGCGCGGCCCGCTACAACCCGGCCAATCGCAGAAAATTCTCGCACCCCGACTGGCGCCTCGTCGCCCTCGCCGCCAGTCGCCACGCCGCCTCGCTGCACCTGCACGACCTCGCCAAGTGGGCCCGCAATCTGGCTGAAGTCAAAGAGCCCGCCAAGACTCACCAGGATTGCCTCGACGCCGCCATCTGCCTCATCGTTGCCCTTCACTGGCGGAAGGCGCCTCGCAACCAGGTAACCGTCCTCGGCGATGCCCAACTCGGCTACATGGTCTCCCCCGTCACACCCCCAACCCGCGCCATCCTCCACGCCGCCGCAACCAAACGCGCAGTCCCAATAGACTCGCCCTGGTAACTCCGCGCGCATTGATCCACCGTCCCCGGTTGACGTTCTAGTCCAGCAACCGCAGCATTCCCTGAACCTGCAAGCCAGGAGATCCAGTCCATGAACGTCGTCCTCGTCGTCTTCGACACCCTCCGCAAAGACCACCTCGGCGCCTACGGCAACGACTGGATCCGCACCCCCAACTTCGACGCCTTTGCCGCCCAGGCCATCCGCTGCACCCGCGCCTTCCCCGAGGCCCTGCCCACCCTGCCGTTTCGCCGCGCCCTCCACACCGGCCAGCGCACCTTCCCCTACGTCGGCCACCGCGACTACAAGGGCGACTTCTCCGGCGCTCCCGGCTGGGGCCCCATCCCCGAGGAACAGGACACCGTCTCCGAACTGTTGACCGACGTCGGCTACCGCACCGCCCTATTCACCGACTGCTACCACCAGTTCAAACCCAGCAAGAACTTCCACCGCGGCTTCGCTGAGTGGCAGTGGATCCGCGGCCAGGAAACCGACCGCTTCCGCTCAGGCCCCGCCCTCCCGCCCGACGCCATCCGCCGTCACGTCCCCGAACGCCTGCCCGAAAAGCATCAACGCCGCGAATTCTTCACCCAGTACCTCACCAACAACCTGTTCCGGCGCGAGGAAGCCGACTTCTACCCCGCCCGCCTCTTCAACGACGCCGCCCGCTGGCTCTACGACAACGACGATGCCGACGACTTCTTCCTTGTCGTCGATTCCTTCGACCCCCACGAACCCTGGGAACCGCCCGCCAGCTACCGCCGCCTCTACGACCCCGACGACGACGTCACCGACATCATCCAGTCCCTTTACGCCCCCAACGGCAACGTGCTCAACGAGCGCGAAGTCAAGCGCATCCAGGCCAACTACTCCGGCGAGGTCACCCTCTGCGACCGCTGGTTCGGCCACTTCATGGAACAGCTCGAACTCTCCGGCCGCGCCGACGAAACCATTGTCATCGTCGCCTCCGACCACGGCCACAACCTGCGCTACCCCGACGACAAGGACCTCATCAGCAAGCAGGGTCACCCCCTCACTCGCGCCGTGGCCGACCTGGTGCTGCTGGTCCGCTACCCCGACCGCGCCCGCGCCGGTGAGACCTACGACGGCCTCGTCACCAACACCGACATCGCCGCCACCGTCCTCGCCGCTGCCGGCGTTCAGGCCACCACCGAAGGCCGGGACATCGGCCCTGCCCTTCGTGAAAACCTGCCGTCCCACCGCTCCCACGTCAGCATCGGCTGGGGCCCGCTCATGACCGTCATAACCGACGACTGGTGGTGCAACGCCACCATCTGGGGCGAAGCGCCGCTCCTGCACAAGCTCCCCGACGACGAAATGCTCCGCACCAACGTCGCCGCTGACCACCCCGACGTCGTCGAGGAACTCATCAACCTCGCCATCGCCGACGCCGGCGGCGAAATCCCCGCCCAATTCGCCGAATTCAAAGACCGCCCCGGCTGCACCCCCTACCTCACCGCCATCCAAAAAGGCGACGACTACGTAGCCCGCCGGAGGTAGTGCCTAAGCGACAAACTCCTCCAACCGCACCGTCCGCCGCTCGTCGCTGCTCCGCACCCCCGCCGCCGCGATCCGGATCGTATTCAGGTTGTCCCGGCTCGACGTCAGCGGTTCCCGGCCCTCATTCAACGCCGCCATCAACTCACCCATGCTCCCGCCGAACGCCTCCGGAAACCACGCCCCCTCGATCGGGAAGCGCACCCGCCGCTCCGGCTCCTCGCGCTGCGTCACCTCCACCCACTGCGGCGTCCCCGTAATCGAACCGTGCGCCCCATCGATATGCCAGAACTCTGAATGCCCCGCCTTGCTCTGCACGATGTTGTTGAAGTGATCGATCGCCGTCAGGTCGCCGCTGTCGAAGTGCAGCGCCAGCGTGTGACTCAACGGCGAGACTGCGTTCTGCCCCTGCATCATCGCCGTCGTCGCGCTCACCGCGTCCGGCGTGCGTCCGCTGAAGTGACGGATCAGGTCCAGGAAGTGCACCCCGTGGTCCACGATGTTGAAGTTCACCACGTCCCGCCACCACTTGTCCGGCTGGTCCTGGTAACCCCGCCGCACGTGCGCCACGCTGAACAGCGGACCGCAGATGCCCGAATCGATCAGCAGCTTGATCGCCGCGTGCGCCGGCGCCCAGCGCGCCTGCTGGTTGATCATCAGCGTCACCCCGGCGTCTCGCGCCGAGTTCGACAGCCACGCCGCGTCCTCCCAGGTCATCGCAAAAGGCTTCTGCGACAGGATCGGCTTTCCCGCCTCCAGCAGGACCGGCCACAGCTCAAGTCGAGCGTGCGGATGCACCGCCAGGTCGATCACCTCAACCTGCGGGTTCTCCAGCACCACCCGCGGGTCCGTTCCCGCCGCCTCGATCCCCCGCCGCGCCTGCGTCGCTTCCACCGCCGCCGGATCGATGTCGCTGCACGCCACCACCTCGTACCCGAAGTCCCGGTAGGCCGGCAGGTGAGCCCCGTTCGCAATCCCTCCGCACCCGATTAACCCAATCCGGTAGTGCCGCCCACTCGGCGGCTTCGGCCGGTAGTCCTCGGGAGTCATTCGCAAATCATCCAGGTTCATATCCACCGCCTCGGCCCAGATCGACGAGAGAATGCCACGCTCCCGCTCGTCGCAAGTCGCGGCCACCGACCTTGATCTGCGCAACCGGGCATCATTGGGCGCGCGGTGTTTCCTGCACTCTGAGGTGACGGCTTGATCACGAACCGGACCGACTCACGCCAGGCTGACGCTGGATATCAGGGCTCACACCGTGCCTACGACTCGGTCGTAATCCCCGATGTCCTCATCCCGGCCCGCGACGGCGTGCAATTGGCCGCCGACCTCTACCTGCCCGCCCTCAACGGACGTGCGCTCGACGCAGAGTTCCCCGCCCTCATTGAACGCACGCCCTACCTCAAGGACTCCGGCCGCTACGCCCGCAAGGCGCACTGGTTCGCGCGCCGTGGCTACGCGGTCATCATCAACGACGTCCGCGGCCGCGGCCGCTCCGGCGGCGAGTGGTATCCCTTCGCCAGGGAAGCCCCTGACGGCTACGACGCCGTGGAGTGGATCGCGGTCCAGCCCTGGTGCAACGGCCGCGTCGGCACCATGGGCGCCTCCTACGCCGGCTCCGACCAGAGCGCCCTCGCCACCCTCAACCCGCCGCACCTTCGCGCCCAGTTCGTCGGCCAGGGCACCAGCAACTACCTGGTTTCGTCCATGCGCCAGGGCGGCGCCCTCGAGCAGCGCTTCATCAGCTATGCCTACCGCATGGCCATCACCAGCCAGGAAGCCGGCGCCGACCCCGACCTCGAGCGCGTCCTCCGCGCCGAGTTCGATCGTGTACCCGAGATCCTCGGCCCGCCTCTTCGCTTCCGCCCCGGCCGCACCGCCCTCCGCTTCCTGCCGCTCTACGAGCAATGGGCCTGGGACATCCTTACGCACGGCGGCAGCGGCCCCTACTGGTCGCAACGCGGCTACACCATCGACGAGTACTGGCACGAGCACGCCGACGTCCCTGTCCTCTTCCAGAGCGGCTGGTACGACACCTATCCCCGCGGCGCCGTCGCCAACTTCCATGCCCTGCGGCGCCTCAAGTCCAGCCCCATGTCCCTGCTCCTCGGCCACTGGCGCCACGGCGAGCCCACGACCGAGGAAACCTCCGCCGGCGACGTCGACCTCGGCCTTGAATCCGCCCTCCCCCTCTACGACGACCTCCGGCTGCGCTTCTTCGATCACCACCTCAAGGACATGGAAACCGGCCTCGACCGCGAGCCGCCCGTCCGCTACTTCGTCATGGGCGGCCAGCTCGGCCGCCCGCCCGCCGACCTCGAAGGCCGCCTCTGGCACGGCGGCCGTTGGGAATCCGCCAACCGGTGGCCCCCGTCCGACACTGCCGAGACCGCCCTCTACCTGCAAGCCGACGGCTCGCTCGCCAAGGATCCGCCCAACAAGCCAACCGACCCCACCCGCTTCACCTTCGACCCGCGCAACCCCGTCCCCACCACCGGCGGATCCATCAGCGCCGCCGAGGAAGCCCTGCCTTCCGGCGGCTTCGACCAGCGCGGCCAGCCCGGCCGCTTCCACGGCCACCACGACACCCTCTCCCTCGCCAGCCGTCCCGACGTCCTCAGCTTCGAGACCGACCCCTTCGACGAACCCTTCGAGATCGCCGGCCCCGTCGAGGTCGTGCTCTTCGCCGCCAGCAGCGCCGTCGACACCGACTTCACCGCCAAGCTCCTGGACGTCTATCCCCACAGCCAGGCCACGCCCGGCGGCTACGAGCTCAATCTGGCCGACAGCATCCTCCGCGCCCGCTATCGCAACGGCTTCGACCGCGAGGAGTTCCTGGAGCCCGGGGAAATTTACGAGTTCCGCATCGTCCTCTACCCCACCGCCAACCGCTTCGCTCCCGGCCACCGCCTGCGCGTGGACATCTCCTCCTCCAACTACCCCCGCTTCGACGCCAATCCCAACACCGGCGAGCCCCTCGGCGTATCCCGGCGCGTCGAGCCGGCCCACCAGGCCGTCTACCACGACCCCAACCACCCCAGCCGCCTCCTCGTACACGTCCGGCCGGTCGCGGAATGACAGCTGCCTGCTTGGAGAAATGAAATGACCGAGCTAAGGGTCGGTAAGGCCCGTTTGACGCTCGTCCAGGGCGACATCACCGTTCAGCAGGTCGACGCCATCGTGAACGCTGCCAATGCCGCCCTCAGGGGCGGTGGCGGCGTGGATGGGGCCATTCACCGCGCCGGCGGCCCCGACATCATGGCCGAGTGCCGCCGGATCGGCGGCTGCCCCACCGGCCAGGCCGTCCGCACCACCGCCGGCCGCCTCCCCGCCGACCACCTCATCCACACCGTTGGCCCGGTCTGGTCCGGCGGAAACGCCGGTGAGCCCGAGCTCCTTGCCTCGGCCTACTGCCACTCCCTCGAACTCGCCGCCGCCCACGGCGCCCGCACTGTCGCCTTCCCCTCCATCAGCACCGGCGTATATGGCTACCCAAAGGACATGGCCGCGGAGACCGCGCTGGATGCTGTGAGCACCGCCGTCGCCAATCTCGACATCGACGAAGTCCGCTTCGTCGTCTTCGGCGACGATGACCTCGAGATCTACCGGCAGGCCATGCAGCCCCGGGCGTCCCAGTGACGGACGACGCCGAACAGCGCGCCGCCCGCCGCACCCGTGAGCACTGGGAGGCCAGGTACCAACAACGCGAAACGCCCTGGGACGACGGTCACCCCTGGCGTCCGCTGCCCGATCTCCTTGCCCGCTTCGCCCCGCCCGGCGGACGCCTGCTCGACATCGGCTGCGGCCTCGGCGGCAAAGCCGCCCAGATGGCCGCCCTCGGCTATCGCGTCCTCGGCGTCGACATCTCCCAGGCGGCAATCGACGAGGCCCAACGCCTGGCGGCTGACTCGGAAGGCGAACTGAGTTTTCGCCGAGCCGACTTCCTCAGGGAGTCCCCCGACGAACCGTTCGACCTCGCCTTCGACCGCAGCGTCTGGGCCACCTTCGACGAGTCGGGCCGCGACGCCTTCGTTGGCCAGGTGGCCAACTGGCTCGTGCCCGGCGGTCACTGGATCAGCCTCACCGGCTGCGCCGACAACCGCGATCCAGAGACCGGCGAACCCGACCCGCGCGGCTATCCCCGGCACCCGCTCCAGGTCATCGCCGCCTGCTGCGAACCCCGCTTCGAAGTCCTCGAGGTCCGCCGTGAACCCTTCGGCGCAACCCCCGACACCGACTTCACCGCCTGGGCAACGATCATGCGGGTTCGCTCGTAAATGCGGCGGGATTCGAGGGGTGAGGGCTGAGGAATAGCTGGCAGGTGAATGGTCTGTTGGGGTTCGTAGACTGACCGGATCCGCGAGAGTCCGAGCAAGTAGTGATTGAAGCCGAGATTGCGGTTTGGGTGCTCTTGGAGGTTCCTTGCAGGTCGCCGAGAGGAACGGAAAAAGTCGAGACTCCTGGGAAGGTCTCCGGGTGACAGCGAGGAGCGTTGGGGAGTTGCGGGCAGCGGCGCGGGCGTTGTGCGTGGAGACGGCGCCGGTGGAGTTTGGATTGGCGAATTATGACCTGGCCGGGGCGCTGCTGGATGGGGATGCGCCGACTGACGAGTTAGAAGAAGCGGCGCAGGCGGCGGCGCGGGCGTTGCTGGTGTTCACGCCGCAGGAGCTTCCGGACCTCTTTGCGGGAGCAAGCGAGCGGCTGGGACAGGCACAGTGGCGGGCCGGGCGTCGTGTGGATGCGCAGCGTACGTACACGCAGACAGCTGGGGCGCTGGGCGCCGTCGGTCACCACACGTTGCAGGCGCGGTTGCTGGCGGGTCACGCGCGGGCGGCCGGCCAGGCAGCGAAGCCGGACGATCCGTTCAGCGTCCGTCAGGCAGTCGGGGTGTTCGACGAGGCGATCGCAGCCGCGCGACGTGCCGAGGCGCGGGGGATGCTGGTGTCGTTGCTGAACGGTTCGGGCCGGCTGCTGGCGAGCAATCCGGCGTCGGCGGACGAGGCGTTGTCGCGGTTCGACGAGGCGGCCGACGTGGTGGACGACACCGAGGTGGGCGTGGCGATGGCGGTTCACGCAAACCGGGCGGCAGCGTACGGGTTGCGGGAACGCGGCGATCGTGACACGAATCTGCAGGAGGCGATCGCGAGCTACAACCGGGCGGTTCACCTGCCGGGCATATCGGAGCATCCAGCGGAAGCGGCGCAGCTTTACCGGGCGCTGGGGACGGCGTGGGGTCAACGTCCCGGCGGAGACCGGGCACAGAATCTGCGGCAGGCGGACAGCGCGTTGCAGTCGGCGATCGAGTTGCTGCCGCCCGATGCCGGGGGCGGCGACCGGGCGTCACTGTGGAACGAGCGGGGACTGGCGCAGACGGAACTGGCGCAGCGCGGGATTCCGGGGTCGACTGGCGCAGCGGTGAGGGCGTTTCGGGAGGGACTGACGGCAGCCACCGAGGGGGAGGCGACGGCGCTGGCGGCTCAACTGGCGAACAACCTGGGGTCGGCGATCATGACGGCAGCAAACCAGGGGCTGGAGGCGTCGCTATCCGAGGCCGCCGAGGCACTGGATCGGGCGGCTGGGCTGTGGACGTCGCTGGGACGGCTGGAGGACGCGGGAGCGAGCCAGCTGAACGCGGGGCTGGTGTATCTGACGCTGCATTCGACGGAGCGGGACGCATCGCATCTGAATCAGGCGATCGATCGCCTGCGGACATCAAGCGTGGCGCGTCCGCTGGCGACGCACCCGGCGCCGCACGCGGTGGCGCAATTCAACCTGGGGATGGCGCTAGCGTTCCGGGCGCAGGGCCGCAACGAGACAGACCTGGCAGGGAGCGTGCATGCGTTTCGGGCGGCGTTGCAGGTCTGGACGGGACCGGACGCGCCACCGCAGGCGGCAGTGGCGCACGCGAACCTGGGGAGCATGTTGTTCGGGATGGCGAAGCAGAATGAACCTGAGCTCTTGAGCGAAGCGGCGTACCACTACGAGCAAGCGCTCCAGGTGTACTCGCCGGCATCGAATCCCCAGCAGCACCAGGTGATTTCAAACAACCTGGCGCTGGTTCGGCAGCGGCAGGCGGCGGGGAATGGGGCGGTCTGACCCGAGAGGCGCGGAGAGTCGACACTCAGCCTTGCTACCGGCATCGCCAGCCATTACGTGGAGGTTCGACCAGTGCAGCGACGGGGCTGCCGTGACGCGGAAGGCGCTTCCAACCGACCGTTGATCTATCTGCGGATCCGGGCTCTGTTCTGCTGGTCCTGGAGTTGGTGGCACTGGCGGCGGTCGGGTTTGAGGTGGCGCGGCTTGGGCTGCGACAGCGCGAAGATCTGACGGCGCTGCCGAGCCGGCAGTTGCTGACGAATCCCGACTCGACTCACCAGGTGCTGGCGGCGTCGATCCACGTGGGCAACTGGCCGCCGACACTACCGTGGAATCCGGTCGATGCCGCTGGCTTCGAGCACGCCGCGGGTGGGCCGCCGCGGGTGGAGTTGCTCCTGCGAGCGCCGCAGGCTGCCCCGCAAGCGCGGCGCCGCCCAGGTCGCGTCCGTCGGCTCGACGCCGATGTCCAACTGGGCCTTCGCCACATCGGTCCCCACCGGGACCTCCGTTTGCGCCGACATTGGGTGCCTGCCGGCAACGCTGGCTGCACGCCTGACCTTGCAGATTCGGGCTCGTGTTCTTGACGCCCCCGGCACCTGTTCGGGATCTGCGCCAGCGTCAGGTCCGGGTCGGCTCTGCTCACTCACGGTCTCTCACGTCCAAGTGGAGATCGGTGTGTCCCGACCCCTGCACCTTCACGCTGGTGAATCCAAGGTTCGCGGAACATACAAGGAGTGAATCGGAACGGGCGAGATTAGGAACCTTTGGTGGTGGCCGGGTGCTAGGGGTGGCTTGGGTGGGGTCTGGTGGTTTGTTGCTGCTGAGTTTCGCCCGCGGACGCCCGTATTGCGGAGGGCGAGGACGACGGGTGAGTCGCGGACGTCGCCCCCGCAGGAATAGGCCCACGCACTGGGGCGTTGACCGGGGGGGAGGAGCGTGCCAGTATCGAAATGAGGCCGCGCTAGGTGGGGAGCTAGCGGTGCCCTTGAGCCGCAATCCGCTATAGCGGGCTGAATCCCCGCCCGAGGTCCCTCCGCAACGTGTCTGCCCTCGACGCTCGGTATTGAACGCCGGGCCTCGTGCGACGAAGGCCTTCCAACCCCGTCAGGTCCGAGAGGAAGCAGCGGTACGAAGCCCCCTTCGGGCGCCGCGAGTCCACCTGGCCGGAGCCGCGGCCCGTCGGTAAGGCGTTGTTGGGGGGTTCGACGGCGGGTGCGCGGCCTCTATCTCTATCATGACGCTGCCGTCATGCCGGGAGGCTTCCGTGGCCGCGTCGCGACCGCCATCGTTCCAAGCGCTGTACAACCGCTACCGCCCGCAGCGGTTCGATGCGCTGATTGGCCAGGAGCACGTGGTGCGGACGCTGCAGAACGCGCTGGTGCATAACCGGCTGAGTCACGCATATCTCTTCTCGGGCGAACGAGGGACGGGCAAAACCACGGCGGCGCGGCTACTGGCGAAGGCGGTCAATTGCCTGGAAGGTATCCAGGCGGAAACGTGCGGCAGTTGCGAGCACTGCCAGGCGATTGCCAGCGGGTCGTTTCTGGACCTGATCGAGATGGACGCGGCCTCGCACCGCGGGATCGACGACATCCGGGAGATCCGGGAATTGACGCAGTTTGCGCCGGGGGCGGGGCGTTACCGCGTGTACATCATCGACGAGGTTCACCAACTGTCGGCGCCGGCGAAGGATGCCTTGCTGAAGACGCTGGAGGAACCGCCGCCGCAGACGCTGTTCGTGCTGGCGACGACGGAGCCGCACAGGGTGCCGGCGACGATCCGGTCGCGGACGCAGCACCTGACGTTCCGGCGGATCGGGGTGCTGGAGCTGACGGCGCAACTGCGCACGATTGCCGAATCCGAGGGCGCGCAGATCGAGGAAGCGGCGCTGCATACGCTGGCTCGCAACGCGGGCGGCAGCGCAAGGGACGCGGTGAGCCTGCTGGACCAGGCGCTGGCGTACAGCGATAACGAGGCCACCGCGGACGCCGTGAACTCGATGTTGGGGCTGACGGGGCGCGACGCGGTGATTCAACTGCTGGGCCACCTGATGGACGGGGATGCCGCAGCCGGTTTGCAGGCGATTGGTCAGGCCATCGAGGACGGGACGAGTCCAAACACGCTGCGCCAGCAGATCATCGACATCCTGCGAGACATTCTGATCCTGAAGACGTCACCGGAAGCGACGGCCGTGGGGCACCTGACGGAGGACGAGGCGTTCGAGCTGTCGCGGCGGACGGAGAGTTCGAGCCTGCGCGACATCGTGCGGACGCTGGAGGTGTTCGCGGAGCCGGACCCGCCGTCGCGGAGCGGCGTGGACGCGACGCTTGAATTGGAACTGGCGTTCGCGCGGGCGGTACTGGCGGTCACGGAGATCTCACCGCCGGCGGCGACCGCAGCACCTGCCCAGGAATCCCGGCGGCCGGTCGGCGCACCGGGGACAACTCCACAGCCGGCGCCTGCCAGCGCGGCACCGAGCACGGAGGTTGCCCGGCCACCCGCACCGCAACCCGTGAGCGCGGCAGCTGGCGAGATCTCCGCAGCCTCGATTGCCGCCTGCAAGGACGCGTGGGTTTCGGTGATCCGACAGGAGTCGCGCGAGATCGCGCCGTACGTCGGCGAAGCGGAGGTGATCGCCTATTCGGACGGCACTGTGACCCTGGGCTATCGCAGTCGCTTCTTGTTCGACCGGGTACAGAGGCCCGATGCGCTCCGCCAGGTCGCACGCGCCCTGTCCCAGGTGCTGGGTCATCCGATTCAGATCCAGAACGAGCAGCGGGGCACAATGGCGCCGACGACACGCCCGTCGACCGGGTCGGCTCAGGACGACGATCCGGTCGTACGCGTAGCAATGCGCGAGTATGGGGCCAGACCAATCTCAGACAATGCCACCACGGGAGGTTGACGCATGTCCATGAAGATGTTTCGGCAGTTTCAGAAGCAAATGGAGAAGGTTCAAGAGGAACTGAAGGCGATGACCGTGGAGGCCACGGCCGGCGGCGGGGCAGTCAAGGTGGTTGCCACGGGGGACCAGCGGGTTGTCTCGATCGACATCGACCCGTCCGTGATCGATCCGGATGATGCGGAGTTCCTGGCGGAGATGATCCTGGTGGCGGTGAACGATGCCATGGAGCAGTCGCAGGAACTGGCCAAGAGCAAGTTGGGCGGGTTGACCGGCGGGCTGAAGATTCCGGGCCTGGGTTAGCGCGTGGCGGACGCGCTGCCGCGCGCGGTTACCCGGCTGATCGAGGAGTTGGCGAGGCTCCCGACGATCGGGCCCAAAACCGCCCAGCGCCTGGCATTTTTTCTGTTGCGCGGGTCGTCAGGCCAGGCGCGCGTGCTCGGCACAGCCATTGCGGCGCTGCATGAGGGCATTCAGACATGCGAGCGTTGTCGAAACTTCGCTGATGCCAATCCCTGTGCGATCTGCAAGGACCCGACTCGCAACACCGCGCTGATCTGCGTGGTGGAGGACCCGCTGGATCTGGTTGCGATTGAGAATTCCGGTGGATTCCACGGGCTGTACCACGTGCTTCACGGCGCGATCTCACCGCTGGAAGGGATCGGACCGGACGACCTGACCATTGACCTGCTGGTCCGACGTGCGGGACGCGAGGGCGCAGGCGAGATTGTCGTGGCAACCAATGCAACGATCGAGGGTGACGCCACCGCCATGGAGATCCGGCAGCGGCTGAGTGATCTGGGGGTGCGGGTCACGCGGCTGGCGCGTGGACTGGCGACGGGCGGGGACATTGAGTACGTTGACGCGGCTACGATCGCGCAGGCGCTGGAGGGTCGTCGTGAACTCTGAGCTTTCATCCCAGCCCGAAGCTCGGGCGGGCGGCCAAACAACACGACTCCGCTGGCTGGGCCATGCGACGTTTCTGCTGAGCAGTCCCGGCGGGACACACGTGCTACTGGACCCGTTCAACGTGGATCTGGGCTATCCGGTGCCCGAGTTGCCGCCGATTGACCTGGTCGCGGTCAGCCATGAGCACGCCGATCACAACAACGTGGGGCTGGCGCCGGGGACACCGAAGGTTGTGCGGGGCATCTCGGACAGCGGCTGGCATCCAGGTACGGTGTCGGTTGGGGACGTGACGCTGAGCATGATCGGCGGGGCCTATCACGACGAAGCGCAAGGCCGGGAGCGTGGACGCACGGCGCTGATGTCGGTTGAGGTGGGCGGGATTCGCCTGCTGCACCTGGGGGACCTGGGACACCGGCTGGATACGAATCTGCTGGCGCAGTGCCGGGGACACCAAGTGCTGCTGATCCCGGTGGGCGGCTTTTACACGATCGACGGCGAGACGGCGGCCGCGACGATGGACGAGATTGGACCAGCGATCACGGTTCCGATTCACTACCGGACGTCCCGTTTGCCAGGACACCCCACGGCGCCGCTGGATGAGACGGGGTTCCTGGTTGGCCGCGAGGTGCGCCGATTGGCGGAGACCGAGATTGCGTTGCGGCCGGAGGATCTGCCGGCGCGGCCCGAAGTGGTGGTGCCGGCGGTGCCAGGCGGCTAGGTTCCCGGTTGGCGCGGGGGCAGGCAGGTTACTTCGGCATCCCTGGTTAGGTCGTCAAAGTAAGCCTCGCGAACGTTGCCAACTTCGACGGAGGTGATTCGCGCTGAGACCCGCATGGGTTCGTCGACGAGGCAACGCAGGGCCGACTCCCAGCGGAGCGTGATGCCGGCCCGCAAACGTTCGGGAACCCAGGTCAGCGTCTTGATTTCGCGAGCACCGCCGCCGACTTCTCGGCCGCCGTCGTTGGTGATCTTGGCGCGGGTGGTTGGACTGTAGTCTCTGTCCGATCCCGCGTTTTCGGCGAGCGTCAGGGACGTTTCGACCAGGACGTCGGTTTGACCGATGTTGGTCGCCAGCAGAATCACGTTGGTTCGGCTGGGGCCGACTTCCTCCGTCTGAATCTCGAATTTGAGCTCGGGGGCGGGCGTGGGTGTGGCAAGCGGCTCGACGGTCCCGTCGCAGGTGATGGCCGCCAGCGCCATCGACAGGATGAGCGCCAGGGCCACCACAGACGCCGGGCGCCGATGAATGGCAGAGTTTCGGAGGTTCATTTCATAGAGCTTAGTGCAGAATACGCGGTTGTCGGAGGATTGCGCTTGGCCGCGTCAACATCCAGGGACACGAAACATCGAACGGCCGCTGACCATCACGTTGCTCTTTCTACGGCTAGGGCTGACCGCGTTCGGGGGCCCGGCGGCGCATATTGCCATGATGCGGCACGAGTTCGTGACCCGGCGGGAATGGCTGACGGACCGGCGGTTCCTGGATCTGCTGGGCGTGACGAACCTGATTCCGGGCCCCAACTCAACCGAGATGGCGATTCACCTTGGCCGGGAACGGGCCGGTTGGCGAGGACTCGCGGGGGCGGGCGTCGCCTTCATTGCCCCCGCCGCGGTGATGGTATCGGTGCTGGCGTGGGTTTATGTCGAGTTCGGATCGACGCCGGCGGTGAGCTGGGTGCTCTATGGAGTCAAGCCGGTGGTGATTGCCATTGTGGCGCAGGCCATCTGGGGTCTGGGCCGCGTGGTTGTACGCCGCTGGCAGACCGGACTCCTGGCCGCCGTGGTGATTGTGCTTGGACTGCTGGGCGTCAATGAACTCCTGCTCCTGTTCGGTGGCGGCGCGGCGGGGGCCCTGGTTCAACGCCCGCGTTGGCTGACCGGACGCCTTTCGGGGGTGCTGCTCGCCCCGCTGGCCAGCGTTGGCGCGGTCGGCGCGGCGCCTATTTCGTTCAGCCTGCCGGGCATGGGCTTGCTTTTCCTGAAGATCGGCGCCGTGCTCTACGGCAGCGGATATGTGCTGCTGGCGTTTCTCCGGGGCGACTTTGTGGAACGTATGGGATGGATCACGGAAACACAGCTGCTGGATGCCGTAGCCATTGGTCAGGTGACGCCGGGCCCCGTGTTCACGACAGCAACGTTTATTGGATTTCTGCTGGCCGGAGTCCCGGGTGCGATCGTGGCAACGATCGCCATCTTCTTGCCCTCGTTTGTCTTCGTGGCCGCAGTGCACCCATTGGTGGAGCGTCTGCGGTCCTCTCGTGTGACCGCACCCATTCTCGACGCCGTCAACGCGGCCGCCGTGGGCCTGATGACCGTGGTGCTGGTGTTGCTTGGACGGTCGGCGCTGGTCGATGTGCCGACAATCCTGGCAGCGCTGGTTGCGCTTGCCGTTCTCATCTTCACCAAAGCCAACTCGCTTTGGCTGATTCTCGCGGGCGCGGCGCTGGGCGCCGTCGTACAAGGGCTTGGTGTGACGGCCTAAATGAAGCGTGCGGATCCGACGGCCGCTAGATACATCGGGACCCTGACCTGTGATTCGGCCTCTTCGCGGCGGTCGCTCTAGCCGGGCATGATGGTTTCCGCGCATACTGTACGCAGCGTGGACGAGGCACCCGGACTCGGAACCGGGTGCTCATTCGGGCGGTGGAGGCCCAGTGGCAAGCGCACCGTCCGAGACCAACTCGTCAGTCAGCCTTGAGCGGCCAGCCATCGTCATCCTCTTGGGTGTATTGCTGGTGGCTGCCATGGTCACGACGTCGCCCATTGCCTATTGGCTGCTCTATGCGCTGGGCGGCCTTGTGCTGCTCTCCTACGTCTGGACTCGCAACGCCGCGCGGTCGTTGACCCTGCGTCGACGACTTCGCGGGCATCAGATAACTGTGGGAGACGAGGTTCAGGAGGATTTCGAACTCGTCAATACCAGCCGCCTGCCGATTCTGCTTGTGGAAGTGGATGACCATTCGGAATTGCCCGGGTACCAGGCGTCAGTCGCCGAGAGCCTCGGCCCTCGACAGCGAAAGCGCTGGATTTCACGTGGTCTGGCGGAACGTCGCGGACTCTATGGACTCGGACCGACTGACCTTCGCGTTGGCGACCCATTCGGGATTTTCGCCTCGGAGCGTCGGATTGACGTTCGCACCACCGTTGTGGTTTATCCCCCAATTTCGATCATGGCGGACGTCGAAATCCCCGCCGGGTCGATGGTGGGGACCTCCCGTTCGTCGATTCGCACGCACCAGGTCACGTCGGATGCGGGCGGCTTGCGGGAGTTTCAACCGGGCGATCCGCTCAAGCGGATCCACTGGCTGTCCAGCGCACGTCGCTCGCAGTTGCTGGTCAAGGAATTCGACCTGGAGCCGACGGCCAATCTCTGGATAGCGCTTGACCTGCATCGGGACGTTCAGGCCGGTCACGGCGATGAGTCTACCGAGGAGTACGGCGTCAAGATTGTTTCGTCGCTGGCCCATCAATTTGTGCGAGACAACAAGGCCGTCGGCTTTGTTGCCCTGAGCCGCCAGGGGCGACACCTGATTGAGCCCCAGAAGGGGCTGAAACAGCTGTGGCGTATTTTGGAGACGCTGGCGGTCGTTCAGGCCACTGGCACTGCGCCCTTTCACGAGTTTCTCTCCGCAAGCGCAGCCGGGCTGGGCCGCGGTACGAGCCTGGTGGCGATTACGCCCTCAGCCGACCCGCGATGGCTTACCAGCCTGACCCAACTGGGCCACCGAGCGATTTACCCACTGGCTGTCGCGATCGACGCTTCAACATTCGGGCCCGGCGCATCGAATGCGGGTCTCAGACCGGCAGCCGGCGCCGCGGGCATCGGATTTGTGGGCGTCGACCAGGGGATGCGTTTTGAACTGCTGAAGGCCGACGGGCAGAACTTCGCCGAGATTGAGCGCACCCAGCGGCGTCCCGTCACGCTGGCGCCGGCGTGAGAGCAGTATGACCGCCAGCGTTGCCAGTCGCCCGCGGCCGCTGACCCGAGCCTTGCAGCTCCCGCGCACGGCCTGGCTGCCGCTGATCCTGGTTGGAACAGCCACGCTGGCCCCGCTGGTCAGTATCCACGCGGTTGGCTGGGCTCCGGGGACGGAAGTGCTGCTATCAGTCGCCGTCGTGGCCGTCGCCTTTGGATTCGCGCTATCACGTAGCCGACTGTCGTCCCGATCGATCGTCCTGATCGGAATGGTCAGCGACCTGGCCGTGGCATACATCGTGGCTTCGGAAGCGTTCCCAGGTCCGCTTGACGCCGCTCGCAACTTCGTCCTGCTTTTTGGAGACACCGTGGAGTGGGTGCAGATACGACAGGCCGGAAACCTGGTGCGCGAACAGCCGCTGGCGACGGCCGTGGGCGAGAGCGCCGGGCTGTTTCAAGACTTATTCTTCCGCCTGGAGTCGTGGTTCCAAGCCGCGTTCGCGTTCCAGGTCAGCCGGGACAACGTGGTGTTCTTGTTCTGGATGACCATGGCGGCCTGGGGCATGGGCTTCACGGCGGCCTGGGCGGCGTTTCGCCTTCGCAACGCCTATCTGGCGATCGCGCCGGGCACGCTGGCCATCGCGGTGAACATCACGTACATCGGTCCCGACTGGCCGCCGTTCGCCATCTTTCTGATCGCGGCACTGGCCCTGACCGTGCACACGCGGCTGGCCTCGCTGGAAGCCAGGTGGGAAGACACGCATACCGACTTTTCGGAGGAGCTTGGCCCCACCGTCCTGATCGTGAGCGCATTGCTTATCACCGCTGTCGTGTTTCTGTCGCTGATCCTTCCGCGCGCTGGTGGAAACCCCCTAGCCGAAGCCTTCTGGACGTACATGGGCGATGGCTGGGGCAATGTCGAAGCCGGGATTCAGCGCGTGTTCGGGGGAGTTACCAATCCTTCGGGCTCCACCCTGGCCGGACGCGAAACGCTCGCGCTCTCGGGACCGGAACCGTTCGCGCGCAAGGAGACGCTGATTATCGAAAGCACGGTTCCGTCATATTGGCGCGGTCAGACCTTCGATACCTATACCGGCCAAGGCTGGCGCAGCACCATGCGGATGCTGGAAGGACGCAGAGCCAACGAACCTCTGACCGAGAGCATTAATCTCCGGTCGCGGCTTGCGTCGCGCTCCAACATTGAGATTCTGGACTCGAATTCAGCAATCCTGTTCGCGCCGGGGGATGCTTTGCGTCTCAATCGCCCGTATCAGATCCAGGTGGCCGAGCGCGAGGTGGCCGTAGACGACTACGCATCAATCCGCGCCACGAGACGCGTCGGGCAGCGCCTGGTGTATTCCGTGGATTCGACGCTTGCAGCCGCGACGAGCCAACAGTTGCGGGAAGCGCCAACGACGTACCCCGCGTGGGCCGAACGCTATCTCGAGCTGCCCGAATTACCGCCCCGCGTCCTTGAGTTTGCCGCGCGACTGGCGGACACGGGTGACACGGCACTCGACCGGGCGCGCGCCACCGAGTTCTTTATGCGCCGGTTTCCGTTCGCCCAGGACACGGAGCCGCTGCCGCCAGACCGGGACGCCACCGACTACTTCCTATTTGACCTTCGTCGCGGGCACTCCACGTTGATCGCCTCGACCATGGCCGTGCTGGTGAGAGCCATGGGGATTCCGGCGCGCGTGGCGGCTGGCTATGCGCAGGGAGTATTCGATCCGGTCACCCAGCGCTACATCGTTAACCCGAGCGATGCGCACACCTGGGTGGAGGTGTATTTCCCCACATATGGATGGGTGCTCTTTGAACCGTCAGGATTCAGGGCACCCGAAGTGCGCGGCGGCGCTGCCGAAGGCGTGGACGGCGGAGGCACCATCAACCCGGATGCCGCCGACCTTTCGATGGTGGATGAGTTTCTTGACGAACTCGACGAGCTGGACTCGGCGGACTTTCAACCGTTGACGCCGACCGACGACCTCAATCCGATTCAAGAGTTCCTGGGGAACCTCGGGGGAGCGATTCTCGCGCTGATTGTGACTGGAGCCGCTCTCATCATGTTGGTCGTGCTCTACCTGCTTGGGTCGCTGGTCCGCGACGTTCTTCAGAATCCGCGCTCAGCGGTTGGCCGGCGATACGAGCGCATGGTCAAATGGGCGGCGCGGGCGGGGTACAATGTTGCCGAGGGATTCACTCCAGCGGAACTTGGCCGCCAATTGGCGGCGGAGCTTTTTCCGACGCCCGCCATTGAATCAACCTCCGGCGGGGCGGCCCCGCCCGAAGTTGTTGCGGAGACGTATGTTCGTGCCACGTACGGCCGCCGGCAGATTTCACGCTCGGAGCGACGCATGGTTGACAAGGCCTGGCGACGAGTGCGCTTGCGGCTGGTCGCACGCATGATCGGTCGGCCTTTGCGCCGCCTCACACCCTCGCGAGCCTGAGCGTGGACCTGGCAGGCGTTCGCGACATCGCGGTGGTGGTGCTGGCGGCGGTGGCGCTGGTTACGACGATCGTCATCCTGATTACCGGGATGCTGGTGTGGCGTCTGCTGGCAGCAATCCGGACCGATGTCACACCGATCATTCAGTCGGCCCGGGAGACGGTGGACACCGTGAAAGACACCACGGAACTTGTGAGTGACGTGGTGAAGGACGGTACGAGTTCGACTTCGGGCGCCCTCAGGAAGTTTCGCCGGGTTCTGCAGATGGCGCTGCGCTGGTGGAGATGAGTGGAATCGCACATGGCCTGGATCATCATTGGCGCAGCCGCCGGGTTTTTTGTTGGGGGAGCGATAGGCACGATTGCCGCGCCTCAGCAGGCGCAGAAGATCATGGACACGCTGCCGGAACGGTTGAGCGCCATCCGCAACGCGGCGGAAGAGGCGGCCAGGGAGGCTGAAGCGACGGTGCGCCGTCGTTCCCAACGCTCGCGCGGGCGTCGGCGCCGACGCAGTCGGCGACGCGGCAGCCGGTCCTGATGGAAGCCGCGCGCGATATCGCGATCATCGTCCTGGTCGTCCAGGGGCTGATCATTGGGCTGGCGGCGTTCGTGGCCGGAGTTTTGGGGGCCATCGCCATCGTGGAAGCCACGGTGAACGTGCGGCGCGGCCTGCGGCGGAGCGCCGCGAAGATGGAGCGGACCAACAAGCGTGTTGACTCGATTATCGAGACGCGTGTGCTGCCGCCGATCATCCAATACCACCGCGGGCGGGCGGCGGCGCGATCCACGCTGGAGCAGGCGCGGCGAGCGCTGGACGATCTGAAGCGGACCGCGGGGGTCGGCGGCGGCTAGACGGCGCGCAGGGCGGGGGCGTTGCTTACGCGCAGCTGAGCTCGTCTCGCAATGCTCGGAGCTGTCGGTAGCAGCCGACGAGGTCTTTAAGCGAGTAGCGCGTGTTCAGGCCGCTGGGGCTGGGAGCAAGGAATACCACTGAGGATTCCAGCGGGCGAGGCTGGCAGCCCGGCCTCAGGCGCGGCGGTGCAGGACGGCCTTCGCCGTACTTGAGGTAGCTGCGGTAGCCGCCAATGCCCTGAAAGCAGACGATGCGGGGCCGGAAGCGCTTGATCTTCTCCGTGAGCACCGGCGCCCAACGGCGGTAGTCGGCGGCTCGAAGGTCCCTGGCCGTAGGGGTCGGGCGCTTCACAACAACGGTGAGTCCGATGCCGAAGTTCAGGACGCGGGCGTCCGTTTCAGGCCACAAGGGCTCGCCGAACAGGCCGGCCCGGTTGGCGGCGTTCCAGAAGCGATTGCCGGGCCCGGCGTAGTAGTGGCCAGCCCGAACGGAAGAAGCGCCGGGATTGATGCCGACGATCAGGATGTCGAGTCCGGGTGCAAGGTAGTCGGGCAGCGTGGTGCGAGGTTTCGCGCATTCGCCGGCTGGGCCCTGGCAGGGCGTTTGCGGTACCACGGCAAGACTCCGCACACTTTTTGCAGATCGCTATTGAACCAGACGGTTTGCAAATTACCGAGGCGCCTCCGGATCGCATGACTGTCGCCGAAGCATCGACGGGCGCTGTGTCCGGCGTGCGGCTGCCGGAGGTGATTTCCGCCGACGACATTTCAGAGCGCGTTGGCGAGCTTGGCGCGGAAATCTCGGCGGTTTACGCAGGTCGCGAGCCGGTGTTGGTACTGGTGCTGCACGGGGCGTTTATCTTTGCCGCCGATCTGACGCGCGCCCTGAGCACGGCGCACCAGGTGGAGTCGCTGGCGCTGGCCTCCTATGACGGTCGTGAGTCAAGCGGCGAAGTGCAGGTGGTGAAGGACCTGGGTTGCGACATTGCCGGGCGGGACGTGCTGATCGTGGAGGACATCGTGGATACCGGCCGGACGGCGGCGGCCGCGCGGGAGCTGCTGGAGTCCAGAGGGCCGAGTTCGATCGAGGTAGTGACGCTGCTGGACAAGCCTTCGCGACGCGTAGTTGACGTCAAGCCGCGATGGATTGGTTTTGAGATCGAGGACATATTCGTGGTTGGCTACGGGCTCGACCTGGAAGGGCGTTTTCGCGGGCTGCCGTATATTGCGAACGCCGACGCCCTGGATTGGAAAAGCGAGTCATAGCCCAATGCCGTTGGTCAGCGTTGACAACCGCAGCGTTTCACTGGACGTGCGAGGTAGCGGCAGCACCACGGTCCTGTTCATCCACGGCGTTGGGCCGGGCGGGGCCGCGTGGGACCTGGTCACCCAGGGATTGGCCGACACGTGCCGCGCGTATGTGCTGGACCTTCCCGGTTTCGGCAAGAGTGAACGCGGGAGTGCGACAGGCTCGGTCGACGACGCGGCAACCCTGGTGCATCGCGTGCTGCACGCGCAGGGTCAGACTGAGCCCCTGGCAATCGTGGGACACGCCTACGGTGGGTTGGCGGCCCTTGCTTTTGCCGCGCGCTTTCCGAGCCATGTGACAAAGCTGGCGCTCGTTTCGACCGCCGGATTCGACAACAATCCGGCGGCAACATTGGGGCGGCGGAACAGGATCACCGACGCTGGATGGGATGCCGGCACGGCCGAGGACTGGCTTCGCGCAGGCCTTGTTGAGGACCTGGCCGAGGCGCACTTTGACGCCATGCGCGACGCCGCGGCCGAGGTGGACGCAGACGTGATATCCGGCTGTCTCGCCAGCAGCGCTCGACGGGTGTTGCTTGAGGAGGCCGGCGAGATCGAAGCGCCCACGCTCCTGGTACGCGGCTCCGCTGACCCCCTGGTAAGCGAGAGCGACCTGCAGATCCTGGCCGCCCGACTTTCCGGCGCCGAGGTGGTTTCGACGCCGGGCGTCGGGCACTGGCCAAGCCTGGAAGCGCCCGACGAATTGCGAGCAGAACTGGTGCGGTTCTTTGGCCTCTAATCGCGGGCACGTAGTGCTAGCCTTCGGGCCAACACGCGCACCACACGACGGACACTGGGCATGAAATTCGTTCGTTACGCGACTGAATCCGGGCCGGCCCTGGGCTCCCTGAAGGAGTCAGGCGCCGTTTACGCCGTCAGCGGCGACATGTTCGGCGACTACGAGGTCGGGGCGCAGGTCGGCACGGTGGACGACCTGGAATTGCTGGCGCCGGTGGATCCCGGCAACGTGATCGCCGTTGGGGCCAACTACTTGGCGCACATCCTGGAAGGCCACGACGAAGACGCCATTCCGAAGTTCCCGATGCTCTTCATGAAGCCGAACTCGGCCATTA
Organism: Chloroflexota bacterium; assembly: GCA_022825895.1. GTDB lineage: Bacteria > Chloroflexota > UBA11872 > UBA11872 > UBA11872 > UBA11872. Next base: position 41,749 of record JAJDVX010000010.1, on the reverse strand, counting down.
CCGGCCCCGGCGCGCCCATCGTGCTGCCAGACGCGGCGAACTTTACGCAGTCGATGAACGACCCGGACCTGCAGAAGGATCCGTTCGGCGAGGTGCACTACGAGGCCGAGCTCGTGGCGGTGATCGGGAAGACCTGCCGAAACGTGTCCGAGGACGAGGCCCTGGACTACGTGCTGGGCTATAGCTGCGGCAACGACGTCAGCGCGCGCGGCCTGCAGGTCAAGGAAATGGCCACGGGCGTGCTGCTGATGAGCAAGGGCATGGATTCATTTGCGCCGCTGGGGCCGTGCATCGCCACCGATCTCGACCCGACCAACCTCGAAATCATGGCCCGGCTCAATGGCGAGGTGAAGCAACACAGCAACACGGACGACCTGCTATTTGGCGTGGCCGCCCTGATTGCCTACACGTCGCAGGGCGTGACACTCAAGCCCGGCGACTGCATTTACACGGGCACGTGCGCGGGGCCGTCGGCGCTGTCGCCGGGCGACGTGATTGAGATCGAAGTGGAAGGCGTGGGGGTGCTGAGCAATCCGGTGGTGGCCGCCTAACGGGCCCATCGGTGCTAGCGGCATGATCCGCAGATTCGACCTGCCGTACGGCGATGAGACGCTTGCCGTTCGCGGCATGGGCGTTGAAGTTTCGGGTGTCTACGCGCCCAGAGCCATACCGCCGGCGCGCAATCCCCGAGCGCTGATTCGAGAAGCGCTGGACAACCCAATCGGGTCTGAGTCGCTGCTCCAGGCGGCGCGCGGCAAATCGCGCGCCCTTGTTCTCATTGACGACATCACGCGGGAGACGCCGGCGGACCTGCTGCTGCCACCAATCCTGGACGACCTGGAGACGGCGGGAATCGCGGCGGACGACATCCTGGTGATGATCGCGCTGGGCACGCACCGGCCGATGACGGACGCCGAAGTCAGTCAGAAGGTCGGGGACGAGGTGCTGGCGCGAGTGCGGGTGACGCAGCACGACCACCGCACGGCGCCTTTGCGCGACCTGGGTGTGACGCCGAGCGGGACGCCGGTCGAGGTGAACGAGCACCTGTTCGAGGCCGACATCGTGATTGGGACCGGCGCCGTGGTGCCTCATCACATTGCCGGATTCTCGGCGGGCGCCAAGATCGTGCAGCCGGGAGTCTCGGGCGCGGCAACCACGGCGGCCACGCACATGTTCAGCGCCCGGGCGAGGACGCCGCTGCTGGGGCGAGTGGATACGCCGGTACGCGCCGAGATGGAGCTAATTGCCGAGCGCTGCGGCATGCGGCACGTGTTGAACGTGACCCTCAATGCCGACGGGCGGATTGTGACCGCTCGATTCGGCGCCACGCGGCCGACATATCGACGGACGGTCGAAGACGCCCGGCGGATTTACGGCGTTCGCGCGCCCGCCGGTCTGGACGCAGTGGTGGCCGGGTCGCATCCGTGCGACATCGAGTTCTGGCAGGCGCATAAGAGCCTGTATCCGGCGATGCTGATGGTGCGGCCGGGCGGGACGATCATCGTGGTGACGCCGTGCCCTGAAGGCGTCGCCGTGACGCACCCCGACATGCTGGACTACACCGCGCAGCCGGCGGATGCGTTGCTGCGACGCTACGAGCGCAACGAGATCGACGATCGCGTGGCCGCTTCGCTGGCCGTTGCCTGGGCCAGGGTGCGGGAATACGCGCGCGTGGTGCTGGTATCGGACGGAATCGCTCGGCACGAGGCAGATGCGCTGGGGTTCGACACCGCGCCGGACGTGGAGACCGCGCTTTCGGCCCTGGCGCGGACCAGCGGCTCCACGCCACAGGTGGGGGTATTGACGCACGCACCGGACACGCTGCCGCTGGTGGCCTGAGTGGCCGAGCGCTGGGCCGTCATTGCCGACGACCTGACCGGGGCGCTGGATACGGCGCTGCAGTTTCGAAAGGCCGGGCAGCAGACCATGGTTTCGACCCGTCCCGGTCTCTGGCCAACCGGTGGAACTGTCGTTGCCCTGAGCACAGAGACCAGGCACGAGTCAGCCGCCAAGGCCGCGGCGAGTGTGCGCGCCGCGTTTTACACGCTGCCGGGCGGAACATCGCGATGGATCTACAAGAAAACCGATTCGCTGCTGCGCGGGAACATTGGGGCCGAGTTGCGAGCGCTGTGCGAGGCCGTTGGATCGGGGCCGCTGGTGTTTGCGCCCGCCTATCCGACGGGTGGACGCACGACGATCGATGGAATACACCGGCTGGAAGGCGTGCCGGTTGCGGAGGCGGTGCCGGGACGCGATCCGCTGACTCCGGTTCGGGAATCGCATATCCCAACCCTGCTGCGGGACAGCGGCGGCCTTAAGACTCAGTGCTTGCCGCTCGACGTTGTCCGCAGAGGTTGGGAGGCGCTCGTAGCCGAACTAACCAGGGCAAGCCGCGATGGCGTGGAGGTCCTGGCACCCGATGTCGAGACCGACGAAGACTTGCAAGACATCGCGTCGGCGCTTCGCGTTTGGGCCGGCGGGCGTATCAGCGCGGGATCGGCCGGGCTCGCCGAATACCTGGCGCAGCCCGATCCAGGGTCAGCCAAGCCCGCGGACCTGGGACGATCGGCGTTCGTGGCCGCGGTGGTAGGCACGCCGAGCGCGCATACCCAGGGGCAGGTTGAGCGCGCTCTCACCGCGGGACGGGCACAGCGAATCCGAGTCCGAAGCCACGCGGATGTCGACTCGGCGGTACGAGAAACGCGTCCCGACTGTCCGAGCGACCGACTAATGATCTTCGATACGACGCTTGAGGGAACGGCGCCGCGGCCCGAGGAACGCCGGCGGCAGCTACGGTGCGTCGGCGATCTTTGCAGAGCCGTTGTTGGCGCCGTCGATCGGCCGGGCCTGATTCTCACCGGCGGGGATACCGCGCGCGCCGCGCTGGACGCGCTGGAGGTGGATGCGATCGAGGTTATGGGGGAGATCGAGTGGGGCGTGCCCCGCGGGCATGCGCTGCGCGGGACTCGCCGGGTGGCATCCGTGGTGACCAAGGGTGGGAATATGGGAGGTCCAGATGCGCTGAGCAGTGCCTTCAGGCGCCTATGTTCCGAGGTGAGCCAAGCTGCATGACCTCTCGATCTCCCGACCAGCGTCCGCTCATTGCCGTCACCATGGGGGATCCGGCGGGTGTCGGTCCCGAAATCACGGCGAAAGCGCTGGCGAACCCGAAAATCCGGGGAGCTTGCCGCACAGTAGTCGTCGGTGACTTGCGGACGATGGAACGGGCGGCCGATGCGGTGGGTGTCACCACCGCCGCCGTCAACGTAGACGCATTGGACCAAGGGGGCGATGAGATTCAGGTCTACGACCCCTGGGGACGGGACTTGAGTGACGTACCCGTGGGGATGGTCGACGCCAGCGCCGGCGCGGCCGCGGCGGAGGCCGTCATCGAGGCGACGAGACTTGCCCTCGACGGCCGCGTGGCGGCCATCGTCACGGCTCCGATCAACAAGGCCGCCATCAACGCCGCCGGATTCCACTACGCGGGACACACCGAGTTGCTGGCGGACCTGACGGACTCGCCCGGCGCGCGCATGTTGTTGGTGGCGCCGGGGCTGCGGGTGATTCACAACAGCACCCACGTCTCGCTGCGGGAAGCCATTGAGCGCGTGACGCGGGACAACGTGCGCCACGTGATTGGCCTGCTGGACGAGACGCTGCGGAGGATGGCGATCCGGGAGCCGAGAATCGCCGTTTGCGGGCTCAATCCGCACGCGGGGGAAGACGGTCTGTTCGGACACGAGGATGACGCATTCATCCGGCCCGCCATTGAAGACGCGCGGAACGACGGCCTCCACGTTGCTGGTCCGGAGCCGGGCGATTCCGTGTTCAATCGGGCGCGTAACGGAGCATTCGACGGGGTGGTGGCGATGTATCACGACCAGGGGCACGTGGCGGTCAAGGTGGCCGGGTTCTTCGACGGCATCAACGTGTCCGTGGGGCTACCCATCATCAGGACAAGCGTGGACCACGGCACGGCCTTCGATATTGCCGGGCAAGGGGTGGCGCGGGCGGATAGTATGGAGATGGCCATCGAGATCGCCGCGACCATGGCCGTCAGCGACGGACGCCCGGCGGCCCCGGAGACTGCCTGACCGAATGAATGCGCCCTTGCAACTCGCCCAGTTGGTGCTTTCGATCATTGTTATTGCCGCGGTTCTGATCCAGTTGCGGAATACGGGGATGGGCTCGGCGTTGGGCGGGAGCGACAGCTCGTTCTTTCACGCCCGGCGCGGCGTCGACCGGCTGACCTTCAACTTCACGATCGGCGCGTCAGCGCTGTTCTTCCTGGTTTCCATCCTGGCGGCCGTCCTCCAGTAGCGCGTCGCGCACAAGCGACGCGTCGCAAGTCTGTCCGTAGGAACAGCGGCGGCAGACCTGGGGTTCCTCGGCCCGATTCGGCGCTCGCCAGAAGGGATCGAATCGGGCCGTCTCGATGCCGACAACGATTCCCGCGGCGCGAGCGGCAAACCGGTCCAGGTCCTCGCGGCCGTATGTCGCGTGTAGCTGCTGGACGAATGGCGGGTCTTCGCGCACCAGCACGTCCACCCGGACCTGGGGAATGAAGAACGGCGCGGGCAGGCTACCTGGACGAATCCGAGAGCCAGCCCTGAAGACTCCGTAGCCGATCGCGTAGCACTGGAGTTGCAGGTCCTGATCGGGATATGACTCGGGATAGGCGCGCCACGAGGTCTTGTGGTCGATCACGACGCCGTTCCGGTCAATGAGGTCGACAGTGCCGACGAGTTGGACCTGGACACCTGGAATGTCGAATCTGAATCGATGCTCAACCAGATGCGGCACGACGCGGGGAGCCACTTCCGCCAGGTAGTACTCCAGGACCGCTTGGCCTGACGCGTAGGCTTCCTCGAACTGGTTCGCCAATGGCCCGGTTGCAGTGCCGGGCGGAATTCGGGCTTCCCAAACGTCGTCGTAGATCTCGGCGGCCTCATCCAGATCCAGGTCGTAGCCGCTGTGTCGTTTCTCCAGAAAGTTGCGCTCCAGGGCGGCGTGGACCGCCTGCCCGACGAGCGACGCCGGCGAGTCGGTGGTAGGCACCCGATCCACGTAGCGCATCCGATACTGGAGCGGGCAGGTGTCGTACGCGCGCAGTTGCGTGGGAGATATCGACCGGAGTTGCCGCTGCATGTCTGAATCGATGCCGGATGACGCTCGCCCAAGCGTAGACGCCAGCGGCGCATCGTGGCTGGCCATTCGGCGGAACCGATCCGGCCGTGACGGCCGCGGAAAGCCAGGCGCGGCGTGATCGAGCGTCCCGAAGCCTCGGTCGTGATCGTGACCTGGAACGGGCTGCATCACCTCAAGCGCTGCCTGCCAGCGCTTGAGGACCAGTCCGGGGTGGCCTTCGAGACCATCGTGGTGGACAACGGCAGCGCGGACGGTACGGCGGATTGGATTGCTCGCGAGCATCCGCGCATCGTGTTGGAGCGCCTGGACTCGAATCGCGGATTCGCCGCCGCCAACAACATCGGGTTTGGACTGGCGCGGGCGGACCTGGTGGCAACCCTCAACAACGATGCCGTTCCCGATCCCAACTGGCTATACGCGCTGGTTCAGGCCGCACAGGAGTATCCCAAGGCCGGGTCGTTCGGCAGCCGAATCGTGCTGGACCGGGATCCGAACATCATCGACTCCGCCGGCGTGGTGACGGATGTGCTGGGCATCGCGTGGGATCGGCACAACGCAGAGCCAGTCGGATCGGACGAAGCCGGCGAAATCTTTGGCGCCTGCGCCGGGGCCGCGCTGTATCGCCAGGCGTTGCTGGACGAGACCGGGGGATTCGATAGCGCGTTCTTCGCCTATTTGGAGGATGTGGACCTGGCGTGGCGCGCGCGGTGGCTGGGCTGGACCGCGCGCTATGTCCCGGAGGCCCGCGTGGTGCATGCGCACTCAGCAACCGGGACCGAGGAGTCGCCGTTCAAGACGTTTCACCTGGGCCGCAACAAGGTCTGGACGATTGTCAAGAACCACCCCACGCGGGCCTTCGTGATGTACGGGCCATTGCTGGTGGCGTACGACCTGGCGTCGTTGCCAATCACAGTGATGCGCCAGCGGAACCTGGCGGCCTTGCGTGGGCGGCTGGCCGGCTTGCGCTCGCTCGGTCATGCGTTGAAGCAGCGGAAGCAGGTGGCCGCTCGCCGTCGAGTCGAGTGGGACGACATTCGACCATTCGTCGCCGGCCCGTCGTGGCCGTGGGACGTGTGGCGCCGCCAGCAGCGGCTGCGGCAGGCCGTGGCGGGCGATGGATCGCCGACCTCGCCAAAGGCTCGCTGATAGACTCGCCCCACCGGGGCGTGGCGCAGGCTGGTAGCGCACCTGACTGGGGGTCAGGAGGTCGCCGGTTCAAATCCGGCCGCCCCGACCAGCATCCGAACCTGTTGCGTGACGGCCACGTTGCACCGGCCTTGTCGTGCGTTAGCCGAAATCATCCTCGTTGGGGCTAGGCAGCCTGGCTCCAGCTTGCGATGAAATCATCCAGGTCAAGACCGGCGGGCATGCGCTCTTGCGCCCAGCGGGAGGGTTTGCTCGCGAGGCTTGGCACGAAGTGCTCGGTCTCCGTTTGGAGCCGGGCGTCCAACGGTGCAAAGCGCTGTCCAAGCAGTTTCGTTTCATCGGCGGTGAAGCGCCGGGCCAGGGCCTCGAGATTGCCGATGCTGAAGGTTTGCTCACCTACGGCTGACGCGCGCTCGCGTTCCGGCAGGTTGATTAGCTCCGGGCGCTTCAGCACGCCAATCCGGCGAGCCAGTTTCGACAGAAGGACCACGCAGACGATCCGCCCGGTGACGCCTGGATGCAGCAGGGCCAGCGCCTGCCGGAAGGCTGCCGGATCCCGGTCGATCATGGCGCGATAGAACGCCTCAATCCGATCGTCCTCGCGTTCAGCCAGTTCGAGAAACCGATGGAAGCCCGCCTGTCCCTTCGCCGATAGATGCGTGACGAAACCCGGCTCCCAAAGGAAACGCGAGCCGTACGGATACGACTGGCCGCCGAACGAGGTGTACCTAAGATGGATGATGCGCCGCAGCCTGGTGCTGTAGTTGCTGGGCCAATGCAGGATGGTGTTGATGTACATCACGCCGTCGCCGGCCTTGAGCCTGACCTGCTTACAGTCCGACAGCTTGGCGCGCGGGTCGTTCAATAGCTCCTGGTTCTCCCGCGCTGTGTTCAGACGGCGATGACTGCCGGGAACGACCCACAGCACATCGTCGTCGTAGAGCGGGATGTTCCACTGCACGGAGCTTGGACCGTTGGCCAGCATGTCCGCCTGTAAGCCCGCCAGGGGCGCGTTGTTGGTTGGCCCGTGACTTACGTCACGATGCCACAAGTCGGGTCCATGCGCGGTCTCCGGGTTGCACAGGAGAATCATCTGCTTCAGCCCCACATCGCGGGTGCCGAGCGCCTGCCGGCTTACACCGAGCGTGTTTTCGTGGAGACAGAACTCAACCGTGTTGGCCGTCGACGCATCTATGACGGTCTGGTACGCGAGGCGAGGCTGCTTGGCCACGTAGGCGAAGCAGCCCGGGTCGTCGCGATCGCGCGCCCAATTCGCCTGCTGCCGGTCAACCAGAGTTTCAAAGCTGGCGCGCAACTCGTCCAGCCGTTTGGGCGGAACGACGTTTTTCAGAATCACGAACCCGTCGTCGAGGAGTTGCTCGGGATCGATCTGAATGGGCTGTGCTCCAGCGGCGCGGCCGCGTCAGTCTAGACCGGACGTGCGGCTTCAAGTGGCCAGCCAGGGTGAGAACGTGCCCTTCCGTCTCCCGGTGTGGCCTCAAGGCTGGCCGGTGGTCGATCGATCAGGCTCGGCTAGCGACCGTAGGTTCGGCCCTTCCAGCCTCCGCCTACGCCGGCGTAGTGCCGGCGCGCCGAGTCCAGCGTCATGGCGACGTAGATGACGGCCGACAGCGGAAGCATGACTGCGAGCAGCGCCGGCCCGCCGTACCAGCGGGTCATCGGAACGAAGCTAACGGTCATCAGACCCCATCCCAGAGTTCCGAGGGCAAGCGCCGCGAACGAGGGCTCAAGTGCGGCTCCGACCAAGAGACCGACGCCCGCGGCTACGACTGCGATCGGCGGCGCAAGGAAGGTCAGCAGCAGCCCGACGACGGTCCCCACAAGTCGTATCGGGGAGTAGGCCAGCTGGGTGTAGGCCGTGCGCGCCACGACGTGCCAGACGCCGGATAGTCCGGCGTAGCCACGCACGCTGTGGACGTCGCGCCCCAATCCCAGCCAGGTCCGGCCGCCAGCCTGCTTGATGCGCGCGGCCAGGGCGCAGTCGTCGATGATCTCGCCGCGGATTGACTCGAAACCACCCAAGCGCTCAAGCGCGCGCCGTTGCACCAGCACACACCCTCCGGCGGCGGCGGACGTCTGGGCCCAAGGGTCGTTCGACCACCGGAAGGGGTAGAGCAGTCCAAAGAAGTAGACGAACGCCGGCACCAGCAACCGCTCAAAGGGCGTGACCGCCCGCAGGTGCGCCATTACAGACGCAAGGTCCAGTTCGCGGTGTCGAGCCAGCCCGACCAGCCGTCGCAGGAGGTCGGGTGGATGGGCGATGTCCGCGTCCGTCAGGAGGATGTATTCGCACCGTTGAGCCGGGGCTGAAGTCGCGCCGGAGTGCATGGCCCAGACCTTGCCAGCCCAGCCATCCGGGAGCGGAGAGGCCGAGACGACGTGTACTCCGGGGCCGGGAGAACCGGCGCCGATGCCTTCGGCGACCTCCGTTGTGCCGTCAGTGCTGGAGTCGTCCACTACGACGATCTCGAAGCGGCCGGGATAGTCTTGGTCCAACAACGTGGGAAGCGTGGACGGAAGCACCGCAGCTTCATTGCGCGCAGGCACCACCGCGGTCACGGCAAGCCAGCGGTCCGGTTCCAGGGCCGGCGACGATGCCGGCAGTTGCACGTCCGTTCGCCAATACCATCCGCGGCCGAGCAGCAACCAGACCCACGCGGCGGCAGCCAGGGCCGCCAGCCCCGTGAGGACGATTAACCAGACTTCGATTGACGCTCGTCCGTCTGCCGAGCGCGGTTAGTCAACGCGGGTGATCCAGAAGCGCAGGGCGCGGTCGTCCCCAACCGTGGCCAGCAGCGCGCCATCGGGGCTGTACGCGAGCGCTCGAATCCAGTCGATGTGCGCATCGATGGCGCGTCCGAGTTTAAGGCTGCCTGTGGGATCGCGCAGGAGCGCGCGCTTATACGCGCCAATGGCCAGTTCGTCGCCGTACGGCCGATAAGCCAACGAGGTGATGAGCCCCGCCTCCGGCTCAATCTCTCGCAGGAGGCTATTGGAATCGCTTGCCAGAATCTTGATCGTCTCGCCGTCCGCCAGCGCCATCTCGGCGACATGCGGATCGAAGCGAATTGCCCGGATCCAGTCGTCGAGTCCCGTCAGCCGCAATCGCTCGACTCCCGTCCCCGCATCCAAAAGCAAGACCTCCTGATACATGCCTACCGCGGCGAGGCCCACTCCATCCGTTGCAAGCGACGTGACGGGACCGGATCCCATCGCCGTCCAGTTTTCGGCACCGTTGCTCGGATCCAGCCTGCGGACAACACCGCGGGCGTCTCCGGCCAACAGGAAACCGTCCGCCGCGAACGTCAGGGCCGTGACGCTATCCGGAACGGTTGGCGCTTCGGCCAGTAGTGCTCCGAGTGAGGCATCCCACATACGCACCCGCCCGTCGTCTCCTCCGGAGGCCACCATTCGTCCGTCCGGCGAAAAGGCAACGGCTCGCGCCGGTCGGTCGTGTGCGTTGATTGACGTGCGGATTGCACCGTCGGTTCCGACGATCACGAGCGAGCCGTCGTCCAAGGCGGCTGCCACCGACGTACCGTGGGGACTGTAGTCCACGGCATTGATCGGCGCGGGCAGGGCAGTTTCGGCGGCCAGTTCCGAGAGCGCCGTCAACCAGACGCCGACGTCGCCGTCCCAGCTCCCCGATAGCAGGATCTCGCCGTCCGGGCTGAAGCTGAGCCCCTGCACGTCGGTCGTGTGTCCAGTCAGGCTGTACAGCCTCCTGCCGGTGGCGACATCCCACACGGCCACCGTTCCGTCGCTTGAGGACGTGGCCACTCGACGCCCGTCAGGGCTGAACGCCACCTGCCACACGGAGTCGCTATGTCCCGCGAGCGTGGCCAGCGCCGATCCGTCAGTGGCATCCCAGAGCACGGCTGTGTTGTCGTCGGCGCCAGTTGCCAGGCGCGTGCCGTCGGGGCTGATTGCCAGGGAAAGCACGGCCCGCGAGTGCTGCTCGACGAATTCGAGCAGGCGCTCGCCCGTAGCCATGTCCCAGATGTCCGCTCGGGCCCATCCGGTGGTTATCAGTCCGCCGCCGTCGGGTGTAAACGCGACGCCATTCGACCAGGCGTCAATGTCGTCGAACTCAGCGAGATGCTCACCGGTCGCCACATCCCACAAATGGGCCGCGGCGTAAGTCGTCGCAGCCACCCGAGTTCCGTCCGGACTGAAGGCCACGCTCGTAAACCACCGCTCGTCAGCCTGGAGCACCTGTACCTGCTCGCCCGAGCGGGTATCCCAGAGCCGTACGGTGTCGTCCTCCGACGCGCTGGCGAGCAGTGAGCCGTCGGGCGAGAAGGCGACTTCGTAGATGCCGTCGTAGTGGCCCTCAAGTTCATGAATCGGCGTGAGGGTCGCTCGATCCCAGATCACGACTCGACGGTCATAACCGCCGGTGGCAAACGTTGAGCCTGATGGATCGAACGCCACGCTGGTCACCAGTGGACTGTGGGCTTCGACAAGCTGTCGTGGAATGCGCGGCGGGGCCACCGGAGTGGTCGCCGCCAGGGGAATCATCCCGGCCTGTTTGAAGTGGTCGCCGGCCGGGGCCAGTTGAACCTGACTGTCATGCAGGCGCAGGACGGCCCGTTGGGATCGCAGCACACCTCCATCCGGTGTGGACGTGTATCCCAGCGGCAATCCGAATCGAGAAAGAGCGTTTGGGGCGGCACGCCAGAACTCGGTGATTTCCGAGGCTGCCGTCAGCGCTTCCAGCCGTGCCAGCGGTCCGGCCTCGGCGGATAGGGAGGTGCCTGGAGGTACGCCCTTGAAGTCAAGCAGCCAACGATCATGTCCCGCCGCGGACATCACGTCGTAAATGTTGGTTGGGCGAGTTTCTCCGTCGGGGCCTGCCTGAAGCACGGCCCGTTGGAAGGCCTGGTAGACGAACGGCGCTTCGTGCCAGGGCTGCGAAATCGGAAAACCCAAAGTCTCGTGGCCCCCGAGTTCCTCGTAGGCGGTCCAGAACTGAGCGTCGCGGTCGTCGACGACCGAGTACCCAAGGCCGCCTCCGCCGCCGGTCTGCGTATAGAAGAAGCCGTGCTGCAGCGGAAAGCTGGCGGGAGCGGACGCGGCTCCAACGGTTGGAAGTGCAAGCAGTGCGAGGGCCAGCAGAACTGCGATCCCATCACGAAGCCATCTGCCCTTCAGCGTCGCGCGATCCCGCGATCGCAGCGTCTGCCGACACTGGCGGTGCACTAAGGCCATGCCCGTCGGCAGCCAGGCGTCATGCGCAGTCTCCGCGGCTAGGCCGGCCGAAGGGCTGCGCGTAGCGCCGGAGCGAGCTTCGGTTGTTGAAATTCATAGCCAGCGTCCAGGAGCCTTCGCGGGATAACCCGCTGACTCGAAAGCAGCGCTTCGCGAGCAAATTCGCCAAGCGCCACTGTAAGCATCGGCGAGGGTATCGGGAGAATCGCCGGGCGTCGCAACTCGCGGGCCATGGTCTTTACAAACTCGCGGTTGGTCACGGTTTCCGGCGCCGCCACGACGATGGGGCCGCTCAGCGTCTCCCGTGTGATCGCCAGGCGAATGGCTCCAATCACATCCGCCAAGTCCACCCACGGCCAGAAATGCCCGCCGGACCCAAACCAACCGCCAAGCCCCAGCATCACGGGTAGCCGCATTCGCGCCACAACGGGCGATCGGGCATCGATTATCGGCGCCAATCGAGCAATCGCAACCCGGATTCCGGCATCGGCGACGGGCCGGGTTGCGGCTTCCCATTCGACGGATACGCCCGGGAGGAATCCCTGTCCTGGTGAGCTTGCCTCGTCCAGTACTTCATCGCCGCGGTCACCGTAATAGCCAGTCGCGCCAGCGCAAACGAAAACCGTAGGCTTTCGCGACAAGCCCGCGATGGCGCGCGCCAGCGTCTCGGTGCCGCGCACGCGGCTTTCCCGGATTCGTCGACGCTTTTCGGCCGTCCACCGCAACGCGCTAATCGTCTCGCCGGCCAAATGCACCACGGCATCCGTGCCCTCCAGCCCGGAGCGATCAATGTCGCCGGTCTGCGGGTCCCAGCGAATGTCGCCGGGTGCCACGCCCCCGGTGGCCGGACGCACCAGGCGGACGACTTCGTGTCCGTCCGAACGAAGGTCAGCGACGAGCGCCGCACCGACGAGCCCGGTCGATCCGCTGACGGCGACGCGCATTTATGTCAACTCACGGTCAGAAGGTACGGGCGCCTTCGTCATATACGTGCGCCGGCGGTCGTCGTAGATCCCATATCAAGCCCGTCCAACTCAGGATGGTGAGCAGGTAATGGGTCACGTCGATCTCCCACCAGAAGAATCCGTTCCGCTCGGAGCCGGGATAGCGGTGATGGTTGTTATGCCAACCCTCGCCCAGGGTGATCAGCGCCAGCAGAAGGTTGTTTCGACTCGTGTCCTTCGTGGGGAATCGTCGGCTGCCCCACATATGCGCGCCGGAGTTTATGAGGTAGGTCGTATGCAGCAGCATGACGGTGCTCACCAGGAAACACCACACGAAAACCTGCAGCCAGGTAACGCCGGTCGTCGGAAATGCGCGCTCCAGCCAGAATCCAAGCGCGATCGTGCCGCCGGCGTAGAGCAGCGTGCTGCCGAAATACCATCGGTCGAGCCAGCGAAGCTCCGGGAAGCGGACCAGGTCCTTGACCTCTTCCCAGCGGGTGTCGTCGCGGTTGTAGGCGAGCAGCCAGCCGATGTGGGCCCACCAGAATCCGCCCTTGAGCGGTGAGTGCACATCCTCCTCCTCGTCGGAGTGCCGGTGATGAAAGCGATGGTGGCCCGCCCACCACAACGGACCCTTTTGAATCCCCAACGTGCCCAGCAGCGCCATGACCGCCTGGAAAACCCGGGTGGTCTGAAACGTGCGGTGGGAGAAATAGCGGTGATAGAAGCCCGTAATGAAGAAGACGCGCATCCAGTAGAAGCCGAGACAGGCCACGACTGCCGGCCAGCTGACACCCACGATGAGCGCCGCGAGCACGCCGAGATGCAGAGCAATAAAGCCCCAGTTGTGCCGAACGGCCTGCCAGGCCGTATAGCGCTGCTCGATTCGCTTCGGAATCTTGAGCTTTTTGAGCGTCAGGCCTTCCGGCGAAGGCTCAAGGCTTGTATCCGTCACCAGCCAGTCATCCCCCTGTGTGCCGCGCCGCTTGCGCGGCGGCCACGATACGTCCAAATCGAGGATGCGCAAAGCGCTGACGGCTCGCAACCCCGCCCTTGAGGGTCAGCCGCGAACAAGCAATCACCTATGCGGGACACGCCGAATCGTCCGAAAGCTAGGCACCTCGCACACCGGGCCAGTGCTTACGCACCGACGCGCGCTGCCGTACCCGGCGATTCGGCTCGCTCGATCAGCACCTGTACGTCGCGAACGGTCTTCGTTTCGAAACTCACGGCGCAGGACGCGAGATAGAAGTCCCACATCCGAATGAACCGATCGTCGAACCCGAGCGATCGCACTCGCGCTTCGGCCCGCCAGAACCGACGTCGCCATTCATCGAGCGTGCGCACGTAGTGCGGCCCGATCTCCTCGATAGCTCGAACCGCCAGCGCCTGCCCGCCCCGCCGCACCGATTGCCGAATCTCGACCACCGCCGGCAGGACGCCCCCGGGAAAGATGTACTTGCTGATCCAGCCCGAGGCGCGCATCCCGGCAGCGGCATCGCGGTCCTGGATGCCAATCGTCTGCAGCAGCATGGCCCCGCCGGGTCGCAAGACGCGCTCGCACGTCGCAAAGAACTCGTCCCAGTACTCCCGGCCAACGGCTTCGAACATCTCGATTGAGACCACTTTGTCGAACGTCCCCTCGATGTCGCGGTAGTCCGAGTAGACAATTCGCACCCGGTCATTCAGCCCGGCCGCAGCGACCCGCTGGCTGGCTAGCCGTTGCTGCTCACGCGACACGGTGATCCCGACGACATGACAGCCCGTGGTCTGCGCGGCATGAATGGCGAAGCCGCCCCAGCCGCAGCCAATCTCCAGCACGCGGTCACCGGGCCCGAGGTCCAGCTTGCGGCATACCAGATCGAACTTGGCCTGCTGGGCTTCACCCAAGTCGTCGCAGCCATCCCAGATCGCGCAGGAGTACGCCAGCGACTCGTCCAGGAATAGCCTGAAGAAGTCGTTTCCGAGGTCATAGTGCGCCTGGATGTTCTGCTCGCTGCCCGCGCGGGTATTGCGTCGGCGGGTGTGGCGCCACAGATCAAAAAGCCGGCGCGGCAGCGACATCGCGACATCCAAGCGCACACGCTGCGCATTGGCCAATGCCCCGCTCAGCACGCCTCGGAGATCGGGGCTGGACCACTGCCCGTCCATATAGGCCTCGCCCGCGCCTGTCGATCCGCCAACGAGCATCCGCGTAAAGGCACGGTCGTCGTGAATCTCGGCCCGTGCAATCCCCCCGCGTGCCGGGTCGCCCACCGCCAGCACCGTGCCGTCGGGCAGGCGCAATTCGAGTCGTCCGTATTGCCAGCCGCGCAGACTGTTCAGGACGAGCGCGCGGGCAATCCGGTCAATCGCGTGGGACAGAATCAGACGAACAGACGTTTGCCGCGTACGCTCGATTCTGCCACGCCGTCGACCAGCTGAATCCGTCGCCGAGCCCTGGCGCGCCGCCTTCACAACGCGTGCCGCCCGTGGCCGGGCTCGGTCCTTCCGCTCCGTGGCATGCTGAGCCGCGCGACGCGCGTCGTCCTGCAACGCGCGCTGTCGGTCGGAGGCATGGCATGGCAGAGGAAATGCGAATCGCGACGGGCCAGTTCAGCGAGCCGACGCCGGACATCCTGCAGTTCGCTGCACAGATGGGTGTCAGCGGCATCGTCCTCAACTCACCGCGCCTGCCCGGCGGCGAACGCTGGGAAGTCGAGGACCTGGTGCGCCTGCGCCAGCGAGTCGAGGCGCATGGCCTGAAGATCGAGTCGATCGAGAATGTGCCGCATCACTTCTATGATCTGGCGATGCTGGGTCTTGAAGGCACCGACCGGCAGATCGCCAACTACCAGGACACCGTCCGCCACATCGGCGAGGCGGGGATTCCGATCCTTGGCTACCACTGGATGCCGAACGGCGTGTGGCGGACGGAGCCCAAAGTGATCCGCGGCGGCGCCGTGGCCACGGCTTTCGACGCATCGGCTGTTACAGCCGACTCGCCCACCCACGGCAGAACATTCGTCGCGGACGAGATGTGGGACAACTACGCACGCTTTACGGACGCGGTGCTGCCCGTGGCCGAGGCCAGCGGCGTGAGGCTGGCCCTGCACCCCGATGACCCGCCCGTGCCGTCACTGGGAGGCGTAGCTCGCCTGATGCGCTCGTTCGAGGGCTTCAAGCGGGCTATGCAGATTGGCGACAGCCCGAACAACGGGTTGGACTTCTGCATGGGTTGCTGGTCGGAGATGGGCGAGGACGTGCTGGCCGCCATGCATCACTTCGTGTCCGAGGACCGCCTGTTCTACGTGCATTTCCGGGACGTGCAGGGCACGGTACCGGTCTTCAACGAGTGCTTCCTCGGCGAAGGCAACGTGGACATCGCGGCCGCCATGCGAACCCTGTACCACGCAGGCTTCACCGGCTTCCTTATCGACGACCATGTGCCCAAGATGGTGGATGACACGCCCTGGGGGCACCGAGGCCGGGCCCTGGCGACCGGCCAGATGATGGGGTTGCTGGAGGCGATCAAGGCGGAGGGACCACCCAGCGCGTCCAGAGCCGCCGCCTAACCCGCAGCCTCGGAGGAATCAACACCGTGCGAATCACACAGGTTCGAGCCATCAACCTGAACATTCCGCGAATACCCCCGACCTCAAAGGCTCGAAGGCCGGGTTGGAACTCGCACGCGCGACGCGCGCTGCCGATCAACAAGTACCCAGAGTTCTCCCGAATGCACGGCCGAATGCCGGGCGCCAATACCTGGGAGCGCGTGTGGGTGCAGGTGACGGCCGAGGATGGAACGTGGGGCCTGGGCGAGTGCAGCTTTGGCGAGCCGGTAGCCGCCCTGGTCGACTTCCACTTCGGGCCACTGCTGGAAGGCCGGGACTGTCTGGCGCTGGAGTTCCTGAACGACCTGATGTGGCGGTCGACCCAGCGTTTCGGTGCCGGCGGCATCGCAACGGTCGCGCAATCAGGGATCGACCTCGCGTTGTGGGACCTCAAGGGCAAGCTGCTTGGACAACCCGTCTATTCGCTGATTGGCGGACCGTGTCGCGAGAAGGCCCTCGTGTACTGCACCTCGGACGACCTGGACTGGTCGCAGGAGCTCGGCTTCAGGTGCTTCAAGGTCTCGAATCCGGCGCACTACGACGAGGGCATCGACGGAATCAACCTCGTTGAGGAGCACATTGCGAGGGCCCGGGAGGCAGTCGGCCCCGATGCCGAACTGATGTACAACCCGGTCATGAGCTTCAACGTGGAGTTCACGGTCAGGCTGGCCGACCGATTGCGTCCGTACAACCTGCGCTGGCTGGAGGAGCCGCTTATTCCAACGGACCTTGAGGGGCATATTGAACTGCGAAAGGCGATCAACTGGGTGCCGCTGGCGACGGGCGAAGATCACCACGGGCGCTGGACGTTCAGGCAGCTCGTGGAGCACCGGGCCGTGGATGTGCTGCAGCCCGATCTGATGTGGTGCGGCGGCCTGTCAGAAGCTTTGAAGATTTACACCATCGGCGAAGCAGCCGGGATCATCACGATTCCCCACGCAGCCGTCGCCACACCCTGGGGACAGCACTTTGCGATTTCAATGCCGGAGTCGCCGATGGCGGAGTTTTGGATGGGCAGCGATCCCGGCATACCGCTCGAAGATGTGTGGCCGACTCCAGGCCTGGCTGTTCCCAAAGACGGCTACATCCGGCCGAGTGACGCACCGGGCTGGGGCATGGAGATCGATGAACGGTGGATCACGCCCTGGGACCACGCGGCAGCACCCAGAGCGCGAGGGTTGATCTGAGGGCCCTGCAGAGAACGCGAGTCCCAGACGCATGGAGCTATTCGCCAAAGAATATTAACTTTTAATCACCTTCTGTCCTCCTAGCACTTGAGGTATGGCTAGAGTGTTTATCACGGATTCGAAGCAAATCTGATACAAAAGGGCTTCCTGTTTTTCGATCCGCAGAATCTGTGAGCGGCAAGAGCCAATAGGAGGCAATACATGAACATTGAACCACGTGCTTGGTTGGCCGAGTTTGTCGGCACGCTGACGCTCATCTTCATCGGCTCCTTGAGCGCGGCGGTCGCGTTTGAAGCGCTTGACGGCGGCACGGGCGGCGTCGTGTTGGCTGGCCTGTCTCACGGTCTCATCCTGGTCGCGTTGATTTACGGAATCGGCGCCGCCTCTGGCTGCCATATCAACCCGGCCGTGAGCATCGCATTGGCCGCCATCGGCAAGTTTGACTGGCGCTCACTTCCCGGCTACATCGTGGCGCAACTTGCCGGCGCGGTCGTTGGCGCCTTGCTGCATGCCGCGGTTCGCGCCAAGGGTGCCACGCACTATGGGCTCCCCTTGCCGGCGGCCGACGTCGGCGCGGGACAGGCGCTTCTACTCGAAGCCGTGCTGACGTTCTTCCTCGTGTCCGTCATCATTGGCGCCGCGGTGAGTGGCAAGGCCACGAAGGGCTTTCACGGGCTTGCTATCGGTCTCACGCTGGCCGCCAGTTGGCTCGTAGGCGGAGCCCTGACCGGGGCCGCGCTGAATCCCGCGCGGTCCTTCGGCCCCGCCATCGTGGCCCTTAACTTTGATTCGATCTGGATCTACTGGGTTGGGCCGATCGTGGGCGGGCTAATCGCTGCCGGTGCTGGGCTCTATCTGCACAACCTCGGCCAGGAAAGCGACTCGGGCTGAACGCAATCGTGCGGCGCGCCTTCCGACACGAAGGCGCGCCGCTCGCGTGGTCCAGAAAGATACGCTCAGGCAATCAGTTCCGCGTAGCGTTTCGCCTGGGCGATGAAGTCCACGCCCACATCCTCGCTGAACGCATCCGCCAGGCGTCGATAGATCGCCCCGACGTTGCCATCGCCAATTGGCGCCCCGTTGAAGCGCGTGGCCGGAATCAGGCAGTAGGGCGTGGTTGTGAAGAAGGCCTCATCGGCCGTAGCCACGTCGTAGGGTTCGAAGTCGGTCTCGCGCGCGGGAATGCCAAGCTCACCGGCAAGAGCCAGGGTCGTGTCGCGGGTGACGCCTCGAAGCACGCTGTGGCCGCGCGACGTCAGCACTTCTCCATCGCGCACGATGAAGAAGTTCGAGCCGGTGCCCTCGGTAATGAATCCGTCTTCGCCCTGCAGTACCACAAAGGTGTCGGCTGCCTGGGCGGCGATTTCCTGATTGGCGACCTGGTAGTGAAGGCGCGAGCGGCTCTTGATCTTGGGATCAAGCAGGCGCGAAGGAATGGCGCGCTGCTTTGGTACGACGGCATTCAGCCCCTCGTCGTACAAGTAGGCGGACTCGCCCAACATGCCGTCGAGCGGATAGGTGTAGATCAAGACCGAGGGACCAGTGTGCGCGACTGAACTCCGGTATCGCCCCAACACCCCCGGGGATATTTGATGCACGATCGAGAAGTCGATTTCAGGATCGTAGGCCGCTCGGTTCCGCTCGATGAGTTCGCCGGTCAGGTCGGCGAGATCGTCCATGGATACGTCACAGGGCACACCCGACGCCTTCAGTGACGCGTCCAGCCGCTCCAGGTGCGCGTCCAGCCGGAACGGCTCGTGGAGGAATGTGCGCGTGGTTTCGAAGACCGCGTCGCCCCAGACGAGAGAGGAGTCAAAGATCGATATCGCGGCGTCGCGCTCCGGCACCCATGCGCCGTTGAGATAGACGACTCGCTCGGGTGCAGCCTGTTCGCTCATGCGCCGTACTCCGCGGTGTAGAAGTCCTGGACCACCTGCAAGGCGCGCAGGCTGGGTAGAACGTCGCTGATGGTGGGGTTGGGTGCTCGCTGCTCGTCGAGCGCGTCGAAAAACTCGCGGTCCTGGGCGGTGATGACATCATGCGGCACCACCTCGGTCATGCCGGCGTCGAAGATCACCCCGTCCTTGCCGACAAGCGTGCCCGTCGCGTAGTTGGCCGCGATTGTGTCTTCTTCGCCAATGAACAGGGCGTCGTCGAGCGGCTGGTGGGTGTTGTAGGAAAGCGAGATGGTGCCCACGACACCGCACGAGGTCTTCAGAGCTATCGAGATGTCCATCGGGATCTCAAGGTGGTGATGCGGCGGGCCGAGCTTGGCGGATACCTCGACATCCGATACGCCGAGCACCCACATCCAGGCGTCCATGGCATGGCCCCCGTGATGCCAGATCAGGTTGTCGGTCCAGCTGCGCTGGTAGCCCACCCAGTTCACGTTGAGGCGACGGATGAAGCCGTAGCGCTGAATCGCGTGGTGCACGGTCAGGGATCCGTCCGCGATCATGGATCGCATGTGCAGCATGGCCGGTTGAAAGCGGCGTGTGTGGGCCGCCATCACCGGCGTCTCCGCCGCGTCGGCAGCCTGCTCCACGGCGATAGCATCGGCCAGCGACGTGGCCACGGGAATCTCCAGCAGCGTGGGCAGCTTGCGGTCCAGCGCCGCTTCGGCGTGTGCCCGGTGGAAGTCGCTGGGTGACGTGATGACGACGGCGTCAACGGCCGGGTCGTCCAGCCCGCGTTCCAGGTCAATCCCATGCCGCGCGAAGCCCGTCTCGGCGGCGAACTCGGAAACCTGCGACTCGCGGCGCCCGACAACTCGGTACAGCGTGTGGCCAAGCTCGCGAATGGCGCGCGAGTGGAATCCCGCGATGCTGCCGGACCCAACCATCAAGACGTTCACGACGGCGAATTCCTTCAGAGCGACGGCAACTCAACCCATGGCCTAGGATGAGCCGTTCGCAGCAGCGCTAGCGTACCGTGCCCCCTCGACTATCCGTTTGGGCGTACCCCTGGGACTTGGCCGACGAAGGTGTGGACTCGTCGCTGGACTGGCTGGTGGCGCATGGGTTTGACGCGATTGAGCTTTGCCCCAACTACCACGCGATAGCGACCTTCTCACCGCGCAATCGAAGGCGCTCGCAGTTTTATTCGGAGCAGGGAGCGGTGTACTTTCCGGCCCGCTTCGAGCGATATAGCCGAATCAAGCCCGCGCTCTTTTCCGAATCTGACGTCCTGGCCGTCTACGAACAGACCTCCCGCGGCGCCGAGTCTCGAGGAATGCAGCTGAACGCCTGGGTCATCGGAATGTTCCAGCCGTGGCTTGCGCGGGCGTATCCGGACACGGCCGTCGAGAACGCGTTCGGTCACCGCAGCTTTGCCGCGACGTGTCCAGCCCATCCGGACATCCAGACATACCTGCCCGAAATGCTGGCCGACCTTTGCGATCAATACGGGATCAGCGGCCTGACGCTCGAAAACGTGGGCTATCCGGACTTTGCCTACGGGTGGGTGCGCCCGCGCATCCTTGTGCACATGGACGCGTGGACGCAGTTTCTGGCGGGACTCTGCTTCAATGAGCACTCAATGTCGGCGGCGCGCGCCCATGGAGTCGATCCCGAGGAGGTGCGAGATCGGGTGGCCAAGGAGCTTCGCCAGAGCCTGGAAGCGCCACCTGATCAGTTTGCCGATCAAGGCGACTTGGCATCTCTGGTAGCGGAACGCTGCGAAGCCGACGAGGAGTTTCGCGGATACCTGGAAGCTCGTGAGCAGGCGGCGATCGGACTGGTGAAGGCCATCCGCCACGCGTTACGGCGCAGCCGCGTGCGGGTCGGCATCAGCGAAGCCTCGCTCGGTTGGGCCAACCACGGTCTGCGCCTTGCCGACCTGCTGGACACGATAGGCGCGCTGATGATCTCGGATCCCACGAATAACTCGAACGTCGCCGACGCGCAGGTGCGCACGGTGCGTAGTGCCGGCGCCGACATCGAGATTACGGTCAACCAGACGGCGCATCATGAGGTCGATCCGCACGGCCCGGGCTTTACGGCACGAGCACGCCGATTACGCGAGATCGAGCCGGACCGCGTGATGGTGTACAACTTCGGCCTCTTGGCCCCGGCAACGCTCGCGCACGCCGGCTCAGTTTTGCGCGAGCACCTGGGATAGACGACCGCCGCTGGACCCCCGAAAGGAGACGCGATGCCGCAGTACGTTTCGATTCGCTTCTACAAGCTACGCGACGACGCCGATCCGGCAGCATTCGAAGAGGCGTTTCGAGAAGCGCCGCCGACCTGGGGCATTGAGCGAATCCTGCTGCTGCGCGGATTCAAGGCCGACACCCACGCGCTGGCGCCAAGCGAATTCGACTACGGCAGCATTCACATCTATTCGGATCTCGACGACGCGGTGAAGACTGTGAATATGGCGGGCGACATGGCGGCGCAGGAAGACATCCCTGACGCCCTCCGTCCATTCATCCGGTTCTGGCAAACCGCGCACGCCGGCCCGATCGACGAAGGCGTAGTCAACGGCTTCACGCTGATTTCAGAATCGCCCTAGACGCCTGAGGGATCGACCGCCACTACAGTCCAAGCGCTCGCAGGACAGGCTCAAGTGCCGACTGAAACTCCGTGGCGTCGACACCCAGGGCGTCTTCCGGCGGCTCGACCGGAGCCGAAGCCATCCAGACGATCTCGATCTCGCCGGCTGCCCGCATGCCGGGTCGCGCCAGTCGAATGTGCACGGGACGGTACGACTGCGAGTCGACAAAGAGGCTGGCGAATTCGTAGCCGGGATTCGTGAGTACAAAGCAAGTTCCGGTCGAGGGGCACGGTTCAGTGCCTTGCTCGACCCAACCCTCGGCGCGAACCGATCCGACGACGTCCCCCACCAATGGAAACGCTGCAGCCAGTGACCCGACGCTGGGTGTTTTGGCGTCGGTGGAGTTGCGATCCGTGGAGATCCACTCACCATTGGCGTCCGCCGGCTCCGGCCGGAAGTAGCTCCTGTCAGCGACTTCCATCACCTCGAACGCGATTTGCCCCGTCTCTCGAACAATCGAAACTGCTAATCGGATCGTCGTGTCTGCGGGACGTCGATCAACTTCGACGCGCACGTCGCCATCACCGTCATTCGTCGGAGATTTCAGACGAGCCGATACGGACACTTCACCGCTAGCGACTGCGGCGTCGAACGCCGAGCGGTCGAACGCGGCGGCGGATAGGCCGCCAGAGTCTTGAGGAGTTGGCGAATTCACGCCGCATCCAGTTAGCAGCCCGGCAGCGACGGTCGCTCCCACCAAGAGTCGGAGCACTCCCAATCTTCGAAGACCCCGTACATACAGGTGCACTTCTAGATGAAGGCCAGCATGCCGTCCGCTTTCGTGGGACGGCCTCGACGCCACGGCCGATATGGGTACTTCTCCAAGATCCCATCGCTCAGTTCCACGCCCAGACCGGGCCGTTCCGGGATTGACACGTATCCATCGTCCAATTTGATCGGCTCGTCCAGCACCTCGGCCCGAACACCGGAGTCGTCGGCGTGGTACTCCAGGATCAGGAAGTTGGGCGCCGTTGCCGCAAAGTGGACGTTCACAGCCGTGGCCAGCGGTCCGAGCGGATTGTGCGGCGCGACGCTTACGTAATGCGCTTCGGCCATGGCCGCGATTTTCTTCATCTCGGTCAGGCCACCGGTCACGCAGACATCCGGCTGAATGATGTCCGCCGCGCCGGTGGCGAGCAGCCGCTGAAACTCGAACTTCGTGTAGAGACACTCCCCGGTGGCGATGGGAATGGGCGACTTGCGAGCCAGCTTGGCCAATGGCTCGAACTGCTCGGGCCGCACCGGCTCTTCAAAGAAGAAGGGACGGTACGGGCTGATGCGCTCAGCCATCTCCAGAGCACGCGCGGGTTCGAGAATCTTGGCATGCGGGTCGACGCCAATGTCGATGGCGTCACCCACGGCTTCGCGCACCGCCGCCATGCGCCGCTCGGCCGTGTCGAGCTGCACACCCCAGGGATCGGCGTCGCCGTTCGGTCCGGACGGGCCGATCTTGAGCGCCGTGTAGCCGTACGTCTCGATGAGATGCCTGGCGTGCTCGCCCATGGCTTCCGGCGTATCGCCACGTGCCGACTGGTATACGAGAATCCGGTCGCGGACTTTGCCGCCGAGCAGCTGATAGACCGGCGTTTCGAGCGCCTTTCCCTTGATATCCCAAAGTGCCTGATCAATGCCGCTGATCGCGGCCGTGATCACCGAGCCGGTCGGAAAACGGCTGCCGGCGTACAGCTCATGCCAGATGCGTTCGCCGTCGAATGGGTCAAATCCAAGCACCCAGTCCTCGAAATAGCGAACGGTCTCGGCGACCGCCTTGTCGGGCCCGACCGGATAGGCCTCTCCGATTCCGGTGATGCCGGCATCGGTCATGACACGCACGATCGGCCAGTTCCGCGAGCCGTCGTTGATGAAGTCGCAGGCCAGCCCTGTGATTTTCAACGTCCCAATCTCCCGATCACGCCGAGAATGAGCCTAGCGCGGCCAGGTGTCATCGCGCCGCTAGAGCACAACGAACAAAAGCACGAAGTACACACCGGCGAGGAGTACCGGCGGCACCAGTCCAAGTATGGAGACGGTCAGCAAACGTCGACGTGCGGGCGGCAAGAGTGTGTGTAGGGCGGCGAAGCTGGTCAGGTGAACAAGCACAAGCAGACCAATGCCGACCGCGATGGAGCCCGGGCTGCTGACCGACCATGCTGGCAGGCGTGCGCCTATGGACTGGCGGCGTAGCAGCTGATAGACCAAATCCTGTCCCTCGTGCGTCCTTATGCCTTGCATGAACAGCTGCCCCTCGGGGTTCGTGTCACCGCCGACCGCCGCAAGAAAGACCGGCCAGCGAGTTCCGCGCGGAATGTCGAATTCGACGAAATATTTCCTGTCGGCCGACTGCGTCTCTTGGAATCGGAATAGCACCATCTCAAACCTGCGATGGGTCGACACGACCGTCGTATTCGCGGATTCGGCAACGGTCGAACCGCGAGGGCCGTCAAGACGTAGGCGAGTGCCCAATACCACCGCACTGTCCAGAGGACCTCCAACGCGCACTGGCGCCGCCAGCGTGTCAAATGGCTCTGCGGCCGCGAACGTCTGGCCTGGCTGCACGTCGGCCGAGACGGGTCCCAGCGGAAAGACTGCACTCTCCTTCTGATAGGTGGACTGGGGCCAATCGACCGGGATTAGCATCACCGCGCACCAAATCCCCGCAACCGCAATGGCCATGACAATGTTTGCGATGTGGCGACTACCCATCGTCGTCGCCCAGCACCCGATAGATCCGTCGCGCGCCGCCTAGACTGGTAAACATCGGCGCAAGCCGGTTGTGCGCCACTGCCCGGTCAAGCATCACCTGCTGCTCGGGGCTCAGGTGGTTCTGCGCGGTATAGACCAGATCGATTTCTAATGCGCTGAGATCTTCGGGGGCGAGTTCGTCCTGAGCCCGCGCGTAAACATCGGCGTATCGCTCTCGCGAGCCCCTGTTGTCGAAACCCATCGGAACCTGCAGCCGGCCAAACGTCACGGCGTACTTGTGCATGCCGTCAGCCATGCTGCTGCTTAGCTCGTTGAATGTTCGCGGCCCCGGGAGCAAGAGAGCGCGCTGGGGATATTCGAGCTGGGACGCAAACCGTGCGGCCGCGAGCTCCTCCGCAAGCACCGGGCTCTCGGGCGTTCGCACCACACCGGGCAGCAAGGTAAGACTTACGAGCCAGGTGCCGGCAGCCAGTGCGACCAGACCACACGCCACGAGACGCGCCAGCCAAGTCCCAGTACGCCGCCAACGCCACAGGGCAGTGACCAGGATCGCTAGCGCCGGCGCCGAGAGCAGCAGGCCGACCTGGGTGAAGCGCCAAGTATTCCACGGGTTAAGTTCGTCATTCAGAACGCCCGGTATGAGCAGCGCGAATAGCCCGATGGCCGCTGGCGCCGCCAGGCCGATGCGGCGCTTAAACGCAGCGACAACCATTGATCCTGCAATGGCTATCAGCGCCCACCCGAACCCCTTCCAGGTCACCGGGTCAAACACGCCCGCGCGCGTCCCCGGGACCGTGGACATAAAGAGTGAGGGTTCGGGAAACAGCCCGTGCGTCGGAACTGTGAAGAGGTCCCTGGTGTCAAGACGGAGAAAGCCGGCTCGGTCGGGGCCGCGAGCGAACTCAGCCAGCGGGCCTTCGGGCACAAGCGCCATCAAGGATGCCGTGAGAACGAGACCGACGAGCGCCAACGCCTCTTTTCGTCGCTCCGACAGCGCCAGCACGGGCGCAGGCAGGAGCAGACCCACGGCCATCACCGGAAACACGTGCTCGGCCGTAATGCCGATTCCGGCGAACGCAAGACCGCCAACCAACAAGCTGGGAGGAAGACGAGCATGCCCCCCGGACATGGCAACCGCCAAAGCACCAACCCCGGCAGCGGCCGCCAACCCCACAACCAGGGTATAGCTGAACGGGATGAGCTGCTGAAAGGACTCGCCGAGCACATAGCCTTCTTGCAGACGGGCCGGCCCGATGTCGACAAGCCTCTGGGCACTCGAAGCCGTCAGTTCGCCGAAGGGAGCGTTTGGAAGCGCAAGAAAGTTCTGAGGACCAGCGACCGCGACGAGGAGTCCAGCAAGCAGGCCGGTGGACTTGTCAGTGAGCAGCGTCACAGCTGCCGCAACGCCCCACAGGCACGCCAGTACGCTGACCAGAGTCACGGAGAGACCGGCTGCGAATACGTCGGCGCCACCGAGCCGTGCGACCGCCGCCGTCCAGAGTGGTGCGCCAAACCGGTAGAAGAAGACCGTGTCCGGCTCCCATGGATGCGCCGGCGGCCAGTTGCCCGCCAGGAAGTGCGCGGCCAATCCAAGTCGAATCAGCAGGTTCTCGTGTGTATTCGCGTGCCAGATGCTGGAAACAAACTCAACGCCGCAGATGAATAGGATGAGTAGCAGTAGCGAGACCACAAGCCATGTCCATCTGCCGAGATTCACGCGCAATGGATCGCTTCGCCACTGCCAGGCAAGACGCGCGGCCAGAAGAGCGCTCAGCGAGTTGACCGCGGCCCCAGCGACAGTCAGGGGGACGACCTGCACGAGCGCGGCGATCCCAAACGTCACCAGGCCAATGCCCACCCCCAGGCCCACGCCGCCCAGGACCAAAAGCCGACGCTCATGTGGAAACAACCAGCGAGCAATCTGCAGACCTGCCGCGCACGGAAGCAGCGCAATCAGCAGTGTCGTGAAGTACTCGTACGGTTCAGCGATCAAGACCGGGTCGCGCAGACATGAACCGAGCCAGCGTAACCTGAGGCCGCGAGCTGTCGGTTCCGGCTATGCTCGCCCTCCGCGCCAAAGCCGGAGTCCGACATGATTGATTTCTCGCGGTCTTTTTTAACCTGGACCCACCACCCTCACGAGCCCGATCCGGTCTACAAGTACACCGGCGGATTGCTAGCTGACGCGGGGGACGTGATTTGCGTCCGCCTCAAGGCGGACGCGCGGTTGACGATCAGCCCGGACGCCGGCGAGCCCTTTACCTGCTACGTGATCGCTCCCTGCCGGGCCGAATACACGATCGTCAGCGACAACCTGTTCCAGATTCCGAGCGGCGAGTACCGCGCCGTGTTCTCCGAGACGCTTGGCATTCCCATCGGAAAGCAGCCTTCACACGAAGCCGAGAACCTCCGTCGCCAGTTGCTGGCTGACAGCTACGCCAGGTTCGATGTCGACATTCACCACTTTGCGCACGCCGAACCGTTGGCATCGGTTCCTGAGGTAATCGAGGCCACTCGGGCCGGTGCGCTGCTGAACGCCTCCTGTACCTACCGCGACGAGGCCCGGAAACTAGACGT
Source organism: Chloroflexota bacterium (assembly GCA_022825895.1). GTDB lineage: Bacteria > Chloroflexota > UBA11872 > UBA11872 > UBA11872 > UBA11872. The sequence goes on along the minus strand of JAJDVX010000010.1, from coordinate 14,662 downwards.
GACCATCGAGTTCCCAGTCGAGTTGATCAATTTCGACGAGAAGAACGGGAAATTTCAGGTTTGCACCGAGCCCGTGATCCTGCCCGACGTAGCCACCTGGGACGGTCACGGACTTGATCGCGTCTTTCTGGCTGGCGTGGCATTCAGTGACTTTGCGCACGTGGAGTTCATCCTGCGGCGCGAAATCGAGCCGGCGGCCAGCGAGCTGTCCTGGTACCACGAAGTTCGCGGGCGCGATCGCAATGAACTTCGCGACGGCGCTGTCGAGCCACGCGGCGTAACTCGTGGCCGGCCCAAGCCGCTGGTGTTCAACGAGGTCTGGACGCGCGACGCCGAGATCGCAATCGCCCGCGTCTCTGGCGGGGGATAGCCAAGCGGGGCAAACTCTCCGACTAAAGCGTCGCGGTTCGCGACGCGCCTGTCGGGAGCCGTCCTGTGAGCGATTCGCTGCGCGTTGCACTGATTATTGAACCCACCGGCAATCACCTGGGGTCCTTGTATGCCGCAGCGAGGAATCCCGAAGTTGGGGAAGTCGCGGTGCTTGACGCCACCGGTGAAATGTTCGACGTCGCCAAGGAGGCCGTGGGCGACCGGGTGACAGCTACCTTTACGGACCCCGACGCCCTATTCAGCGATTTTGAACCGGCGGCGACCCTGGTCACGCTGGAAGCCTGGCGGATGCCGGCCATGATCGAGGCGTCGCTGGATGCCGGCTGCCACGTCTGGCACGAAAAGCCGGGATTCGCCGATCTGGACGATTACCGTCGCATCTACCGCAAGGCTCAGGCCGCGGGTCTCAACTTCTCGATTGCGTACGTCAGCCGGCAGCGGGCCATCGTGCAGGAGGCTCGGCGCATCGTGGCCGATGGTCTGCTGGGCAACCTGTTCGCCTGTCAGGCGTGGTTCATCGCCGATCACGACCGGACGCACCAGTGGGAAACTCTTCAGGGCGGTTGGATCTTCGACAAGTCACGCTCCGGCGGCGGATACCTGACGTTCCTGGGCTGCCACTACCTCGACCTGATGCGCTACATCACGGGCGATGACTTCGCGTCCGTCAGCGCAGTCACCGGCGTCGTGGGCGGCGAGCCGCTGCCGGTTGAAGACGCGGCCTCCGTTACGGTCGGATTCGAGAGCGGGATGGTCGGCAACCTGAGCGCCGGGTACTACGTATCGCGGCCTGAGTACGGTTCCGGCCGGCATTCCGGATTCATCCTTTGGGGTCACGACGGCTGGCTTCGGTTCAATCCCGGCGGAACGCGCCGCGGCGAACCGCTGGAGTGGATGTCGCATCAGGGCGCTCACGCCGGATCACCGCACAAGTCCTGGTCGTTTAGTGACGAGGACGCCAGAAACGACGAGTACAACCTGATGACCAGCGCCTTCTTCCAGTCGTGCCTGACCGGCGGTCCGCCGCCACTGGAGAACGAAGCCGGGATGTGGGTGAACGAAGCCGTGCAGGCGGCCTATCGCTCCTCGGAAACGGGCATGCGGCAGGCCGTTTCGATTCCCGAGACGCCGTAGACCGGCTAGACGCAGCCGTCGAAGGAGCGGCCGCGGATCTGTAGCGGGGGCGGAACCCTAGGCGCCTCCAGAGCATCGGTGCGGCGGGATTCGGCTCGCATGTAGTGCACGGCGTAGCCCCGGCGGCGGGCGGTGCTGGTGTTGGCGCGGCTGGCGTGCCAGGTGAGGCTGTGGTGGAAGCTGACACTGCCTGAGCGCAGCGGCCCGGGGTCCGGCATAAACGCGGGGTCGCTGCCAATGAGTGAGCGGTGCTCGTCCATCTGTTCGTTGCTCAGGAGGCCCCAACGGTGGCTGCAGGAGACGAATTCGAGGCAGCCGTTCTCCAGAGTGGAATCGTCAATGGCGGCCCAGGCGGTGACGAGGTCCATCGGGTAGATGTCGATGAAGGACTTGGAGTCCTGGTGCCAGGGTTGGGCGGCTCCGATCGCCGGCGGCTTCATGAAGAGCTGGTCGGCGTAGAGCTTGATGTCGTCGGTGTCGAGCAAGTCGGCGACTACGTCGACGATCGCTGGATGGCGGGCATGGTCTTGGAGCACGTGGTCCTCGCCGGCTAGCCAGTAGAGCTTTCGGACCTCCAGTTCGCGGGCGGCGGCCGTGGCCTCGCCTTCGCGAATGACCTTTTCGGCCTGCACTCGCTCCGGGGCGGCGTCGGTCTCGCCACGGGCAATCTGGTCGGCGCGTTGGCCGAGCCGCGAAACGTCGTCCGGTGACAGCAGGTCTTCGACAACCAGCCAGCCGTTCCGCCAAAAGCTGTCCACTTGTTCGGTGCTGAGCGTGCGGTGCGGAGAACTCATCAATGCCCCCTCGCTTAGAGCGCCTCGCCAGTCACACGCGGCCGGGGAACGAGCGCCCGCGGACCTGTTTGAACGGAGGCATCTTGGGCGCGTCAGTCACTTCCTCGTCCTTGTAGGAGCTGGCCCGCATGAAGTGGGTGGCGTAGCCGCGACGGCGCATGCCGGAGGTATTGGCGTTGCTCTGATGCAACACCAGGCTGTGGTGGAAGCTGACGCTACCCGGGCCCAACGGCGCTGCCCGAACCGGCCATTCGTCAGTGCCCAGGTCGGGCAGCAACGGTTCAAGGCGGGGTCGAGTGAGCATGCCCCAGCGGTGTGTGCCGGGGGCGAAATTGAGGCAGCCGTTGTCGGTGGTGGCGTGGTCTATGGAGGTCCACGCGGTCACCAGGTCCATCGGCAGGATGTCGCGCCAGGACGCGGAGTCCTGGTGCCAGTCCTGGGCGGCGCCGATTTCGGGGGGCTTCATGAAGAGTTGGTCGCCGTAGAGCTTGATGTCGTCGGTGCCCATGAGGTCGGCGATGACGTCGACGATCTTGGGGTTGGTGACGTGGCCCCAAAGAAGGTCGTCGTAGACAGCCAAGTTGAAGAGCTTTCGGACGGAAAGGACCTGGTTTTCAACTTCACGCTCGCCTTCGCGGAAGATTCGTTCGAGCTGGATGCTGGTCGCGGGAATGTGGTCGGCCTTGCCGGCGGCAATAAGGTCGGCGCGTTCGGCGAGGTCGGCGACTTCGTCGGCGTCCAGCAGATTGTGGATCGCGAGGTAACCGTCAATGTGGAACTGGTCGACCTGTTCGCGGGTGAGTGTGCGTAGTTGTGGTTCCGCCACTGCCATTCGAGTCCTCCTGCCGCCGTCGGCGGATTGCCGAATCCCTTGTGGTGATGCTACACGGTTTGGGCCGAGAGAACGAAGGTTACAGGCCAGACGTCGCCTGAGGCTTCGCGGATCGGCGGCTCTTCCAGGACGGCTTGGAATTCCAACTGTCGCGAATCGTCACGGGTGTACGCAGTCCTTGGGAAAGCAGTCGCAATCGGCGGTCGGCAGTGGAACCTTCGACTACCAGAGTTCGGAGGAGTGAGGCCCAGAGTCTCCGTCCTGTCTCCGGCCAAAGGCTGTCGCGAATGTGGTCGTCAGGGGCTCGGAGTTTGATTCCAGACAAGTGGGATGTTCATCGGCCAGAGTACGTCAGCGACGGTCACTGAATCTTGCAAGACAAATGGCAGGCACGGTATAACGTACCCGAAGAGATTCGGGTGGAGGATAAAGGGTTGTGATGGGAATTTCATTCATCAAACGACTTGTGGCGATCACACTTCTGGCCGTACTTGTGATGGTGGCCGCAGGGTGCGGCGAAGAAGAAAAAGGGCCATTTCGCATCGGAGTCATGGAATCCGTTACCGGAGCCGGTGAGACCTACGGCACGGTGGCGGTTCAGGCGAAGCAGCTGGCCGTCGACGAGATCAACGAAGCGGGCGGTATCAACGGTCGCCTGCTGGAGCTCGTTGTTGAAGATTCCAAGTGCAACGCCCAAGACGCAATCACGGCTTACAACAAGCTGACCGACGTTGATGAGGTGAAGATCATTCTGGGTACGTCGTGCAGCGGGGCGATGCTGGGAGCGGCTCCACTGGCCGAGAGGGAAGGCGTGGTGATGTTCTCCGGCTTGGCCACGAATCCGGACATTGCCGAGGCCGGGGATTACATCTTCCGCACGTCATTGAGCGACGCCACGGTCGGTGTGGACACGGGCAACGTGCTCTGGGCCGACGGGATTCGCAATCTGGCAACCATCAATGAATCCACCGACTACGCCGAGGGCGTGCGACGAACGACCACGGCGCAGTTCGAGAAGCTGGGCGGTCAGATCGTGGCCGCGGAAAGTTACCCAACCGACACGACGGACTTCAGGACCCAGTTGAGCAAGCTCCTGAACGCCAACCCTGACGCGGTGCACGTTGCCTCTCAGGCTGAGGCAAGCGGAGGCACCATCCTCAAGCAGCTTCGCGAGCTGGGGTACGACGGCCCGATCTACGCGGATGTAGTGCCAATCGGGACGACGGCCCTTGAGATTGCCGGTGAGGCAGCAACAGGCGTGAAGGCAATCACCCCAGACCTGGACCCGGCCAACGCCAAGGCTCAGGAAGTGCTGGCGGCCTTCAAGGAGAAGTACGACTACGTAACGTTGCCCTGGTTCCTGGGCTCGGCGTACGACAACATCTACATCACGGCCGAATGCCTCAAGAAAACGGGCGACGACCAGAATGCCGACGGGTTCCGCGACTGTCTGTACGACATTACGTGGAGCGGCACAATCGGCGACAACTACAGCTTCGACGAGAAGGGCGAGGTCGTAGGACTGGCCAATGCGGTGCTGGAGGTACTGCCCGTGGCCGAACGAACCGAGGAGAACGGGGGCTACAGAGTTCTGGGCGCCGCGCCGAGCAACTAAATCTGATCTGGTGAGCGTTTCAGCCGTGGGGTTGGTCCGCAGGACATGGGCCAACCCCACCGTTGCGTGCCGTTCAGTTGCATCCCCGCCGGGACGTCGGCTCTGCCCGCTGGCAAGGCGGGCGAGCTTCTGCACCCGCACTAGCCCGCCGTGAGTCTCGCCAAACTTAGCGACTTCTCGCTTGCCAGTCTGCTGCGCCTTCGCGAGCACCAGAGCCGGCTCCTGGCCACAGCCCTCGCCGTGGCCGTCGCGGTGTACATCGGCTGGAAGATCGTCCAGTCGCCTGACCAGGCCCTGCAGTTCGCATTCAACGGGCTGGCGGTTGGTGCGGTGTACGCGCTGCTGGCCATGGGCTTTACCCTTGTCTACAGCACGGTCTGGTTCTTTGACCTCTACTACGGCGCAGCCGCGGCCATCGGCGCATACGGCGTTTTCTACCTGCGATCGCACGATGTTTTGGGCGGCCAGTACGCGGTCAACAGTGGTCCGGTCAACGTGTTGTTCGCGGTCGTCACGGCGGGCGTCGCCGCCTGGGCGCTGCACGTCCTGCTCTATCGCCGCCTGCATACACGCACGAATCCGACGGCGCTGCTGGTTGTGGGCGGCCTACTGGCAGCGGGAGTGGGCGTCTATACGGGACTGGTTATGGCCAACCCGGAAAACCTTCACGCGCTCCTGAGTCCGCTGGTCGCCGTCCTGATTGCGGGAGTTGTCTACTGGGGCCTTCGACGCAGCTACCGGCGCGTTTCGTCAGGAACCGGCCCCGTGCCGTTGATTGCGATGGCCGCGATAGCCGTCGTTGTGGGCGCAATCGTAGGCTTTCTCGTCGCTGTCACGCCGGAACTGGGCCTGTACCTGAGCTGGGGCGTCGCCTGCCTGTTGTCGGGGACCGTGAGCCTGGCGCTGTATCGCGGTCTTTACGTGACCATGCGAGAACGGGCCAACTCACCGATGATCATGCTGGTGGCGTCACTGGGAATCCTGCTGGCGATCACGGCGTTCATCACCATCGTGTTTCGGAGCGCCCCCAGACCGCTACCGGACACCTTCGGCAGCGAGCCGTGGACCATCGGCGGGGCGAACATCAAGGGATTCAACGTCTTTGCGATCGGTCTGGCCCTGGCCGGCTTTGGCGTTCTCCTTTTCATGGTCAAGAAGACTGCCTTTGGCAAGGCGGTACGGGCGATTGGCGACGACGAAGAGGTGGCGAAGGTCGTCGGCATAAACACCACCGTCGTCATTGCCATCGTGTTCTTTATCGGTGCGGTCTACGCGGCTCTGGCGGGGCTCGTGAGCGGTCACGACACGGCGATTCAGCCACGAATGGGGCTGCTGCTGCTATTGAAGGGCTGGATTGCTTCCGTCGTCGGCGGCATCGGGAGTCTGTACGGCGCCATCGTCGGAGGCTTCGCGCTGGGCATGCTGGAGCAGTTCGGAATCTGGGACCTGGCCGGCGAATGGCGGGACGTGATCTCGTTTATCGTGCTGATCGTTTTCCTGTCGTTCTGGCCGCAGGGCCTGATACCGAGGAAATAGACACGTGAGCATCGCCTCCGCACCGATTCGAGGCCTTCAGGAGGTCGCGCGCGACCCAAGATCTTGGTGGCGACGCTCGAAGGGCAGCGTCGAGCTGTGGGCCAACCTGATCGTTCTCGGCTGGGCGCTTGTGTTCATGCTGTGGCGAGGCGGCGGCTTTGCGGTCACGGTTGGCAGTGTCTTCGCTATTTGGGCAGTCCTGGCCGTGAGCCTGAACCTGGTCGTCGGCTACACCGGCTTGCTGTCGGTTGGCCACATCGGCTTCTTCGGCATCGGCGCATATGCGATGGCGGTGCTCACCTCAAGTGCCTCCTACGAGCAGTTGCGCACGGAGGCTATTCCGACCTTCGGTTGGCCATTCTTCGCCGCGCTGCCGATCAGTGTGGTGCTCGCCGGCCTCGTGGCCCTCGTGGTGGGCATCGCCTTCAACCGCTTCCGTGACGACATTTACGTGCTGGTCTCGTTCGGATTCGCGGTCATCGCATTTACCACGTTCTTGAGTTGGCGAAGCCTGACTAGGGGCGCATTTGGAATCCACCAAGTCGCACGGCCAGCCATCGGACCACTGGTCTTTGACGGCGAATTGGAGTTTCTGGCGCTGCTGCTTGTATTCCTCGGGCTGGCTGTGTTGATCTCATGGCTCATCGTTACGTCTTCGTTCGGACGGGTTCTGACAGCCATCCGCGAGGACGAAGAGGCAATCGAAGTCTTCGGCTACCGCACGACTCATTACAAGCTCGCCATCTGGGTCATCTCGGCCATGATGGCCGGACTGGCCGGCGCGCTGCTTGCGAGCTGGAGCACGTTCATCGATCCAAATTCCTTCGTTCTGCTGGAGTCGGTCCTCCTGGTTTCCATCGTGATCCTGGGAGGGTTGGCCAGCATCTGGGGATCGCTTCTAGGGGCCCTGGCTTTCGTGATGTTGGAAGAGGGCATGCGCTTCGTCCCGTTCCTACCATCCGAATTCATCGGCCAGATTCGACAGGTGATTCTGGGAATCCTCCTGGTCCTCCTGATGCTGTTCAGGCCCCAGGGCCTGGTCGGGAGGTTCAAGCTTTGAGCACCGAAGTCGATCCCCGCGTCTACGTGCTGGAGACGCGCGACGTCTCAAAGAGTTTCGGGGCCGTTAAAGCCATTGACCAGCTGTCGATCTCCATCCTGCGGGAGTGGATCACCTGCATCGTCGGGCCAAACGGATCCGGCAAGTCGACCCTGATCAATCTCCTGAGCGGCTTGCTGCCGCTGGACGGCGGAATCGTGGTTGTCGACAACGTCGGCCTCCGGGTGGTGAAGGCGCATGACTCGCCGGACCACGGCATCACACGAACCTTCCAGGAAGTTCGGCTCTTCGACCAGATCAGCGTCTGGGACAACATCATGGTGGTCTTGACGGAACGCCGCGTGTTTCCTGCGCTTTTGGAACGCACGAAACCAGACCACAAGGTTGAGGCGGAGAGGATCCTGAAGAGCGTGGGCATGTGGGAGAAGCGTGACGCCATGGCCCAAGACCTGTCCTACGGCCAGCGAAAGCTGCTGGAAATCGGTCGCGCCATGGCGATGGACGTTCAGATATACCTGTTCGACGAGCCGTTTGCCGGGCTGTTTCCCCGGATGTTGGAGCAGGTCAAGTCAATCCTGAAGGAAATGCGAGAGCAAGAGCGAAGCATTGTCTTTGTATCTCACAACATGGACATCGTTCGCGAGTTGTCCGACCACCTCTTTGTCCTTGACAGCGGCGCCCTGCTCGCGGCAGGCGAGGTCGAGGAAGTGCTCGGCAGGTCAACGGTCATCGATGCCTACCTTGGCAACTAGCATGGATCCGAACGGAACGATGCTCCTCGAGTTGGTCGAAATCTCAGTCTGCTACGGCCAGGTGCGCGCTCTTAGCGAAGTCTCGCTCGGCGTCGGGGAGGGTGAGATCGTAGCCGTGATGGGTCCAAACGGCGCCGGCAAGTCCACGGTGCTCAAGGCTGTGATGGGACTTGCGCCGGTCGTGGAAGGTCACGTCAACTGGCGCCAGAACCGGCTCACGGCGCCGACGCATGAGATCGTGCGAGAGGGCATTGCGTTTGTGCCGCAAGGCCGGCGTGTGTTCACCCACTTGACGATTGAAGAAAACCTGGAGATGGGCTGCCTGTACCTGAACGACGCGGCGGAAAAGCAGCGCCGGCTGGACACAGTGCTGGAACTCTTCCCGATCTTGCACGAAAAGCGTCGAGACTTAGCCAGCCAGATGTCGGGCGGGCAGCAGCAGATGCTTGCGCTGGGACGCGGCCTCATGGCCGGCCCGGAGGTGCTGCTGCTGGACGAGCCGACGCTGGGGCTGGCGCCGATTGTGGTGAAGGAAGTGTTTCAGAAGGTGGCGGAGATCAGCGAGAAGCTGAACACCACGATCATGGTCGTGGAGCACAACATCAAGGGTGTGCTGGACATCGTGGACCGCGCCTATGTGCTGGACATGGGGCGCCTGGTACACGACGGGACCCCGGAGTCGATCCAGGAAACCGACATCCTGACGCAGGTGTTTCTCGGGAAGATCGACACGGGCGTGGACGAGGAGTAGCGCTCGCGCGTTGATTTGGTCCGCTCGAGTCGCAGATTCCTCAAGTGCTGTTCATGAGTTGAGGTGGGACTTGAGGTTTTCGAAGAACTCCGGCCAGCCGGATTCGGCGGATTCCAGGTCGGCGTCCCAGGCTTTGGAGTCTGCTACGAGCCGGTGCTCGACCTGGACTAGGCAGGTTTGGCCGCTGGCTCTGCGGATGTTCCATTGCGTGGTTACCGGTGGACCGGCCGGTATGAAGTCTGAACTTTCGACGGAGAATCCGTGCGGCGGGTTCCAGGCGGTGACGGTGACCGCGTCGGTGCTGCCGGGTCCGAAGTTGAAGGTTATGCGGCGAGGCGTTTGATCGGGTCCGAACTCGAAGCTGGTCGGTGCCAACCAGGTCGAGATGCCCTCGGCAGTTGCAATGGCGCTCCAGGCCCGGTCAGTCGGGCCCGGAACCTGAACTTCAACTCGAACGAAGCGGCGGCCCGAGGAGTCGACTCGGACTGGCAAGACGCTATTTCAGGCCCTTTGGCGCCAGATCTCCGATTGAACTCTCCAGATCATCGAAGTCTTTGAGTTGGACGCGTCCGGCGGTGGCGGGGAGTGGGGTGTCGTACTGGTAGTCGGGGTCGGTCTGCTGGCGCTCCCAGGTGTCGAGCATCTCGCGCCAGGCGCTGCGCAGGGTGCGAGGCACCGGCATGTCGTGGGCGACTTCGTGGTGGAGCTTCTTGAGGTTGTAGCAGGGGACGCCGGCGTACATGTGGTGTTCCAGGTGCCAGTTCATGCGCCAGTAGAGGAACTCGAGGATCGGAATCAGCGTGTTCGAACGCACGCACTTACGGAAGTCGGGCACGTTGTCTCTCAGGCCGCAGTGTTGGGGCAATCCCACCATGTACACGGCCCAGCCGGCGGTGAACGCGAAGAGTGTAAGCAGAAAGATCCAGATCCACTGGCCCGTCACGATTGAGACGATGACCACCGCTGCGTGAAACGCCAGCTGTGCCCGAGCGAACCAGATCGCCCGCCGATGCTGATCGGGCTGATCCTCGTGCAGCGAGTTCACCCACTCCGAACCGCCCCTGCTGGACGAACCTGAACTTCCCATGGCCGTCCGAATCGTGTTCAAAATCAGCGGGATCAGGCCGCCGCGTCCAAACGTGCGTCCTTTCTGCGTCCAGATGTTCATGGTGAACATCTGGAGCAGAAATGTTCTGCCGGTCCTCGGCTGGATCGGAAGCAAGACTTCGCGATCACCCTCGGGATGCAGGGTGTAGCGGTGGTGGTAGGTGTGGCTGCTGGCGTAGTCAAATACATCCCACCAGCTGAGCAGGCTGAACAGGTAGAGGAAGATCTTGTTGAGGATCTTGGTCCGGAAGACGGAGCCGTGGGCCAGTTCATGCGCGGCGATGCCGCGGAAGAAGGTCCCAACGGTGCCGTGGAGGAATAGCCCGAAGACAACGCCAACCCAGATCTGCTGCAACCAGAAGAAGTAGGTAAGTGCGCCGGTCAAGAGGAAGAGCGCCAGGTGGCCGCCGGCCTGGTACCAACCTTGAAGGTCGCTGCGCCGGGAAAGCTCGCGCAGCCTGGCGCCGTCGATTGGGCAGCGATACCACTCGACGCGGAAGTCTTTGCGTACTTCAGCCAGCGGCCGGTAGCTCATGGTTTCTCCTCCCAGGGCCCTCTTATCAGCAGATTCGTCGTGTTCTGCACGGCTATTTCAGACCCTTCGGCGCGAGGTCCCCGATGGAGCTCTCCAGCGCGTCGGCCTCATCCTCGCGGATGCGCTGCGCGGTGGCCGGCAGCGGGGTGTCGTACTGGTAGTCGGGGTCGGTTTGCTGGCGTTCCCAGACGTCCAGCATTTCGCGCCAGGCGCTGCGGAGGGTTCGGGGTTCCGGCATGTCGTGGGCGACTTCGTGGTAGAGCTTCTTGAGGTTGTAGCAGGGGACGCCGGCGTACATGTGGTGCTCGAGATGCCAGTTCATACGCCAGTAGAGGAACTCGAGGATCGGAATCAGCGTGTTCGAGCGCACGCACTTGCGGAAGTCGGCAACGTTGTCCCTCAGGCCGCAGTGCTGGGGCATGCTGACCAGGTAGGAAGCCAGATTGGCGATGAACGGAAAGACGCTCACCAGGAAGATCCAGATCCACTGGCCGGTCAGGATCGATACCACCCAGACCGTTGCGTGGTAGGCCAACTGGGCGCGCGACCACCAGAGTGAGCGGCGGTATTGGTCTGGCTGGTCGTAATTCAAGGCGTTCCACCATTCCGACTTGGACGTGTCCGGGGAGCCGGGCGTCGATATGGCGGATCGGAAGGTGCCAATGATCGTGGGAAAGAGGCCGCCAGCTCGGCCGAAGGTACGGCCCTTCTGCGTCCAGAGGTTGATGGTGCAGATCTGAAGCAGAAAGGTCTTGCCGACGGTGGGTTTGAGGGGAAGCAGGACCTCGCGGTCGCCCTCGGGGTGCAGGGTGTAGCGGTGGTGGTAGGTATGGCTGCTGGCGTAGTCAAAGGAATCGAACCAGCCCAAGAGACCGAAGAAGTACAGGAAGAACTTGTTCAGGAACTTGGTTCGGAAGACGGATCCGTGGACAAGCTCGTGACTGGCCACACCGCGCAAGAACGATCCCACGGTTCCGTGGAAGAAGAGCCCGATGACGACGCCCACCCAGATCTGCTGCAGCCAGAAGAAGTAGGTGATGGCGCCGGTCGTGAGAAACAGCGCCAGGTGGCCTCCGGCCTGGAACCAGCCCTGGAGGTCGCTGCGGCGGGAGAGCTCGCGCAGCTTCGAGCCTTCGATGGGGCAGCGGTACCACTGGACCCGGAGGTCTTTGCGCACGTCAGCCAGCGGCCGGTAGCTCATGGCCGTTTCTCCCCGCGTTGCCGGATCTGCAAACCCGTCATCATTCGGAGTCGAACGAGGCTAGCACTGTGGTCGGCGGCGGTCGATATGAGCGTGCAAGACACGGCAGTCATTACCTGCCGGAGATCGACCACTGCGATTGCTCCGAAGGGGTATCAGGGACGTAGGCGGCTAGTTCGGACTGGTGGGTCTGGATCTTCTCGATGGCAGTGAGGATCTGGTCCATGCCGTCGCGGGTGTCGAGGGTTACGCGGGTGGGGAGGGTGACCATCTCCTGGGCGCAGGCGCGTTCGGCGTTGGGGCAACTCATGGCGGCGTAGTCGACGTCGGGGACGCCGTTGGCGCGGGGCCAAACGCGGGTGAGTTCGCCGTCGGGGTCGGTGAACAGGTCGGCTTGGTGCATGGGGCGGTGATATTCGGTCTGGCAGGGGATGCCCTCGGCGTTGAGGGCCTTGACGAAGAGTTCGCGGGAGAGGCCGCCGAAGGCGTGGGCGTCGTAGCGGAGGACGAAGAGGTGGTTGGCGGCGCGGGTGGCGAAGGGGTCCTGGCGGCGGGGGGTGACGCCTTCGAGGTCGTCGAGCAGCGCGGCGAGGTAGCGGCCGTTAGCGTCGCGGCGGGCGGTTTGCTCGTCGAGGCGCTGGAGTTGGGGCAGGCCGAGGACGGCGTGGATGGGGTGGAGGCGGCGGTTGCCGGACGAGTAGGGGAAGAACTCGTCGGTGGCGGGTCGGGTTTCGCGGGCTCCGGTGAGTTCACGGCGGCGCTGGCGGCGGGGGTGGTTGAGTTCGCCGTAGCCGCTGGCGCGTTCGTGAATAACGGGATCGTTGGTGATGAGGACGCCGCCGCCTCCGGCGGAGAGGTTCTTGCCGCTGCCGCAGCTGAAGCAGCCGGCGTCGCCGATGGAGCCGAGGCCGCGGTGGTTCCAGGTTCCGCCGTGGGCGTGGGAGACGTCCTCGACGATCGCGAGATTGTGGCGTTGGGCGATGCCGAGGATGGGCTGCATGTCGCAGCTGACGCCGCCGAAGTGGACGGTCATGATCGCGGCGGTGCGGGGGGTGATGGCTGACTCGATGGCGGCGGGGGCGATGTTGTAGGTGTCGGGGTCGGTGTCGGCAAAGATGGGGACGAGGCCAGCGTTGAGGATGGCGGAGACGCTGGCGAAGAAGGTGATGGGGGAGACGATGACCTCGGCGCCGCGGTCGAGGCGGAGGGCCTGGAGGGCGAGCTCGAGGGCGCTGGTGCCGCTGTTGACGCCGATGCCGTAGCGGGCGCCGTGGGCGGCGGCGAAGGCCTGTTCGAATTCGATGACGGGGTCGTCGTCGGAGCGGTCGCCGGCGCGGAGGCGGTCGGCGAGGGCGGCGATGTCCGGCTCGGGGAAGACGGGCCAGGCGGGGAAGGGCAGGGTGCGGACGGGGGCGCCGCCGGTGAGGGCGAGGGCTGGCATGTCAGGACCGACTTTCGGGGGGTGACGGTCGACCTGGGTGAGAGCGTACATGGGCGGCGGCGGGTGGGTGGAATTGGGGCGCCTCGCGCGCGGTAAGAGTTTTTTCCAAAAAACTCTTGAGGCGCGGCGGGGTGTGTTTTGGCGGGGTTTGCGGGTGTGTCGGTGGTGGGGGTGGAAACCCGAGATCGCGGGTGTGACGGAGGGCGGGGCGGGGGTGGTTGGATGGGTGATTGTTCGGTCCACCGGCGGGGTCCAGGGGAGGCAGCGACGCGGGGTAGGGGCCGAAGGGGGCATGGGGCAGGGCGAGTCGCAGGATGCGCGACAGCAGCGGGGGGAGGTGCAGGGCGAGCCGGACGAGGGGCATTGGGGATCGAGGATCAGGGTGCGAGACTTACTCAGATAGTGTACATTGGATGGGGACGGGGAGCAAGTGAAGAAGGGGGGAGGGGAGAGCACCTGTGTTGGGGGTCAAGAGTTAGGCCATGGTGGGGTCCCACAGGGTGCGGTCCCGACAGAGGGCGTTGCAGATCACCAGGAGCTTGCGCATGCAGGCGACGAGGGCCACCTTGGCCGGCTTGCCGGCGGCGATGAGGCGCTGATAGAAGGCGTGGAGGTGGGGGTTGCGGCGGGCGGCCGTCAGAGCGGCCATGTAGAGCGCGGCGCGCACCTGGGCGCGCCCACCCCAGCAACGGCGGCGTCCGCGCCGGGCGCCACTGGCGCGGTTGCAGGGGGCGACGCCGACGAGGGCCGCGATCTCCTGGCGGGTGCAGCGCCCCAATGCGGGCAGCTCGGCCAGCAAGGTGGCGGCGGTCACCGGGCCGATGCCCGGAATGCTCTGGAGCCAGGCGGCGCGCGGGCGCAGGCCGGGCGCGGCCTGCACGAGGGCCGCCAGATCCCGATCCGCCTGCTGGCTCAGGTCGCGCACCACGGCCAGCAGGGCGTCGCTGCCCGCCAATTCCTCGGGCTCCAGGTGGGGGCGCTGCAGCTGCTCGGTGACGCGCGTCTTGACCAACTGGTGCCGGCGGCGGACCAAGATCTGGAGCCGCTGCTCCGCCTTCGAGGGCTGGGGGCGCTGCGGCGGCCGCACCTCAGCGGCGAAGCGGGCCAGGACCTGCGCGTCCAGCCGGTCGGTCTTGGCCAGGCGCCCGTGGGCGCGGGCGAAGTCGCGGGTCTGGCGCGGATTGACCCGCACCACCGGCAGGCCGACCGCGGCCAGGGTCGCCACCACGAGCCGCTCGTAGCCGCCGCTGGCTTCCACCACGATGCGGGTCGGCCGCCGCGCCTGGAGCTGCTCCGGCAAGCGCCGCAACCCGCCCCGCGAGCGCGGCACCGTCCAGGTCGCGCCGCTGGGCTCGACCGCGATGTCCAACTGGGCCTTGGCCACATCGATCCCGACCGCGACGTCCGTGGGAGCTGCCATTCGGTACCCTCCGACGACGCTGGCGACACGCCCTGCCTTGCAGATTCGGGCTCGTGGTTACGGCCCCGGCACCTGTTCGGGCTCTGCGCCAGCG
>JAJDVX010000001.1 GCA_022825895.1 Chloroflexota bacterium | reverse complement strand
GGTGGTGGAGGTGACGCATGCATCGGCCGATGGGGAATGCCTCGTTGATGGACGGGCTGCTGCCGGAAAAGGTCGGCCGCAACGCGCCATTGGAGCAGTTGGACACGGTTTTGGACTGGGACCGGCTGGCGGCGGTCGTCGCGGACCTCTACGCCGCCCCCGAGGGTCGGCCCAGCTATCCGCCGCTGCTCATGGTCAAGGTGCTGCTGTTGCAGCAGTGGTACACCGCCTCCGATCCCCCGCTGCGAGGCTGTCGGCACCGCCGGAGGCCGCCGTTTGCCGCCGATCGCCCCCCCTCGGCCACGCACGCCGAGGTTACGCAAAGGTCTCCTCAAGGGAGAGGGAAAGAACGGCGTCCCGTGGATGGAGGTGTGCAAGGGCGTAGGTGGTGCGGGATGTGGGTCGTGCGGAAGATCTTGATCGTGACCGTCTCCACAGGTCGATGGAGAAGACGGCGTCCCGGCATGAGAGCGTGGCGAGGGTTTGCAGTCGATGCCGGAGGCTCGTCGGTAGAATTCTGTAAGGGCGGACGAATTCCGAATGCTGGCCCGAGCCGATCGGTCGGCAGGGTCCAGGGATCCTCATATTGGCGGAACCGATGGCTACAGAAGCGGAACGACTTGCCCGATTGGAAGGGGCCTACGACCACCTTGCGACGAATGCCGACCTAGCGAATCTCGAGACTCGACTGACGACGTGGTTCGCAGGGCTTCTTCTGCTCGTGGTGATCAACGTGCTGGGCACGGTGACGGGGATTCTGATCGCGTTGCTGGGGTAGCCGCCAAGACGGCCGAATTGGGCTCGATTCTTAGTCGCAGTGTTCCCTTGTTTCTGTTGGTTGTGGCGTTGCATGGCGCACGGGTCGCCTTGCGCTGGTCGACGTCAGGACAGAAGCAATTGGGTGGCCTGTAGAGCTTTGGCTTTTGGCAGGGTGCCGCTCAGCCGCAATGACTCACCGTCATGGCTTCGTGGACCTGACGCGCCCGCGAACCGGATTAGGCCGGAACCCAGGAACTCCATAGCCAGGATTCCATTGCCCACGACGCGCCATTGCGCGAGGGCCACCCCATGCGGGCTGACGCCGATCTCGGGCTGGCCGAGATGCCGCTCGTCCAGAAGGAACGAGGTCAGGTGCCGAAGCGACGCAGTGGCAATGGGTTCTTCGTCCGGATCCTCGTCCGCCAGGCGCTGTAGGTAGCCAAGCCGGTCAGCCGACTCTTCCAGACCGGAGTCCCTGAGCGCTACTGTCACTTCAGCGTAGGTCTTGTGGTCCACGGGCAGCTGGCTATGCATAGACGGTGTCCAACAAACGCGCCCTTCGCGTGAATGTGTGTGTCTGGATGATATCGGGGAGCCGATTCGGACCGAGGGATGACATGAACCGCGTCATGGCGCCCATCAGACATCCCGATCGGATTCTCGAGACCGCGGCCAACTTGGTGCCAGATGACGGATGATCTTTCGAGACAAGGGAATTCTCTATTGGGGTGGTGCTGACCTAACTCGAGGCGAGTGGAGCGGCTGGCCAGAAACGGCTTCGCCATTTGAAACGGCCTCGGGTATCAACCGGTCTGCCCTTGTGTCTGAGACCGCCGTCAGGGCATCAATGAGGATTGATCGGGATGCGGTGAGGAGAGTGAACGCGCTAGATTGCCGCATAGACGAGGGAGAACAGGTGCTCGCAAGGATGTTGCAGAGGTGAAGTCGTGAAGACGCTTGAAGCGGCGGCCGCTGTTCTAGAGGACGCGGGCGGATCGCTGCACTACAAGGAAATCACGAAACTTATGCTTGGCCGGAAGGAATGGAGTACTTCGAGCAAGAGCCCCGAACGTACGCTTTACGCCAGCATCTCCGGGGACATAGCAAAGAGAGGCTCCGGCTCCCGCTTCGCTCACGTAGGTCCTGGCCTGTTTGCCCTGAGTTCCGGACCTGCTGGCTACTCCATGTCGTTCGGTGACGCGGCGGAACGGATTCTCGGTGGTTCGCCCAACCAGCAGCCCATGCACTATGCCGAGATTACGAAGCTCGCACTCGAACGCGGACTCATTCAGACAAAGGGACGCACACCGGCGGCGTCCATGTATGCGGTTATCCATAGCGAGATCAAGCGCCATGAGGAACGCGAGGAGTCGTCCCGCTTTGTGCGGCACGGCCGAGGGGTGATCGGTCTCACCGCTTGGCTGCCCGACGAGGTGGCGAAGCTGATCGACGAGCGAAATCGAGAGGTACGGGAAGGGCTGCTCGACCGCGCCCGGAGTACCTCCCCCGCTGACTTCGAGAGTCTTGTGGGCGAGCTGCTTGTAGCCATGGGCTTCGAAGGCGTCAAAGTAACGACTGCCTCAGGGGACGGCGGGATCGACGTTCGTGGAGTTCTAGTGGTGGGGGACGCGATTCGCATTCGAATGGCGGTGCAGGCGAAACGCTGGAAGAGCAACGTGATAGCCCCGGTTGTGCAGCAGGTGCGGGGATCGCTGGGAGCGCACGAACAGGGCCTGATTATCACGACGAGCGACTATAGCTCGGGGGCGAAGAAGGAAGCGCAGCGATCCGACGCGGCTCCGGTAGCACTCATCGGCGGGGAGCAACTGGCGGGGCTGCTGGCTGAGCACGAGATTGGTGCTCGGATGACGAGCTATGAGTTGTACACGCTCGATGAGGTCGATAGCGCGGAGGAGTGACGGCAGGTGTTGGCGCGATGGCGTGGCTTAGCTCGGGCCGCGGCGATTGGCATCGCGGTTGATTTCGGCTTCAATCTGGGCGTGTGGGATGTATTTGGACGCGTCGGCGTCTCGAAGCCGCTCGCTCAGAATCGCCATGTCCTCTTTTTCCTCGAGTGTTCCAGCCGCTCAAGGAATTCGGCGTCAGCCACGGACACCAGGGCCACGACGCCTTTGCCGTGACGCGTGAACACAATCAGCTCGCTACCTATTCTTTAATCGGCGCTTTCGGAAAGACTACGCATGAGACTCCACTATTACCCGGAGACTGACAGCCTCTACGTTGAGTTCAAGGACGGGCCGGGCGTCGAGACGCGTGAGGTGACGGACGGGCTGAACGTTGATCTGGATGTCGGCGGCGAGGTGGTGGGCTTTGACATCGACCACGCGTCGAAGCGCCTGGACCTTTCGACGCTGGAGACGGAGGCTCTGCCGCTGCGAGCGACCAAGTCCGTGGCTTGACCACCGGGTCGGCGGCGGCCCGCGCCTGTGTGGCCAGCCTCCGGGTGGGGCGAACACGGGTTCCGTGTACACTGGAATAGTGAACTGACTGTTGGGAGGCCTGCAGTGAAGAATGTGACGCTGAGCGCCGATGCGAGCCTAATCGAGGCAGCGCGCGCACGCGCCGCGGACGAGCGCACGACCCTGAACGCTCAATTTCGTCGTTGGCTGGCGGACTATGCCGGGCGCACACGCCAAGCCGACGCCGCCATGGCGACCATCCGTCTTCTGCAGGGTGACATTGCAACGGGCGGCCGCAGGTTTACGCGCGATGAGATGAATGAGCGCTGAAGACTTCATCGACAGCAACGTCTTCGTCTATCTGTTCGATGAAACGGCCCCTGACAAGCGTCAATGCGCTGAACGTCTGGTGCGCCGCAGCCTGGAACATGAGACGGGCTGCATCAGCTATCAAGTTGTTCAGGAGACGCTGAATGTCGTGACCCGCAAGCTGGGCGCGCAACCGGCCAGCGCGCGGCTGCTGCTGGACGATGTGCTAACGCCCCTGTGGCTGGTCAATCCCACGCGCTCGCTATACACGCGCGGCCTGCGTGTGCACGCGCAATTCGGGTTCAGCTTCTACGATTCCCTCATCGTGGCCGCCGCGCTGGAAGCTGGCTGCACCCGCCTCTACAGTGAAGACATGCACCACGGCCAGCGGGTGGAGCAGTTGACGATTCAGAACCCCTTTACCGAAGACTGACGGCCAAGCCGGCAGTAGTGACCTTTGCGTAACTCGGGGTTAGTTGCGCGGAAGACCCGTCACCCCGACCTTCTCCCCCAGGGGTGTCCAGACCGGACGCATGGTGGACAGGTGTTCGGCGACATGTTGAACACCTAGGCGGGCTCCCGCAGGTCCAGGGTAACCGCGTCGTCGGTCAGAAAGCGGATGGGGGACGGGGATGAGGAGTATTGAGCGCTTGGGCGGCGGGTTTGACGGGATGGCGCGTTGCGGCTGGATTGTTGGGTGCTGCTGGGTCCCCGCCTTCGCGGGGATTTCGGCGGCTTAGAGGCCGCCGAAGGATTGGGCGCGGGATTTGAGGGTCAGGTAGAGGGTTTGGAGGGTGGGGGTGGGGACGCCGGATGCCTGGGCGCGGCGGAGGACGGCGCCGGCGGTGTAGTCGAGTTCGACGCGGCGCTGGTGGGCGAAGTCGACCTGGAGGGAGGTGGTGTTGTCGGCCGGGAGGGTCTGGAGGAGGGCGATGAGGTCGTTGGTGGTGGTGTCGGGGAGATGGATGCCCTGGGCGCGGGCGACGGCGATGGCTTCGTTGAACATGGTGCGGAAGAGGTCGAGCATGCCCTCGGTGGCAAGGATGGGGCCGAGGGGGAGCTGGCAGGCGGCGGTGACGGGTCCCAGGACGGCGAGCAGGACGAGTTTGTTCCAGAGGATGTGGTTGATGTCGTCGCTGACCTCGATCTCGAAGCCGGCGGAGCGGAGGGCCTGGGCGATGGTCTGGACGCGGTCGGTGATTCCGCCGGCGGGTTCGCCGATGGCGGCCCGGACTTCGGCGTCCTGATATTCGATGAGGCCGGGTTCGAGGATGTGGGCGGTGAGCCAGGTGGCGCCGCCGATGATGTGTTCCGCTCCAAGAATGGATGCAAGGGTTGGGACGCTGTCGATGCCGTTCTGGAGTGTGAGGACGGCGGTTTGGTCGCTTAGGGCGGGGCGGAGGAGTTGGGCGGCGGGTTCGGTGTCGTAGCACTTGACGGCGAAGATGATGAGGTCGGGGGGTGAGGGGGCGTCGGCTGGGCTTTCGACGGCGTTGACCTCGAGCACGTGGCGGGTGCCGGTTTCGCTGACCATGCAGAGGCCGTGGTCGCGGATGGCCTGGAGGTGGGGGCCGCGGGCGACAAAGGTGACGTGGTGGCCGGTCTGGAGGAGTCGGGAGCCGATGAAGCCGCCGACGCCGCCGGAACCCATGATCAGGACGTTCATTTGGGTTTCATGATATTGGGGGGCGAAGACTCGGTGTGGGTGGGGCGGCAATAGATCAGGGTGGGACGGGGCCGGGTGCGCGGAAGACGGGCGGGTCACAGACCCGCCCCTACGGCAGGGAGATCCGACGGCGGCTTTGGCCTGGCTGCCGGGGCTGTGGTTCCGTTCGACAAGCTCAGGGCAGGCTCACCACGAACGGTGGGGTGGGTTAGGGGGTGGGGGTGGTGACGGTTACGAGGGCTTCGGGGATGGGGCCCTGGGGTTGGCCATTGATGAGGATTTCGGCGGTGAGGATGCGGCGAGTGTCGGGGTGGGGTGGGGCGGTGGCGGTGAGGGTGAGTTCGCCGCGGGCGCCGACTTCGAGGTGGAGGGGTTGGAAGGCGTCGGAGGTTTGCCAGCCGTCGGGACACAGGAGACGGGCCTCCAGTTGGACGGGGCGCTCGGCGTTATTGCGGAGGAGGAGGCGGTAGGTGAAGGTTTCGCCGGGTTGGACGGTGCGCAGATACGGCACCAGGCGGGCCCACCAGAGGTCGACGCCAACGTCGACCGGGTCGTCGAGCAGGTCGCGGACGACGCGCTCTTTGCGGGCGATGAAGTCGCGGTATTCGGCGGCGCGTCGCTGGTCCCAGGGGATGAGTTCGCGGTGGCCGGGGCAGACGAGGTCGGGCTGGACGAGGTCCATGACGTCGGCGCAGCGTCGGTGCATCCAAAGCTGGAGGCTGTTGCGCAGGACGGTGGTCTGATAAAGCTGCGTGGTCAGACCGCCGGTGTTGCCGGGGGCGAGTTCGAGGAAGATGTTGTCGCCGGTGAAGGCGACTTTCTGTCCATCGACGTGGGTGGCGAGGACGGAGTGGAACTCGGTCTGGCCGGGGGCGTGGTGGACTTCGAAGTCGTACTCCTCCCACTGGAAGCGTTCGCCGTCGGTGAGGTGGCGCTGGATCGGAATGGGCTTCGGAAGGGTGCAGGGGGTGCTGCACCAGCCGGCGGGGTCTTCGAGAACCTGGGCGACTTCATCGAGGGCCCAGACGCGGGCGCCTTCGTGCCGGACGAGGTAGGGGATGCCGGCGGTGTGGTCGTCGTGGATGTGGGTGATGAGGACCATGTCGATGTCGTGGACGCCGTAGGTGTCGCGCAACTCATCGAGGTGGTGGACGACGAAGCGCATGGTGTCGCCGTCTTCGCGTTCCTGGGCGACGGCCATGTGGGCCCAGAAGGCGTGGCCGTAGTCGATGAAGCAGGCCTTGCCGCTCTCGGAGAGCAGGACGTAGAAGTTGGAGCAGGTGTGGGGGCCGCCCCAAAGGAGATGGCGGGAGACCTGGATGAATTTGGGGTCGGGGAGGATGTCGAGCCCGTGGTCCCAGCCGCCGCCGAGGAAGCGCATGCCGCCGCCGAGGCGGGCGAGGGCCATGAGGCGGTCTTCGAGGCGGGCGCAGTCGCCGACGGGGTCTTCGATGGTGTCGCCGTGGGAGGGGAGCGCGAGGTCGGGGGCGTGGCGGCGGAGGGCCTGGAGGGATTGGAGGGTGAAGAGGGCGCCGGCCTGGTCGCCGTAGCCGTATTCGAGGGCGTGGTACTGGTAGAGGACGCCGCCGGCGGCTAGCAGGTCGCCGGTGAAGGCGACTTTCTGACCGTCAATCTGGCCGATGAGCATGCTGCTGCCGTGGGTGTGGCCCTTGGCGGGGATGATCTGGAGCTGGACGTCGCGCCAGGTGAAGGTTTCGTAGTCCTCCAGGGAGGCGTCGACGGGGACGTCTTCAGCGAGGGTGAAGAAGGTGTTGCGGTCGTTGTAGTTGTCGTAGACGCGTTTGTGCTGCCAGAAGAATTCGGCCTGGTCGAAGAGGTGGCGTTCGTGCTCGGGGACGGCGACTTTGGCGCCGTGCTGGCGGAGGCGGGGGGTACCCCAGGATTGGTCGCGGTGGTGGTGGGTGTGGAGGACCCATTCGACCTGGGTTACACCGATCTCTGCCAGGTGGTCGACGAGGGCGCCGGAGCCGGCGTCGATGAGGAGGGCGCGGTCGCCGGAGGTGATGCAGTAGGCGTTGCAGGTGTCGGTGAAGCGGTGGATGCGGGGGGAGAGTTGGGTCCAGGGCATGGGGGTTTTGGGTGGGGGTGGTGGGGGCAGCGTAAGGGAATGGGAGGTGGGGCGCGAGAGGGGCTTCTCGTTGATGGGCAGGGTAGCTGGGGCGAGTTGCACGAGCGGAAGACCCCTCATCGATTTCGGCCGAAGACGCCCGAATCTGCCTCTCCCCCAGGAGAGGGTGAAGAGGGGCGGTCCCGGAGGAGGGTGCTCGACTTCGGCTCGGCTGCTTCACTGAGGCAGCCACCCTCACCCCAGCCCTCTCCCTCAAGGGAGAGGGAGAAAGGACGGCGTCTCCAAATAGGAGTGTGACCCTGGCCCGAGCCGCGTCGTGAGCGGGGTGGGTGCGCGGACGACCCTCACGGAGTTCGGGCGAAGACGCCCGAACCTCGGATCGAATCCGGTGCAGGCTCGGCCTTGCCACTTGGAGAGGGGAAGATCGCCGGGATGCTGCAGAGGACGGGGTGACCGGGTGCGCCTGGTTAGTTGGGTGCTGCTGGATCCCGGCTGAAGACGCCGGGATGGCGGGGGTGGCCGTGAGGCTGGGAGGTCGGAGGGTGGTTCGACACGGGCCTTCGGGGACTCAGGCCCGGCTCACCACGAACGGGGTGGGGTGGTTAGACACGGTGCTTCGGGGACTCCGCACCGGCTCACCGCGAACGGACGGGGTGAATGGGGGTTAGGGGTCTTGGGATTGTTGGCGTTGTTCGGCGAGGTGTTCGTTGTGGAGCATGCGGGGGTCTTTTTTCTTGAAGAGGCGGGAGGTGGGGCTGAGGGTGCGGCGGCGGTAGGACTCGGTGGGTTGGCGGAGGTCGGGGTCGCGGAAGGAGCCGAACGGAGACAGGGGCTGGCGGAGGAAGACGTTGACGGGGTCGCCGAGTTCGTCGTCGATGATTTCGGTGAGGAGGCGCTCGGTGAGCTGGGCGCGGATGTGGGCGTGGGCGGGGTCGTTCCAGAGGTTGGTGAATTCTTCGGGGTCGTTGTCGAGGTCGTAGAGCTCACCGGGCATGGCGGAGCCGTAGTGGGCGAGTTTGTAGCGGGGGGTGACGAGGATTTTCTGGCGGATGATGGGTTCGCTGGTGTGGCGTTCGACGCCGATGCGCTCGACGATGACGGCGTCGCGGTGGGTGTCGGTCTCACCGTGCAGCAGGGGGGCGAAGGAGCGGCCTTCCATGCCGGGGAGGGGCGGGGCGTTGGCGAGGTCGATGACGGTGGGAACAAGGTCAAGGTGGGTGGCGGGGCCGTGGTGGACGCGGTCGGCGGGGATGTCGGGTCCGGCCCAGAGGAAAGGGACGCGGATGACGGATTCGTAGGTCATGGGGGGCTTTCCGCCCTGGCCGTGGTCGTCGATCATCTCGCCGTGGTCGGAGGTGAAGATTACGTGGGTGTTGTGGGCGAGGCCGTGGCGTTCAAGAGCCTGGAGGACGCGGCCGATCATGTCGTCGATGAAAGTGATCATTCCGTAGTAGAGGGCACGGACCTGGCGCTGGTTGTCGGGGTCATGTGAACCAGAGGGGCTGCCGCCGTACCAGGAGTGTTTGCGCTCGACGGACCAGCGGTAGTGGGGCGGTTTGAGGTCGAAGTCGTCGTTGGCGGGGACGGGGAGGGGCATGTCGGCGGGGTCGTACATGTCGCTGTAGGGGGCGGGCGGGCAGAAGGGGCCGTGGGGGTCGGGGAAGGAGAGCCAGGCGAAGAAGGGGTCGGATTCGTCGGATTGAGCGCGGGTGTCGAGCCAGTGGATGAGCTGGTCGGCGAGGTAGTGGGTGTGGTGGAGTTCCTTGGGGATGGCGTTGTGCCAGGCGCCGGGGCGGAGCGGGGGCTTGGGTGAGGCTTCGGGTTCCCAGAGGGGGATGCTATCGGGGTGTTCGCGCTCGAGCCAGACGCGCCAGTGGCCGCCGGGTTTGCGGTGGCCGGTGAAGTGGACGACGTGGTCGAACCCGTAGTAGGGACCGTGCCAGAGGCC
The DNA here is from genome assembly GCA_022825895.1 of Chloroflexota bacterium. Taxonomy (GTDB): domain Bacteria; phylum Chloroflexota; class UBA11872; order UBA11872; family UBA11872; genus UBA11872. Next base: position 97,046 of record JAJDVX010000001.1, on the reverse strand, counting down.
GTCGCTGGGATCGACGGCGGCGCCGGCGGGGGGATGTTCGGGGAGGGCGTCCTCGATTTCCCAGACTTTGAAGTGGGGTTTGCCGAAGAGGGCAGTGGTGTAGCCGACTTCGTGGAGGGCGTCGCCGAGGACGGGGATGTTTTCGTTGAGGTTGATTTCGTGTTCGAAGACCTGGTGCCCGCGCTGGCTGCGGCCGGTGATCATGGTGGCGCGCGCGGGCATGCAGATGGGGGTGCTGGGGTAGGCGCGGGTGAAACGGACGCCGCGGGCGGCGAGGGCGTCGAGATTGGGGGTACGGATGGCGGGGTTGCCGGCGCAGCGAAGGGTGTCCCAGCGTTGCTGGTCGGTGGTGATGAAGAGGAAGTTGGGGGGCATGGGAGGTGAAGTGGAGCAGGCGTTCGCGGGGCTACTTGTCAAGGCTATGGTAGTGACATGCTCGAGAGTTCACTACGTTCAGTGCGATGCAACTGAGGTTTTCGAGGCACGCACGCCACGTTATGCAGGAGCGAGGGATACCTGTGGCCTGGGTCGAGCGTGTCGTAGCCTCGGTTGAGTTGCGAGTGCCCGATCCGAACGATCCCGACGTGGAACGGTTCTTTGGTCGCGTACCGGAGCGTGGCGACCGGGTGCTGCGGGTGGCCGTCAATACGAGTGTCTTGCCCTGGCGAGTCGTCAGCGTATTCTTTGATCGTGGCATGCGAGGTGAGCTATGAAGCTAAACGTGGACCGGGAAGCCGACGCGCTGTACCTGCGGCTGGACGACTCGGCGATTGTCGAGTCGGAGGAAGTCTCCCCGGGCGTCGTCCTGGACTACAACGAGGCGAATGAAGTGGTTGGCGTGGAGATGCTGCATCTTTCGAAGCGATCCTCGGAGCTCAACCTGGCGGCCCTGGAGTTCGAGACGGTCTAGGAGGCGAAGCGGTAGGCGTAGAGGGTGGCGTAGGTGAGTTTGAGGTGGAGGCGGACGCGGCGGCCGAGGAGGGGTTGGAGGTTGCGGCCGTTCCAGGTGACCGGGACGTCGACGCCGTTGGAGATCTGGGCGTCGCAGTCGGCGTGGGCGTAGCCGGGGATGGGGTTGGCGTCGTCGCCGGTGACGGCCACGGAGACGGGGCCGTTGGCGGCGCCGATGTTGAGGCGGAGGCTGGGGCCGCCGACCTGGATCCACTCGGTGGTGAGTTCGCCGCCGTCGGGGCCGGCGCGGAGGCCGGCGAAGCGGTCGCGGGGGGCGCGGGCAATGCCGATGGCCCCGATATTGAGGCGTTCGTGACGGTGGGCCATGGGGCGGCCGCTGTACCAGAGGAGCATTTCGTCGTCGCGGACCTGGGGCGGGGACATGCCGAAGGCGACCCAGGTGCTGTCCCAGGCGTCCGAGGGGCCCACATCGAAGTAGGTCTGGCGGGAGACGGCGCGTTCCCAGCGGATGCCGTCGCGGCTGGTGCTGAGCTGGACGTTGAGGATTTCGTTGATTGGGTCGTAGTACTCAAGCAGACCGATGTACTGGTTGCCCCAGTTGAAAAAGGGCATGCCGTAGAACTCGGTGGCAGGCGGGTCGTCGTCGTCGGCATCGACGATGACGGTAGCGGGCGTCCAGTCCAGGAGGTCGTCGGAGCGCGAGAGGGCGATGTCGCGGCGGCGCGCGTGGCCGGCGGTACCGTCGCGGGCGGCGTGGTCGCGCCGACTGGTCATGGCAATGCCGCCGCGCTGGAAGTCCTGCATGACGCAGGTGCGATCGCCGCGGGGCAGGTGGACGCGGTTCGGGGCCGGGTCCCAATGAATGCCGTCGCCGCTGAAGGCGACGATGTAGCCGCGGTCTTCCGCCTGGTCCGTGAAGAAGGCGACAAGTTTGTAGCGGCGGTTGGGGTCGGGTTCGAGGGGGTCGATGAGAACCGTGGGCGGGCCGAGGCGGCGGACTTCGGGCTGGCGGCGTTCGCCGTAGACGACGCTGTTAGGGACGCCGCCAGGATGGTCGACGTGGGTGTAGACGCCGCGGGTCCAGGTGATGCCGTCGGGTGAGGTGGCGTGGCAGAGAGAGTTCTGAAAGCGGTCGCGGCGGGACTTGTCGTCGGCGAGATACCACATGCGGTAACAGTCTTCGCGGTCGTCCCAGTAGACGGAGCCCCAGAGGTTGACGCGGGATTGTTCCCAGGGGTGGTCGGCGGTGAGGACGGGACCGGGCTGGATGCGGTGGGGGCGCTCGATGAAGCGGGTGAGGCCGCGACGATAGGCGATTTCGTGGTCGTCGATGAGGAGGTGGAGGTGGGGGTTGTGCATGGTGGTGGCTCTTGGGGATTGCAGCGGGTTGGCGTAGTTTGATGAGCTTAAGAGTACGCGAGGTGCGGGAGAGGATTCAGAGTCACGACGCTAAAGCTGGGGTGTGATTGCTGAATCTCTGACGCGAGCCGTTGGGCTAGGTGTCTTCCAGAAGAGTCTTTACCTCTCGGGCGAGCGTGGGGAGGTTGGATACGAGCACACCCCACACCAGCCGGTCGTCGACGATGTCGTAGCCGTGAACCAGGACGTTGCGGAAGGCGATGATTCGTTCGTAGTGGGCGATCCGCGCTACCGACATCTCATCGACTTTGGCCAATTGGCTGATGGCTTCGCCAATGACGATGAACTCGCGCTCAACGGCGGATCGCAACATGGACTCGCGCTTGTAGTCGGCAAAGCTCTTTTCTGATGTGAATTCCTGGAGTCGCAGGACGGCGCTCAGAATGTCGGAGAGATACTTAGCGGACTCACGCCGCATAGAGAGGGGTCCTGGTTTCTTCGACCGACGCCCGGAAATAGGGATTCTCGATGGCGGACTCGACCACGAGGTCTACCGGGCGGCCGAAGAGTAGTTGGAGGGACTCGAGCAGGCCGAAGTAGGCGTCGGCATATTCGGCAACAGGTATTGGTTGAAACTCGACGATGAAGTCGAGGTCGCTGGCATCGGCAAAGTTGTTGGCGCTGGCTGCCGAGCCGAAGAGTGCAAGACGCAGGACGCGATAGCGAACGCAGAGTTGGTGGAGTTCTTCAGATCGGTCCGCTACGGCGGGGATCACGTCGGACTCTCGAGACTTGGTTCGTGGTGATTGGGATATCGTGCCATGTGTGGTGTGGTTTCAGGAGCGGCGGGGGCAGTGCAAACTAGGTTTGCCGACGCAATTGCCGTCGCAGGTCGGAGAGCACGCGTCAATGACTCGAGCGGAGGTCCTTGAACGGCTGCGCGCGCACCGGCCGACGCTGGCTGAGCGGTTTGGCGTGGTTGAGTTGGCCGTGTTTGGGTCGTTTGCTCGTGACGAGGCCTCCGATGCGAGCGATGTGGACATCCTGGTCAGCTTCGACGGGCCGGCGACCTCTCGGACGTACTTCGGGGTGCAGTTCTATATCGAGGACCTGCTCGGTCTCAGGGTTGATCTCGTGACCCACAAGGCGCTGCGGTCGGAGTTTCGTCCCTATGTGGAACGGGAGGCGGTGGGTGTCTGACGAAGGGGATGGAACGCGACCCTGGCGTCTTTACGTTCAGGACATGATGGAGTTCGGCGAACGCGTCTTGTCATACACGGATGGGATGGATCAGGCGACATTCATCGCGGATGAACTCACCTATGACGCGACGCTGCGGAACATTGAACTGATTGGCGTAGCCGCAACGCATGTTCCTGGAACTGTGCGAGAGGCGCATCCTGAAATCGAGTGGCGGAGCATCGTAGGGGCGCGGAACCGCCTGGCCCATGCCTACCTCGGCATCGATGACGATGTCATTTGGGACATTGTTCGGACGGACATTCCAACGATGCTGCCGAACCTCCGGCGTCTGCTGGAGACAGAGTGAAAGACCTTTTCCCGCCAATCTCGGGGAGATCTGCGACCGGGACACAAGCCCAGGCTGGTGGGCACGCGTAAGCGTGGATTGGCCGGTTTCGGGGCGGGGGGAAATGGCCTAGGCTGCGGGGTGTGTGGTTGGGGGTGATCTTGAGGGAGTCGGGGTCCTATGTTGAACGTGGGAATCATTGGGCTGGGCGGGATTGCGCGCTCGCACTGTGAGGCCATCAAGTCGCTGGACAACGTGCAGGTCGTGGCCGTGGCGGACCTCTTTGAGGCGCCGCGGCAGCACTACATGGAGACATACGACATCCCGAAGGGATACACGTCTCACACCGAGTTGCTGGAGGACGACGAGATCGACGCGGTGGCGGTAGTGCTGGGGCACCAGTTGCATCACCGGTTGACGATCGACTCGCTCAACGCCGGGAAGCACGTGCTGGTCGAGAAGCCGATGGGGATCAACCTGGAGCAGTGCGACGAGATGATCGAGGCGGCGGATTCGAACGACCGGAAGCTGATGGTCGGTTTGAGCCAGCACTTCTACGGGACGAGCCTGGCGGCGAAGGCGATCCTGGACTCGGGCGAGTTGGGACCGTTGATCACGGCCGTCTGCTACATGTCCAAGAACTGGGGACACGCCGGGCGGCGTCCGCAGTACCGCAGCCGGTACCACGGCGGCGGGATGTGGCTGGCGAACGGCGTGCACGTGGTGGACCGGCTGACCTGGGTGATGGGTTCGCAGGCGATGTCGGTTTCGGCGGCCATCGGGACGCGCGCGCACTACCAGGCGGGCGACGACTCGGCGACGGCGTTCATCCGCTATAAGAACGGGTTGGCGGGTGTTGCGGTGTCTGTGGGCTTTGCCGACGGGGCACCGGACTACTCGTGCCAGGTGATCTGCGCGAACGGGACGCTGCGCTTCAGCCAGCACGGCGAAAAGTACGTGCGGGTGGGCAAGGGCGACGAGTGGGAAGACCGCCCATTCGACGACCCGCCCGCCGAGATGAAGTACGAGTGGAAGGGGTTCGTGGACAGCATCGAGCAGAACATCGAACCCCCGACGCACGGTCCGTACGGCCGGCACATCATGGAGATCCTGTTCGCGGCGGAGCAGTCGGCGATCACCAACGAAGAAGTGGTGCTGGAGTCCGGTTACGACTGGACGACGCAGACGACGGGGTCGCCGGTAAATATCGAGCACGGGTGGGTGTGATTCATCGAGAATCCTGTTCATGAGCTAAGGGAGAGCGGGTGCGGCGTTTCGGGCTGGGGCGTTGACTGAGGGTTTCGACCCTCACCCCAGCCCTCTCCCTGCCAGGTGGCCTTTGCGTAACCCAGGGGTGGGTGCCCGGAAGACCCCTCACCGAATTCGGCCGAGGACGGCCGATTCTGCCTCTCCCCTTGGAGAGGGTGAAGAGTCGGCACGCCTTCGAGTTCGAGCGGCGTTTCGCCAAGGTGTCCGGGAGAAGAGAATCTTGTGTACCCCGGGATTGGTTGCGCGGAAGACCCCTCACCGAATTCGGCCGAGGACGGCCGATTCTGCCTCTCCCCCAGGAGAGGGTGAAGAGGCGCCCCGCCTTGGAGGTCGAGGCGAGCTTTTGCAATGATCTCAGCCAGGGAGAGGGAGAAAGAGCTGTTCCGTGGCGTGGTATTGCGCCGAGTGCGATCGCTCTCCGAGACGCGACGGCGCAGGGCGTGCTGACAGGGCCTCTTGGCGTAGCGAGCTTCGTCGAGCCAGGCGACGGAAAGGGAGGGCGTTGTGGGTGAGCTGCCGAGGGATGACTGCTACCAGGAGGATTTGACGGTTGGGTTTGGCGGGGACGAGGGGCATGCGATTGAGGTTGAGGCGGGGAGCCTGGGAACGTGGACGTTCAGGTACCGGTGCGGAGATCAGTCGGTGCGGGACGGCGGGGCGATCAGTTTCTGGAACGACCAGACGAACGTGCCGTGCGCGTATCTGCCGCAGACGGAGGATCCGAGCGGCTGGGATTACGTGACGGTGGAGACGGACGGGGACGCGGAACTGGAACTGGTTCACCTATCGAAGACTTATAAGGACAACCGGTTCTGCGAGGTGCGGGTGGTTCGCGGTGAACTGCGGCACGGGGACGAGGTGGTGTTGCGGGTGGGGGCCGGCCAGCCGACGGCGGCGCCGGCGTACAGCATCGAGCGGATCAACTACTACGTGGCGGTGGACCACGCGGGGGACGGGACCTGGACGTACCTGCCGTATTGCGTGACGGCGTCGATCGTGCCCGGGCCGCCTGCGAAACTGGGGGTGACGGCGCCATCGGTGGTGGGGTTGGAGGAGCCGTTTGCGCTGCACGTGCGGGCCGAGGATGCGAGTTCGAATCCCGGGGCGCCGTACGTGGGCGAACTACACGTGAGCGTGGATGGGGTTGAGCTTGCCAGCGCTTCGGTTGCGGAAGACGACGGGGGGATTGTCGAGGTCGAGGGGCTGCGGTTCGAGCGGCTGGGCGTGCATCGGCTGACGGTTTCGGGTGCGGACGGGTCGCTGTCAGGGACATCGAACCCGATTCGATGCCAGGGGGATCCCAGCGAGCGGATTTTCTGGGGCGATATGCACTGCCACGCGGATTTCGCCGACGCGACGGGGACGGCGGAATGGAATCACGACTACGCGCGGAACAAGGCGCGGTTGGATTTCTACAGCCTGACCGACCACATCTACTCGACGCCGGGGCGGGCGACCGGAGCGTTCAACCGTCCGCCGGTGCTGGACGTGCGGAAGATGTGGGCGGAGTTGCAACAGACGGCGCGAAGGTGGCACGAGCCGGGGCGGTTCGTGACGTTCCTGGGGTACGAGCGCACACCGTGGGAGCGGCGGCGGGCGGCCGGGGACCTGACGGTGTGGTTCATGGAGGACGACGCTGACCTGGTGATCGAGGACACGATTGCCGGGACGATCGAGTCTGTGCGAGCGACGAACGGGAAGGTGTTCATCGGGTCGCACGCGGCGCAGCGATCGGATTGGCAGCGGTATGGCGACGGTGTGGAAGACGTGATGCCCACGATCGAGATTTCGGCCATGCACCAGCACGCTGAGTGGTACGTGTTCGAGGGACTGCAGCGCGGATACAAGTTCGCGAGCGTGGGGATGGCGGACGAGCACGCGGGGCATCCCGGGTACGACGTGTGGCCGCGATTCGGCCAGGGCCAGACGCCGCGGCGTCCGTTTGCGGTGCGGAGCGCGCTGACGGCCGTGTTCGCGCCGGAGTTGACCCGGGAAGGCGTGCGGGACGCCTTATTTGGGCGGCGGACATACGCGACGACGGGGGACCGGATTCTGCTGGACGTGCAGGTGAACGGGGAGCCTGCGGGGTCTGAGGTTCCGAGCGATGGCTCAGTCGATCTGCGAGTGTCGGTGCATGGCACGGCACCGATCGATCGTGTTGACATAATTCGCGGCGATCGGCTGGTGCATACGGAGCTGCCGGGCAGCCTGGATGCGAGCGTGGCCTGGAGCGATCCCGCACCGCTGACGGGGGAGACCTGGTACTACGTTCGGATTACCCAGTCCAACGGCGGGTTTGCGTGGTCGACGCCGACGTGGGTGACGACGGCCGAAGGCGCGGAGGATGCCGGGAATCTGCCGTTGTGGAGCGACGTGATCTGGCCGCCGGCACCAGAGGATCGGGGGCCGGATGCGAGGGCGGCGCTGGAGCACGCGGCGCGGGTGTTTGGCGAGAACCCGGCGCGGTTTGCGGAGTGCGTGCAGATTGGGCGGTTCGAGGATTACCGGGGGAGCTACGTGCTGTTCCGGGGTCGCGACGGGCGGGATGGCGCGCCACTGCACGTACACCTGTACGACGAGTTTCCGGCACCGCGGCTGTATGTCTCGCGCGGGTGGGCGGATTTCGGCTGGGGGCCGAACGGAGGGGCGCGCGAAGAGTTGCCGTGGCCGGAGCCGACGGGGGAGTGGGCGTAGGGCAGCCGATGGGGGACTTCGGACCGTGGGGCCTGCCTGATTAAGGAAAGCGGAACCTCATAAGGCTCTGGCACAGAGCCTGTCGGGGTTCTCTCCTTCAACAGTAGTTGACGTTTGAGGTGTTGGCCATACCTGCTCGCGTGGTCACGCAGCGGAGTCCTTGAGGTCGGTGGCGGAGGCTCGGATTTTTTCGATGGCGGAGGCGATCTGGGTCATGCCTTCGGGGGTGTCGAGGAAGACGTTCTGGCTGAGCCAGAGGGTTTCGCCGGCGCAGAGGCGTTCGGTGACGGGGCAGGGGGCGGCCTGGTAGTCGATGTCTGGCTCGCCGCCGTTGCGGTTCCAGAAGCGGGCGAGTTCGCCGTTGCGGTCCTGGAAGAGGCCTGTGCGATGGAGGGCTCGGCCGTAGCCGGGGGCGGCGGGGATGCCTTCGGCGTTGAGGGCCTTGATGAAGGTTTCGCGAGGAAGGCCGTCGAAGGCCTGAGGGTCGTAGCGGCAGATGTAGAGGTGCCGGGAATCGCGGGTGACCCAGTCGTCCTGCCGGCGGGGCTGGATGCCTTCGAGGTCGTCGAGCAGGTCGTCGAGATAGGCGCCGTTGGCGGCGCGGCGTTCGGTCTGTTCCTCCAGGCGCTCGAGCTGGCGGTGGAGGAGGACGGCCTGGTAGGTGGGCATGCGGTTGCTGGAGGCGGCGACGGGGTAGTCCCAGGTGGCGCCGGAACGCATGCTGCCCTGGCCGAGCTGGCCCTCGCGTTCGAGCATGCCGCCGGCCCAGAGGTCGTGGTACTCGATGGCGCGGGTGTAGATCTGGGCGTCGTTGGTGAGGAGCATGCCGCCCTCGCCAGCGTTGAGGTTCTTGCTGGCCTGGAAGCTGAAGCAGCCGACGTCGCCGATGGTGCCGAGGCCGCGGTTCTTCCAGGTCGCGCCGTGGGCGTGTGCGGAGTCTTCGATGACGCGGAGATGGTGCTTCTCGGCAACGGCGAGCACGGCGTCCATGTCGCAGGAGAGGCCGCCGAAGTGGACGACGAGGATGGCGGCGGTCTGGTCGGTTATGGCCGATTCGAGCCGGGCTGGGTCGATGTTGTACGTGTCTTCGTCGATGTCGACGAAGACTGGGGTAAGGCCGGCGCGAAGGATGCAGGTGGCGGTGGCCATGTAGGTGTAGGCGGGGACGAGGACTTCGGCGCCGCGCGGCAGGTGCAGGCACATGAGGGCAAGCTCGAGGGCGACGCCGCCGCTGTTAACGCTGAGGCCGTAGGCGGCGCCCTGGTAGGCGGCGAAGGCCTTTTCGAATTCGTGGACCTGGTTGGCTCCGAGGCGTCCCCAAGCACCGCTGCGAACCACCTCGGCGACGGCCTGGACGTCGGACTCCTCGACGATGGGCCATTGGGGGAAGGGTTTGGTACGGACGGGCTGTCCGCCGAGGAGGGCGAGGTCGCTCATGGCTGTTACTGCTTTCAGGGACCGGCGAAGCGGTAGGCGTAGAGGGTGGCGTAGGTGATCTTGATGTGGAGGCGGACGCTGCGGCCGACGAGGGAGGCGAGGTTGCGACCGTTCCAGGTGGCCTCAACGTCGACGCCGCTCTTGATTCCGGAATCGTAGTCGGCGTGGTCGAAGCCAGGGATGGGTGTGGCGTCGTCGCCGGTGACAGCGACCGTGAGCGAGCCGGCGGCGGCTCCGATGTTGAGCAGCAGGCGGGGGCCGCCGACTTCGACCCAATCGGTGGTGAGTTCGCCACCGTCGGGGCCGGCGCGAAGGCCGGCGAAGCGATCGCGAGGGGCGCGGGCCAGTCCGATCGAGGATGAAAACGTGAGTTCCTCAGGCCGGCGATGGGCGAGGGGGCGGCCGGTGTACCAGAGGAACATTTCGTCGCCAACGACGATGGGCGGCGACGGCGGGAAGACGACCCAGGTGCTTTCCCAGGAGTCGGAGGAACCGACATCGAAGTAGGTGCGGCGGGAGCAGGCGCGTTCCCAACGGTCGCCGTCGCGGCTGGTGGTGAGCTGGACGTTGAGGATTTCGTTGAGCGGGTCGTAGTGCTCCAGGAACCCGATCCACTGATTGCCCCACATGAAGAGGGGCATGCCGTAGAACTCGGTTCCAGGCGGGTCGTCGTCGTCACCCTCGAAGACCCGGACGCCGGGTGTCCAATTCAAGAGATCGGGTGAACGGGAGATTGCTATATCCCGCCGAGTTCTGTGCCCGGCTTCACGGTCACGGCCGCGGTTGTCGCCGCGCGAGGTCATGACGAAGCCGCCGTTGACGAAGTCCTGGCCGACGGCGGTGCGGTCGCCGCGGGGGAGGAGGACGCGGGGGGCGCAGGTCCAGTCGACGCCGTCGGGGCTGAAGCCGACGGAGTAGCCACGGTTGTGGTCGGCGTCGTTCATGTAGCCGACGAACTTGTAGCGGCGTTGCGGGTCGGGTTCGAGGAGGTCGCGGATGACGGTGAACGGGTGACTGCGGCGAATCCGGGGCAGTTGCTCGTCCCGGTAGACGAGGTTGTTGCGGGGAGCTTCGGGGAGGGGGTAGCGATCGAAGTCGCCCCGCGTCCAGTTGACGCCGTCGGACGAGGTGGCATAGCAGATGCGGTCGTAGCCGCGGCGGCGTTCAGGGGGTATGGCCAGGTACCACATCTGGAACTGCGAGCCGTCGTGCAACACGGAGCCCCAGAGGGAGACGTGGCCGTGCTCCCAGGGCGTTTCGGCGCGCAAAACGGGTTCGAGGGAGGTTCGCTGCGGATGTTCCACGAAGCGTGTCAGGCCGGCGCGGTAGAGGACTTCGTGGTCGTCGATCAGGAGATGCAAGTTCGGGTCGTACATGGCGCTTTCTGCCAGGGGACCGGGACCCGCATGATACGCGGGTGGTCTAGCCGGAGGCGCGCAGGATTCCAGCAGAGCCGCGCCGAACGAGGATGAAGGCGAGAGGCAGCGAGGCGACGACGATCAACAGGAGCGACGAGGATGCGGCCTGGGCGAAGAAGGCTTCGTGGGCGGCGGCCCAGGTGACGGTGGCGAGGGTGCGGAAGCCGATAGGGCCAAGCAGGAGTGCCGCCGGGAGCTCTTTCATGACCAGCAGGAAGGCCATGGCGGCGCCGGCGGCCAGGCTGCCGCGAACGGCGGGGATGGTGACGCGCCAAAGGACCTGGCGGGGGCTTTTGCCAAGAGTGCGGGCGGCTTCTTCGGTGCGGGGATCGACCTGGAGCAGGCCGGCGCGGACGGCGCCAAGGGTGGAGGGGAGGAAGAGGACGACGTAGGCGGCGAGCAGTAGCACGAGGGTCTGGTAGATGGGCCGGGCCACGTTGATGCCGAAGAAGATGAAGGCGATGGCGACGGTGATGCCGGGGAGGGCGAAGCCAACGTAGGATCCGCGCTCGACCAAGCGAGAGATCGGGCTGGGATAGCGCACGAGCAGGACGCCTATTGGGACGGCCGCGACCAGCAGGATCGCGGCGGCCAGGACGGATATGCCGACCGAGTTGACGAGGGGCTCGACCAGTTCGAGGAGCTTCTCGCCGGCGGCAAGGCCGCGTACCAGCCAGTAGACAAGCACGGCGGCCGGGCCAAGGGTGGTGAAGAACGCGACCAGGCCTAGTCCGGTCTGCGCGGGCCAGCGCCAGCGACGCAGCGGGATGGGACGGAACTCGCGGCTCGTGCCCGGGCCGAGGGCGTGGTAGCGGGAACGTCCGCGGCTGCGGGCCTCCAGAGCGACGATGGCGATGGCGGCGGCCACCAAGACTAGCGAGAGGGCAGCGGCGGCGGCTCGGTCGAAGGCGGACTGGTACTGGACGAAGATGGCTGCGGTGAAGGTCTCGTAGCGCAGGAGCGAGACGGCGCCGAAGTCGGAGAGGGTGTAGAGCGCGGCTAACAGGGCGCCAGCCGCAATGGCTGGGCGGAGGGCCGGGAGGGTGACAGTGGCGAAGGTGCGCAGCGCACCGCGGCCGAGGCAGCGGCTGACTTCCTCAAGGGCAGGGTCCAGGCGGCGAAAGGCAGCCGTGGTTGGCAGCAGGACGTAGGGATAGGTGAGGAGCGCCAGGGCCAGCAGGGCGCCGGGAAAGCCGTAGATGGAGGGTAGTTCGGGGACGCCGATGAGGGCTTCGAGACCTTGCTGGACGAGGCCGCGGGGGCCGAGGGCGGTGCCAGCGACAAGGGCGTAGACGAAGCTGGGGATGACGAGGGGCAGGACCATGACGACCATCCACCAGCGGCGGCCGGGAAGGTCGGTACGCGTGAGGAGCCAGGCGATGGGTAGGGCCAGGCCGGTGGCCACGGCCGTGACCGAAACGACGAGTAGCAGGCTTCGGCCAATGACGGCCGCGATGCGGGGGCGCGCCAGCAACTGCCAGGCCTCGATCCCCGAGTCAAATGACCTGATGCCCAGGTAGATCACCGGCAACACGAGGAGCGCGGTGACCGCCAGGGCGAGGAGTGTCAGCCCTACGGGCGGGGACCGGCGGGCTGTAAACGACCCGGAGAGGCGCTCAACCGAGGGGATCGAAGCCATAAGCCGCGGAGCTAGGGCAAGATTTCGAGCTGCCGAAGGAGCGCCTGCGTTCCCTTGAGGTCAGTCAATTGCGAAGGCGCGATGTCGGGCCGGTTGATGGAGTCCAAAGGCGTTACCCCGGGGTGCGTTTTGACGCCGGGCGCCATGGGGTACTCGAAGGTGTTGGACACGAAGTAGCTCTGTCCCACGTCAGAGAGCAGGAAGCGGATGAGGGCCTGCGCCGGCTCGGGATTGGCGGCCGAGGCCAGGACACCCGCGCCGGAAACCATGATAAGGGCGCCCGGTCCGCCACCGCGGACATGGTAGTTGCGGGCATTGAAGGACTCGCCCTGCTCGGACATGAAGCGGTGCAGGTAGTAGTGATTGACGAAGCCGACGTCGATCTCGCCCGCGGCAGCGGCGGCGACCTGCGGAGTGTTCTTGGGGAACTCGATGGGCTGGTTGGCCTTGATGCCCTGGAGCCACTCGGCGGTGCGGTCTTCGCCCCAGACGGTGCGCATGCCGGTGACCATGGCCTGGAACGAGCCGTTGGTGGGGGCCCAGCCGATGCCGCCCTTCCAGACGGGGTCGTGGAAGCCGAACATGTCATCGGGCAGGTCCGCCTCAGTGAACTTCCGGTTGTTGTAGACGACGGTGCGGGCGCGTCCGGTGACACCGGTCCACAGACCATCGGCATGGCGAGCCCAGTCGGGGGTTCGCTCCAGGATGTCCTGGGGCAGGGGGGCGAAGAGAGGTTCGACCGCGCCGAGGCCGCCGGGGTCCTGGGCGTAGAAGAGGTCGGCGGGGGAGTTGGCGCCTTCTTCGAGGAGGGTGGCTGCGAGAGCGGGAGTGCCGGCGTACTTGATCCGGACGTCGACGCCCGAGATCTCACTGAACCGGGCGAGGATGGGAGCGACGAGGGATTCGCTGCGGCCGGAGTAGACGGTGACGGTCTGCCGCTCGGGGGGCGGCAGCCTCTCGACGGTGACGACCTGGGACTCGCCGCAGGCGGCGAGGGCGGCGGCGGCAGCCGAAGCAACCGCACCGACCGCTCCAAATTGCAGGAGGCGGCGCCGGCTGAGGCGACCGCGGGATGCGGTGTTGTCGAGAGAGGTCGAATCGTCGCGAAGCATTGGCTAACACTCAATATTAGCTACGGCTAATATCAGCCACGGCGGAGACTAGGGATTCGTGTTGGCTACGTCAAGGGAGATTTCGCGGGTGTCGCGGGGACTTCCGGCGCGATGGTTTCGCGGGCGCGGGGCGGCGCCGTAGCCGCAGGGACGCGCTGAACGGAGTGGCGGAGAGGGTGGGATTCGAACCCACGTGGGGTTGCCCCCTACACGCTTTCCAGGCGTGCGCCCTAAGCCTCTAGGCGACCTCTCCTGACCGGGAATGCTAGCAAGCGGGCAGGTCGGGAACGTCTGGCGGAGAGGGTGGGATTCGAACCCACGTGGCGCTCATCACGCCTACTCGTTTTCGAGACGAGCCCCTTAAACCACTCGGGCACCCCTCCGCAACGAGTTTACCGCCGAACGGACGCGCCGAGACCGTTTGTGGCGCGTACCATAGGGACGGGCGCACGAATGGCGGCCTGTGAGGAGCCAGCATGGAGTCGCAGCGGATCGTGATCGGCCAGAAGGTCGAGCAATTCATCCATACGGACCCGGACACGGCGTGGCGGGCGTGGACGGACGGGTCAGAACTGGTGCGCTGGTTCCCCGGCGTCAGCGAAGTCCGGAAGCTCGGCGACGAGCCGCTGGGCGTGGGGAGCAAAGTGGCCGTGAAGGGCGCGGCGGAAGCGGAGATTGAGCTCCTGGAGTTCGATGCCGAGCACCGGGTGTTCACCTATCGACTGCCGACGCGCTACGCGGAATTTCAGCCGCACCGGGCGAGCGTGCAGGTCAAGCATTCATTGACCGGGACCGAGGTGGACTGGGTACTGAAACTGGACAGTGAGGGCCGGAGTTTCTTTGGGATAGGCGGCAAGGCCAAACGGGATGCCAACCTGGTGATGACCGTCTCGCTGGAGAAGCTGAAGGACTTGCTGGAGGCTGAGGCGTACAGCACACCGGAGTTCGAGACCGACGAGCGCGCCTCGCGCTGGGACGACGGCGCCTAGGGCCTCGAGGACGTTTGCGCGGACAGCGTTTCGTCGGCGCCGTTGCTCTGATGGGTTGGCGCGCCCGGGTGGTCAAGCGACTGCGTCGAGACGCGCCGTTCTTCAGGTCGTGCAGGCGCCCGCCCAGGCGAAATCGCGCGATTGAAGAAGTCGGCTACGCGGTCGGCGTAGTCCTCCGGGTCGATTTCGCTGGCGAGGACGTGGCCGACGTCCGGCTCGAGCCATAGCTCGCACGGCTGGCCGGCGCGTTCGTGCATCCGGTGTGCGTCGGCCACGTCGACCAGGGGATCGAGGTGGCCGTGCGCCAGGCAGATGGCGCGCGGCGCGATGCGGGCGATGGAGTCTTCGACAGAGAAGTCATCGACACTCTCGCGGGTGAGGCGTTCGGCGGCCCAGACGACGGCTCGCCGGAACGGGCGCGCCGGGAGTCCGGTGTAGGCGGAGAAACCCTTGTCGATTGCCGACCGGAGCGAAATAGGGGCGGCGTCGCTGAATACCGCCTTAATCTCCGGTCGTTGCGCGGCGGCGGCGAGGGCTACGGTGCCGCCGAGCGAGTCGGCCAAGGCGACGATGGGCGCGTTGCCGAATTCCGGTTGGCAAAGGCAAAGGTCCACCGCAGCCGAAAGGTCGGCGACTTCGCGGACACCACAGGTGCTGGTTGAGCCTTCGGACTCGCCGCAGGCTCGGAAGTCGAAGAGCATGACGGAGAAGCGCCGTTGCCAGAGGCGGTAGGCACGATTGGCCAGCACGGTGTGATTGACAGCCAGTCCGTGGACGAGGATGACAGTGGCGATGGGGTTATCGTGCGGCTTGATCCAGCCAGCGAGGCGGGTGCCGTCGGCCGACCTGAATGAAACGCGCGCCGGATTGAGTGGCAGCGGCTCCCAGTCGAGCGGGCGCCAGCGGCGATTGGGGTGGACGATGAGCCAGGCGGTGCGCAGGACGATGAGGACGTAGGCGGCGGCCGCCAGCCCGAGACTGATGAGGATTACGCGGGTCATGCGGCGGCGGCGAGGCTGCGGACGTGGGCGGCGGCGGCTTCAACGCCCTGGCCCGGCGGGTTGGCTTGCACGATGTCGATGAGGGCGCTGGCGACGATGGCGCCTTCGGCGCGTCCGTGGAGCGACCGGAGGTGCTCGGGCCTGGAGATGCCGAAGCCGACGACGCGGGGGATGCTGGTGGCCTTGCCGACGCGGGCCAGGTATGCGGGCAGGCTCTCGGAGAGCTCGGCGCGGCTGCCGGTGACGCCGGTGACGCTGACGCAGTAGATGAAGCCCCGGGCTCCCTGGCCGATTTGCCGCAGCCGTTCGAGCGGCGAGGTCGGGGCCGCAAAGCGGATGAAGTGCAGGCCGTGCTCGGCATTCGCGGCCTCGATGTCCTGGGCTTGCTCCGGCAGAACGTCCGGGACAATCAAGCCGTCAGCGCCGGCTGCCGAGGATTCGCGCGACAGCGCGCCGAAGCCGAATTGCATGAACGGGTTCGCGTAGCCCATCAGGGCCAATGGAATGCCGGTCTGGGAACGAATCCGCTCGATCAGATTGAAGGCATCCTCAAGCCAGACGCCCCGTTCGAGCGCAATTTGGGAGGCCAACTGCACCGTAGGGCCG
The DNA here is from genome assembly GCA_022825895.1 of Chloroflexota bacterium. Lineage (GTDB taxonomy): Bacteria > Chloroflexota > UBA11872 > UBA11872 > UBA11872 > UBA11872. Next base: position 81,082 of record JAJDVX010000001.1, on the reverse strand, counting down.
TCAGCGATGGGGTCGCTGAAGGGCATGCCGATCTCAAGCATGTCGGCGCCGGCTTCAACGTAGGCGAGCGCCAGTTCGACGGCGGATTCACGGGTCGGATACCCAACGGTGACGTAGGGGGCCAAGACCAGGCGAGATTCGGCTTTCGCCGACTTGAAGGTCGAGTCGATGCGATTCATGGGCCCTCGCCGAGTTGGGCGGCGATGGTCTCCATGTCCTTATCGCCGCGTCCCGAGAGGTTGACGAGGATGACGTGATCGCTGCTTGCCTCGGACGCCATCCGCATGGCGCCGGCGATGGCGTGCGCGCTCTCGAGGGCGGGGATTATGCCCTCGGTTCGAGCCAGCAACTGAAGGGCATCCATTGCAGCGTCATCGCCAAACGTGTGGAACTCCGCCCTGCCGACATGGTGCAGGTAGGCCAGTTCCGGACCCACGCCCGGATAGTCAAGACCTGCCGCGATGCTGTGCGTTCCAATGATCTGCCCGCCTTCGTCTTGCAGGAGCAGGCTGCGTGACCCGTGAAGGATGCCGAGGGTCCCGCTTTCCACGGTGGCCGCGTGCTCGCCCTGGTCACCGCCGCGGCCGCCGGCTTCGACGCCGATGAGCTTGACGTCGGGATCTTCGATGAACGCGGAGAAGATTCCGATGGCGTTGCTGCCGCCGTTGACGCAGGCGACGACGCTGTTGGGCAGACCGCCTGAGAGTTCCTGGATCTGGGCGCGGGCTTCGCGGCCGATGACACGCTGAAATTCGCGGACGATCTTAGGGTAGGGGTGCGGGCCGGTGGCGGAGCCGAAGAGGTAGAAGGTGGTTTCGACGTTGGTGACCCAGTCGCGCAGGGCCTCGTTGATGGCGTCCTTGAGGGTGCGGGTGCCGGACGTTACGGAAATGACTTCGGCGCCGAGGGTGCGCATGCGGGCGACGTTGAGGGCCTGGCGGTGGACGTCTTCCTCGCCCATGTATACGACGCAGTCGAGGCCGAGCATGGCGCAGACGGTCGCTGAGGCGACGCCGTGCTGGCCGGCGCCGGTTTCCGCGATGACACGGCGCTTGCCGCTGACACGGGCGAGCAGGCCCTGGCCGAGCGCGTTGTTGATCTTGTGGGCGCCGGTGTGAGCGAGGTCTTCGCGCTTGAGGTAGAGCTGGGCGCCTCCGAGTTCCTTGCTGAGGCGGGTGGCGTGGTACGTGGGAGTGGGGCGGCCGGCGTAGAAGTGGAGGAGGTTCTCGAGTTCGTCCACGAAGGCGGGATCCTGGTGGTGACGCTGGAACGAAGTCTCGAGCTCGTCAAGCGCGGCGACGAGAGTCTCCGGCACATAGCGGCCGCCGAACGGGCCGAAGTAGCCGAACTCGTCGGGAAGCGTCCGTGTGTCAAGCACTTGCGTTCGACGTTTCAGCAAGTTCGCTCGGAATCCGGTTAATCAGGCGTTCCCCCAGGACGGTGACGACGCCCGGATCCTGCGCACTCAAATAGACGAGCTCGAAAATGGCCGACACTCGACCTTCTCGAAGAATCAAGTAGTAGATGTGCGGGTCGCCTGGGCCGAGTTCGCGTTCCTCGGGGGCGATCATGGGGTCGATTCGAACTTCAATCAGGCGGTTTTGGTCGGCCAGCGTGAACTGATCAGATGTACGCGTGCCGGGCTCAAGGTCAGGGTAGAACTGCCGAAAGAAGCCAAGAGCCGCGATGGCGAATGTTGGGGCAGCGCTGTCGACAAGCTCATCGAACATCCGGGATGCGCCCTGGGTGTTGGCGTGGACGAACAGGCGCTGGACAAGCTGGACCGGCCGACCGCCGCCGGTGGGCTGGCGGCTGCTGCCGCTAACGTAGAAACTTGTGAGGGCGGACTGAGCCATGAGCTCCTCGGACAGAAAGTCCGAGGGGTCGGACGACTCGTCGACGGTCTCCAGTCCTGGATCAACTTCTGTCGCCGGAATGACAAGCGACCTGGCTGTCTCGTCGGCGGTAATGGCCGCAATGTCGACGTCGGGGAGCGGGGTCGGCTCGGCTGTTGGCGTCGGGCTGCCAGTCGCGGCAGTGGTGGCTGGCGACGGCTCAGCCGTCGTGTCCTGCCCGGCGGTCGAGGGAGTTGGGGGCGCAGGGGCATCCGTGGGCTGCGCCGGCGGCGCCGCGGCCGGCGGAGAGGCCGTGACGACCGCAGGGCCTGGGACCGCGGCAGGGGCCGGTTGGTCGACGCTCGTGGGCGCAGTCAGAACGATGTCGCTCTGGTCTTCGTTAAAGAGAAAGCTGACTCGTGTGATTGGCTGGACCGGTCGTTGCCCGTTCTCGAGTTCCAGGCCGTGCGTGCAGGCGGCCAGCGCAAGCAGGGAGAAGCCCACGGCGGCGAGGCGAAGGCGGGTCATGGCGCGAGTGCCGTGTCGTAGGCCGCTCGCGCGTTGCGGATGAACCGTTCGATCTTGTCGTGGTCCTTGCGCCGGTCGGTCTCAACGCCGCTACTGACGTCCACGCCGTATGGCCGGACGGCGGCAATGGCGGCTCCGACGTTGTCGGGCGTCAAGCCGCCGGCGAGGAGAATTCGGTAGGTGTGAGATGTCTCGCGCGCGAGCGTGTAGTCCCAGATCTCGCCGGTTCCGCCGGCGTGGCCTTCGACGTCCGCGTCCAAGTTGAAAAGTGGGACCGGAAACCGCGGGAGCTTGTCGAGGTCACCCGGCAGCCGGAGCGTTTTGATGGCCCGCTCGCCGAAGGCGCGGCAGTCGTCGGGCGTCTCGGCGCCGGAGAACTGCACGCGATCGAGGCGGCAGGCCTGGATGACTTCGTTGACTTCGGCGGGTGGAGCGTCGACAAAGACGCCGACGCGCTCCACGTGCGGCGGCGCGGCGTCGAAGATTGCGCGGGCCTGGGCGAGCGTGCGGCGGCGGCGGGCGGGCGCGAAGATTACGCTCAGCAGATCGGCGCCAGCCGCCGCGGCGACATGGCCATCGGCCGGTTCCAGGAGGCCGCAGATCTTGATGAGCATGCGCGGGTTACTCGCCGGCCTCGACCAGCATGCGGAGTTGAGCCAGCGGATCCTCGGCGGTCATGATGGACTCGCCGACCAGGACGCCGCTGACGCCGGCGGCGGCCAGCCGCTCCACGTCGTGGGCCACGTGGACGCCGCTTTCGCTGACAACGGTGATTTCTTCGGGAATCAGCTTGCACAGTTCCTCGGTGACGGCCAGGTCAGTTGTGAACTCGCGGAGGTTGCGGTTGTTGATACCGATGATGCGGGCGCCCGCGAGGAGGGCTTCGTCGAGTTCGTCCTCGGTGTGCACCTCGACGAGGGCTTCCATCTGCAAGCGATGGACGAGTTCAATCTGCGCCTGAAGGTCCTGATCGAGCGTGAGACCGGTGATGAGCAAGACGGCGTCCGCGCCGAAGGCCGCGGCCTCGAAGATCTGGTAGTCGGTAATGACGAAGTCCTTTTGCAGGATCGGCACTTCAGTTGCCGCACGCGCCGCTACCAGGTCGGCGTGCGAGCCACCGAAGAAGGGTTCGTCGGTGAGGACGGAGATTGCAATGGCACCGCCGGCCTGATATCGAGCGGCCCACGCGGACGGGTCGATGTCCTCTGCAAATGTGCCGGCGGAGGGCGAGCGACGCTTGATTTCGGCCATGACGCCGACGCCGTCCTCGTCCAAGGCGCGCCACAGGGAGCGTGTGGGCGCACGTTGGGCGAGGCGCGTCTGAAGCTCGGCCAGATTGGCGCGCTCCACACGGGCCGCCACGTCGATGCGCTTGCGGGCGACAATCTCGTCGAGGATCACGTCCTAGGCTCCGTCGCTCCTGTTCGAGACTTCAACGAGACGGTTCAGGCAGGCCAGCGCCGAGCCGTTGGCAATGGCGTCGGCCGCACGAGTGACGCCATCGCGCCAGTCCGATGCGATCCCGGCCGCCACGAGTGCGGCGGACGCGTTGGCAAGCACGACATCGCGGCGAGGACCGGCGAGCCGGTCGGCCAACAGTAATCGGGTGGCCCCGGCTATGGTCTGGGCATCGTGGGTTTCGAGCTCGGCCGGATCCACGGTGGGCAATCCAAAGTCAGCCGGCGTGAGGTCGTATTCCGAGACGATGCCATCCCTGACATCGAGCACATGGGTTGGACCGGTGAGGGAGACTTCGTCGACGCCGCCGTGGCCGTGGACCACGAGCGCTCGACCAATGTTCAGCAGGCGGACGGCTTCCGCGATGGTGGGAGCGAGCGCAGGATCGCCGACGCCGAGCAGACGTCGCTGTGCGCCCGCGGGATTGGTGAGCGGCCCCAAGACATTGAAGACCGTGCGGATGCCGATTTCCTGACGGAGCGGACCGGCAAAGCGCATGGCGGGATGAAACGCCGGCGCAAACATGAAGGCCACGCGGGCTTCGTCGAGCGCCTGGGCCACCAGGGCGGGGCCGACCATGAGGTTTACGCCCAGCGCTTCGAGCACATCACTGCTGCCGGCCGGCCGGGTAACGCCGCGGTTGCCATGCTTGGCGACGACAGCGCCGGCGCCGGCGGCGACGATGGCGGCAGCGGTTGACACGCCGACCCAGCGAGTCACCCCGCCCCCCGTACCGCAGGTGTCCACGAGAGCCGCACTGTCCACGTCCACGCGCCGGGCATGGCGAATCATGCTGGCAGCGAAGCCGGCGATTTCGGCAGGGGTTTCACCCTTGAGCCGCAGGGCGGTCACGAGCGCCCCGAACTGGGCGGGCGTCATCTCGTTTTGGAGAATCGCGTCCATGAGGGCGCCGGCGGTGCCGCGATCGAGATCATCACCATCGACGACCGAACGGATGGCCTCGGGGATCATGCGGCCACCGGCACGTCGGCCAGCATGAGGAAGTTGCGCAGGAGCGCGGGTCCGGCGGCGGTCAAGATCGATTCCGGGTGGAACTGCACGCCATATATGGGGTGCGTACGGTGCTGCATTCCCATGATAAGCCCGTCCGGGCTCTGGGCCGTGACCTCCAGTTCATCCGGGAGGCCTTCGCGCTGCACGATCAGGGAGTGGTAGCGGGTGGCATCGAACGGATTGGGCAGGTCGGCGAACAGGCGGCGTCCGTCGTGGGCGATCGGCGAGGTCTTGCCGTGCATGAGGACCGGGGCGCGAACGACCTGCCCCCCGAAGGCTTCGCCGATGGACTGGTGGCCGAGACAGACGCCCAGGGTTGGCACGGTTGGGCCGAGGGCTCGAATCAGATCGACGGATATCCCGGCCTCGTGTGGCGTACAGGGTCCGGGTGAGATAACGATGGCGTCCGGCGACATGTCGTCAATGTCGTCGACCGTCACGGCGTCGTTGCGGTAGACGGCGACGTCGGCGTGCAGGACCTGAAGGTATTGCACCAGGTTGTAGGTGAAGGAGTCGTAGTTATCCAAGACGAGCAGCACGTGCCGCCTCCTCCGCGAGTTCGATGGCCTGCAGCACAGCGCGAGCCTTGTTGAGGCATTCCTGGTACTCGGTCGCCGGGACGGAGTCCGCGACAATGCCGGCGCCGGCCTGGACGTGGGCGCGTCCGCTGCGGGCAAGCAGTGTGCGGATGGTGATGGCGGTATCCATGTCGCCGGAATGGCTGATGTAGCCGACGGCGCCACCGTAGGGTCCGCGTCGCAGGTCTTCGAGTTCGGCGATGATTTCCATGGCGCGGATCTTGGGCGCGCCGGTGAGGGTGCCGGCCGGAAAGCAGGCGCGGAGCGCGTCGACGCCCGCGTAGCTCGGACTGAGCCGGCCACTCACATCGCTGACGATGTGCATGACGTGGGAGAAGCGCTCGACGAACATGAGGTCGTCGACGTTGACCGTCCCGGGGTTGGAGACCCGACCGAGATCGTTGCGGCCGAGATCGACGAGCATGACGTGCTCGGCGAGTTCCTTGGGGTCGGCCAGGAGGTCGCGCTCGAGTTCGGCTTCTTCCTGGGGCGTTGCGCCACGGGGCCGAGTCCCGGCAAGCGGACGCGTGCGGACGCGTCCCTCGACGGCCTGCAGCAGCATCTCGGGCGAGGCGCCGGCCAACTGCAGATCGCCGCAGTCCAGGAAGAACATGTAGGGCGAGGGGTTGACGCGCCGCAGGTAGCGGTAGACCTGGAAGGCATCGACGTTGAGCGGGCGGCTAAACCGGATCGAGGGCACGACCTGGATGATGTCGCCGGCGGCGACGTATTCCTTGGCTCGGCGTACGCAGTCCTCGAATTCGGCCTGCGACATGCTCTGGGAAGCGCCTTCACCGTTCGGACTGGGAAGCGCCGGCGACGTGGCATAGGGACCGTCGAGGCGTTGGGCCAAGTGATCGAGGCGGGCCTCAGCGGCAGCCACCGCGGCGTCGACATCGTCGGACGGGTGCGCGAGGGTCACGAGCCGCAGGACCTGCGTGACGTGGTCGAACACGACGAGGTCGTCGCAGTACATGAAGACGGCGTCAGGAACGCCGAGTGTGTCCCGCTCGGGCACGGGCAGCCGTTCGAAGTCGGCGGCGACGTCGTAGCCGAGATAGCCGACCGCGCCGCCCTGGAAGGGTGGGAGGTCCGGATGCGTGGCAATTGGGAACGGGTGCATTAGCCCCTCGATGTACTCCAGCGGGTCTTCGTAGTCGGCGGTCGCCGGCTGTCCACTCCCGATGGCGACCGTGGCCCGGCCTTCGCGAAGTCGGACGACTGCGCGCGGGGATCCGCCGACGAAGGAGTAGCGGCCGACGGCCTCGCCGCGCTCCACGCTTTCAAGGAGGAATGAGGGGGCGTCGCCGCGGAGCTTGAGGTAGGCGGCGACCGGGGTGTCGAGATCGGCCGGCATGTCACGAAAGACGGGGACGCCGCGCCCGGCCCGCAATTGCCGGAGCGTCCAGGCGCATGTGTCCGTGCGTGAAGGTGCAGTGGACAACATATCGGCCCCTCCTTTTGGCGCCTTAAATCAAAAACCTCTCGCCACACAAGGGGGCGAGAGGTACGTGGCCTTCGCGGTGCCACCCCTAATTCAAGCGCCGTGGGCGCTTCTCACAGGTACGGAGCCGTAACTCGATACCCTGCCCGGATTACGGTTGGCCTCCGTCAGAGCCTACTGAGCGGTGCCGTTCGGTCTGAGGCTCACGGGGCCATTCGACGCTGCTTCCACGATCGGGCTTTCAGCACGAGGCCCGACTCTCTGGCGTGGAACGTCGCGCGTACTCGTCCCGATCGACGCCTTTCCGAGGGCAAGCGTAGGCGGGGCCAGCGGGCGAGTCAACGGTTGTTTCGGGAGACGCGGATACGGGAGAAGCGGCAGCACGGCCGCGCTATCAGCGTGGGCGAGCTCGCGCGATCAGATCGCGAATCGAGGCGGTGTGGGCGCGAAGCATGGCGGTCGGGTCGTCGGCGCCGTCGGGATCGCGGCCTTCCCACTCGGTGGAGATGTAGCCAGCGTAGCGGGCCTCAACGAGCCGGCCGACCATGTCGGCCAATGGGAGGTCGCCTTCACCGGGGCCTACGGATTCCCAACCGTCGCGACCGCCGCCGGTGAGCTTCATGTCCTTGAAGTGCGCGTGGATGACCTCGCGGTGAATGAGATCCCAGGTCTGATCAACCGTCTCGCCGTGGCGGACGGGATGGGCGAAGTCCCAGACGACGCCGATGCCGGTGTGATCGGCAAGGTCAAGGACGCGCCGCGCGCGTTGGCCGGTCGAGAAGGCGTCGTGCGTCTCGAGGGCAATCCGGATGCCATAGGCGTCGGCCGCAACGGCGACTTCGCGCAAGGCCTCGGCGACCCACCCGTTGACTTCGTCGTCCGAAGGACCGGGATCGTAGTTGCCGCCAAAGACCCGGACGATTGGGGCGTCCCATGCGTCGGCGAGTTCGACGAAGGCCACGGCCTGTTCCACGGCCTGTCGCCGGTCGGCAGCGGACGGAAAGGCGAAGCGCGAGCTGCTGCCGACTACACAGATTTCGAGGCCGGCATCCGCGACGGCGTCAAAGATTGCGGCGCGGCGATCCTCGGGCATCGCGGGATCGATGGGCCGGCCGTCGAGATTGCGGAGTTCCAGGCCGTCACAGCCCAACTCGGCCGCGACGGCGAGATGTCGTTCAAGCGGCCAGGCGGGCGCGGAGTAGGTGGTGTAGGAAACGCGCATCGGCCCGATCCCGTGCGGACTTGGCCTGGGATTATGCCGCGTACCAGTGGGCGCGGGTGGTGTGCCATAGTCACCGGCGGACGAATGTCGGCGGGCAATCGTTTCGCGCCCAGCCGGTAGCTGACTGGGGGACCGACTTGCAGCAGGCTTCAGACGGCCCCACGCCATGGGCCTCGATCAGCGTTTTCTTTCCGTGTCACAACGAGGCGGAGAACGTCGAGCGGGTGATCGGCAACGCGCTGGAATACCTGCCGCGTGTTGCCGATGACTTTGAGGTCATCATCGTCAATGACGGGTCGACCGATGACACGGCGGCGCTTGCCGGCGCCATCGGGGAAAATGATCCGCGCGTGCGGGTCGTTTCGCATCCCACAAATCTGGGGTACGGACGGGCGCTGCGGACGGGATTTGAATCCGCGACAGGCGATTTGATCTTCTGTGCTGACGGCGATGGGCAGTTCTCGCTGGAGGATCTGCCGGCCGTTGTGGACGCGCTGGACGAGCACGGATTCGTGCTGGGATATCGGATCAACCGAGCCGATCCGTTCTACCGGCGGTTGAACGCCTGGCTCTGGGGTCTTTCGGTGCGATTGCTCCTGGGATTCCGGGTGCGGGATTTGGACTGCGGCTTCAAGCTCTACCGACGCGAGGCCGTGCCGGTCGACGATTTCATATCGGGACGGGGCGCCGCGATCTCAGCAGAACTGATCGCCCGCGCTCTGCGGGGCGGGCACAGCTTCACGCAGGTTGGCGTGACGCACTATCCGCGACAGGCCGGCGTGCAATCCGGCAACAGTCCGCGCGTGATCGTCAACTCATTTCTTGACATAATTCAGCTATGGCGAGGTCTCAAATCAGGCTGAGTGTGATCGTTCCCGCTTTCAACGAAGCGGAGACCATCGCGTTGGTGCTGGAGCAGGTCGCCGCGCTGGATCTGGACATTGAGATCATCGTGGTGGACGACAGCTCGACCGACCGGACGCTGGATGCGATTACGGATGCCGATGTGCCCGGCATTCACGTGGTGAGGCATCCAGTGAACCAGGGCAAGGGCGCCGCCGTGCGCACGGGGTTGGCGGAGGCGCAAGGGGACGTAATCGTGATCCAGGACGCGGATCTGGAGTATGACCCGACGGACTTCGTGCCAATGCTCAAGCTTATTGAAGCCGGCGAGGCGCGCGTGGTTTACGGATATCGCGATTTCAGCAGCCAACGGTTCCTGCTGCGGGCAGGGAACCAGGCGCTCACCCTCTTGACGAATCTGCTCTACGGCGTAGCCATCCGCGACATGGAGACTTGCTACAAGATGTGGCGGCGGGAGGTGCTGGAGGGCGTGACCCTCCAGGCCAACTCTTTCGATTTGGAAGTGGAGTTGACCGCAGCCTTCGTGTCACGCGGTGAGCAGATTGCCCAGGTTCCGATCAGCTATGAGGCTCGTGAGGAGAAAAAGAAGCTGCGCTGGTGGGTGGACGGGCCGGAGGCTGTGATCAAGTTGATTCGGTATCGGTTTTTTCGGTAGGCACGTCGGAGGCCGTGGACGGCTGAGCGTCGGTGGCTTGGATAGGCGACTCGTCGTCGGCGGCGCCACCCGCGATTCCGTAGGGCAGCGCATCCTCCGGCAGGTCTATGTTGGGAGCCGCGGGGGCCTCGACCGGCGCGACCGCCGGTACCTGCGGCGGACGTGAATCCCACGGACGAGAATCGGCCGGGGCGTTCTGGTGAATGAACTGCCCGCAAAACTGGCAAAAGACGACCTGGCTGTAGACCAAGCGGAAACAGCGGGGGCAGTAGGCGTCCAGGCCGGCCAACGGATTGGCGCTCATCGAGCGGTTACGGCGGCGATTGTTCCACCGCCAAGCACTTCTTCGCCGTCATAGAACACGGCCGACTGGCCAGGGGCCGGCGCCCAGGTCGGTTCGTGGAACTCCACCGTGACGCCGCTGGAGGCAATCACGATCGTCGCGTCGGCCAACGGCATGCGATAGCGCGTGCGAACGCCGACGCGACATGGCGCCGGCGGCGGTGCGCTGGCTACCCAGTTCACGTTGTCGACGTTGATCTGGCGGGCGGCGGCTTCGGCCTGGGCGCCGATGGTGACGCGATTGGCCCCGGCATCAAGATCCACAACATATCGGCGCGAGGCGCCGCCACCGAGGTCGAGTCCGCGGCGCTGGCCGGGGGTGAAGGCTTCGAGGCCATGGTGGCGACCGAGGACTGTTCCCGAGGTATCGACGATCTCGCCCGGGCCGGTGGTTCCGTGGTTGCGGACATAGCCCGCATGGTCGTTGTCGGGTACGAAGCAGATTTCCTGGCTATCGGCCTTCAGGGCGACCGGCAGGCCAACGTCGGTGGCGAGCCGGCGGACCTCCGGCTTCGACAGTTCGCCGAGCGGAAACAGGATGCGAGCCAGCTGGCGCTGGCCGAGGACGTGGAGAACGTAGGACTGGTCCTTTTCGTGGTCCCTGGCCGTGAGGAGTCGGCGACGACCGGTGGATCGGTCGGTTTCGATGCGTGCGTAGTGGCCGGTGGCGATGAACTCGGCGCCGAGTTCGTCGGCCTTGGTGAGAAAGGATCCGAAGCGGACGGTGCGGTTGCACATGACGCAGGGGTTGGGGGTCTGGCCGTTGAGGTAGGCCTTGATCCAAGGTTCGATGACGGCGGCTTCGAATTCGCGACGGTAATCGACGACGTAGTGGGGGACGCCCAGGATGGCGCAGACGCGGCGGGCGTCGTCAATGGTGTCCGGCGTGCAGCAGCCGTTGCCGGTTGCGCGAGCCATGAGATCGGCCGGCCACTGGTTGAAGGTGACGCCGACGACGTCGTAGCCGTCGCTAGCGAGCAGGGCGGCGGCGACGGAGCTGTCGACACCGCCGCTCATGGCGACAAGGACCCTGGGAGGCATGGCTGGCGAGGGGTTGGATCGGTTCGGTTGAGGCTAGCACCGAGGGGCCGGGCGTGGCGTGATGATTCTTGCGTGAGCGCGTCGCCGGTCGCGACGGGACACGGGTGGCCAGATAATGTGGGGACGGTGCCCCTCGGCGTGTCGTTCATTGGTTGATCCATCGTTTCTTCAATCGCTGGCCCACCCGGCGAAGTCAAAGCTGGTGCTGCTGGTCCTGGATGGTCTGGGCGGTTTGCCGCGCGAGGCCGGCGGGCCGACCGAATTGGAGGCAGCCGCAACGCCGAATCTCGACCGGCTGGCGGCGGAGGGCCAGACCGGGCTGAGCCAGCCGGTTGGTCTGGGGATCACGCCGGGGAGCGGTCCAGGTCACTTGGCCTTGTTCGGCTACGACCCGGTCGCTTCGAACATTGGACGCGGCGCGCTCTCGGCGCTGGGACTGGGCCTCCGGCTTGACGCGGGCGACCTTGGCGTACGCCTGAATTTCTGCACGCTGGATGCCCAGGGCCACGTAGTTGATCGCAGGGCCGGTCGGATCGAGACGCAACTGAATCGTGACCTGGTGGCGAAGCTGAACAACATTCAGGTTGCGGGAGTCGAACTGAGATTTGTTACCGAGTCGCAGCATCGGGCGGTTCTGATCGTTCGCGGCGCGTATTTGTCCCCGGCGATTCAAGAGACGGACCCGCAGGCGGTTGGCGTACCGCCGATCGAACCGGAACCGCTGACCGCGACCGCGCAGCACACGAGCGCGGTGCTGCGGCTGGTCACTGCGGCAATTCGGGATTGCATTGGGAGCGAATCACCGGCGAACTTTGTGCTGATGCGGGGATACGCCGGGCTGCCGGAATTGGAGAGCCTGAACTCGCTTTACGGGCTGCAGCCGGTCTGCCTGGCGACGTATCCGATGTACAAGGGCCTTGCGCGCGTGGCGGGCATGGCGGTGGTTGACGGGTTGGAGTCGGTGGACGAGCAGATGGCGGCGCTGGCGGCGGCCTGGGACGAGTACGACTATTTCTTCATTCATCACAAGTCGCCCGATGCCCGCGGCGAAGATGGCGAGTTCGATGCGAAGGCGCGGGCTCTCGAGGCAATGGACCGGATGGTGCCGACGCTGCTGGAGCTTGAGCCCGATGTGGTGGTGGTGACCGGAGATCACTCCACGCCGTCGCGATTGCGGCAGCACTCGTGGCACCCGGTGCCCTGCCTGATTCGGGGCGCACACGTGTTATCCGACACGGTGCAGTCTTTTGGCGAACGGGCGTGTGGGCAGGGATCGCTGGGGGTGTTTCCGGCGCAGTCGATCATGGCGATGATGCTGGCGCACGGCGGGCGGCTGCAGAAGTTCGGGGCGTGAGGTGAGCGAGGCGCTGGCGAACTTCAGGCTGATCCCCTCGGTGGAGGTCGTGGCCCAGGCGATCGAGCGGCTGGCGCCGGACGTGCCGGCGCGGTTGGCGGTGCGGGCCGCTCGGGCCGAGACCGCACTAGCCCGAAAGGCGGTGGCGCAAGGGCATCAGGCGTCAAGCGCGGACGCAATTGCGGAGGCGGGCGCGCTGCGAGCCCGGCTGGTGCTCCAGGAGGCGCCGCAGCCCGTTATCAACGCCACAGGCGTAATCATTCACACCAACCTGGGGCGTGCGCCGCTGAGCGATCAGGCTCTGGCGGCCGTTCACGCGGCGGCGAGCGGTTACAGCGATCTGGAGTATGACCTTAGGACGGGCCGGCGCGGCTCGCGGTCAAATCACATCTCGGACGTGGTTCGCGAGGTCACGGGGGCCGCGGCGGCGCTGGTGGTGAATAACAACGCGGCGGCGGTGTTCCTGACGCTGGAGGCGCACGCGCGGGGGCGCGAGGTGCTGGTGGCGCGGGGTGAGTCGATTGAGATTGGGGGCGGGTTTCGGATTCCCGACATCCTGCAGGCGAGCGGGGCGCGACTGCGAGATGTGGGCACGACGAATCGGACGCGGGTGGAGGACTACGCACGGGCGGTGAATGACGATACGGCCGCGATCATGCGGGTCCATCCCAGCAACTTTGCCCAGATGGGGTTTACGGAGTCGCCCGACCCGGCCGAACTGGCCGGCTTGGCGCACGAGCGCGGCCTGCTGCTGATCAACGACCTGGGGTCGGGCGCTCTGCTGGACACGACGGCGTATGGGCTTGCGCGGGAGCCGCTGATGAGGGAGGCGCTGGATGCCGGGGCGGACCTGGTGACGTTCTCGGGCGACAAGTTGCTGGGAGGGCCGCAGGCTGGAGTGATCGTTGGCGCCGCCGAGGTGGTGGATCCGATTGCGCGGCGGCCGCTGGCGCGGGCGCTGCGGCCGGACAAGATGACGATTGCGGGGCTGCGAGCGACCTTGGGGCACTACCTGCGGGACGAGGCGCCGGCGACAGTCCCGGTCTGGCAGATGATCGCGGCCGGGCTGGACGAGTTGCGGGAGCGGGGCGAGCGGGTAATGGATGGTGCGGCGGGGGTGCGGCTGGTGGATTCGAGCGCGGCCGTTGGCGGCGGGTCGTTGCCGGGCCAGGTGCTTCCCAGCGTGGCGATCGAGATTGCGCACGAGGGAACGGGCGCTGACGAATTGGCGGCACGGCTTCGAAACTGCTCGCCCCCTGTCGTCGGACGAATCCACTCGGGCCACGTGCGGCTGGACATGCGTACGGTGCTGCCCAGGGATGAAGACGCGCTGCGGACGGCGCTGCGGGCGCTCTAGCACGCCAGGCGCTGAAGGCTAGAATCCCAGCGCGCGCGCAGAAGGGCTCTTGCACATGGCCGACCTTTCGACGGCAGACGAAGACGTCGCCTTTCGTCGCGCCACGGAGCGGATTCGCGCGCGGATTGGTTTTGCGGCCCACGTGGGGGTGTTCCTGGCGATTGGGCTGTTGTTGCTGGTGTTGAACCTGGCAACGACGCCGGAGAGCCTGTGGTTCTTCTGGCCAATGCTGTTCTGGCTGATTGCGCTGGCCGCACACGTGGCGGTGCTGTTTGGACCCGGGATGCGGGCGATCGAGGGCTGGCGGGACCGCGAGTACCGGCGCGAGATTGAGCGAATGTCAGCACGGCGAGGCGTCGGCAGTGACGACGCCGGGAAGGCCGTGTGACCGCAGTCCGCCGGTACGGCACGCGGGGCTGGCAACGGCTGAAGGAGATTTACCCGCCACGCACGCGTCCGAATGAAATGCTGGGCGTCTACGCCCAACACGCGTCGGTGGTTGAAGCCGAGAATGTGTTCAGCGGGATTCCAAAGCCGGAGCGCGTGCAGGAGTGGGCCGATCGGTCGCCGGACGGTTTCAGATTCGACGTGGTGGCCTTTGGAGGACTGACGCTTTATCAGCGACGGCCGGGAGCGGATCCGCGCCGAAAGAAGTCCTGGACGGATGTTGCGGTGGAGCCCCCCGGTGTGCTGTTCGAGGATTTTCGGGCGTCGCTGGAGCCGTTGCGGACCGCGGGGCGGCTGGGGGCGGTCATTCTGCAGTTTCCGCCGTGGTTCGAAGCCGGCACCGCGGGGCGAGAGTACCTGGGTCGGGTTCGCCAGGAGTTGCCGGAACTGCCGTTGGCGGTCGAATTCCGGCATCCAACCTGGCAAGTGCCGGTGAACCAGGAATCGACGCTGGAGACGCTGATTGAGCTTGAAGTCGGCACGGTGATTGCAGACTTCCCGTCCGAGAGCGACGACTGGTATCCCCCGTTTGACATGACGACAGTGGATGACCTGGCGGTGGTGCGTCTGCATGGACATAACGCGGAGGGGTGGACGCGGACGCTGCAGTCACCCGTGGAGCCGGTGACCTACGAATACGACGAGCGCAGCCTGGCGCCATGGGTGCAGCGCATTCGGGACTTGAGCCTTGAAGCGGCAGAGGTGCATGTGTTGCTTGGAACGGCGTCGCCCGACGCCGCGCTGGCAAGCGCGAAGGCGCTCGCCGAGGCTATTGACGCCGCGGACGAGGCCGAAGCCCGCTGGGGATATGTGCCTTAGGGAAAGTCCGCGCGGGCGCATCTGCGCATGACGGCGGCGGCGGCCACGCGGCCGCGCGTGTTGAGCCTGGTTGAACTCGATCCAGTGGAGCTGAGGCGCCTGGAACGAGTGGCTGAGGTGGTTGTGAGGCCGTGGACGAAGACGCTGGAGTTGGCGGATCCGGAGGAGCTCGGCAAGGAGCTAGACGCGCGCGGAGTGCTGGGGCTGTTCGTGGAGGCTGACTTCGTGATGGACGAAACATTCGAGGCGGCGCCACAACTCGGGTTTGTGGGGGTTTGCCGTGGAAATCCCGGGCATGTCGACATCGAGACGGCAACGCGCGCCGGCGTGGTGGTGACGCATGCGCCCGGCCGCAACGCGAAAGCGGTGGCGGAACTGACGATCGCCATGATGCTGACGCTGCTGCGAGCCCTACCAGAGGCGGCCGCGTACGTGGCGGAGCGCCGCTGGAATGACCCCGTGACGGCCTACGCGGAGATGCGGGGCTCGGAGCTTGGTCGCCAGGTCGTGGGGATTGTTGGCCTGGGGCGAATCGGTCGTCAGACGGCGCGGCTGACCTCGGCATTTGGTGCGCGCGTGCTGGCCGTCGATCCGGCATTGAATGACGCACAGATTCGGGCAGCCGGATGCGAGCCGACTTCCTGGGAGGACCTGCTGGCAATGTCCACGATGCTGGCGGTGCATTGCCCGTCGATTGAATCGACGAGGGGAATGATCGACGCGAAGGCGATACGCCGCATGCCAAGAGGCGCGCGCCTGGTCGCGACGACCGGCGAAGGTGTGGTGGAGGCGGACGATGTGGCCGTGGCGCTGCGCGACGGACGGCTGGCCGGAGCCGCGTTCGACGTGTTCGATACGCATCCGATACGGCCTGACAACCCCTTGCTGGATGCGCCGAACGTGCTTTTGCTTCCACACATCGGGGGCGCCACGGACGCCACGGTGCAGCGCTATTCGGCCATGGTGGTGGACGATTTCCTGGCGTTTTTGGATGGCGTGCGGCCTGCACGGATCGTGAATCCGGAAGTCCTGGGACGAAATGCGTGAGCGGGTCTATGTCGGTCTTGACATCGGGTCGTCGGGGATTCGGGCGGTGGCCGTTTCTCCGGAGGGGCGGGAGGCGGGACAGGCGCGTCGCGAGCGCGCGAGAGCGCCGATGTCTCTCGAGGATTTCGAGCGCGACCTGGACCTGGACGGAATCTGGCTTGCTTGCGTGGAGGTGCTGAACAAGGTCTGCGCAGGCCGACGGGTAGCGGCCATCGGCGTGGCGGCGTGCCGACACAGTCTGATCGTGGTGGATGCACAGGACAAGGTGCTCTTCGCCTCTGGCAATGACGATGTGCGCGCAGCGCTGGCCGGGGCGAGCGTGGAGGCGGAGAGTGACCGGCCGGTGCTGGCCGTGACTGGCCACGCACCGGCGATGATTCACTGGCCCGGGAAGTTGCGGTGGCTGGCGGAGGAACGACCGGAAGTTTGCGAGGCCGCCGCGAAGCTCAGAACGCTTGAGGGCTGGGTTGCCGAACGCCTCGGGGCGGAACCCGTGCTCACGGATATCTCGGCGATGGAGACGGGGGCATGGGATCTTGAGGCCGACGACTGGGCCATGAGCCTGATTCCGACCTGGGCTCGGTCAGTACTTCCCGCAGTGGAACGAGAGCCGGCCCCGGCACGTGTTCGACCAGACAGTACATTGGATGCCAACTGCCTGGTCTCGGCTGCCTGGCCGGACAGCCATGCCGCAGAGTTGGCTACGAGAGGCGCGGCCTCAGACGCCGACTGTGTAGCGGCGGGATGGAGCACTACGTGTCTACGGCCAGCCGAGACTCACACTGGCGATTCGCGAGTGTGGCGCGGGCTGCGAATGGGTGGCGGGCTGATGGCGGAAGCGAACGCCGGGGATGGGGGCACTGGCTACGGATGGCTGCGGTCGCAGCACCGGTCGGGTGAACTCACGATGGCGGCTGCGAGCGAGGCGTCGGCCGCCGAGGCGGGCGTGTTCGCGCTCTCGGGATTGCGGGTGACGGACTGGAGTGTTCCCGGCCTGAGCGTGACTGGCATGTTGAGTCCGTCACCATTCGTGACGGGCGCCCCGACGGCCGAGGTCCTGGGTACAGCCGTGCTGGAGGACTTGGGGTTTGCGGTTTACGGGAACCGGCTGGCGCTGGACGGCGCGGCGGCGGCGGGTCCGATCCGTCTGACCGGCGGGTATGCACGGGCGCCGGCAGCGGGACAGATTCTGGCGAACGTGACCGGCAGTGCGGTGTGTTCGTTTCCGGGAGTGGCCGCGTCGGCCTGGGGCGCGGCGCTGGCTGCGGCGGCACCGGACTATGGTGGCCAGGTTGAGGCGGCTGACGCACTGGCGCCACCCGGCGTGTGGTGCGAACCGGACATGACGAAGGCGCCGGCCTACGCGGATCATTACCAGCGTTGGCTTGCCTTACGGGCGCGACTAGAGACTTTTGTGCAGGACGCGCTCTAGATGGCGCTCGGTCTCAAGGCGGCCGTGGCCGAGGTTGCGCGGACGATGCATCGCGATGGACTCGTGGTGGGGTCCGCGGGAAACGTGAGCGCACGTGCCGAGGGTGAGAGCACGATGCACATCACGCCGACTCGCGTGCCCTATGCGGATCTGCAGGCGGAGCACGTCGTGACGGTGACGTTTGCGGGCGATCCGATCGAGGGCGAAGGCCTGCCATCGTCAGAATCGCTCATGCACGGGGCCATCTACGCTGCCCGACCGGATGTACAGGCGGTGGTGCACGCACATCCGGTGCATGCGAGCGCGATGGCGGTGCGGCGGGAGTCGATTCCGGCGTTCGTTGACGAACAGGTGGTCTACCTCGGGGGTGAAGTTGCGGTAAGTAGCTACGCACCGGCCGCGTCGAAGGACCTGGCTGAACGCGCGGTAGCCGCGCTAGGCGAACGGCGGGCCGTGCTCCTGGCAAACCATGGCACCTTAACGGTAGGACGCGACCCGGTGGATGCGCTGGAAATGACGCGACTAACTGAGCGGCTGGCACACATTTGGCTGCTGGCTTCGAGTCGTCCGGGTGCGCAGCGCCTGCCATGCGACCTCGTGGACGCAGAAATCGAACTCTATAGGATGATGCAGAGTGAAGGGGGCGTGTGATGCCACTGCAGGTTCCCGGGTTTCTGCTGCGACGGCTGTACGTTCGGGGCAGCCTGCGGCGGACCGATGACGGATTTCAGCTGGAACTGAAGAACACGCTTGGATCGGGTTACGCGCGGCGGCTGCTGCCGCTTGCGGTCAATGGTGGTGTGCTCACGCTGGACGCGTGCTTCTTCGAGGTCGACGGCGAGCGCCATGCGTTTACGGACGTCACGCCGGAGTCTCCGTTCAGCCTGGCGCTGAACCGAACATCGGTGCTCGGGGGCACGGGCGTCAGCCTGCCGGAGGGCGTGGTTGAGGTAACGATAGGCTTTGAAGTGCAAGGGCTGGGGGAACTTTCTTTCAGCGTGAAGGACACGCCGGCGAGCGACTAGGCAGGTGCGCTGCTTCGTGACGGGCGCGTCGGGTCAGATTGGTTCGGGACTGGTCCGGCGCCTGGCGGACGACGGACACGACGTGACAGCGCTTGTGTTGCCGGGCGATCCCTGGGCGGAGACCGCCTTTGACGGCGTGCCGGTGTCGCGGATTACAGGCGATGTGACCGATGCCTCCACGTTTCCCGATACACGCTTTGACTGGATTTTTCACCTGGCGGCCGATCAGTCGTTCTGGCGCGGGGACGAAGCGACGCAGCGTGCGGTCAACGTGGATGGAGTCCGGCACCTGGTGGAATGGGCGGTGGGTACCGGTACGAGCCGCGTGGTACACGTGAGTTCGCTTGCCGCGATTGGCCTGGCGGACAGGCCGGACGACGTGATGAATGAAGACGCGGTCGTGCAGCCGGCGTCCGCGCGCTTGATGTATGCGGAGCACAAGCGGGCCGGCGAGCGGCTGGCCCTGGAGGCCGCGAATCGCGGACTGCCGGTGACGATCGCCAGCCCGGGGACGGTGCTGGGTCCGTGGGATCACGGTCGGCACGCTGAGCAATTGCTGTCGCCGCTGATCAGGGGGCGGGTCAGGTTTGCGCCGGCCGGCGGCGTAAACGTCGTCGATGTGCGAGACGTGGCCGAGGGACTGGTGAGGCTGGCCAGGCGAGGCGTGCGCGGGCGTCGATACCTGTTGACGGGGCATAACCTTACGTACGCCCAGCTTTCCGATCTGGGGGCGGCGGTTCTGGAGTCGCGCTCGCCGCGGGTTGGATTGCCGTCGGGCGGCTTGCGTGTTCTGGCCGCCTTGCTGGAACGTCCGGGGCTGTGGCTGAGCTGGAAGCCGCCGGCGACGCCGGACGAAGTGGCCGTTGGGTCCCGATACCTGTACTTCACGAACGCGCGGGCCGTAGCCGAGCTTGGGTTTCGCGTTCGTCCGGTGCAGGAGACTCTGGTTGACTCGGTGGCGTGGTACCGGGAGACCGGGATCTGGGGATAGTCGGCCGGCGCCAAACCCGTCGCGCGCTCAGGCGGGCAGCGTCTGCCGGTCTTCCGTTGAGTAGGTGACGACAACCACGCAGGGCCGGTCGTCGCGATTGTGGGCCTGGTGGGGCGCGCCGATCGGGATGTGGAGAAGGTCGCCGGCTTCGAGGCGGACGGTGACGCCACTGAGTTCGTGATCGATCGCGCCTTCGACCACGAATAGCAGTTCATGACAGTTGGGATGGAGGTGGCGGGGGTTGGACGCACCCGGTTCGAGGCGCACGTGGCCGAACGTCATTTCGGAGCCGGGGGTGAGGCTGCGGTTGGCGAGCCACTCGATGGTTCCCCAGTCGGAACGCTCGGCGATGCCCTGGCCAAGGTGGACGATGCGCGGTTCGGCAGGGGAAGCGCCTGATTCGGTCATTGGTTCTCATCCCAGTTGGTTGGCAGCACGGGGGCACGATACCGGGCCGGGACCGCGGGCGGAGGTGACGACCGCGTCGCGGCGTCCGTAGGCTTGGCGACTTGCGTGCGCTCATGGGATTGCGGCAATGAAGGACGCTTTCGATCACCTGCAAGCAGACATCGTCGTGGCCGGCGCTGGCATCGGCGGGCTGACGGCAGCTCGGACCGCGTTGGAACAGGGCGCATCAGTGCTGGTGATCGAGAAGGCGCCTGAAGTCGGCGGGTCGGCGGCCGTCTCCGGTGGGGCGGCCTGGACGGCGGCGAATGTGGACGCATGGTTGAGCGTGCAGCCCGGCGGCGATGCATCCATGGGCCAGGCCCTGGTTGAGAACTACCTGGAAGGTGTGGCCTGGTACGAGTCGTTGGGTCTGCAGATCGAAGAACAGTTGGATCCGACGCCGTATAAGTTCGCGCGGTACGTCCACGCGTTCCGACCTGACTCGCGGACGTTTATGAATGACCTGGCGGCGAGTGTGGAGGCCGCGGGCGGGACGATTCTGACGAATACCGGGCTGCGGTCGCTTCACATCGGGCGAGACGGCGGTGTGTCCGGCGCGGAAGCGCGCGGCGGCGGGCGGACGGTGGAGGTTTCGGCCGGAGCGGTGGTGCTGGCGACGGGTGGGTTCCAGGCGAGCCCCGACCTTCGCGCCCGGTACTTCGGCCGCTGGGCGCATCACGTGATCGTGCGCGGCAACGCCTACAGCACGGGCGACGGATTCCTGGCGGCGCTGGAGGCAGGCGCGGGCACGGCGGGACCCTTCGGTCGGTTCTACGGGCACATGATTCCGGCGCCGCCCGCGGAGACGGGGGTGCACAATTTTGCGAGCGTAAAGCCGGACTTCAGCCAGTTCTCGGTGTTCGTGAATCTTCACGGTCAGCGATTCGACGATGAGTTCCTGGGAGACGAAGTGACGGTCCATGCCGTGGTGCATCAGCCCGAGGCCTTGTGCTTTCTAGTCTTCGACGAGCGCGTTCGCAAGCTGCGGGCGACTGGCATGGGTGAGAGTCCGGGCGCCGTGGATCGCCGGATGGAGAACATTCGAAATGCGGGCGGCGAAATACTGGAGGCGCCGGACCTTGAGTCGCTGGCGGACCAGATGTTCCGCCGCTGGGGCGTGGTCAAGGCGCCACTGCTCAACACCCTGCATGAACACAACGCGGCAGCCGCGGCGAACGATCTGTCGATGCTGAGCGTGCCGAGGAGCGGTGGGCTACAGCCCTTGGACTCCCCACCATTCCGCGCGATCCGATGTCTGCCTGGCGCCACGTTCACGTACGGGGGCGCGCGCACGAACGAGCGCGCCCAGATCCTAGACCTGGCGGGACATCCGATTCCCGGGCTCTTTGCGGCGGGGGCGGACGTGGGCGGCTTGTACACGCGGGGATACACAGGCGGTCTCTGCCTGGGCATTGCCTACGGGCGGATCGCGGGACGCGAGGCGGCGGCTCTGGTGGCCGCCTAACGACAGACTAAGAGTCTCCCTCAACGGCCGTTGGGATAATGGCGTCGCTTCCGGACTCTCGATACCGAATGGCTTCGGCCAGGGTCGATCGCCAGTGGTGCCGGGGCTGAAAGCCAAAGTCGCGGTGTGCCGCCCCGAGATCGAATTCATAGAAGGTGGGCGGCATGCCCGCCATGCGCGCCTTGACGACGCGGCGGTCCAGGGCCTCCGCAACCACCGGAACGGCGTCGCGCCAGGTAAACGGTTCGGGCCCTCCAAGCTGGTAGACGCCACCGAACGCTTGTTGTACGCCGAGGACCCGCTCGAATGCCTGGACGATGTCGCGGACGTCGAGCGTGTGCTTTTTCCAGGTTCGGCCGTTAGCGTCAAGCGCGATCACGAGGGGATCGTCGCCGGCATCAAGGGCCTTGAGGGCGGCGAGGGTTTGTTTCCCGGTCGGGTCGTTGCGGCCGCGGAAGGACTCGAGAAAGAACGACAGCCGGAAGTGGGGGAAGTCCAGGAACTCGCCGGCGCCCCAGACCCAGGGGAAGCGGAATACGGTAATCGGCAGGCCGTCGGCGCGGACGTAGCGATCGGCCAGGCGCTCGCCAAGAATCTTGGTGAAGCCGTACCAGTCCGTCTGCGTTTGCGTCAGCGATTGCTCGTTCAGGACTTCGGGGTTGCCTTCCGGCGGGTACTTGTCGAGGGTGGCGTCCGTGCTGGAGAAGACCAGGTGCCGAATGGCACCGGCTCGCTCGCGAGCCGCCTCGAAAACGTTGAAGGTTCCCTGGACGTTGATTTGCATGTACTGCTCGGGGGAGAAGGGCCCCCCGGCCTGGAATGCCGCGCCAAGGTGAAAGACGGCGTCGACGCTGGCCATGGCTCGCCGGACGTCATCGAGGGATTCAAGATGGCCTGTGGTGACGTGGGCTCCGATGGCGGCCAGCTTGGAAGCCTGCGGGTCGTTGGGCATCGTGAAGCCAAGCACGCTGTGACCCTTATCGATCATGCGGCGGCCCACGTTGGCGCCGATGCGTCCGGTTGCACCAGTCAGCAGGATTCTCATGTGCGGATGACCACCTCGTTGGGAGCGCCGATGCGTGCATAGGCGTCGTCATCGACCCGGATTCCAAGGCCAGGGCCATCGGGAGCCCGATAGGCGCCGTTGACCAGCGTTAGCTCGTCGTCGGCGTAGACATTCGGGCGAATGCGCTCGTCCTCCAGGGAAACCCAGCTGTCGAGGCTGGTCGCCAGGGCCAGGCCGGCGATCAGGCCGAAGCGGCCGTTGCCGAAGTTGTGCGGGATCGGGAGGATTGACTTTTCAGCCAATCGGCTTTCCAACTGCTTCCAGCGCAGGAGCCCAATACGCACGATGTCGGGCTGATAGCCGTCAATGAGTTGCTGCTGGATGAGGTCCACGAAGGCGCCCGAGGGCGGATTGCCGTCCACTTCGCCAGCGACCAGCAGAGTTTCAGGGCAGTGGGCGGATTGTAGCTCACGAAGCGTCCGGTAGCCCTCGACGGAGGCGGTGATCATTTCTTCGAGCCAGGTGAGGCGGGCCGGGCTTGTTTCACGGATGAAATCGGCAAGGTTGTCGGGCTGGTGGTCGTAGCCGAAGTTTGCGTCGACCATCAGGTCGACGTCCGGGCCGAGCGCGTCGCGAATGCCCAGGACTACGTCGATGTCGCGACGGAGTCCGGCTGTCGGAGTCAAGGCTCGACCGCCGCGTCCGACCTTGATCTTGAACTGTCGGAAGCCGTGTGCGAATCCGCGGCGGGCGTGCCCAATGACCTCGGCCAGGCCGCGCTGGGGATGAAGGAGGTCCTGAAAGTAGGTGGTGGATTCGTAGGCCGGAATGCGGTCGCGGCGGCGTTCGCCAAGCAACGCGGCAATCGATTGACCGCGACTCCGGGATACGAGGTCCACGGCCAGGATGTCCATCCAGCCCCAGGCCGAGAGCGCCTGGCGAACTTCCGAGCCGGCGGCTACCGCATGGCCGTTGGAGAATCGAAGCAGGGAATTGACCGGGCGGCCCAGAAAAACCTCGCGCAGGTCGGCGACCAGGCGGGTCACGCTGCCGCCTTCGGCGGCCACGGTGTGTCGGGCGTTGGCGATGCCCTCCGCGCCGGAGGTCGTACAGGCTCGGATGAGCCATTCGGTGCGAGTCTCGCCGAGGCCTTCCGGCGTGTAGGCGTTGCGCCCCAGTTCGGTCCAATGGCGGGCGGGAATGGGCGCTACCGTGATCCGGTCGATCGTGTCAGTCATGCGGAGGTGCCTTTTCCCTGACCGGCGCCGCCGGCTGTCGTGCGCAGGATATCTGGTGAGGCCGCGGCGAAGGCCGGGGATCGGCGGCCCGAGATCTATGCCTTGGGGAAGACTTCGTAGAAGACGCCGGCGCGTTTGACGAGATTGAACGCTTGCTCGTACTCCGGCGTTGAGCGCTGCAGGTAGAGGCGTCGGCCACTGGCAAGAACCGTGTCGGCTCGGTCGATTCCCATTGTCCAAAAGTTCACGGTCTCGATGCGCAGGTCTCGGTCAAAGCCCAGGACGTGTCGGGCGTAGCGCGGATACCACGAGGATGTCCAGTTCGTGAAGTACACGCTTCCCGGCTCCATGTTGGTGACGATTCGCAGGCCGATTTCGGCTTGCTGAGCGGCGTTTTCCCGTAGGCGCATCACGTTGATGCGGGGCGGCCCGGTGAGTTGCTGATGCAGGCGAAGTCCAGTGGCGAGTAGAAACACCAGGCCAACGGCAATTGCCACGTGCCGCGCCCGAGTTGGCCCCCATGCAATACGTAATGTTGGAGCTCGATGGAGCACCGCGCCGATACCCGCTGCGAGACAGATTGCCATCAGCGCGAAAACGACTGAGAAGTATCGATCGCTGTCGAGAAACGGTGGTGTGGCCAGCGCGAACCACAGGGTGGAAAGTCCAGTCCAGGCCGTCCAGCCGGCCAGCCGTGGACGCTGGCGCGCCAATACGAGCCAGCCAATGATGACGAAGGCGATCCAGAACCAGCCGAACTCTCGAAGCACGTCATGCGCGAAGCCCGGCCATTCAGCCAGGATTGCCAAGCGTCCGTTCTCAAACGGGGACCCAACGGCGCCGCTTTCGCCCACGCCTTCGAGCGGCTTTCCGAATACAAGGTGCCCAACGTCTCCGAGGCTGAGGCGTTCGATGGTCTCCGGTCGATTGGCGGGAACCGGCACGAGCAGACCACGCAGAATGTACAGCCAGGGCGTCAGCCCCATGAGTCCCGCCGCGGCGGCGGCTAAGAGTGTGCGCGGGGATGTGATGTCGGCAAAGCGACGGGTGGCGATGACGAGCGCCGTCGCTGGAAGCATGAATGCGCTGAGGCCATGGTTGGTGAACGAAAGCCCGGTGGCAAAGGCAACCGCGGCCAACCTTGCCGGGTTGGGGCGCTCGTCGTAGGCCGCAAGTGTCAGGACCACAAGAAACAGAAGCAGCGTCTGCACGCTGATGTGGCCGGCCTGCGTTGCCTGGGCCCAGATGTTGTAGCCGGACGCAAAGACGACGGTGGCGACGGAGGCGGCCAGGCGTGAGCGTGTGATCAGCCAGCCGGTATAGAAGAGCGTAATGCCTGCCGCGGTAGCGAAGGACGCCGTCACGATGTTGGCGAGGTGCGCCGGATCGCCGATGCGGATGACGCGCGTTGCCAGATTGATGCTGCCGATGATGAGCGGATAGCCGGGTGCATGCGCGACTCCGCCCATGTAGCCGAAGGTCTGAAACTGTCCCCAGTCGCCGCCGCCGACCCGGGTTACGGCACTGAGCCAATAGAACGGACCCAGGGTCATGCCAACCACCACCCCCGGCAACCAGCGGGAGCAGAGGGCACGCTGAAGCGCGGATCGGGTCGTTTTCACAAGATCAAGCAGTCAGAAATGCGAGATCGACGGGGGAATCGATAGCCAGGCGGCCTACGGCCAATCTGCCCAAACGACTTCCTTCGCCGGCATCTCGGGGCCAGATTCGACTTCCACCGACAATGTTGCCAAGAATCCGGATGGGCGGCGAGACCGCCAGCGGCCACGCAGTCGATGCTATTCGCAGATGTCGGCTCAAGCGGACTTGGTCTTGGGGAACACTTCGTAAAAGACGCCGGAACGCTTGACGAGACTGAATGCTTCTTCGTACTGCGGGGTGGAGCGCTGGAGGTAGAGGCGCCGGCCGCCCGCAAGGATATCGGCAGCGCGCTCGAAGCCCATGCTCCCGAAGTCCACAGTCTCAATGCTGAGATCGCGGTCAACGCCGAGGACGTGCCTGGCGTAGCGCGGGTACCAGGAGGACGTCCAGTTCGTGAAGTAGACGCCGCCCGGTTCCATGTGCCGCACGATGCCGAGGCCGATTTCGGCCTGTTCTTCCGCGTTTTCGCGCAGCCGGACGACGTTGATGCGTGCCGGTCCGGTGAGCTGTTGGTGTATACGGAGGCCGACGGCGATCAGGACCACTAGCATTACGACTATTGAAAGGGTCCGACGTCGTTGGGTGATGTAGACGCCAACGAACTGGGGGACTGCGCTGATGAACCATCCGATGCCCGCCGACAAACAGACGGCAAGTAGCGCATAGATGACGGCAAAGTAGCGATCGCTGTCCAGGAGGGGGGGCGTGACGAGCGAAAACCACAACGTGGCAACGCCGGTCCAGGCAAGCCAGGCGGCCAGGCGCGGACGCTGACGTGCCAGGACACACCAGCCGACGAGGGAGGGCGCGATCCAGGCCCAGCCGTATTCGCGAAGTGTGTCGTGGGCAAAGGATGGCCACTCGGCGAGTAGCTTCTGCCGGCCGGTCTCCAACAGTTGGTCGGACGCGCCGGTCTGGCTCTCTTTTGCGATTGACCGATCGAATACCTGGCGTCGGAGGTCAATGAGGCTGAGCCGGGTCAGGTTCTCGGGGCGGTCGATAGGGACCGGCACCACGAGTCCACGAAGAACGTGGAGCCACGGCGTGAGGCCAAGGAGCAAGGCCGCAGCGGCTTGCGTCAGCATGCGAGGGCGTGCCTTGCCTGGGAAACGGCGGCTTGCCACGACCACGGCGGTTGCCGGGAGCATGAAGATGCTGAGGCCATGGTTGGTGAGCGACAGGCCGGTGGCGAAGGCGACAGCGATGAGACGCGTTGCCGTTGGCTCGTCCTCGTACGCTGCGAGCGTGGCGACCATCAGAAAAACCAGCAGCGTCTGCACACTGACGAAGCCGACTTGCGAGGCTTCGGCCCAGATGCTGTAACCCGTCGCGAATACCACTGTGGCTACCACGGCGGCGAGGCGCGAGCGTGTGATGAGCCAACCGGCATAGAACAGCGCAACGCCGGATGCGACGGCGTATGTGGCACCCACGACATTTGCCACGTGGGCCGGCTCGGCGAATCTGAAGATCCGCGTTGCCAAATAGATGCTGCCGATGATGAGCGGATAGCCAGGTGGATGAGCGATTCCGCCCATGTATCCGAAGGTCTGGAATTGACCCCAATCCCCGCCCCCTGCTCGAGTGACGGCACTAGGCCAGTAGAACGCGGCCAGGACAAGAGCAATGCCGAGGCCGGGTAGCCAGCGGGAACGAAGCCCTGATCGAAGAGGCGCCAAGCGGCCACTCGCTACTGCGGCACGCACGCGTTCAGAATTGCATCAGAGAAATAGTGGTCGCTGGCTAAGACACCAATGCCAAGGAACGCCAACGACCGACGCTATCGCCGCTGGGTCGATGCTATCGCTTGGACGTCCGCTGGGCGTTGCTGGAGAGGGGAGTTTGGAACGGCGCACGGGGCGGCCGCGGCGCGGGTTTCGGATGGTGCATCTGGCAATACCACGTGACGGTCTTGCCGTCGCCGGCCGTGACCCGGAGCCAGCCGGCGCGGAATGCGTCCTGAACGAGGCGTTGCCTCGTTCCGCAATCTACGCATTTCACCGCCATTGGATCACCAGAACCCGTTTCCGGATGGACGGCGTATTCAGGTTAAGTCCACGATAGATTGCGAATTCTGTCAAGCAGATCCGTGGTGCGCACACGCACGTGGCCGAACGGGGGCTGTCGCTTGCTGCGAAAGGCGCTCATGGGGCTTTGCTAATCTGAGCCACAAAGGTTCGGGTTGATTCGAACAGTTATGCAGTTTGCTCTTCGACGGAGTTCCGTGCGGGCGGCGGTGATTGCCCTGCTGACGGCTTCGGCCGTTCTGTTTGCCGCCGCGTGCGGTGGCGACGACAGCCGATATGGCGGCGAAAAGAGCGGGTCGTTTCAGCCGCGTAGCGGGATTAGCTGGGGGAATTGACCGATTCCACAGATTGCGGCTTGCGCGCAGGTTCGACGCTTCGGGCGGCGTGGATTCCCAAGCCCGTGGCGCACGTCGTGAATACCCGGACTCGCACGGCACTCACTCGGACGATTGCCGCCGCCCTGATCGCCGTGGTCCTGGTCGTGTTAGCCGCCTGCGGCGACGATAGCTCGAAGGGGACGCGTGACGATCCGTTTCCGTATGAGAAGTCGCGAAGCGGCTTTGGTTGGGGCTAGGGCGTCGACGGCTCGCGCTGACGTCTTCGCGGCATGGCCGGCCGCGACTTAGTCGTCGGCCAGGGCGGGATGGCCGCCCTGGGGCCAATCGAGCCGACCAAGAAATAACCCACGCGTTCGATTTGATTTCCGGTATCTGAATTCCGCCGGATCGCCCGAACAGTGGGTGATCCACCAGGTGTCGCGCCAGTTGAGAATCTCGGCGGCGTGAACGAAGCCGAGGCGGGACACGGGTTGACCTGAGAAGTCAAGCGGCGACGGCGACGAGACGTAGTGCGTCCACCAGCCGTGTTTGAAGAAGAGCCAGAAGAGGCCGTCCTTACGGATGACGCACGGGGATTCGATTTCGAGGGTCGGTTCCTCGTCGAAGGGCCAGGCCTCGGTGGAGAAGATGGGGCCGACCTCCTGCCAGTGGGTGAGGTCTCGCGAAACCGACGCGGCGACACAGACGCGGTTGTGACCATGCTTCTCCTGGAGGCGCGAGACCCAATAGATCACGAAGGTGCCGTCGTCGAGTTGAAGTACATGCGGGTCGCGGCAGCCGCCGTAGGTGCCGCCGAACTGCCGGGCATAGTGCCGACGGCCGGGTCCGCCCATGTCGGGCTCCGTTAGTCCCAGTTCTTCAGGCGTCGGGAGGCCGTAGCCGGGCCATTTGGACCAGGAGAGCGAGGGCACGATGATCGGATTGCCGGAGTACCGATCCCAGGTGTAAAGGTCATGGGAGGTGGCCAGGCATAGTCGCTGGATCGTCCACTGGTCGACGCCGCTGTAGTACATGAAGAAACGGCCGCGGTGCTCGATGACGTAGGGGGCGATGATGCCCAGGTTCTCGGGCCAGACCCCGGTGGCCTTGAAGGGATTCGACTGAATCTCCCAGCGCTCGAGGTCAGGGCTGGTGGCGTGGGCGAAGGCGGTCTCGCGCTTGGTGGGGTCACATACTGACCCGGTGATCCCGAACATGTGCCAGAGGCCGTCGTGTCGGATGAGGCAGTGGTCGTTGAGGTAACGGCCGGGAAGCGAGAGAACTTCGCGGAAAACGCCGAGTTTCACGTCACCGTAGGGGCTGGGGACGATGCGCGTCGGAGTCATCCGGTCATCCTCAGGCAGGAAGGCAAGGGGGCAGTCGCGGTGCGTATCCTACGCGGATAGCGCGGTTGAGGAGTCCACTCCATGCTTGAGGATTTTCGTTTCGAGGATCTGACGTGGCCGGAGGTCAACGATGCGGTCGACGCCGGCCGGATTCCCGTACTGCCGGTTGGGACGATCGAGCAGCACGGGCCGCACCTGCCGTTGAAGATCGACCGCTGGACGTCGACATCGATCGTGGACGAGGCGGCGCGGCGCTCGGACGGGCTTCTGCTGGCGATGCCGCCGGTGTCGTACGGGTATACCTCGCACGTGATGGACTTCCCAGGGTCCATGACCATTCACCATGAGACGTTTATCCGGTACCTGGTGGACATAGGGCTCAGTCTCGTCTACCACGGCTTCAAGAAACTGATCTTCATCAACGGGCACGGCTCGAATCAGCAGCCGACGGAGCTGGCGGCGCGCCGGATCATGCTGGAGTCGGACGCGTGGGTGGGGATGGCGAGCTGGTGGAACCTGACGCAGGCCAACTCCGGGTTCATGGAGACCTGGCGCGATTCCGAGTTTCCCGGTGGCGCCGCCCATGCGGGTGAGGCCGAGACGGCCATCGCCCTGCACATGGATCCGGACGCCGTGCGCATGGACCTGGCGGTTGACCAGGTGACGGACACGAACCAGCAGGAATCGAAGTACCACTGGGTGGACCTGTTCGCTTCAGGCCCGGTGAAGATGGACGGCTACACGAGCACGTACACGCCGGACGGCACGCAGGGGTCGCCCACGGTGGCGACGGCGGCCAAGGGCAAGCTGCTGTTCGAGGAGGCCGTAAACAACCTGGTGGAGTTCGGACGTGAGATGTCCGAGCGGAAGTACCTGCCGAGAGTGGATCACCACAGGCGGAAGCCGACGACTGCGCGGCCAGGCTAGCGATGAGACAGGAGCGTTGAGCGTGGGGTCCAATTCGAGGGTGCGCGACTGGCACTCGGAACCGTTTCGAGTGCTGGTGACGCTGGGTGAGAGCACGACGGCGGGCGGGTGGAGTTCGTCACGCGAGCGTTGTTGGGCGAACGTGCTGGCAGACCTGATCAGCGACTTCCAGGACGAACCGGTCAAGCTGGTGAACAGCGGGATCGGGGCGAACGTGATTTCGACGCGGGCGCCGCTTTACGAGTACTCGGGCAAGCCGGCGGCGAACGAGCGGGTTGGGAAACACGTGATCGATCACGATCCGGACCTGTTGGTGGTCTCGTACGGGCTGAACGATGCGCGGGGCGGCACGCCGGTGGAGATGTTCCGTGAGGAGCTGACGAGCGTGATCAGCGCGATTCGTGCGGGATGCGACCCGCTGATCGTGCTGCCGGGGCCGTATTTCATGACGGACTTCACGTCGTACGACCACTTTGGACTTGCCAACCACGCCGTATTCGAGTCCTTCAACTTTGTGACGGCGCAGGTGGCGGAGGCTGAGGGGTGCCTGTTTGTCGACGTGTACAACGCGTACGGCGGCGCCGACTGGCTGGTGCATCACGACGGGGTGCACGCGAACGACCTGGGGCACCGGGTGGTAGCGAACGAGATCTTCAAGGTGCTGGCGCAGCACTGTTCCGGACTGGCGGCTCGGACCAAGCGGCTGGAGTATGAAACGGAGCCCTGGAGGGACGAGTCGGTGTTGATGGCCGACTACGGGTATACGTCGCGGGGCAGACCGACGATCGGGTTGCCGCCAGGGCAGACCTGATTGACGTGGCGCGACTCTAGGCGGCTTCCAGAAAGTTAACGGCCTGGCGGACCGTGCAGATGAGGACGGGGTCGGGCTTGGCCTGCGCGTGCTCCAACAGCGCTGGCAGGGCGCGGTTTTCGGGGTCGTGCAGGTAATGGGTATAGGGGTGCCAAACAGGCACCCAGAGAAGATTGTGGTCGTAGGCGTAGTCGAGGGTCGCCAGGTTGTAGGCGATCCAGTCGTCCAGATCCGTGGGTCTCGTCCAGGGGCACGTCCAGTTGTCCGGGACGGGTTGGTGGCCGTCGCGGCGGCGCCAGGCGTCCTGGGCGTCGAGATCGCGGCATCGGTGGAAGTCGAAGAAGATTCGGTCCATCCAGCCCTGGATGGGCAGCTCGATCAGGCCGTTGGGATAGGCGTAGGCCTGGAGGCGACCGGGCGCCGCGGCGTCGTGCTCAGATTCGTAGAGGCCCATGGTGCTGTCCATGTGGCTGCTGACCCAGCGGAAGCCGCTGTCCAGGATGGCTTGCTGATTGGCATACAGCATGGTGAGGCCGCCTGGCAGGCCGCCGGGGCCGCGGAGCACGGTGGACTCGACGCCCAGGCGCTCGCGCAGTCGGCGGTTGGTGAGTTCGAGTTCCTGCCGCAGCAAGTCGGTGTCCGGCATGGACAGGTGGACGTGGTTGTAGGTGTGGTTATCGATGACGTGGCCGCGACGGAGGATTTCGTGGAGGTAGTCGATATCCGGGTCTTCGAGGCCGTTGCCGACGTAGAAGAACTGCAGGCTGACGTCGAAAGCCTCGGCCGTGGCGCAGAGGTCGAGGGTATACTCGCGGAGCGGCGGCATGATGCGGCCGTGGTTGACCAGCGTCGGCGAATAGCCGGCGCACATTTCGAGGTCGTAGCTGAGAGCGACCGCGCAGCGAATGCCTTCGGGCAGCGCGACGCGAACGCTCACTCGAAGGCGAATCCGTACAGTCGCGAGCGCTGAAGACTGAATCGAACGGCGGCCATTTCGACGGGGCAGACGTCGCCGCCGGCCCAGCGCACGGGCTGCACCTTCGAGTCGCCCTGCCAGGGCTGATAGTCGGCGGCCCCGAAGCCCTCGATTACCCGGCCGGAGGCGTCGACGAGTTCAGCGGTGAGTTCACCTTCTCTTACGGTGGATGTAGCGGCGTTGAGCACGAGACGCTTGCCACCGACCGGGAGGACGTGGGTGGTAAAGACGGCCGCTTCAGGTCCACCGGTGGCTGACACGGCGGCCCAGTAGCGGTCCTTTTCCCAGCTGGCGCGGCAGATGGCGCCATAGAAGGTCTTGAGGGACGGCTCGATGCTGTAGACGTCGCCGTGCACGCCTTCCAGCCCGCTGTAATACATGTAGACGCGATCGCCGTCCTCAATCAGCTGGTGGGTTGGCCATAGCATGCCGCCGCCGTAGTCGCCGAGCGGCGCGTTGGGGAGCGTGGGGCGTCGGGACGGGCGGTTCCAAATGCGACGGTCCTGGCTGCCGGCCCACTGCCAGTCGATGGTTTGCTCGCGGACGTTGTAGCAACAGAGTAGGCCGATGTAGCCGCCGCGAACCGTGTGGGGCATCAGTTCCATGAATTGCTGGTCGTGCGGATCTTTCCAGTCCGGCTCGACGATGACCTCGGGAGGGGTCCAGTTGGAGCCGTCGGGGCTGGTGCGCCGGGCCAGGACCCGCCGACCGTACGGGAAGAAGCAGTCGTACGGGACGTAGCCTCCGGGATGCATCTCGGTCCCGACCTTCTGCATCAGTTCGTAGGTGCCGTCCTCCAGCAGGTAATAGGATGCCTGGTCGGCGCCGCCCATGGGGGTCGTGTACGGCATGATCAGGCGGTCGCCGACGGCCATGATTCTGAGGAGCGGGCCTTCGACGGCCGTCCAGTGAATGCCGTCCGGCGAGCGGTACCGGTAGGTCGCATAGGGATGCGAGTCAGCGCCCGGGTCCCGCGGGAGACCGGGAATCCAGCCCGAGCCCAGGTTCTGAGGGCGGCGCGACGGGGCTCGGATGATGAACATCTCGTAGCGCTGGTCCGGTTCGGCGCCGGGGTGAACGATCACCGAGGCGTACTGCGAGGAGCCGCCCGAGTCGAAGTCAAAGATGATGTTGGTCTTTGGATGCCCTTTGTACGCATTGAGATCAAGCTCCGGGCGAGTCCAGTTGACGCCGTCCTCGGACACCGAATAGCAGAGGCGACGATAGGCTTCGAAGTTGCGGCCCTCCGACGGAGTGCAGACGTGCCAGCCCTTCCAGAGCCCGTCGATTGGGTCTTTGAGAAACGTACCGTGGGCGAAGACTGCACCCTGATCCCAGGGCATCTCGGGTTCGATGAGCGGATTGGCCGGATCTGGAGTGGCAGGCTCGACGCGCCAGCCAAAGTTGTCACGCTCGGCGATATCGTCGTCCAGGATCATGGAAAGACAGTCGATCCGCGCCACGGTGCCGCTCGTTTCTGTGCACGCCTGCGGGTGGGCAAGGCGGTGATTCGCCAGCGGCGAAAGGGTAGCAGTAGGTCGCTGGCGACTCGGACCGCTGATTGGGCCAGGTTGCACGCATCCGGGGCCGCCTGACGTGATGAATGACTCGAGAGCACCCATAGTCGTGCTGGCCGGGCACTTGTGGGATGGGACCGGGGCCCCGCCGCAGCCGGACATGGCGCTACGGATTGCGGGTAAACGCATCGAGTGGTGCGGGCCGGCAGGCGCCCTGGGGAGCAACGCTGGTTCTCAGGTGATCGGTTTGCGTGGCTTGTGGGTGTTGCCGGGAATGATCGACGCGCACATGCACTTCTGGGGTCTTACGCCGGGCGAGGTGACGCCCGCCGACTTTCAGACTCGCCTAAGAGCTGCCCAGCAGCAGGCGCGGGATCTGCTGCACGCGGGGTTCACGACGGTTCGTGATCTTGGGTCGCCAATTGCGCCCTATCTACGCGACGCCAGCGCGGAAGGGGCTCTAGAGACGCCGCGGATCCTGGCGGCTCACGTGGGGCTCACGGGGGCTCGAGGTCCGTGGTTGATTCCGCAGCCGTCGTGGTGGGAGGCGCGGGTGATTCGCGGCTCTGAATCAGCGCGGAAGGAGGTTCGGCGGCTGCATGACGAAGGGGTGGACGTTGTCAAGATCGGTGCATCGACCGGGCCGCGAGCCGAGGGGTTCGGCGACATTCCAACCCTGACAGTCGATGAGATTCGAGCAGTCTGCGATGCGGCGCATGGGTTAGGGCTGCCGGTTGCGGCGCATGCCATCGGCTCGGAGGCTGTACGCCGGTGTGTGCTCGGCGGGGTCGACACGATTGAACACGGGTACGGGTTGAGCAACGAGGTATGCGAGTTGGTGGCGGCCAGCGATGCCTGGATCGTCCCGACGCTCCGGACGCGGGCCGTGCGTCCCACGCCCGAGTCGCAGGCTACGTCGCGGAAGCAGATGGACACGCTGCGACGGGGCGTGGCGGCCGGAATTCGGTACGCGGCCGGGACCGATTCCGTTGGGGATGTGTTCACGCAGCACGGGTCCGGCAACGCACTGGAATTTGAGCTGATGGGCCGGTTAATGGAACCCGCGGCGGCGCTGGCAGCGGGGACGCGAGATGCGGCGCGAATGCTGGGGCTGGCAAGCGAGACAGGGACGCTGGAGGCGGGTAAGTTCGCCGATCTGATTGGCGTGCGCGGGGATCCGCGGCGTGACTTGTCGAACTTGCAGCGAGTCGAGTTTGTTATGCACAGCGGTCATGTCGTGCGGCATGACGCCGGCGGTACGGGGCGCTAGACGAGGCTGTCGAATTCGGACCAGTCGAGGTCGACCCAGCGGCGTTCGGCGACGCTGGCTTGGATCGCCTCATGGACCACGAGTTGGCGGTGGCCGTCGCTAAACGTGGGATAGGGAGCCGGAGCGTCGTTGTCGGCGGCAATGTGCGCGTAGACGTCGCGGAAGAGCAGGCGGAACGTCTCGTCGAATCCTTCGCGATAGGCGCCGGCCTTTTCGACGAATCTCCGGGC
The DNA here is from genome assembly GCA_022825895.1 of Chloroflexota bacterium. GTDB lineage: Bacteria > Chloroflexota > UBA11872 > UBA11872 > UBA11872 > UBA11872. The sequence goes on along the minus strand of JAJDVX010000001.1, from coordinate 46,390 downwards.
GTCGGGGCGCATGTGGCGGGCGTCGGCAACCAGGAGTTTGTTCGGTTCGTCGCGGTGGCCAATCCACAATTCGTTGGGTCGCTCGGAGTCCCAACTGACGCCTGAGTGCTCAGCGTCGATTTCAACTTGCACTCGGTAGGGATGTCCGGCCGCTACGTGGGAGAGCGATAGGACGGCCTGGGTTCCGTCCGAGAAGCGGACCAGGAGTCCGGCGAGATCGTCCATGGCGGATCCCTTAGTGGCTGCCGACTCCGGGACTTCGGGTTCCGGCGGTCGGCGGTCGGCGTGCGCCGTGCCGAAGGATGCACAGAGGGCTGTGGGACGCGCGCCGAGGATGAACATGACCAGATCCAGCAGGTGACTGCCAGTGGTCGACGTGACGACCGTGGGGCCGCCGATGGATGGGACAAGCCGCCAGTCCCAATCGTTGCGGTGCCAGAGGGTGTCGTCGGCGATGGAAGCGCGTATGAGGAAGGTGCGGCCGAGGAGACCCTCGCGACGGCGGGCGGCGATTTCCTGGACCAGCGGGTAGAAGCGATTGTTGAAGCAAACGGCGTGGATGACTCCGGCTTGCCGGGCGGCAGCCGCGAGGTCGGCGGCTTCGGCCACATCGAGCCCAAGGGGTTTTTCGCAGACCACGTGGACTTGGCTTTCCAAAGCCTGGAGCACGAGTTCGTGGTGCAGGGCGTTGGGCGCGCAGATGTGGACGGCGTCGAGGCCGCGATCGAGGGCGGCGGCCAGGCTGGCATCCGCATGTGGGATTCGAAGCCGGATAGCGGCGGATTCGGCTCGTTCGAGGGTCGAGGCGACCACCGTGACGACGTCGACACCGTTGCGGCGGAGGGCATCGACGTGGATCCGACCGATAGTTCCAGGGCCGACGACGGCAGCCCGGATTGGCGCATGGGATACGGCGGTGTGTTGCTGGTTCGCGGCGGCACCATCGTGAATCGGCTCGCCGCGTATGTTATTCGCCCCGGGGCGGATCGTCCGAATGCCGCGGCGGTTGACGCTTCCGCACGGTTCTCGATAGGTTGCGCGCGCCGCGCCGTCTCCGTCGGCAGAGCCGATAACGAGGGCGCGGCGCATTGTTGCAATCGAGTGGCAGGCTTTATCCGACCGCACCGCTTCCCACTCGCAGTCGTTAGAGGACAGAGGCTCTTGGGCGTACGGATTGGAATCGACACCGGCGGGACGTTTACCGACCTCGTCGTGATGGACGAGACACGTGGGCAGGTCGACGTCGTCAAGCTGCCATCCACGCCGGACGAGCCGAGCCGGGCAATCCTGGCGGCGCTGGAGCAGGCGGGAATCGAACCCGCGTCGGCGACATTCTTCGTGCTGGGCACAACCGTTGCCGTGAACGCATTGCTACAGCGGCGCGGCGCGCGGGTACTTTACATAACGACCGATGGATTCGAGGACGTACCGTTCCTGCAGCGGGTTGATCGCAAGTTTCACTATGACCTGGACTGGGAGCGACCACTGCCGCTGGTGGCGCGGCGGGACTGCCTGGGGATCCGGGAGCGGATTGACTACAGGGGCGAGACGGTGACGGCGTTGACCGCCGATGGCATCGACAATCTGATCGGCACGATTCGCGAGCGGCTGACCGATACGGACATTGAGTCGTCCGATGTCGCGTTTGCTCTGAGCTTCCTGTTTTCTTATGTGCGCCCGGACCATGAGGCACGTGTGCGCCAGGCGCTGTCCGAAGCATTTCCGGGGATTCCGATCTCGGCCTCGCACGAGGTGGCGCCGATCTGGCGGGAGTACGAACGAGCCAGCACCACGATTGCCGACGCGGCGGTCAAGCCGCTGGTGAGCCGCTTCATCGGCTCACTGGATCAAGGTCTTCGCGAGCGCGGATTTGCGCGGTCGTGGTCGGTCATGAAGTCAAACGGCGGCCAGATGCTGTCGCACACGGCGGGCGAGCGACCGGTGCAGACCGTGCTATCCGGGCTTTCCGGCGGCATCATCGCCGGGCAGGCCTTCGGGGCCGAGGCCGGACAAGAAAACGTGATTACGTTCGACATGGGCGGGACCAGCACCGACGTGGGCGTCGTAGCCGACGGGCGCGTCGGCTACACGACCGCCTGGGAGATCGAGTTTGGGCTCCCGGTGGCGGCGCCGTTCATCGAGATGACGACGATGGGCGCTGGCGGGGGGTCGATTGCCTGGGTGAACAAGGGCGGTCTGCTGCAAGTCGGGCCGCAAAGCGCCGGCGCGGTTCCGGGCCCGGCCTGTTATGCCCAGGGTGGCCAGGAGGCCACGGTCACGGACGCCAACGTGGTGTTGGGCCGGCTAAATCCTGACAACTTCCTGGGCGGCGAGTTGCCGCTGGACGCCGACCTGGCGTATGCCGCGATCGAGCGGACGGCTCGCAAGGTCGGTTTGCCGCCCGTGGACACCGCGCATGCCGTCGTCGAGATCGCGGTCGAGAACATTGCCGAGGCGATGCGGCTATTGACGGTCCAGCGCGGCCTGGACCCACGCGTGTTCAGCCTGGTGGCGTTTGGCGGCGCCGGGCCGCTGCACGCGGCGGCCATCGCGCGGGTGATCGGGACGCGGGCGACCTTGATCCCGCCGCACCCGGGGCTCTGTTCGGCATACGGGACACTGCTGGCCGACATTCGGGTGGATAAGACCTGGACGCACCTGGTTCGTTCGGATGCGCCAGACCTTGACGAACTTGACGCCCGCCTGCGTGCGCTCGTACGCGAAGCCGTGGAAGACCTCGGCCGGGAGGGGTTTAGCGGCGAGCCGACGATTCTGCGGTCAGCCAACATGCGGTACCTGGGGCAGAATTACGAAGAGGAGATTCCCATCCCAGACGGCCCGCTGACGCAGGATGGATGGCAGCGGCTGATCGACGGATTCGAACGGCACTACGAGGCGGAGTACGGCTATCGCATCGCGAACGAAGTCATCGAAGTCGTGCAACTGAACGTGAGCGCCGCGGGCGGGGCTTCGAAGCCGCAGATGTCAGCGATTCCCGAACGGCCGCCGGCCGAGGCGCGCGCGCGCCGGCGGGTCTATTTCGATTCGCGTGAGCCTGTCGACTGTCCGATCTACGAGCGCGAGGATCTTTCTCCGGCCGACGCGATCGAGGGTCCAGCCGTAATTGAAGAACTGGACTCGACAACGGTCGTACATCCAGGTCAGACGTTGACAATTGGACCGCATGGCCTGGCCAGCCTGGTGTGGGCGTGAGCGCGTCACAAGTAGCCGTGGGCACCGACCCGGCACGCGACCTGGTGACACAGACGGTGCTCTACAACCGGTTGGTGGGCGTTTGCCGGGAAATGGGCACGACCATGATGCGGACCGCCTATTCGCCGATATTCAGCGAGAGCCGCGACTTTTCGTGCGTGCTGTTCGACCGCGAGGGTCGGATGTTGGCGCAAACGGAGTTTTGCCCGGCACAAGTGGGCGCGATCCGATTCGTGGTGAAGTGGTTGATCGCGGAGTTGGGCGAGGACGCGGTAAAGCCTGGCGACGTGATCGTGCACAACGATCCCTACCGCGGGGGCGTGCACATGCCGGAACACGTGGTCATCAAGCCGGTGTATTACGACGGCGAGCTGTTTGGCTACGTCGCCAACATCGCGCACCTGGTGGAAATCGGTGGCATGGCCGTCGGCGGATTCGCAGCCACGGCGACCGAGGTCTATCAGGAGGGCCTGCGGCTGCCCCCGGTCTGGCTGATGCGCGAAGGCGAATACAACCACGACGTGTGGCGCGTGATCATGTCGAATCACCGCGCGCCACGCTATACGTGGGGCGACCTGCACGCGATGATCGCGTCGCTGACCGTGGCGGAGCGCCGCTGCCACGAGCTATTGGAGACGTTTGGCCTGGAAACGGTGCGGCAGGTGAGCGCCGCGCTAATGGATCACGCCGAGCGCTGGATGCGCAACGAGATTCGTGCGATTCCAGACGGCGAGTACGAATTCGCCGACCACATGGAGGACGCGCGGGATCCGCCGGCACGCGACTGGATCCGGCTGCGGCTCATCGTCAATGACGGCGAAATCGTGGCCGATTTCACCGAGAGCGATCCGCAGGCGGCGCACGTGCTGAATTGCACGTACGGCGTGACGGCGTCCGGCGTCTACAACGCGATCTTCCATTTCGCGGACAACGACGTGCCGCACAACGATGGGGCCTATCGTCCGATCACGGTGATTGCACGACCAGGGTCGATCGTGAATGTGGTTCATCCGGGCGCGTCGGTTGGCGGCAACACGGAGACGCATCCGCGGATCTGGGGAATCGTGATGGGCGCGTTGGCGCAGGCCGTGCCGGACCGGGTGTCCGCGGCGACCGGCGGCACGTCGTGCAACTTCCTCTTTGGCGGCACTCACCCGGACAGCGGTCACTACTACGTCCACTACCACTTCGACGGGGTAGGCTGGGGCGGACGAGCCGGGGCCGACGGCAATAGCCACCAGGTCGTCCCCAACGGGAATTGCCCCGCCACACCGGTGGAGATATTTGAGACACGCTATCCGTTCATGGCGCGCGCCTACCGGCTGCGCACCGACTCCGGCGGGGCGGGCGCACAGCGCGGCGGTCTTGGGTCAGACCGGATTCTGGAGGTCCGCGCGCCATCGATTACCGTCTCGGCACTCTTCGACCGGATGGTTTCACGCCCGTGGGGGCTGTACGGAGGGCGCACGGGCGATACGTCGAGACTCCTGGTGCGGCGGACCGGAACACCGACGTTTCAGACGTTTGGCGAAGCGTTCGGGACGACCAGCAACTCGCGCATCGCGAATATCGAGCTTCGGGCGGGCGACGAGGTGTTGATTGGGAGCCCCGGCGGCGGCGGCTACGGAGCGCCGGAGCTTCGGGAGCCCGAGCAGGTGCTGCGTGACGTCCGCGAGCGATTTGTCTCGGTCGACGCGGCGCGTGAGGTGTACCGGGTGGCGATAGACGAGATTGACGGGCGATGCCTAATCGACGACGCGGGTACCGAAGCTCTTCGTGAAGAGCTGGCTCCGGACTCCGGCCCGGCGCAGACGGCCCGCGATCCGTTACGACCCGCCACCGACGCCCAGCCGCCCAGGGGCGGTCATTGGGAGCGCCTGGACGGCGACTGGTGGCAGACCGACGTGACCAACTGCGAGTTCTGCGGACAGGTGATACCCAGCGACATCTGGCGAGCCGGCGACGGCCACCAGTTTTGTTCGCAGGATTGCGACGCGCGCTACCGCACGTACTGGCTGCCACGCTACGGGCAGCGATCAGACGCGAGGATTCAATGACAGAGAACGGCACGCTGCTAGCGGTGGACGATCTGGCGGTGGAATTCGACACCGACGAGGGCGTGGTCCACGCGGTGAACGGGATTTCCTACGAGTTGGCCGAGGGCGACTCGATCGGGATTGTCGGCGAATCGGGGTGCGGCAAGAGCGTCAGTTCGCTGGCGATCATGGGACTGGTGGCGCGTCCGGCCGGCAATGTGTCACGCGGATCCATCCGGTTTCGGGGTAAAGACCTGCTGCAGGTCCCCGCCGATGAGATGCGCGAGATCCGGGGCGCGCAGATCGCCATGATCTTCCAGGACCCGATGAGTTCTCTGAATCCCGTCTACCCGGTCGGACGGCAGATCGAAGAGTCCCTGCGGCTTCACCTGAACATGACCAAGCAGGAAGCGCGGGCGAAGGCCGTCGAGTTGCTGGACACGGTGGGGATTCCGGCGCCGGAGGAGCGGGTGAAGGACTATCCGCATCAGCTATCGGGCGGCATGCAGCAGCGGGCCATGATCGCGATGGCGATTTCCTGTCAGCCCGATCTGCTGATTGCCGACGAGCCGACGACCGCGCTGGACGTGACGATTCAGGCCCAGGTGATCGAACTGCTGGCAGAACTACGGCGTGAACTGGGAATGGCGGTGATCCTGATCACGCATGAACTGGCGCTGGTTGCGGGATTCTGCGACCGGGTGGCGGTGATGTACGCCGGATTCATCGTGGAATATGCGCCGGTCCACGAGCTATTCGCGCGGCCGCAGCACCCGTATACGTTGGGTCTGATGGAGGCTGTGCCGACGATTACCGGCGATCGGTCGGAGAAGCTCTCGAACATTCCGGGGTCGCCGCCGGATCTGATCGGTTTGCCGCAGGGCTGCCCCTATGCGCCGCGCTGCCCATACGTTCGCGATGCGTGCCGTTCAATGGTGCCGGCGCTCGAGGATCGGGGCGCTGGGCATCCGGTTCGCTGCATTGTCGACCCAGCGACAGGAGAGTTGCGGTGAGTGTCTCCAGCCCGGCCCCAGCCGACACGACAGCACCGTCCAACGGCGCACTACTCAACGTCAAGCACCTGGTCAAGCACTTTCCAGTTACGCGCGGCGCGTTGATCCGGCGGCATGCGGGCTGGGTGCGGGCCGTGGACGACGTGTCGTTCAGCATCGAGGCCGGTGAGACGCTGGGGCTGGTGGGCGAGTCAGGCTGCGGCAAGACGACGACCGGTAACGCGGTAATGCAATTGGAAGTACCGACGGCGGGCGACGTGGTGTTCGAAGGGCAGAATCTGACGAGCCTCAAGTCGGACGCGCAGCGGCGGGCGCGACGACGGATGCAGATGATCTTCCAGGACCCGTACGGCTCGCTGAATCCCCGAATGTCCGTGGGCAAGATTATTGAAGAGCCGATGTTGGTGCACAAGCTCTACGAGAGCCGCCAGGATCGGCGCAACCGGGTTCAGGAAATCCTGGAGCTCGTGGGGTTGAGCCGCACGCAGGCGTCGCGCTATCCACACGAGTTCTCAGGCGGACAGCGGCAACGAATTGCGACCGCACGGTCGCTGGCGGTCGAGCCTTCCTTCATCGTTTGCGACGAACCGGTTTCGGCGCTGGACGTTTCGATTCAGGCCCAGATCATCAACCTATTGCAGGATTTGCAACAGCGACTGGGAGTGGCGTACCTGTTCATCGCCCACGACCTGAAGGTTGTGCGGCACATCAGCCACCGGGTGGCGGTGATGTACCTGGGCAAGCTGGTGGAAGTCACGAACAGCGACACGCTCTACAAGCGGCCCCTGCATCCGTATACGCGTGCGCTGCTGTCGGCGGTGCCGGTGGCCGATCCCGTGATCGAGGCGAAGCGGAAGCGGATCATCCTGCCGGGCGACGTGCCCAGCCCGGTGAACCCACCTTCGGCCTGCCGCTTCCATCCCCGCTGTCCCTGGGCTCAGGAACGCTGCAAGACCGAAGAGCCGTTGCTGACGGAAACGGGCGACGGGCACGCGGTGGCATGTCACTTCTGGCGTGAGATCGAGGATTCCGGCGGCGTGCCGCCCGTGACGGTGGCCGAAGCGCTGCGCGGCGGCGAGGCCCGCAGCGACTGAGGCCGGCGATGCGTGTCATCGGCCGCTTGCGCCCTGTGTCCGTATGAGTTGGGAGCGTCTGCTCGCCCTGGAAGGCGGCACGGTCGGCTCCATCGCCTGTGCCAACGACCGAGCCGGGACGACGTTTGCCGCGACGCTGGCCGGCGTGTTTCGGTCCAGGGACGGCGGCGAGCGTTGGGAGTGGACCGGCAATGGACTGATCAGCCCGTTCGTTCAGGACGTGGCCGTGTCGCCCGACTTCGAGCGAGACGGCGTAGTTGTGGCGGCGACGGCGGTTTCGGGCCTGCACATGTCGTTCGACCGCGGCGAGAGCTGGTTTCGCCGCGAGTTCTGGGGCATTCGGCCGACGGTTACGCGCGTCGCTATCTCGCCGGATTTCGGGCGAGACCAGATGATCGTGGCGGGCACGCAGCGCGAGGGCGTATTCGTCTCGCGAAACCGGGGGCAGGGGTGGAACGGCTTCGTTGCCGGCCTGGAAGACGCTGAGATCTCGGCGCTGGCCATCGCCCCCGGGGCGTCGGACGGCGGAGCCGTCGTGGCCGCGACCGACAGCGGGACGTTGCTGCGTTCGACTGACGCTTGTCGAAGCTGGGAGCGCGTGGAAGGCCTCGACGCCGACCCAATCGAATGTCTGGCCTGGATCGGGCGAGAAACCGCCGTGGCCGGAACTGTGTCCGGGCGGGTGCTGCGTTCAACGGATGGCGGCGGGCGCTGGGAGACCGTCTGGCGCTCGGAGGGAGACACGGTCAATGGAATCGCCATGTCCGCGTCGGGTAGCGGAGGCCGTAGGGTCGTTGCCGCGACGGGCCGTGGACGGTTGTTGCAGTCCAGCGACGGCGCCATGACCTGGCAGGAACAGCCAATTGCCCCGAAGGGGGAGGTCTCGGCTCTTTGTGTGGGCGCGTCCAAAGGGCGTGCGCTCATCGGGACCGATCGTGACGGTGTCTACCGGCTGTCCGGTCACAGTCCGCCAACCCCGGCAAATGCCGGCCTGGTCAACCGTCCGATCCTGGATCTGGCGGTGTCGCGGTCGGACGCCGGCGACGATACGGTGGTCCTGGGGACGTTGCAGGACGGTGTGCTTGTTTCGCGCGACGGTGGGTCGAAATGGTCGACAACCCTGGATGACCCGGGATTGGGTCCGATTACGGCGGTGCGGCTGTCGCCCGGATTCTCGCGAGACGGGATCGCCGGCGGCATAGCCGGCGGCCAAGTGATCTGGAGCGCCGACGGCGCCCGGTCGTGGGTGCGTGTGGGCGGTCTGACGGACGACTCGGGGGCAAACGTGCTGGAATTCTCTCCGGACTTTGCTTCTGACGGGGACGTAGCGGTGGGAGCTCAGGATGGGATGCTGCTCCAGTCCCATGACCATGGCGATTCGTGGCGATCGGTCTGGACCGGGCTCGACGGCAGCGAAGTTCTGGCCCTGGCCTATTCACCGCACTTCGGCCAGGATCGCGCGATGGTTGCGGCCGCTGGCGATGCGCAGCGGCTGATGGTTATTCGATCAACAGACGCGGGCGAGACGTGGATGCCCTGGGTCGAGTACGACACCTCCCTGGGCTGGGCCTCGCTGGCGATACCTCCGAGCTTCAAACCTGACGTTGGGCCTGTGCTGCTGGCGGCACGCGACCGCATTGCGATGCCCCCGAGTTCGGGCCGTGGTCCGTGGTCGGGACTTCGCGTCGCGGAAGGCGGCGTGGCGATTCGGCAGGTCACGGTATCGCCGGCATTTGGGCGTGACGGCCTGGTTGCCGCCGCCACCAGTGACGGCGTGTATCTCTCCAACACCCAGGGTCATGACTGGTCACGGATGGATGGGCCGCTGGCAGGCCGGGCCGTGGAGCGCGTGAGCATTACCGAGGCGGCTTCGGACCGCCGAACGCTTCATGCCGCAGTCGGCAGCGGCGAGTTGTGGCGATTCAGCGCATGAGCGACGAACCGCTGCGCAAGCCGCCTTCGCCGACCGCGCACGCGTTCATTCCCGGGCCGCCGTTCGATGAGTCGCGTGTCCCGCCCGCCCGCGTGGCGAATGTGAACACGACCAGCATTCCGGCAGCCGTGGAATCGGCCTGCCGCGCGATGGGAAACGTGTTCAACCCCGCGGATAGCGGCTACCCGTACATGTACACGCGAATCTGGCCGGACGGGTGGCTGGGGTTCAGCCCTTACCACGGGGCCATCCAGTTGGCGGGTCGCCACCTGGACGCGCTGCTAGCGGCCGAGGATGTGCTGGGCGTTGAGCTGGACGAGGACGTAATCGCACGGCACACCGAGGCGAGCTTCTTCTCCTTGAGCGCCGGGCCTCTGCCGTGCAATCACAGCACGCCCGGCGGTCCGCTGACGTCGGTGGACGAGCATTCGATTCGTGAAGCCGTCCACGGACTGCACGCGCTGGCGCGATATCGCGCATCCGACCGGGCGTTGGAGGCCGCGGAAGCCCTGATCGCTGACATTCGGCGCTTCTGGAGCGCCGAGAGCGATTGGGACCAGACCGCGGTGCGCGCGGCGTATGGGTTGCCGATGACGGCGCGGCCGACGTTTGTTGAGGGTGTCGGCCGTGCGATCGGGCCGCTGACGAAGCTATACCAGGCAACCGGGTCCGGCGCCGCGCTGGAAATGGCGCAGGACCTGGCGGCGCACGCCACTGACCAGTTTTTCCTGGCCGACGGGTCATACGACGCGGACCGGTTGGGAGCGCATACGCATTCGACAACGTGCACGCTCTCCGGGATGGCTCTGCTTGCCAGCGTGACGGACGACCTGGGACTGCTGGAACGGGTGCGCGCGTTCTATGACCACGGGCTCCGGGTGATTCGCGACGAGGTTGGGTGGGTGCGGGAACGGCACCATCCGAGCTTTCACCCAGAGCAGGGCGAGATGAATAACGTGGGGGACGTGATCGAGACGGCGTTGATCCTGGGGCGCTATTTCGGCGACGCCTACTTTGAGGACGCCGAGCGGTATCTGCGCTCGCAGTTGCTGCCGTCGCAGGTTCGGGACCTGAGCTTCATGGAGGAGGCGCCGGGCGGCGACGAACGGCGCGATCTGCGGACACGTTTGCTAGGGCTGTTTGGGTTTAATGCCGTCTACGGTCATCTGCCGCTCGGGAAGAATCAGGTCACGCCGAGCATTGACATCGTGGGCGGCGCGACGGCCTCGCTCTGCGCGGCGCAGCGCGCGGTTGCGACGACGAGCGACGGCGTGACGCACGTCAATATGTTGTTCGACTTTGAGAACGATGCGGTGCGGATTGAGTCGCCGTATAAGGGCGATGCGCTGCGGATCACGCCGAAGATCACCGGCGAAATAGCCGTGCGCGTGCCGTCGTGGGCCGACCTGGACGCGATGGTGGTCGACGGCCATCCGGCCGAGCGTTTCGTCGTTGACGGACGCCTCTGGCTCCGCCAGCCGGAAGTCGGACGAGTCGTGGAGGTGCGGCTGCCGCTGGCTGAGCGCAACTTGACGATTCACCACCAGGACCACGACATCGAGGCGCGAATGCGGGGCGATGCCGTGGTCGCGATGGATGACTTGGGGGCGGGGTTGGCTTATTTCCCGCCGCTCAGCTGACGGCTGGCGTCAGCGAATCCCACGCTCGGGATAACGGGCGTTGGGGCCTTCCAGGATGGCTCGCTGGCGCTCGGTGAGGCCTTGCAGTCCCTCGGGCGTCGGATAGTCGCCCCACCAGGCCAGGGGGTTTGGGCTGTACTTGTAGAAGATGGTGCGGCGCTCGTGGTCGGCGGTCCAGGGCAAGGGACCGTGCGTTAGAGCCTCGGTGAAGATAATGGCCGTACCGGCCGGCCCGGTCACGCGCTTGACGGTGTCGTGCTCGTTCGTGAGGTCCTTCCACTCGTCCGGGAACGGCAGATTGCTCTTGTGGCTGCCGGGTACGCAGGCGAAGCCGCCGTCCCCGGGATTGACGTCGGCGAGGTTGAAGGCGACAACCGACAGACCGTTGTGGAACTCGCCGTTGCTGTAATGGAAGTACTGCACCGGGTTGAACGGCATGGCGCCGCCGTGGAGCGTGGCACCAATAGGGCTCAGCCCACCGCGAATGATGTCCAGGTAGGTGTGATCCAATCGGAAATTGGGACCAAGAATGGCGTCCAGGTAAGGAACGATCGTGGGCGGATCGAGCAGATCGACGTACGGCTGGCCCCAATTGAGCAGATTGACGAAGCGATGGGTCATCGCGTCGACCGGCGTTTCGTCGGCGATCCTCCTATCGAGAATCTCGTTCAGCGCGGCCACGGTATCGGCGTCAATTGCGTTGGGAATGGTCACGTAACCCTGCAAGTCAAACAGGTAGCGGTCGTGGTCGTTCATTCGGTCCTCCCGATGGGACTCACTACGCCGCGCCGTGAGACGATTTGTGCGAGGCGTGGGCCCTCACCGTTGCCAGCGAGGCGGTAAGCCACGCTTCGACATCATGCTCGGGCCGAGTGACGATCTTAAGGCAGTGGATGAGCGCATCGGGCTCGGCCGACCGGTCACGAAGGATGTCCAGAATCCGGTCCACCGGGACATGGCCCTCGCCGATTGGGGTGTGGAAGAGCGCGCCGGTGGCTATTTCAGTGAGGGCCTGGACGCGCATGTCGCGGAGATGGGTGGCGACGACGTAGGGCGCCGCGAGGCAGGCGGCGTCTAGCGGATCCTCCGTGACGGCGAGGGGGCTGGCGACGTCGAGGACTAGTCGGAGATGGGGCGACGCCACGGCCTCGACGACGCCGACGAGTTCGGCACAGCGGTAGTCCATGTGCGGTTCGAGGGCCAGCGTGACGCCCAAGTCGGCCGCGAGCGGCAGAAGTGATTGCACGTTGGACTCGATGCGTCGCAGTTGGTCGGCGAGGACAGGCTGGGACGAATAGCGGTTGGGGCGGTCAGGCTGCCCATGGACCAGGCCGAGGACGGATGCGCCGGCGTCCGCGGCCAGACGCATTGCGGTTGCAGCGATTGAGGATTCGTAATCGCCAGTCCAGCCAGACTGCAGACTGCTGGCTCGCTCCTGGTCGAAGTGTGCGGTCGAACCTTCGGAGGCGGCATTTCCCCAGCGATCGGGTCCGGCGACGAGATCAACGGATACGCTGCCAAGGAGTTGCACGCCGGCGTCGGCACAACGGGCTCCGAAGGCTGATGCGCGAGCCCGGTTCCTGAGCAGGCCGAGGTCCATCGTGAGTGCGGATAGCCCATGCGCACGGACACGATCCAGTAGCCAGTCGGGCAAGTCGGCTTCGGGGTCAGGCGGATTAACCGAAAGAATGTGCGGTGCGTAGTGGCTGGTGGCGCGAAAGGCCGGCCGGTCGGTACGCATCCAGGGATAGGCGATCCAGCGATAGGTGTCGGCGGAGAGTCCGAGTCTCACGCTGCGGCCTGGTTTGGAAAGTGGTCGGCGGCGTGCCGCCGTAAGTGCTCGGCACTGGCTCGAACCCAGCGGTCGGGATCGGTCTGTGGCAGGCCGGCGATCTCGATATGCACGAGGAGGTTGTCCGGGTCGGGCGCCTCGGCTTGCAGCACGTCCAGGATTTCGGCAATCGGGGAGTCGCCGCGACCGACGGGAGACCAGTGGAGTTCGGGTTCCCAGGTTTCGGTGAGCGGATGGACCGTGAAGTCCTTGAGGTGGGCCGCGACGGTGTAGGGCGCTGCGAGACGGGCACCCTTGAGGGGGTCTTCCAGCACCAGGAAGGGGTTGGCTGTGTCCAGGGTAATCCGGGCGAATTCGGAGTCGAGGCCCTGGACGATGGTCACGACCTCGCTGAGGCGGTAGTCCATGTGGTTCTCGAAGGCGAGCGTCACGCCGTGGTGTCGGCAGGCAGGCAGAATGGTGCTGAAATTGCGGATGGCACGCTCGATCTGTTCGCCGATTGGCGGATCGGTGGTGAAGTGGTTATGCACCCCGGCCATGAGGTGGGTGACGGTGGCGATGCTCGCGCCGCCGCGAGCGTTGAGTTCAACGTGTTCGATGGCCCGTTCTCGGTACTCGGAGTCCCATTCGTCGGCAGTGGCGGCCCAGTTGGCGGTGAGGCCGCCATTGAAGATCAGTCCGGCGGCATGCATGCGGGCGCCGAAGCCCTCCACGGTCGGGCCGTCGCCAACGTCCGCAGCGTGCATGTAGAAGCCTTCCAGACCCAAGTCGCGCGTCTTGGCCAGCATCCAGTCGTGGCGCATGACGCCCGGTTGCGGCGGAGAATCGGTTTGTAGGAACGCCGGGGGCCAGCCGAAGTTTCGGTGCTCAGGACGGTCGCGGCGCCGATGCAGGTCAAGCATCCAGCGGTAACAGGCCGTGGAGATGCAGAGTTTCACGCGAGTAGGCCGATTGAGGATGGGAGGGCGTAGCCCGCGAAGCTAACTCTTGCCTTGATCGGTCAGCCGGACGCGTGGATCAACGTACGTGTAAAGGATATCCACCAGCAAATTCATCACGGCGTAGATGACCGCAATCAACAGCACCATGCCCTGTACAACTGGATAGTCGCGAGCGACGATCGCGTTGACGAGTCGCAATCCGATTCCCTGACGATGAAATACGGCTTCAATCACCACTGCACCGGCCAATAGACCACCAAACTCTAATCCAATCACGGTGATGACTGGGATCAGCGCGTTACGTAACGCGTGCACCCAGATCACCGCCCGTTCAATCAGCCCCTTCGCTCGCGCCGTGCGAATGTAGTCACGGGAGAGCACGTCAAGCATTGATGAGCGAGTGAGCCGCGCCAAGATTGCCGCAGCCGCCGTTCCCAGGGTAATGGAGGGCAGGATCATTTCCTTGCCATATCCGTTTGAGATGGCAGGCAGCCATCCGAGCCTAACGGCGAAGGCCAAGATTAGAACTTGGCCCAGGAAGAAACTCGGGATTGACACACCCGATACTGCAAAGATCTGCGCAAAATAATCTGTCTTGGTATGGCGTCGTATCGCTGAAATGATGCCGGCGCCAAGGCCGATCGTGATGGCCACAGCCATGCTTGTCATCGTGAGGGCAAACGTTGCCGGAAAGTGATCCTTGATGATGTCGGTCACGGGGCGCCGAAACTGGATCGAATCACCCAGATCGGCTCGCATCATATCCCACACATAAAGTACAAACTGATGTGGGATCGATTTGTCAAGGTTGTAGCTTTCGCGCAGCCTTTGCAGCGCTTGCATACTGACTTCGCCGCTACTTCCCGATGTTGCGCCCGATCCTCCCGTGATGCCCGCTGAGAAGAAAATCTCTACTGGGTCGCCCGGCACCAACCGCAACAGGACAAAGACGACCAGTAACACCCCGAATAACACGGGGATCATGTAGAGACTGCGTCGCAGGATGTAGGCGCCCATAGATTTAGTTGGGTCTTGATCTGGATGCTACGGCCAGGCGGCCGGCCGCCAGTTGGTGGCCGGCCGCCTGACGCATAGTGAGCCCGATTACTCCTGGGTGCTGTAGAACTGCCCGAAGTACGGCAGGTAATCGATACCCAGGTAGAGTTCGCCGCCAATCCTGTCCGGATTGGTCAGCCATGGCAAGAACTCTACGACCAAAGGAATCGCCACGGCGTTTTCCATCAGGTACAGCTCAGCCTCTTGCCAGAGGGCAATCTGCTCGGATTCATCGAAGCTCGCACGCGCCGTTTCCAGCAACTGGTCGATCTTCGCGCCAGGGGTGGCGGAACTCGGGATTCCGTCGTACTCGAAGAACGAGTACGAGCGATTGGCTCCGCCGTACGAGCCCGTGTGGAACCTCTCGTAAAGAATGTCACCGCTCCGCGCTGCCACGCCGATCCAGGTGGTGTGATAGAGCCCCTTCGAAGCGCCTTCGCGGTGCGTAGCCTCGTCCATCTTCGGAATGTCCACGAAGATCCCGAGGCTCTTCTCCACGTCGAGCTTGAAGAGTTCCACAACCGGGTCGCCTCGGTCGGGATAGATGATCTCCAACCGTCGGCCGTCAGGCGCATAGCGGAAGCCATCTTCACGCTTCTCGTAGCCGGCTTCGTCTAGAATCTGGTTACCCTTAGCCGGGTCATACGTATACAGCTTGCTTGCTTCCTCGCTGCGCCCGAGCGTTCCAGGAAGCAGCAAGTTGCTGATGTTCGTCGGTGCGATTCCGCCGTTGGCGCGCACTGTCACGGTGCGTCGATCCACGCCAAAGAGCAGAGCCTTGCGCACGTTCAGATCATCGAGCGGCCAGAGCTGTGTATGCAGCGGCATGTACTGTCCCATGCCCGGTGCCGCGAAACCGATCACGTGATATTTCGCGTTCTCGGACACTCGCTTATAGTCCGCGAAGGACCAGTTCAAGGAGATATCGACCTCACCCGCCTCGAAGACCTGGGCGTTGTCGGTCATGTTGAAGCCGAGAATCTGAATCCGGAACCGGTCGGGGTATGGAGGCCCTTGGTGCCGGAGGAACGACGGTCCCCACGTGTAGTCTTCATTGCGGTCGAAGACGATCTTTACGTCGTCTTCCCAGATGTTCGCCCACTTGAACGGCCCGGTGCCGACAGGATCTCTGCTGAAGGCCTCGCCTCGCTCGGTGACGGCCTTGGGTGATGCCATTCCCGTGTGCTGGTGAGCGATCGAGTGAAGGAACGACGCGGGCGACTGTGGTTCCGCAGTGTGAATCCGGATTGTGAAGTCGTCCACTTTCTCAACATCGGACATGGACGAAATGTCGCGGACTACGTGTCCGCGCGAAAGGTCTGGGTCCAGGAAGCGTCGAAAGTTGAAGACGGCCGCGTCTGCGTTGAAAGGTTCGCCGTCGTGGAAAACGACGTCGTTTCGCAGCGGGACGGTCCACGACAGTTTGTCGTCAGAAGGTTCCGGCAAGTCTGACGCCAAGTGGGGATAGATCAGATAGCCGGTGCCGTAGGTGTAGAGCAACTCGAACATCACGGCAGCTGGCTCGGCGCTTCGACCGCCCCAGGTGGCCGGATCGAATCCGGTCGGGTTGCCGAAAGTCATGTAGCTGACTTCGCCGCCGGGCTTCGGGTCCCAAGGCTTCAGGCCGATTGGCACCGAAGAGTCAAGGGAATGAATGTCGATTCCAGGCGCACGCTCGGCGACCGCCTGTACGATCTTTTCGACTTCGACGATCTTCTCGACTTCGACGACCTTTTCGACCTCAACGACTTTCTCGACTTCAACCGGTACCTCGACGACCTGCTTGACCTCGACCGTCTTGGTTACAACTCGCTCGACCTCCTGGGTCACGATCCTCTCGACCGGGACCTCCCTGACTTCGGTCTCACGGACGATCTTTTCGACCGGGACTTCCTTGACCACGGTCGTTTCGACCGGGACTTCCTTGGTGACGACCTGAGTCTCACCACACGCTGCCAATGCAGCCGCCCCGACGCCACCGGCCAAGCCGGCCAAACCAGTCCGAAGAACGAGCCGCCGGCTCACGCTCGGCGTCTTGATCATGTGCAACCTCCCATTGAGGCGCGCTACGACGGCGCCTCGACGAATGCGATAGCGTACCGAATGCACGCGCGCAATGCCACGGACTCAACGCTCACTTAGTCAGACCACGAGCTTGCCTGTGGATCGAGCGCCTCGCGGAGCCCGTCACCCAGGAGATTGATGGAGAGCACTGTGGTAGCGATTGCAATGCCGTTGAATACGGAAATCCACCAGTAGCTCCGCAGCAGATGGCGGCTCTCAGAAATCTCAAGCCCCCATTCCGGCGTCGGGGACTCGGCTCCCAAACCGAGAAAGCTGAGGCCGGCCGATGCCAGGATGGCGCCCCCTAGGCCGAGCGTGGCCATGATGAGAATAGGGCTGACCACGTTGGGCAGGACGTGGCGCAGCATTATGCGTAGGTCGGACATGCCGACGGCGCGGGCCGCCCGCACATACGTGAGGTCACGCGCCGCGAGGGTTGTGCCGCGAACCACACGTGCGTAAAACGGGATACCAGCCACGCCCAAGGCGATCATGGCGTTGTTGAGTCCCGGCCCTAACCCGGCCACGATCGTCATTGCCAGCAAGAGGCCTGGAAACGACAGCATAACGTCGAGAATTCGGCTAATGAACATGTCGGGCCAGCGGGCGAAATAGCCGGCGATCAGTCCCAGCAGGCTGCCGACGATCATCGCGATCGATACAGCCGAGAATCCGATTCTCAATGAAATCCGCGACCCACGCACGATTCGGCTAAACACGTCACGCCCGATATCGTCGGTCCCAAAAATGTGGCCGTCCGTCAGCGGAGGCAGTCCTTCCGACAGAAGGTCAAAGTGGTTCTCTGGTTCAAGAGCGATCACGTCGGCAAAGATCGCGGCCAGCGAGATTATGATCAAAATGGTGAGGCCGGCCATCGCCGCCCGGTTGCGCCGCAAACGGCGCCAAGCCAGATTCCATTCGCTGCGGACGGGCGCTTCGGACGCGGACGGATCGGCGACCTGCCCGATTGCTGCCACTCTATAGCCTCGATTCAAAAAGGATGCACACGAATACCGGCGCGCATGATAGCCGCATCGAACGCCGGTTCGGGCAGAATTGGTGACTTCGCTAGCTAGGCCAGGGTGTAGAGATCGGGCCTGCGACTCCGCAGCGTGTTCAGCACGTGGCTGTTTCGGCGTTGGCGTCCGGCCTGGAGATCGACGTCGCCGACGACCACGGTTTCTTTCCCGCCGCGAGCGGCGTCGATGATCTCGCCGTCATGATCGACGATCGCTGAGACTCCGGTAAAGCACCTCTGAGGCGCGCCGGCCGGCTGCAACCCGGCTTCGCCGACTCGGTTCACGGCGGCGACTGGCACGCGATTAAATTTGGCGATCGCGGAAGCCTCCCAGGCCGGCATGGACGTGCGGTTGTTCAGCCAGATCAGCATCTCGGCGCCGCCGGCGACCAGAGCCACTGGCAACTCGCCATGGTGACCGTCATAGCAGATCATCACTCCGATCCTGACCCCGGCGAGGTCGAACAGCCCCAGCGCCTCGCCGCGGGCGAACGCCGTGGACTCGTCGACGCGCGGGTCGTCGTTCACGCACATGTGGGACTTGGCGTACGTGCCGATGACACCGTGGGGACCAAGGATCACGCTGCCGTTTTGCGGGCGGCCATCCGCCGCGCGGCTCACTAGACCGACGGCGATACAGGCCCCAGACGAGGCCGCCAGATCAGCGAAAGCGCGAACTGTCACACCTTCGAGATCCTCCGCAACCGCCGTGTAATCGTTCGTGCAATAGCCGGTGGTGACCAGTTCCGGAAGAATTACCAAATCGGGGTTGGTGGCAAGCGCCTGTTCCGTGAGGCCCAGGGCACGCGCGCGGTTGGCTTCGATCTCGCCGTCGACGGTTGCGACCTGGACGCAGGCGATGCGCATGGCACGAGCACCTATCCGTCAAACGGTCGCCGCTCGTTGCGGTCGAGCGGGAGGTCGACTCGCGATCCCGTTGCGGCGCTCAAGTACGCGGCCTGGAGAATCTCTACACAGCGAAGTCCGTCCTCGCCGGTAAGGACGGGGTCTTCGTCGCGGAGGACCCAGGCGGCGAAGCTGGACCACTCCTTGTCGTAGGCGCCGTCGGGCGAATTGTGCTCAAGGCGAATGACGCCTGGAGGCTGGTCCTCTAGCTGGGTTGTGATCGTGAGGTCGTGCGGGTTGTAGCTGATACCGCCGCGCTCGCACACGATGTCAAAGCCAAAGGCTGTCTGATAGGTGGCCATTGGATAGAACGTGGAGACCTGGATTGACCCGAGCATGCCGCTCTTGAACGTGAGCGCCACGG
Organism: Chloroflexota bacterium; assembly: GCA_022825895.1. Lineage (GTDB taxonomy): Bacteria > Chloroflexota > UBA11872 > UBA11872 > UBA11872 > UBA11872. The sequence continues at coordinate 27,320 of JAJDVX010000001.1, read as the reverse complement.
AGATGGCGTCCTCCTGGTCCGAGACCTCGGGACGCACCTTGGGTCCGAGGACGGCGTATACGAAGGAAACGTCTCCAAAGAGATAGCGCAACGTGTCAACGTCGTGGACTCCGGCCCAGTACAGCAATCCGCCGCAGAGTGCCCGCACGCGCCAGAAGCCGGTGATGCGTCGGCCAAAGAAACCGCGAACATTGACGGCGAGGGGGCGTCCCAGTCCATCGGTAGCCAGCGCCCGCCTGAGCGCGGCAGAGGCGGGCCGAAATCGGCGTTTGTGACCAACCATCAGCTTCACGCCGTGCGTGTCCGCGGCTTCCACCATGTCGTGGCAGTCGGCGACGGTGATGGCCATGGTCTTTTCGCAGAAGATGTGGCGCCCCGTTGCCGCGGCGCGCACGGCGATGTCGCGATGCGTCGAGTGGGTCGTCACGATGGCCACCGCGTCGCAGTCGCACTCGGCCAGGAGTGCTCGGTCGTCGGTCCAGAACGGCACGCCGCGATGGCGCCCAAGGCGCCGGGCCTTGTCGGCGTCGGTGTCGGCAACGCCGACCAGTTCGATCTCGGGCTGCCGATCAATCAACTCGGTTGTATAGGCGCCGAAGCCGCCGGCGCCTATCAGGGCAATCCGGACGCGAGAAGAGCCGGGGGCGCTGGCGCTCACGATCTGATCTCCGCCATTCCGAAATCTCCGCGACTCAGGTTCGGCAACCGATCGGCTCGGTGCCGCGTGTAGTATGCGCGACCCAGCGCCGCCGGCTGTTGCGGCGGTTTCCAGAAGGCCAGGTGAGCGGTGGCAGCCTCGACACAACCGGGCCAGACGTCGGCCCCGAACGGCGAACTCCTTGAACTCGCCGACCACGTGCTCAGCGGCGGCGCCCTTGGCTTTCTGATGCTTCCGCGCTCCCAGGACGTGGTGATTCGTGAAGGGCGCGGCAGTCATCTGATCAGCGTCGACGGCCGGGAGTACATCGACTACCTGATGGGTTCCGGGCCCATGCTGGTCGGTCACTGCCATCCGCGGATCCAGGAAGCCGTCGAGCGCCAGATTCGCCAGGGAACGACGTTCTATTTCCTGAACGAACCGGCTATCCGGCTGGCGGAGCAAGTGATCGAGGCCGTTCCTTGCGCCGAGCAGGTCCGCTACGTGACGACCGGCTCCGACGCAACGTTTTTGTCGCTGCGTGCGGCTCGGGCGTTTACAGGCCGGCCGAAAATCCTGAAGTTCGAGGGCGGCTGGCACGGAACCGGCGACTTCGCCATGTTCGGTACCGTTCCAGGTGAGGCCAGCGACTATCCGCACGCGGAACCCGACTCGCTGGGTGTGCCGGGCGTGCTGGCTGACGACGTGCTCGTGGCGCCGTACAACGACACCGAGTTTGCGCTCCAGGTGATTGAGGAATACGCGGACGAGCTTGCGGGCATCATCATCGAGCCGCTGCAGCGCGTGCTGCGGCCGGTTCCCGGATTCCTGGAATCGGTGCGGGAGGCTTGTGACCGGCACGGCATCGTGATGATTTATGACGAAATCGTGACGGGATTCCGGCTGGCCTGGGGTGGCGCGCAGGAGGCCTACGGCGTGGTGCCGGATATGGCCTGTTACGGCAAGGCGATGGCCGGTGGCTTTCCGTTAGCCGTGATTGCGGGCCGCCGGGACATCATGGACCTGTACGGCAACGTGGGCCGTGCGCCAAACACAATTGCCTGGGCCAGCGGGACGTTCAACGGAAATCCCGTCGCGGCCACGGCGGCGCTGGCCGCCATGGAGGTCCTCAGCGAGCCCGGTGTCTACGACCAGTTGCACCGCGTCGGCGGTCGTCTGCGGGCCGGCATAGAGGACGCTGGTCGTCGACACGGCATCGCATTACAAGCGCTGGGCGAAGACACGGTGTTTGGCGTGCGGTTCATGGAGAACGCCAACCCGACGCAATGGATTGACTTGCTGGATAACGACCGCGACATGGGGACGCAGTTTGCTATCGAGTGCGTGAAGCGGGGAATCCTGATCGTGCCGAACGAGAAGTTCTACATCTCGATCGCGCACAGCGAGGACGACGTGGATCGGACGCTCGAAATCGTGGACGAAGCCCTGGCGGCCTGTAAGGCGTCGGCGGGGTAATAGCGAGGCGTCTCAAGAAAGGGAGCTTCGATGCGGGTACTGATGTGCAGCCCGGACCTGGCGGCGATCACGGATGTGCTGCGAGAAGCGCTGCCCGAGCACCAGATCGTGCCGACCGAGCCAGATGAACTGGCCGCGCAGGCACCGAGCGCCGAGGTGATCATCCCGGCGCGTACGCCCATCGATGCCGCCACCATTGAATCAGCTTCCCGCCTTCGCCTGATTCAGCAGTTCGGGATCGGGGTCGATCACGTCGATCTGGAAGCTGCACGCGCCCGAGACATTCCAGTGGCCAATGCCCCGGCCGGACCCTCGGGGATCGGCAAGGCGGTGGCCGAGTTCGCGCTGATGCACCTGATTGCCGCCGGCCGCCAGCTGCCGACGCACCTTCGGACGCTGGCGGCGCGCTCGATTGCCGTACCGTTTGGCGCGTCGCTCTTCGATTCTCGCGTTTGCATCGTGGGCGTCGGCGGCGTCGGCAGCGAAATTGCCCGGCTGCTGAAGCCGTTTGGGGCGACACTGATTGGGGTGAAGCGAACACCGGATCCCGAGCTGGCGCAACGGCTGGGGCTGACTGAGCTCTACACCGCCGATCGCCTGGCCGAGGCGGTTCGCAATTGCGGGTTCGTCGTGCTGTCCGTGCCGCTGACGGATGAGACGCACGGCCTGGTTGACCAGAGCGTGCTGGATGCCATGCCGGACGGATCCGTCCTGGTCAACGTATCGCGCGGCCCGGTGGTCCAGCGCCAGCCGCTGATCGACGCGCTTGACAGCGGAAGGCTGCGGGCCGCCGGCCTTGACGTGTTCTGGGAAGAGCCGGTTGATCCTGCCGACCCAGTGTTTGAACGCGAGGTCTTTGCAACCCCGCACGGGGCGTCGGCTTGCGACATTTTTCTGCGCGGAACCACGGAAGTGGTGCGCGACAACATTGCGCGAATCGAGGCTGGGCAGGCCCTGAAATACCGCGTGGCCTGAGAGAGTCTGAGCCGAGCCGATCGAGATCTGCGGCCGGCGCCCTAGCCAGGCGTGTGGTAGCTGAGGTCCCAGTCGCCCAACGAGCGGAGTTCGTGGCGGGTCGAGCTCAGGTCGGTCTCACCGCCGGCTTTCCAGTCTTCGATTTCGTCGATGTGTCCAAGACGGCGAAGAGCGCTCCACATGTCGCTGTAGTTGGCGCGGCCATTGCCGCCGGCGCAGTCCCAGAAGAACAAGTGCCGTACACCGGCGCGGTAGAGACCGGCGGCTCGGCGACGCAAGTGCTCCGGGGAAACCTGCCGGGGCATCATATTGGGGGCGATGACGGTGTTGCTGCCGCGCGCGAGATTCACGAAGTCATCGATCGCCCTCGGGTCGGACCAGGCATCCACGCTGCTGTTGAAATCCGTTGCCGACGAATAGGGAATAAGCGTGTCGACCAGGCCTTCGTTCACCCAAGCTCCGGGATCGACTCCGAAACTCAGGTTTTCTGCCTCGGTGCCAGCGACCACGGCCGATATCTGAAGGCGACGGCTGCGGCCCCGTCGCCGCGATTCCGCGTCCATCGCGGCACGCAGCTCGCGGTGAAACTCGGTTAGCACGCTCGATCGGTAACGCAGCCAGGTCGGGTCAAGCGGGTCGAGGGTACGTGGATCGAGGCCGTGATCCGCGCGAAACCCCTCAACCAGCTGCGGTTCATATTCCACCAGCGGCGGCCGCCGGTTGTAGAGCATGCAGATGCCGTCCACTGGGTATTGGACGACCTCGTGGAGCAGCGCGATGACGAAGGCGCGAACTTCCGGATAGGTGTAGGCGAATCGGGGCGTACGGCGGCCGTTGCGGTCGACGCCGCGCCACTGGGGCCGCTGCTTATAAATCGAGTCGCCGTGCGTGAAGTGATCCAGTGGAGGCGGGTAATGGAAGCCGGCAACGCGATAGCTCGCGTGAAGCTCGAGGCCGACATCCCGTGCGTGTTCGGCCGCCACTTGCAAGGGATCAATGCCGCGGTCGCGGAGAATCCGCCAGCTCTCGGCGTTGAGTCGGTCGCTCTGTCGCGGAAAGTCATCGAGCCCATCGTGGGTGGGCACGCGCCCGATCTGGGTGAAATAGTTCATCAGGTCGCCGGAGCCGCACTCCCAGTAGAGGCGCGAGAAGTCGGTGTGCCGATACGGCTCTACCTCGCGCTGGATATCGGCGGCACTCGTGAGTCGCCAGGCGGAGTGCGGTCCGTGGGCATCCTGGTGGGCGAAAAGGCGGCGGGTGTCGGTTTGATCGCGGTCGGCCGTTAGTGCGCGCACCTCGGCGGATTTCAGCGGAACTAACTTGACATAAGCAATGCGTGCGGGTTGGCCGAGGTGTGATCCAGGGCCGTCGCGGGGGGATACGCGCGCGGTCGGTTGGGCAATCACGAGGTTCCGGCCCGTGAGATCCGTCACACCCCAGAAGTGCTCGTGGAGGTGTTCGGCGTGGCCGCCGAAGGGGACGCGCGGCCAGGAAAGGATGGTGAACGGGCCCGAGCCGCTGAGTTTGAGCTGAACTTCGAGCTGCCGACCTTCAGGCTCAGACCAGAACGGATGTATGCCAATCGATATGGCATGCCAGCCGTTGGCGTTCAATGGATAGGAAACGGACGGCGCCGCGGTCTCGGGTCCGGCCAGCAGCATCACACCACTGAACGCGCCTGTGCTGTAGGGCAGCGTGCGCCAGGTGTGGCGGCGTGGCTCAGACGACAGGGCGCTGGATGGCGTACATCGGTCAAGGCCGGTCAGGTAGATGGGCGGCTGGCTGAAGCCGCGGTCGGCGAAGAAGTCCGGCGCCCGTCCCGTCATGAGGTCAGCGCTTCCGTGGTCACGGCCAGATGCCCAGCCGACGCAGCAGGCCGCGCACGTCTTCCATCTCGGCGTCGGTGGCGTTGGGCGCGGGGGAGCGGCGCCAGCGGGGCGCAATGCCGTAGGCCTCGATCATGGCCTGGGAGAAACCGTTGTAGCCGGCCGGGAAGCGATGGGCCGCCGCACGCACCGGAGTCTCGACCTGCATGACGATGTCCCAGGCCTCGGCGGTGTCGCCGCGCTGGAGCGCCCTCCAGTAACGCATGGCCGGCTCGGGATAACAGCGGACGAACGGCTCCAGCCAGGAGCGGCAGCCGTGGGGCCAGAGGAGGAAGTGCCGCTTCATGCCGCCGCCGCCGACCATCGGCCAGCGATCGCCCCAGCGCATGAGCACTTCGTGGGCGTAGTCGAGCTGGGTGTCTTCCTTGAAGCCCAGGACTCTGGGCTCGTCCTCGATCAATTCGCACGTCCTGATCGGCACGTCGCCAACGAGCATTACCGGCGTGCGACGAGCGACGGCGCGGTAGAAGTCGGCCAGAGTTTCCGGCGTTCCACGAGCCCACTCGGCGGGGCGGACCATGTAAAGGTCGTAGCCCAAATCGCGAACCAGGTCTCCAAACTCGAGCGTCTGGTGAAGACTCCACATGTTGTCGCAGGCGATCGTGAGAGCGCGATCGCCAACGTGCGCGATGACGGTGCGGTGGACCTGGGCCAGTTCGGAGTCAGTCAGGAGTGAAACGAGAGTCTCGCCCCAAGTGAGCATGATGACCTGGCAGCCCGCCTCCAGGGACCTGTCGATGACGGCGTGCATGCCACCGAAGTCAATCGTTCCGTCTCTGTGGAACTTGGTGGGCAGCGGGTTGACCGGGCCGCTCAGCAGGCCGCGGATTTCGTCCCGGTCCCTCACTCGCGATCCTCTCGCACTCATCCGACGACGGCGCTGGTTGCTTGCATTGGAACAGAGCGCGGTGTTTCGCTCAACTAGGCGGTGCAGACTCTATTGGGCGATCGACGCTTCGGGAAGTTCGCCAGGGAGTGCAGGCATCAGCGCGTGGCACAGTACGAACAATGTCGCGCGTCTCTCCTGACAGATTGCGTCAGAAGGAAGCGCGTTCTCAAGCTCAATGGCATATGCGCGGATGCTGATTGAAACCGAAGGGCTGACCAAGCAGTTTGAGCGCCGACGGCCGTCGCGCCGCCCCTGGGACATAGTGAAGCGTCGTTCAGTCCCAGTGCCGGACCCCGTAGTCGCCGTTGATGACGTGACACTGTGGGTCCGCGCCGGTGAGGTGTACGGCCTCCTGGGGCCGAACGGCGCGGGCAAGACAACGATGGCTCGCATGCTGTCAACCCTGCTGGAGCCAACGGCTGGCACGGCCAGAATCTGTGGATTCGACTCTCTGCGAGACGCCGGCGCGGTAAGGGCGCGCATCGGCGTCATGTTCGCGGGGGAGCGAGGAGTCTACTGGCGGCTGACAGGCCGCGAGAATCTGGAGATCTTCGGGCGGCTGCAGTTCATGCCCGGCCAGGCGATCAATGAGCGCGCGGGCAGTCTGCTCGAGCACCTCGGGCTTGCGGAGCAGGCCGACGACCTCGTCGAAACTTATAGCACCGGCATGAAGCAACGGCTGAACCTGGCGCGGTCGCTACTGCATGATCCGCCGGTGCTGCTGCTGGATGAGCCGACGGCGGCACTCGATCCGGCTGCGGCTCGAGCGACGCGAGAGCTGATTCGGACGCTACAGGGGGCCGGAAAAGCGGTTCTGCTGACGACGCACAACATGCACGAAGCTGACGAAGTATGCGATCGCGTCGGAATCATCAATGAGGGTCGGCTTGTGGCCGAGGACCGGCCGGCTGCCCTAATTGCGAGTGCGGGGATCGAGCCGCGGCTGGAGTTGCAGTTGCGCGGCGACGTCGCGGCTGCTCGCCGGAATCTCGCGGCCGACGCCCTCTGGTGGGGCGAAGTCCAGGAGGACGGCACTATCGCGGTTGCCGTTAGCGCCCCCGCGGGCTGGCGCTCGGCCGAGCGAGTCGCAGCACGCCTTACAGAGGCTGGTGTGACCGTTATCGAATCGCGCTTGCGGGAAGCCACGCTGGAGGACGCCTTCATCAAATTGACCGGAAGTCGTCTGGGAGGGTCGTTTGAGTCAATTTAACGCTCCAGCACTGCGTCTCGCGCGCGGCGGACAAGCGGTGGCCACACTGGCAGCCATGGGGTGGACGGTGCACCGCCGCGAGTGGGCATTTGTCACCACGCTCGTGATCTCGGCGTTCGCGATGGTGCTGCCGGGAATCCTGGGAGCGCGTGCATTGGCCGGTCCGAATCACGAGCAGGCGGCACGGTTTGCATCAGTGGCGGGGTCGGAGAACTACCTGGCCTTTGTGACGATCGGCGTGATTGGCATGACCTGGTCCGGAGCCACGCTCAGTCAGCTCTCAATCGCCCTGCAGCGTGAACGAGAGCAAGGCACCCTGAGCGCCATCTGGACCAGTCGCCTCGCCAAACAGCTGCTGATCGTCGGGCGCGCCATGGGCAGCTCGATCGGAATTGCGGCTCAGTCGCTGGCGATGTTCGCTGTGAGTTGGGCGGTGTTTCGTTTCACGCTGACGCTAGAGGTCGGTGCCCTGGTATTGGTGCTGGGGGCTTCGTATGCCGCCAACCTGGCCATTGGCGTGCTCTTCGCGGGGTTGGTTGTGCGCTATCGCGCAGCGATGTTCTTGTCCAGCCTGGGGGTCATGGCTTCGGGAATCTTTGCCGGCGTCGCCCATCCCGTTGGCGTACTTCCCGAGTGGGCTCAGGTCGTCGCCCAATTCGTTCCCCTTTCCTGGATTCTGCGCGGGCTGCGAGCCGTGCTCGTCTTTGCCGACGCAGGCGATGCCATTTTGTCCGCCGTCGTGCTGCTGATCATCGCGTGTGCATACGGGGCGATTTCGCTTTGGATATTCGGGACGCTCGAGCGGTCCGCCAGGCGTCGCGGCGTCCTCGACGCGATATGAAGCCGTTCGTAGGCACACGACGGGCGCTGGCCCTTGCCGCCTGGGCCTCCTTCGTCCGTGAGTGGCGGGAGTTTGGGCGGCAGAAGATTTTATATGCCTCCACGCTGCTGGCGCTTGGGTTGCTGTTGACGACCCGACTGCTGGCCGAGCGCGCGTTTGGGAGCGAGGGCTTTGAAGCAAACGGCGGCGGATCAAACTTTATCGGCTATGTGGCGCTGGGGTGGATCGCCTTGCAGATTGCTCAGCAGGGGCTCTATAGCGGACAGGGCTACCTTCGCTGGGCCAGCGAGGTCGGCGTACTTCCGCACGTCTGGGCCACGCCGTGTCCACGCTGGATCCCGATCGTGGGCGTGACAGGCTGGGAGATCGCCCAATGGACCGGCATGCTCGGCGTGCTGGCGGTCGCGCTGCTCTTCCTGCCGGGCGCGGCGCCTGCCGGGTTCGATCCGCTGGTGATTCCCGTGTTCGCCCTGGCCCTGATCGCGTTTTGGGGGCTCGGAATCGCCTTTGCCGGCGTCGGCCTTGCCCAGCGGCAGCCTGCGTTGGCTTCGATATTCGTTGTGTTGATCTTCACCATGGCTGGGTCGACGTTTCCGGTAGCCATGCTGCCGTGGGAGGTTCGCTGGGTGAGCCTGGCGCTGCCTTATACCTACGTGATCGACGCCATGCGGCACACCCTGCTGGGAACGCCAACGATCGTGCCGCTTGAAGTCGAGTTGGGTGTGCTGGCCGCCAGCGCGTTTGGCGGTGTGCTTGGCGGAATCTGGCTATTCAACCGTATTGCGAATCGGGCCACGCGACGCGGGCTCATCGGGTTGTACACGTGATGCCGGGCGCCGCCCACGATCAGCCGAGGGCCCCGCGAAAGCTGGAGCCCGCCTGCGGAAGACCGATGCCGCGCCGTCCCTAGTTGGGACTGATGGCCACCGCCCGGATCTCGCCGAACTCGCGCTCGAGCTTGCGCCAGGTCTCGCCGCCGTCATCGCTCAGGTAGATGTAGCCGTAGATGCTGGCCGCCGCGACGCAGTCGGGAACGTCTACGTGCGCGCTGAAGCAGTAGACCACGGAGTTTGGCGTCACGGGCAGCTCGGGTGTGTCCCAGGTAGCGCCGCCATCCACGGTGCGGCGGATCGCGCCGGTGACCCCGGGGATTCCATTTCCGTTGCCCACGAACATGACGTCGGGATTGTCCGGGCGAACAAGGATGTTGCGGCAGTAGGACGATCCACCAGGGTCGAAGCTTGGGAACTTGTGGTGGTCCCAGCTGTCGCCTTCATCCGTGCTGATGGCCAGGCCGAATGGGCTGGTGGAGTAGACCAGGGTGGGATCGCCGGGGCGGATGGCCAGGCCGTGAATGTCGTCATACATCAACTCCGGGCCAACGTTCGATAGCGGCGTCCAGGAATCGCCGCCGTCTTTGCTGCGGTACAGCCCAGCGACTTCGACTCCTGCCCAGACGGTCTGATGGTCCCGCGGGTCTACGAGCACCGTGGTTGTGCGGGGCGGGACGATCGGGCCATTGAGGTTTACGTTGACCGGCAGTTCTTCCCAGGTCTCGCCGTCGTCCTTGGACCGGTATACGCCGGGGCGTGTTCCGGCAAAGATGGTGCTGGGATCAGCGGGATCGACCGTAATGGACCAGATGTGGATTCCATCCATGGGGGTATCGAGCTGTTCCCAGGTCTCACCCTGATCTTCGCTTCGAAAGACGCCGACATCGGTCCCCGCGATCACGCGGTTGGGGTCGCTGGGATAAACGGTGACGGACCGGACGTTGCTCTCGGTCGGGACGGGGCTTCGAATCTGCGACCAAGTTGACCCGCCGTCAGGACTCACATTCAAGCCGCCGCCGACCGTACCCACGAACATCGTGAAGTCTTGCGCCATTGCACTCGTCCCCCGCGACGGCCCGCACGGCGTGCCCGGCGCAGCCGGGACGACCGCCGAACCAACGCTTGCTAAGCCGTTGTAGGTCGAGTCTATAGGAAGCCGGGCCGGCTGTTCGGCGTTCCGCAGGCTCAGAATGAAGAGGATGCTCGCCCGCCAGCGGTCGAACCGGTTTAGTCGGGCAGCGTTGCGCGTATGGAAAACATGAAGGGAACGCGCCCGGACTCACCCGGAAAGCGCCACCAGCCGTCCGGGCCCTCGATCAGACTGGGCATGGCCCGGTAGCCGGAGAACGGGTATTCGCGCAACGAGTCGACTCGGAAGCCGGCGTCGATGAACGCGTTGACGATCTCGCCAAGCCCATGGTTCCACTCGTAGTTCACGGTGTGGTTGATCGACACGTCCGATTCGACATACGTACCCGGCTCGTCATAGCGCTGTGCCGGGCCTTCGAAATAGGGGCCGACGTATTCGAGACGTCCGTCCGGTCGATCCAGATCGAGGGAGTGAACGACCGGGTGCCCGTCGCGAATGTAAGCCGTTCCGCCGGGCCGTGTGAGCCGGCGCACAACCTGAGCCCAGGCGGCGATGTCCGGCAGCCAGCAGAGAACGCCTTCGCTGGCGTAGACGATGTCGAACGTCTTGCCCAGTGACTCCGGCGCCTCGTACACGTCGGATTCGACGAACGTGGCCGGCGCTTGGGCGCGGCCGCTGATTTCACGGGCGGCGTGGACGGCGGGGGCCGAAAAGTCCAGTCCGGTGACTTCGGCGCCAAGCCGAGCCCAGGAAAGTGTGTCGAGGCCGATGTGGCACTGCAGATGCAGAAGGGATTGGCCGCGGACGTCGCCGAGTTCTCCCCGATCCAACTCAACGGCCTTGGCGATCCGCTGCGGTTCGGAAACAAACCCTTCGACGTCGTAGCCCGGCGACACGAGATGGGCGGCTGCGCGGTCGTTCCAGTTGGCCAGGTTTGCCGAGCGTTGATGTTCGCGGCCACTCCACACTCGAAGGCGCGCCTCAGAGTCATCGGCGACAGGCATGGAACAGATTGGTCAGTCCTCGGTGCGCAGTGGCAGCAGAATTCCTGGTGTTGGTACCCCCGGTAGGACTCGAACCTACAACCAACTGATTAAGAGTCAGCTGCTCTTCCAATTGAGCTACGGAGGCTCGCGCGTTCGCGGAGTTAGAGCCCGCGAGCGACGCTCATGATGGTAGCAACATCAGGTCGGCGACCCGAGGGACTCCGGGGCAAAACGTGAGCCGTCTCACGATAGGGCTGCCGTAATCGTGAGACGATGATTCTGACGCGATTATCTTTGTTGGTGTTGCTATGAGGTGGCAGTTTTCAGCTCGTCTGACGTCGTTGATTGTCTTGGCGGTCATTTCGTTGGCCGTCGGCGGGTCCGCGCTCGGGCTTGCCTTGGCGCGCGGTGCGTCGGGCGGCGACTCTCGAGAGGTCGCTAGTCACATGGAACGAGCAAAGATCGAGTCGGCGGCGAAGGTCGCGTCGCCCCAGTTCAAGCGTACTGAGGGCAAGGACAGCGCCGATCGCTCTCGGCATGGCGAGAACACGCGCGATGCTGAACGATTCAAGCGCGGTGCGGACGGTCGCGGTTGGTATCACGACTGGTGGGGGCCGAGGCGGGTAGTCGTTATCCCGCGGATTCGTGAGCTGCCACGTTCCTTCTTCCACGGTGACTCGCCGCACCTGCGCGGAGTAGAGCGCACACAGCCCCGGCAGCAGGTCGCGCGGCCTGGCGGCATGGTGATCGCCGTTGGAGAAGTGACGGCCGTTCGCGATGGCGCCATTGAGATGTTCACGGTTCTCGGAAACGAGGTGACCATCGACATCGGCCAGCTCAGTCAGGAAACCCGGCCGGAGGTCGGCGCACCAGCCATTGTGATCGCCGAGCGTGCGGGCGACGGATATGTCGCGCAGTCGATGGATCTGCTTGACGTTCGCCTGTCGGAGATGCTGGAAGGCATGCGCGCGCGGTCGCGATCTGGGTCTTAGAGCACTTCACCCGGCCTGGCCGCCGGCGCCGCGCGGGTAGAGTATTCGCGTCGGAGCCGGAGGGTCCGGCCCGGTGAGGGTGGAATGCGATCGTTACGACATGACCTCGTTGAGGCGCTGGTCATCATCCTGATCTTTACGGCGGTGGGGACAGGTCCGCTGTACGCGTTGGGCGCGGTAGCCGACGGATTCCTCAGACCTGAGGATCCGAGTAGTTGGGGCGCCAGTTTGCCGGTCATCTACTTGCTGGCCATCGTGCTCATTGGTTATTTCTTCGGCTGGACCATGACTAACCTGGCGGTGGACTACGAAGCCTTCTGGCGGCTGCCGGGACGCTTGCGGGCGTTCGAGGCGCTGGTGGCCGAGGCCAGCCCAGGTAGTGCCGTGCACGCCGCAGCAAATGACCGAGACGGCGCTGTTGGCGCCCTCCGCTATCCCCGGCTGCGGAGCCACGGCGTCAATGTGCTGGCGGCAGCGCCTCTAACGTTCGTTTACGTCGCCGTCCGCGGTGCCTGGCTTGCCTCATCTCTTGCGAGCCTCGCGGCGGCCGTTGAACTCGGTCGCACGGCGGCGACCGGTGAATCTGCCAACGCATCACTTGCGGCGCTGGCTGTCTCGCTGCTCGTATTCGTAACGGCAAGTTTGCTTACACGATCGCTTGCGATTCCGGCGGCGCGCCAGGCCGTTGGCGTGATCGAAGCGAGTGCCGCCGCTCGCCGGGCCGGCTAGGCGTTGGTGGGAAGATCCACGAATTCGGCGGTGCAGTTCAGTTCAGCTGAAATCAGTTCCGCCAGCGCCTGAACGCCAAAGACCTCGGTGGCGTAGTGTCCGGCGGCAAGGAAGTGCGCGCCCAGCTCCCGGCTCCACATTTCAACAGGCTCGAACATGTCGCCGGTCACGAACGCGTCGCAGCCCCTGGCCACGGCCTCGGGGAAGTCGCTGGGACCGCCCCCGCTGCAGACGGCGATGCGCCGAATCTCGGAGGGGCCGTTGGCGTAGTAAGCATGCAAGGGGCCGATCACGTCTTGAACTCGCTGCACAAACTCGTCGGCGGGAACCGGGTGGAACGCGGAGCCGAACCATCCCACGGGCCGGTCACCGACATGTGCAAAGCCCACATGTTCCTTCCGGAAACCAAGCGCATCGATGATGCGTGCGTTGTTGCCGAGCGTCGGGTGGCCGTCAAGGGCGAGGTGGTAGGCCGCAAGGTTGATGTCGTGATCGAAGAGCAGTCGCAGTCGTTCGCGAAGCATAGGGTCGATCACCCGGGAATCCTTGTCCCAGAACAAGCCGTGATGCACGACCACTAATCCGGCGTCTCGTTCCGCCGCGACTTCGAATAGAGCGCGACTGGCCGACACGGCCGTAACCACCGTTTCGACCACTTCACGGCCGTGGACCTGCAGGCCCATTGGGCCGTAGTCAGGAAAGGCCTGAAGCTCTAGGACCCGATCCAGATAGGCGACGACGTCGTTGCTGGACTCAGGCACCAGCTGCCGGCTCGGGCGACCGGCGGCGTTCGCGCACCTGGCGAACTAACTCGGCGTCCGTGCCGGAATCCACCGCGATTTCCATAAATTCGTCCGCGCTCATTCCAAGCTCGCCGAGAACCCGGCGGTCGATTGGGCACGGGTAGATGTAGTCGTCGATGGTGCCGTCGGCCTTGGCGCGGGCCTTGTCCGACATCCGGGCAATCCATGGAATACCGCCGATCACCAGATCGCGTCCCCTCGGCTGGAAGGTCTGGTTGGCCCCGGACTCGTTGCTAGCAGCCATTGCTCGCTCGTTTCCGCTATCCGCTATCGGACGTGACGCTTGATTCTAGACCAAGGCATTGCAGTACCCGCCTGGACGCCAGTGATCGACCGGGCAGCAGGCCCGACAGTGCCTCGGGCTCGATTCGGGGAGCGTCCCACAGGCCGGCGGCCCGAGCCAAGGCCAGGAGCGTCACCGCCGCATCAAGGCCTGGCGCCGGTTCGTCCGGGTGGCTGGTGGCGAGGCTCCGCACGGCACCGGCCGCGTCAATTGCCGTTACGTACTTCCCGTACGTCCAATCCGCGAAGTCAAGACCGAGCAACTCCAGGTCAATGAACGTGACCAGGCCTCCATCGAGGATGATGTTGGAGGGCGAGGCGTCCAGCGGAAGCACAGCCGGGTCAGCGGTGGCTACGGTTTCACGCAGGTCGTGAATCGCCTCGGCGGGAATCGTCGGAAAGCAGTCCACTATGGCTTGGGTGACGGCGCCAAGTTCCAGGCCGCGCTTTCGTCGGGCGGCCAGACGACGGGTCGGGTCAATGCGTGCGTCCCACGGAGTCAGCGCGTTGGTCAGTTGCCGCCAGGCATCACGAACCGCCTCTGCCGCGGTTTGGTTAGGCGGCTCGTCGGCCAGCAGGTGCTCGTACAGGGTCAGGCCCGGAACCCACGTTCTGGCCACGGCGATCGACCTCTCGTGGGTGACAACCAGGCCGGGGACGGGTGCGCCCACTCGACCGAGTTCGCGGTAAAGCGCCGCCTCGGTGCGGAAACGCTCAATGGCGTTCGATCCGCCAAAGAGCTTAATGGCCAGATCGGCTTGTCGTCCGCTGAAGCGCCAGAGACCCGGACGGACGCGCGTGAGTCTCCGGTGTGCAGTCGACTGACCGGCAGCGGCCAGCACGGCCGCGAGCCGCGCTTTCGTTTCAGCCGACGAGCTTGAGCTCAATGTCGGTGCGGACGGTTGTGGCGGGTTCGATGTGAAGGGCGAGGGCGAGGTCGCGGGAAGTCACGATCTGGTCCTGGGCGATTCGCAGGCAGGCAACGAGCTTGCCATGCAGAGATTGCAGTGATCTGATTCCCGGCCGGATATCGCGCTTCACGCCCTCCGGGTCGCGGGCACGCTCGATTTCCACAGCGTCAAGCGCCAGCAAGCGTTCAACCCGGTCGGCCAGGTCGGGCGGGGGCGGATTAACGGTGATTTCGTAGGTTGCCCAGGTGGTGTGGACCCGGCGGCCGGGCGCACTGACGACTTCAACGACCGCCATGCCTGGAATGGCTCCGGCGGCCAGACGCTCTTTTACCTCCGTGGCGTCCAGCGAGTCGCGCAGGGCCATGGTCATGTACTCGCGACGACCTTCAGCCCCGACCGGAAGCGGCGGTCCAAAGCTGAGCCGCGGCTTGGGGCTGAAGCCGCGGCTGTAGGCCAACGGCAGACCGGCGCGACGGGTTACGCGCTCCCAGGCACGTCGCACGTCGTGCTGGGAAAGGAAGCGCGCGGCACCTTGTTTAGTGAATCGGACCAGGTACCAGTGGTCCGGCGCGTGTTGATCTGTTGCCACGCGCAAGGATATGTCTCGGCGGCGGTTGAGCACTGGGAGATTCGGTGCCGGCGAGTCCCGACCGGTGGTCGACCTGTACTATGGCCGCGGCTACGCGCGACGCGTCGGGGGCCTGTGGATACGCCCGTTCTGCTGTTGAACCAGAACTACGAGCCGCTGAACGTCTGCCGCGTGCGACGCGCGATCGTGCTGCTGGCCAAGGGCAAGGCCGAACCGCTGGCCCACCACGAACGACCGCTGCGGACGCCTGCCCGCGACGTTCCACGGCCTAGCGTCATCCGGCTGCGGTACTACGTGCGCCGACCGCGACCGACGATCAGATTGAGCCGCCGCGAGGTCCTGGTGCGCGATGCCCACACCTGTCAGTACTGCGGTACGCGCGACACGAATATGACAATTGACCACGTAATGCCAAGGCGTCTCGGCGGGCGACGCCGGTGGGACAACCTGGTGACGGCTTGCCGACCCTGCAATCTGCGCAAGGCCGGCCGCACGCCCAGCGACGCCAACATGCGGCTTCGCCGTCGCCCTACGCATCCGCGGTCGCCATACTCGCATCTGATGGGCCGGTTCATTACGGGCGCGCTGGATCCGGCGTGGGCGCCCTATCTGCCCCTGCAGTTACGCCAAGCCAGCTAGGTCGCTCCAACGTGGGTCGAACCGAGAAGGGATCACAAAGCCCATGACCCAAAGCCTCTACGATTCTTGGCGCCCGTTCCTTTCGCCGCGAGTGGTGGCGACGGTTGAGTCCACGGTCTGCGCTGGTCTGGACGCTTTTGGCTCAAACCCGATTCCTGTAATCGGTCGGCCTCCGGACGCCAAAGGGCCGGCGTTGGCCGCCATTCGGCTGGACCGTGGATCGCTAGTGAGTGCGCGGAGCGACTGGCTGCCGGTGCTGCGGCCGTTGGTGACGGACATGCACGCGGAGATGCTGTTCTCCGTTTTCGGCGCCTATGAGCTTGCACGGGTTACGCAGCCCGACGGGCAGAGCGCGTGGGGGCCTGTGTTTTTCTTTTTTGGCGACGCGTCGACCTGGAATGATCCGGAAGATCCTCGGGTCGTCCGGCTTGGACCTGATGACCTGGCGGATGTGAACTATTCGCGCTTTTGGCACTGCTACGACGGGGAAGCCCATGAAGGGTACGGCGTGATTGAGGACGGCGAACTAATCGCGCTGGCCGGCGTTAACCACTACGGCGAGGGCGTTGAGGAGATCGGAATGGACGTGATGCCCGAGGCCCGGGGCGCCGGATTAGGCCGCGCCGTCGTTGGCGCAGCGGGTTCGGCGATCATCGAGCGGGGAAACCTGGCGCTGGCTACGACCTCTCCGTGGAATATTCCGTCGGCACGCACGCTACGGTCGGCCGGGCTGCGCTATTCGTACACCCTGATGATGTCCTTTGACGCATTCGGCGGCGCATTCCCAATGCCAGCCCAGCCGCTTGGGAGGCCGTATCCAGGCGCGAGACTGGTGAATTACTACCCAGCCTGGGCGATGAACCAGGACATTGAGCCAAGGCCGGACTTGTAGTGGCGTGCGGACTTCGCGAGTGGATTGATCGCACGCTGACCGAAGCAAGCCACCACTCCGCTCATTGCCGAACAAAGCTGGTTCTACGCCGGAGTGCGACACTCCCGCGTCTTAGGGGGTAGGACGGCAGATATGAAGATAGTCTCGGTTGAACGAATCCCAGTTGACGCCGGGCACACGGAACGGCCAGGGCGGCACATGCGCCGGAAGTGTGCGGACTGGTCGATCATCGAGGTGTGCAAGGTCACGGCCGACAACGGGCTGGTTGGTTGGGGCGAGACCGTCCCGCACTACACCTGGGGCCGGGTGCCTGACGAAGCCGCCGATCGAGCGATCGGGAGCCATCCGGCCGAGTTGATGTGGGATGACGGATTCGGGGCCGGCTTGCAGCAGGCGCTGTTCGATCTGGCCGGCAAGGCGCTGGGGGTGCCGGCATATCGCCTGCTTGGTCACAAGGTGCGGGACTGGTGCCCGATCGCCTGGTGGTGCTGGGACATGCCGCCGGACGAGTGGGTAGGAGAGACGCAGGACGCAGTGGCAGCCGGCTACGCGAGCTTCAAGCTGAAGGCGCGGCCGTGGCACGACCTGCGCGCGGCAACCTGGGCGATCAGCGACGCGACCCCGGACCACTGCGTGTTCGACCTGGATTTCAACAGCCTGCTGGTGTCGGCCGGACAAGCGGGGCACGTGCTTGAGAATCTGGAAGCGTTCTCGAAGGTGCATTTCTTCGAGACACCGATTCCGCAGCACGACGTGGAAGGCAACCGGTCGCTGCGGGCGAAGTTGCGGCGACCAGTGGCGATGCACTTCGACAATCCGCCGTTTCTTACGGCCGTGAAGGAGGGCGTCTGCGACGGCTGGGTGCTGAATCAGGGGGCGGCGCGCACCATGCACCAGGGAGCGCTGGCGGACGAGGCGAACATGCCGCTGTGGCTGCAGCTTGTGGGTACGGGGATCACTACGGCGTTCACCGCTCATTTGGGCGCGGTGCTGCCGGCGGCCCAGTGGCCGGCCATCACCTGCCTGAATACCTATCAGGACGACCTGATTCGAGAGCCGCTGGAGATTCGGCGCGGTCACATGCGGGTTCCAGAAGCACCGGGGCTGGGGATCGAGGTGGACGAGCACGCGCTGGAACGGCTGCGACGGCCGGACATTTCGCAGCACGAGTTGCCGCGGATGATCCACACCGTCCGATGGGCGGACGGTTCTTCGGTGGCGTACACGGAACACGACGACATGGAAGCCGACTTCCTGGCTGGCAGCCGGCCGGCCTTCGAGCGTGGCGTGACGTTGACCACCGAGGAAGACGACGGGAGTCCCGCGTTCGGGGAGCGGTGGCAGCAGGTGCGACAGGCCGGCATCCTGACGCAGTATGCATAGACGTCAGCTTTACATAACTTGCCGTCTGATGGGCAAGCGAGTACGGGGGCGGGGCGTGAGCCGGCGGTCGAGAACGAGGCGCGGACCGCTATGCGAGACGTCTTCCCGGTGGGCTGACCAGCTGACGAGCCAGCGCCTCGGTTACGCCCTCGAGTCGTCCGCGGACGGTGAGGTAGGAGACACCTAGTTCAGCTTCGACGTGACGTATGACGCCGCGGATGCGCACGAACACCTCGACAAGGGCCAGTTTGCCGCCGACGAGTTCCACCTGGCCGCGGAACACAGATCGTGCCTCGATGGCGATGCCTTAGGACGGCACTTACTACAGGTCACGACCGGAGTTTCGGCGTACAGCGCGCAGGCGGAGGGAAGCTGATGTGGCATCAGACTCTTCGACATCATTATTGGTTCTTCAATCTGTTCTTTACATAACGCACAATGCATGGGCGCGGAGTATCGCCGTGCCGGCGGTGGACAGGCAAGGCGCCCGATTGCGAACGCGCTGTGTCCGCACATTGCTGAGGAGCCACAGATTCGGCAGGTCAAGGACGGCGACTTTCGGCACGCCCTAGCCCTAGTCCGCGCCGAGGGATCCAATGCAGTCCCCGCCTGCCGCCGGCGACATTGCTTGCAACTCCTTTGGCAGCGCCGAGGCATGATGAAGCTTCCGCTCTTACGGACCGCCAGGTGTGATCGGAGCACGCCGTGAGTTCACGGCTGGCATGGAGCTCCGGCCGTGGAAGAACTCCAAGGCCTGAGAACACGTGACCGGCCAGCGGCGTTGGCGGCATGACTTCCCGGGACCCTGGCCTCGTTAGTAGAACTAATACACATTAGTTCTACTATTTTGATCTCGAGACGCCGAGCGCCGTGCAAGGCGCCGGTGCATGGCACGGCAACGTCGGCAACACGAGAGAAGCGCAGATGCACTCAGCGGCCATCGCGCATCGCGAGCCAGCGAACGCGGCATGCTCCAACGCTCCTCAAGGAGCCGTGCACGGGACACGTCGTCGGCACCCGGGTAAAGACTGCGTGACTCAGGATCGGCCATGGACCTACAAGCCACGTTGTGATTCATGCAGGCTCGCCGCGCAGGCTGCTGCATCCGCGGCGCCCTAACAACCGACGAGCCTGGATACCGAGGAATTCCGCGTGCTGCGGCAAGACATCGGCACGTGGTACTGGTTCGAAAAGTCTCGTGACAGAGTTGGCGGGGCGCGCTAGATTCAAAGTTCCCACTGTGTCGTGGGAGTACCGTTAGTGCATTCGTGATTCTGGATTGGAGCCCATGAGCGCGACCCTGCAAACCGCCACGGCGGACTTCTTGGGCGCCATGCGTGCCAAGTCCCCGAGCACAAGGGCGACATATGGGACGGGGTTGCGGCGTTTCCTGGCCTGGCGCGGAACCGAGACGTTGCTGGCCGAGTTGGACGACGGCGTCCTCGAGCGGTTCTACCTTGAATTGGTGGATGAGTTTGGACGCGAGCGCCAGGCCACGATTTCGACCTACCTGGCAGCGGTTCGGGCGTTCCTGAGGCATTGCCTGCGCTCCGGCGCACTGGATGGCGTGGAACTCGAACGTGCGGTTGAGCGATTGCGGGCAGTTCGCGACAAGCCCGGGTATCGGACGCCACGGGTTGAGGACGGACTGGCGCTGATTGTCGATTATGTCAAGAACGAATTGCTGGGATTGATTGCCGACTCAGCTTCGAAAGATGCCCGGCTACGGGTCTATCGGGACCGAGCCTTGTTGCTCCTGCTGTTTACCACAGGCATGCGGCGGCGTGAGGCGGCCCGGCTTGACCGGAGAGATGTGGACGACGGGTGGGCGCAGCAGGCTCTGATCACGGGAAAGGGCGACCGGGAGCGGGTGGTCTTTTTTGACGATGACACGCGTGAGGCGATTCGCGCCTACGTAAAGGCCCGGCACGACGCGTTTGCGCCGTTGTTCATTCGTCATCACGGAAAGCCGAAGCACCCCGGCCGCGCAGGCGAGCTGCTGCGCCTGTCGCCGCAATCGATCTGGAAGATCGTGAAGACCTATGCCGCGGCTGTCGGAGTTCCAGCCACGACGCATGACTTCCGACACTTGAAGGCCACTTCGCTGTTGAACCGAGGGGCCAATCTGTCGGAGGTTCAGGACATCCTGGGGCACGCCTCGCCGGATACGACCAAGCGAATCTACGCGCACTACGAAACCGCCAAGCTGCGCGAGGCGTTCGATCGTTACAGTCCGACCGTGGAAGAGGCCGCGGCGACGGCTCGGAAGGGTCGCCCGCCGACGGATCGAGCTCACGCGCGATGACCACCGACCGTCACAGCCACGCGAGCGGTCTGAGCACGACAACCCAGGTCTTGCCTGGGACGATCTGGTTGTGCCGCGTGTGCCACCGGACCAACGCGCGAGGTTGGCAGGTGTGCCGGGCGTGCGGCGCGGAGCGTCCGGCGCGGCGCGCGTGGATGCAGGCGCGGGCCCTTCGTTCGCTGGTGTTTCTGCTTACGGCGCTTGTTGGCGCCGCGCTTGGGGTGGTGGTCTTGAGTGCCTGGGGAGCGGTGATCAGCGGGCCGTGGGTGGTTCCCGCCATTGCGGTCTGGTTGGTGGGTTGTTTGGCTACCGCGCTGGTTGCGTGGCTGCGGCGGGTGCAGAGCGTCAATTAGCCGTCGGCGTAGAGCTTGCCTATTGACTTCAGCGCTGCCGCGCGAAGGTTGTCGCCGCTCACGGGATCCCAGGCGGCGTGATGCCCGTACCAGCGATGGGCGTCGTCGACTTCGTAGCCGCCGGTGGCCATGGCGCGGCGCGTGGGCGTGTAGCCGACGAGGCCGTTGCTCCAGCCAGCGATCATGAGTTCGGGCGACCGAGATTCGGCGCGAAGCGCGCGGCCGTCGGCCGAGAAGAACTCGGAGGGAATAGCGACCAGCGCGAGGTCGCCCATGCGTAGCGCCTGGATGTCGACGGTGAGGTCGGGCCCATTCGTTGGAGTCCAGTCGAGGACGAGTCGGGCGAAGTCGACCTGATGCGACTGGATGCGCAGGCGTTGGGCGGTTCCGGTCGTCGCCTCCAAGGCGCGCTGACCTTCGGCGAGGATTCGGCGGGCTTCGGCTTGGCTGATTGGTTCGGCGTAGTGGAGGTCGGCCGGTGTTGACGCGGAAGCGGTGTGAGTGGTTGTCGAGGGCCGCATCTCCGATCGCAGGTCAAGGACGGTGCGGCCAAGTGCGACGCCGTGGTGGCGGGCGTTGGAGACGCTGCGGTAGCCGGCGCCGTCGAAGCGCTGATTGACGTCACCGCCGGCGCCGTTGACGTAGAGACACGGCGCGCTGGTCGCCGCGCTGACGGTGCGCCGCATGTGGCCGGGGTAGTCGGAGGAGCTGACGCTCTCGCGTGAACCGGTGGGGTGGCAGCTGTAGTTGACGAGGGTGACGATTGGACTGCCGTCTGGGTCTCGGAACTCGGCCACCACGACAGTCGCGTCGATGTCGTCGATGTGACCGTCCTCGGGACCGCCGGGACGGAAAGTGGCGGAGCGTCGGTTGGCCCCCACGTAGGACTCGCCGCGGGCCAGCCACAGATCCGCCGCGGTCACGCCGTCCAGCGCGGAAACGGCCGCGGCAACCGCCGCTTCCTCGACGGACGCCAGATAGTCGGGATCTTTCTCACCCATGCTGGGGAGCACGCCGGTTTCGGGACCGCCGTGGGTGTGGGTGCAGGTCCACATCTGGTTAGCGCCGGGAACACCGGTCTCAGTCTCTATGCGGACACGGAGGTCGGCCTGGTGCTCAATGGTCAGACCGATCAGGTCGAAGCTCAGAAGTAGCAAGATCCGGTCGCCGTCGGTGACGGCACATGCGCCGACTTCAAGCGGCTCAAGGGAGCCAAGGCTTGCGCCGAAGCGGAAGCCGAAGCCGCTGAGGTCAATGCCGGGCGGTGGGGTAATGTCTCGGCCCGCGAAGCCGACTTGCAGCTGCCCGGTCACCGGGAGGCCGCCGGTTCCACGCGGTAGGCGTCAAAGCGGCCGGCCAGGGCAGACGGCACAGCGCCGCGCAATCGTGTTCCGGATTGGCCGAAGGACTCTTCTTCGACACTGCCGTGTTCGTGGAAGAGGGCTACCAGACGGCTGTCGTCATAGGGGATCTCGACTTCGATGTCGACGGTGCTGACCCGGTGAATGTCGGCCAGCCGCCGGAGTAAATTCTGGATTCCCTCGCCAGTCGTTGCGGAGACGGCCACTGCGTTGGGGTACTCGGCAAGGTCGGGCGCGGGGGCGATATCGACCTTGTTGAGGGCCGTGACGATCGGACGGCGGCCGGCGCCGATATCGCGCAGGGTGTCGTGGACGACCTCCACCTGGCGTTCGACGGCGGGATTCGCCAAGTCGACGACGTGAATCAGGACGTCGGCCTCGAGCGCCTCCTCCAGCGTTCCACGGAAGGCCTGGACCAGGCGGGTAGGCAGGCGCTGGATGAATCCGACTGTGTCGGAGACCAGGATTGCGCCGCCATCCGGCAGGTCGACGCTGCGGGTGGTTGGGTCCAGCGTGGCGAAGAGCCGGTCTTCGGTGAAGACGCCGGCGCCGGTGAGGGCGTTGAGGAGGCTGCTCTTGCCAGCGTTGGTGTAGCCGACCAGGGCGGCGGTGAGGAATCCGGACTCGCGGCGACGGGCGCGGCCCCTGGCGCGGCGAGCGCGTACAGCGTCCAGCCGCTTGTCCAGCATGGCCATGCGGCCGCGATAGAGGCGGCGGTCGGTTTCGATCTGGGTTTCGCCGGGACCGCGGAAGGGTCCGACACCGCCGCGCTGTCGCGAAAACTGGACCCAGAGTTCCGAGAGCCGGGGCAGGAGATACTCCAGCTGGGCGCGTTCCACCTGGAGATGCCCTTCAACGGTGCGGGCGCGGGCGGCGAAGATGTCGAGGATCACGCCGGTGCGGTCGAGAACTTTGCCTTTGTAGGCATTCTCGAGGTTGCGCTGCTGGCGGGGCTTGAGGTCGGCGTCGATCATGAGGACATCGGCGTCGTGGGCCCGGGCAAGAGTGATTGCGTCTTCGAGCTGGCCGGTGCCCATGAGGGTGGCGGCGACGGGGCGACGGATGCGGAGGAGGGTGCGGCCGACGACTTCGGCTCCGGCGGTTTCGACGAGTTGGGCGAGTTCGTCGAGGGACGCGTCGGCGGGCCAGTCGCCGAGTTCCGGCAGACCTTCGAGGCCGACGAGAAAGGCTCGCTCGGGACGCGCATCGAGGAGCCGACCGGAGACATCCGTATCGGACGGTCCCGTCTTGGGACGGCCGTTAGAAGTTGACAGTGGCAATTCGCTCCAGGGCTTCGTCGAGCCGGTCGTCAGGAGTGGTGAGCGAGATTCGGAAGTGGCCCTCGCCGTAGGTCCCGAAGCCGACGCCCGGAGTCACGATGACGCCAACCTCGTCGATCAGGCGTGTCGCAAATTCGACGGAGGACATGCCGCCGGGGGTGGGACTCCAGAGGTAAAGGCTGGCCTTGGGGACTTCCGGCGCCACGCCCACATCGCGCAGTGCGCTAACGACACGGTCGCGCCGATCCTGGAGGTGGGCGTTGCGAGAATCAATCCAGTCCTGGTCGACATCCAGGGCCGCGATGCCGGCGTGCTGGACGGCCTGGAAGATGCCGGAGTCGACGTTGGTCTTGACGCGCCCCAAGGCTTCGACCACCTCGGCGTTGCCGGCCATCCAGCCGATGCGCCAGCCGGTCATGTTGTAGGTCTTGGAGAGGGAGTGGAATTCGACGGCGACGTCGCGGGCTTCGGGGATCTCGAGGATGCTGCGGCAACGGTAGCCGTCGAAGACGACCTCGGAGTAGGCGGCGTCCTGGGCCAGGACGACGTTGTTGGCGCGGGCGAACTCGACGGCTTCCTCGAAGAACTCGAAGGGGGCGACGGCCGCGGTGGGGTTGCCGGGGTAGCAGAGCCAGAGCAGGCGGGCGTTGGCGAGCGCGGCGGCGGGCACATCGTTCAGGTCAGGGATCCAGCCGCGTTCGGAGGTGAGGGGCAGTGAGTGGGAGACGCCGCCGGCCAGCATGGTGCCGATGGCGTAGACGGGGTAGCCGGGGTCAGTCATCAAGACGGTGTCGCCGGGGTTTACGAGGGCCAGCGGGAGGTGGGCGATGCCTTCCTTGGAGCCGATGAGGGGGACGATCTCGGTGGCGGGATCCAGGTCAACCTGGAAGCGGCGGGCGTACCAGGCGGCGATGGCTTCGCGGAGTTCGTCCAGACCGTAGTACTCGGGGTAGCGGTGGTTGACCGGATCACGGGCGGCGCGGTTCAGGGCGTCGAGGATGGGCTCGGGAGTGGGGAGATCCGGGTCGCCGATACCGAGGCTGATGACGTCGACGCCCTCGGCGCGCTTGGCGTCGCGGAGCTTGTCGAGCTCGGCAAAGAGGTAGGGCGGAAGGTTGGAGATACGGTCGGCGAACTGGATGCTCACGTCAGAGGGCCTCCGCGGCGTTGCTAGTGGGCCACGCGCCTTCGAAGACGGTGGCGGCCGGTCCACGCAGGATCAGTTCGTGGCCCGGACCGTCCCAAACGACTCGCAGCCTACCGCCCGGCATGTCCAGATCAACCGCACCGGGATCGATTCGGCCCTCGAGCACGGCGACGGCCACGGAGGCTGAGGCACCGGTACCGCAGGCGAGGGTGATGCCGGCGCCGCGTTCCCAGACGCGGACCTTGAGGTGGGCGGGGGCCACGACCTGGACGATTTCGAAGTTGACGCGCTCGGGGAACGCGGGGTCGTGTTCGACCAGGGGGCCGATGTGTTCAAGGGGGAAGGCGTCGACGGAGTCTTGGAACGAGACGGCGTGGGGGTTACCCATGGAGACGCCGGTGACGGTGAGGGGCTGGCCGTCGGGATGGAGGACGGCGCGGCTGTTGGGGCCGTCGGTGCGCATGGGGATGTTGGGGGGATCGAAGTCGGGGACGCCCATGCCGACGGCGGCCTGGAAGGCGCCGTTGACGTAGCCGTTGACCTGGATGGGGCGGGGGCCGCCGGCTGTTTCGACGGTGACGGGGCCGACGGAGAGCTCGCCGCGGTCGTAGAGCCACTTGGCGAAGCAGCGGATGCCGTTGCCGCACATCTGGGCCAGGGAGCCGTCGGAGTTCCAGATTTCCATGTGGTAGGGGTGCGACTGGCCGTCGCGGACGACGAGGAGCTGGTCGAAGCCGACGCCCAGGTGGCGGTCGCCGATGGCGCGGGCGACGGGGCCGAGGTCGGAGGGGAGATTGCGGCGGCCGTCGAGGAGGACGAAGTCGTTGCCGGCGCCGTGCATCTTGGTGAAGGGGAGGGTCATGGACGGGGAGGGCCTGGGGGGCGCGGGGTCAGGGTACTTGGTGGCGGGGTTGCGCGCGTAAGAGTTTTTTCCAAAAAACTCTTGAGGCCATTCGGGGCGTCCTGGGGCCGGCGAATCGCGACGCGGGGCGAGGGAGCAGCGTCGCCCTTCGACAGGCTCAGGGTGAACGGGGCGTGGGGTGGAGGCATCCGGAATCCAGGTTGCGGAGACATCGGGTCGATTGTACACTGAACGTAGACAGAACGCAATGACCGGGTCCGTAGGCAGTCGGCGAGGGCTGCCGGCGGGACCGGTCCATCTTGAACGCGGCTGCCGAGGGCGGCCGGCGTGGAGTTATGCCATGCGACTGTTTTCGTCGAGGCGGGAGCGGCGGCTGTGGTTGTGGACGCTGGCGGTGGCGGTGGCGATTTACTCGACGCTGGGGTTGACGGGAACGCTGGCGGAGTGGCTGCGGGAGCATGGTTTTCTGGACGCCGCCGTGTTCTTTCTGCTCGGTATGTTCCTGGTGGGCGCCACGATCGTGACGCAAGGGGTCAAGGTTCGGATCGGCAGGGTCGAGATCGCCGTGGCGATGGGGATCGTGGCCGCGTACCTGATGGTGTTCACACGAATGGCGATCCTGGAGGAGCGCTCGCACCTGATCGAGTACGGGGTGCTGGGCGTGTTCATTTACGAGGCGCTCTCGGAACGGGCTCGACAGGGTCGACGAGTTCCGCTGCCTCCGGTGATTGCCGCGTTGCTGACGGCGGCGCTGGGCGTGATTGACGAGGGCATCCAGTGGTTTCTGCCGGATCGGGTCTTCGACCCGCAGGACATCCTATTCAACCTGCTGGCGGGGACGATGGCGATTGGGGCGGTGATGGCGCTGGCGTGGGCGCGGCGGCGGACGAGTCGGGCCAGGGGCGGCGGGTAGGCGATGGACTTGTTTTCATCATCGCGAGAGCGGCGGCTGTGGCTTTGGAGCGGCGCCGTGGTGGTGGCGATTTACGCGACGCTGGGGCTGGCGGGCACGCTGGCCGAGGTGCTGCGCGAGTTCGAGCTGCTGGAAGCCTCGAGCCTGGTCATGTTTGCCATGTTCCTGCTGGGGGCAACGATCTTCACGTCGGGCATCAGGCTGCGGCCCCGGGGGGCGGAGGTCGCAGTTCTGCTGGGCGTCACATTCGTCTACCTGCTGCTGTTCCTGCGCACGACTGTGGGTCCGGCGGAGCGCACGCACCTGATGGAATACGGGGTGTTGGGGGTGTTCATTCACGAGGCGCTGGCCGAACGGGTAAGCCAGGGGCGGCGCGTTCCCGTTCCTCCAGTGGTGGCCGTCGCATTGACCGCGGCACTCGGCGTGGTGGACGAGAGCATCCAGTGGTTTCTGCCGAATCGCGTGTTCGACCCAATCGACATGTTGTTCAATTTCCTGGCGGGTACGACGTCGGTGGCGGCGGTTGTGGTGCTGGGGTGGGCGCGGAGGTGGACCCTGCGACGACGTCGATGACGGTTACCGCGGCCTGTGACCGGCGGAGCGAGGCGTCGGCGTACGAGTAGATATGTGAGCAAGCAGGGGGCGGGGACCAGGGGACGTGGAGATGCACGGGGGGTTGTGGGGGCGGGCTGGACGGGGTTGTGAAGGTGGGCGCATACTCGCGGGCATCTCGGTGACGAGATGTTCAGATCCGGCGGGCGGCCGGGGAGGTCGCCCATGCTGGATGCAACGCGAGATCGACGCGCGGGAACGGCTCCGACAACGGGGCGTCGTCTCCGCGTGGCGCGTCCGGCGACGAACGCGGCGCCGAACCTCACATGATGGCCCGGCTTCGGCGCGGGTTGGTCGGGCTGGCGGTGGCCGGCCGGCGGCTGGTGAGCGGCTTTTGCGTAGCCCAGGACTGGGTGCCCGGAAGACCCTCACCCCAACCCTCTCCCACGGGGCGAGGGAGCAAGAGCCGTCCCGCGGTGGAGGCCGGCCGGCGGCTGGTGAGCG
>JAJDVX010000018.1 GCA_022825895.1 Chloroflexota bacterium | reverse complement strand
CTCGTGGCTGTGCACGCCCTGCCGAGACCTGAACTTCAGTCCCGTCACCCGCGGCGGCTCGCCGCTGACCTGCACGCCCGCCCACTGCGCCAGCGGCGTCCCAAGGCCCCAATTCAGAATGGTCGGCCCCGCCAGCGTGTCCCGTATCGCCATCAGCGTCTCGCAGTCCGCCACCAGCCCGGGGTTGGCCTCCGGATTGGGCACCACGTAACCCTCGCGGCAGGCGGCCTTGCCCGCCGCGGCGTCCTGGTAGCCCGAGTGCTCCGCCACCATGGCCAGCCCGCCGCGCACCAACACCCGCACGTCCGAGCCGTCCGGCGCCATGGTGTACAGCGCCACCGCGCCGTTGGGCGTGGGGTTGCCGGCCGCCCGCACGGCGACCCGCGACCCGTCCGGCGCCCAGGCCGCCGCGGCCCGGCCCCTCTCGTTGGCGAACTCCTCCGGCGACCGCCCCACGATCTCGCCGTCCAGGTTCACCACGCACAGCTGATACCCGCACCCGTAGAGGATGTGCGCCCCGTCCGGCGACCATTCCACTTGCGACAGCGGGTAGTCCTGATGCGGCTTGTGGGTCGTCTTCGCCAGGCCCCGCAAGTCCTCAATTTCCCTTATGACACGTTCGTCTGACCCATTCGCCGCAATCGTCACCAGTTGAGCGTCCGGCCCCTGCCGTCGCACCAACGCGAGGCGCATACCATTGGGCGACCAGGACACCCCGCTAATCACGCCGCCCGTCACGGCGTGCTGCGTGGATCCGTCAGCCACCACAACGACGAGACCTGAGACCCGGACGAACACGCCCTCGCGAATCCGGTCGGGTCGTTCGGCCGACAGCACTGCAAAGCGCTCACCATCCGGCGACCACCTCGGCGCGAAAGCTGTCCGGCCCTCATTCGGCAGCACGAGATCGATATCGGGCGCTAAGTCATCGCCCTGCAGCGAGAGCACCCATAGCGCTGCGTACGACGGTTCCGCGGGGTTCCGATCGGACATATAGGCAATGCGGCGGCCTTCAGGCGACCACGCCGGCAAGTGGTCGTACCTGCCATCGGTCGTAAGCCGACGGGCCCTCGACCCATCCAGCGTCACCGTGGCGATTTCGAACTGGTATTCGCCGCGCGGCGTCCACGGAGCGCCACTCCTCAGCTTAAGGCCCTCAGTCGGGTATTCGCAGCTGGCGTAGACGATTTCCTGGCCGTCCGGCGAGAACTCGGCGTACAAGCGCATGCCATCGGGGAATCCATACCCCGGATTCGCATCGACAATCTCCCGCAACCGCGCGCCGTCGACGTTCACCAAATGCACCGAGGCACTATCGTCAAAGATGAGTTGGGTCCCGTCAGGACTCCAGTCGACGAAGTGCGGCGCCGGTTCGTTCGTCGGAAGCCCGTCGCCGGGTGGGCCGCACGGAAATCCAGGTATGTTGTCGGGCCCACGCGACCGTGCCCACTCGCCGTAGGCTTGTTCCCAGTCACCGGCCTGATTGTCGTCTCGAATCTGCGCCTGGTTATCGGCGTTTTCAGCCGCTTCGCAGCCGGCAACGAATACAGAAGCAAGCACGACGGCGACGCTTAGAAGTCGACGCATCCAGGCAGTAATCACGGGCTTGATTCCTGCTGATACAGTGCGTAGATCGCGAGTACGTCAAGCGGATGCGGCGAACAGTCGGGGTCGTTTGGCAGAACGCTATCCGCGTCGCCAGGCTTGAGCTCATACGGAGTCTCGTAGCTCATCACCGATTCGTAGATTGAAGGGTGATGAACGACATCGTCCGACCAGTCCTGCACCCGCGAGCCATTTCGAACACCAAGGACGTGCCCGGCCTCGTGTACCAAGGTCTGATATACCCCAAGGTCAGGCGCGCCGCAGGTGTTGAACCGCACGTCATCGCGGTCGACCGTGACGCCGCCGCCGGGATCCAGGCCGCCAGGAATGTCGAACGGGCCCATTCCATATGCGCTTTGAGCTAGGAATATATCGGAGGTCCAGCCCTTATCGTCATTGAAATGCAGACGTGTCGCGCACGCCGTAGGGGCGAACACGCACTCCACTAAACCCAGTTCATATTGCAGGCCCCAAACCTTGCTTAATTCACTAAATATATGCATAGCTTTGAGACCCTCATAAGTGCCGCCCGTGGCATTGTCGATCATGATTATTTCGTTGGCCTCTTTATCGTCAACTTGCGCGCTGGTTAGGATGTCTAAGCTCATAAGATACTGTTGTAGTTGGGCTAGTTCTGCAGGCGATAGCTTCTGCCCGAATTGAGCAGCGTATTTCTTCCTGATGTCTTCGTAGACTGCGTCGTAGTCCGCGCAATCGCCCGACTCGTGCACCATGCGGACGAGGCCGTTCGTGGCCAGCTGCCACTGCCCGAGCGCGTGATTGATCAGGTTTTCCCACTGCGTGATATTGCCCGGAAACCCATCGGGACAGATGCGATACGCATACGTCCGGTTCTTGACGCGATAGTTCATCGGGAAGGTCGCCACCCGCTCGCCGCCATCGGCGGTTCTGGCCGAGGGCCAGGCATAGGCGTCGCGCGCGGCAAACACCGTGGAGGTGCGCTGCGGGCCGGTCCCTTCATAGCGCAGCTGGATGGCGTAGATCGCCTCCATCGTGAGGTTTTCATCGATCGTGTCGGGATTGGTCGAACTCTGCGAGAAGACCGCGACCGGGTGGAACGTATCGAGCGCCCAGCCCAACTGCTGGTGATTGCCGCCGACACGCCGGTGATGAAAGCCGTAGGTGCCGGTCGAATACTCACTGCCCAGGATGTTCCCGACGGCGAGCCATTTCAGTTTGACTTGCGGCGCCCCGACCGTGCTCTTGCCGTTGGCTTCGATGATCGGGCTGTCGATGATGTTGGCCTCGGTGCTGTAGGCCGAGGTCACCCCGCCGTTGACCGCGCGCAGCCGCAGGCCGTAGGCCACGCTTTGGGCCAGTCCCTCCGAGGATCCGCTCGTCGGTGTGATCACGCGGTCGAGGTTCACGGTGTAGCAGTTATGGGTGGTGATGTCGCCGCTGGCTGCCTTGCCGGCGCGACGATCCGGCGGCAGCCAGTTGCCCCAGCCGGTCGCCGTGCGCTGCCGGATCTGCACGACGTATTTCTTCGCCCCCGGCACCGGGTTCCACCTGAGGACGGCGCGCCGATTCCTGAAGGGCGTCACGTGCAGGTTGTTGGGCTGCCCCAGGCTGGTGGGCGTGGTCGATCCCGGATCCGGGATGCGGTCACAGGCCGGCGGCTGCAGCGTGGGTTCACCTGGCCCGGGATTCACCGGCGCTCCGGCGTCGACCTGCGGCGTGCCCGTCGCGGTTTTGGACCACTCCCCGTCGCCCCTGTTGTTCACCGCCCGCACCCGCACCTGGTACGCGGTGCCGTTAGTCAGCCCGCTGATGGTCGTGGACGTGCGGCCGCGCACCTCCGTCTCGGTCCATGCCCCGGTCGTCCCCGCCCGACGCCCCACGTCGTAGTGCGTGATCGC
>JAJDVX010000025.1 GCA_022825895.1 Chloroflexota bacterium | reverse complement strand
ATCGGCGGTTGACTTGGACTTTCGGCCGGAGGCGCCGGCGTTTGATGCGAACGCGGCGCTGGGGCGGCGGCATGACCGGCGGGTGGCGGTGGACGATGCGGCGGGGTTGCTGGCGGAGATGGATCGGGCCGGCGTTGAGCGGGCGCTGGTGTATGCGCCGCATGCGGCGGCGTTCGACTCAGCCGAGGGCAACGCGGGATTGCTGGAGGCGATCGGCGACGAGACGCGGCTGGTTCCGCAGTTCGTTTGCAATCCGACGTTCGACGACCTGGAGGCAACCGCGGCGCAGATCGAGGCGGCCAATGTGCGGGCGGTGCGGATGGTGCCGACGCTGCACCACTACCCGTTCAGGTCGTGGGTGGTTGGCGAGTGGCTGGAGTGGTTGTCGGCGCGCGGGATCCCACTGTGGCTGCCGGCCAGCTACGAGGCGAACTGGCACGACGGCGGCGACCTGGACCCGCACGCGGTTCACGAGACGGTGCGCGAGTTTCCCGACCTGCACGTAGTGCTGTGCGAGGTGCACTATGTGCAGGCCTCGTGGGCGCCCCCGCTGTTGCGGAGCCTGCCAAACCTGTCGATCGAGGTCTCGAGGTACGTGATCGTGGACGGCATTGCGCGGCTGCTGGAGATCGTGGGGCCGGGGCGGGTGCTGTTCGGGTCGCGATTTCCGGAGCAGGCGATCGCGCCGCAGCTGTATCACCTGCACCGATTGGGGCTGAACGAGGCCGACCTGCGGGCGGTCTGCGGCGGCAACCTTCAACGTCTGCTGGGGATGTCGTCAGATGGATAGCCCGGTCATCGACTTTCATAGCCACGCCGGTAGCTGGGGCCGCTACGGGGTGGACGCGGACTGCGACCTGTACCTGAAAGTGATGGACGCGGCGGGGGTGGACCGGACCTGTATCAACTGCATCTGGTTCGGCGATGCCAGGCGAGGCAACGACCTGGTGATGGAGTACGTGAAACGGGCGCCGGACCGGTTTATCGGCGTGGCCTTTGTGACGCCGCACTATCCCGAGGAAGCGGTGCGGGAACTTGAGCGGGCGGTGCATGGGCTGGGCATGGCGTACGTGAAGATTTATCCGGACTATTTCGGGCTTCCGAACGACGACCCGGCGTACTTTCCGATCTACGAGTGGGTCGACGAGCAGGCGATGGCGGTGATGTGTCACGCGACGTACCCGTTTGATCCGCCGGGGACGACGATCGAGGGGCGGTTCACGGCGCTGAGCGAGCGGTTTCCCAACGTGCGCTGGGTGATGGCGCACACGGCGGGGGCGGTGGACGCCGACGCCGCGGAGACGGCGCGCACGCTGTCGAACGTCTACATGGAGACCTGTAGCTCGCGCACGACGCTGGGGGCCACGGAGTTCAACGTGGAGCGGGCGGGCGAAGACAAGGTGCTGTACGGCTCGGACATGGCGCTGATGGACGCGCGGCAGCAGATTGCAAAGGTCGTGACGGCGGACATTCCGCGGCGAGCCAAGGAGAAGATCCTGGGGTTGAATGCGATTCGGCTGCTGCGACTGGACGATCCGAAAAAAGGGGGAGCGGCATGAACGAGCGAGCGGCGGCGCAGACGGGGGACCGGGCGGCGATGCTGGACCTGGGGGCGACCCACGACTTCGGGGATGACGACATAGCGGCGGTGGCGGAGGTGCTGCGGTCGGGTCACGTGGGGCTGGGGCCGAAGGTGGTGGACTTCGAAGAGGCGTTCGCCGCCCGGCATGGGGCGAAGCACGCGGTGACGGCCAGTTCGGGCACGGCGGCCATGCACGTGTGCATCGGGGCGCTGAACCCGGAGCCGGGCAGCGAGATCATCGTGTCGCCGTGGACCGCGGGCGGGTCGATCATCGGGGCGATCCTGCACAACTGCGTGCCGGTGTTCGCCGACGTGGACGACACCTACACGCTGGATCCGGCGGACGTGGAGGCGAAGATCACGCCGCGCACCCGCGCCATCATGGCCGTGCACCTGTTCGGCAATCCGTGCGACATGAACGCGCTGCAGGCGATTGCCGACCGGCATGGGCTGGCGCTGATCGAGGACTGCTGCCAGGCGCACTTCGCCGAGTCGCAAGGGCGGATCGTGGGGACGGTCGGCGACATTGGCGGGTTCAGCTTTGGCGGCAAGCACCTGTCGGCCGGTACCGGCGGGGCGGTACTGACGAACGACGAGGCCCTGTGGGGACGCGCCGTCCTGTTCCGCGACGGTGCACTCCCGCGCGACAACGGCCCGCTGCACGGGATGCCCTACGCCAACTACTTCCTGGCGCCCAACTACAAGATGGGCGACCTGATGGCGGCGGTGCTGCGCACGCAGCTGGAGAAAGTGGACGGGTACATCGAGCGAAAAATCGCGACGGCCGAGGCGATCATCGACGGGCTGTCCGACATGGACGAGATCACGCCGCAGCGGGTGCGGCCCGGCGACCGGCATACGTATTGGGTGCTGGGCTTCACACTCGACACGGACACATTGGGGTGTTCGGCCTGGGACTTCGCGGAGGAGGTCAGCCGGGCGGGGGTGCCGCTGGGCGGGCCGTATGTCGGGTCGGGCCGCCACGGGCCGCTGTACCGCAACCCGTTCCTGGCGGGGCCGCATGGATACGGTCAGAGCCGGTTTCCGTTCGACTTCGAGCGCGAGACGCCGATGGATTACGCGCAGGTGGAATGCGCGCGGGGTGAGGACATCATGGGCCGCGGGGTGTCGCTGCAGATGACGCCGAACATCAGCGCAGACGCGGTGGAGGCCATCGTTTCGACCGTGAGGAAGACGACGGCCGCGTACCTAGCGCGCCGCTAGGTTGGTGGTGTGGGCCGTTTCGGCCCGCGCGGGCGGCGTGAAGGGAGCGTCGTGCGGACGTTTGTGCATGAGTCGAGCGTGTGGCTGCCGCGGCCGCTGGATGAGGTGTTCACGTTCTTTTCGGATGCTGCGAATCTTGAGGTGATCACGCCGCCGTGGTTGAAGTTCAGCGTGGTGACGCCGAAGCCGATCGAGATGCGGCCGGGGACGTTGATCGATTACCGGCTGCGGTTTCGGGGAATCCCGCTGCGGTGGCGGAGCGAGATCACGGTTTGGGACCCGCCGCAGCGGTTCGCGGACGTGCAGGTGAAGGGACCGTACCGGCAGTGGATTCACGAGCATTCGTTCGTGGAACAGGACGGCGGGACGCTGGCCGGGGACCGGGTGCAATACGCTGTGTGGGGCGGCGCGCTGGCCAACGGGTTAGTGGTGCGCCGCGACGTGGAGCGGATTTCCGACTACCGCAGGCAGACGCTGACGGCGATGTTCGGCAGCGGGCAAGATTCGTGAGCCTTCAGATGCAAAGGAGCCGCTGAGCGGTGCGACTGGCAATCATCGGCGCGCAGCACGGGCACGTCCTGGGGATTACGCGGCAGCTCATTGCCGAGGACGGCGTGGAACTGGTGGCGGTGGCGGAGTCGGAAGACTCGGTGCGCGAGGAGACGGCGGCCGACTTCGGGGTTCCGGGCATCGAGGACTACCGTGAGTTGCTGGACGGATCCATCGACGCCGCGGCGCTGGCGCCGATCAACAACGAGAAGGGCGAGGTTGCCGTGGCCTGCCTGGAGGCGGGCGTGAGCGTGCTGCTGGATAAGCCGGCGGTGACCACGCTGGACGACCTGGACCGGCTTGAGGCCGCGGCGCAAGGCGAGGCGGCGCTGAGTTGCGCGTTGACGCTGCGGTTCAGCGGTCCGTACCTGGCGGCCAAACGCGCTATCGAGGCGGGTGAGATCGGGCAGGTGGTGTCCTCGATGGCTCAGCGGCCGCACAAGTGCGGGCCGGCGCGGCGGCCGGCCTGGTTTTTCGATCGCGAGCTGAATGGCGGGGCGCTGCTGGACCTGTGCATCCACGACGTCGACGCGGTGCGCTGGCTGCACGGGAACGAGCCGACGGGCGTGGCGGCGCAGCATGGGGCCACGCGCTTCGCCGAGTACCCGAGGTTTGCGGATCACGCGGAGGTGTGGCTGCGGTTGGAGGACGGCGGGTCGGCGTTCCTGCGAGCCTCATGGCTGACGCCGGA
Organism: Chloroflexota bacterium; assembly: GCA_022825895.1. GTDB lineage: Bacteria > Chloroflexota > UBA11872 > UBA11872 > UBA11872 > UBA11872. Next base: position 52,599 of record JAJDVX010000025.1, on the reverse strand, counting down.
CAGCGCGCCGTACCACGGCGACTGCCGGATGCTGATCGAGGGGACGGAAGGCTCCATCGAGATTCGGACGACGGCTGCGGACTCCTGCACGATCGACCATGGCGGGAAGCAGCGGACGCTGACGGACTTCGAGGGGCCGTCGCTGGATACGCCGACGGCGGACGCGCCGAACGCGCTGGCGCGGGACTTCATTGCGGCCGCGCGGGGTGAGACGGAGCTGGCGATTACGGCTGACGACGTGATTGCGTCGCATCGGTGGACACTGCTGGCGCGGGACGCGGCGGATAGCGGGACGCTGGTTACGGGACAGTAGGTCAGGCGGCTATGGTTCGTTCAGTCTGACGCGGCTGGTAGATCACAAGGGAGCGTGCGATGGCCTGGGAGTTTGAGCAGCTGGACGGTCCGTACGGGAATGTCACCGAGGGCCCAGCCTGGGACGGGGAGGCGCTGCTGTTCACGAGCATCCAGCAGAGCCGGATCATGCGCTACGACCCCAACTCGGGCGAGTCGACGGTGTACCGCGAGGGCACCAACTATTGCAACGGGCTGATGTTCGACCCCAGCGGCGTGCTGTACGGCTGCGAAGGCGGCGCGCGGCGGGTGGTTCGGTACAACGCCGACGGGACGACGACTCCGCTGACTGGTGGGTTCGAGGGGCAGCGGCTGAACATTCCCAACGACCTGGCGATCGACAACGCGGGCCGCATCTGGTTCACGGACCCGTACTACGAGGGCGCGGCGGGGCCGTGGACGGAGGATCGCGGGAACAAGGACCTGGACCACGATTCGGTGTACCGGCTGGATCCGCAGGATGACGGGTCGTGGGTGACCAGCCGGGTGACATTCGATACGACGCGTCCCAACGGGTTGCTGTTTTCGCTGGATCACTCGGTGCTGTTCGTGGCGCAGAGCGGGCGGAACGAGGATGAGTACCGGCAGCTGCGGTCGTACCCGGTCAACGAGGACGGCTCGCTGGGCGAGATGACGGTGCTGCATGACTTTGGCGCGCACCGGGGCATTGATGGAATGGTCCTGGATACCGACGGGTATATCGTGGCGACGGCGGGTTGGGACCAGGGCGGGCCCGGGTCGTCGATCTACGTGTTCGCGCCGGACGGCGAGGTGATCGAGCGGCACGACGTGCCGGTGGCGAATCCGACCAACTGCACGTTTGGCGGCGACGATCTTTCAACCCTCTACGTGACCAGCATCGGCGGGTACCTGCTGCGGGTGGAGACGGAGCGGCAGGGGCGGTTGCACTATCCGCCGGTGGGGTAGAGGACATCGGCGCCGAGGGACGCGACTCAGGTGCTGACTCCGGGTTAGGTCCGAGCCGGTGAGTGTCGGGACCTTTCGGCGGATCGTGTTGGTGGTCGCCGCCGGCGTGGCGGCGCTCAGTGCTTGCGGAGAAGGGGGCACGGAGACGATCGCGGCGCCTTCGCCAACGGTCGTAGTCGAGTCGACTCCCACGCCCGCGCCGACACCCGTCGAGACTCCGCCAGCTACGCCGGACGCGACGCCGGGTCCGGCGCTGCCGCCGCTGCCCGGCGCCGGGGCCGATGGGCAGCCGATCAAGACCGAGGCGTTCGCGCTTGAGGACTACGCGACGGACTTGGGCAAGGATGGGAGCCGAACGCGGCGCGGTCAGGGTTCCGAGAGTTCGATCGTCTCGCTGCCGTTGGGCGAGAGCTTCTATGTGACGTTCAGCGTGACGCTCAACTTCGGGATTGTGCAGATTGCCTGGAGCTCGGTTGGCGGCGACTCGAGGGACGCCACACCTGAAGCCGGTCGCACCCCGGCCGGTGAGCCGGAGTCCGTTGCCAGCGGAACCGCGCAGATCGCCCTGGACGACGGGACCGCCCTGATTGGTCCGGTCAGGACCGCAATTGCGCTCCAGATCCAGTCCAGTGACACCGGGTCGCGGTGGTCGTTGCGGTTTGCTCCGGCGGAAAGGCAGTAGAGCGGCGCCGTTATCTGGGATTGCCCGGGCGCATTGACTCGACGAGGACATGGGCCGCTGTTGGCCGGCGGGAACGGCGGGTCACGCCTGGTCGTCGGTTCTACGGCTGCTCCGGGGATGGGCGCTCTGATGAGATGTGCGGCGACGGGGCCGCAGTCGCTCCAATACGGCTCCCGCCAGCTTGAGAGGCGCCGGGTCGTACCTGGGCACCGGGGCATTTCGGATCGGCCGGACGGGTGGGAGGTCGGTCATGCGCATGAGGTTGCGCGTCGCGGCCCGGCCGACATAGGTGGTCAGGCGTACGGGATCGACGGCCGTGGGGACGAAGCGGCCGAGCCGCCGTTGGCGCAGGAACGTCTGCCCGCCGACCAGCCAGCGCTTGAGCCAGAGCATCCACAACGTGATGACGAATCCACCGAGCGTTAGGGCCCAGACAATGTGATATCCCCACTGAAACTCGGTGCCCGGCATATTCTGGAAATTCATTCCGAAGATGCCGGCAAGCAAGCCCAGGGGCATGAAGATGGTGGCGACGATGGACAGCACCTTCATGATTTCGTTCTGGCGATTGGAGATGGCGGAGAGGTAGGTGGCGAGGGCGGTGTCCGCGCGCTCGCGGATCCCGTCGTTGGTGGACTGGACGCGAACGAGGTCCTCGAAGAGATCGCGAAAGTAGAGGTCGGCGCCATCGCCGATGAGCTCGAACTCTCGCCGGCCAAGGCGGCTGAGCACGTCGCGCTGCGGGATCAGGGCGCGATTCAGCGCCAGGCTGGAGCGCTTGAGGGCCAGCAGCGTGGCCAGCGCCGACTCGTCGGGACTGGCCAGGATCTGGTCCTCGATTTCATCGGCGCGCTCGCTCATGCGCTCGAGCGTGGGGAGAATCGCCTGGATGAGGGCGTCGAAGTGAGCGTGAACGAAGAAGGCGGCGCCTTTCATCAAGGGACGGCCGTCGATCTCGACCAGGCTACGAATGGCCTCCACGCTGGGCATAGCCGTACCGTGAATGGTAACGACGTAATTGCGGCCAATGAACATGCTCAAACTGGCCATCTGGAGCACTTGACGTTCGAGGGTATAGTCGATGCTGCGAGCATTGACGAACACGTAGTTTCCAAAGTCCTCGACACGTGCCGCCGTGTTCTGTGCGTCCAAGCTGATGTCGACGACCAGGGGATGAAAGTCGAATACCTCGAGCAGTAGCGACTGAACGGTTTCGTCGGGATTGTCAATGTCAATCCAGAGGACGCCAGTGCTTGACTTAATGTACGAGGTAATATCATCGATATCAAGTTCGCGCCGGAGTTCGTTCTTGAAATCAAGATAGTAGGACGTGAATGGCATATTAGAGCGTCAAAAGATTCGGCAAAACACAGGGACTGTTAGTTGAATCCGATGCATGCTCAAGAGTGTGCCCGCCAAGCTGTGGGGCCAGGATGACATTGATTTATGACGCTACCATACCCGAAACGATGCGCGGTGTGCGTAGCTACTTCAGCTGTCTAGCGCTGACCGTGGCGGCGGCGAGCCCAGGCGTCGTATGCGGCCGTTCGTGCGGCAATTCGTCGTGGGCACTCTCGAGCATGGCATCCAGCGCTGAGTTCCTGACGCGGGTTCTTGCGTCCTCCGACAGCTCGCTCGACGCCTCCACGGCAACCTCGGCGGCATAGGCGACGGCATCCTGCTCTGAGAGGCCCAGTTGGGGGGCGGCGGCGCGCGTCGCTTCGATGGCGTCGGTGGTGACGGCATCCATCGACAGGCCGGCGTCGCTACCGCTGCGGATGGCCCCTTGAATCGCACCGCGCAGAATCGTGCGGGGATCGTCGACGGCCTCGGCCGTCGCGTCCAGGAGGCCAGCCATCGACTCCTGGACCAGGCGCCGGGCGTTGAGTCCGGACTCCGCGGCTACCTGGACGGCGCCTTGCACGGCTCCAAACGCCAGCGCGGCGCCTTGCTGCCGAAGGTTGTCGCTTTCTTGAGCGGCGCGAGCAACAGTCTGGTTCACCCGCGACTGCACTTGCCTTGCTGTCGCCCCACTTCGTGCGGCGGTTGTGGCGACGGATTGGATCGACGCGGCCAACTGGTAGGCCGTGACGCCCGCGGCTACGTCCAGCCCCGCGACGGCCGGCACGTAGCGCCGTCGCCCGAGCGGCAGGCTGCCGACCAGGTTCATCCCGGGGACGGAGTTCAAGACGCGCAGGTTTTCGCGGGTCTGTGCGGACAGTTCGCTCATGACGGCCTCGCGGTTCGACTCGCCGTCTTCCCGGACACGTCCCAGCACGCTGAGGGTGACCAAGCCGAAGAGGAAGGCCAGGGCGAACAGGAAGTCGTAGCCGGTCAGGAAGACCGCAGGGAACTCAACGGTTCGGGCGGGATCGACCCACTCGATGGAGATTTCGAAGCGGCGAACGCTGAAGAAGTCAACGAATATGCCGCCGAGAATGGGGCCGATGCCGGCGCCAAGGCTGGCGGCAAGCGAGGCGCCCGTGAGGTACGAGGTGGATTGGGCTTGCGGCGCCATCTTCATGCGGATCGTGGTAGACGAGAGATTGATGCCCGCGCTGGCGATGCCGATCAGGAAGTGGAGCACGATGAGCAACGGAACGGTGAGCGCGTGTGGGTCGGGTGTGGTGGTGAAGGTCCAACCGAGGATGACGAGGAGATAGAGCGACGAGCTGATCGAGAGAACAACCTTGCTGCCAAACCGATCGACGTAGCCACCCCAGACATTGACGAAGAGCACGCTAGTCGCCTGGCTGAGCACCGCAAGACCGACGACGGCCGACAAGGGCATCTCGAGTTTGGTGAGCATGTAGACGGAGAAAAACGGCACGGCCAGTTGCGAGGCGAGGCTCCAGACCATCAGGAAGCTCATGAGCTGCCGGTAGTTGGCATCCCGCAGCGGCGCCGCCAGCATCTGTAGGATTGTGGGCCGCTGTCCTTCCGGCGCGACCATGCGAGGTTCCGGCATTCGCGCCATGAAACCGACCGCGCTAAACCCGAGCAAAATGCTCCCAAACAACATGGCGTACGAGTAGCCGTAGATCTGCTCCGGCTCGGGCACGCGGCCGGCCCACCAATCGATGTAGAAGGCGCCAACCAGCCCGGCCACGGCGGCGGCGATCGTGGCGATGCGCATGCGCTGCGAAAAGAAACTGCCCATGACGTCGTTCGGCACGATGTCCCGGATCCAGCCGATCCAACTTGGGTTCAGAAACGCCTGCGCCACACCGCGGAGCGCTACGAAGACCAGCAGGAGCGTGACGGCGCCGGCATTGGGAACGTCAATAGCAAAGGGGATGAGCGCGACCGGAATCCAGGCGGCATAGGCGATCAGGTAGCTCAGCACGGCGAACGGCTTTCGCACGCGCAGGCGCTCGATGAGGACGACGGCCACGAGTTGAACGGGCTGCAGAATCGGCGGCAAGGCCGTGATGATCCCGATGTGGACGTTCGAGGCGCCCAGCAACAGGGCAAAGGCGGCCAGGAATCCGCCCGACACCAGGCCGTCGGAAGCCGCTGCCGCCACAGCCTGGTAGTTCATGGCGCGCAGGCCCGCCCGCCGCTGTTGGTCTGTCAGCGCGGCCCGCGGAGTGAATACCGCTGCCAGCGCGCCTGCTACGCGAGCCGTCAACTCATAGAACCGGCAAAAGTGCCTTGCTTCACCCTATCACCCGCCTGTCCCGCGCCGACGCCGGATCCGGCGCGTCTGCCGGGCGGTGACGCTGCTTGACGGCCACCATCCGAAGCGCCGGCGACTTATGCGAACACCAGATCTGCATCCGGCTTCGCGAACGGTTTTCGGCTTCACGGCGCCAGGAACATCCACGCCATGTAGCTCGCGAACACCGCGAGCAGGAGGACGCCGTCGCGCCGCTGCACGCTGTTCTTGTTCCTGGTACACAAGGCGAGCAGTAGAAGCGTCAGAGCGGTCGCGATCAGGAGGGCGATCTGGCCGCGCGGGGAGACGTCAATGGGCGCGATGGCAGCCGCGGTGCCCAGGACCACGAGCACATTGAATATGTTGGAACCGACGACGTTGCCGACGGCGAGATCCGTCTCGCCCTTGCGCACGGCGAGGAGGGCCGTTGTCAATTCCGGCATCGTCGTCCCGATAGAGACGATGGTCAGACCGACGGCGGCCGGTGTCATCCCCAGGGCGGTCGCCATCGTCACGGCACTGTCCACCAGCAAGTTGCCGCCCACCGCAAGGCCGGCAAACCCGACGATGGCCGTGCCAATCGGAACGGCCAGCGATCGCACCCGCATCTGCCAGCCGAATTCGGCGGCGGCCTGGACGACATGGTCGTCTTTGCGGCGACGCATCGCGCGCACGGTGTAGTAAAGAAAGACGCCGAACAGCAGCAGGAGCAGGAAGCCGTCGCCGCGCGTGAGGCGGTCGGGGCCGCTCCCAAACAACGCATCGAAGGACAGCACCACGGTCGCGAGCATGGCGAGCCCGGCCATGGGAATCTCGCGGGTCACGACGATCGAGTTGACCGTCAGCGGCATGATCAATGCGGTTGCGCCGATGATGAACGCGATGTTGACGATGTTGGCGCCAACCACGTTGCCGAACGAGACGCCCTCCGCCCCCCTCAGCGCGCCGGTCACCGCGACAATGAGCTCGGGCGCGCTGGTGCCAAACGCCACCACGGTGAGCCCGACCACCACGGTCGGCACGCCGGCGCTGCGCGCCAGCGATCCGGCGCCTCGAACCAAAGCCTCCCCGCCCCCGACCAGGAGGATCAAGCCCAATACGAACAAGAGCACTGTCAGAAGCATGGCCGGCGTCGATCAAAGATGGGTAGGGACGTATCGAGACCATTTTCGCAGAACTTGAAACAGCCTGTTTTGCGGCGGCGGGGCCTTTCACTTGTGCCCGTCACCCTCCAGCGGCTGTCGTCTTCCTCCGACATCCTGGGAGGCCCCGCCATCGTCTCCCGGCCCCCGGACCGCCGTCCCCCTAATCTCCCCGCCGAACCCTGAGACTCCTGGCCCTCGACCGGGCAGCCGATGCTCAATCCATCGTCCGGAGAGAGGCTAGGCATGAGCGACTCTGCCAGTCGCACGTCAAAGTAGGCCACTCCCGCCGCATGACCCTGCGGATCAGCACTCTTCGTCAAGGCTCTCGGTACTCCGCGAGATCACCGGGGCCGGCAAGCCCACTTCCGCATATCGGCCCAGTGGTCCCCCCTGGATTTCTCGCGCATGCGCAAGGTGGGCAAGTACGACCTCGTGAATCGTGAGGCCCAGGGATCGAGCCGCTGCCGCTTCACGAAGGACTCCGAAACCGGCGTTTCCTCCGGCAAGAAAATCGGATGTCGCGACCGTGTAGGTGTGACGCGGGTGCAGCGGCTCGTCGCCCACCAAGACTCGGGTGATCCGGCGACCTCGCGGACGTGTCACGTCCGCCGTCACCGTCATGCCTGAGAAGGCAAGGTTGTTGTAGGAACGCTCAACGCTGAATTCCAAGGCCGCACGAATCTGGCTCCCACGTAGCTTCAACACCCACAAGTCTTCGTCATATGGAATGATCTCCCGGAGCTTAGACCGACGCACAGGCCCGGGCGCCAGATTGTGGTGAATGCCCCAGGCCTTCTGGATCGCGATCTGGGCTCCCGAGGCCGCTCGAAGTACGTCGAGCAACCAGTTCCCCAGGCGAGTCTCGGACCGCAGATTGACGTTGTTGCCGTCAATGTCGAGCCAGTACTGATCTGGACGGAAGTCCGACGTGGCTATCGCAATGACTTCCGAGTCCGGCCCCGTGTCAAGAGCTTCGGCGATCGACGCATCGACCGCCGCGTCTGTAGGGCTCGACGGCGTGATCGTGCGATGGCGACCATGCCACGACCGTATCTTCCCATCTTCGATAACGAGCTCTAAGCGGCCCAACGAGCGCACATTGCTGTGAGCTTGGCCAACGATCGTTGAATCGACCTCGCCGTATCCGGCGACCAGGTGATCGTGTCCACTGATCACGATGTCGATCTCCGGGAACGCCCTGACAAACCGCTCGCGATCCGGCAGCCAGCCATGAAAAAGCGCAATGAGGAGGTCGACGCGTTGCCTGGCACGTGCGACCCACTCGCTGCCAGTGCTCACTGGATCTGTCACTTGCACGCTTGGTGGGTAGCGCTTACTCAGGTAGAAGCCGCAGTCAGTAGTCGCGAAGCCCAGGACGCCAACTCGCAGGCCGCCGCGGCGCATCTCCCGAAACCGTCGGCACCACGGCGGCCGCTTAGCCCTCGCTGCACCTGGCGGACGCAAATTGACGTTGCTGCCCACAAACCGCAGCGACGTGGACGCCGCCGTCAGCCATGGAAGGGCGCCGGCAACCAAATCCTCGTTCCCCAGCGCGACGGCATCGAATGGGATGTGGCGGATGAGGTGGAAGAACTGGAACCCGTCACCTGCGTCCAGCACCACACACGGCGCCTTAGCTTCACGCCGCTCCTCCGCGACCAAGGCGGCCAGCCGGGACACGGCGTCGGGGGTGGCGTCCTGAATGTCATTGGTGTGGAGAATGACGAGACGCATCAGTCCAGTACCGTCCTGGCCAGCCTGGTGAAGGATGTGTCGGCTATTTGCTCACAGCTACACACGCTGGCTGTGACTTTCCCGATAATCCACCCGCTGAGAAAGACGCCTAGGGCAGCGAGACACGGGACACAGGCTCGGTCAGCCAAGCAACCATCGAAGTTCGGCACGCCGAGTGCTTGCGTTCGGTGCCCGCACTATTGGTTGCGCCCTCCCAGCTTCTCGGTCCATTCATCAATCAGTCGCCGGGCGGTCTCGCGTCCGCCGATACCGAATGCGATGGCCGCCGCGATGGCAACCGATCCGAACGAGACGCCAAAGGCGAGAAGAATGACCTCGTCGGCAATACCCATCTGAAGCAGGGCCATCGCGCCCGCGAGAATCAGGATTGAACTGCGAGCTACGGTAGCCAGGAGGGTCGCATTGCCGATGCCGGACCCGCCTACCGCGCGCGCAGCGAGATTTGCGAGGTATAGGCCAATCGCGAAGATCACGAGCCCGAAGAGGATCTGAGCTCCGAACACGGTGAATCGGGAAATCAGGTTCGCTAGCTCCGAGAACCCAAGCAGTCGCGACCCCTCAATTGCGGCGAACAGCATGACGGTCACAACCACGAGGGAGGCCACGATACGTGAAGGCGGCCAGGTGACTGGCGTCGGCTCCGCGCGAATTCCCAACCACGCGGACATCTGATCAAATCCGGTACCTGCCAGCAGGCGCTCCACGAGTCCGGCAACCAAGCGTCCAACGACAAAGGCAATGGCCACCACCAGCGCCGCGGCAAAGATGTTGGGCACCGCCGCGAGAATGGCGTTCAACATGTTGCTGGTGGGGGTTGTGACGGCTTCAAGCTGAAGTGCATTGAGCGTCCCGATCAACACCGGGATAAGGATCAGGACATAGACGAGCAGGCCGAGGAGTTCCGACAGCCGCTGGGTCTGGCCGCGGTCTCCGAAGCCAACGCGCTCGCCAAGGCGATCCGCGCCAATGCTGGCCAGAAAACCGGTTGTGGCGCGACGCACAATTCGCGCAACCAACCAGCCGATGACCAGAACCAGCGTGGCGGCCAGCACGTTGGGCAGGAAGTTCAGCACGGCCCCGACCATTCCCTGAGCCGGACCGAGCAGACCGTCGAGGTTGAGGGTTCCGAGAATTGCCGGAAGGAAGAGCAGCAGCGTTAACCAATAGGCGCCGTCGCCGATGCTGGCAGCGATCTGCCCGCCAGGCGCGTCGGCGGTGTCCTCGGGATCGACGAGGCGCTCACCAAGGCGGCTCAGATCAACCGCGCGGCGCGCCACCACTCGAACGATGCTGGCTGTGATCCATGCGACAAGCAGGAGGACTGCCGCGCCCAGCAAATGGGGACTAAAGGCAAAGACCTCTCCCACAAACCTGTTGAGGGGTTGCGTGAGTGCGCTGACCCCGAGGATCTGGAAGAAGCCCATGAGGGCAACGACCATGACCACCCAGAACACGACACGGGCCAGTCCGCGTTCCAGGTCGATTGGCGCATCAGAATCGCCCATCCAGCGATTGATGCGATCGCCGATGCGCAGCCGGTTCAGGCCTCGTCTAACTGCACTCGAAAGAACCTTCGCAATGATCCAGCCGCCAAACAGAACAGCAAAAGCTGCCAACAGGTAAGGCAAGAATCCGCCGACGCTGTCCCCGATTAACTGCAGAATCCTGGCAAAGCTGAACTCGTCTGACATGTCTCGCTCCTCGCCCGCGACTGAAATCCCGGGGCAGAAACCCCCGGGGCAGAGATCCCGGGGCAGAGATCCCGGGGCAGAGACTTCAGTTGATTTTACATAACGGTTGACTCGTCCGACGTGTGAATCAAGTGGATAAGCAGGCCTCGTTCCGGCCATCGAAACTCGGCGAAGTCAGCGAGCTTGGTCAGGTCCAGGCGTCGCGCTCAGGACTTTCGAGTGACGTGCACCTGGCCGTGGGGAGGGCCGTTCCAGCGAGGGGAGTGGCGGAGGTGGTCGAGGATTTCGGCGAGTTCGTCGATGGAGGATTCGATGAGGCTCTGGCCGACCTCGCGGGTGCCCTTGCGGGCGTCGCCCAGGGCGCCGGAAGGGGTGTGGGCGTTGATGGCATTGGGCCACTCGAGCTCGAGGTCGGTGAGCGGCTCAATCATGGCCTTGAAGGCCTTGTCGAGAGTTCCGCGGGCCAGGGTTTCCTCGCGGATGAGGTCGGGGGCCAGGTAGTAGTCGTGGGAGCTTTCCATCTCGCAGGCGTGGCCGCCGGGGATTTCGCCGGCGATGGCCTTGAGCTCGGAGTCGTCGCCGAGGGTGTAGTGGCCGACGCAGCCCAGGAAGTCGATGTCCAGGCGAAAGCCGATGTCCTGTACGGCGACTGACATGAGCGCCCGGTTGCCGCCGTGGCCGTTGACGATCAGGAAGCGGCGGAAGCCGTGGTGGCGCATGGAGACGATGATGTCTTCCAGCAGTTCCAGGAAGGTCTCCGGGCGCAGGGTCATGGTGCCGGGAAAGTTCATGTGGTGGTCGGAGATACCCCAGGGGATGGCGGGGAGGGCGAGCAGGCGCGGGGCCAGGCGTTCGGCGGCGCGTTCGCAATAGGCGTTGGCGATGACGTGGTCCTGGCCCATGCCAAGGTTGGGGCCGTGCTGTTCGGTGGAGCCGATGGGGATGAGTACGAGTTCGACCGTCTCGGCGGCCTTCGCCACCTCCGGCCACGACATCTTGTGCAGGGCGAAGCTGACCGGTTCGCTCATCGGGTGTGCAGGGCGTGGCGCCAGCCGGGAATGCGGCCGCGGGCCAACAGGTCGTCGGGCGAGTCGAGCAGGGTGGTGATGAGCTTGTCGGCGCGTTCCTCGATGACGCGGATCATGCGCCAACCGTCCTCGGCGGTGGCCAGGGTGGCGTCGCCGACGGCGCCGTTGGCGGAGAAGTCGGAGAAGTCGTGGTTGCGGCGGATGGAGCGGCGCCAGAAGCGCTGGCGCAGGCGGCTGCCGCGCGGGCTGAGGTCGCCGGGGGCGAGATTGTTGTACTTGACGCGGTCGGGACGGAGGGCCATCAACTCGGCGGTTTCCAGTTCGCAGGCGTGGCCGGAGGTGGGCGACTTGACGATCTCGTCCTCCAGCTCGTCGTCCTCCAGGTCGTAGAGCGAGATGGCGGCCAGGAAGTCCAGCGGCAGGCGGGTGGGCAAGGTCTGCATGGACAGGTTCATGATCGAGGTGTTGCCGCTGTGCCAGTTGGTGAGCAGGAATCGCGTGAAGCCGTGGTGCAGCAGCGAGGCCAACTGGTCTTCCAGGACGTGCAGGAAAGTCTGAGGGCGCAGCGTGATCGAGCCGGGGAAGCCCATGTGATAGGTGGACATGCCGTAGGGCATGGTGGGGGCCACCAGCAGGCGGGGGTGGAAGCGCTCGGCCAGACGCAGGCTGAGGTCCTCGCAGATCACCAGGTCGGTGTCCAGCGAGGTGTTGGGTCCGTGTTGCTCGATGGAGCCGATGGGGAGCAGGACCAGTTCCACGCCGTCGCGGGCGCGCTCGACCTCGGGCCAGGTCAGGTGGGTGAGGCGGAGCGGGGACGGCAAGTCGGCCAAGGGGGACGTTTCCGGGGCGCGGTCGGCGATATGATAAGCGGCGACGGCTGGGCGAGCACTATCCATGGTTCTGGTCGTCGACGTCGGGAATACCGACACGAAATTCGGCGTCTTCGAGGGCGAGGATCTCGGCGCGCGCTGGGCCGTGCACAGCGACCTCAACCGCAGCGCCGCCGAGCACGAGGCGATGCTGCGCGCCATGCTGGCGCATCAGGGAGTGACCGGGATCGAGACGGCCGTCATCGGGTCGGTGGTGCCGGCACTGACTGAGCGGATTGCCACGGCCGTGCGGGCCGCCGCGGGGTGCGAGCCGTTGATCGCTCGGTCGCAGGACGTGCGGGTAATCGACCTGGCGGTGGACCGGCCGGCGCAGGTCGGCATCGACCGGGTGGCGAACGCGCTGGCGGCGCGCGAGTTCTACCAGGCGCCCGCCATCGTGGTTGACCTGGGCAGCGTGACCACGTTCGACATCGTCAATGCGGCGGGCAGCCTGGCGGGCGTGATCATTACGCTGGGCATGCAGAACACGGCGCGGGCGCTGACGGCGGCGGGCGCGCAGTTGCCCTCGATCGAGCTGGCGCGGCCGGCGCGGCTGGTGGGAACGGAGACCACCGGATCGATGCAGTCTGGGGTGTACTGGGGATACGTGCGGATGGTGCGCGGGCTGATCGAGCAGTTGCAGTCGGAACTGGGCGCGGACTACCGCGCCATCGCCACGGGCGGGCAGGCGCCGGTGGTGGCGGAGGACGTGGGGCTGTTCGAGATCGTGGACCTGGACCTGACGCTGCGCGGTTTGTGGTTGATCCAGCAGGCGGAGGCAGCAGCGTGAGCGTGCTGGAGGGCGCGCGCGTGGTGCTGTACGTCACGGGCGGCATCGCGGCGTACAAGGTATCGGGCCTGGCCAGCAAGTTGACGCAGGCGGGGGCGGAAGTTGATGCCGTCTTGTCGCGTGCGGCCGAGGACTTCGTGGGCCCGCTGACGTTCCAGGCGCTGACCCAGCGAACGGTGTATTCGGCGGACAGCGCAATGACCGCCGAGAACGAAATCGCGCACGTGCGACTGTCCGCGGACGCGGATGTGCTGCTGGTGGCGCCGGCGACGGCCAACGCGATTGCGCGGCTGGCGCACGGGCAGGCCGACGACCTGGGCTCGGCCGTCGCGCTGTCCACGCAGGCGCCCATCGTGGTGGCGCCGGCGATGGAGCCGGGGATGTACGCCAACCAGGCCACACAGGACAACCTGGCGACGCTGAAGAAGCGCGGCGTGCGCGTGATCGAGCCGGACAGCGGCCGGATGGCCTCGGGCGCGGAGGGCAAGGGGCGGCTCCCGGAAACGTCCGTGCTGTTGGACGTTGTGCGAGCGACGTTGGGGCGCAACGGGCCGCTGAAAGATCGAGTGCTGGTGGTGTCGGCCGGAGGCACGCGGGAATTCATGGACCCGGTGCGGTTTATCGGCAACCCGGCCAGCGGGCGACAGGGGGTGGAATTGGCGCGGGCGGCCATGGAGCGTGGGGCTGAGACCCGGCTGGTTTTGGGATCGGCGACGGTTGAGCCGCCGGCTGGTGCCGAGACGACTCGCGTCGAGTCCGCCGAGGAGATGCTGGACGCGCTGCAACAGGCGGTTGCGGGCTGCGACGCGCTGATCATGAACGCCGCGGTGGGGGATTACCGTCCGGCGGCGACCTCGGACGTGAAGCTGAAGCGCGGCGGGAAGCCGGCGGGTATCGACCTGATCGAAAACCCTGACCTGCTGCAGTCCCTGCAGGGCGACTTCCTGCGAATCGGCTTCGCGGCGGAGACCAACGACCATCTGGAGAACGCCAGGAGCAAGCTGCTCGGCAAGGAACTGGACGCCCTGGTCGTCAACGACGTGGCGGGGTCGGACACCGGTTTTGCCGCCGAGACCAACGCCGTGACGATCCTGCGGCCCGACCATCCCGACCTGGAGATTCCGCTGACGAGCAAAGCCGGGGTGGCGTCGGCGGTGTTGGACGTGGTGGTTGAAATGATCGGCGGGCGCTGACGACTGCGGCGGGGCCGCGGCTGAAGGGCTGGCCGGCGGACCGCACGGCGGGTTCCATGGCTTTTCACGCGCTGCAGGCGGCGCTGGCGGCCATGGGGATCGAGCGGTCGCTGGACTCGCTGGTGACGCGCTCGGGCGAGGCGTTCTGGGTGCCGTGGAGCGAGACCGCCGATGTGGAGACGCTGCGGTACGTCCGAATGATGTCCACGCTATTTCGAGCCACCGACCAGGCCAAGGTCAGGCTGGAGATTGGGGCCGAGGACGAAGCTGGCAGTGCCATCGCCGCGCTGCGAAAGCAGACGGCCGCCGGCCGGCTGGTCATCGCGCCTGTCTTTAGCGAGGGGCGGTTTGGGGTGATCCAGTCCGTCGATTCAGAGGGCGCGGCCCACGGCGTCGGCCCGGACCAGTTGGAACCTGGCTTCATCGACCTCGCTGGCGGCTGGAGCGGCGCGTTTCCCGCTTACGCACCGCGCAAGTGGATCTATGGCGCGATTCGGCGGGACCGGCCGATTAAACCGGCTGGGATTCCGGTGCCCGACCTCGCGGGGATCCTGTTCGTGCCCCTCGGAGACGACATCGAAATCAGAGGCGTTCGCTTTGGGATCGAGGCCGTACGCGGGGCGACCGAGGCTGTCCGCGCCGGGGCGGCGTTGCGCGACACCGCAGCGCTGGAGCGGCTGCTGGTGACATTTGAGCAGGCGGAGTTCGGGTTCGGATGCGCCGAGCGCTGGCTGGAATCAAAGGAGGCCAACCACCTGTGGGAGGCCCCCGACCTGGCGCGCCTGGCGCGGAGCATGCGCGCGGCGTGCGGCGAACTGGCGGAACGGCTGTGGGATTCCAGCGGGACGGCTTCGGCCGGGGCGCTGGGACAGGCCGTGACGGGGCGCAAGTCCATGGTGTTCGAGCTGCCGGCGGACCTGGATCGCGAGCCGCCGGGGAAGGTTGTAGAGCTGCCGCGGGGCCGGGCCGTGATCGTGGATACGCGCAGCCGTCGCGCGGCGCTCGGCCGGCTGGCGGACGTGGTGGAGCGGGCGGCCCTGGCGTTCGCGAAGGAGGTGGACAGCGTCGGGGCGCTTACCAGGTAGCGCCGCGGCAGGCTGGGTGAATCGCGACCGGTGGTAGCCTCGCCCATGCCTGACCAGGGCCGTTGGGCGTGGAAACGCACGGACGTCGCGCGGCGTTGGCGCGGCTGACGCAGGGCGTCGAGAACGCCGTGGCCGCGTTTGGGGCGATCGTTGGCTCGGACGACTCGAAGGCCTGACCTAGGCGCCGGGTGTGCCGACGGGCGGCGACAGCGGCTCGGGCTCTGGCTGTACGGGCCGAGAGCGCACGAGCGTCAGCCCAATCAGGGTGGAGACCACGAACGAAGCGGCCACGGCGATGCCCACGACGCCGAAGCCCTGGACGTCCAACAGCAGCGTGATCAGCGGGGCCACCGCCAGTGCGGCCAGATCAACGCTGAGGTGCATGATCCCGATACTGCGGCCAACGGTGGTGCGCGGCATGCGCTCGGCGATCAGCACGGCCGGCAGGGGAGTTACCAGTCCGCTGGGCGCGAAGAGCACCGCCACCAGGATGTACCAGGCCAGTCCGGCGGGGAACACCAGGAGCAAGGCCGCCGCCACACTGAGACCGCCCGTCGCAATCAGGGCGCGCCGATGGCCAAGGCGATCCATCACCGGCCCGGTCTTGTAGGTAACGAGTGTGCGCAACGCGTTGGCCAAGGTGAGCACGAGGCCAACGCGGGCCGGGTCGAAGTCGAGACCCACGCTGCCATAGAGGGGCAACAAGACCTGCTTAATGGCGAACGTACCGGCCCCAAGAATGAGAACGGAGAAGCCAATCACGGGGAGCAGGGAGGGGCTCAGCCCGAGCCGAGCGAGCCTGGGAATCGGCGCGGTTCCTGACTCCGGCGCTGGCTGGGGCGCTCGCATGAACAGCAACGGCAGAAGCGCGGCGATGCCGCCAACCAGAGCGCCCAGGGCAAAGGCGGCCCGCCAGCCAAACGTGCTGGCAGCCAGGCCGGATACGGTCGGCGCGATGAGGGCGCCCATCTGAACAGCGGCCAAGATCCGTCCGGCGGTGTGGCTACGGTCGCTCCCCTCACTTGAACGCAAGGTATGGGCGAGTCCGGTGGTGTAGACGAGGGCCGTGCCCAGCCCGGTCACCAGCACACCCGCCAGCAGCACGCGGTAGTCCGGGGCGAGCGCGCTGATCGCACAGCCGACGGCGGTGCAGAGCGTGCCGGCGGTCAGTGGCGTGTGAGGCGGCAGCCGGTCGGCCAGGAAGCCGGCGGGCACGATGGCCACGGCGCGAGCCACGGCTTGCATGGACAGCAGCAAGCCCAGCACCGGCAGTGATACGTCAAACTCAGCTTGCAGTTCGCCCAGGATCGGTCCAATCAAGTTGACGTTGAACGCCATGACGGTGAGAAGGACGAAAATTGCGCCAAGGCTGGACGATGCAGGCTGGCGAATCATGGAGCCAGTTAGGAAAGCTAGCCGTCTACGTAGTTGGGGCGGATGGTAGCCTCGTTCATGCCTGTCGCGGGCCGCTGGCTGAACGCCCGACACATTGGGGCAGACCCTGGCTGCGGGTCATTTGCGCCTGCGCTTGGCGCCCAGCCGGCGGGAGTCCGCTAGCCGTGAGCAGTCAGAAGCCGGTTATCGAGCAGATCTCGACCAGTCCGGAGTCGCTACGTCGACAGGAGGCGCCACGAGCGCCCGCGCCATCCGCCCCGGGCGGCAGCGGCATGTGGCTGCTGGTGGCCATCGTGATCGGCATCGCCGTCGGCGCCGCCATCGGCGCGGGGGCCGGCCTCTACGTATTCGGCTGGGTGGGCTAGAGCGCGGGCATCTCGCTCAGCGGTACGCAGCGGGCGCCCGAGGTCGCCGAACGGTCGGCCGCGGCCACCACGCGAATCACGTCCACCATTTCCTGGTTGCTGATTGGCGGCACACCGGTTTCGAGCATCGCCAGGAACTGCCTGATGACCTCCAGGTACATGCGGGGAAAGCCGTCGATGGTGTCGCTCAAGTGCATGTCGGCGTGGGTCCAGCCCGTTTCGCCGAGGGCGACGCAAAGCATGCCCATCCAGGCCTCGCGCGCCTGGTTGGCGATGCCCACCCGGCCGTCGGGCCAGCGGATGGTGACTACGTCGCCCAGCTCGTCGCGGATGGCCGTGACATCCTGCGCGCCGACGCCGAACACTGCGTGCATTACGTCCACGGCGTGGACGCCGTAGAGCTGCCAGTTCTGTGGCAGGGTGAACATGATCGAGCGCGTGCGGCCCAGGTCGGGAAGGCGCTCGAGCAACTGGCGAACGGCGCGGTCGTAGCGCACGGCTGACGCGGAGAGCAGCGGCACGCCGGCCGCGGCGGCGGCGCGCACCAGCGTGACGGCCTCCAGCGGATCGTCACACAGCGGCTTGTCCACGAACAGCGGCAGCCCACGATCGACGGCCTGCATGGCGGGCGCGAAGTGGTCGGGACCCCAGCGGTTGAGCACCAGCACGGCGTCCACGTCCTGCATGGCCTGCTCGGGCGCCTCGACCACCTCGTCAATGCCAGTTTCCAGCGCCTTGGCGCGGGCCTGCTCGGGGTCGGCGCCCCAGAGCCTGGTGACGCGCAGGCCGGGGCCGGCCAGGCCGCGGTTGATGATGCCGGCGAAGTTCTCGGTATGCGTGCTATCGGCGCCGATAATCGCGAGGTTCATGCAGCCGCTCCCAGCGCGGGCCAGACCACCGCAGCCTATCGCGCCGCGGGCGGGCGACTGGTTAGGCTGGTGCCGTGGCTGACACGCGCGACGATCCCAGGCGCAGTCTCACGGGGGCGGTGTGGGACATCGCGTCGCGTGCCCCCGCGGCGTTGTTCGCCGAAGTTGATGAGCTGCCGCCGTTGGCCGTCCAGGTGCTGCATAACCGCGGGCACGACTCGGCCGAGAAGCTGCACGAGTTCATGCTGGGGCCGCTGCCGCCGCACGACCCGTACCTGCTGGACGAGATGCACCTGGCGGTGGCGCGGATCGCGCAGGCGATGCACAAGCGAGAGCGCCTGTGCATTTACGGCGATTACGACGTGGACGGGGTCAGCGCGACGGCGATGCTGCTGGAGACGGCCGAGGCGCTGGGGCTGGACGCATTCCCCTACATCCCGAAGCGATTGACCGAGGGTTACGGGCTGAATGCCGGCGCGATCGACGCCGTGGCGAGGGAACGTGCAACGCTGATCGTCACCGCCGACTGCGGGGCGGCGGCGCACGAGGAAATCGACCGCGCGGCCGCGGCCGGCCTGGACGTGATCGTGACCGATCACCATCCGACCGACACCCGTCCGGCAAAGGCCGCGGCGCTGCTGAACCCCAATGCTCCAGGTTCGGGCTATCCGTTCGGCGGACTGTCCGGGGTGGGCGTGGCCTACAAGCTGGTGCAGGCGCTTGCCGACGAGTTCCCCGAGCAACTGCCCGACCCCGAGCGTTTCCTGGATCTGGTGGCCCTGGGCACCGTGGCCGACGTGGCGCCCATTCGAGACGAGAACCGGGCCTTCGTGATGGAAGGCCTGGAATGGATGCGGGCCTCGCCGCGACCGGGTGTCAGGGCGCTGGCCGAGGCGTCGCGCCGCCAGCCGGAGTCGATCAGGTCGGACGACATCGCGTTTGCGCTGGCGCCGCGGCTCAACGCCGCGGGGCGGCTGGCCAGTGCGCAGCTTGCGCTGGAGTTGCTGCAGGCCAGGCATCCGGTGCGGGCCGCGGAAATCGCGGATGAGCTGAACCAACTCAACGCCGAGCGGCGCCGGCTGACCCAGGACGTGGTGGACGCGGCGCGCGCCATGGTGGACGGCAGCCCGGTGGTCTTCGCGGCCGATCCGGGATTCGCGCCAGGGGTGGTGGGGCTGGCCGCGTCGCGGCTGTGCGAGGAATACGGCACGCCGGCATTTGTCGGCTCGGAGATCGACGGGCTGGTGCAGGGATCGGCGCGCGCGCCGGACGGATTCAACCTGCGCGACCTGCTGGGACTCCAGGGCGACTGGTTGGAGAGTTGGGGCGGGCACGCCGGCGCCGCCGGTTTTTCGGTACTGCCACAGAACGTCGACGCGCTGCGACGCGGGCTGGCGCAGACCCTCGCCAGCCTCGAGCTGCCCGAATACACGGGGCCGCGCCTAAGCGCGGACGGCCGCGTCTATCCGCGCACGATCTCCTGGGAGACGTACCAGGCGCTCGAGCTGCTGGGTCCCTGGGGGCCAGAACATGAAGAGCCGCGCCTGGTCGTAGAGAATGTACGTATCCAAGACTCCCGGCTGGTAGGCGAGGATCACGTGGTGCTGCGGTTCGAGGAACTGGCGCGCAATGTGGAAGCCATCTGGTTTCGCCACAAAGATCAGCAGGGCGCGTTGGGCCCAGGGCGCTGCGTGGACGTGGCGTTCAGATTGGGACTGCGAAACTTTCGCGGGGAGACCCGGTTGCAGATGCTGGTGGACGACATCCGGCTACGGCCGGTCTAGCGGCGGATAGGGGAGGAGCGGTGCCCTCATCGGTCACGGCCACGCTGGCGCCCATGGTCGGCGCGGGCCGGGTGGAGACCACGCTGGAGGACCTGCTGGACGCCGTTCGGTCCTACACGCCGCCCGACGACGTGCCGGCAGCCGAGCGACTGATTCGCAGGGCCACCGCGCTGGCGGAACGCGCGCACGAGGGACAGCGCCGCCTGACCGGCGAGCCGTTCGTGCAGCATCCGATGAACGTGGCGTTGATGCTCACGAACCTGCACCTGGATCCCGACACCGTTGCGGCCGCGCTGCTGCACGACTGCGTGGAAGACACGAACGTGGACATCGGGACGATTCGAGCCAGGTTCGGATCCAGCGTGGCCGAGTTGGTCGATGGCGTGACCAAGCTGGACGACATCACGGTCGTGAGCTTGGACGACCGCCAGGCCCAGAACCTGCGCAAGGTGTTCCTGGCCATGGCGCGGGACATTCGCGTGGTGCTGATCAAGCTGGCCGACCGCCTGCACAACCTGCAGACGGCGCACGTCTATCGACCCGACAAGCGCGCGCGCTATGCCAGCGACACGCTGGAGATTTTTGCCCCGCTGGCGGGTCGCCTGGGCATCGAGGAGTGGCGCTGGCGGCTGGAAGATCATGCGTTCAAGCTGCTGCAGCCCGTGCGCTACCGCGAGATCGCCAGTTGGCTGCTGGCCGAACGGGCGGCGCGTGAGGACGTGGTGCAGGCCGTGACCGGCGGGCTGCGCGAGGCGCTGGACGCCGGCGGTACGGACGCGCTGATCCAGAGCCGCATCAAGCACGTCTACAGCATCGAGCAAAAGACGCAGCGCAAGAACGTCCCGCTGGAGGAGGTCTACGACATCCTGGCCGTGCGGGTGATCGTGGACGACGTGCACGACTGCTATTCGGCGCTGGGAGTGGTGCATGGGGCCTGGCGGCATATTCCGGCCGAGTTCGACGACTACATCTCGGCGCCGAAGGAGAACGGCTACCGCTCCCTGCACACGGCCGTGCTGGGGCCGGACGCGCGGCCAATCGAGATCCAGATTCGAACCCAGGAAATGCACGCGGCGGCCGAATACGGCGTGGCGGCGCACTGGCGCTACAAGGCGGACGATCACGACGGCGAAGAGGACTTCTCGGAAAAGCTGGCCTGGGTGCGGCAGATCCTGACGTGGCAGGCCGACGAGGAGACCGCCGGGTCGTTCGTGGACGCGGTGAAGACAGATTTCTTCAGCGACACGGTCTTCGTGTTCACGCCGCGCGGCGAGATCAAGGACTTTCCGGCCGGCAGCACGCCGCTGGACTTCGCCTACCGCATCCACACCGACATCGGGCACACCTGCATTGGCGCCAAGGTGAACGGTCGGCTGGTGCCGCTGGAGTACCAGCTGCAGAACGGCGACGTGCTGGAAATCCTGACCAGCAGCAACAGCCAGGGTCCCAGCCGCAACTGGGTGTCGCTGGTCCACACGGCGCACGCGCGGGACAAGATCCGGCAGTGGTTCAAGCGGCGTCAGCGCGCCGAGAACATCGAGTCGGGCAAGGAACTGCTGGAACGGGAACTGCGGCGCCTGGGCCAGGGCCGGATTTCGCAGCTGCCGGGCGACGGGCTAGATCCGGTGGCCGCCGACCTGGGTTATCGCGACGTGGACAGCCTGCTGGCGGGCGTGGGCTATGGCGCGACCACGGTTCCGCAAGTCATCAACCGGCTGAAGCTGACCGAGGAAGTCGAAGAGGCGGACGACGAAGGGCTACCGGCGGACGAACCAACGGATCGCGAGGTCCAGCCCCTGGTCCGCGTTCTCGGGGTCGGAAACCTGCTCACGCGTGTCGCCTCGTGCTGCAGCCCGCTGCCGGGCGACGACATCGTCGGGTTCATTACGCGCGGTCACGGAATCAGCGTCCACCGACTGAGTTGCGCCAACGTCAAGAACCTGCGCGAGCCCGAGCGGCTGGTTGACGTGGAGTGGGGTGGCCAGTTGGTCGGCGCGGATCTGGAACTGCCGATCCGGCTGGGCGCCTGCTGCAAGCCGAGACCGGGAATGAAGATCAGCGGTATTGCCGCAGACAAGAGCATTGAGGTTCATCGATCTCGCTGCCGTCAGGGTGCGGGGCTGCCCGGCGCTCGCGTGCGGGTCTGGTGGATCGACGAGACGAGCCAGCTGCTCCCGGTGCAAATCCGCGTGCAGGCCGACGACCGCGAGGGCCTGGCGCACGACGTGACCGGCGTCATCCGCGACGAGGGCTTAAATATCACCTCCGCGAACGTGCATACCAACCGGCAGCGCCAGGCCACGATGCGGATTACGGTGGGCATGGGCAGCGTGGCCCAGATGGCCCGGCTGATGCGGCGCCTCGAAACGATTCCCAGTGTCTACTCGGTCTCACGCGACACCATTGGCGCGCGCCGCAGCCGGACTCGCGAGGCGGGGCGGCGAAACGGCCAATGAGTACCCTGCTGACCCTGCTGCTTGCCTATTCCATCGGGTCGGTGCCGTTCGCGTACCTGGCGGCCCGGTTGGCCGGACATGATCTGCTGGCGGAGGGATCGGGGGGCGTGAGCGGGTCCGCGGCCATCGAGCGGATCGGCAAGGTGCGCGGGGCGATCGCCGGGCTGGCCGACGCACTGAAGCCGGTGCTGGCGATCTTCATCGCACAGCGTCTGGCTACGTACGAAGTGTCGGCGGTGGCGGGTGTGGTGGCGGTGGCCGGGCACGTGTGGCCGTTCACGCTGCGGTTTCGCGGCGGCCGGGGTATCGGGCCGGCCGGGGCCGCGCTGGCCGCGCTGGGGTCGTGGCACATGGCGCTGGCGTTCGCCGGGATGGTGCTCGGCAGGGCAATCATCAAGGACTCGGCGCCGGGGGCGCTGATCGGCTTCTTTGCCACGGCCATCGTGCTGAGCCTCACGGGCGCGGCCCTGACCCTGAGCCTCGCGGGCTGGACGCTGCTGGGGCTGCTGATCACCGCCCGCCTGTTCGGCTTCCGCAAGGCGGATGCGCCGGACGACGTGTCCACGGCCACGCTGCTCTGGCGGAGGTTCCTGCTTGACCGCGACCGGCCGTGACCAGGTCCGGCGTGTCCGGCTGATTACCGACTCGAGCGCCTGTCTTCCATCGGACGAAATCGCGAGGCACGAGATTTCCGTCGTGCCGACGGTGCTGGTGTGGAATGGGGAGGAGCTTCGTGACGGGGTTGACATAACGAACGAGTCGTTCTGGAAACGACTGGCAACCGACCCCAACTTGCCGACGACCAGCGCCACGTCGCCGCGCGCATATGCCGCCGAGTTTGCGAGCGCGCGCGATGCTGGGCTGGACGTCGTGTGCGCCACGATCCCGCGTCGCATCTCGGCGATGACCGAAGTGGCGGAGATGGCGGCGCGGGATTTCCCCGGTCCGCCGTTTGTGCGAGTCATTCCGACCGGTGCGGCAACCATGGCGCACGGATTTCCCGTGCTGCTGGGCGCCCGCGCGGCCAGTGCGGGGGCCGACCTGGACACGGTGGAGCGGACGGTGCGCCAGGTGGCGAACGAGAGCGCGATCGTCGCGCTGCTGGGGTCCTTGGAGTACCTGGCGCGCGGGGGGCGCGTGCCCCGGGTGGTGGCGCGGGTGGCCGACGTGTTGCCGTCCACGCCGATGTTCGAAATGCGGCATGGCCGCATCCGCTTTCGCGCCGCATTCGGATCGCGCGGGCGGGCGCTGCGCGCATTGGTGAAGCACGTCCAGCGCGCGGCCCAGGGTTCCAGCTATCTCGGTGTGGCGGTGCATCACGCGGCGGCGGTCGACGAGGCACATCAACTGGCCGAGCAGATACGGCGCGACATGGCGCCGGACGATCTGTATGTCACGAGCTTTACCCCGGTCATGGGCGCGCACGTCGGTCCAGACCTTGTCGGACTAGCCTATTGCGCACTCTCAGACTGAGGCGCTGCCTACACTGGACGCAACGTTGAGCGGGACGGAGCCGTCGTACGTGCGGGACGAGGGAATGCGCGCCGCGATCATGGCAATCGGGCGGGCGGCGATTGCCGCGGTGGACCCCGCGACCGCCGTGCGCGAAACGGTCTCGCTTAGCGACAGCGGCGTCCGGATTGGGCGCTTGCTCATTCCTGACGCCGACGCTCGGCGCGTGATCGTGCTGGGCGCCGGCAAGGCCAGCCCGCGCATGGCGGCGGCGCTGGTGGACATCCTGGGCGATCGCGTTGCGGGCGGTCTGGTCATTACCAAAGATGGCTATGCGTCGCCGGTCGGACACGTCGAGATCGTGGAAGCCGGCCACCCCGTGCCTGACGCGCGCGGACAAGAGGCGACCCTGCGCCTGCTGGAAATGGCCGGCACGGCCGGCCATGGCGACCTGGTGCTCTGTGTCATCTCCGGGGGCGGATCGGCGCTGACGCCGTGCCCGCCTGACGACGTCCCACTGTCCGAGCTTCAGGACGTGACCGACCAGCTCTTGCGTTCGGGCGCCACGATCAACCAGATGAACGCCATTCGGAAGCACCTGTCCGAGTTTCACGGCGGCCTGCTGGCGGCGGCCGCCGCGCCGGCGCGCGTCGTTGGCCTGCTGGTCAGCGACGTGGTAGGCAACCCGATGGACGTCATTGCGTCCGGTCCTACGTCGCCGGACCCGACGACGTATGCCGATGCGCTGGCGGCGTTGGATGCGTTCGGCTTGCGAGCTTCCGCGCCTACCTCGATCCGCACGCGTCTGGAGACGGGGGCCCTGGGCGGCCTTCCTGAGACACCGAAGCCTCACAGTTCGCTCTTCGAGCGCGTCTCGAACCTGGTTATCGCTGACAACGCCCGCGCGGGGTTGGCGGCGGCGGCTGCCGCCGAGGCGGCGGGACTACATGCCCAATTCGTGACCTCGCGCGTGCAAGGCGAGGCGCGCGAAATCGCCAAGCTGGTTGCCGGCGCCGCCGTCGACATTGCACGCAGCGGACGCCCGGTGAAACGGCCCGGGTGCGCGATCTTCGGCGGCGAGACCACGGTGACCGTTCGTGGCAATGGACGCGGTGGCCGTAGCCAGGAACTCGCGGTTGCGGCGGCTGAGGCGCTGGCCGGCGAACCCAACACCGCGGTCTTTGCCCTGGCGACAGACGGTACCGACGGGCCCACGGACGCCTGCGGCGGCTTGATCGATGGGAGCACGCTTGCACGCGCGGCCGCCGCCGGCGGCGATTGCGCCGGCGCCCTGGCGGCCAACGATTCGTATCACTACCTCGAGTGCTGCGGCGACCTGGTGCGCCTGGGGCCGACGGGCACCAACGTCAACGATCTGTACATGGCGTTCGGATGGTGAGTGACGGCGAGGCCGGCCCGGCCATTGAGCCGGAACTGCGTTGGGTCAAGGTCACGGGGCCCGATGCCCTGCGGCCGCTGGACCGGCACTGGGTCCGCTATGTGCGCCTGGCCCTGCTGCTGGCCGCCGTCCTGATCGCCTGGCGAATCCTGGCCTGGCAGGAAGATGGGTATCGGGCTGCCGCTTCGGCGGCCGGAGACGCCGCGCTGCGAGGGGCGCCGGTGGGTGTTGCACTGCCGTCGCCGGTATTGCCCTCCGCCACGGAGGCCGCACCGACCGGCGTTGCGATCGTGGTGCTGTCGCCAACGCCAACGGCCACGCCCACGCCGGTTCCCACGCCAACGCTCACCCCGGCCCCAACGCCGGCGACGCATGTCGTGCGGCCCGGTGAGACGCTCACACGAATCTCCCAGCTCTATGACGTACCCGTCAGCGTGATCGTGGACCTCAACGACATCTCCGATCCCAACAATGTGGATGCGGGCCTGCGGCTGCGGTTGCCAGCAGGCACCGAGATTCCCGAAACCACCGATGCGCCGGGCCCATACATCGTGCAGCAGGGCGATACGCTCAGCCAGATAGCGGTCGCCTATGGCGTCAGCATCGACGATCTGATGGCCGCCAACGGCCTCAGCGACCCCGACAGCATCTTCGCGGGCCAGGAATTGCGGATTCCAGGCTGACCCCCAGAGTTACCGTTCAGTTGTTGCGGGCCAGTGCCACTGCGTACACTGCGAACAGCCCCGATGGACGCGCACTGCCCCATCGCGGGCCTTATGCTGTGGGCGTCCTTTCGAGAACGAGTTGAGACGCCGGGGCGCCATTGGCGCTCTCCATTTCGTCGATCCGCGAGTCCGGAGGCTCTAACGCATGGTTGAAGTCGAAACCGCCGACCCGGCCGTCAATCGCTGGCAGCGTGTCGGCGGCCAAGAGGGCGGCACGGTGACATCAATCGCGATGGCCTCGCATTCCGAGGGCCGTCGCATTTTCATTGGCACCATGTCCGGTGTCTTCCTGTCCGACGATGACGGCCACAGCTGGCGGATATCCAACGCCCAGCTCACGAGTCCATACATCCAGGCCGTCGCGGTGTCGCCGGACTACGATCGCGACAGCAACGCCTTTGCCGGCGCGGTGCAGGGTGGTGTGTTCAAGTCGTTCGACGGCGGCGAGACCTGGAACCGTCTGTCGTTCTGGGGCGCGATTCCCAACGTCGTGGCCCTGGCGCTTTCGCCGTCGTACGCGACCGATCGCATTGCTCTGCTGGGAACGGACGGCGACGGCGTTTATCGCACGACCAACGGTGGCCGGAGCTGGAACCCCTCGAACGTGGGGTTGTCGGGACTCTCAATCCAGACGCTGGCGGTTTCCTCCGACTTCCGCAGCGACCAGATGGTCTTCGCCGGCATCGTCAACGGCGGCGTGTGCCGATCGAGCGATGGCGGACGCACCTGGGAGCAGCTTGGCGGCGACGACTTCGGCACGGCCACCGTGCAGGCCATGGCCCTGGCCCCGGACTTCAGCACCGACCGAACGGTCGTGGCCGCGACCGAAGAACGCGGCCTGTGGGTGTCCAAGGATGCCGGACGCACCTGGGCCCAGGTTCAGGCAGTCGGCGATGAGGCGGTCAACGCCGTGTGCGTCTCTCCGTCGTTCGCGGACGATCAGACGATCGTTGCCGGCACCGGCGCTCAGGGCGTGGTCATCAGCACCGACGGCGGCGCGTCCTGGGAATCCCGGGCCCTGGAGGACAGCTATGGGTCGATTCTGACTCTTGCGCTTCTTCCAACCGACGACGCCACGCAACTCTGGGCCGGCACTTTCCTCACGGGGCTGCTCTGTTCCAGCGATCTCGGCGTCACCTGGGAACCGCGCAACACGGGTATCACCAGTCAGAACTGGGTCACGCTCGCTATATCCCCTGACTTCGGGACGGACCGGACGATGTTCGCGGGCGGTTCCGGCAGCGGTGTCCATGTTTCGACCGACGGCGGCGAGACCTGGGAAATGCGCGGCGAAGACATGGCTGAGTTGGATATCGCCGGTATTGCCGCATCCCCCGGGTATTCGGACGATGGCATCGTTCTGGTGGCCACGCAGGCGGGGCTCTTCCGCAGCGCCGATCACGGACATCACTGGGACGAAGCGGTTGACGGCTTTGACCTTGATGACGTCCGTGCCGTGGCGTTTTCGTCGGACTTTGCCGGTGATCGCACGGTGTTTGCCGGCGGCGCGCTGGGTTTGACGTATCGCAGCACCGACGCGGGTGAAAGTTGGGAGCGGCTGCCGCACGATTTCGACGGCGAGACGGTCGTGGCGCTGGCCACGGGACCCAATTTCCAGATGGACCGGGCAGTCTTCGCGGGGACCGTTGGGCAAGGCGCCGCGGCGGTGCACGTCAGCTATGACGGCGGTGAATCATTCGAACGCTTCGTGGAACACGAGACCAACACGCCGTGGGTGTCGTTGGCAATACCCTCCACCTACACCGACAAAGAGCGGTCTTGGCTGTTCGCCACGGCCAGCCAGGTGTTCCGTCCCGCGGCGCGATTTGAAGACGTTTGGTCGGGAACCTATCCGGGCGACGCCGAGACGGCCGTGCTCTGGATCGATGCCACGCCAACGTTCGCCGACGACACCACGGTGTATGCGGCGACCAGCCGAGGCGTCTTCAAGTCAGCCAATGGTGGCGCCGGCTGGTCGGAGTTCAACCCCAACCTGCGAAACCGCGCGGTGCTGCGGGTGGCTGCCTCGCCCAACTTTGCCGAAGACCACACCGTCTTCGCGATGGCGCTGGGCGGCGAAATCTGGCGGCTGGTGGACGATCCGGCGACGATTCGCGGCGAGGCGATCCGGCCCACCGACATCATCTAGCGGCCGACGGTTCCGCGGCGCGTGGGCGCGCGTCGGCGCGCGCTTGAACGGCGTCGGCTAGGGAACGACCGAATACAGCCAGGTGCCCAGCACCAGCGATGCCGCAGCCAGCGTGAGAACAACGGCCAGGGTGCGTACGGTGACTCGAGCTCGGCTTGGACGTCGCAGCATGGGGCACTTCGGGTGACGAGCGAGGACCCGGCGGTCCGTCGCCCGGACAGCGTAGAGCCGTCTGCGGTCCCGACGCAAGACCGCGGGCGACTTTGCGGACGCTCGCGCTGGACCGGTCGGAGCCCTCTGCTAGACTCCCTGCGGCGAGAACGTGAACGTTTTCACAAAGTCATGAGGGCTGCGTGTCCTTGTGGGTGCGCTTCGGTCTGCGGCGCTTGCCCTTGAGTTCGGATTCATCGTGGGCACGTTCATGGTTGCCGGCATCCTGGGAGGACGCTGGATCGATGACCGGTTGGGCACTGCGCCCTTCGTGCTGCTCGGAGGAATACTCCTTGGTTTGGCGTCCAGCATCTACGTGATGTACCTGATCTTCAGCTGGCAGCGCGGGGGGAATCGCTAGGCATGGCGGCGCCGGGCCAGGATCTCGCCCCCCACGTCAGCGCGGCGGCGGAGCCGCTGGCTGGTCCATGGGAGACACCCCTGGGGCCGTTTACGGTGACCAACTCCATGTTCACCATGTGGCTCACGATGGCCGGCATCCTGGCGTTGGCGTGGTTCGCCACCCGGCATATCCGACGCGATCCCGAAGCCGCCCTGGTGCCCGGGGGTCTCCAGAACGTGGCCGAAACGGTCACTGAGTTCCTGATGGACCTTGTCGAGTCCACCGTGGGCCGGCGCTACGCGGGTCGCGTGTTTGCCTTCGGTGCGACATTCTTCGTTTTCATCACCATTTCCAACTGGTCCAGCCTGCTGCCGGGCATCGGGACGATCTGGACGCCCTCGGAGATTTATCAGGACGGCCATCTGGAAACCATCGCCGCGCCGATCTTTCGTCCGGCCACCGCCGACATCAACATGACCATTGCGTTAGCGCTGACGGCCTTCGTCGTCATCCACGCGTCCGGCATCTCGTCGCACGGCCCGCTAGGGCATCTCAAGGAAATGACGCAGGTCGCCTTCCTGGCGCCGGTCTTTATCATCATTGAACTCTTCGTCATCATTTCGCTGTCCTTCCGACTTTTTGGCAACCTGTTCGCGGGCGAGGTGCTGCTCAATGGACCCATCCTGGGCGCCTTCGCTCTCGGGCATCTGCCATTGATCGGGGCGGTGTTCCTGGTGTTGGAGATTCTTTTTGGTCTCGTTCAAGCCGTGATCTTCTTCATGCTCAGCATGGTGTTCACGGGCCAGTCGGTTGGGCCGGATACGGCCGAAGCGCACTAGTGCGCGCAGGAGGAGAGTGACCTCGTGGAGACAGTTACGGACCTCACGCCGTTGGGCGCGGGCCTGGCCATCGGTCTAGGCGCCATTGGGCCGGGCCTCGGCATCGGCTTCGGAGTTCAGGCCGCCATGAACGCTATCGGGCGCAACCCCGAAGCCTCGGGCGACATCCGCAACACGATGATCGTCGGCCTGGGCCTCGCTGAGGCCATCGGCATTTACGCGTTCATCATCGGGATCCTGTTGGCATTCGGATAAGCCCGACGCTTAAGACGGCTACGGAGATGTGGCTATGAGTGAGCCTGCGCCGCTTGGCATCAGCTTCCCGAACATCCTGTTTCAGGTTGCCAACTTCCTGATCTTTCTGTGGGTGCTGCATCGTCTCCTCTTCAAGCCGCTGGTCGCCATGCTGGAACGCCGGCGACAGCGGATCGCCGAGAGCCTGGACGAAGCCGAGAACCTGCGAACACAGGTGGAAACGGAACGTGCCGAGTTTCAGGCGGAGTTGGCCAGCGCCCGCGCCGAGGCGCAGCGAATTCGAGAGGAGGCCAGCCGCGCCGCGGAGACGCTGCGTGCGCGCGAGCTTGAACAAGCCCGCGCCGAGGCCGAGCGCATGCGCTCGGAGGCGGCGGCCGAAGTGGACCGCAACCGCGCGCGCGTCGCCGCCGAGCTTCGCTCGCAAACGGCCGATCTCGTCATTGGCGCCACCGCGCGCGTGCTGGATCGCTCGATCGACGATCCCGAACACCGTCGGCTGGTCCAGGAGGCGATTACCGAAGTCTCCGGAGGCTCGAGCTAACGATGCGCGGCAGCCGGCGTCGACGCGCCGCACGGTACGTTGAGGCTGTCGTCGCCGACGCCCGAGCCGGTCAGGCGTGGGACGCTTGGGAGGCCGATCTGGACGTGCTGTGCGCGGTAGCAGATGACGATCAGTCGCGTCGGTTCCTCCAAAGCACGTCCATCGGGCTCGACGAGCGGCTTCAGGCGGTGCAGCGCGCCGCCGGCGAGGCGATCTCCGCCCGCGGGCTCGGCCTGCTGCGCCTGCTCGCCGAGCAGCGCGAGGTCGAACTCACCCAGGAGATCGCGCGCCGGTTTCGTGATGCCGCTGATGAGGCGCAGAGCGTCGATCGCGTGCACGTCACAACCGCCGCAGCCCTGGGGGAAAGCGAATTGCGCGACTTGCGCGACAGTCTTACCGCCCCTGGCCGCACTCTTCGTCTCACCACCGATATCGATCCCGCCCTGCTGGGCGGATTCGTCGTCCGTCGCGGCGACGACGTACTTGACCTGAGCGTCCACGCCAGGCTGCAAGCCCTGGCGTCCAGCTTGCGCTAGCGGGAGCCCCGAATGGCTATTAGCCCACAAGAGATCGCAGACGCCCTTCGGCAACAGATCGAAGGATTCCAGGCCCAGGCCGAGCAGGCCAACGTTGGGCACGTCCTCGAAGTCAGCGACGGCGTCGCCCGGCTGTCCGGCCTTTCGCAGGCCATGGCGGGCGAATTGCTGGCATTCCCGCACGACGTCACCGGCATGGCCCTGAACCTGGAAGAAGACACGATTGGTGCGGTCATCCTGGGTGACTACCTGCGAATCGAGGAGGGCGACGAGGCCCGAACCACCGGCCGTGTCGCCGAAGTTCCCGTCGGTCCGGAGCTGCTCGGACGCGTCGTCAACGCCATCGGCGAACCAGTCGACGGCAAGGGTCCGATCAACGCGTCGCGCTCGGACGTGATCGAAAAGGTTGCGCCGGGCGTGGCCCAGCGCCAGAACGTGGACACGCCCGTCCAGACCGGCCTCAAGGCCATTGACTCCATGACGCCGATCGGCCGCGGCCAGCGTGAACTGATCATCGGCGACCGCCAGATCGGCAAGACCGCAATCGCGCTTGACACCATCATCAACCAACGCGGCGGCGACCTGATCTGCATCTATTGCGCCATCGGCCAGAAGGAAAGCGCCGTTGCCCAGGTCGTGGCCACCCTGCAGGAAGCGGGCGCCATGGAGCACACCATCGTGGTCCTGGCCTCGGCCAGCGAGCCGGCCGCTTTGCAATACATGGCGCCATTTGCCGCCTGCACCATTGGCGAGTACTTCCGCGACAACGGCCAGGACGCCGTGGTCATCTACGACGACCTGACCAAACACGCCTGGGCCTACCGCCAGGTCTCGCTGGTGCTGCGGCGTCCGCCCGGACGCGAGGCCTATCCCGGCGACGTGTTCTATCTGCACTCACGCCTGCTCGAACGGGCCGCCCGCTTGTCGGACGAGCACGGCGGCGGCAGCCTCACCGCGCTCCCGATCATCGAGACGCAGGAAGGCGACGTCACCACCTACATTCCAACCAACGTCATCTCCATCACGGACGGCCAGATCTACCTGGAAGCCGACCTCTTCAACGCCGGTATCCGTCCCGCCATCAACCCGGGGATCTCGGTGTCGCGCGTGGGCGGCGACGCCCAGATTCGCGCCATGAAGTCGGTCTCCGGCGGCCTGCGCCTGGACCTGTCGCAGTACCGCGACGTGGCGGCCTTTGCGCAGTTCGCCTCCGACCTGGACCAGGCCACGCGCAACCAGTTGGAGCGCGGCCAGCGCGTGACCGAACTACTCAAGCAGGGCCAGTACGCCCCGATGGAAGTCATCGACCAAGTGTGCGTGATCTTTGCCGGCACGGTCGGACTCTTGGATGACGTTCCGCTGCCGGACGTGGCCCGATTTGAGCAGGAGATGCTGGACTACCTGCGCGACAGCCACCCGGACCTCATCGGCGGCATTCGTTCCAGCGCCGATCTGGACGACGACGCCGAAGCGGCGCTGCGAGCGGCCATTGAGGACTTCAAGGCCAACGTGTTTACCGCCGGCGCGGTCGCGGCCAGCTAGCGTATGGCCAGCCCGCTCGAGCTCCGACGCCGCATTCGCAGCGTCGACAACACCCGCCAGATCACCCGGGCGATGCAGTTGGTGGCGGCGTCGCGCATGCGGCGCGCCCAGGAGGCCGTGCAGGCGGCGCGACCGTATGCCACGCACATCGCGGGCATGATCGAACGGCTGGTGCTGGCCACCGGAAACGACCGGCTGCCGCCGATTCTTCAGCCGCGGCCCATCGAGCGCACCGCGTTCCTGGTGCTCACCACCAATCGTGGGCTGGCCGGACCCCTCAACACCAACATCGTCCGAACCACAGTCAACGAGATCGAGGCCGCCAGCGACGCCGTTGAAATCAGCGTTGTGGTCGTCGGCAAGAAGGGGCACCTGGCCCTCCGCGGTTTGTACACCCTGTCGGCCGTGTTTAGCGACATCAGCGACCAGCCGAGCGTCAACGACATCGCGCCGGTGACTCAGTTGCTCGTCGATGGGTACGAGCGGGGCGACTTTGACGAAGTCCGGATGATCTATCCGGAGTTCGTCAACATCCTCACCCAGCAGCCCCGCGTCGTCCGCCTATTCCCCGTCGTGCTGCCCGAAGTGCAGCAGGAAGCGCGAGAGGCGGACATCATTTTTGAGCCGGATCCAGCCTCGGTATTGGAAGCGCTGATCCCGCGTTTCATTGAAATGACCGTGTACCGGGCCATGCTGGAACTGGCGGCCAGCGAACAGAGCGCGCGCATGGTGGCCATGCGCGCGGCTACCGAAAACGCCACCGAACTCATCGAAGGGCTGCGGCTGGCCTACAACAAGCTGCGGCAGTCCCGGATCACCAGCGAGATCATCGACATCGCCTCCGGCGCCAATGCGCTGGCGGACGCCTAGGGCGTAGGGGAGTTATCAGATGGCTGAAGGCCGTATCGTCCAGATCGTAGGCGCGGTCGTCGACGTGGAGTTCCCACCGGACGACCTGCCTCCCCTGTACAACGCGCTGGAACTGGACACGGACGACGGCGACAGCGTGGTGCTGGAAGTCGAGCAGCACATTGGTGACAGCACCGTCCGCTGCGTATCCATGCGTCCCACCGAGGGCCTGCGCCGCGGCACCAGCGTTCGCGATACCGGCGGACCGATCCGTGTTCCGGTCGGCCCGGAAACCCTGGGCCGCGTCTTCGACGTCACCGGCGAGCCCGTGGACGGCCACGGTGAGGTCGAGGTCAACAACACCTACCCGATCCACCGCCGTCCGCCCGCCTTCACCGACCAGAGCACCACGGCCGAAGTCTTCGCCACCGGGCTCAAGGTCATCGACCTCATCGCGCCCTTTACGCGCGGCGGCAAGACCGGCGTGTTCGGCGGCGCCGGCGTGGGCAAGACGGTCATCATCATGGAGATGATCAACAACATCGCCGTCCAGTACGGCGGGTACTCCATCTTCTGCGGCGTCGGCGAGCGCACCCGCGAGGGCACCCAGCTCATTGGCGAGATGACAGAGGCCGGTGTGCTGGGCAACACCACCATGGTGTTCGGCCAGATGAATGAATCGCCCGGCGCGCGCCTGCGCGTGGCCCTGGCTGGCTTGGCCATGGCCGAGTATTTCCGCGACGAAGAAGAGCGTGACCTGCTGCTCTTCATCGACAACATCTTCCGATTCACCCAGGCCGGTTCGGAAGTCTCCGCGCTATTGGGCCGCATGCCATCGGCCGTTGGCTACCAGCCGTCGCTTGGTACCGAAATGGGCGAATTGCAAGAGCGCATTACGTCGACGACCCGCGGGTCGATCACGTCGCTCGAGGCCATTTACGTTCCGGCCGACGACTACACCGACCCCGCGCCGGTAACGACCTTTGCGCACCTGGACGCCACGGTACGCCTGGAGCGTTCAGTGGCTGACCGTGGCATCTACCCGGCCGTAGACCCGTTGACCAGCACGTCCAAGATTCTCGATCCGCGCGTCGTCGGCGAGCGGCATTACAACGTGGCGCGCGGTGTCCAGCAGGTGCTGCAGCGCTATAAGGACCTGCAGGACATCATCGCCATCCTGGGCATAGAAGAGTTGTCGGAAGAGGACCGGCTCACTGTATCCCGGGCGCGCAAGATCGAGCGGTTCCTTTCGCAGCCAATGAACGTGGCCGAGGTCTTCACGGGCACTCCCGGTGAGATCGTTCCGCTCGAGGAGACCGTGGCCGGCTTCGAGTCAATCCTGAATGGCGACCAGGACGAACTGCCGGAGCAGGCCTTCCTGATGGTCGGCAACATCGAACAGGCGGCGGCCAAGGCCAAGTCCCTGGAAGTGGCTGCCTGAGCTGGCCGGCAAGCCTTCCAAACACCCTCTGATAAAATTGGCAGGGAGGTCCTGGTGGCTGAGTTGACCCTCACGGTCGTGTCCCCCGAGCGTGAAGTGCTGCGGGAAGACGGCGTGACGTTGGTGTTGGCGCCGTCGGTGGAAGGGCAGCTTGGCATCCTGCCGCGCCACGCGCCGCTCATCACCCAGCTCGCTCCTGGCACCTTGGAATTGCGCCGAGGTGCCGAATCCCAGCACTTCTCGATCACCGGCGGCTTCCTGGAAGTCATGGACAACACCGTCACCGTGCTGGCGGACGCGTCGGAGAACGCCTCGGAGATCAGCCGGGAGCGCGCCGAAGCCGCTCGTGAGGCCGCCGTGCGTGACCTGGAAGAGGCCCGACGGACCCACGACGACATGATGACCACCCAGGCCCGGCTGGCGTTGCTACGGGCGCTGGCACGCCTCCGAACCGTCGAGCGGGCCCGCCGAGGCTGAGTCCCCCGTGGATCCCGACGCCGGACGGGGCGCCCACGACGAGCATCCAGTACGCGCGACCATCGTAGGCGGCCATCCGCTGCGCGGCAGCTATCGGACGCCAGGGGCCAAGAACGTCGTGCTGCCGATGATGGCGGCATGCCTGCTGACGGATGAGACCTGCGTGATCCAGAACGTCCCGATCATCTCCGACGTTCTGGTCATGTCCGACCTATTGCGACAGCTAGGCGCCGAGGTCGTGCTCGATGCCGAGGAGCACACCGCAACGATCACCGCCGCCGCCGTGCGCTCCAGTTCACCCGATCCCGACCTGGTGCAGCGCATGCGGGCCTCGTTTCAGGTCACCGGTCCGCTGCTGGCCCGCTTCGGCCGATTCGACTGCGCGGCCCCAGGGGGGTGTCAGTTGGGGGCCCGGCCCGTGAGCGTGGATATCACCGGCTTTCAGGGCATGGGCGCGACGGTAGCGCTGGCCGAAGGCGTGTTTCACGCCGAGGCCGACGCCCTCTACGGCCGGCGCATCTACCTGGACTACCCAAGCCACACCGGTACGCAGAACCTGCTGATGGCCGCGACCCTTGCCAACGGCTACACAACGATTGTGCATGCCTCGCGTGAGCCCGAGGTTGTGGCGCTGGTGCAGTTCCTGCGCGGCATGGGCGCCGAGATTCACGGCGAGGGCACCAGCCTGATCGGGGTGCAGGGACGCAGTCATCTCTACGGCACCGTGGCGCGGGCAATTCCTGACCGGATGGTAGGCGGAACCATGGCGGTCGCGGCCGCCCTGACGGGCGGCGACGTTGAACTCCTTAACGTGCGCCCGGACCACCTGGAGCCGGTCACGGTGCAACTTCGGGAAATGGGCGTGGACGTTATCGAAACCAATCGCTCCGTCCGCGTCGTCGCTCCGGACACGCTTGGCGCAACCGATGTGCAGGTGATGCCATTTCCCGGATTCCCCACCGACGTTCAGGCGCCGATGGGCGTGCTGATGACGCAGGCATACGGCGAAAGCACGATTATCGAACGGGTCTTCGACGGCAGCATGGGTTACATGGATAGCCTGGCGGCCATGGGCGCCGATGTCAGCGTGCAGGGCACGCGTGCCGTGGTTCGCGGACCTCGCCAACTGCGTGGCCGTCACATCGATTTGGAATACAGCATCCGTGGCATTACGGCCCTGACGCTGGCCGGGTTGGTGGCCGAGGGCGAAACAGTGCTCGATGGGTTCGAGTTCGTGCGGCGCGGCTATGAAGATCTGGCGGGCGACCTGCGCGGGCTTGGCGCCGACATTACGGCCCAAGCGCACAACGCACCCGTTAGCCACGCCACCGCGGCGATCTAAGTGCCCTTCGGCTTTCGGGCGCCGCGGTTGGGCATCGACCTCGGAACCGTCAACGTCGTCGTCAACCGCGTCGGCCAGGGAATCGCCATCAATGAGCCGTCGGTGGTGGCTGTCAGCATGGATCGACGAATTCAGGCCATCGGGCACGCGGCGCACGCCATGGTCGGCCGCACCCCCGGCAGCCTGCGGATCATTCGTCCCATGCAGGACGGTGTGATCGCCGACTATCTGGTCACCGAGGCCATGCTGCGCTACTTCATCGACCGGGCATGCGGCCGATTTCGTCTCATCCGCCCTGAAATCATGGTCGCCGTACCGTCCGGTGTGACGACGGTCGAGCGGCGGGCGGTCCTGGACGCTGGTCTCGCGGCCGGCGCGCGCCGTGTCCACCTCATTCCCGAGTCGCTGGCGGCGGCCATTGGCGCTCAGGTACCGGTCTCCGAGCCTTCCGGCAGCATGATCGTCAACGTCGGAGGCGGCACCACCGAGATTTCCGTGATTTCACTCAACGACGTCGTTGCTGACTGCTCAACGTCTTCACGCGTGGGCGGCAACCGAATCGACGATGCGATTGCCGCCTTCATCAGGCGAAAGTACAACCTGATGATTGGCGACCAGACGGCCGAACAGATCAAGATGAGTATTGGCAGTGCCCTTGTGCTGAGTCCTGCCGAAACGATGGAGGTTAGGGGACGTGACCATGTGCAAGGCCTGCCGCGCACCGTGACCGTAACCTCGGACGAGGTTACGGAAGCCATAATCGAGCCGCTGGGCCAGATTGTTCGCGGCGTGCGAATGGTTCTGGAGAGTACGCCGCCCGAATTGTCGGCCGATATCATCGACAAGGGCATTGTCATGAGCGGCGGCACCTCGCTGCTGCGTAGCCTCGACCAGTTACTGTCGCAGGAGATCGGCATCGCCGTGCACGTGGCCGATCAACCGCTGATGTGCGTGGCGCTCGGCTGTGGCATCGCCATTGAGCACACCGATGTGCTACAGAAGGCCCTGACGTCGAGCCCGTAACTAGATTCCGCCAGGTGGTACCCATGGACCGAGTGCTGCAGACCTTTCCAATACCCGAAGCCGTTGAGCAAAAGCTCCGCGCACACTGCAAGGTGCGTCAGGCCTTCTTTGCCGAAGGTGACGAGCTGGTCGAGGCGGCGCGTGGCTGCCGCGGCGTCGTGGCCGGTACCGAGTTGTGGCCCCGCCAGGCACTGGCCGCGGTTCGCGGAGATCTGCGGGCAATCTCTCGGGTCGGCACCGGCGTGGACAGCGTGGACATTGCCGCGGCTACCGAATTCGGCATCGCCGTGCTCAACGCGCCCGGCGAAAACGCCCAGACCATCGCCGAACTGAGCGTGGGCCTCATGTGGTCCCTGGCGCGCCGCATGGTCGTGGCCGACCAGGCCGTCCGTACCACCGGCTTCAAGATGCGCACCGAGCTCGACGGAATCGAACTGACCGGCAAGACCGTCGGAATCATCGGTTTTGGCGAAATAGGCCGCCGCGTCGCTGCGATCTGCCGGCATGGCTTTCGCATGCGGGTGCTCATCACGACGGCTCATCCCGATCCAGCGCGGCTCACGGCCGCCGGCATTGAGGCCCACTTCGTTGACCTGGACGAGCTGCTGGCGGAGTCGGACTTCGTGGCGCTCCACGCGGCGGTGACGTCCGAAACCGAGCGCATGATCGGCGCCGCGCAACTCCAGGCCATGAAGGCCGGCGCCTACCTGGTTAACACCGCGCGCGGGCAACTGGTGGACGAGGACGCACTGGTTGTCGCGCTCAAATCGGGAGAAATCGCCGGCTATGGCGCTGATGTGTATGAGGTTGAGCCACCGCCCCCCGACCACCCGCTGTTCGCTCTGCCAAACACCGTCCTTGGTCCGCACTTTGGCAGCGGGACCTTCGAGGCGATGACTCGGATGGGCGGACGGGCCGTCGACAACCTCATCGAGTTCCTGGGCGGCGGCCAGCCGGAGCGAACGGTAAACCCCGAGATCTATTCCAGCAGCTGAATGAGCAAGACCCGCGCCAAAACCGGCGCGGGTCTTGCAGCGATTCGAAGGAGAGATCGCTCGGCCGTCACTATTCGGCTACCCAAACCTGCGTCGGCTGGTGTCTGGCATTCGACAAGCCAACGCTCAGGCCGGTACCGGGTGTCGCGAATCCGCGCGGCCTGCTGCCCCGTCGGCCGTTAGGCCGCGGGGCGCGACCTGTCGACTTGCCAGCGCCCTATGAGCACGCGAATGTTCAGCCGGCGCGCTCCAGCCTGTCGGCGCCGACGGTATGCAAGCGCAACGTCGCGCATGGAAGTACCTCCAGTCGCCGATACTCCAGGCAACACTGCCTGAAGCTGATAAATCCTATATGATTTTTGTGCCCTCGTCAATCTCTTTAGTCTCAAGGGCCGCGCTCCTGGCCGCGCCGGCTCGCTGCAGGTGATCGCGAATCAGCGCCTCCACGCCGGACGTATCGCCGGCCTGCACCGCCGCCACAATCGCACGGTGTTCGCGTTGCGACGCTCGGCCCCGGCCACGCGCCGGGTAGGCCGTCCGTACGCGTTCCTTCGTGGCCCACAACTGCTCAACCAGCATCAGCAATTGGGCCGAAGGGCATCGAGCGTACAGCCGTCCATGAATCTCTTGGTCCAGTCGCGCGAGCGCCTCGGCGTCGTCCGACTCGACGGCGGCGTCCAGATTCGCCAGCGTTTCCTGCAACTGCCGATGGTCGTTCGCCGTCATGTGCGGTACGGCCAGCGCGGCCGTCGCGCCCTCAACGATGGAACTGGCCAGGTACATGTCGCGAACTTCCGCCGCATCCAGTCCGGCTACCGTGGCGCCCACATGCGGTTCGTTGTCGATCAGGCCCTCGGCCTCAAGCTGAAACAGCGCCTCGCGCACCGGCACGTCGCTGACGCCAAGCTCCGAAGCGATGTGACTGATGACCAGGCGGTCGCCCGCCCGCAGTCGTCCGGCTTGAATGGCCTCACGCAGCGCGCGGTACACCAACTCGCGCTTGGTGTGGTAGGCCGTCGAGGTGCGCAGAATCCCGGGAGCTGGCCGCGTCCGCCGGGAGCGTGGCTTGTCGTCCGGCTCCGGCGACATGGCGGGCCCGCTACTGGCGCTGAACCGCGTCGAAAAACTCGGCGCGGGTGGCGGGATTGTCGCGGAACGCGCCTCGCGTGACCGAGGTCACCATCCGGCTGCCCGGTTTCTTGACGCCCCGCATCGTCATGCAGGTGTGCTCGGCCTCGATCGTGATTGCCACCCCCACCGGGTCCAATACTTGTTCAATGCGGTCGGCGACCTGGCAGGTCAGGCGTTCCTGCACTTGCGGCCGACGCGCCAGGTGCTCCACCACGCGAGCCAGCTTGCTCAGCCCCACAATCCGCTCATTCGGAATGTAGCCCACGGCTGCGCGACCAAAAAACGGCAGCAGGTGATGCTCGCAAATCGAGTAGAACGGGATGTCGCGCACGACGATCATCTCGTCGTGGGGGTGCTCGAACGTGGTTGCCAGGTAATCGTCGGGCTCGCCGACAAGCCCGGCAAATAGCTCCTCATACATGCGTGCCACACGGGCCGGCGTCTTGACCAGGCCGTCGCGATCGGGGTCTTCGCCGATGGCGATCAGGATCTCGCGAATCGCGGCCGCGATCCGCTCGCGGTCGGCGCGCAGCGCGCCGTTCGGCGAAACGCTTGACGCGTCGGTGGTGTGCGGGACGGACGCTGTGGGCGTTCCGTCGTGCAGGGGCGTTGAACTCATGCGTGAAGCTCGTTTCCTGGGAGAGGTATAGGTGTCAGGCCGGCGTGAACGAGGTCTCGACCCGGTCGACACAGGCTCGATCGTCGGGGTCCTCGCCCAGGGGTGTGTCAAACCAGGCTGAGAGAATCTCATCGGCGAGTGCCGGCGTCGTCAATCGCAGGCTCAGCGCCAGGACATTCGCCCGGTTCCAAAGCCGAGCGCCGCGCGCGGTCTCCGCGTCCGCGCACAGGGCGGCTCGAATTCCGGCGACCTTGTTTGCCGCAATACTGACGCCGGTACCTGTCCAGCACAGCACAATGCCTTCATCCGCGGCCCCGCCGGCCACCGCCTGACCGACACTGCGTCCCGCCTCCGGCCACTGCTGGTCCAGGCCGGCCAGCGGCCCGAACGGTGACAGCGCATGCCCGCGCTCTCTGAGATTCGCGATGATGTGGTCGGTCAGATCCGTTCGTTCGTCGCTGGCGATTGCAATGCGCATGACTGGCGTGGGCAAAGACATTCCAGCCGAGTATACGAACGGTTACCTGCGTAGTAATCGTAAGCTCCGGTCCCAGTTTCCGCGGATAGCTCGAAACTCGGTTATCCGCATGGAATGTCACATCGCCACAGCCAGAAGCCGCGGCATCAGCGACGACCCCGTCGGGTACGCTGGTAGCAGTGGCCAATGAATGTGAGCGGCGGCGTGTCCTTGTTGAGGGCCGGTCCTTGCCCATCGTCGTTCACCTGGGTCAAGCGCGTTCCGTGACTGGCGGCCAGGTGTAGCCATGGCCACAGCCAACGGTGCAACCGCACCGCAAGACTTGCCAGGTCGCCTCTTTATCGTCGAGGGCATTGACGGGTCGGGGAAGAGCACGCAGCTCGATCTGCTGCACAAGTGGCTCGTCAGCCAGGGCTACCTGGTGATCTTCACCGAGTGGAACTCGTCAAGAATCGTCCGCCGGACCACCAGGCGTGGCAAGCGTCGCCGCATCCTCACGCCTCTGACGTTTAGCCTCATCCATGCCGCCGACTTCTCCAGTCGCGTACACGAGCAGATCATTCCCGCGCTCCAGGCCGGTGCCATCGTCCTTGCCGATCGCTACGTCTTTACCGCTTATGCCCGCGACGCCGCCCGCGGCGTCAGCGCCAACTGGCTGCGTCGGCTCTACGCATTCGCACCCGATCCCACGATGGCCTTCTACTTCGACGTCCCGCTGGACGAGGCGATCCGTCGGATCGAGCTCGGCCGCGACGAACTCAGCTACTACGAAGCCGGCTTAGATCTGGGCCTTAGCGGAGATCCCGCCAAATCGTTCCGATTGTTCCAGGGCATCATTCGCGACCAGTACGGAAGGCTGGTCGACGAGTTTGGCCTGGAGCGCATCGATGCCACCGACACCCTGGTGAATCAACAGGAACAGATGCGCGCACTTGTAGAGCCCCATCTGGATGGCGCGATGCGAGCGGAAGATTCAGGACTGCAGGAAGCGCTGGCGGCTACCGGTCTCAGTGGACGGTACCTGGCCGACATGTGGCGGGCGCTATGAGTCTTCCGGTCAACCGCCCGTTACGTTTCTACGGCGAG
Organism: Chloroflexota bacterium; assembly: GCA_022825895.1. GTDB lineage: Bacteria > Chloroflexota > UBA11872 > UBA11872 > UBA11872 > UBA11872. The sequence goes on along the minus strand of JAJDVX010000025.1, from coordinate 11,124 downwards.
CCGCCGCCAGGAATCGATCTCAGCCCATTGCCTGGCCGCCTGCTGGTGGTTGAGGGCCAGGACGGATCGGGACGCTCCACCCAGATTCGCCTGATGAAGGAGTGGCTTGAGGACCATGGGTTCGGCGTCGTCGACACCGGGCTGACGCGATCCGAACTCGCCGGCCCCGGCATCCGGCGCGCAAAGTCCGGTCATGATCTGGACCCGATCACGCTCAATCTGTTCTACGCCACCGACTTCTTCGACCGCGTCGAACGACTCATCATTCCGTCGCTACGTGCGGGCATGGTTGTCCTGGCCGACCGCTATATCTTCTCCATGATCGCCCGTGCGGCGACGCGCGGAATCGATCCGGCCTGGACGACTGACGTCTATGGCTTCGCGCCGGTTCCCGACGCCATCGTGTATCTCGACGTGGACATCGAACACCTCCTGCCCCGCATCCTGATCAACGGCGGATTCGACTTCTGGGAATCAGGCCTCGACGTGATGCGGGGCCAGGACGTGTTTGACAGTTTTCTGCGATATCAGGCGCAAATCAGCTCACATCTTCGTGAACTTGCCGAACAGCATAACTTCACCGTTATCAACGCCCGAGGTCCGATTACTCAGACCTTCAGCGCTATCCTTGTTGAGGTACAGCGTGTCATGGATGAGATGCGATCCACGCAGAATAGCGGAGCCTCATAGGACCGCACTGATTGACCGATGCGACGATGCCGTGGCCGCTCCCCGGATTGGAACCTTGATCGACCGGGTCGATATCGAATCAGGTGAAATCTGTGCTGCAATTACCTCAGCAAGCGGTCAATTAGTTCCTCGTCCAGTTCCATTCGCTCATCCGCTGTTTTGAATAGCTCGAACGAATACGTGGGATACCCATGATTGCCTTGCGGTGGGCCGTGAACGAGCCACACGATGATGCCTTCGTTCTTTAGCACGCGAACGGCGGGAACGAAGTCGCCGTCGCCGGCAACCAGGGCGATGTGCTGCACCTGCCCCTTGCCCGCCAGCAGCGCCATGTCCAGGCCCAGCAACAGGTCGACCTGCTTCTGCTCGAAGATCGGAACGCCCGATTCATCCATGCCCGACATCCGCAGGTGGCCCAGCCGCACTTCGAAGCGTGGCAGGTAGCGAAGCGCGTCCTCGAATCGCCGCGAGTTTGAGTAGCGGTCCATCTCTTCAGGCGTTGGCGGGTCGCTTCGATACGGCCGGCAGTGGTAGTAATACGCACGCAGCAACTCCACGGCGTCGGCGCTCTCGCTCTCCACGTGCCGCAGAATCTCGTCAACAAGCTTCTTGACGTCCAGCCGAACATCGAACTCATGCTTCTGCAGAGCTTCGAGATAACCGCCGTCAATAAACACCGCCAGACTCCCCATACGTCAACCTTTCGAACAGGAAACTATGTAGGCGCGACCGTGCCCGTCATTGAACAGAGAACTTGCTGTGCGCCGATGACGCGGACGCGCTCTCGAATGATGCGTCTAGCCGCCCGCTTCGTACATAGTGGTGCGTACGGTTGTTTCCGTCAAGATGGAAAGGTGAGATTACTTACTTAACCGATCCAGAGGATCGCACGGTCAATTCGCGCTCTGAGCGTCCGATCGCGTGCGGTCGATCGTCACCGCGGCGTTGCGCAGAACCGACCCCGCGATAGCGACGCCAGGCTTCGCAATGCGAACGCGCGATCTCCGAACCTGAGGAAACCGCTTGAGTGTGGCCTGCGCAATCCGCTCGCCCAGCGTTTCCAGCAGATTCACCGGGTCGCCCTCCACAATCTCCGCGACCAACGCGTACACCTCGCTGTAGTTGACGGTCAAATGGAGCGAGTCAGTGGCGCTCGCGCTGCGCAAATCAGCCTCCAGGTCAACATCCACCACGAAGCGCTGACCCAACGTCCGCTCTTCCGGACTCGCGCCGTGATAGCCGTAGAGGGTGATGCCGGCTAGGCTGACGGTGTCAGGCGACATCCGAAGCCGCCTCTGTGCGCGAGCGTACGGCGTGGTACAGCACGATCGCGCCGGCCACCGAGACGTTCAGCGAACCCACGCCCCCGTACATCGGAATCCGCAGCGCCGCGTCGCATGCCTTGCGGACGCCGGGGCGGACGCCGCGGGCTTCGTTGCCGACCACAAGGCACGTCGGGCGGCCAAAGTCGGCGTCGGTAAAGTCCGTATCCCCGTCCTGATCCAGCGCATAAACCCAGGCGCCGGCCGTACGCATCTGGTCCAGCGCCCGGGTGATGTTGGCGACCTGGACCAGCGGCGTCCGCAGGCTCGCGCCGGCGGAGGCCCGCGCCAAACCGCCGGTCAGGGCGGCCGAGCGTCGGGCCGGAACCACGGCCCCTGCGCCGTCCACCGCCTCGAGTGTTCGTAGCAGCGCGCCCAGGTTGCCCACGTCCTGCACCTGGTCCGCGGCCAGGATCAGCGGCGGTCCACCCGCGCTTTCGCTCTCAAGAAGGTCCTCGATCGATGCCGGCGGCGGAGGCCGCACTGAGGCCACTACGCCCTGATGCTGCCCGCCGATGCTCAACTGGTCGAGCTCGGACGCGTCCGTAAACGTGACGGCAACTGCCGCCGAAGCGGCCAGGGAACGTATGTCGGCCATCGCTTCGGCTTGCGGACGGGCAATAAAGACCCGTTCGACACGTGCACCGCCGCGCAACGCCTCGGCAACGGTGTGCCGTCCCCAGACGCTGGCCTCGGCCGGAAGTTGCGGGCGACCTACCCGCGACGCCAGACCGTGCCGTCGGGCTTGTCCTCGACTGCCACGCCGAGGGCGCCCAGATCGTCGCGGATATTGTCGGCGAGCTCCCATTGCCTGGCCTCTCGCAGTTGCTGGCGCAAGTTCACCAGCAGGTCTATGAACGGCGTCGCATCGTCGGACGCCGCGTCCGGTTCATGCAGTTCGATACCCAGCGCGCCCAGCAGGCTGGTCAAAGTGCCCTGCGCTTTCGCAACGTCCGCTGCCGAGCATCCTGGCGCCAGGCGGTTGATGGCGCGCCCGAACTCGAACAGTGCGCCGATGGCGCGAGGCGCGTTGAAGTCGTCGTCCATGGCGGCGTCGAAAGCCTGCCGGGCGGTTGCAGCCTCACTGTCCAATTCGGCGGCGGATGTTTCACGTGAAACATCGACGCCGCCCTGGGCCCGGGTGACCGCCAGCAGCCGCTGGTATCCCGTGCGCGTCTGCTCTATCGCCTCCATCGAAAACTGCAGCGTCGAGCGGTAGTGCACCCCCAGCAGGTAGAGCCGCAGCACGTCGGGCGGCACGTCGGTCAGTACGTCCGCCGTGGTGGTGAAATTGCCCAGCGAGTGAGCCATTTTCTCGCCGTCGGTCAGCACCAGGCCCGTGTGTGTCCAGTACGAGACGAAGGGCTGCCGCTCGGTGGCCGCTTCGGCCTGGGCCAATTCATTCTCGTGGTGCGGAAATAGCAGGTCCGCGCCGCCGCCGTGGATGTCGATCTGCTCGCCCAGCGTGCGCCGGATCATGGTGGAGCACTCGATGTGCCAGCCGGGACGTCCGCGACCCCAGGGGCTGTCCCAGGCCACCGAGCTCTCGTCGTCCAGCTTCCACAGCGCCCAGTCGCGCGGGTCGCGCTTCTCTTCGTCAACCGCAATTCGGGCGCCTGCCGCCCCGTCTTCCTCGGTTCGGCCGCTGAGGGCTCCGTAGTCCTCAAACGTGGCTGCGTCGAAGTACACGCCGGTTGAGGTTGGGTAGGCGTGCCCGGCGTTGATCAGTTCCTGCACGTCTTCGATGATCCCGGGAATGTTGGCGGTCACCAGCGGGTACTCGTGGGCGCGCCGCACCCGCAGCCGGTCCATCACCTCGAAGTAGGCCTCGGTGTACTCGCGCGACCAATCCAGCGGGTCGCGGTCCGCCGCGCGAGCCCGGTCGATGATCTTGTCGTCGATATCGGTGAAGTTCTGGATGTGCCGCACCGTGTAGCCGGCGTATTCCAGGTAGCGACGGATTACGTCCATGTGCACGAACATGAACGCATGGCCCAGGTGCGGCCGGTCCTTGGGCGTCATCCCGCAGACATACATCGTCACGGGATCGCCCAGCGGCTTGAACGGCTCTTTTTTCCCGGTGAGGGTGTTGGTGATCGCGAGCGTCAAACGACGTAATCCCGGCAGGCGCGCGGCATCGGCATTCTACGCAGGGACCTAAGCGACGCCGCGCGTAACCAGCACGACCGCATGACAGGCGACGGCCTCTCCGGCACCCACCGAGTCCACGCCCTCATTGGTTTTGGCCTTCAGGCTGATTCGATCGGAATCGGTTCCCAGCGCCGCCGCCAACCGCTGCCGCATCGCGTCAGCGAACGGCGAAACTTTGGGCCGCTCCAGCACGATGGTCAGATCGGCGTTTACCAGGCCCCAGCCGGCTCCGCGCAAGTCCGTCATGGTCTCGGCAACGAAGCGGGAACTGTCGGCGTCGCGGTTGGCGGGGTCGGTGTCGGGATAGCGGCGGCCGATGTCGCCGCCCCCCGTCGCCCCCAGCAGCGCGTCCACCAGCGCGTGCATCGCCACGTCGGCGTCCGAGTGACCGATAGCGCCCCCGTCCGGCGCGATGTCCACCCCGCCGACCCGCAGCGGCCGGTCGGCGCCAAGCCGGTGGAGGTCATAGCCGTTGCCAATCCGGAACTCCGGGAGCCTTCGCTCGGCCGGGCCGGGCCCCGACCTGTCCTGGTCGCCTACCAGTAGTCCTCGGTAATGACCTGGGACTCGCGGCCTTCGGTCTCGAATCCCCGTTCAGCCAGGACGCCCTTGGCGTCGGAAATCATGTCCGGGTTGCCGCATAGGTAGACCGCCGAGCCTTCGGGTGTCAGACGCTCCGCCAGGGCGGCCAGCGGCGCGTCGGGCAGCCAGGGCTCCACGCGCCCGCTCATTTCCTTGCCGCAGATCAGCCGCACCGTGTCGTTGGCGCGCCCGCGGCCCATGCCCTCGCCGAAGTTGGGGTCGCTGTCCGGCCGGCTGACGGTTGGGATGTAGACCAGCCCGAAACCGGGATCCGCCGCCATGCGCTCCAACTCCTCCTTGTAGCCCAACTGATCGGCATAGGAGACGCCGTGCACGATGGTCAGTCGCCGGTCCACCTGGCCGGTTTCCTGGTACTCCTGCCACGCGACGCGCGCCATAGAAACGAACGGCGCCAGCCCGGTGCCGGTAGCCACGCAGATGGCGTCCGGTTGGCTGGTGCGTGAGAGCGTGAAGCGTCCGGCCGGTCGCGGCATGTAGAGAATCTCGTCGCCCGGCTTGTGCCGCCAGAGCGTGCCCGTAAACACCCCGGGAACGTTGGAGCCGTCCTCCCGTGCGTCCCGCACAAGGATCACGTAGAACTCCAGGTAACTCAGGTCCAGCGGGGCCGAGCCGATCGAGAGTTGCCGCGGGCGCGGGTCGTCGGCCGGCTGATCCCAGAAGGCCAGCATCGTGTACTGGCCGGCCTCGAACTCGGAGAAATCGCTCCCGTCCGGCCGCCGGATCGTGAAGATCGCAATGTCCTCGTCGTCCAGCAACTCCCAGTGATCCAGCACGGCCCGTTCCATCCGTTCGCGAATGTCGCGGCGCTTGCGCGTGGTGCGGCGGGGCGTGGTCGGGGCGGCTCGGGCGTCGGACACGCGGAACTCCAGTTCGGGGCGGGGAGGGTAGTGGCCGCGACTGCGAGGGGCGAGCGGCGAGGACGGTTCCATGATACGTGGCGTCGCCGGGTCCGGCGGCGGGCGAGCCGCCGCGCCCCCAGGCGCGGTCGCACCTCGGAGCGATCACCCCCCCCGCCCCCAAACCCCCAGATGCGACAGCGAGAGAGGGAATGGGGAGGCGGGCACTGTAGGGCATGGCGGGGGCAGACAGCGCTTGTCGTGGCGATGGGCGGGCGGCGCGGGGCGGGGTTGCCGGATGGCGGAGGATGACGGTGAGCAGACGGCGCAGGGCGGACAGCATGGGGATTCCGGGGCAGTGAAGAGACGGTCGATTGTACATGCATGGAGTACACATTGGCAAGGATTGCTTTCCGAGCCTTCCGGCGTGTGGGCGATCGAGGGGACGGAAACGAGTCATGCCGGGACATCGGTCGGCGGTCCGGCAGGTGACGGACCGCACTGCTTTCGGACAGAATGGGCGGTGCCGATCAAGCGTGGCGAGCGGCGGCGCTGAGATCACTTCGTCGGAATCGACTATCCGGGGGCGGGCGATGAGCGAAGAATGGCCGGAAACAGACGACGTTAAGGCGACAAAGTGCATCAACTACGCCATCGATCTCTACCTGGGGACCGAGTATCGATCCAGCGTAGTCGAGCGGGCGCTTAACTGGCGAAAGAAGGCATCTTCCGAGGCGCAACAGTCCCTCAGGAAAGCCATAAATAACAGCAACTTCAGCGTGCAGGGTTTTCGGAGTACGAGCGCGTATAACGCGCCTCCTGGTCGCCTACTTGATCAGGTCATAGAACGCATGAATAATTCAAACGACTTGTCCGCCTCCATATTGACGGTTTGGGTTGAGTCACACGATGAACTGCGTGCAAATGTTGTCGAGTATCGTAAGAAAGCCGACTTGCCAATACAGGAATATGTTTCAGGCCGTGAGTTTCCGGGACTATGGGACATCGATGAATGGCATCATGAAACAGATGTCTTTGTCGAGGGTAACAGCGGGCACCAAGAGGACGACGCGGCATTAATGCTGTGCTGCGTATCCGGGAATATGCCGCTGCCACCGCCTGACGATCTGGACGATGAAGCCGTTCTACCGGAAGGTAGCCTCTTTGCGCATTGGGTCGAGCGTCTGAAGCAGCTAGCCCCCGAGGCTCCGGTATGGGACGAGGCGGAGAGTTTCATCGATCAGTTCAAGGAAATAAGGCACGAAAAGATGCGAGAGGCCGAACAAGCGATAGCTACCGCCTTGGCGGACTCTATTGCATATTTCAGAGATAACTTCCTGGGCGAGTTGAAGTACCTGGAGGCGAATATCGACGCATGGACGTCGGTAGACGCGTCCAGCTTGACAGATATTTCAGGGACGCTGCAAATCGTTAATCAACTGGGCGAGGTATTGTTTCAATACTACAAGATTCGGCCCCAGGCGCCCACCCGAAGCGAAGAGGACGCGCGACGCTCGAAACGGTCGGAACTTGAGCCGCAGATCCTATCCCTGATCGAGGTGATCGACCGGCAGATGTCCGGTGACCGGGGCCCGGATGACGACGCGGCACCGCCCGAGGATGAGACGGCTGGCCACGCGAATACTGACGGCCCGGGAAAGGACAGCGACGCCGCAGCGGCACGCTCCAGCATCGCATCGGAGACCCCGTCAGACGGCGCCGATTCCGCGAATCCAAGTGCCGCGGCAGTCGAGCGGGACCCCGTTCAGTCGGCTTTGCAGGCGGACTATGCCGCACTGAAGGACAAGCACGAGAAGGTCGTAGCCGAGAGACAGGAATTCGAACAGCAGGTCAAGAAGTTACAACTAGATACGCAGAGTCTGAAGGAGAGCGAAGACGGCTTGCGTCGAAAGCTGTATGAGAGCAGGGAAAACTACCGAGCGCTGCAATCAGCCTACGTCGCCATGCGCCGATCTGAATCCGGGCCAATTCAATCGCCGGGCGCCAATGGAGAGGATTTGCCGGATATCAAGACAGCGGTTGAGGTGGCGGGCCATTCGTTTGAAGACCGGCTGCTCTTTGCGCTCAATTCGAAATCCGAGAAGAATCCAAGCTTCGAGGACACAACGTCGGTGTGGAAGGCGTTTGAATGGCTGGCAACCGAGTATTACGACTCCCGATGCAATGGATTCGATGGAGTTGACGGCTTTGACGAGGCGAGTCGCGAGGCGTGCGGATTGTGGTACAAGCCCAAACAAAGCGATACGGCAAAGGGCAAGTACCCCGATCACTATACGACGAAGGTGAACGGCACGACCTACTGGCTGGACGAGCACATTGGTCGAGGCAGCGGCGACCCACGGACGATGATCAGAATCGCATTTGCCTGGGATAAAGACCGGAAGGTTGTCGTCGTCGGGTACATCGGCCGGCATCAGCGAACCGACGCAACCTGAGTCCGGTAGTCCGACGCGCGGTCACGGCCGTGCAGGCGGGACGGACTGAGCGAGCAAGATGCCGTGGATGCCTCGGAAAGCACGCAATAGGCAAATGGGCAAGGCTGCCCGTACATGAATCGAGTGGTACCCCGAAATCAAGCCATAGATACCCATAAGGGGCACCGCTACGTGAGGCTGTGACGGGCGGTTAGACGGCGCCGTTGGCGAGGTCGATGGCGGTCAGGGACCAGTCGCAGAGGTTGCCGAGGCGGAGGGGCAGGGGGGCGCCGGCTTCCATGCCGGGCCAGACGGTGAGGTCAACGCTGCCATCCGGCTGCTGGAGTTCCAGGAATCGCCGGCCCACGGACTCAGCGTAGGCGGTGAGTGCGGGATCGGGACGGTTGACGTTGAGTTGCAGGACCGCCCAGCCGGTCTTGGAGGCGAACGGCGACGTCCACGGCTGGCCCCGGTGCGACAGGATCAGGTCTGCATAGGCGCGGGCCAGGTCGAAGTACTTTGCGTCGCCGGTTTGACGCCCCAGCCAGGTCAGACCCGCAATGGCGGTGGCGAACATGGCGGGTCGGCAGGGACCGTCCAGATCGAAGTAGTTCCGGCCGGTCTCAGCGTCCGAGTCGGTGATGACCTCGCCATTGGCGTACAGTCCAAAGTGGAAGCGGCGATCCGGCTCCGGTTGGAGTTCAATCAGGCGTTCCATGAAGCCGGCGGCCAGTTCGGCAGCCTCCAGTTCCCCGGCGGCGGCGCAGCCGGCGGCGGCGGATGAACTGTTGAGCACCCCCTGCTCGCGGCCCTGATGGGTCTCGTTCCAGAATCCGCCGAGCTCGGGATCCTGTTCCCGGATTGCCCGCCGCGCGACGCGCCGGGCCAGGTCAAAGCGCCCGAGCGCCGCGCTGCTCCAGGCCAGCCAGCCCGCCTGGTAGAGAAAGGCGCTGGCGGGGCCGTTGAACCGGTCGTCCTGGAACGAACCGTCATCCGCCAGCAGGTTTTGCTCGATGTGATCCAGCGCCTTCAACGCCAGCTCGCGCCGGTCGCCGTACGCGAACACGTAGGGCAGCTTGAAATGCAATCCCGGATCGTTGGGATCGATGCGACTGCGGCCGTTGCCATCAACGTGGGCGGCCAGGAAGTCCAGCGCCCGGTCGGCGGCCTGTCGGAACTCGTTTGCCGTGTCAGTCGTCATCACTCGCATCCCCGCCGGTCTGGCATCTCAGCCTACGTCCCAATTGGCTATCGGGCCTACCTCACGGCGGTGGGTCGTGCGTTCTTCTAAGGTGTGAGTCGCGAAGACTCTTCACCTTCTCCTGGCGAAGCCGCCAGAATCCTCCTTTTCCCCAGGGGAGGGGAACGACCGGCGGCTCCTCGAAGGGATTGCCAGCGCGCAGCTCGGGTAACAAGACGCGCCGCCTGGGCCTCGGCAGGGGCCAACCCGCCTACGCTTGCCGTGTCAGGTCCACCGGGGCGGATGGATGCATATGGCGGGTGCCGAAGGTCAGGGACGCGGTTCGCCTCATCGAACGCGATGGTTGGCGGCTCGTTCGGACCCGTGGAAGTCACCGGCATTTCAGGCACCCCGAGAAGCCTGGAACCGTCACGGTCGCTGGTAGGCTCAGCAAAGATCTCGCACCGGGAACGTGGAGCAGCATCCTGAAGCAGGCCGATCTGGACCGGGGGCCGCGACGATGAAGTACGCGGCGGTGATCGAGCGGACCGGCAACGGGTTTTCAGCCTATGTTCCGGATCTGCCCGGCTGCGTGGCGGCCGGCGATACGCGCGCGGAAACCGAGGCACTGATCCGCGAGGCGGTTGCCGAGCACCTGGAGTTGCTGCGTGAAGGCGGCGATCTGATACCTGAGCCGCAGGCTTCGACGAGCCTGGTTGAGGTTTAGAGAGGGACCGTAGAGCCGGGAGGCTCGGGTTTGTAGCTGCTTCTATTCCCGGCCGAGGCGAGGATTCGGCGCGGTTCCCCGGCGTGGGAGCGTGCACCGAGGGGGCATGCCGGGGGATGCGCACGACCAGAAGCCCCCTCACTAAATGCCGCCGGCGACGACGCGCCGGCCTCGCCGAGGCGAGGTAACAGAGCGGGCTTTGCGCCCAGCTCACCCCCCGGGCCACGCTGGATGGCCGACGCTGCGTGGCAACGCTGTAGCATGAATATCGACACCGGATTGGGCAGGAGGTCGCGATGGCCGTGATTGACGCCGCGCCGCGATTGCTGACGGCCGACGATCTGCTCCGGCTTTCCAGCAGAGGCGTGCGCGGCGAACTGATCCGGGGGGTGCTCTGCGAAACCATGCCTACGGGAATGGAACACGGCACGATCGTCACGAACTTAGTGTTCTTGCTGGCGAGCTTCATCAAACCCAGAACACTGGGCAGCCTGACGGCCTCGGACTCGGGGGTCTGGCTGGAGCGCGATCCGGACACGGTGCGGGAACCGGACATCGCCTACTTCTCCGCCGCGAGGATTCCGCCGGACGAGCGGGTGACCGGCTACGCGGAGGTCGCGCCCGACCTGGTGGTGGAAGTCGCCGCGCCCGGCGACAGCCGGCGGGAGCTGAACGACAAGGCGCTGATGTGGCTCAGCTACGGGGTGCGGCTGGTCTGGGTGGTGCATCCCGCTACGCGCACGGTCGACGCGCATCGCGCGGGCGGGGACGTAGCGCCGCTGACCGACGGCGACGTCCTGGACGGCCTGGACGCGCTGCCGGGCTTCAGCTGCAGGGTGGGTGACCTCTTCGACGTATAGCGTAAGCCGGAGCGGTTGCCCGGAAGACCCCTCATTCGGAAGGGGAGAGGGGCGAGGGGCGAGAAGTGAGAGAGGGACGAAGAGAAGACCCTCACCCCAACCCTCCCTGTGCAGACCGGGGACATCATGAACACCCGTTCGGAGACATGGTGAACACATTGGCGAGCGATGAGCGTATGGGCCGGTGCCGTTCGAGGATCGATCGATGACGCAGCAGCGGGCGGAGTTTCTGGCGCTGGCACAGCAGCCCGGCGCCAACCGAGCGGGCCCTGCGCCCAGGTCACCACCCGGCCGCGTTGGATGGTCGACGGCGCCTGGCA
>JAJDVX010000011.1 GCA_022825895.1 Chloroflexota bacterium | reverse complement strand
GACCACCGCCGGCGCGCCCGCCTAGCCCCCGGTGGCGCCTCGGCGCGTCGGCGCAGCCTCGTCGCATCGCCGGAAGCCACACATCCAGGCCGCGCGATGGCGTGAGCCTGCACCCATGAATACGCTTAATGAAACAGGCTCAGAGACGCCGCCCCTACGCAAGATGCAGGACCGGATGGTGGACGGGGGGCGTGCGATACTTGGGGGCGTGGGGTTTGGGGACGATCATTCTTTTAGGTTTTGACGGTCTGCCGGGCGCTTGTGTGCCGCGCGCCGGGTGGGTTGGACGCTTTGCATGGGCTGGCGCCGGCGAAGGAGCCGATACGCGATGAGGGCGACGATCGTGTATGGGTTCCTGGGGGCCGGGAAGACGACGCTGTTGCGTTCGCTGGTTCCACAACTGGCCGCCCTGGAGTCGACGGCGCTGCTGGTGAATGAGTTCGGGATTGAAGGCGTGGATCAAGTGGTTCTGGCCTCGGACGATTTGACGGTGCGTCAACTGGTGGGCGGGTGTGTGTGCTGTGAGGTGCGGGGCGACCTGATGGTGGCGCTGGATGAGATTCATCGAACCGTCCGCCCGGAGCGGCTGGTGATTGAACCGACGGGCCTGGCCTCGCCGGATACGTTGGCGAACGTGTTCGCGAGTCCCGCGGTGCGGTCGATGGTGCAGGTGGATTCGGTGATTACGGTGCTGGATGCGACGCGGTATGCGCTGGTGCGGGATCACCTGGGTGAGTTTTTTCCGAACCAGGTGCGGCACGCGGACCTGGTGCTGGTGAATAAGACGGACGCGGCAAGTGAGGAGCAGCGGCTGGATGCGCGGACGTGGGCGCGCGGACTGAATGCCGAGGCGGCGATTGTTGACAGTGTGTATTGCAAGGTCGATCCGGACCTCTTGCTGGCGACGGTTCGGCACGGCGGCGAGCGAGTGACTTCTTGGGTGGGTGCGCGGAAGACCCCTCACCGATTGCCGCCGAAGACGCCGGCATCTGCCTCTCCCCCAGGAGAGGGTGAAGAGCGGCGGCGCCCTGAAGAGGTTGACGCCGCACACCCGGCGTCGGCCTCTGCTCACGGGGACCTTGGCGCATCCCATGGGCATAGCCCGGAAGACCCCTCACCCCAGCCCTCTCCCCCAGGAGAGGGAGAAAGAGGGGACGCGGACGGCGCCGGGTTCGCCAGCGGGAGACCCTTGGGTGACTCTGGGGTGGGTGTGCGGAAGACCCCTCACCGGTTTCGGCCGAAGACGCCCGAACCTGCCTCTCCCCCAGGAGAGGGTGAAGGAGCGGACCGTGCTTCCGGGGCGCCGGAGGTTGATTTTGACTCGCGGGTTCCGCATGGGGATTTGGTGGGGAGTGGATTGGAACGGGTGGTGCTGGACACCGGCGACTTGCCCGTTGCGCGGGTCGACGCTTTTGTGGGCGACCTGGCCGCGGGGGTTTATGGCGAGGTGGTTCGCGCGAAGGGGTTTGTACCCGCCGCGGAGGGCTGCGCGCTGGTTGATGTGGTGCTGGGCGCCTGGGAGGTCCGACGGTTCGGGCCGGCGCCGCTGTACATCGACGTGATTGGACGAAACCTGAAGACCAACGAAATGGAGACAGCAGTAACTCATGGCTTCAAGGAGCTCGCGTGCACGGCGTAGCCGGCGCGCGTCAACAGATACCGCGGCAACCTCGGCCAATGGGACCGAGGCGGCGGCGAAGGGAAGTTCGGATAAGACGGTCTCGCACCTGACGCATCACCGGATGATCGCGCGCAATCTGAATGCGCTGCGGGAGAATTTCGGCGAACTGCGGAAGCAGGTGGTGGATACGGAGCGGCAGTACAAGCGCGGCGATAAGTCGCTGGATACCTCGCTGTTCCAGACGCGGAACCAGGTGGAGGCGCTGGAGAAGCGGCTGGCCGGGTTCATCGAAGAGATGACGGAGGTGGCGTTCAACTCGAACCTGGAGATCCGGGGGAATACGGACCGGATCAGCGCGATCTGGGAGGCGCTGGCGTCGTTTGCGCCGGACGCGGCGGATATCAAGCGGCGGCGCGAGGAGTGCGAGAAGCGCGAGGAAGCGCGGCAGGACGAGATCGATCGCCGGTTGCAGGACCTGGCGGATGAGGCCAAGGACAACGGATCGACGAAGCGTACGCCGCGGAAAGCGGCGGCCTCGGATTCCAAGCGAAAGAGTGACAAGTAATGCGGCGCGTATCGGCGATTCCCGAAGACATTGACCTGGACATGGGCGACGAGGTGTCGTCGGACGGCCAGGATTTGCGGATGCTGGTGGACGAACTGAAGGATGTGATTTCGAAGGAGCGGCCCGGGGAACGGGCGCTGGCGAGTTCGGCGCGCGAACTGACGCGGATGGCGGGGGCGCTAAGGAATCAGTCGGGGAGCACGAATTCGGGGCCGCAGTTGCGGCTGGGCGTGTTTGTGGACACGGCGAATGTGAGCGACCGGGACCCAGACGATCCGATCCGGCTGGATTTCAAGAAGCTGCTGGACGAGGTGACGGCGGATCGCCGGCTGATCCACGCGCGGGCGTATTGCCCGATCTATGCTGATTTTGCGGGACGACTGGAGCATCAGCGGTCGGTGGCGCCGGTGTGGGAGAAGGGGTATGACATCGTTACGAAGTCGATCAAGGTGTTTGCGGACGGGACGCGGAAGGCGGACCTGGATATCGTGCTGGTGATGGATGTGATCCGGCGGCTGCCGACGATGGACGTGGTGGCGCTGGTTTCGGGCGACGGGGATTACGTGCCGATGGTGGATTACCTGCGGGAGCACGGGCTGCGGGTGGAGGCGTATTCGTTCGCGGACGCGATGTCGGAGGACTTGCGGGTGGCGGCGAACGAGTGGTTCGATTTGTCGTCGGCGACGAGTTTGCACGTGGGCTCGAAGGGCGGGTCGCGGGGCGGGCGGCGCGTGGCGGCCAGGGCGTGAGTCGTATGGACGGATGGCCATGAGCGCCAGGCGACGACGGCGACGACGGCGGCGGGTTCGCCCGGACGAGGAGCGCACGACGCGGCGGTTCAACCCGCGGCGGTGGATCACGCTGTCCGGGGTCTGGTCGATCCTGGCGTTGCTGGCGGTGCTTATGCTGATTGTGTCGCTGATCGCGCCCGCGCTGGGCACAGGAGTCGGAGGCTAGGCACTGCGCGACTCACGCGAGAACCGGACCCACGAGCGGGCCGGCGGTCGCGGGCGGACACCGTTCGGTCTATGGCGGCTATTCAAGGTTGGCGGCACGGAATTCAACATTGACGCCAGCTGGCTGATCATTTTTGGGTTTGTGACGTGGACGACGGCGACGTCGGTGATCCCGGTGCGGCTGATCGATGCGAGCCTGAGCGCGGGCGTTCGCCTGGATGTGACGTGGCCGGCGATCTGGGCGGGCGGCGTAGTGACGAGTTTGCTGTTTTTTGGGTCGATCGTGGCGCACGAGGCGGCGCATACGGTGGTGGCGGTGCGGACGGGGATTCCGGTGCGGAGCATCCGGCTGTTTATTTTCGGTGGGCTGGCGGAGATGGGGCGGGAGCCGGATCGGCCGGGGCAGGAGTTCCTGATCACGGTGGTGGGGCCGCTGACCAGCGCGGCGCTGGGGGGGCTGTTCCTGGCGCTGGGGGATCAGCTGGACGCGGCGTCGATTCCGGCGGTGACGGCGCGCTGGCTGGGGGAGATGAACCTGGCGCTGGCGGTGTTCAACATGCTGCCGGGGTTCCCACTGGACGGCGGGCGGATTCTGCGGTCGATCGTGTGGGCGGTGACGGGCGACGTGGTGCGGGGCACGCGGGTGGCGAGCTTTGTGGGCTCGGCGCTGGGCGCGGCACTGATGGCGTTTGGGCTGATCCAGTTCCTGTTGCTGGGCGGGGCGGTGCAGTCGCTGTGGACCGGGGTGATTGGGTGGTTTCTGTGGTCGGCGGCGCGCGGGGGGTATCGGGACGCGATTTTGCGGCAGCAGTTGCACCGGTATCGAGTTCGGGACCTGGTGCGACCGGAGACGGGGGCGGTGCCGGGCGACGGGAGTGTGCAGGAGTTCATCGAGCGCGGGCTGTATCACGACCGGTTTGGCCTGCGGCCGGTGTTGGACTCGGCGGGCAAGCTGATTGGAATGCTGGAAGGGGACGACGTCCGGGATGTTCCACTGGAAGAGCGGCTGTATACGGTGCTGCGGGACATTGCGCGCCCGGTTGACCTGATGGCGGTGGTGGCGCCGGACGATCAGTTGAGCGTGGTGATCGATAAGGCGTATGAGACCGATCGGCGGCTGTTCTTCGTGGTCGAAGAGGGGCGGGTGCTGGGGACGGTGGATACGGTGGACGTTGTAAACACGCTGAGAGCGCGGAAACGCTAGCTGGCCGCAACGAGCCAGCCGCTGGCGTCCACTATCATTTTGCGCGGGCGGCCCCCGCGCTAAGGAGAACTGCTAATGGACGTACTGCCGCGAGGGGCGCTTTTTGTTGATTTGGCGTCGCTTGACGTGATGACGGGCCATCACGGGGTGCGGGTTGCGTATGGGCGGCTGCGCGAACAGTTGACCCAGAGTCGCCGGCTGGTGCGGGCGGCGGCGTACGGTGTGCGCGACGATGATCGCCCGGATACGGAGCAGCGGCTGGGCCTGCTGGCGGCCGAGGGGTTCAAGGTGATCGCGAAGCCGCTGCGGCTGCGCGCGGACGGTGTGCGCCGGGCCAGCCTGGGCGTGGACATTGCGGTGGACGCGTTGGAGTTGGCGCCGCACGTGGATGCGCTGAGCCTGCTGACCACCGATGCCGATCTGGCTGTGCTGATCGAGGCGGTGCAGCGGCGCGGGGTGCGGGTTGAGCTGGTGACGAGCCGCGAATTGGCGCCGCCGGCGCTGGTGGAAGCGGCGGATGACGTGACGGAGTTCGCGAGTGTGCTGGACGCGGTGCGCAGCGAAGGGCCCGGCCGTCGCGACCTGCCAACGGAGCGAGGAAACGCCCGGCCGCGCCTGGAACCGCCGCCGCGCCGGCGATCACGGCGACGGTCCCCGGCCAAGCCCGACCCCGACGCCGTGAAGGCCGTGCAGGCGGCCGAGACGTCGGCGGCCGTGAATGAGGCGCCGGCGACTCCCAAAAAGCCCAGCCCGGAAGCCACGCCGGAGAAGCCCCAGGACACCGCGGGCCCAGCGCCAGCCAGACCGTCCGTGAAGGTGCTGCCGCAGGAATCACTCAGCGGACGGGCTGTACGGACGTCACCTAACGAGGCTTAGGTGCGCGTCGCCATCACCGCCACCATCTGGGGCGAGCGCCCGTTCGCCCAGGTTGCGGAAGAGGCGCGGGACGCGGGGTACGCGGGGATTGAGGGCGTGGGCGACCTGGCCGGGAACGTGCCGATGGCACGCCGGGTGTTGGCCGATGAGGGGCTGGAGGTTACGGCCGGGCGGTTTTTTGCGAACTGGTTCGCGGAGATGTACCAGGACATCGAGTTCGATCAGTTGCAGCGGGCGGCCGAGTTTTATGCGGACATTGGCGCGCGCTTCCTGATTACGTCGTCGCGCCCGGTGCCCGAGCGGATGCTCACGGCGGGTCACGTCACAACCGAACGGCAGGATGGGTTATTGGATTACCAGTGGACACAGCTGGCGGACTCGCTGACGAAGGCGGCGTATATCACCCAGCGAGACTTTGAATTGCCCTTGCTGTTCCGCAATCAGCTCGGGTCCTACGTGGAATCCGGCGACGAGATGGACCAGTTGATCGGCATGACGGATCCGGACAACCTGCGGCTGGCGCCGGACATCGGTTACCTGGCCTACGCGGGGATGGACCCGCTGGATTTCGTGCGCCGGAACTTTGAGCGCATTGCCTACGTCACCCTGAAGGACCTGGACGCGGACCTGCTGGAACAGCACATGTGGGCCAAGGGCTCGCTGGAAGAGTTCTGGGAGGCCGGTGGATTCCTGGAGCTGGGGGACGGGGACGTGGACGTCGAAGGGGTCGTGAGCCTGCTGCGGGAACGGGAGTACGACGGCTGGGTGGCGGTGGGACATGACCGGCCGGGGCGCGATCCCTCGGCCAGCGTTCAGATTTCGCGCGACTACCTGGTGGGGTTGGGCCTGGAACTCGAGGCGGAACTGACGTGAGGCGCGGAATCGGTCGCCGCGACCTGTTGGCCGGGAGTGCGGCGGCGGCGTTGGCGGCGTTCACCGCGTGCGGCGATTCGTCGGTGCGGCGCACACAGGCAAGTTCAATCGCCCTGGCCAATGTTTGGCCGTGGGGGGCCAACACGTTTCTGGATCTGGAGGTCGAGACCTGGAAGCGTCGACAGACCCTGGAAATGGTGCGTGACGCCGGCATCCGCTGGATCAAGCAGCACGCGCCCTGGGCTGACATTGAGACGCCGGCCCGGGGGCAGTACTTCAACGACGCGGCGCGCCGGTCGACATGGGAAAAGTACGACCAGATCGTGGACCTGGCCGAGGAGGCGGGCGTCGACATCATTGCGCGGATCGACAGAGCCCCGGCATGGGCGCGAGGCAATCAAGCCAATCCGACGGCGCCACCGGTTGACCTGCGCGACTATGGACGATTCCTCACGGCCTTTGCCACGCGCTACCGCGGGCGGATTCGTCACTTTCAGGTTTGGAACGAGCCGAATCTGGCGCACGAGTGGGGTGGGTCGCCGCCGCAGCCGGGCGCCTATGCCCGAATGCTGGAAGTGGCCAGCCGAGCGATCAAGGGCGTGGACGATGAGAACGTGGTCATCGCCGCGCCGATGGCCGCCACACTGGAGAACAGTCCGCGGGCGATGGACGAGGTCCGCTATCTGCAGCAGCTGTACGAGGCGGGCGCCGGAGATCACCTGGACGTGCAGGCAGCCAACGCCTTTGGCCTGGAGCATCCGCCGGACGCTCCACCCGATCCGGATGTGCTGAACTTCAGGCGCGTGGAGTTTGTGCGCGAGTTGATGGTGGACTTCGGTCTGCGCAACCGGCCGATCTGGTTCAATGAGTACGGCTGGAACGCGTCGCCGGCAGACATGAATCCAGCCAAGCTCGTATGGCGGCGGGTCACCGAAGAAACGCAGGCCGAGTGGACCGTGGAGGGCGTGCGATATGCCCTGACCCACTGGCCGTGGGCCGGCGTCTTCAATCTCTGGTTTTTCCGCAAGCCGCTGGCGGCCCTGCAGCCGGACGAGAGCGAGTATTACTTCCGCATGGTCGAACCGGATTTCACCCCACGGCTGGTCTATCGGGCCGTGCAACGCGCCGCTACCGGCGCCTCATTCCCCTAGGACGAAACTGAGAAATCTATTCCGACCGCGGAGCGGCTGGCTGCTGCCGGCAGCCGTTGCGATCGCGGCGGTTGTTACGGCCGGCGGGTTGGCGCTCACGACGCTGCTGGATCGCGGGGTGACCTACGGCACGGCGGACCTGGGTGAGATTCGAGACGCGGATGCGCCAGGCATTGGCGCCAACACGTTTCTGCATCGCGAGCCCGATCCGGCGAAAGTCCGGCAGGAGCTTGCGGTGCTGCGGGCGGCCGGGGTGGGGTTGATTCGCCAGGAGTTCAACTGGGCGGAGTTTGAGCCGCTGGATCCGGACGAGCATCCGGAACTCGGCCGGGACGCGTGGATCAAGTACGACCACATCGTGGAGGCAGCGCGGGACACCGGCATCGAGATCCTGGCGCGGCTGGACCGGGCGCCGCGCTGGGCCACGCCGGGCTTCGATCCGCGGGAGAACCCGTGGATGCAGGCGCCGCCGGCGGACAACGCGGAATTCGCGCGCTTCGCGGGAGAGTTGGCGGCGCGGTACCGGGGCAAGGTCCGGTACTACCAAATCTGGAACGAGCCGAACCTGTTCGGCGAATGGGGCGGACGGCCGCCGAATCCGGCCGACTACCTGGCGATGTTGCGCGAGGTGGGCGGGGCGATCAGGGAGACAGACCCGGAGGCGCGGATCGTGCTGGCCGGGCTGGCGCCCACGATCGAGACGGGTCCCGAGAACCTGAGCGACCTGCTGTTTCTGCGGCGGCTGTACCTGCTGGGCGCGAAGGGCGACTTCGACGTGGCGGCCAGCATGTCGTACGGGCTGTGGACGGGACCGCGGGACTTCCTGATTGACGATCAGCGCGTGAATTTTCCGCGCGCGGTGCTCTGGCGAGACGTGATGGTGGCGTTCGGCGACTCGCGGACGCCGGTGTGGGCGACGGAATACGGGTGGATGTCGCTGCCGGCCGGCTGGACCGGCGATCCGGGGATCTGGGGCAATCATCCGATCGAGGTGCAGGCGGCCTGGACGGTGGATGGGATCCGGCGGGCGCGCGAGCAGTGGCCGTGGATGCCGACAATCGTGATCTGGGCCTCGCGCTGGCCAGAGGATCTGCGGCCAGGCGATCCCACGCCGTACTTCCGCCTGATGGACAAGGACTTCACGCCGCGGCCCAACCTGCAGGCGGTGCGGGAGGCCTTTGGCGGGCAAGTGGCGGCAGGGGTCGGCCTGCACCAGGAGACGAATGCGGCGGAGAGCTATGAGGGGCCATGGCCGCGCGTGCCCAGCGACCTGGCGTCGCTGACGCTTCAGCGGCAGACCGGGGTCGCGGGCGCGATGTTGAGGTTCCGGTTTGACGGCACGGACGTCGGTTTGCTGACCCGGCGTGGTCCCGACATGGGGCGGGTGCTGGCGCGGATCGACGGGCAGGATGCGCTGGCGGACGCGCTGCCGCGGAACCCGGCGGGCGAGTCGATCCTGGATCTTTATGCGCCGAGGGTGGAGCCGCTGGCGCGGATCCCGATTGCGACCCGGCTGCCGGCGGGGACGCACACGCTGGAACTGACGGTGCTGGCGGAGTCCAATCCGGCATCGAGCGGGGGGCTGGTGATAGTTGACGGGCTGCTGGTGGGGAATGCGAGGCCTACGTGGCCGTGGCTGGCGCTGGGCGGGCTGTGGGCGGCGGTTGGGGCGCTGGGGTTGTGGACGGCGCGAACGTGGCTTTGGGCTCGGCGGACGTTCGAAGCGCTTTCGTGGAGTTGGACGGACCGGCGGGTTGGCCCTCTGCGGCTGGGCGAGGCAGTGCTGGTGGTGGCGGCGGTGCTGTACGCGGTGCTGCCGGCTGGCGGTTTGGTTTCCGCGTGGACGCTCATTCGCATGCTGCTGGCGCTTGGCATGGGCGTGCTGGCGGTTGCGCGGCTGCGGGACGCGGCATTGGTGGCCGTGGCGGCGATTCCGTTTGTGGGGGTGATCGGGCGGACGGGGGTGTTTGACCGGCCGGTGGGCGAAGTCCTGATCCTGGCGGTGGTGGCCGCGTGGATCGTGCGGGCGCTGTGGATCGGGCCGCCGCGCCTGCCGCCGGTTCGCTGGCTGGCGGCGGCGGCTGTCTTTGCCGCAGCCGGGATCGTGGCGGCGGCACTGGCCGACTACCCCAAGTTCGCGCTACGGGACTTGCGGACGGTGATCCTGGAGCCGACGGCGTTCTTCGTGGTGCTGATCTCGGTTCTGCGTGACCGGGACGACGTGCGCCGGTTGGCGGCGGCGCTGGTGGCGGGTGCGGCGCTGGCGGCCCTGGTTGCGCTTGTGTTGATTCCGTTTGGCGCGGTGGTTACGGAGGTCTTCCCGCCGCGGGTGCGGGGCACGTTCGGGTCGCCAAACAACCTGGCGCTGGTGCTGGAACGGGCGGCGCCGCTGGCGCTGGCGCTGGCACTGGCCGCAGGCGCGAGCACCATGGTGACCGGGCGGTGTTGTTGGGGCTGGGGACGAGTCGCGAGCACGCGCGGGTTCTGGCTGCTGGCGCTGGCTGTGTTGCTGATCGTGCTGATCCTGACGTGGAGCCGGGGGGCGTGGCTGGGAGCGCTGGTGGGGCTGGCGGTGGCCGCCCGGCCGCTGTGGGCGCGGGTCGGGTTCCGACGCCGGGTGGCGGCAGTGGGGTTCTCGCTTGCGGCGCTGGCGGGGATTGTGCTGGTCACGGGCGTTGAGCGAATCGGGCACCTCTTGCGCATCGGGGACAGCGGGGCGGTGTCGCGGCTGGCCATTTGGGACAGCGCCTGGCGGATGGGCCTCGAGAACTGGCTGTTTGGGGTGGGTCCGGACAACTTCCTCACGCATTACCGGGAGTACATGCGGCCGGAGGCGTGGCGCGAGCCGAACATCTCGCATCCGCACAACCTGTTCCTGGATGGCTGGGTTTCGATGGGGGCTATCGGGCTGGCGGCGCTGACCGGGGTGTTGGTGTTGTTCTGGTGGGACTGGTCACGGGTCCGGCGGGACGGCGCCGGCGGACTCGATCCGCTGGCGTTCGGGCTGGCGGGTGCGATGGCGGCGGCGCTTGTCCACGGGCTGGTGGATCACACGTACTTTCTGCCGGAGCTGGCGGCGACGTTCTGGGTGCTGGCGGCGGCGGTTGCGGCGTTGGCGGCGGTCGGTGTCGCGAGACAGCGGAAGGCGGATGGCAGCAGAAACGCGGGTGAGGCACCGACTTAGCTTCCGCAGCCCGGGCAGGCGGTCTTGTGCGGGGCTGGTTGGCGGCGTGGGGTATAACTGTTGTGACGGCACCACCTGGGACGACTATGGCTGACATCGAGGTTGAGATCGCGGCGTACGAACGTATGCAGAGCGACCTGGAGCGCGAGCACATGGGCAAGTGGGTGGTCGTGCACGACGAGCAGTTGATCGGGGCGTACGAGGATTTCTGGGACGCCTCTCAGGAGGCTGTCGAGCGGTTTGGGCGAGGACCGTTCCTACTTCGACAGGTCGGCGCAAAGCCTGTGAATCCGTGGACTCCGGCGATCTACCAGGAATCTTTTGCCTACGATTGAGTTCGGGTTCGGCCGCTGGGACCAACTCTTCAACGTCGGGCCGACCCTGCAGGTACAGATCGGGTATGACTCGACGTTTCGCGATGGGGTCCGCAGGCCTCCTTACATCCCCGCCGTCTTGCACCCTGCGCTTGTGGATACCGGCTCTGCACTTAGCTGCATCGATTCGAACCTCGCAAACGCGTTGAACTTACCCAACGCTGGGCACCAGAACTTGGCCGGCGTCGGCGGGGTCTATCGGGCCGATATGTACTTGGCTCAGATCTGCATCCCGAAACTGGGGTGGGTAGTCACCGGGCAATTTGCCGGTGTATATCTGTCTGCCGGTGGGCAGCCCCATCGGGCCCTGCCCGGCAGGCATTTCCTCCGGCGCTTTCGGCTTGTGTATGAAGGCCGGTCCGGGGAGGTGACGCTCAGCAACGACGAGTCGGAGTCGCCGACTTAGATCCTGAGACTTTGGCCGTCAGACTCACGCGCCCGTTTGCTCGCGTCGGGTATAACTGTTGGGCTGGCACGACTTGGGGCGACCATGGCTGACATTGAGGTGGAAGTCGCGGCGTACGAGCGGATGCAGAGCGACCTGGAGCGCAAATACATGGGCAAGTGGGTGGTCGTGCAAGACGAGCAGCTGATCGGGGCGTACGAGGACTTTTGGGACGCCCACGCCGTTGCCGCTCCGCGATTTGGACGAGGTCCGTGCCTGGTCCGCGAGGTTGGCGTCGATATGTCATCGCCTTCGTGGGTTCCGCCGCAGTTCGTCATCCCCGTTGCCGACGGTTGAGTGTGGGTCGGCGGACTTTCCGGCGGACCTAGTTCGCCACGGACCGACGCTACAGGTTCGAATCGGTTTCGACTCTTCCTTCGAACCCGGGGATCCCGTCCCCACAGTCCCAGCGTTTCGCCGCTCCGCGCTGGTGGATACGGGCACCCAAGAGACTTCTATCGACGCTGATCTGGCCCGCTCGCTCAACCTCCCGGTCGCCGGAAGTCTACGCGTGACCGGTGTCCTGGGGAGCCGCGAGGTCACCACGTATCACGCCCAAATCTATATTCCGAGCTTGCACTGGGTGATTGCCGGGCATTTTGCGGGTGTTCAACTCGCCTCTGAGGGCATGCCGTTCCACGCGCTGATCGGCCGGCACTTTTTGCGGCATGCAAGGCTGACGTATTACGGGCCAACCGGCTCGGTGACGCTGAGCATTGACTAGCCCGAGCGGCCAAGGCTCACTTGCCGATGCAGAACTTGGAGAAGATGACGTCGAGCAGGTCTTCGGTGGCGGATTCGCCGGTGATTTCGCCGAGGGCGTTGACGGCGCCGCGGACGCCGATGCTGACGAGGTCGGAGGGCTGGTCGTCGGCGACGGCGCGGCGGGCGGCGGCGAGTTCGTCGCGGGCGCGGGTGAGGGCCTCCTGATGGCGGACGCTGGCCACGAGGGCGAGGCCGCCGTCAGCGCCGGCCAGGCCAATGACGTGGCGAAGGGCTTCGCGTAGTTCGCTGACATCCTCGCGGATGGCGGCCGTGTGGACGACGGGGGCATCGGGCGCGAGGTCGCGAATGTCGGCAGCCCTGACGGCGTGCGGCAGGTCGCGCTTGTTGAGGGCGATGATGGTGGGCTTGGCGGCCTGCCGCACGCGGGCGGCGGCGGTTTCGTCGTTGCCGAGCAGGGGGCGGCTGGCGTCCAGCACCAGGACCGCGGCATCGGCGCCTTCGAGAGCGCGGGAGCTTCGTTCGACGCCCAGGGATTCGACGGGGTCGTGGGTGTCGCGCAGGCCGGCGGTGTCGCTGAGGACGATGGGGACGCCGTCGAGGTCGAAGGACTCCTCAAGGACGTCGCGGGTGGTGCCGGGGATCTCGGTGACGATGGCGCGGTCGGTGCTGAGCAGCGCGTTCATGAGCGAGGACTTGCCGACGTTGGGGCTGCCGACCAGGGCGACGCGGACGCCGTGGCGCTGCATGATTCCGCGTCCGGCGGTGGCCAGGGCGTCCTGCAAGCGTTCGTACAGCGAGTCGAGCGTAGAGGCCAGGAGCGTGCGGTCCATGGGAGGGACTTCGTCCTCGTCGAAGTCGACTTCGGCTTCCATCTGGGCCAGGAGGTCGAGGCAGGCGCTGCGCATTTCGCCAACGGCGTCGGAGAGGCGACCCGCGAGTTGGTTGGCGGCGACGGCGAGGGCGGCGGGGGTGGGGGCGGCGACGAGGTCGGCGACGGCCTCGGCCTGGGCCAGATCGAGACGGCCGTTGAGAAAGGCGCGGAGGGTGAATTCGCCGGGACCGGCGGGACGGGCGCCGGCGGCCAGCGCGCCGTCCAGGACGCGGCGAAGGGCCACGGGGCCGCCGTGGCAACTGAGTTCGGCGACATCTTCGCCGGTGTAGGAGCGTGGGCCGGGCATGAAGAGCAGGAGGGCCTGGTCGATCAGGTCGTTGTTGCCGTCGTAAACCCGCACAAGGTGGGCGTAGCGGGATTTGGGGTCGCGAGTGCGGCGGGTGAGGCGACGGGCGATCCAGAGGGATTCCGGTCCGCTGATTCGTACGACGCCAATGCCGCCAGCACCTATCGGCGTGGCGATGGCGGCGATGGTGTCGGTGGTGGTGGCGCCGGGGTTCATCGGGGATTGGCGGGCCTAGGCCCAGGCGGAGGATTCTACGGGCGGGCTGAGCGACCGGCGGGCCGTTCGCTAGGCTGGCCGCGAGCGCTGCGGTGGCGCTCCAACAGCAGACGCAGGAGCTGGCGCCGATGCCGCAAATGACGGGTGGGCAGGCCCTGGTGGCCGGGATGCGCCAGGCGGGCGTGACAACACTGTTCGGGATTCCAGGCGTACATAACGGCGGGTTGTACGACGCGCTGCTGGACGCGCCGGAGATGCGGGTGGTGATCACGCGTCATGAGCAGGGCGCGGCGTTCATGGCGGACGGCTATGCGCGAGCCTCGGGCCGCGTGGCGTGCGTGGCGACGATTACCGGGCCGGGAATTACGAACGCGGCGACCGGGTTGGGCGAGGCGTATGCGGAGTCGTCGCCGGTGTTGCACATCGCGACGGCGCTGGGTCCGGCTTCGCGCACACCGGAAGCCGGCGAGCTGCATGAGTTGCGGGACCAGTCCGGCGTTCTGCGGGCCCTGGTGGGTCACCACGAGCTGGTGGAGACGGTGCCGGATATCGCGGGCGCGGTGACCCGAGCCATGATCGCGATTACGACGGACAGGCCGGGTCCGGCCAGCGTGGAAATCCCACTGGGACTTTTGACGGCGACAGACGAGGTCGAGTTGGGGTCGGCCGGGCCCGAAGTGGCGCCGGCTCCCGACTCTGACGCCGTGGATCGGGCGGCTGAGTTGCTGGCCAAAGCCGAGGCGCCCCTGATCTTCCTGGGCAGCGGGGCGATGGACGCAGGGGCGGAGGTCGAGGCGCTGGCGGAGCGGCTGCAGGCGCCGGTGCTGACGGCCCAGACGGGGAAGGGGGCGTTTCCGGAGTCGCATCCGCTGTCGCTGGGCTGCAAGCACCGGCTGGATGAGAGTCTGTATGCCTTGCTGCGGACGCGCGACGTAGCGCTGGTGGTTGGCTGCCGCCTGGGGGCGAGGGTGACGGATGACGACCGGATGCCGTTGCCGGAGACGTTGATCCAGATCGATCGGTCGGCGGCGGAGTTGGGCCGGCACCGGGAGAATGCCGTGTCGATCCGGGCTGATGCCGCCGCGGCGGTGAGCGAGCTGCTGGAGGCGTTGCCGGACGAGCCGCCACCGGAGGCTCCGGACATTGCCGAGGGGATGCGCGCTCGTCGACGTAGTCCCCATGACGCCGCGGACGACCCGAGGTCGGCAGACATCCTGGCGGAGCTACGGCGGGTGTTGCCCGAGAACGGCGTGCTGGTGAACGACATGACGATGACCAGCTACCGCTCGGCCGGGCTGTTTCCGGTGGACCAGCCGCGGTCGTACATGTTTCCGATCTACTTCGGCACGCTGGGATTCAGCCTGCCGGCGGCGATCGGGGCGCAGGTGGCGTGTCCGGAACGGCCGGTGCTATCGCTGAGCGGGGACGGTGGGTTCCTGTTTACGGCGGAGGAGCTGGCCACAGCCGTGCGGGAGCAATTGCCGGTGGTGGCGGTGGTGTTCAACGACTCGTCGTACGCGGCCATCGACGGCAACTTTCGCGGGAACTTCGGCGGGCGCACGGTGGACGTGCGCTTGCACAATCCGGACTTCGTGGCGTTCGGGAAGTCGTTCGGAGCGGCGGCGGAAGGGGTGGAAACGCCGGAGGCGCTGGGGGCGGCGGTGGAGCGCGGGTTGTCGCGGAGGTGCCCGACGCTGATCGAGTACCGGCTGCCGCCGGTGGGGTGACATCGGAGGAGCAAGACGGGGACATGAACGCCGACGCAATAACTTCGACGATGGTTGACCGCATCGTCGGACGATTTCAGCCAGCGCGTGTCGTGCTGTTTGGTTCGCGCGCGCGGGGGAGCGCGAGCGAGTGGAGCGATGTGGACCTGCTAGTCGTAATGCCAAATATCGCGGACAAGCGAAAGGCCGCGATTGCTATACGACGTTTACTGGCCGACATGCCGGTTAGCAAGGACATCATCGTGGCCACACCGGAGGAGGTCGAGCGTCGCGGACAGGTAGTGGGAACCGTGATTCACGCTGCTCTTCGCGAAGGCACGGTTCTCTATGAGCGAGGCTGACCCGCAGGTCCAGGAGGCTCTGCGCTGTCAGAGGATGGCGGCGGGCCTAGACTGAACGCGGCACCACTCCAGGCGCGGGAGGGTCGGTGGGATGCAGATTTCTGAGCAACAGGTGCGGTTTTTCGAGACGTTTGGGTATCTGGGTTTTCCCGGGGCGTTTGCGGACGAGGCGGAGGCGATTAGCCAGGAGTTCGAGCGGGTCTGGGCGGAGCGCGGGGGCGGCCACCAGGGACGGGAGCACGATCACAAGCAGCGGTCGGCGTTTGTGCCGTTTATCGACCAGAGCGAGTACCTGAGCGCGCTGATCGACGATCCCCGGATCGATGGGGTGGCGGCGGCGCTGCTGGGGGACGACTACAACTACGAATCCAGCGACGGGAACTTCTACGTGGGCGATACGCGCTGGCACTCGGACGGGTTTGCGCGCACGAAGTACCGGTTTCTGAAGTTCGCGTTCTACCTGGATCCGGTGACGGCGGAATCGGGATGCCTGCGGGTGATTCCGGGCAGCCACCATCGGCGCGACGGGTATGCGAACGGGCTGCACAAGCTGATGAGCACCAGCCGGGTTGACCAGACCGAGGAGGCATTCGGCGTCTCCGGTCCCGAGGTGCCGGCGGTGGCGCTGGAGACGGAGCCTGGTGACCTGATCATGTTCAACCAGGACCTGAAGCACGCCTCGTATGGCGGCGGGACGCGGCGGCGCATGTTCACGATCAACGTGTCGGAGCGCTTTGACGACGAGGACCTGGACACGCTGCGAAACGATGTCGCCTCACTGGTCCGGTTCTGGGCGGAGAGCGCCTACGGTGAGGCTATGGTCAGTACAGCCGGGCCGGACCGGATGGTGCACCTGGAGCAGCGGATGGCAAATGACGACCATCTGCCGGCGCTGGTGGCGAAGGCGCGGGAGGAGATGGGCGAGCCGGCGCGGGGGTGACGTCCGGCCGGGGCGCAATGCTTGCTGAGTCCAAAGAGCACGTTTAGCCAACCGGGGAATCGGTGGCCGGTTCGGCAGATTCCTATCACCCGTGCGCGCCGACCCTGGGCAGGCCCTGACTATCAAGGAGGCGGTTTAGACCGTCGGTGATGCCATCAAGTCGTGCGTCGACAGCCTCGTGCGTGTCCTTGATCTGGGCTTCGAGCGTCTGGTGGGAGTCCCTGATTTGGGCCTCAAGGGTCTGGCGGGTCTCCTGGATCTGGCCCTCGAGGTACTCGCGGGTCTCCTGGATCTGGCCCTCGAGGTATTGGCGGGTCTCCTGGATCTGGCCCTCGAGGTACTCGCGGGTCTCCTGGATCTGGCCCTCGAGGTACTGGCGGGTCTCCTGGATCTGGCCCTCCAGGTTCCGGCGGGTGTCCCCCAGGCGGGTCTCAAGAGCCTGTCGGGTCTCTGCAAGTCCGGCCTCGATGGCCTGATCCGTGCGTTCGAACCGGGCGACGACGGCCCGCTGGAATTCGCCGTCGCGATCCTCGGCTTGCTGAAAGTGCTCGTTGAGGTCGGTTGCCAGTTCCACGAACTGCTGATCGACATCGGTCCGGAGCACGTCGACATCCGAACGTAGCTCGGATATATCGGCGTTGGTTGCCGGGGTGGCGTCTAGGGCGGTCGCGTCCGACATTGGTTTCTCCGTGGGCGAGGTCTTCGTTGCGCCGCTTCAGGCGACGAAGCTCAGTTGACTGGCGACCGCCCACGCCTGCGTGATTGTACCTAGGGGCGCCAGAGGGTGACGGCGCTGCGCGCGGGTACTACGAGGAAGGCGGACGTGTGCGGCTGGTGAGGACGCCTTCGATGACGCCTTCGATGCGGGCGACGCGCTCGGTGAGGTTGTCGACACGGCTGGTGAGGTGTCGAACGTCGGTTCGTACGTCGCGCCAGACGGCCACCACGACGGCGATCACCGCGGCACCGACGGCAAGAATTCCGATCAATTCCGGCGACATGGGGGATTCCTCGGTTCGCGAGAGTTCCCCGTTTCGCTCGGTTCAGGCGTAGGGGGACCAGTGGATCGGCGACCGCCCGTGCCTGCCAGATTGTACGTGCTCGTGGGCACGAGCCGCGCGCGGCTCGCCTGTGGGGGGCTAGGCGGCGGGGACCGGCTGGGTGGCCGCGTCGGCGAGGGCGCGTTGGTATTCGCGCTGGAGGAGACGCTTGCCGACGAAGATGTCGACGAGGTCCCAGGGGAGGGGTTCGTCGGGGTCGCGCTGGCGGTGGATGTACCAGTCGAGGTCGAGGCCGGCGGCTTCGATGGCTTCGTACCAGCGGTCGGGTTCCAGGTGTTCCATCCAGCCGTCGAAGCGGCAGCCGCGTTCCCAGGCGCCCTTGATGGCGCGGCCGACGCGACGGTCGCCGAGGGCAAGCAGGGCCTCGATGTGGCTTTCCTGGGGGTCGTGCCACATGAGGTGGATGTTGCGGTCACGGGCGATGTCGAAACAGGCCTGCTGCTTGGCGCGAATGGCGTCGCTGCGGTCCTGCGGATGCCACTGGAACGGCGTGAAGGGCTTGGGGATGAAGGTGGAGACGGTGACGTTGACCTTGGCGCGCTTGCCGTGGTGGCGGCGGCCGATGGCCATGACGCGGTTGGCCAGGTGAGCGATAGCCCGGGCGTCGTCGAGGGTCTCGGTGGGCTGGCCGATCATGAAGTAGAGCTTGATGGTGCGGAAGCCGCGCTGGAAGGCCATGTCGCAGGTTTCCAGCAGGTCCTCGTCCGAGATCTCCTTGTTGATGACGCGGCGCATGCGGGGGGTGGCGGCCTCGGGGGCGAAGGTGAGGCTGCCGCCGCGCTTGCCGCCGCGCTGGAGGGCGTCGGCCACGTCGACGTTGAAGGTCTCGACGCGGGTGGAGGGGATGGAGACGCGGACGTAGTCCTCGGCGGAGTCGTAGACGTCGTTGATGAGGCCGTCGAGGCCCTGGTAGTCCACGGCGTTGAGGGAGAGGAGGGAGACCTCGCTCTGGCCGGTGGCGGTGAGACAGCGGTCGACGGCCTGCTCGACCAGGTCCTTGCGACGGTGGCGGACGGGGCGGTAGAGGTAGCCGGCCTGGCAGAAGCGGCAGGCGCGGGCGCAGCCGCGATCTAGTTCGACGGCGATGCGGTCGTGTACGACGCCGGTGTTGGGGACGACGGGGAGGCGGGGGCCGCTGTA
This sequence comes from Chloroflexota bacterium, assembly GCA_022825895.1. Taxonomy (GTDB): domain Bacteria; phylum Chloroflexota; class UBA11872; order UBA11872; family UBA11872; genus UBA11872. The sequence goes on along the minus strand of JAJDVX010000011.1, from coordinate 10,276 downwards.
TTGGTCGATATCGACGTATTGGCGCGCGATTTTCTCGGGCACGTCGTCTCGCAGGCGCCGGTGGCCGAGGAAGGCGCCGTCGGCGGCGTACTGGGGCTCGTAGAGGCCGGGGGCGTAGATGCCGGGGATGGTGCGGCCGGCGGCGGCGATGAAGTCGTGGCGCCAGCCGGGTTGGGAGCGGTCGAATTCGGCGTGCAGGTTGAGCACTTGCTGCAACAGGTCCTCGCCTTCGCCGACGGCGATGAGGTCGAAGAAGTCGGCCATGGGCTCGGGGTTCGAGACGGCGGAACCGCCGCCGAGGATCAGCGGGTCGTCATCGGATCGGTCGACGCGCTCGATGGGGATGCCGGCGAGGTCCAGCATTTCGAGGACGTTGGTGTTGCCGCTCTCGTAACTCATGGAGAAGCCGAGGATGTGGAAGTCGCGCAGGGGGCGGCGGGATTCCCAGCCGAAGAGCGGGAGATCGTGGGCTCGCATGGCGTCGGCCATGTCGGGCAGGGGGGTGAAGCAGCGGTCGCAGAGGTGGGGGGTGTCGTCGTTGATCAACTCGTAGAGCAGGCCCATGGCGAGGTTGGACATGCCGATCTCGTAGGCGTCCGGAAAGCAGAGCGCGAGACGGGTTTGGGCCGAGTCCCAGTCCTTCTGGCGCGCGTTGTGCTCGCCCGCGAGGTACTGGGCGGGCTTTTTGACGCCGTCGAGCAGGTGCTCGATGTCAACAAGCACGGACGCGGAGGTCTGAATTGCCATGTGCCAATACTGCCCTATCGCAGCACGCCCTTCGACACTCTCTTGCCGAAGTGGAATCCGATAGGCCATCACTTGCTCAGTCTTTGATCCAAGCTCAATGCGCTCGGACGGAGAGGCGACGCGGGGAGACCGAGGGCCTGCGTGGCCGATGACACCCTGGCAGGCGGCTAAGATACTGCGCCCGACCATGGCCGCGAGCATTTCAGCGATGCCCGATCTGGTTCTGCGTGCTTCGACGCTCATTGACGGCACTGGTGCGGATCCGTGCTACGACGCCGAGGTCGTGGTTAGCGACGGCCTCATTACATATGCGGGCCCGGCGCGTCCGCCGGCGGACGACGCGGAGGTAGTGGACTACGGCGACGCCACGCTGATGCCGGGCCTGATCGACTGCCACTGCCACCTGCAGTTCGGCGCGTATTCGAGCCACGAACAGACGCTGGCCGTCCACAAGTCCGCCTCCAATGAGGAACGCGTCATTACCGCCATCCAGAACGCTCAGCGGGCGCTGGCGACCGGGGTGACCACGATGCGCGACACCGGTGGCTACCGCGCGCTGAACATGTTGATTCGCGACGCGCAGCGTGCCGGGATGTTCCTGGGTCCGCGCCTACTCGTGTGCGGAGCGCCAATCACGACAACGGGCGGGCATTTGAACTGGTGCGGGTTGCGCGCCGACACGCGCGACGAGGTGATTCGCGCCGTTCGCCAGATGGTCGAAGCGGGCGCCGACTTCATCAAGGTGATGGCGACCGGCGGGATGATGACGCCCGGTTCGCAGGCCGGGCACTCGCAATACGACCTGGCGACCCTCCGTGCGTTGGTCACGGACGCTCATCGCCTCAAGCGCCACGTTGCCGCCCACGTGTTGGGCGCGGATGGATGCCGTGACGCCATCGATGCCGGCGTGGACACCCTGGAGCATTGCTCGTGGCTTACAGCCGATGGGATCCGCGGGCAATCGACGATGGATGAAGCGGCGGTGGAGCGTATCGACGCGACCCACCAGTCGGTCCACATGACGCTGGCGGCAATGAACCGCACGCCGTTTCGCGACATGGCGCACCTGGACGCGTTGCCGGCCGATGAGCGCGAACGCATCCGCGCCGCCGGGGTGAATTTCCGGTACATGCGTGAGCGAGGGGTGCCGCACGTTGTCTCCACGGACGCCGGTGTCATCGATACGCCGTTCCACGAGTTTCCGTTGTCGGTCATCAGCGCCGTGGTTGCGCTGGATACCACGCCGGTGGACGCCGTGCATTTGGTGACTGGCGCCGCCGCGGACGCCATAGGACTGAGCAACCTGACGGGAACGCTCCGTGCCGGGTATCAGGCCGATCTGCTGGTCGTGGACGGGGATGCGGCCGAGAACATCTGCAACATCGCCCGGACGGTGTCCGTGTACCTGGGCGGTCATGAGGTCGTGCGCAAGCGCCGCCTGGAAGTGCTGGTCAACTAAGCCGCAAGCTCAACGGCGCCGAAGCTGCACGCGCCGCTATTCCTCAGTGACCGCTTCCGCGACCACCGTTGGCTGATCCGCGCTGTTGGAAACGCGCGGAACTTGCGATTAGGCGAAACGGAGCGGCGAGCCGAGTTGGCGGAGGAGCGCGATTACGCTCTGGGCGGCCAGGGCGCTGGTCTTGGGGTTGGTCTCGCTGGGCCGGTTCTCGAGGCGCAGCCGCATGCTTCCGAAGGACCCAATCGCTTCCACCTCGTGGACGTTGCCGGGCGCGGCGGGATCGGCCACCACGGTCACACGCAGCCGGTCCGGGCCGTCCGCGGCCAGCGCCAGCAGCGCCGCGACGTTGACGTTCTGGGGGAAGCCGCGAACGGCCTCCACGGGTCCGCCGGAGAAGATCACGCGTCGATCGTCGATGGAGGTCAGATTGATGCCTTGCTCGACGACCCAGGGCGCGTCGACCAGAGCCACAGGGGGCTTGGTGGTAGTGAGGGTGATCGATGCCACGTCGCCCACGCGGGCAGCGCGAATGACGTCGAGTGCGCCGATGGCGCCGGAGGGCACCCAGATGCGCGCCCCGGAAGCCTGGGCGGCCGACAGAAGCGACGCGAGGAAATCGCCGTCGAGAGTGGCTCCCGCGCTAAGGGCGACCAGGTTGACGCCTCGCTTCAGGACCTGCGGTGCGATGGTGCGGAGTGCGGCCTGGGAGGCGGCCTCCAGGACAGCATCAAGGCTGTCCCAATCGAGCGCGTCGAGGTCGATGTGGACGGGGACGCCGGCGGCAGCCAGGCGGTCGCGGGTGGGGCCCGGTATCGGTTCGACAACGGCTGCGATTTCGACGCCCGGGGCTTCGCCGGCGCGGACGGCGCGCGCGACCTCGGCGCCGATTGCTCCCAGGCCGGCAATCGCGAGTCGCAGCGGTGGCACGCTCGAGCTGCTCAGCGCCCGTTCCGCGGCAAGGGCAGGTGAATCGGGGCGTTGATCGCCTGCCAGGCCGATTCGGCGGTGGCTTCGGCGAAGGTGGGGTGCGCGTGGATTGTCTCGCGCAGATCGTCCACGGTGGCTTCCAGCCTGATCGCCAGGACACCCTCGGCGATGATGTCGCTGGCGCCCGGGCCGATGACGTGCATGCCCAGGATCTCGCCGTGCGGCTGGCCGGCCACGATCTTTACGAACCCGTCCGTGTCGCCGTAGGCGCGGGCGCGGCCGAGCGCCTGGAACGGGAACATGCCGACCTGGATGTCGCCGCGCTCTTCCTTGGCGGCGTCCTCGGTAAGGCCGACGCTGGCGATCTCGGGGTGGGTGAAGGTGCAGGCAGGGACGGCGTTGGGCTCGTAGACGGAGGGGCGTCCCAGCGCGTGCTCGGCGGCGACGACGCCCTGGTGGGAGGCCACGTGGGCCAGCAGCTTGTCGCCGATCACGTCGCCGATGGCGTAGATGTCCGGCTGGCTGGTCTGCTGATGCTCGTTGACGCTGATGCCCCGCGGGGAGAAGCGCACGCCGGCGGATTCCAAGCCAATGTCCGCCACGTTTGGCCGTCGGCCGGTTGCCAAGAGCACATGCGATGCCTGCACGGTCTCTGAGTCGTCCTCGGTCGCCAGGGTCACCTGGAGGTGCGGCTCGGCCTGTTCGATCGCTTCGATCCGCGTGCCGGTGTGGACCTTTACGCCTTGCTGGACCAGGATCTTGCGCATGGCGGCACTGACGGCGGCGTCCTCGTTGGGCACAACCCGCGGCAGCATTTCGACCAGGGTGACCTGTCCGCCCAGCAGGGCAAAGAGGGTGGCCCACTCGACACCGACGGCGCCGGCGCCGGCCACCAGGATGTGCTCGGGCACCTCGTCGAGTTCGAACGCGCCGTCGCTGTCGATGACGCCGGGTAGGTCAACCCCGGGAATCGGCGGGGCGGCGGATGACGAGCCGGTGGCCACAATGATCGATTTGGCCGTGATCAGTTCGGTGCGGTCGGCCAGCGAAGCCTCCACGGCGCCGACGCCCGCGAGCCGTCCCGTGCCCTGCAACACCGTGACGTTGCCGGCCTTCAGGAGCCCTTCGATACCGCGGATGAGCTGACGTACGACCCGGTCCTTGCGGCGAACCATCGCCTTGTAGTCGGCCTCAACTCCCTTGACGCGGACTCCGAAGCTGGATGCCTTCCTGGCCAGGTGAAAGACCTCCGCGCTGCGCAGCAATGTCTTGGACGGGATACATCCGCGGTTGAGGCAGACGCCGCCGAGGCCGCTGTTCTCGACCACGACGACCTGCGCGTCCAGGGCCGCGGCGCGGAGAGCCGCCACGTAGCCGCCGGGTCCGCCGCCGATCACACAAACGTCTGCCTGGAGGGGCATCAGGTCCGCCGATCTGACTAGGTGATTCCGGGCATTGTATGAGTGCGTCGCTTGAAGCTTGGTTCATCAGGCATTGAGATTTGGCGGAATCTCCTCGGCGTCGAAGGCGCGCAGCGCCGCGTCCACATGCTGGCGGCCTCGTCGCAGCGATATGCCGGCATGCCCCGGATAGAGCGCATCGAAATCCAGTTCGCCCAGGCGGCGCATGGTGGCAGCCAACTGCTGGATGGAGCAGTCGGGGGTAGAGAGCAGCAGGATCTTGCCGCCCTGGAAGACCACGTCGCCGCCGAACAGCCCGGTTCGGTCGTCGCCTTCGAGCACGTAGGAGAGGTGCTCGCGGGCATGGCCGGGCGTGGCGATGGCGGTCAGGCGGGCCTCGCCGACCTGGATCGTGTCGCCGCCCGACATAGAGACGGCTGCCGGACACGGAGCCAGCCGGTAGTCGGCCGGATAAGTGCCGCCGGCCCTGGCACGGGGGAGCGAGATGGCTTCTTCGTCGGCCTGCTGGAGCCAGTCCGCGGCGGGACCGGGGGCCAGGACTTCAGCGCCGGTCAGCTCATGCAGCGGCCCCGAGCCGCCGCCGTGGTCGGCATGGGCGTGGGTGAGGGCGATCGTTTCGATGTTCGCGGGGTCGAAGCCGGCGGCGCGGACGTTGGCCAGGATCAACTCGGGTTCGAGACCGACGCCCGCGTCGATCAGTGCCAGTGGCCCGCCGCCATCGACGAGGTAGACGTGGCAATCGTAGGGGTTGGACAGGTCGGCGCCGGTGGCGCCGCTGCCGACCAGGTGCACGCGCCGGGTCAGGCGCATCAGGCGGCGATTTCCCCGAAGGCCGTGCAGACGCCGAGGTAGACGCCGACGGCCTGTTCGAGTTGGGCGATCTCGATCCACTCGTCGTTGGTGTGGGCCTGGGCGATGTTGCCGGGACCAAGGACGACGGACGGGATGCCGCCGATCCCGGAGAGCATGGCGGCATCGGTGGCGTAGGCGACGCCCAGCGGGTCGGGCGACAGTCCGGCGGCGGCAACGGCCTGCTGGGCCGCGCGCACGACGGCCGCGTCGTGCGGCGTCTCCAGCGGCGGGATGTCCACGAACGGCGGATCGCGGTCGACGCGGAGCTTCGGGTTCGTTGCCCGCAGGTCGTCGAGCGCCGCGTCCACGTGCTCCAGCACCTCGGCCGCGGTGTCGCCGGGCACGAGGCGGCGGTCGATTTCGATCTCGCAGAGATCGGGGACGACGTTGACTCCGGCGCCACCGCGGATGGTTCCGACGTTCCAGGTGGCGTTGCCGAGTACGGGATGGGGGCGCGTGTTGAGATGGGGTTCGATGCCGTGGGCGAGCGCGGTCAGGGTCGCGGCCATGTCGCGGATGGCGTTGTGGCCCTGCTCGGGCATGGCGCTGTGAGCGGCGACGCCATGGGTGCGCACGCGCCAGCGCACGGCACCCTTCTGGGAAGTGATGATCTGCAACTCGGTCGGTTCACCGACAACTGCCGCATCGACCGCGGGGCGTCGTTCGGCCATGACCCGTGAGCCGATCATCACGATTTCCTCGCCGACGGCCCCGGCCAGGCAGACATCCACGGGGAAGTTCGGGTCGTTGGCGGCTGCGTGGAGGACGTGGAGCATGGCGGCCATGCAGCCCTTGGGGTCGGCCGAGCCGCGGCCGTAGAGCCGGCCGTTGGCGATGCGCGGGTTGAGGGCGTCGGGCATTGGATCCAGGCCCACGGTGTCAAGGTGGCACTCGAACATAAGGGTCGGGCGGTTGCCGCGGCGGATCCAGGCGAGGAGGTTGGGGCGGCCGGGTTCGACGTCGTACATCTCGACGTCGGCGCCGGCGGCGCGGGCGAGGTCGGCGACGTGGTTGGCGAGTTCGGCCTCGCCGGGGCCGCCCGGGAGGCTGGCGTTGACGCTGTTGATGGCGACCAGGCCGGCGAGGGTGTCAACGACGGTTGCGGTGATGGCCGGACCTCGAGTGGTGGAGCGACGGGGGAGTCTGGCACACGACGGATTCGCCGACTCACGCGCGACCGTGGGAGTCAAGTACTGAGCTTCGCTTAGGAGTCCCGCCGGATTCCGCGCAGTTCGTGGCTGAGTTCCCGGGCCATGAGCACTCGTCCGGCTTCGGCAACCGGAAGGCCGTCGAAGAGCGCCTGATTGATGAGTTCGACGATGGGCATTTCCACCCCCAGCCGGCGCGCCAGCGCGAGGGCGCCTCGGGAGGTATCCACACCTTCCGCGACCATGACCATGCGGGATTGAATGTCATCCAGCGACCGACCCGCGGCCAGCTCCTGGCCCACATAGTGGTTGCGCGAGTGGGGGCTGGCACAGGTGGCGATGAGATCGCCCATGCCGGCCAGGCCGGCGAAGGTGAGGGCGTCGGCGCCCGCCGTGAGGCCCAGCCGCGTCATTTCCGCAAGGCCGCGCGTCATGAGCGCCGCCTTTGCGTTGTCGCCAAAACGCAGGCCGTCGGCCACGCCCGCTCCAATGGCTATGACGTTTTTTACAGCCCCGGCGAGTTCAATGCCGATGACGTCATCGCTGATATAGGTGCGAAAGGTCGGCGCGCTGAGCCGCTGCTGCACCGTGCGGGCAACCTCCGGGATGCGCGCGGCCACCACGGCGGTGGCCGGTTCGCCGGCGGCGATTTCACGGGCCAGGTTGGGGCCCGAGAGCACGGCCAGGCGGTCCAGGATCCGGTCGCCGGCCCAACCGGCCACGAGTTCGCTGACCCGCCGGCCGGTCCGCGGATCGAGTCCCTTGATACCGCTGACAATGGCGGCGTGAGGCTCGATGTGGCCGGCGACGGCCTGCCAATTCTCATGCAGTTGGCGCATGGGCACGGTGACAATGACGAGATCGGCGTCGCGCAGGACCGCGGCGGCGTGGTGGCTGATTTCCAGGGTGTCGGGCAGCGTGACGCCGGGCAGGAAGCGCACATTCTCGCGACGAGCGGCCATGTCGTGCGCCTCGTCGGGATCACGAACCCAGAGCGCGCAGCGTTCGCCGGCTTCAGAAAGCAGGATCGCAAGGGTTGTGCCCCAACTGCCGGAGCCGACGACGGCAACTTTGTTCACGCAGCCAATCTCGGGAAGCGACCGCGCCTAGTCTAGTGGTGGCCCGCCAGGCTCTCCCCGGGAATGCTCGCGCGACGATGCCCGACGCCCTGCCGATCGCTGCCTTCCCGGATCGTCCCGGGCTCCGTGTACCTGTGACGGTCGCAGCGAATCCCGGTGACGCCCGGATATACTCTGGCGCCGGTCACCTGAACCGGTACGGCCCGGCGGCTGCGGCATCGTTCCGCCCGCCCGCACACGGAGGCGCGCCTTGGCAGAGCAATCACCTGTCTCCACCAACGGCCGCGCTGGAGGCGACGACGCTTCCAACGGCGTGTTGGAGCAGCTTAGCGACGACCAACTCCGCTGGATTTACCTCATCATGCGGCGCATCCGCCGCTTCGAGGAGACCGCCGAAGAGGCCTTCCGCGCCGCCAAAATGCGCGGGGCGCTGCACTTCTACATCGGCGAGGAAGCCACCGCCACGGGCGTCTGCGCCGCCCTGGACGAGGGCGACTTCATCACCAGCACCCACCGCGGCCACGGCCACTGCATCGCCAAGGGCGCGCGCATGGACAAGATGATGGCCGAGCTCTTCGGCCGCACCACCGGCTACTGCGGCGGCAAGGGCGGCTCCATGCACATCGCCGACATCGAGCTCGGGAACCTGGGCGCCAACGGCATCGTCGGCGCCGGCATCCCCATCGCCACCGGCGCGGCCCTGGGCTCCAAGCTGCGCAAGGACGGCAAGGTCACCGTCGCCTTCTTCGGCGACGGCGCCGGCCCCACCGGCGCGTTCCACGAGGGTGTCAACGTCGCCGCCACCATGAACCTGCCGGCTGTCTTCGTCTGCGAGAACAACCAGTACGGCATGGCCACTCACGCCGACTTCGCCAACGCCGCGGCCATCCACAACCGCGGCCCGGCCTACGGCATTCCCAGCGCCTCCATCGACGGCAACGACCTCTTCGAGGTCTACGCCACCGCCAAGACAGCCATCGACCGCGCCCGCCGCGGCGAAGGCCCCACCCTCATCGAAGCCCGCACCTACCGCCACAAGGGCCACACGGTGCTGGACCAGAAGAACTACCGCACCAAGGAAGAAATCGCCGAATGGGTCGCCCGCGACCCCATCGAGCGCTTCGTCCGCGCCGTCAACGAATCCGAGCGGCTGGACGAGGACGACTTCCAGGCGATCGACGGGCAGATCGAGCGCGAAATCGAACACGCCGTGGCGTTTGCCGAGGCCAGCCCCTGGCCGACCGTGGACGTTATCGAGCGCGACGTCTACGTGGAGTAACGACCATGGCCGTTAGCACATCCCAAGCGTCCGCGCCCGAGACCGCCACGCGCGAGATCTTCATGAGCGAGGCCCTGCGCGAGGCCATCGACGAGGAAATGACCCGCGACCCCACCGTCTTCGTCGTCGGTGAGGAAGTCGGTGTCTGGGGCGGGGCCTACGCCGTCACCCAGGGCATGCTCGAGAAGTGGGGCCCCGACCGCATCGTCGACACCCCGATCGCCGAAGCCGCTATCGCCGGTCTGGGCATCGGCGCGGCCCTTACCGGCAGCCGGCCCATCGCCGAGTTCATGTACAGCGACTTCATGGGCATCGCGATGGACCAGATCGTCAACCAGGCGGCCAAGAACCGCTACATGTTCGGCGGCAAGGCCAAGCTGCCGCTCACCTACCGCGCGCCCTTTGGCGCCGGGACCGGCAACGCCGCCCAGCACACCCAGAGCCTGGAAGCCTGGTTCGCCCACGTGCCCGGCCTGAAGGTCATCACCGCCTCGACGCCGTACGACGCCAAGGGCCTGCTCAAGTCGGCTATTCGCGAGGACAACGTGGTGATCATGTTCGAGCACAAGGCCATCTACGCCATGCGCGGCCACGTGCCCGAAGGCGAGTACCTGGTCCCCATTGGCGTGGCCGACGTGAAGCGCGAGGGCGACGACGTGAGCGTCATCACCTACGCGCGCCAAACCCACCACGCGCTGGAAGCTGCCGAGCAACTGGCGGCCGAGGGCATCAGCGTGGAAGTCGTGGACATCCGTTCGCTCTACCCGCTGGACACCGACACCATCCTGCGCTCGGTCCGCAAGACCCACCGCGCGGTGGTGTTGTACGAAGCCGTGCGCTTCGGCGGATTCGGCGCGGAGATCGCCTCGCAAATCCAGGAGTTGGCCTTCGACGACCTGGATGCCCCGGTGCTGCGCGTTGGCGCGGCCCACGCGCCCGTTCCCTTCTCCGAGCCGCTGGAAGTTGCCTCATTCCCCGACACGGCCCAGGTCGTCGAGGCCATCCGCCAGTCGCTCCAGGGCGTCTACTAGACCGTGGCTACCGCGGTTCGGATGCCCCTGATGGGGATGACCATGGAAGAAGGCGCCGTCACCGAGTGGCTGGTCGACGAAGGCGCCGAGGTGGAGAAGGGCCAGGAAATCCTGGAGTTCGAGACCGACAAGATCAACGCCCGCGTGGAAGCGCCAGCCGCCGGCATCCTGGGGGGCATCGCCGCCGGGCCAGGCGACCTGGTGAAGGTGCAGGGCCTGCTGGCCTGGATCCTGGAGCCCGGCGAAACCGCGCCGGCCGAGGATCCCGACCCGCCGGCCGCCGCGGCCGCGTCAGCGGCGCCTGCGGCAGCGCCTCCGCCGCCGGCCCCCGCG
>JAJDVX010000015.1 GCA_022825895.1 Chloroflexota bacterium | reverse complement strand
GACCACCGCCGGCGCGCCCGCCTAGCCCCCGGTGGCGCCTCGGCGCGTCGGCGCAGCCTCGTCGCATCGCCGGAAGCCACACATCCAGGCCGCGCGATGGCGTGAGCCTGCACCCATGAATACGCTTAATGAAACAGGCTCTCTAGCCGTGCCCCTCCTCCGAAACCTCCATGCTCGCCCGCCTCGTCCGCCTGCTCACCGCTTCCGCCCCGCGCCGTCCCCGCTTGTTTCTCACCCTGGGTCGAGGCTGTTCTCAGACCGGCCTTTACCGGTCGCGCCGCCGCCGCCCCGTCCACTCGCCACGCCCTCAGCGTTCCGGACGCTTTCCAGCCGTCCCAACCTTCCTCGCCGACTCGCCAGAAAATCCGGCCCAAGCTGTCTCTGGCCAGCCGGCCCCCTCTGGGGGCCGGCTGGCCAGAGACAGCTCCCCCTTCACCCCCGGCCCATTCCCACCGCCGGGGTCACGTCCGCGGCGTCGGCTAGAACTCCATCGCGGCGGCGATGTCGGCTTGCATGTTGCGCAGGTGGGTTGGGCGGACGTAGATGTCTTCCACCAGCGTGCGGGCCGGCATGCGGGCACAGAGCAGGATGATCTGGGCAATGTCGTCGGCGTGCATCATGGACGCGCGGGCCTCGGTACCGGGAACCAGCGGGCGGGCGTCCAGCATCGCCGTGTCCACTTCGCCGGGATAGATGGTGCAGGCGCGAATGCCGCGGTTGCGGTACTCGGCATTCACGCTCTTCATCAGGGCAACGACGGCAGCCTTGGAAAGGCTGTAGGCCGTCCCGCCGGGTGGCCCGGGACTCAGGACCGAGTACGACGCCACCGTGATGATCACGCCGCCGCCCCTTTCCAGCATGCCCGGAAGCGCCGCCTGGGTCAGGGTGAGAGGGCCGGTCACATTGATGCGGGTCAGCGTGTCAATGTCGTCGGCGCTGGTCGTGCCCACGCTGCGCGATGCGGTGTTGGCGCCGGCGTTGTTGACCAGGATGTCCAGCCGGCCAAAGGCCGCCTCGGTTTGAGCCACGGCGTCGCGGGCTGCGTCGGCATCGCCGAGGTCCGCGGGCAGAACCAATGCGCTGGAGGCGACCGAGTCTCCGATCAGCTGAGCGGTCTCCTCCAGCAAATGGGTCCTACGACCTGCGAGGGCCACCGAGACGCCATCGCCCGCCAGCGCCAGGGCGGCCGCCCGGCCGATGCCGCTGCCGCCGCCGGTCACAAGGGCAGCCTGGCCTTCAAGGGTTCCCATGACGCGACGTATCCCCCTTTCGGCGATCCGGGCCGGCTACTGGCTTTGCCCGCGTGCCGAGACCTCCCAAACGTCTCGGACGATGCCGTTACGCCCCACGAACGCGTGGTCGTACAGGTTCACGCACGGGCAGATGTGGTTGGGAATGATCTGCAAGACCTGACCGATTGTGTAAGCGCCGGCGTCGGGGACCGAGAGCGCGCCGTGCTCGTCGGAGAGGCTGACGATGGTTGCGTCCGGTCGCCCGACGACCATGCCGAAGCCGCTGTTCTCGAGAATGCTGGGTCCACGGCGATCAGAAGTCAGCGCCTTGGCGCCGGCGTCCACCACCACGCGGTCGGGCGCGGGAAGGTTGACCACGGTGGCCAGGACGGTGGCCGCGCACCAGTCCGTGTGACCTAGGAAGTTGGCGTGGGAACCGTCGTTGAAGACCGCGGTGCCCGGCCGCAGCTCGTCGATGCCCGCGTGAAACTTGCGCGCAAAGAGCGACGGCGTCGATCCCATGCTGACCTCGCAGGCCGCGCCGGTGGCGTCGCGGATGGCCTGCGCGGCCCCAAGCATCTGGCGCTGAGCCTGGTCGGCGATCACGGCCAGGTCCGCGTCGTCGTGGGCGGCGTAGTCGTGCCCTTCGTGGGTGTAGACGCCGCGCAGGGCGAGCCCCGGCGAGTCCAGGATTCGTTGGGCCAGGTCGACGGCCTCATGGGGTTCCACAACGCCGGTGCGGCGCTGGCCAACGTCGATCTCGATGCTGATGTCCAGGGGATCGGCCCCTCGAAAGGCCTCGCTCAGCAGACCGATCTGGTCGGGGTGATCGACGCCGACGGCGAGCCGGACGCGCTCGGCCAGCGCCCGCAGCCGGCGCAGCTTGGCCGCGCCGACGACCTGGTTGGCGATGAAGATGTCGTCGATCCCGCCGTCGGCGAAGACCTCGGCCTCACCGGTCTTGGCGCAGCAGATGCCCTGGGCGCCGGCGGCAATCTGGAGTTGCGCAACCGCGAGCATGCGGTGGGTCTTGATGTGCGGTCGCAGTCGGGCGCCGGCGGCCCGGGCAATCTCGACCGTGCGGGCGATGTTGGCCTCTACGACGTCAAGGTCAAGGACCAGCGCCGGGGTATCCAGCGTGTCGATCGCCTGGCCAATAGCCGAAGCTGGATCGCGGGTGGAGAGCGCGAGTGCGACCATGGGATTCCGCCATCGGGGAAGCGCGACAGTCTACGCGCGGCAGGGCTGGTGTCGTATCGTCGCGCGAGGCAGAAGGCAAGGAGGTCCGCGACGTGGCTGCGGAGGTAGAGACGCTCCGAAACTGGATCGCGGGAGAATGGACCGCGCCGCGCGGCACGGATGCCGCGGAGGTCACGAACCCCGCCTCGGGCGGGGTGGTTGCCGAGGCGCCGATGTCGTCCAACGACGATGTGGCGGATGCCGTGGGGGCCGCTCACGATGCATTCGATTCGTGGCGCGCGACGCCCGCGGTGGAGCGTGGACGGTTGCTGTTCCGGCTGCATCACCTCGTGGAGGAGCAGTTCGAGGACCTGTCGCGAACCATCACCATCGAAAACGGCAAGACGCTGGAAGAAGCCCGCGGCGAACTGATTCGGACCCTGGAGAACATCGAGGTCGCGGCCGGAATTCCAACGCTGCAAATGGGGGACTTCTCGGCCGACATCGCCGCAGGCATCGATGAGACCTCGATCCGCGAGCCGATGGGGGTGTTTGTCCAGATCGGTCCCTTCAACTTCCCATCGATGGTTCCTTTCTGGTTCGCGCCCTATGCGCTGGCCACCGGCAACACCTACGTCATAAAGCCGTCGCCGCAAACGCCAATTAGCCAGGCGCGGATGATGGACCTGATCGCCGAGGCCGGATTCCCCGCGGGCGTCATCAACCTGGTGCACGGCGGCGCGGAGACGGCAGAGGCGCTGATCGCGGATCCGCGCGTGCAGGGCGTCTCGTTTGTCGGAACCACGCCGGTCGCGCAACGCATCTACGAGCTGGCAGGGCAGCACGGCAAGCGGGTGCAGGCGCAGGGCGGGGCCAAGAATCACCTGGTGATACTGCCCGACGCCAACCTGGACGCCGCCATTCCCAACCTGATGGGCTCCACATTCGGCTGCGCCGGCCAGCGGTGCCTGGCCGGGTCGGTAGTGGTGGCGCAGAACGATGTCTACTCCGAATTCACCGACCGCCTGACGGCCGCCGCGCAGGCCCTGCGGCTGGGCGACGGGCTGGACCCGGACGTCGGCATGGGTCCGGTGATTTCGCAGGACTCTCGCGATCGAATCCTGGCTACGCTCGACGATGCCGCGTCAGCCGGTGCACGGATGGTGGCTGACGGCCGCGGCGCCACCGCCGAGGGTCTGCCCAACGGCTACTGGGTCGGTCCGACGGTGGTCGACGAGGTAACGCCGGACATGCGGATTTCGCGGGAAGAAATCTTCGGGCCGGTGGCCAGCCTGCTGCGGGTAGGCACGCTGCAAGAGGCGATGGACATGATCGAGGCCAGCCCGTTCGGCAATGCCGCCTCGATATACACCAACAGCGGCGCGGCGGCCCGCGAGTTTGTTTCCGGCGTCAATATCGGAAACGTGGGTGTGAACGTGGGCGTGGCCGCGCCGATGGCGTTCTTCCCGTTCGCGGGGCGCAAGGCATCGTTCTTTGGCGACCTGCATGGACAAGCCGGCGACGCCGTGCGCTTCTTTACCGATCCGAAAGTCGTCGTCTCGCGCTGGCCGAAGTCGTCCGACGGCCGCGACCCCTGGGACTGAGCCGCCGATGTCTGCACGCCGACGCCAGGATCCCGACCGCCCCGCACGCGACTGGGCCTATCTGCAGGACATTCATCCCGCGATCAGCGGGGCGCAGGCCCGAATCGAGCGCGAGGCCGCAAAGGACCGCGAGCCGATAACCGAGCGCGAGTCCGCGCGGCTGCTGGCGACGCTGGTGCGCGCCTGCGGCGCCCGGACGGCCCTGGAAATCGGCACGAACCTCGGCTACTCGGCGACCTGGATCGCCGGCGCCCTGCCGCGCGACGGTCGCCTGATCTGCCTCGACATCGATGCCGCGATACTCGAGCGCGCCCGCGAGCACCTCACGCACGAACGGGTAATCGATCGTGTTGAGTTGCGCTGCGGCGCGGCGCTGGACTTGCTGGCAGACCTTCCCGGCCCGTTCGACTTTGCCTACATCGACGCGAATAAGGACGACTATCCCGCGTACCTGGAGGCGTGTGTGGATCGGCTGCGTCCGGGCGGCGTCGTCTGCGTCGACAATCTGCTGTGGGGTGGCCAGGCCGCCATGGAGACCGACGATCCGAACCGACCGCGGCAGTGGACGCCGATCATCCGGTCGTTCAACCGGTCGTTCCTGGATCATCCGCAGTTGGACTCGACCATCGTGCAGATCGGCGACGGTGTCGGTATCGGGGTGAAACGGGGCTGACTCGCCTCTCCCCGAGTGTCCGCAGGCGGCGCGTACGGCCGCCTGCGCGACCGCAATTGACGAACCTGCCGCTGCCGCCTAGCGTCATACGCAGCACACCGCCTTGGTGGGAATGGAGCGCGAACTGGTGATTACCAACACGGCAAAGCAACGCATGGAGCAGGGCAAGGTTGCACTCGGGGCCGGCTGCGGCCTCGGTGTTCCATTCCCCGCGGAGATGTTGGCGAGCATGGGGTTCGACTGGGTGCTGATCGACAACCAGCACGGCAGCTGGGACCGCTATTCGTCCATGCTGGCATTCATGGCCGTGCGAGCCGGCGGCTCGATTCCGATGGCGCGCGCGCTGGTCAACCGGTACGACGAGATCGGGCGGCTGCTGGACGAAGGCGCGCTGGGCATCATCGTGCCGATGGTGGACACGGTGGAGCAGGCCGAGGCGGCCGCCTTTGCGTCGCGTTTCCCGCCGGCCGGCGGGCGCTCCAACGGCGCGGGCGGCGCCAGCGCCTACGGACCCGACTACATCGAGCGCTTCAATGACGAGGCCTTTGTGGCCATCCAGTTGGAGTCAAAGGAAGCCATCGAGAACGCCGATGACATCATGGCCGTGGACGGCATCGACGGTTGCTGGCTGGGCCCCGCCGACCTGGCGAAGTCCATCGGATTCGCCCGCGACTCGGCCGAGCACGACGAGGCCGTCATGCGAATGATTGAAGCCTGCCAGAAGCACGGCAAGGCCCCCGGCATCGCCGCCGGCAGCGTCGAGCAGGTCGAGAAATGGACCGCGGCCGGCTGCACCTTCATCAGCGCCGGCAGCGACAAGGGCTACATCGCGATGGGCGGCATGGCCGAGTTCGAGGCGCTAAAACACCTGAGGGAGTAGCAGTAACGTGAGCGCAGGCCCAAGTGAAGGTGTTTGTGTCGCTATGAGGATGGGCTCACGTGCTTGAGAAGGACTACAGCGGGCTGTTCGACTTCTGCTCGGGGCCATGTGAGCTTGGAGACATTCTTCAGCTTGCCGGATTCGTCGTAGTCGGACTGGCGGTGTTGATAGGGATTCTCAGGTTCTTTATCAAGTTCGGAAAAGATCCATCAATGCCGTGGTCGACCAAACTATGAGAACGAGGACGCCATCCTTACTCGTGGTGCTATTGCACGTTGCGACATATGGCGTGGCCGCTTGCACGGACATCGGCACGAACTGCGACAACGGCTACAGCGCGCTGGAAGGCATGGCCGAGCGCGAGGCGTTGAAACATCTGAGGGAGTAGCCAATGCAATGCCCCGAGCACTGGTGACTTCCCTCGAGGTCTGTTGAGGAGCGTGGCCGATGATCGAGCGAGACTACAGCGAACTCTTCGACTTTTGCTCAGGGCCATGCGAACTTGGCGATATTCTTCAACTCATCGCTATAGTCGCAATCTTCATAGGTGTCGTAACAGGATTTCTCCTGTTAGTTCATCATAAGATTAAGAGCGGAGACTATTCTGGCCGCTGGGGAGGAAGCTAGGTCTGCGTCAATACTCCTGGGTATTCCAAAGGTGCAGTAGTCTTGCTGGCCAAGGAATCTGACTGGATCGCGAATGAGACTGCCGGATCCAATTGGCTTGGTCGCCATGCGGGGGGCACTTGCTCGGTTTCTCGGAAGGATACGATCTGTGCGAGGAAGCCCGAGTGGTGTGCGTCAGTCTTTCGAACATAGCGGGCTCAGCGACGTTCATTCTCCTTGCTCCGGTCGACTTCCTGGGATTGGAGTCAATCGAAGGGCCGGTGAGCTCGCGTGACCCTGATACTGATAGCGGTGGCTGGCATCGCGTTGACGGTGATCGGCCTCATGCCAGGAGATACTTACGATCGAGGATGGCCGGTCATTGTTGTACTGATCGTATTCGCTGTTTGGTGGCTCGTTGACTTTCTTAAGTCTGTAAGGGAGAGATCTGCGAATACGAAGCAGTCGGATCGCGAAGGCCACGAATGGAATTCGCCTCAGACGCGAAGGCAAGATCTCAGGCGGCGAAGCAGCGCGCGCGCCCGTCGTCGGAGTGGCAGCCGAGTGTTGGGCGTGGGGTCGGGTGTGGGCCCAGGGCGGCCGAAGATTCGAAACTCCAGTGAGAGGCGCCAGAGTGAGCTGCGCTTTGAGCAGGGCCGGAGGGACGCAGCCCGGATACGGGCCACGGAAAGGCTACAGCGGAAACGTCAGTCCTCAGTCGCAGAGCCGGATCCGATCAATAAGGATCGTGAAGCGATCTTGAAGCTTGATGCAGGACCCGGAGGGGCGAGTCGGAGAGTGTCCCAATCAGCGGAACGACGTCAAAGGGAGTTACGCATCAAGCAGGGCATGCAGTATGCAAGGGAGGCAAACTTCAGCGCTAAGGGCGGAAGTGAGTCCATCAGTGAGAGGAAGAAACGCACGCGCTTAAGGAGGCGGCAGGCGAGGTTTTGGCGGGAGAATAGATCTTTCTGGATGTAGCGATGGGTTTTGTCCTTTGCACGGATCTCAATTAGCAAAACATGTGTGTGTCGAGCGATACTCGACCTCTTTTCGCCATCGGACGACTGACTGCTACGATCTTTGGGCGTGGTTTGCTCCGGGTTAAGGGCCGACTATGAAGATTGTCAATATCACCGTTCGCCAGGTGGATGTGCCGCATCCGAATCCGTATGTGCATGCGTGGGGGCCGCCGGGGCGCGTGGAGTATTCACGCGGGGCGGTGATCGTGAAGGTGGAGACGGATGAGGGGCTGACCGGCTGGGGCATTGGCGACCCGCAAAGCGGGATCACGAATCGTGACGTGGTGGCGCCGCAGCTCATCGGCCAGGACGTGTACGCGTTGGCGCAGCACGCCGAGGTGATGCGGCAGGCCGGGACGCTCCTCTTTGACATGGCACTCTGCGACATCATCGGCAAGGCGGCGGGACAGCCCTTGCATCGGTTGTGGGGCTATCGCGACACGCGGGTGCAGGCATACGCGAGCACCATCGTTGCAGCCACGCCCGAGCAGCGTGCCGAGGATGCGCTGGCTTACCTGGAGCAAGGATTCAAGGCCATCAAGCTTCGGACGGCGTTTCCGACGCTGGCCGAGGACATCGCGCTGGTGTCGGCAGTGCGCGATGCCGTGGGCGATCGCATGGTGATCATGGTGGACGCCAATCTCGCCGGGGGATCGTCCAGCGATCACCGCCCGGCCTGGGACTTCGATCGCGCCCTGGCGGAAGCACGTGAACTGGAGCAGCTGGATGTCTATTGGCTGGAGGAGCCGCTGCCGCGCGACGACTTCGCAACCATCGCGCGCCTAACGGCGGAAACGGACATTGCCATTGCCGGCGGCGAGGGCAACGTGGGCATGGCGGACTTTATCGAGATGATCCGCGTGGGCGCCTACGACATCCTGCAGCCCGACACGGCCATGAGCTGCGAGGCCCTGTCGCAGTTCATCAAGATCGCGGCGGCGGCGGAGTTTGCCGGGCGGCTGTTCATTCCGCACCACGGCGTGACTGGCCTTGGCATTGCCGCGCACATGCAGTTGAGCGTGTGTATCCCGAACTGCCCTTACGTGGAATTCATCCTGGACGAGCCGTACCGCACGATTGAGCACTATCAGCAGTTGGGCGGCATCGTGGACGCGCCACTTCGGATCGACGCCGACGGCTATCTTCCTGTTCCCACACGGCCCGGTCTTGGCGTAGGCGTGAACGAAGACGCCATTGCCCAGTACGAAGTCGAGGTCACCGACTAGGCGGCGAGCCGGTCTCTCCAGTCTGCTGAGCGGAATCGGGTTGCTCGGCGGGGCGATTGCCGGGCCGGCGGGAAGGACCGGGCCGCGGCTGTTCGCCGTCGGAGCCTGCGATGGGGCCGGGCCGAACGTACTTGGCGGTCAGGGCGCCGACGGCCAGGGCAGTCTTGGGCGACGCGCCGGCCTGCTTGAGGATCGTCTCGGTGGATTCGCGTACGTGGTGGTAGACGGCGTCGCTGTCGCCGATCCCGGGCGCCGGTCCGTCGCCCGCCGTCCAAATCTTCGCCAGCCGGTCGGCCAGCAAGTCGCTGACGACCATCAGGTCGCGGGCCATGCGGCCCGATGAGTCGTCCTGGCTGGTTTGTTGCGTTCCCATCTGGCGACCGATCCAGAGGCCTGCGGTCGCGGCCAAAACGGCGCCAATGGCCGCGGCAGCAGTTCCCAGGATGATCGATTCGCTCATTTTGTGCCGGCGGATCGGCGCGCCGCTAATGGCCCGGAGGTTCGAACGTCAGGCTAAGCCTACTGCGCGGCCCACTCCATGGGGCAAGGTCCCTGCCCAGACTGCTGCGCTGGACGCGAGGCCTCGATTTGCCCACCAATTCGCATCCCCGAGACTAAGGTAGACGTGTGTTTCCGAGTTCCTTGAGTCGAGGATGAAGCGCATGCGGCGAGTCATTATTGACACCGACCCCGGCACTGACGACGCCCTGGCGCTCTTGATGGCATTGAACTGCCCGGACTTGCACATTGAGGGCATCACGACCGTCGGGGGCAACGCCACGCTTGCGCAGACGACCCGGAATGCGCTGCGTCTCCTCGATTACGTTGCCGGGGGGCGGGCTGTAGCAGTCGCCGCAGGCGCCGACCGACCGGCGCGGGGCTCGTTTTCGTATGCGTACCACGTGCACGGCACCGATGGTCTTGGGGTCGACTTGCCTTCCACTGCGCGGAAACCGCGTCGAGCGGACGCCGTCGACTTCATTCACGACCGCGCTCTTGCGGCGCCCGGACAGGTATCTGTCATTGCGCTTGGGCCGCTGACAAACGTGGCCGCGGCACTGGACCGTCGGCCTGACGTTGCCAAGGCCATCTCGGAGATCGTCGTCATGGGCGGAGCTGTTGATGTGCCCGGCAACATTACGCCCCACGCCGAATTCAACATCTTTGAAGATCCGTGGTCCGCGAACGGCGTATTCGCGTCCGGGGTGCCCGTCACTCTCGTCGGACTGGACGTGACCCACAAGACCTCCATGCACCGCGACGGCGGCCCGCTGTGGTTCGAGGGCACGTCCAGGTCCGCCCAATTGGGGAACCGCATCCTGGCGAACAGCTTTCGGGAGCGAGCGGGTGTGCAGGAGTTCTATCTGCACGATCCCCTGGCTGTGGCGGCGGCCGTTGAGCCTGAACTCCTGACGTATCGACGCGCGCAGGTGGAGGTCGTCACGGATGGGGATGAGCGAGGTCGAACCGTCGCGAGTTTCGGCGACGGGCCCGTGCGGGTGGCGTTAGGGGTTGATGTCGGGCGAGCCGTGGAGGTCGTACGGACACTAATCTCCAAGTGAACATATGAAGCCACCGGGGTAGATCGACGCAGCCGTCATCATTCATGATCTGACAAGGGAGATCTGCAGGGATGTCCGCACGCATGACTCCGAGACAGGCCCGAGCGGTCATCATTGGCGCGGGAATCGTCGGCTGCAGCGTGGCGTATCACCTGACGAAGCTCGGCTGGCGCGACGTCGTGGTCGTCGAGCAGGGACCGCTGTTTGAAACCGGCGGATCAACGTCTCACGCCCCGGGGCTGGTGTTTCAGTTGAATCCCTCGAAGACGATGACAGGGTTTGCGCGCCATAGCGTGGATCTGTGGACCCAACTGGAACTCGACGGTGTCCCATGCGCCAAAACCGTAGGCAGCCTCGAGGTTGCGTGGACACCTGAGCGTATCGTCGACCTGAAGCGCAAGGCCGGGTATGGATTGAGCTGGGGCGTGGATGCGCATCTGCTCAGTCCCCGCGAGGCCCGCGACCTCGTTCCGGTGCTGTCGGATCGAATCCTTGGCGCGCTGTATGTCCCATCCGACGTCCACACCAAGGCGACGAGGCCGGCCGAGGCCATGGCGAGGGAGGCCGAACGCAACGGCGCGAGTTTTCACGGCAAGGTGAAAGTCTCGGGACTCGATATCGCCCGCGGCAGGATTCGCGGAGTCCGGACCACCCACGGTGAGATTCGGACGGACCTGGTGATCGCGGCCGCAGGTATCTGGGCGCCGATGGTGGGCGAAATGGCTGGGGTGCCGATTCCACTGTCGCCAATGCAGCACCTCTATGCGGTTACCACGCCGATCGAAGCACTGGCCGGCGCAACCGAGGAGATATCCCAGCCCCTGGTGCGCCACCAAGACGCCGCGATGTACTTCCGCCAGGAGGGCGACTGCTACGGCATCGGGTCGTACCGGCACGAGCCGATGCTGGTGGAGGCCGCCGACCTTGTCGACTATGACCAAGCGCCGATTGCGCCGGCGGAGTTGCCGTTCGTACCCAAGCACTTCGAGAGGGCACGGGCGGCCGCTGGTGAGCTGATGCCCAGCCTCGAGGGCGCGGGGCTGACACGCACGTTGAACGGCATCTTCTCGTTCACTACGGACGGATTTCCGGTGTTGGGCGAGTCGCCGCAGGTTGGCGGGTTCTGGTCGGCGCAGGCGGTCTGGATCACGCACGCCGGCGGCGTGGGAAAGGCGGTGGCCGAGTGGATTGTGAACGGCGAGCCGACCAGCGATCTGCGGGAGTGCGACATGCGCCGCTTCCACGCGCACGCCCATGACCGCGCCTACGTGCGGGCGCGCGCCGCGCAGCAATACCGCGAGGTGTACGACATCATCCACCCGCGGCAGCAGATCGCCGAGCCTCGGAACCTGCGGTTGTCGCCCTTCCATTCGCGGCAGTGCCAGCTTGGGGCTGCCTTTTTCGAGAGCGCTGGCTGGGAACGACCTGAGTGGTACGAGGCGAACGAGGGCCTGCTCGACTCCCTGACCGTGTCGGGCGCGGTGCGGGAGGGCTGGGAAGCCCGCGAATGGTCGCCGACCATCGCGGCCGAGCACGCGGCCACGCGCGAACGGGTGGCCATGTTCGACCTCACGCCCTTTGCCACGTTCGAAATCACTGGCCCTGGTTCGCTGGCCGCGCTGCAGCGCCTCACGGCCAACCAGATGGACAGGCCGGTCGGGACGATCACCTACACCCCCATGCTTACGCCGCGCGGTGGGATCAAGTGTGACCTGACCGTGACGCGCCTGGCGGAGCACCGCTTCATGGTTGTTACAGGTGGAGCGATGGGGCTGCACGATTTTGGCTGGATCCAGATGCACGTGCCGGATGATGGCTCGGTCACGGTTTCCGATACGTCAGCGGAGTTGTGCTGCATTGGACTCTGGGGGCCGAAGGCGCGCGATTTGCTGGACCGTGTCTGCGCGGACGACGTGACCGACGCCGGGTTTCCGTATTTGACAGCCAGGCGAATTGCGATTGCCGACGTTTCGGCGTTGGCGCTACGCATCTCATATGTGGGCGAGCTTGGCTGGGAGGTGTACGCGCCCGTTGAGCAAGGCCTGAGGCTCTGGGAGACGGTCTGGAAGGCGGGCCAGCCGCTCGGCGTCATCGCCGCGGGCGGCGGCGCCTTCGACTCGCTGCGCTTGGAAAAGGGCTACCGGCTGTGGGGCAACGACATCCACACCGAATACAACCCGTATGAGGCCGGCACGGCCTTCGCGGTGCGGATGCGGAAGGGCGACTTCATCGGCAGGGAGGCGCTGCGGGACATTCGAGCGCGGGGTCCGCGGCGCAGGCTGTGCTGCATGACGCTGGACGATCCAGGCGCTGTGGTGATGGGGAAGGAGCCGATTATGGACGGTCAGCGTGTGCTGGGGCATGTGACCAGCGCGAACTACGGTCACACGATTGGTCGAGGGATCATCTATGGCTATCTCCCCGCGAGCCATACAAAGCCGGGGACAGGCGTGGACGTCGTGTACTTCGGCGAGCGAATGCCGGCGACGGTTGCGAAGGAGCCGCTGTACGATCCGCAGGGCCGGAAGATGCGAGCGTGAATCGAGTGCGTGGGAGTTTCAGGTTGGTGTGCGGATGAAGGTCCTACGAACCTTCGCGCATAAGTCAACGACGAGTATTCCAACTCAGGGCCTAGGGATAGCGTGTCAATGTGAAGGCAACGGAATTGCCAAACCACTGGAGGTCGTCCGATGGCTCAGCGTCTAGTAATCGACGGTCTCAAGCGTCGCGAACTGCCCATAAACCTGCGGCAGAGCGGCAACAGCGACGCCCGGATCCTCATATCGACTCGGATCAGAAAGTCACCGTGGTGGCATTTGTCGAAGGCGGCTGGTTGTTGGGCCTACACGACCTATAACCACATGTATCACCCGCGGGCCTATATCAAGCCCGAGGATGGCGGGCTGCTGGAGGAGTACAAGTACCTGACTGAGCACGTGAGCATGTGGGATGTGGCGGTCGAGCGGCAGATTCGGATCAAGGGCCCGGAGGCGGCGGACTTTGTGGACCTGCTGATCACGCGTGACGTGCACAGTCGCGTTCCCACAATGCAGGCCCGCTACGTGATTCTTTGTAATCAGTATGGCGGCGTCATCAACGATCCGGTGCTACTGCGCGTGGCCGAGGACGAGTTTTGGTTCAGTATCTCCGATTCCGACGTATTGCTCTGGGCGCAGGGAGTCAATTCCCAAGCCAGGTTCAACGTGGACATCCGCGAGATTGATGTGTCGCCAGTCCAGATTCAAGGTCCAAAGTCGGTGTTACTGATGGAGAAGATGTTCGGATCCCACATCAGGGACATTCCCTACTACGGCCTGATACACGACACGCTGAACGGGCACGCCGTGACGATTTCGCGTACAGGATTCTCAGCCGAAGTCGGCTTCGAGATTTACTTGCACGGTGCGATGCGGCATGCGGATGAGGTGTGGCCGCACATCCTGGAGCAGGGGCAAGAGTTCAACCTGCGAGTAATCGCACCGAGCCACATCCGTCGAATCGAGGCCGGGATCCTGTCATACGGCCAGGATCTGGACATTGAGAACAACCCGTTCGAAGTTCGGTTGGGATGGCAGGTGGACCTGACCAAGGGCGACTTTATCGGCAAGGAGGCCCTGGCCAGAATCAAGGCCAACGGCGTGACGCAGCGACTCGTGGGCCTTAAGGTCGGCGGTGAGCCGCTGACCTGGTACAACGAGGACTTCTACCTGGTCAGTGACGAGGAGTCCGGCAAGGCCGTGGGCTACGTGACCAGTGCGTTCTGGTCGCCCAACCACCAGTCGAACATCGCGCTGGCGGTGATGCCGCGGTCGCATTGGAGACGCGGAACGCGCGTCAACGTCCAACTGCCGGCAGACGGTCCCGTGGATGCCGAAGTCGTGCGAGTACCGTTCGTCGATCCGACAAAGGAGCGCCCCAAGACTGCGTTATGACGTGGAACGCGGTATTGGTCGGCGACCAGGAGCGGTGGGCGCGATAGGACTCGAACCTATGACCTCGCGGATGTGAACCGCGCGCTCTAACCAGCTGAGCTACGCGCCCGACGGCGTGCATCGTATCAACGACGGCGGTTTGCCGGTCAGAGTTGCAGCAGTGCCTCGGAGTCCAGGGCCAGTACGTCCACGCGCTGGCCAGGCTCGATGGTCTGGTCTTCGAGCAGCACGGCCAGGCCGTTGCCGGCGACAAGGGACGACATCCGGTACGAACTCTGATCGCCGGCGGAGGTGCAGACGAGTTGGCCGTTCCTTCGGCGAAGCTGTGCGCGCAGGAACGTGCGCTTGCCCTGGGCGCTGCGTAGGCGCTCACCGGCTACCGCCCGGACCCGCGGGTGGGTGAGGTTGCGGTGGCCCATCAGGCGCAGCAGGGCGGGACGCACGAACAGGGCGAAGCAGACGATGCTGGACACGGGGTTGCCGGGAAGGCCGATGACAGGCGTGCCGTGCACGTAGCCGAACGCCAGGGGCTTGCCGGGGCGCATGTTGATCTGCCAGAAGTCCATGCGGCCCTCGGAGCCGAGGACGTTCGTGACGAGGTCGAAGTCGCCCATCGAGACCCCGCCGATGGTGACGATAACGTCGGACTCCGCCCCGGTCGTCAGGGCGGCTTGCAGTGCTTCGACGGTGTCGCCGGTTATGGGCAATCGGTTCGGCCGGGCGCCGAGCGTGCGGGTGGCGGCTTCGAGGGCCCAGGCGTTGCTGTTGCGGATCTGGCCGGGTCGGATACCGGCGTCGATCTCCACGATTTCATCGCCCGTGGGGATGATGGCCGCGCTGGCGCGGGGATGGGCGCGGACCGTGGTGACGCCAACCGAGCCCAACACGCCGATTTCGGCGGGCCCGAGGCGGCGGCCGGCCTCGACGACGACCGAACCGGCCGAGATGTCGCCGCCCGCTGGGCGAACGTTTTCGCCGGGCGCCGCGGTTTCCAGCACGGCCACCACGCGGCGGTCGCCAGAAGCGCTGAGCGGGTCGCTTCCCAGGTAACCCCAGTCGGTGCGGTCGGTGTCCTCGAACGGCACCACGGCGTCAGCGCCGGCGGGAACGGGTGCGCCGGTCATGATCCGCGCCGCCTCGCCGGGTTGCAGGGTAAGCGGGCTCACGCGTCCGGCGGGGATTTCGTCCACGACTCGCAGTTGGGCTGGTGTGTCCGCCGAGGCCTGTGCAAGGTCCGCGGCGCGTACGGCGTAGCCGTCGTAGGCCGAATTGTCAAAGCCCGGGACGTTGTCGCGTGCCAGCACGTCCTCGGCGGCGACCAAGCCTAGGGCCTCGGCCAGCGGGGTGTGGCGCGCTGGCAACGGGGTGAAGCCTCGTAGGATGCGCTCCAGCGCGTCGTCTACTGAGAGAAACGTCTGTAGGTCAGTCATGCGGGCGACCCGGCTCGGGGATCGGGCAAGTCTAGCCGCGGAGCCTGGGGGCTGGCCTCGCCTGGTTCGGCGAAGGGGCGCCGGATAGGACTTTGCTATTCTCGCGATATCTCCTTGCAGTCGGTTACCCACGGGCGCAACAGATGATCAAGAAGCTCGGCGTGCTTGCGGTCGTCCTTGGGGTTCTGGCGGTCCTGTTTCGGAAAGCCAAGAGCCTGATGGGCGTCGAAGACGAGTCGGAAGCGGGCGCTTAGGCTAAGCGCGGCGACTTGCGGCGAAGGTCGCTTTCGCGGCAAGTCCTCATATCAGGCGGCCATTCCTCGGTAGCTCAATGGTAGAGCGTGCGGCTGTTAACCGCAGGGTTGCAGGTTCGAGTCCTGCCCGAGGAGCCATTGGGTGCATCGGCGCGAGCCGCTGATTGCTGCATCAAGCCCCGGAATCGCAACGGTGTCGCGATCGCTTGAGTTTGTAGTAATGTCAAATGACTCAATTGACTTTACTTGAAGTCAGGCTGAGAGATTGGAGTTGAGATGGCCCAGATCACGGCACGCGTGCCCGATGCCCTTGTTGGGGCGCTGGATGAGGCCGCGGCGCAACTGAAACGAAGCCGCGCCGATGTCGTCCGGCAGGCGCTGGAACGCTATCTGGAGGACTTTGACGATCTCACCGTAGCCATCGAACGGTTGCGGGATCCCTCCGATCCAGTGCTGGACTGGGACCAGGTCAGGCGTGAGCTACTCGCTTCGGATTAAGCGGAGTGCATCGAGGGAACTGGCACGGGCTCCGCGTTCGGATCGCCGTCGCATAGTTCGGGCGATCGATGGGCTGGCAGAACATCCGCTGGCTGGCAGCGCGCTGAAAGGTGAGCTGCGCGGTCTGCGGCGGATCCGAGTCGGCGACTATCGCGTCGTGTATGAAGTCCTTGCCGATAGGCTTGTGATCCTGGCGGTGCGATTGGCCCACAGGCGGGAGGCGTATCGTCACCCATGAGGCGGGCCGGAGATGTCCGACGCAGCGAAGACCCGCCTTGCGCGCGGTAGAGGACGTGCGCCTTCTGGATTGGGCCTTGGAAGTCTTCGCGCGCGGGATTTGCGTGCCGCGTAGCTTCACGCATCCATATCTGGCCGAGCGGGTTGACGGGCTCTGGGTGACGCGTGACGCGCCGCGCCGGCGCGGGCGATATCGGAGGGAAGAGTGGTTCGCGCATGGGGGCACGCCGGAGCAGACCGTGCGGATCGTCAAGCGGCACACGCGAGGTCAGTTCGCCATCTGCGCGATCTGCGCGGCTGGGGAATCTGACGCGCCAATTCGGGCTGGCTACCGGGCGCTGGACTACCGTCTGGGGTTTACCGAGCCGGTCATGGTCCACCACTTGCGGCGGATTCCACGGATCGCGCCACCGACCACGATCGTGCGCGTGCTGGACGCCGAGCTGGCGGACCAGGTGAACACGGCGGTCCGCCGCCGACAGATTCTTCCCGAACACCTCACGCCGGACGCACCGTTGCGCATGTACGCCGCCCTGGTCGATGGCGATCCGGTGGGATGGGTGAGCAGCGCTGCAGTCAACGGGGCGACCTGGTGCGCCAACCTGTACGTGAAGCCGGAGTTCAGACGCCGCGGTATCGGTCGATCACTGATGTGCCGGATGCTGCGCGATGACAGGCGATTCGGCTCGCGGTTGGCCGTGCTGGCCGCGAGCCACACTGGGGCACTGTTGTATCCGCTGGTGGGCTACAAGCAGATTGGCACCTTGTACTCGTACACGCCGCGCCGACGCTGAGCGTCGTTCAGGGAGCGTTCGCAGCGCCTGGCAAGTCGAGTCGCATCACGTAGCGGCGCTTGCCAAGGCGTCCAATGTCGCGAAACCCGGTGGCGGCGAACATCGGTCGACGGCCGCCGTACCCATAGCTGGGGGACTCCGGGTCAACGGGATAGGCCTCTACCGCCGCGGCGCCCTGGCTTCGTGCGTGGTCGATGGCTGCGTTCAGCAGGCGTGAGGCGAGCCCCTGGCCGCGTAGCCGTCGCGGAACGAAGAAGCAGGTCAGGGACCAGATTGACGCGTCGATGGCGGCTGCGGCGCCGTTGACACTCGAGGTCTTGAGGCGCGGGAAGGTCGGGCGAGGGGCGATGGAACACCACCCGATCGGTCCGTCGCCGTCGTACGCCAGCAAGCCGACCGGCTCCCCCTGGCAGATGCGCCGGGCCATACCGGCCTTCAGGGTGGCGCGGTCACGCTGGCGCATCTCGTCACGAGTCGCACGGTAGGGAAGGCACCAGCAATAGTGCGGCGCGCCGCGTGATGTGAAGAGGCGCTCGAAGTCGGGCCAGGTTGACGCATCGACGGCTCGAAAGGTGAGGCCCGCGGGCAAGTCGGCCATGCTGGATTCCGGCGTAGCCCAGGGGGCGCAGTCCGCCTCAAAACGGTGGGTATGCGTGCGACGCCCGACGGCTCAACAGCCTCAGGCTAGCGGGAGCCCCTGTGCTAGCTTACGAGCGAGGAAGGAGTGTAGCTCAGCTGGAAGAGCAACGGTCTCCAAAACCGTAGGTCGGGGGTTCGAGTCCCTCCACTCCTGCCAAGGCCGAAGTGGCGGAACTGGTAGACGCGCTGGTCTCAAAAACCAGTGAGGTTCATCCCTCGTGTCGGTTCGATCCCGACCTTCGGCACCTGATGCTCAGAAGCCCAAGCTCCGGCGTTAGTCCGACTCGATCTCCGGAATATCCAGGTCCATGCCCGGATAGATCGTGCTCGGATCGGCTCCGTCGAACCGCCACTTGTTCTTGTTGAAGATGATTTCCCACTTGTCCTGGTCGCCATACTCCCGTTCGGCGATCGTTCGAAGGGTTTCGCGCGGCATCACCTTGATCGTGTGGCGGACGGCCGTCACTTTCTTCTCGCGCTTCAAAAAATCTAAGAGACCCATGCCTGCCCCCAGCGGCTGGCGCCTAGCGGCGCTTTACGCGGGGCTGAGTATAGGACTGGGCTGCTTCGGTCTCAAAAGGCAGGTCCCACGCTCAGGAGCTGTGACGACGTGACAGCGAGGACAGACCACCCGTGACCGGGTTCGCCGCGCGACTTTGGCGTGAGGCCGAAGCGAAGAAGTCCTGGGTGTGCCTGGGCCTTGACCTGGACCTGGAGCGTTTGCCTGCGGGCCTGCCGCGTTCGGTGGACGGGGCGCGTGCATTCCTGACCGAGGTCGTGGAGGCCTGCGCCGACGTGGTCGTGGCCTTCAAGCCGAACGTCCCGTTTTACCTGACGCTGGGGCCAGACGGCTTGCGGCTGCTGCGTGACCTGCGCGACGCGGTCGGCGACCGTGCGCTGCTACTCGCGGACAACAAAGTCGGCGATGTGTCCGACACGTCCGAGCGGTACGCCGACTTTCTCTTCGACTTCCTCGACGCCGACGCCATCACGTTCAATCCGTGGGGCGGCCGCGACGCAATCCAGCCCTTGATTGAGCGGCCCGACCGTGGCGCGTTCGCCTGGCTGCGCAGCAGCAATCCCGGCGCGGACGACCTGCAGGGGCTGATGACCGGCGACGGAGAGCCGGTGTACCTGCGACTGGCGAGGGGTCTGGCCGAGTGGAATGAACTCGGAAATCTCGGCGTCGTGGTTGGCGCAACTCGTCCCGAAGATGTCGGTACGGTTCGCAGACTTGCAGTTGGCATGCCGATCCTCGCGCCGGGCGTTGGTGCCCAGGGGGGAGCGCTCGAGGCCACGGTGAAGGCCGGGTTTGGGCCGGCGCCCGAGGGTGTGCTCATCAACGCGGGACGCTCAGCGCTCTGGGCGGGCGATGGCCTGGACTACGCGTCGGCGGTTAGGGGAAAGGTCGAGGAAATGCGGGCGGCGATCGAGGAGGCCCGACCGGGCTGACGACGAGTCGGCTTACGCTTTAACTGGCCAGGCGCCGAGGACGCGTGTGAGCACGGTCGACTCGGCCAGAACGTGCAGCGCGTCTTGGACGTGCGCATCGTCGGGGTGCCCCGTCATTTCCAGGAAAAAGATGTAGTCATCCGGTTTCAGTCGGGAGGGTCGCGACTGGATGAAGCTGAGATTCAGTTCGTGTTCGCGAAGGCAACTCAACACGTCGTGCAGTGCCCCCACGCGGTCGTGCACGGCAACCATCAGCGCCATCTTGTCGCGGCCGGTCCGCGCGGCGGGCTTGTCGCCAATCACGTAAAAGCGGGTTCGGTTCGAGGCAATGTCCTGGATGTCCTGCTGTAACACTTCCAGGCCAAAGGCCTCCGCCGCGCTGAGCGGTCCAATGGCAGCGGCGTCCGGTTCGCAGCTTGCCCGCCGGGCGGCTTCCGCGGTGCTTGCCACTTCCAGGATGGGCGTTGTGCCGAGGTGTCGCTCGATCCAGCCGCGACACTGGGCGATGGCGTGTGGGTGCGAGAAAACTCGGGCCCAGGCCGGTGAATCCGCGAGCGCCAGCAGGTTGTGCGAGACCGGAAGCTGAATCTCCGCCTGGATATACACCATGCGGGTGACGAAGAGATCCAACGTTTCGCCGATCGTGCCGCTGGTGGTGTTCTCGATGGGAACCACGCCGGACATGCGCGGCGAGCGATCGACGAAGTCGAAGATGTCTCGGAATGAATTGAGCGGCGTCAGATCCGCGAGGCGTCCAAAGTACAGTTGCGCGGCCTGGTGGCTAAAGGTGTGGGGCGGGCCCAGATAGCCGACACGGGGTGGCTCCTCGAGGCTCCGTGAGGCGGCCATGATCTCGCGGTAGATCGCTTGAATGTGATCGTCGTCGTATGGGCCCGGGTTGATTGCCGTGACCCGTGCCAACACATCGCGCTCTCGCCCGGGATCGAAGACGGGGGTTCCAGCGTCCGCCTTGCGGTGGCCGATTTTTCGGACAAGCTCGGCGCGCTGTCCGAGCAGCGTGACTAATTCCTCATCCAGGGAGTCAATGTCTCGCCGCAGATCGTCAAGCGACTCAGACACCACAGACTCCGGGCAAGCGCGGGGGCGCGATGCTAGCACCGCTCCGCCGCCATTCGAGGATGCGAAGGGTCAGAGCCCGCGCATCGCCTCGCCGAAGGCGTCGATGGCCTGGGACAAATCCTCCCGGCTGTGGGCGGCGCTCACCATGGCCCGTACTCGCGCGGCGCCGCGCGGGACGGTCGGAAAGGCCACGCTCTGTACGAAGACGCCGCTCTGCCGCAGCCGGTCGCTGAGGGCGTGGGCGCGTTCGGCTTCGCCGACGATGACCGGGGTGATGGGCGTGGCACTGCGACCAAGGTCCATGCCCAGGTTGGCGAGGCCCTGCTTGAAGAACCGGGCGTTGTCCCAGAGCCTTTCGACGCGCTCGGATTCCTGGCTAAGGACGCGGATGGCCGCGCGGGTCGTTTCAACCACTGCGGGCGGATGCGAGGTGGAGAACAGCACGGGTCGGGCGGTCTGCGTCAAGTAGTCGCGAAGGGCATGGCTTCCCGCGATGTAGCCGCCCATGGAGCCAATGGCCTTGGAGAGGGTGCCTAGCTGAATCTGCACGCGACCGTGCAGGCCGAAGTGGTCGACGCTGCCGCGACCGCCGCGACCCAGCACACCGCTGCCGTGGGCGTCGTCCACCATCACCATGGCGCCGAACGCCTCGGCCGCGTCGCAAATGTCGGGCAGCGGGGCGATGTCGCCGTCCATGCTGAACACGCCGTCGGTAACGACCAGTTTGCGCTGATCGGGGGCGCAGGTCGCCAGTTGCTCGCGCAGCGAGTCGGCGTCCGCGTGAGCGAAACGGCGGATTTCGGCGCGACTCAATCGGCAGCCATCGATGATGCTGGCGTGATTGAGTTCATCGCTGAGGATGACGTCACCGCGGCCAACCAGTGCCGGAATCGTGCCCAGGTTGCCCGCGAAGCCTGACTGGAAGACGAGCGTGGCTTCCACGCCTTTCCAGGCGGCGATTTCGGCTTCCAACGCCTCATGGATGTCAAGCGTGCCCGCGATCGTGCGCACCGCGCCGGCGCCGGCACCCCAGGTCTCCGCACCGGCCATTGCCGCTTCCCGCAGAGCCGGATCGTTGGCCAGCCCAAGGTAGTCATTGGACGACATGTTGATGAGTTCACGGCCGCCGATGCGGATGCGCGGGCCTTGTGGAGACTGCAAGACCGGCAGTTGCCGGAAAAGGCCGCGCTCTCGCAGGTCACGTACGTGAGCGTCTACAAATCCCAGCGGGTCCATCAGCACTCCTCGGGGTGAGTTGGTTTTTGGGTTCTGCTGTAGCGTAACGTCCACAGGGCGGATGCTTGCCAGGCGGCGTAAGATTGCCGGTTGCGCGGACGGGATGACCGCGCGCGGCCCGGGGTTAGGAGATGTCGGTGATTGAAGAAAGCGCGAGTGTTGAACTCATGGCGCCAGTCAACACGATCTGGCAACTGGTGAGCACGATCAACGACTGGCAGAAGTGGAACACCACGATCGAGGACGCCGAGCGGCTTACCGCGGGCAACTGGGTGCCCGGTTTCCGGTTTCGACAGAAGACCGGACGCGAGCGGATGACATTCATCTACACGATCACCGAGGTCGACCTGGGTCACTCGGCCTCGTGGACCGGTAGCAAGGCCGGACTCACTCGCGGCATGTCGATTGAATTGCGACCAGTCGAAGGCGGCACGGGCGTTCGGATTCGACAGACGGCGTCCGGTCCGCGCACGCTGGGTCCGCTGGGCTTCTTCGCGCGATTCAGCCTGCGTCGCAACGTGCGCGGCTGGACGCAGGGCCTGCGCAAGGCGCTGGCCGAAATGCCCACGACGGCAGTCTGAGAGTGGCTGGCCCGACCGACCCGGCCGGGCTGCTGGACGTAGCGGAGACGGCCGCCCGGGCCGCCGGCGCCGAGTTGTTGCGGAGCTTCGAGTCCGAGTTGCTGGGCGTGCAGTGGAAGACCTGGCAGGGTGAGCGCACCGTGGTCACGGACGCCGACTTTGCCGCCGACCGCGCAATTCGCGAGGTGCTGGCGGAGCGCGTGCCAGCGCACACGGTCTATTCGGAGGAATTCGCGGACGACGAGGACATCGACGGGCCTGACGTCTGGGTAATCGACCCTCTGGACGGCACCGACAACTACTCGCGCGGGCAGCCGCAGTTTTGCGTGAGCGTGGCTCACACGCGCGATACGAAACCAGACGCCGCCGCGATCTATGACCCGGTGCGCGACGAGATGTTCACGGCGCTGGCTGACGGCCAGGCGATGCTCAATGGCCGGGTCGTCGAGGTTACCGGTCGGACCAATCCGTCCGAGAGCACCGTGGCGTGGGCGCAGCGTGGGATAGACGCCGAGGATGATCGACGCTATAACGCCGCGCTGGCGGAGGCCGCACGTACATTCCACCGCGTGCGCCTTACCGGTTCCGCGGCGCTGGAGACAGCCTGGGTGGCGGCGGGTCGTTACGACGGCGCGATGTTCAGCAGCGTCAAGTGGTGGGACCACGCCGGCGCCGGATTGTTGGTCCAACGAGCCGGCGGCCTCGTCACCAACGTGAGGGGCGAGCCGGCGAGTTTCGCGAGCCGTCGCTGCATCTTCAGTAACGGTCGAATCCATCAGGCCATCCTGGATATCGCCGCTGCCCACCGTCTTGAGCTTGCGTTTCCGATCGGCGGGTGAGGTTGCTGGCGATTCTGGGCTGAGGAGCTTTCGTGCGACTGGATGCAGAGTCGATTTGATCAACGGCTGATGAAAGGCTGGCTGAAGCCAGTAAGGATCGTGAGACGCGAATCCAGAGGGACGAGTCTTGTCGACTATTGCAACGATGGTGGATGGACGCCGATTCATTGAATGCGCCTGATCGAGGATTCCCGCCGCTAGAATTGGTCATCTTGGTCCGGCAGTGTCAGCCGTGGTTCGTATCGAGTCGGTACGGGCGGGTACCGCAGTTGCCAGCCGGCTAGCTCCAGGGAGACACGGATGTCGCTGAGCATCTATCTGAACTTTGACGGCAACTGCCGCGAAGCGTTTGAGTTTTACCGGTCGGTGTTTGGCGGGGACTTTGCGATTGTGCAGACGTTCGCGGACGGACCGCCGGACATGGGAGTCCCCGAGGAGGCCAAGGACCAGATCATGCACGTGTCGTATCCGATTGGGTCGAGCGTGCTGATGGGTAGCGACGTGATGCCCGGGTTTGGTCCGCCGCACGTGCAGGGCACGAATTTCTCGGTTTCCTACACGACGGAGAACCGCGAACAGACGGACGAGTTCTTCGCGAAGATTTCCGAGGGTGGGAGCGTGCAGATGGCGCCGGCGGACATGTTCTGGGGGGCCTACTTTGGGGCCTGCACGGACAAGTTCGGGATTACGTGGCAGTTCAACTGCGAGCATGGGGAGTCGGAGACTTCGTAGGTAAGTTCCGGACCGAACCTGACCGACTGGTCAGGGCCGCGCCCGCACCGCGCAGCCGATGCCACGTTGATGGACAACTACCCCTCTGGCGGATCGCGACTCTAACAGGCGGCCGCCCCGCCAGAGGGGACGTTGGAGCGATCGACAGGTTTCAGCGGCGAGGGCGACGGGAACTCGTCGCGGACTAATGCGCTACGGCGGCAGCGCGGACCTTAGTTCGGAGAGCCGAGTGAGCAGCATCAGGGATTCTCGATCCGAGAATTGGCGGAAGCCAAAGGACTCGTAGAACGCCCGTGCTCGATCGTCTAGCGCCTGGACGATGACAGCGCGCGCACCGATGAGATCGGCGGCGGCAAGAGCGCGCCTGGCGGCGTCGACGACCAAGTCCGAACCGAGTCCCCGGCCTTGACAGTAGGTGTCCACGGCGAGCTGGCCTAGCAGGATCGCAGGCAGCGGATCAGGCATGTTTCGCCCGACGCGGGACGAGACGCGGCTCCGCTCCACCGAGGTGGCGGCCAGGCTGTAGAAGGCGACTACCTTGTCGCCATCGCAGACCACATAGGTCCGTGCGCCGCCTCGAGTCTCGTTCAGGCGGGCCCAGCGCCGTAGCCACGTATTGAGGCTGTCCACGCCGCAGTCGAATTGCGAGAGGTCATGACGTCGGCTGATGAGCGTTGGCCTGGTTAGCGCTCCCACAGCGGTTTGCGGGCAGCCAATTCACGCAGGCGCGCACTTGGTTCGTCTGGTGCGTCAAGCGCAGCCACGAACGCGTCGTACGCTTCGTCGTCGAGTGCGATAACGGGGCGCTCGTTCAACGCTTCGAGGGCTGCAGCTTCACTTGCCCGGAGCACGAACTCCGTTCGCGTAACTCCCCGAATCGCGGCGCCACGGTCGATGAGAGCCAAGCGCTCGTCGTTGACTCTTAAGTTCACCTGCGCCACGCGGATTGCCCTTCCACGCTCGGTACATTCGTGACCGACGCCTTGATTGTATATCAGTCGTATAGACAAGCATCTGGCCGTCGCCGAACGGCAACAGTGGAACGGTGATGGCCGGACATTACACCTGGTTTTCGAACCAGAGGGGGTAGCCGTCGGGGTCGGTGACTCGGAATTGGAGCATGTCGTAGACCATGTTTTGGGGTTCGGTGGCGTGGATGCCGCGGGCTGTGAATTCGGCGTGGAGGGCGCGGGCGTCGTCGCAGAGGATGTAGAGTTCGGCGGCCTGGCCTTCGACGGGGGGCGGGACTTTGCCTCCGGCGATCTGGAGCATGAGGCTGACGGGCCCGCGCTTCAGGCGGCACCAGGCGACGCCGTGAGAGGTCTCCCACGAGGCGACCATTTCGAATCCCAGGCCGTCGCGGTAGAAGGCCAGCGAACGGTCCATATCGGTGACGTTGATGAGTGGCCAGATGGTTTGCAGGGACATGTGGGAAGTCCGTTCAAGCGGGCGAGGTCGAGGCGGCGTTAGCCAAGATTAGGCTGGTTGCGCCGGCCTAGGGGCGGCTAGCCGGCGGTGCCATCTTTGCGTTGGTGGAGCCAGATGGGGTTGCCGTCGGGGTCGGCGATCATGGCGTTCAAACAAGCGGGAGTGTCGCGGGTTTCGTGGAGAACAATGGCGCCGGCTTCGCGGGCTTCCTGGAGCGCGGCGTCCACATCGTCGACGGCGAGGGCCATTAGGACCCGGGGCGGATGCAGGCCTACGTGGGCGGGGGTGACGGCCAGGGTGGTGGAGCCGGCCTGGAATTCGCGCCAGTCGGCGTCGTGGATTCCGGTGGGCGTGAGGCCGAGCACGTCGCGGTAGAAGCGGGACGTCTCTTCGACGTCGGAGGCGATGGTCCAGATGAAGTCGACGCCCTTGACTTCCACTTCGAGATTCCCCGGAGTCTCCGAACGTCAGGTCAGGGTACTTGGGTCGATCGGGCGCTGGGCGGCGTCTGAGGCGTAGGCGGCCAGGGAGGCGCGAAGCACTTTGGTTGAGTCGTGGACGTCCAGGCGCGGCTGGCGACCGGCGCGGATGCCGTCGATGAAGTCGCGGGCGGCGCCCTTGAAGCCTTCGATCCAGTCCATGGGGACCTGGTAGCTGACGGTTTCCGAGCCGGTATGCAGCATCACGGGCGGCAGGTCCAGCATTTCGCCGCTGCAGCGGGTGACCCAGATCAGGCCCTTTGTGCCCTGGATCTCGAAGAAGTCGTCGAGGGCGTAGTAGGGGGCGCGGATGCGCATGTCGGGGGCGCTGGAGTATTCGAAGACGG
Source organism: Chloroflexota bacterium (assembly GCA_022825895.1). Classification (GTDB taxonomy): domain Bacteria; phylum Chloroflexota; class UBA11872; order UBA11872; family UBA11872; genus UBA11872. The sequence continues at coordinate 92,319 of JAJDVX010000015.1, read as the reverse complement.
CCAGGCAATTGGCGTCTTTGAACCGCCAGACGACGACGCTGGGCGCATCGACCATGTAGTCGTCGGTGCGGGTGACGGTGGCGCTGACAGTGGCAGGTTCGCCGACCCACCACATGGCGGTGGCGTACTTGTGGGCGCCCTCGTCGTAGAGCAGGCCGCCGGGGTTGAGCAAGGGGTCGCGGCGCCAGGTGAGGGCGTCGGGCGCGAGGGGCAGGCGCTCGGATTCGGCCTCGACGCTGGTAACGACGACGCGCATGCGGACCATGTTGGGATCGCCGATGACGCCGCTCTCGATGAGTTTCTTGGCCTTGACCAGGGGCGGGTAGTAGAGAAAGTTCTCCGTAACCCGATAGAAGGTGCCGGCCCGGGCTACCGCGTCTGCGAGGCGAGCGGCTTCCTGGAGGTTGCGGGCCATGGGTTTCTGGCAGGAGACGTGCTTGCCGGCTTTCAGGGCGGCGATGGACTGATCGGCGTGGAGCGGGGTCGGGGTGAGGAGTTCGACGGCGTCGATTTCAGGGTCTTCGAGCAATTGGTCGTAGCTGGTGTAGATGCGGGGGGTGATGCCCCATTCGGCCGCACGCTGTTGGGCGCGTTCGCGGGCGGGGTCGCAGAGGGCGGCGACCTCGCATTGGGGATGTTCCAGGTAGCCGGGGGCGTTGAGCCTGGAGATGGTGCCGCAGCCGACGATGGCGAGGCGGACGTTGGTCATGGCTGACTCTGAAGGAATGGGCTCATGGTGGTCTTACGGTGCGTCGATTGCGTCCGCCATCTGTTGGAACGACTGGTCGGAGAGCGAATTGCGATGAAACCAGTTTTGGGCGTGGCCGAGGCGGTCGTTGAGTTCGTTCAGGTTGGCGAGGACGGCCTTGACCTCGTCCCAGGTGCAGCCGATGTCGGCAGGCCGGTAGCGCACCTGGCAGGCGTCGAGGAGTGCCTTGGTTTCGTCGAAGCCCCACTCGTAGACGTAGGCGTTGATGAGAGCGCCGAGGGAGACGACTTCCGAATGGATGAGTTCGTAGCCGTGGACCCACTCGAAGGCCATGACGAAGGTGTGGTCGATGCTGTGGGAGACCTTGAGGTCGTGGGTGGGGACGTCGTAACGCTCGCGGTTGACTTCGCTGGCGATGCGGAGGGACTCGTCGTTGGGGCGGCCGTCGGCGTCCAGGCCGGCGGCGAAGTCGCGGCAGCGTCGGCGGACCCAGGAATGCGTGGCGTCGGCCACCGATTGGTCCCACGGGATACCGTCCGTACGGTTGCCGGCCCACCAGCGCCAGGAGCCGACGTGGCCGAGGATGCAGATGCACTCGCCCATGCCGGCGCGGTTGAGATGCGGGGGCGCGGCGGCGATGACGTCGTAGTCCAGGAGCAAGTATTCGGGCGCGATGGTGTCGAAGTAGAACTGCCAGACGGGCTGGCGGCGGAAGGCGACGGGGGCCTGGAAGATGGCGCCGGTGGAGACGATAGTGGGGATCATGACCAGCGGCTTGCCGAGCTTCCAGGCGGCGACTTTGCCCACGTCCAGGGCGTTTCCGCCGCCGATGGCCAAAACGAGTTCGGCGTCGGGCAGGCGCTGGATCAGGGCCTCGAGGTATTCCTCGTCCATGCCGCGCTGGAACTCGAGGGCGCGCGGCGGATGGGGGAGCAACGGCTCCACCACGGCCCAGGCGCTGGGGGAGGTGACGGCGATGTAGTCGGTGTATTGGGACCCATGTTCCGCCAGGATGCCGCGGCCGTAGCGGGCGTCCCAGGTGCGGCTGTCGAGGTTCATGAGAGTGGCAGCGGTTGGGGTGTGGGGCATGATACGCGGATCGCGGTCTTGAGCCGCCGGGCGGGTACGCAGGGTGCCGTGGGACTCCGCGCGCGTGGCGCGGAATCCCAGGGCTCCGGCGAAACGTCGGGATGTGTTGTCCAGTGGGGCGACTACGAGGAAAGGGCCTGGGCCGCCGGTGAGCGACTGCGTGTACATATTCCTGGACGAGTCGGGGAACCTTGATTTCAGCGCGCGCGGGACTCGCTATTTCGTGCTGACGAGCGTGAGCATGGAGCGGCCGTTTCGGATGTATGAGGCGCTGGATGCGTATAAGTACGACTGCCTGGAGTATGGCCTAGCGACCGAGTACTTCCACTGCGCTCATGACAACCGACATGTTCGTGGCAGGGTCTTTGACATCATCGGATCCCACCTTGATCACTTCAGTATTGATGCGTTGATTGTAGAGAAACGCAAAACCGAACCTTCTCTGACACCTGACGGGAGGTTCTACGCGGAGATGCTCGGTTCCCTGCTCCGACGCGTAGTCTTGAGAGAGTCGAAGTCCGAGGCCAAAGAAGTAATCGTTATTACCGATACTGTCCCTTACCGGAGACGGCGGGAAGCACTCGAGAAGTCGGTGCGGCACACACTGTCCAGGAGAATTCCCAATCGTCTGCGGTACCACATCGTGCATCACGATTCCCGTGCTCACTACGGTCTTCAAGTAGCCGACTACATATGCTGGGCAGTATTTCGCAAGTATGAGCGAGGAAAGTCAGGATTCTTTGATCTGGTTAGTCCGGCCGTGCTCAGTCAGATTGATGTCTTTAAGAATAAGACGAGGGCCTACTACTAGGTTGGCCCATTAAAGAGTGACCCCCCCAACTACTCCGTTGCCGGAGAGGGCCCCTTGGGCTCTTGTCATCGGGGGGGAACCTTTGAATGAGTGTACTACGGCGCGGGCCGGGCGTCGTTTAGTCAGCCGCCGGTGGTGGCTTTGAAGATGATTTGGCGCATTTGCCAGTGGATTTCGTTGGTGGCGGTGGAGGTGGCGAGGTCGTCGAGGGCGGAGCCGAGGGCGCTGATGTCCTCGGGGGAGAGGGCGGCGTGGGGGTTGGGGCCCCAGGCGTCGAGGTTCAGTCGGAACATGCGGGCGCAGGCGGCGGTGGCGACGGGGTTCTTGACCAGGCGGCTGGAGATGCGGCGCAGGCCGGGGACGCGGCCGAGGCTTTCGACTCGGCGGCCGACGTAGAGGTCGCCGCCGATGCCGTCGAGCATTCGTTCGGCGGCGTCCAGGTAGGTGCGGAAAGTCGGGTTGGTAGTTTGGATGTCGGAGACCTCGTCGACGAGCAGGAGGCCGGCCGGGCGTAGCTGCGAGGCCCAGGTGCGAAGGGCGCCGGCCGGTTCGGCGAGATGCGGCAGCAGCAGGTGGCAGAAGAGGACGTCAGCGGCTCCGGTGGGGAAGGGCGCCCGGGTTACGTCGTGGTGGACAAAGCCGAGTCCGTCGTGGGAATCACGGCCGGCCATGTCCAGGAAGGGCCGTGAGGTGTCGAGGCCGACGGTTTTTCGGGCGTTGAGGGAGTCGGCGAGCAGGCGGGTGGTGAAGCCGGGGCCGCAGCCAAGGTCGATCACCAGCGTGGGATCGGGCGGCACGTGGCGAAGGAAGCTCTTGATTTCCGGCGCGAATATGTAGGCGAGCATGCGATGGCGTTCGGCGGCGGTGTCGTCGTCGCCGAAGGCATAGGGGGGATTGCTCAAGGGGACCGGCCTTTGCGAATACGGGGTGGAGGACCTGGCGGGATTCTGCCCGATGGCGAGAGCGACTGGAGTCCCTGGGACGTTGATGGGGCTTCCGGCCATGGCCTGGGTCCTGGCGCGTTGAGTTCAGATAGTCTGGCTGCATGAGGTTCAGGCGAGTTGTGGCGGCTGCCGTGCTGGTTCTGGCCGTGGCGGCCTTGCTGGCGCCGTCTTTGGTGACGAGTGCGGCGCCGATGCTTGGGGTGGTTACGCCGCACGGGCATGAGGGGCACGATCACATTCACTTGCCGTGGACATTGCCGGAGGCGGATGGGGCAGGAGCGGCTGACACGACGGGTGAGTTTCCGGAGCAGTCGTCGCCGTTTCCGGTGGGGGTGATGCCGGCATTACTGGCCGTTGTGCTGGTCGTGTGCCTGTTCGAGCGTGTTCGATTGGATGTTGGGCGGGCATGCCGCATGACTATTGGGACGCCGCGGCCGCCGCCCAGGTTGGCCTTGCAGTAGATGGCTCCCAGCCGCGCACGCAGGTGCGCGGACCAAATGGGCGAATCCCGTAGGGACGAGAAGTGTCGTGCGGGGATGCGCCGAAACTGCGAGGTTTGTTGATGCGAGTCTGGAATCGCCGGCCGCGCTTGAGGCACAGCCTGCCGGCGTTGGCGCTTGCCGCGGTCGGGCTAGTGGCTGCGGCGAGCGTGGTGTGGGCGCACGAGGGACGTGAGGTTCATGGCTTCACCTTTGACGTCGGGTTCCTGGTGGAGCCGGCGTATGAGGGGCAGCCGAATGGGGTGTACCTGTCGGTGACGCGGGCGGGCGACGATCACCAGGGTTCGGGCCAGGCCGCGGACGGCGGTCACGAGCACGGTGGAACGGTGGAGACGTCGGGGATGGCAGTGGAGGTGACGGCGGAGGTCGATCCGATCGATGGAATCAACGTGCACATCATCCCCACCGGCTTTGTGTTCGCGCCGGAGCGGGTGAATCAGGCGGACGTGCACGGCGAGGGGCACGCGCACGTTTACGTGGACGGCGAGAAGGTGGGCCGAGCCTACGGCGAGTGGTTCCACCTGAAGGGCGTTGCACCCGGGGACCGTGAGATCCGGGTGACACTGCAGACGAATGGCCACAGCGAATACGTGGTGGACGGGCAGCCGGTGCAGGCGGCGACCACGATCAACGTTCCGGCGATGCCGCCGGCGCCGGAAGAGGTTGGCCACGTGGAGGCGCCCGCCGGGATGAGAGTCGCGATCAGCCTGGAGCCGGATCCGCTGGGCGGGGCGAACCTGAAGGTGACGCCGCAGGGATTCACGCTTGCCCCGGCGAAGGTGAATGCTCCGAACGTGGCGGGCGAAGGGCATCCGCACCTCTACGTGAATGGGGTGCGGCTGGGGCGGATCTACAGTCCGTACCTGCACCTGGGCAAGCTGGCGCCGGGCATGAACGAAGTGCGGGTGACGCTGAATACCAACATGCACGAGGAGTACGCGTATGGCGGCGAGACAATCGAGGCGTTAGAGACGATTCACATCCCGGACGGCGGTGGGTCCGGCGGCATGCAGATGGACGCCGGCCAGCAGGCGCAAGTTGGCATCAACGGCCTGGCGAACAGCCTGGTGGTGGAGGTGACGCACCTGGCGGCGGACATGTCGGCGTCGGGCATCGCCCGGCAGATGGCGCTGACGCCGCTGCGCGGCGAGGACGGAGGCTACGTGGCGCCGTTCATCCCGACGGCGCCTGGGCCGTACCGGTTCCGGTTTGTGGGCACGATCGACGGGCTGCCGGTTGACGAGACATTTACTTCGGGTCCCGGGACGTTCGACGACGTGCGGTCGGCCACGGTGGCGCAGTTCCCGCGGCCGGTGCCGAGCGCGCGCGAGATCGCGGGGGTGGCCACGGCGGCGCAGCAGCAGGCGCGGGAGGCGTCGGACGCTTCGGCGACGGCCCTGACGATTGCGGTGGCCGGGCTGGTGATTGGCGGACTGGGACTTGTGACTGGCGTTGGCCTTGCGTTCTATGCGTTCCGTCGGCGTGGCGCCGGGTAGGGAACCCGGCCCGTGGCGGGGGCCTGGGCTCCGCCGCGGGCGCCTGGCCCTGGCGTTTCTAGCCGCGTTGACGGCGCTGGCGCTGGTGGCGGCGCCGTCCGGGGCGCACGCGAACCTGGTGCGGGCGTCGCCGAGCCCGGGGACGGCGGTGGATCCGGCGCCGCTGGTGGTGTACGCGGAGTTCAGCGAGGCCATCGATCCGGATTACAGCAACCTGGAGGTGCTGGACGCCGACGGTCAGCCGGTGACCACGGGGCCGACGGAGGCGGACCCAACGAGTGACGCGGCCATGCTGGTTCCTGTGGGTGACCTGGCGGACGGCACGTACGTGGTGGTGTGGCGGACGCTCTCGGTGATTGACGGTCATGTGATCCGCGGGTCGTTTGCGTTCGGGGTGGGCGAGCCGGTGGCGGCGGACGTGGTGGTGGCGGTGGCTTCGATCGAGTCGAGCCCGGCGGCGGCGATTTCGCGCTGGTTGCTGTTCGTGGGCGTGGCGGTGCTGTTCGGCGGGCCGCTGCAGGTGCTGATGCAACGGCGGGGATCCCTGCCTGAGCGGCGTCGGGTCGTGGAACGGCGGACGGCGCTGCTGTTGCTGGGCGGAGGGCTGCTGGCCCTGGCGGGGCAAGTTGGACTGCTGGGGACGCAGATCCTGGTGTTGGGCGGCGACTCGCTGCTGGCGGGGTTCGGGGATGTGTTTGGGGCGGGGCAGTGGGGTGTTTTGTGGAAATCGCGGACCGCGGCGCTCGCGGTGGCGCTGGTGCTGGCCGACCAGGCCAGTTCGTCGTCGCCGGACGAGCGGCGGGGCGTGGTTGCATTCGGCGGGGTGGCGCTGGCGGCCGTGGTGATGGCGGTGACGATTTCGCTGGGCAGTCACGCCGCGGCGCTGCGCGAGGTTGGGCCGGCGCTGGCGGCCGACCTGATTCACCTGCTGGCGGTGGGGGCGTGGGTGGGCGGATTGCCGGTAGTGCTGTTGCTGGCGTGGGAGTCGCGCCAGGCGCGTCCCAACGGCTCCGTTGCCGCCGAGATCACCGAGGTTGCGGCGCGCTTCTCGGCGGTTGCCACAGTGGCTGTGGGCCTGATCCTGGTGACCGGGGCGTATAGCGCGTGGTTACAGGTACTCGAGCCGGCGCGGCTGTGGAGCACGGAGTACGGAGTTTTGCTGGTGGCCAAGCTGGCGCTGGTGGCGCCGCTGCTGGCGCTGGGGGGCGCGAACCTGGGGTGGACCCGGCCGAGGCTGGCGGCTGGGGGTGTGGCGCGACCGAGGGCGCAGACGGCGCTGCGGACGCTGGTGGGCGCGGAGATCGTGCTGGCCGTGAGTGTGCTGCTGGTTGTCGGGTTCCTGACGGAGCGCGAGCCGGCGCGGCAGGTCAGCGGGGACGTGCCGCTGGCGGTGGAGGGCGTGGGGGCCAGCGGCGATTCGAGAGTGCGGGTGCGTGTGGTTCCGGGGCGGCCGGGTCCGAACACGCTGGAAGTTGACGTGGTGACGGCGGACGGCGGACGGGCCGGGGATGCGGATGTGGAGTTGCAGCTTCGCTATCTCGATACCGACCTGGGGACGACGGTTGAGCGGCCGGTTCGCACCGAGGACGGCAGATTCGTGGTGGAGACGGATGCCTTTGCGTTGGCGGGCCGGTGGCAGGTGCTGGCGATCGTGCGGCAGCCGGGGGCGTTCGACGCCAGAGTTCCGGTGCGGCTGAACATCGGGTCGCCGACGGCGATTGGCGTGGCGGAGGTTGATGCGGCGGTCGCGGTGCGGTTCTGGGGGTTGGCGCTGGCCGGGATGGGCTTTGTGCTGGCGCTGGCGACGCTGGCGCGCCAGGGATGGGCAACGCGCGTGCGGCAGGCGGGGACCGGGGCGGGCTTTGCCGCCATCTTGCTGGGGGCAGGGCTGCTGATTATCGGACCGCCGCAGGGCGTCTCGGTGTCTGCGGTGAACCCGATACCGCCGGACGATGTCTCGGTCAGCGCCGGAAGGGAGCTTTATGAAGCCGAGTGCGTGAGCTGTCATGGGCCGGCGGGTCGCGGGGACGGTCCATTGGCGGCGACGCTGGATCCGCCGCCGCTGGACCTGGTGATCCACGTGCCGCTGCACCCGGACGATGCGCTGTTCGGGTTTGTGTTCAACGGGATCGAGGGAACGGGGATGCCGGCGTTCGGCGAGCGATACGGCGAACTGGACACCTGGCACATCGTCAACTTCATCCAGACGTTGCCGGAGGCGGCGCGGAGCTAGGCGCGAGCGCGGCGGCGGGCGGTCCAGGTGTGGGCGGCGACGGCGGCGAAGAAGCCGCCGACGACCAGGAGGCTGGGCAGGACCCAGTTGGTGGGCGCCAGGTCAAGGGCGTGGGTGAGTCTGGCGGGGCCGAGGGGGCCGGAGATGTCCAGTACGAGATTCCAGTGGACTTCTTCGGGGCTCGGCTCGACGAACTCGTAGACGGCGCCGGACTCGAAGGCGGTGTATTGGGCGATTTCGGCGCCATTCTCGAAGACGGTCACCTTGACTTCGGCGCCAGGGATGCGCGCACCGGTGGAGACGTTGCGGAGATCCACGGAGTAGTCGAGCCAGCCTTCGGCCCAGTTTGCGAAGGCGCGGACCTGGTAGGGACCGGTGGCGCCGGTGTAGACGAGGTCGCCGCCGTGGGCCAGGACGGGCGTTGCCGTGGCCGCCAGCAGAGTCAGTGCCGGCAGGAACCGCAGGAGACGTCGCATCAGCGCAGCGGCGGTCCAGCCACGGCGGCGATGGCGGGCCGAAGTTCGGCGGCCCCGACCAGGCCTTCGAAGCGCGCGGCTACGCGCCCGGAAGGATCGACGACAAAGACCCAGGGTTCGGTTTCGAGGTTCCACTCGCGCGCCACGTCTGCCCAAACGAGGCGGCCCTCGGTACGCGCGATATTGAGATCGAACGGCTCGAGGTGGATGAAGCGCACACGGTCGCCCAGCTGGCCGTGCAAGTCGCCCACAACGGCAGTGACCGGTCCGCACATCGCCGACGTACAGAAGGCGGGGGTGCTAAAGGCGACAAGGAATGGCTCGTTCGCGGCGAGCGCGTCGGCAACGGTATGCCCGTAGAGGGCCGAGAGGGGTGGGTCGGCGGTGGTCAGGAGGTTGAGATCCGCGACGTCGTCGACCGTGGCATGGACGGTGCCGGGCGCCGGGTCTCCCACCCTCGGAGTGGCGGTGCGTTGTCCGACCTGGAAGACCGTAGACGCGGAGAAGGCCGAGCCGTTGGCCGGATGCACCTCCAGGTCGGCGCGCCAGAGGCCCTCGTCGAAGTTGGCGTCGTCGACGAGGTAGTAGGAGCGGGCCAGGTCGTGGACGTGGACCCGGCCGTCTTCATGGACGTGGTTGTAGCTGCCGCCGGCGACGTATTCCCTGGCGGGGACTTCGAAGCGAAACTCGTCGCGTTCCCCCACCAGTCGCAGGAAGCGCACTTGGATCCGCGCACCGGTGACCGCCGTGCGTTCGCCGTCAACCACCACGAAGGGGAAGCGATGCGGACCCGGCAGCATTTCGTTGACCGTCAGGAAGACGCTGATGTTGGGATCGGGTGGCGGTGATCCGCAGGCGGGGAGCAATCCGGCGAGCGCCGGCGTTGCCAGGCCCAGCGCGCCCAGGATGGTTCGTCGTGAGAATGCAGGGGCGCGCGGCGCGCGGGGCTGCCCGGGGGGGTCGAAACTGTGCACGCTGGCAGTCTAGCCAGTCAGCGCCGGCGCCCAACCTGTTAGGTTGCTGGCCCTACTCGCCGCCAAGATTGAATGCCCGACCCGCCCGTTTCAGCCAGCGACCAAGACTATCTGCGCGCCCTCTACGACGCCGGCGGGCACGAGCGGCGGGTGGGGACAGGGGAACTGGCGAGCCAGTTGGACGTGACCCAGGGCGCGGTGACGGTAGCGCTGCAACGCCTGCGACAGAAGGCGTTGGTCGACTACCGGCGCTACCAGGGCGCACAACTGACCGAGGAAGGTGAGCGCCACGCGCTGGAGATGGTCCGCCATCACCGGCTGATCGAACGGTTCCTGGTGGAGTTCCTGGATTACGACTGGAATGACGTGCACGAGGAGGCCGACCGGCTGGAGCATGTGATTTCCGAGGAGATGGAGCGGCGAATCGCCGCCAAGGTCTCCGACCCGACAACGGATCCGCACGGGGACTCGATCCCCAATGAGGCGCTGGACGCGCTACAAGCCGACGATGCGCGCCAGTTGACGGGGGTTGCCGATGGCACGGATTTCGTGGTGGCGCGAGTACGCGACCGCGACCGGGCCGTGCTGGAGTACCTGACGGAGATCCGGCTTGTGCCGGGCACGCGGGCCCGTGTGGTTCGACGATTACCCTTCGACGGGCCGCTGGTGGTGCGGATTGGGGACGCCGAGGTGGCATTGAGCCAGACGGTCAGCGACAGCGTCTTCACCCATGAGGCATGACCCTCGATTGCGGCGCGGCGCGGCGGTCTAACGGACCGCAGCTTCTTTGGCGGCTTCGCGCCCGTGGGGGGTGAGGCGAAGTTGCTCGGCTTCGAGCACGACGAGGCCGCGATCGGTGGCGGTCTGAATCACGCGGGCGGAAAAGTCGGCGGGCCAGCGCATGTGGCGCTGCATGTGGTCGGGGTGGCTCTCGTCGGATTCAGTCGGCGTGCCCTCGTGCGTGGCGAGGTGAATGAGCAGCATCTGACGGGCGAACGTCCATCGCTGACGGCGCCGCCGCCGGGCCGCGGCGACCAATCCGCGCCGTGGCGCGAGCAGTAGGACAAGTGTGAAGGCGATGCCGACCGCCGTGGCCATCGCGCCGGCGATGTTGGCGTCGAGCAGCCTCGCAAGCCAATAGCCGCCGGCGGCTGACGTCGCGCCGATAAGGACGCTAAGTCCCAACATTCGAGGCAGGTGGTCGGTGAGCAGGTAGGCAGCGGCGGGGGGACCGACCATGAGCGCCACGACCAGGATCGACCCCACGGCATCAAAGGCGCCAACGGCGGTGATCGAGACTAGCGCCATAAGCCCGTAATGGACGAGTGCCGGCGAGAATCCAAGCGCCGCGGCAAGGGCCGGATCAAACGTAGCCAGCTTCAATTCCTTGAAGAACAAAGCTGTACATGCAAGGTTGATGAGCAGGATGGCGCCCATGACCCAGATTGCGACCGGTCCCAGATCGACGCCAAAGGGTGCGAAGCGGTTGAAGGGCGCGAAGGCAATCTCGCCGAGCAATACCGCATCGCTGTCCAGGTGCACATCACCTGCCAGGCTGGATATCAAGATCACGGCAATAGAGAAAAGGGCTGGGAACACCAGGCCGATTGCCGTGTCCTCGCGCACCAGGCCAGTGCGACTGGTGGCTTCGACCAGAACGACGGTGAGCAAGCCAACCAGAGCAGCGCCCACAATGAGAATCGGGGAGCCGAGGTCAGCGACGACGAAGAACGCCAATACGATGCCAAGAAGAACGGTGTGGCTGATGGCGTCGCTCATCATGGCCATGCGGCGCAAGACCAGAAACGTTCCCGGTATCGCACAAGCGGCGGCGACCACGACGGCGACGAGGAGGACGTCGATCTGGGCCGAGGTCAACGGGCAACTCCTGGCGCGCGTCGGCTTCGGGCCAAACGGTCGGCTTCGGCCAGTCCGCGGGGCGTCAGCGACCAGCCGCCGGTGTCGTGCTGCCGAGCCAGCCCGTCCGCAGCCAATTCGGTCAAGGCGCGTTCGACGACGGCGCGGCCGCGAACTGCGTTCAGGGCCCCGATGTCATGTGGATGCGTCGCGTTGGATCCGTGCTGCGCCGCCAGCGACGCCAGGTCGGCGATGACAGCTTCCAAGGCCAGCATCCGCCGGCTCCGCCAGGCGCGCATGCGTACCCACACCAAGCCTCGCGCGGGCGCAAACAAGAGCGACACAACCACCAGCCCGGTCGCAACAAGCACGATGGTAGGACCTGTGGACGTCTCTGCCGTGGTGCTAAGCAGTGCTCCCAGCACACCTGCGGCAGCTCCAAAACACGCCGAGAGGGTGACCATGACACCCAGACGATTCGTCCACTGCCGGGCGGCCGCACCGGGCGCCACCACCATGGCGCTCATGAGAACCACTCCAACCGTCTTGAGTCCGACAACGATGGCGATCACAAGGAGGCTGGTCAGGAGAATGTCCACCCGGCGCGTGGGCATGCCGAGGGTTGCCGCAAAGTCGGGGTCGAAGCTCAGGAGCTTGAATTCCTTCCAGAGCGCCAGCAGGCCGAAGAGTCCGACAGCGCCCACGGCCACCATGGTGATGACGTCGCTTTCAAGCATGGCGGCCGCCTGTCCGAAGAGAAACTTGTCCAGCCCGGCCTTGCCAGCGGCGGGCTGACGCTGGATGAAAGTCAATACAACCAGCCCGGCACCAAAGAAGACGCTTAGCGTTAAGGCCATGGCGCTGTCTACCTTGACGCGGGACGTGCGCACGACTCCGACAATGGCCGCGGCTGCCAGCCAACCGGCAATGGCCGCGCCGAGCATTAGCACCAGCGGCGCACGGCTGCCGGTAAGCAGAAACGCCAGGGCCACTCCGGGCAACGCCGCGTGGGACATGGCATCGCCCAGAAGAGCTTGTCGGCGGAGCACGGCGAAGGCTCCAAGGGCACCGCTGACGATTCCCAGCGTGGCCGAGCCAAGCGCGACCGTGCGCAGCGTATGGTCCACGAAGAGACCGCTCAGGACGTCTATCACTGCTTCGTTTCTAGGCGGGGCTACGGGTGCGAATCACGAGGATGGCTCAAGGTCGTTGCCGACGGCGCGTCCACCGATGCCGGCCACGCGACCGCCATATGTAAGGCGCAGATTTTCCTCGGTAAACACTCGATCTACTGGTCCGCCGGCGATGCGCCGGACGTTTAGGAGCGTTACTTCGTCGAAGTACTCGGTTACGGTCTGGAGGTCATGGTGTACCGCGACTACGGTCTTGCCGTCGGCCCGCAGCGCTCGCAGCAGCTCAACAATCGCGCGTTCGGTGGTGGCGTCGACCCCCTGGAACGGCTCGTCCATCAGGTAGACGTCGGCGTCCTGCACAAGCGCCCGAGCCAGAAAGATCCGCTGCTGTTGCCCACCCGAGAGTTGGCTGATCTGGCGGTCGGCATAGGACTCCATGCCGACCTGAGCTAGCGCGGCGGCGGCTCGAGTGCGCTCGGATGTGCCTGGACGACGCACCCAGCCCAACCCCCCGTACGTTCCCATGGTGACGATGTCGAGCGCCGTGGTTGGGAAGTCCCAGTCGACGCTGCCGCGCTGGGGAACGTAGGCCACGCGCCGCCGCTGATCCGCGTAGGGCTGTCCGAAGACCAGCACTTCGCCGGCGGCGGGCTTCAGGAGGCCCAACACCGCTCGCAGCAGGGTGGTCTTGCCCGCACCGTTGGGACCCACAATCGCCATCAGTACGCCCTGCGGAACTTCCAGATCGACATCCCAGAGGACCGGTTGCTGCTGATAAGCCAGCGTCAGGTCGGTCGCCTGGATCGCGAGTGCCCCGCCGGTGCGGAGGCCGATCCTCACGGCTGCGCCAAGGCTTCGACAATGGTGTCGATGTTATGGCGGATCATGCCAAGGTAGGTTCCCTCCGCCGTACCTTGAGCGCCCATGGCGTCGGAGAAAATCTCGCCGCCAATAATCACGGTGTGCCCACGAGCGGCCGCAGCTTCGATCACGGCCTGGACGGCTTGATCGGGGACCGACGACTCAATGAAGACCGCCGGGATCCCGCGTTCGCTGATGAACTGCGCGAGTTGTTGTACGTCGGCCGTGCTGGCCTCGCTTTCCGTACTGATGCCCTGCAGGCCGCGCACTTCCATCCCGTAGCGGTTCGCAAAGTAGTTGAAGGCGTCGTGCGCGGTCACCAAGACCCGCACCCGCTCGTCAATCTCCATAGCTCGCGACTTGACATAAGAGTCGAGATCTCTGACTTGGGAAATGAAGGCGTCGGCGTTGGCTCGGTAGGACGCCGTGCCTTCAGGATCCATCGCGATAAGGGCGTCGCGAATGGTCCCGACGGTTATCGACCAGAGATCCAAGTCGAACCAAACGTGGGGATCGTAAGCGCCATTGAATTCCGGCGGCGCCAGCAAGAGTTGCCGGTCAATGTCATCGGTCACCCGAATTGAATGGACCCCGAGTTCGGCGAGCCGTTCGAGGACTCCAGAAATCCCGGCCTCCAGGTGCAGGCCATTCCAAAACACGGCGTCTGCTGCTTCGAGCCGAGTAATATCGCGTTCGCTGGCGCGGTAAAGATGCGGGTCCACGCCTGGTCCCATCAGGCCATGGACTTCAACTCGGTCTCCGCCGACATGGCGTACCGCGTCGGTAATCTGCCCGGTGGTCGCGACGACCCGTAACGGCCTTCCGCCCTCGCGGGAGACTGGCGCCACGCGGTGTTTCGCGTCCGTGTCCGTCTGCACAGACGTGTCTTCGCATGCTGTCACGACAACGGAGACGGCCACTGCGGCGAGGACGGCGAGTATTCGCAGCGTGCGCAACGCTCTTCCTTTCGCTGCAAACCTGCTGACGAGGGCCGGCAGGCCCGCACCTCATGCGGCCTGCCGGCCTGTTTATGATACCTAAAAGAATGTTTTTAGTGAAGTCAAAATTCTGGGCTCACAGCCACCCGTGGCGCGACGTGCGGACGATGTCGCTTGCCTGGCGAACCTGACTGCGGCCTGCCCGCCGCTGGAAAGGCGAAGTGAAGGGAGGACTCGTCGAACGCCGGGCGGGTGTCAGGGCAGGGACTCGGCCCGATCTAGGGTGGCGACAAGCTGTTACGCCCGTACTTGTTGCAATGCAAACCGCCCCGCCGGCTAGCGCCGGCGGGGCGGTTGAGCGTTCCGAGTCGTGGACTTAGTAGTCCATCGCGGGCGCGGGGGCCTCTTCCTGCTCAGGAACGTCGGCGATCAGGGCCTCGGTGGTGAGGATCATGCCGGCGATCGAGGCGGCATTCTCAAGGGCCGAGCGTGTCACCTTGGCCGGGTCGATCACGCCGGCCGCCACCATGTCGGTGTACTCCTCGTTCACCACGTGGTAGCCCCAGTTCGTGCCCTTGGAGCCGGACTGGCGACGGACTTCCTCGACGACGACCGAACCGTCGGCGCCGGAGTTGGAGGCGATCCAGCGCAGCGGCTCTTCAAGCGCACGGCGCAGGGCGCGGACACCGACGACCTCGTCGCCGCTGCACTCCGCTTCCACGCCTTCCAGCACGTGGGCGGCGTTGAGCAGAGCCACGCCACCGCCAGGCACGATGCCTTCTTCGATGCCGGCACGGGTGGCGGAGAGGGCGTCTTCGACGCGGTGCTTCTTCTCCTTGAGCTCAGTCTCGGTCGCGGCGCCGACGCGAATGACTGCCACGCCGCCGGCCAGCTTGGCCAGACGTTCTTGCAGCTTCTCGCGGTCGTACTCGGAGGTGACTTCCTCGACCTGGCCCTTGAGCTGGTTGAGGCGGGCCTGCACGGCCGCTTCCTTGCCGCCACCCTCGACGATGGTGGTGTTGTCCTTGTCGGCCACCACGCGGCGGGCGCGACCCAGGTCCTCCAGGATTACGCCGTCCAGGCGACGACCCATGTCCTCGGAGATCACGGTGCCGCCAGTGACGACGGCCACGTCCTGCAGCATTTCCTTGCGGCGGTCGCCGTAGCCGGGCGCCTTCACGGCCAGGCAGTTCAGGATGCCGCGCAGCTTGTTCACCACCAGGGTGGCCAGGCCTTCGCCCTCCACGTCCTCGGCGATGATCACGAGGTCTTTCTTGCCGGACTGCGTGACCTTCTCCAGCGTCGGGAGAATGTCACTCACCGCCGACAGCTTCTTGTCGGTGACGAGAACCAGCGCGTCCTCGATAACGGCTTCCATCCGGTCCTGGTTGGTCACGAAGTACGGCGAGATGTAGCCGCGGTCGAACTTCATGCCCTCCACGTACTCGATCTCGAACTCAAGGCCCTTGGACTCCTCAACCGTGATGGCGCCGTCTTTGCCGACCTTGTCCATCACCTCGCCGATCAGTTCGCCGATCTGCGTGTCGTTCGCGGAGATGGAGGCGATCTGGGCGATTTCGTCCTGGCTGCGAATCTGCTTGGCCTGGGCGCCTACTTCCTCGACCACGGTCTCGACGCCCTTGGCCAGGCCGCGCTTGATGATCATGGGGTTGGCGCCGGCGGCGACGTTCTTCAGGCCTTCCTTGATGATGGCCTGCGCCAGCACGGTGGCGGTGGTGGTGCCGTCACCAGCGATGTCGTTGGTCTTGCTGGCGGCTTCCTTGATGAGCTGGGCGCCCATGTCCTCAAAGGGGTCTTCCAGGTCGATGTCCTTGGCCACGGTCACGCCGTCGTGGGTGACGGTGGGGCCGGAGTACTTCTTGCCCAGGGCCACGTTGCGGCCCTTCGGTCCCAACGTCGTCTTGACGGCGTTGGCGACCACGTCGATGCCCTTCACCAGCTTCGAGCGGGCCTCTACATCCAGCAGGATGTCTTTCGGCATACTTTCGTCCCTTTCGACCCGGCTGACCTCGAGCAGGATGCTTCGGTCTTCGTGTGGGGGTCGTGTCTGGTCCGCCAGTCAGGCGCCACGCACCGAGTTTTTTGGCACGCGCGCTGACGCGGATCGAATCAATCGCGTTAGCAACCCATTGTAGGGATCGGCGAAAATGAGCGTCAAGAGATTCCGCCGTTGCCGCGGCGCGCCTCCGACACTACGCGGCGCCGGAATCCTCAGGTTCCGGCAATTCGCGCAGCGACCGAATCGGCGATATGAACAGCCAGAGAGCGACGGCCAGTTCAAGCCCGGCGGCGACAAAGAGCATTGGCCGCATGCCAACGACTTCAGCTAAGGCCCCACCAACTAGTGCACCGAGCGGGACCAGCCCAATCTCCAGGGTATTCATGATGCCGTTCATGCGGCCCTGAAGCCGAAGCGGTGTGCTCGCCTGCCGCAGGCTGCCCTGGCAAACCCCGTACACCGTGGCGCCGATGCCGAACAGAAACATGGAGGTGGTAAGCAACACGACGACGGCTGCGAGCGGCCCTCCGGCGAGAGGGGTAACCAGGTCGCTCAGCGCCGCGATGACGACCGCAACGATCATGGCCGGACCGGGGCCCAACCAGCGGATCAGCCGTTCCGCGACGAAGGCCCCGACCATGAACCCCACACTGCTGACCGCGAAGAGGAAGCCAAAGGCCAGCGGCTCGACGTTGAGCTGCTTGTTGACGTAAAGCAGCCATACGGCCTCGAACATCGCGTTGAAAACGGCGATTCCCCCGACGGCGATGGCGATGGAAAGCAGAATCCGGTTTCGGCCGACCACGGCCAGGCCTTCGCGAGCCTGCTTCAGGATGCTGTCGCCGGTTACAGACGTTGCCGGTTCAGCCTCCTGGTGGCGAATTCCTCGCAGCGCCAACGCTGAAATCACGAAGGTCACGGCGTCGACGACCAGGGCTACAGGCGCCGTGACGATGTGGATCAGCACCCCCGCAACGCCCGGGCCGGCGACCTGCGAAGCCGACGTGCCGATCGCAAGCTTGCTGTTGGCTTCCACCAACTGCTCCCGCGAGACCAGCGACGGGAGAATTGACCGATTGGCTACGCCGAAGAACATCCCCAGCGTGCCGGTGCCAAGGGCAACGACGTACAAGTGTTCGATCCGCAGCACCTGCAGCCAGGCGGCGATCGGGACAGAGAGCAGCAGCAGCGCGCGACCGTAGTCGGCAACGATCATTACCCGGCGCTTTCTGAGCCGGTCGACCCAAACGCCCACGCCAACTCCAAACGCAAGCGACGGGAGGCCGCCGATGGCCGCCAGGACGCCCATCTGCAGCGGTGAGGCATCCAGCACCAGCACCGCCGTGAGCGGTAGCGCCAGGAAGGTGATCTGCGAGCCGAACGCTGAGACCGTTCCGCCAACCCACAGCTTCAGGAAGTTGGGGTGGCGCCAGAGACCCTGAAGACGAAAAGGCATAGGACACCGTTATCCTCTCCCGCCCTGGGGTGCCGGTAGTCAAAGTGGTCATGGCGGCTCTGTTCGCGCGCCGCACCGGCAAGCGTCGATCCTAACGAGCCTGACGGAATGACGAAACCCGCGGCTGATAATGCTCAGCGACTGCCGCAATCCCTTATCTTTGCGCTATGCCGTTTCACCTGACCCGTGCTCAGCACGACCAGATCGTTGGCCAGGCGCGCGACGAGGCGCCCCTGGAGTGCTGCGGTCTGATTGGCGGGCAGGACGACACCGCACTGCGGGTCTACCCAGCCCGCAACGCCGATCAGAGCCGCGTGCACTACACCATCGATCCGCGCGACATGCTTAACGCCACGCGCGATATCGAAGACGTGCAGGGCTGGGATATCTCGGCCTTTTATCACTCCCACCCGCGCAGCGACGCCTACCCTTCGCCAACGGACGTGCGCGAGGCTGTTGAGTCCGGCTATTCCGAGTACAGCCGCTTCATTATCGTCTCGCTCATGAATCCCGAACGGCCGGTCATGCGCTGCTTCTGGTTGCGCGGCGGGACGATCAGCGAGGAGCCACTGGTCGTCATCGATCCAACGGGCGACGAAGGCACGTAGGATTTGGCTATGGCCACCGCCGTCTACCAGCCGTCCATAGACCTTGAGGCCTCGCTCGAGGCCAAGACGCAGTTCCTGAGGCGGACGATTGGTGGCCTGGAACGCGCAGTCGTGGCCTACTCCGGGGGAGTCGACAGCACTCTTCTGGCGAAGGTGACCTACGACGTGCTGGGGGCTGAGGCCCTGGCGGTGACCGCCGTATCGCCCAGCCTGGCTCAAGCGGAGCGCGACGATGCCGCCCGGTTTGCCGCCCAGATCGGTATCCGGCACGAGTTCATTGAGACCCGCGAACTCGAAAACCCGGACTACCGGGCCAACGACAGTTCCCGCTGCTTCCACTGCAAGGCCGAGCTCTTTGACCGCCTGCGCGAGTTCGTGGCCGAGCGTGAGGTGCAGCACATGCTGTATGGGCCCGTGGTGGACGACCTGGGCGACTTCCGCCCCGGCATGGCCGCCAGCCGCGAGCGCGGCGCTCGCGCGCCGCTGGTCGAAGCCGGCCTGCGCAAGGCCGAGGTCCGTGAGCTCTCGCGCCGTCTCGGCCTGCCCAGCTGGGACAAGCCGGCGGTAGCCTGCCTGTCGTCACGCGTTGCCTACGGCATCGAGGTCACCGTGGAGAAGCTTGGACAGATCGAAGCCGGCGAGGCCCTGCTGCGCGCCGAGGGCTTCCGCGAACTGCGCGTCCGCCACCACGGTTCGATTGCCCGCATCGAAGTTCCCGAATCCGAACTGGCTCGATTCACCCAGGACTCCGAGCGCCGGCAGCGCATTATCGACGGCATGAAGTCGATTGGCTTTACCTACGTCACGCTGGACTTGCAGGGCTTCCGCTCCGGCGCCATGAACGAAGCGCTGCCGGTGATCTCGCCAGACGACTCTCCCGGCTGACGACCGGGCTGGAGATGGGCGCCCACTCGTCATCCTCGCCTCTGGGCGAGCGGTAGGCTGAGCGACTGACGGGGGCCGGCATGCCAGCAATCGAACACATCAGCGTCCAAGGATTCAAGAGCATTAGGCATCTTGAGAAGCTGTGCCTGCGTCCTATCAACGTGCTCATCGGCGCCAACGGGTCGGGCAAGTCCAACTTCATCGAAGTGTTCGGGTTTCTTCAGGCAATCCGTGCGGAGAGGCTTCAAGACTACGTAAGTCGCATAGGCGGGGCCGATCGGGCTCTGCACTTCGGGGCGAAGGTGACGGCGAGATTAGAGATTCACGTTGCATTTAGGGGTGATTCCGGCCAAGAGCAAAGTGAGTACGAGATTGTTTTGGCTCCGACAGATGCCGACGGACTCTACCCGAGGAAAGAGACGGTCTCCTTTTGGGATCAAGCGAGATCCGAGCCGAGCACCGTGAGCTTAATGTCAAGGTCCGGCGAGAGTCCCAGAACTCTATTCGAGATCGGTCCCAAGCAAGGAATGTTGCCTCTAGGCCAGAATCTTGAAGCTGGAATCAGCGATCCGTCGGTCAGCACGCCTGTTCAGAACGTGAATGACCAACTTGAGAACTGTCGCATCTACCACTTTCACGACACCGGCTCCAGTTCGCCGATCAAGCGGACTGTCGATCTGCATGACAACCAGTTTCTGCGACCCAATGGTGCCAACCTCGCGGCCTTCCTGTTCCGGCTGCAGCTCAAGAACCGGAACGAGTACGCCCAAATCCAAGGCGCCGTCCGATTGGCCGCGCCCTTCTTTGAGGACTTCCAGCTCAAGCCGCTCGCGCTGAACCAGGACAAGATCCGTCTGGAATGGCGACATCGAGGGTCCGACGCCTATTTCGACGCCGCGGCCTTCTCCGACGGAACTCTGCGTTTCGTCGCCTTGGCGACCCTTCTCTCGCAGCCGGTCCACCTGCGACCGTCTGTAATCCTTCTAGACGAGCCAGAACTTGGCCTGCATCCGTTCGCCATCACTCTGCTGGCCTCGCTGGTGAAACAGGCGTCGGTCGACACGCAGATCATTCTCGCCACTCAGTCCCCAATCCTGCTGGATCATTTCGACCCCGACGACGTGCTGGTGGCTGACCGGGTAAATGGGGAAACGCAATTCTCTCGGCTCGACGCGGAGAGACTCGCGGAGTGGCTGGAGGACTACAGCCTGGGCCAGCTCTGGGAGAAGAACGAATTGGGCGGTCGTCCCGCCCATGAGTAGACGTGGAAGGCGACCTGCGATCCGACTGCGCGTCCACGTCGAGGGTCAGACCGAAGAGTCCTTTGTCAACCAGGTGCTGGCGCCGCACCTATATGGCCACAGCTTTACCGACATCAGCGCTCGTCTGCTAGGAAATGCCCGCCAACGTACCCGTCGTGGCGGTGTAAAGCCCTGGTCGACTGTGCGGAAGGAAATCTTGAACAACCTACAGGGCGATCCTGGATGCTTCGTTACGACCATGGTGGACTACTACGGCCTGCCATCAGGATGGCCCGGCCGGACTCAAGCGCAGCAGCGACCATTGCCCGAACGGGCGAGAACTGTCGAGGCTGAGTTGCTGGACGACGTCCGCCAACTTATGGGCCGCAGCTTCAATCCTGATCGGTTCGTTCCGTACTTGATGATGCACGAGTTTGAAGCCATGCTCTTCAGCGACTGCCACCGATTCGCTGACACGATTGGGCGGCCCAACCTTGCCTCCGACCTTCAGGCAATTCGGGACCAGTTCGACAACCCGGAAGAAATCGACGACTCACCCCAGACTGCGCCCTCTAAACGCATTGAACGCCTCGTCGCCGGCTACCAGAAGCCCCTCTCAGGCACGCAAGCGGCGCAGGCCATCGGCTTGAACGCCATCCGCGTCGCATGTCCACATTTCGATGCATGGCTTGATCGCCTGGAATGTCTGCCATCACGGGTCGGTCCATGAATGGGACTGTCCTGAGCGTCACAATGGCATTCCGGCGGCAAGGCAGCTTGTGCAGAACCCTGAATAGGGGACGGTCATGAACGTTGAGATTCGCGACGAGCGTTTCCGGCAGGTGGTTGGCTACGACGCTCCGGTTGAGGAACTGGCCGGCGGATTCGAATTCACTGAGGGCGCGGTCTGGAACCACGTTGAGGGTTGCCTGATCTTCAGCGACATGCCCGGCAACATCATGCGCAAATGGACAGCTTCGGGCGGGATTGAGGTCTTCCGACAGCCCAGCAACATGGCGAATGGCAACACGTATGACCTACAGGGACGGCTGGTCACCTGCGAACACGCCACCAGCCGCGTCACGCGCACGGAGCACAGCGGATCCATCACTGTTCTGGCCACCCACTACGACGGCAAGGAACTCAACAGCCCCAACGACGTGATCGTGAAGAGTGACGGCTCGATCTACTTCAGCGATCCGTCGTTCGGTCGCATGGAGTACTACGGGGTGGCCCGTGACGCGGAGCTTGATTTCCGCGGCGTGTACCGGCTCGATCCCGAGAGCGGCGCGCTCCGATTGCTGGTTGACGACTTCGACCAGCCCAACGGGCTCACGTTCTCGCTGGACGAGCAGCAGCTGTTCATCAACGACACCATGCGCGGGCACATCCGTGTGTTCGACGTTGATGCCGACGGTGGGCTGACCAGCGGCCGCGTCTGGGCTGAACTGTCTGGCGACCGCGAGGGGCTGGCGGACGGCATGAAGATCGACAGCGAGGGCAACCTGTACACTTCCGGCCCGGGCGGCGTACAGGTGTTCGCGCCGGACGCGACCTGCCTGGGCGTCATTTACGTCCCGCAGGGCGTTGCCAACTTCACCTGGGGCGACGCCGACCTGCGCAGCTTATTCATCAATGCCGGCACATCGCTGTATCGAACGCAAGTGAATGTGCCCGGGCGCAAGCTGTTCTAGCTGCGCAATGCCATCGGATCAGACGATGGGCAAGCCGGTATGGACCC
This sequence comes from Chloroflexota bacterium, assembly GCA_022825895.1. Taxonomy (GTDB): domain Bacteria; phylum Chloroflexota; class UBA11872; order UBA11872; family UBA11872; genus UBA11872. Next base: position 70,347 of record JAJDVX010000015.1, on the reverse strand, counting down.
CGTGGGCGGCGTGACTCCGTTCGTCAGCGCAGTCCCGCGTGCGTCCTCCGTGGTGGCAAGGGTGCTGGTGTTGGCTCTTCTCTTGGCCGGTCTCAACTCTTGCGGCGAAGCAGCGCCGGCCGAACCGCTGAAACTCGGCCTGCTGACCTACATCAGCGAGGGTTCCGCGCAGAACGCCCAGGATCGACAGCGCGCGTTCCACCTGGCTATTTCCCACGTGAACCAGGCTGGAGGTGTCTTCGGGCGACCGGTCGAAGCCGTGGTGGCTGACACCAAACTGGATCCAGACACGGCGGTGGCCGAGGCGCGCCGCCTTATTGAAGACGAAGGTGTGCACGGAGTCGTGGGCCCCAGCTCCAGCGCCAACTCGTTTCCAGTGGCTGAGCGCGTAGCCGGGCCGTCCGGGATTCCCTTCATCAGTCCGGCCGCGGGCACATCTCGTCTGACCGAGGCTGATGACAATGACTTCTTCTTCCGCCTCACGTTGTCCCAACGGGCGTACGGACCGGCACTGGCGCAATTGACCCGTGAGCGTGGATTCCAAAACGTTGGTGTGCTCTACCGCGACGACCTCTGGGGCCAGGGACTGGCTGAGACGTTTGCGCAAGCCTGGGAAGGTTCGCTCAAGTCAGTCGCCGTTGAGATTGGCCAGACTGACATAGCCGACGCCGTGCGGGAGTCCGCTGTCGGCGGTGCGGAGGCGCTGGTCGTCATGCTATTTCCGGACGAAGCGGTGTTGGCGGTCCGTGAGGCGCTGGCGCTTGGCGTTTACGAGCGTTTTGTGTGGGGCAGTGCGCTGCGAAACCTCGACCTGGTCAATGCCATCGGCGCGGACGCGCTGGCCGATACCTACGGCATTGGATCGTCCGCACCGGGCGAACTCGCGCCGGCGTGGGAGGCCTCGTTTGTCGAGGCCTACGGCGAGCCTCCGATCGGCAGCTTTGCCCGGGAGGTCTATGACGCCACCATTGCCCTGGCCCTGGCGGCGCAGGCCGGCAATAGCACCAACGGCGCAGTCATTCGCGATCATCTGCGCGCCGTTGGCTCTGCACCGGGGGAGTCCATCGAAACCGGTCCGGACGGGGTGGCCCGCGCGCTGGCGGCGCTGGCTGATGGCGGAGAGATCGTCTTCAACGGCGCCTCCGGCCCGCTGGCGTGGGACACCAATGGCGACCTGCGCCGAGGTCACCTCGGGGTCTGGCGATACACCGCCGACGGTCGGATTGAAGACGTGCGTCGAATCCTCTACGAGTCCTGACGTCCTGCGGCGCCGGTCGCGTATTGCGACCCCTTTCGACCTGCATGAAGGCTGATGCCGTGAGCGTTAGGCTGTCGGTGAAATTGCATCTGCTCTTCGGGGGGAGCCTGACAGCATGACTGCTTCACCTCTGCGACTCGTGCAGTGGGGCACCAAGCATCCGCATGCGGCCGGCTGGCTGAGCGTGATGCTGGACAACCCGGACGTCGATGTGGTGGGTCTTTATGAAGATGACGTCGACCGCCGGCTTGAGCTCCAAGCCAGCGGCCAGGCGCCCTGGAATCAGGCGACGTGGCTGAATGATCTGAGCGCCGTGCTCGGCGACGACAGCATCGATGCCGTTGCGGCCGAGGGCGACAACTCGGAGAACCTGCAACAGGGTGAGGCTGTGATCGCGGCCGGCCGCCACCTGCTGCTGGACAAGCCGGCCGGGCACGATCTGCCCCGCTGGGAACGCGCGCTGGAATCAGCCGCCGAGCAGGACCTCTACATCCAGCTCGGCTACATGTTCCGCCACCACGACGGCTATCAGCGCATTGCCAATTGGGCCCGAAGCGGGATGTTGGGCGACATATTCGCCATCCGCGCCCACATGTCCACGTACGTCGAGCCGTCCACGCACTCACTGCTGGCCAGCTTTGCCGGCGGTGTGTTCTACGACCTGTGCGGCCACGTGCTGGACCAGGTCGTCTGGACGCTGGGACGGCCCGACCGGGTGACGCCGTTCATGCAGCGGGTCCGGCCCGAGAGCGGGTTCGTGGACAACGGCGTGGCTGTCCTGGAGTACCCCGGTGCGCTGGCGATTGTCGATATTGCCGGGCTTGAAGTTCCGACTCGGCCGCGCCGCTATGAGGTCTACGGATCGCGCGGCTGGGCCATCATGGAGCCCATGGAACCGGCCCAGACCGTCCGGCTGTCGCTGGACAGCGCGCGCGATGGTTTCCGGGAAGGCGAGCAGACGATGACGCTGGAGGCCCGGCCGCGCTATGTGGCCAGCCTGGAGGCGTTTGTCCGCACGCTGCGCGGCGAGCAGGCGCCGGAACGATCGCTCGAACACGAGCGCGTTGTGCAGGAAACCGTCATGCGGGCCACCGGCGCCATCGACTGAGCCTGCGGATCAGGCTGTGGGCCTAGTTCCCCAGCCCCAGCGCCAGGCTGCCGAAGATCGACCGTAACCGCGCCCGGTCCTCAGGCGGCAGCGGCCCCCGGGCCATGGAAGCCACATTGGCATCCAGGTGGTCGGGGTTGGCGGTGCCGGTCAACACTGTTGAGATGGCGCTCGGCTCCAGGACGAATCGATAAGCCGCCTCCGGCACCGACTCCACGTCGCCGTGCACCAACCAGCCCAACGGGTTGTCGTCAGGCAGCGCGTCGGCCGCCAGGTGCCCTTCCGCCTTGAGTTCGGCAATGACTTCGCGCAGGCGCTCTGGGTTACCCAGCGCGCGGCGCACGGCGATCATCACGATCAAGCCAATGTCGGCGGCTTCGGCCGCATCCAGCACGTCCTGCTCGGCCGTCTGGTGCAGCAGGTTGTAGCCGACCATGAAGGCGTCGAAGTGCCCGTCGGCGGCCATCCGCTTGAACGTCTCGTGGTGGACGTCGTCATGCGCCTGCTCGGTCACGCCGAGGAAACCGACCTTGCCGGCGCGCTGAGCTTCAATCAGTACCGGCAGGTGCTGCTCGATGACCGCGTCGTACCGATCAGGCATCAGGCCATGCACCTGGATTACGTCGATGTAATCCAGGCCCAGGCGCTCCAGGCTGCTGTCGATCGACGCCTGCACGCCCTCGGGACTCTTCAACTCGTTGTCGGCAAGCGGGCTGTATTTCGTGGCCACGACGAAGTCGTCGCGCGGCACACCGGCCAGCCCGTGCCCAAGCAGAAGCTCGCTGTCGCCGTAGCTGGCCGCCGTGTCGAAGAAATTGATCCCGTGGTCCAGCGCCCGCCGGACCAGGCGACGGGCGTCGTCCAGGGTGGCGCCGCGATTCTGTCCCATCTTGCTGGGGCCGCCCGTCCCCAGGCTGGCGAGTGACACGCGCAAATCCGTTCGGCCCAGGCGCCGGTACTCCATCGAGGTGACTCCTGACGTTGTGGTGGGCCTGAAACATAGCGCGAGGAGAGCTCTCGCGAAGACAGGGGCCGATGTTTGACTTGGCCGGGATGAGTCGTAGGATCGAAAAGACCACCCCACCGGGGGTGGGGTAAGGAGGGATTGGCCGCCTCGGAGACACACGATGGATCGGGAAACTCAGAACCTCCTCAACCGCTGGAAGTCGATCCAGGGCCACGCCCGGGCGGTCGAGAAGATGCTCGAAGATGATGCCTACTGCGTGGACGTGCTCAAGCAGACCCTGGCCATCCAGGGCGCAATCGAGAAAGTCAACGCCGGAGTCCTGGAACGCCACCTCAGAACCTGTGTTACCACCGCCATCGCCTCGGACGATCCGGCCGAGCGCGAGCGGGTGATCGCGGAACTCATGGACGTGTTCAAGGGGACGGGTCACCTGCGCCGGGTGGCTTCGGCCGGCGTGGCCATCGAGCGAGTGGCCGCCACATTGAGCGTGCGGGAAGGTTCGTCGCACGCGCGAGGAAACGGTGAGACGTCATGACCGACGCGGAGCAGTCGTTCACCCTTCCCGTCGCGGGAATGCACTGCGTCGCCTGCGTCGGTCGGATCGAGCAGGTGGTCGGGCAAGTGCCTGGTGTCGTTGAGGCGTCGGTCAATCTGGCGGACGAAACGCTCGCCGTGCGCGCCGATCGAGACCTCAGCGCGGCCGATGTCGCCGCCGCCGTTCAGGCGGAGGGCTACGAGGTGCCCACCGCCGAGCGCACGCTCCAGGTCGAGGGCATGCACTGCGCATCGTGCGTGGGCCAGGTGGAGAACGCCCTTGTGGGAGTTCCTGGCGTGCTTGACGCATCCGTGAACCTGGCTTCCGGCCAGGCCCTCGTACGTCACGCGCTGGGCCAGGCCGAGCATGGCGTGCTGCGGACGGCCGTGGAGCGTGTCGGCTTCGACGTGCTCGAATCCGACGCGCCCAACGATTCCTCCACTGGCGCGGCCGCCGCCGACGGAGGGCTGGAGGAGCGTCGCCGCCGCGAACGTCGCTGGCTGGGGATTCAGGCCGCCTTCGCGCTCGGCGTTGGGGCACTGGCGATGTGGGGAGCGATGGAGTTCATCCCGTGGGCGCCCGAGATCCTGGGCAACCCATGGGTAGTGCTCGTCCTCGTCACGCCAGTTCAATTCTGGTCCGGCTGGTCGTTCTACCGCGGCGCCTGGCTGGCGGCGCGGCGCGCGAGCACGGACATGAACACGCTCATTGCCCTGGGAACCAGCGCCGCGTACGGCTACAGCCTGATTGTCACGGTGTGGCCGGGGCTGCTGAGCGGAGTGGCCGGGGCCGACGTCCACTACTACGAGGCCTCGGCCGTCATCATCGGACTGGTTCTGCTTGGCCGCTATTTCGAGATGGGCGCCCGGGCTCGAGTCTCCGCGGCTATCCAGCGGCTGTTGGACCTCCGGGCCAGGACGGCTCGCGTCGAGCGGGACGGGCAGATCCTCGAAGTCGCGTTGGACGACGTACGAAATGACGACGTGGTCGTGGTGCGCCCCGGCGAGAAGGTTCCCGTGGACGGCCGGGTGCTCGAGGGTGCCTCCGCTCTGGACGAATCGATGATCACCGGCGAGAGCATTCCGGTGGATAAGGGGCCGGGCGACGAGGTGATCGGCGCCACGCTCAACACAACGGGCAGCCTGCGCGTTCGCCCCACCCGCCTCGGCCAGGACTCGATGCTGGCGCAGATCATCGCCCTGGTTGAACGGGCCCAGACGTCCAAGGCGCCGGTGCAGCGGCTGGCCGACTGGGTGGCGGCCCGCTTTGTGCCGGCCGTGATCGTGACTAGCCTTCTGACACTCGGCGTGTGGCTGGCAGTCGGTCCCGACCCGCGGCTTCCCCACGCTTTGGTTGCCATGGTCACGGTGCTGATCATTGCCTGTCCCTGTGCGCTGGGCATTGCCACGCCCACGGCCATCATGGTTGGCGTCGGCAAGGGCGCCGAACTCGGCGTCCTCGTGCGTAGCGGGGAAGCGCTGGAGACGGCCGGGCGCATCGATACCGTGGTGCTGGACAAGACCGGCACCATCACCGGCGGCCGTCCCGCGATAACGGACGTCATTCCGCTCAACGGCGAGCCCGAGTCGGAAATCCTGCGCTTGGTCGGCTCGGCTGAACGCGACTCCGAGCATCCCATCGGTCAGGCGATCGTGCATGGCGCGATCGAGCGCGGCATTGAGCTTTCGCCGGCCAACCGGTTCGCGTCGGTAACCGGTGGCGGCGTTCGCGCCGTGGTCGAAAACCGTCAGGTCGTGGTGGGTACGGCGGATCTTCTGGCGGACGCGGGCGTGTCGGTTGAGGCCGCGCTGGACCGCGGTACCGAGTTGGCCGCGCAAGGCCGTTCGTCCATATACGCCGCCATTGACGGTGAACTGGCTGGCCTGATGGCGCTAGCCGACGTTCCGCGGCCGGAAGCTCGGGGAGTCGTTACCCAATTGCGGCAGCTCGGTCTGCGCGTGCTGATGGTCACCGGCGACCACAACGCGCCAGCCCAGGCCATTGCTCGGCAGGTCGGGGTGGACGAGGTGCGGGCGGAAGTGCGCCCCGGGGACAAGGCGGCCATCGTCCGGGAATTGCAGGCCGCCGGACATCGCGTGGCCGTCGTCGGCGACGGCATCAACGACGCGCCCGCGCTGGCCCAGGCTGACCTGGGTATCGCCATGGGTTCTGGTACCGACATCGCCATGGAAGCCGGCGACATCACCCTTGTGCGCGGCGATCTGCGCGACGCGGTGACCGCTATCCGCCTCAGCCGCTCCACCATGCGCACGATCCGCCAGAACCTCTTCTGGGCCTTCGCCTATAACGTGGCGCTGATTCCGGTCGCCGCGGGCGTCTTGTTTCCGGTGTGGGGGGTGCAGCTCAGCCCGATGCTGGCCGCCGCCGCGATGGCCTTCAGCGACCTTTCCGTGGTCGGCAACTCGCTGCGGCTGCGACGCTTTGCCAGAAGTTGACGGGGCGCCGGGGGTCGGATGTCGTCGAACCCATGAGAGCCTGAGTGCCCGCGGCGCTAGGCTTGATCGAGAGCAAGACGGAGGAGGCGGCGATGACCATGGATGGAAGTCTGGCCAGGGCGCTCAACGACCAGATCAACCACGAGTTCAGCGCGGCCTATGTCTATCTGGGCATGGCCGCCTACTTCGAGTCGTTGGATTTGGAGGGTTTCGCCGCCTGGATGCGCGCCCAAAGCGAAGAGGAATGGGCCCACGGCATGCGGATTTACGATCACCTGGCGGCCCGCGACACACCGATTACCCTGGGCGGACTGGACGAGGCCGATACTGAATACAGCGATCCACAGTCGGTCGTCGCCGCGGCGCTGACCCTGGAACAGGGCACGACGCGCTCGGTCAACGCCCTGTATGCCCAGGCCGTCGAACTCGGTGACTACCAGGCCAAGTCGCTGGTGGACTGGTTCGTGAACGAACAGACTGAGGAAGAGGACACGCTCCGCACCCTGCTGAGCCAGCTGCGCATCGCCGGAAACGATGGCGCCGGCCTGCTGATTCTCGACCGCGAACTGGCCGCCCGGCAGCCGGGTGCCGCAGAGGAAGGCGACGCCGGAGCCTAAGCCTCCGCCCGAAGTCGGCTCGCGAGTTCGCGTGCCGCGCGTTCAAGCTTGTCGCTCACGATAACGGGATACGGAGGCTCGGCGGGATCCAGGCCGCGAACGAATTGCGGCAGTTCCGCCAGCGAGTCGGCAGCGTGCCGGCGAATGGCCTCCAGAGGCCGACCTGTCTCTTCGACCCGCCGCCCATTCGACATGACGGTTTCGAGTAGGGGGCGACCATCCATCGCTTCATCCACCGTTCCCAGCACGTCCCGCACGGCAGCGCCGGCGTCGATCTGACGGAACACCTGCTTGCGCCCAGGCCACGTGCGCTTCGAGGCGGCCAGCTTCATTCGACCCTGCCCCGCATACGCGGCCAGCTTGTAGGCGGTATCCAGGTAAGGCGCGTCCGTGGACACGGCCAGCGCCGTGCCCACGCCATACCCGTCGATCGGCGCACCGGATTCGGCCAACGCCGCGATTCTCTCTGCGTCCAGATCGCCGCTGACGATAATGCGAACCGCGGTCAGGCCCGACATATCCAGCATCTCCCGCGCCATGCGCGCATTGGCCCCCAGGTCGCCTGAGTCGATCCGAATAGCCGCCACGTCAAATTCGTCGCCCTGTCGCTCCGCCAGGTCGATGACTAGACCCACCCCTCGGCGAATGTCGTAGGTGTCCACCAGCAGTGTGGTCCCGTGGTGTGTGGCCGCAAATGAAGCCAGCGCGTCCGACTCGCGCTCGTGCGCCTGGATGTAGCTATGCGCCATCGTGCCGCTGACGGGCACGCCGAACCGCCGCCCGGCCGCCACGTTCGAGGTGCCGGCCACGCCCGCGACATAGGCCGCGCGCGCCGTGTCCACGCCGGCTGCGGCCCCTTGCGCGTGTCGCGTGCCAAAGTCCACCACCGGGATTCCCTCGGCGGCTGCCGCCAGCCGGTACGCGGCCGACGCGGCCATCGTCTGGTGATGGATCGTGCTGAGCAGATAGGTCTCCACGATCTGGGCTTCGGGTAGCGATGCTGTTACTTCCAGGATCGGCTCGTTGCCAAACACCGGCGTCCCTTCCGGCACGGCGCGCACCTCTCCCTGGAACCTGAGCCACTCCAGCCGGTTCAGGAAGTCCATCGAGAATCGATTGAGCGAGGCCAGGTACTCCAGATCCGCCGCCGTGACCGCCACGCCTTCCAGGTATTCCAGCGCCGCTTCCAGCCCGCAGGCGATCAGCAGATTCCGGTTCGGCGGCAGCCGGCGGCAGATCAGGTCAAAGGTCGCCGTCTCCGTCAGCCCGTGTTCCCAGTACGCCTGCATCATGCTCAGTTGATACAGGTCGGTCAGCAGCGCGTCCGCGGGCACGGGGTCGCGCGCCGGGACGGTCATGCGGGCGCGGCGTCCTCCAGGATCGCGCCGGCCTCGCGCATGGCCTCCAGCGCCGCTTTGCCGTCGCCGGGCGTTACGTCTACGGCGCGGATGGCGTCGACGATCACGTGCACGTCAAGCCCCGGGATCTGCGTCGCGTCCAACACGCTGGCCTTCACGCAGTAGTCCGTCGCCAGTCCGCCCACCCACAGCCGCTGGATGCCTGCCGCGCCCAACTGGTCAGCCAGTTCTCCGCTGTCGAACGCCGAGTAGGCCTCGTGGTCGGCCTGATCGGCCTTGGACACCACCACCGTGTCCTCGGGCAAGTTCAGGTCTACGTGAAACGCCGCACCCGGCGTGTTCTGCACGCAGTGCGGCGGCCACAGTCCGCCCCGCTCCGCAAAACTCAGGTGGTCCGCCGGATGCCAGTCGCGCGAAGCGAAGACCTTCGCACCCCCCTGCCGCGCCGCCGCGATCCACGCGTTCAGCACCGGAACTACCGCGTCACCGTCGGTTACGGCCAGCGCCCCGCCCGGGCAAAAATCGCTCTGCACGTCAACCAGCAGCAGCGCGTCGCTAGACGTCAGCTTCATTGACATAAGTCACCTCGATTGCGGGCTGACGCGGGCGATGAGGTGTCACTCGCCAAAGCTGGCGTTCGAAGCGTATGGCACGTCAGAATCGGCTGGGGTAGATGGATTCGAACCACCGCTTCACGGTCCAGAGCCGCGCGTCCTACCACTAGACGATACCCCAAGAATCGGCCGTCCCCGGCCAGATTCAAACTTACCACCAATGCCGTGCCAGGCAGGCTCTCTGGCTCTCTGCAGCGCGCCGATCGGAATGCCAGAGATGAAATGCCGAGACGCCTACAACGTTGTGGCCTGCCTACTTCGCGCCTAGCATGGCGCCATTGAGCCGCAACGAGGTGACCACTCCAATCACTGATCAACGTTCTCCCATCGGGGTGCTCGGCGCCGGCCTCATGGGACATGGCATCGCCCAGGTATTCGCGCTGGCCGGGCACCAGGTCACCGTCCTCGACACCAACCCCGCCGCCTTTGATGCCGCGCGGAGCAAGGTCGCCCGAAATCTTGAGCTCATGCTCGAATACGGCCTGGTCACGTCCGCGCAGGCAGCGGTAGTCCCGAGGCGGCTCAACTTCACAACCGACCTTGGCGACGTCGGCGAATCAACTCTCATCATCGAGGCCGTCACGGAGACCGTGGAGATCAAACGCGCGGTCTACGCCGATCTGGCGCCACATCTCGCCCCTGACACAGTGCTGGCCTCGAACACGTCCAGCATCCCAATCCGCCTGATGGCCGACGCCACCGGCCGCCCCGACCGCTTCACCACCACCCACTTTTTCCGGCCCGCCTACCTGTGTCCCATGGTCGAAGTCACCAAGGGCGAGCTGACCAGCGAGGCCACCGTGGAATCCGTGCTGAATCTCCTGCGCGGCGCTGGCCTGCGACCCGTGCGAATCAACGTGGATCTGCCCGGCCAGGTGGCCAACCGGCTGCGCCAGGCCCTGTTTCGCGAAGCGCTGGACCTGGTGGACCGTGGCGTCATATCCGCTGCGGATATCGACGAGTTGACGGCCTTCTCCTTCTCGCCGCGCATGCCGCTGATGGGCGTTATCCGCGACCGCGACCTGGCCGGCCTGGAAATCGCCCTCAGCGGCACCGAGAGCGTCTGGCCCGACCTGTGCAACGCCGACCGCGGGCACTCCGTACTTCGCCGCCTGGTCGGTGAAGGGCATTTCGGGCTGAAGACCGGCCGCGGCTTCTTCGACTGGTCGGACGTGGACTTCGCGGCGCAGTGGGAAACGCTGGAACGCCAGCAACTCGAGATCTACGCCACCCTGCGAAAGATCGGCGCGTGGCCCGTTTGATCGGCTGCTTCTAAGGGCGGATTGACCAGTCTCCCGGCACGCGGCGTGGGCGCTGCGCCTCCACGCGGTATCCTTTCGCGGTCACAGTCAGATATGGCACTCGGAGGCAGAGCATGCACCTGGCGCGTTACAGCGTGGACGGCGAAGTCCACCACGGAATCGTTGAAGGCGACACCATCGCCGAAATCTCGGGCGACCTCTTCGGCGACCTGGAGCGCACCGGCAACACGGTGGCCCTGGCCGACGTGCAGTTGCTCACGCCCACCTCGCCCACCAAGATCGTCAACCTGGCGGGCAACTACCTGAGCCACATGGGCGACTCGCCGCCCTTCTCGCGACCTCAGCCGTTCCTGGCGCCGCCGTCGTCCGTGCTCAATCCCGGCGGAACCATCGCCTGGCTGGAGGGCTGCAAGGACCTTCACTACGAAGGCGAGATGGCGGTCATCATCAGCAAGCGCTGCTCGCGCGTCAGTGAGGACGAAGTCGGGGACTACATCCTGGGCGTGTGCGCCGCGAACGACATCAGCGAGCGCATCTGGCAGAACGGTCAGACCAACGGCGAGCCGGACAGCCAGTGGTGGCGCGGTAAGGGCGCCGACACGTTCTCGCCCTTCGGTCCCTGGGTTACCACCGGCCTGGACCACGGCAACCTGGAAATGACCACGCGCGTCAACGGCGAGGTCGTCCAGCACACCAACACCAGCGAGCTGATCTACAACGTTGAGCAGATCGTCAGCTTCGTCTCGACGTACATGACGCTCGAGGCTGGCGACGCCATCTTCACCGGCACCTCCGGCAGCACCGAGCCCATGAAGAGCGGCGACGTCACCGAGGTCGAGCTGGAAGGCAACGGCACCCTGAGCAACACCGTCGGCTACCCCGAATAAGGCTGGTGGCGGTGCCGAGGTTTTCGGTACCGCTGTTGACGGAGCGACCAGCCGCTGCGAGACCCTCCGAAACTCCGCAGCGGCTGGTTGCTTCAATCTATGTCGCGCTAGGGCCGGCAAGCCCAACGTCTAAGTGAGCGCCGATCGACGCCCGGCCTGGGGCCGCTGACTTGACAGGCATTAGTGCTGAGCCCATAATTCTTTCAATGCTCCCCGCCGTCCATTGCCTCCGGGCGATGAACTGGCGGGGCTATTTTTTGTTTGGCTGAGACCATTGCCCAACCGGGTCGTCGTGTATATCGACGCGGAAAACACGCGTATGGGTGCTCGCGACGCGTTTCATCCAGTTGGAGCGTTCTTTACCTCCGGCCAGTTCGACCCGCTCGCGATGGGCGAGTTGCTAGTTGAGCGGTCCCCGGCTGGCTACCAACGGGAGCTAAAGCAGGTTCGTATGTACACGGGAAGGCCTGACGCTACCAAGCACCCGAAGAACTACGGAGCACACATGAGCCAATGCGCTGCGTGGGAGTCGGCGGGAGTCCACGTCGCGTGGCGGCCTTTGCGATATCCCCCTGACTTCCCAGCCTCCAAACCGCAGGAAAAGGGCATCGATGTCCAGTTGGCGGTTGATCTGGTGACGCACGCATTCAGTCGATATTTCGACATTGCCATTGTCGTTTCCACCGATACCGATCTTCGTCCGGCTCTCGAGTGGGTCGCCTTGCGTACCAACCCTGGCCCTCGCGTTGAGCTGGCGGCCTGGAGAAGCCCAACCAGCAATCGACGGCTTCATGTGGAAGCTCCCAGGAGAGTCTGGTGCCATTGGCTGGACTTCGAGGACTACAAGACCGTGCGCGACCCGACGAACTACACGCGCGCCGGACGACCATAGGCGGATTATCGACGCTGGCGGCGTCAGCGCGTGTGTTGGCGCGCTCGCAGGTCAGCGATCACAGGAATCACCGCATCGGCTGCATGTCGTCCATCGGCGGCCCACGCTCCTCGCTCGACGTGGACTCCGCCCTCATGGCGTTGCGTCCCATCTCGTCGGACCCGCCGAAGACGATCGGCAGCGTGAGCGCAACCAGCATCACCAGCGCCCAGATCGCCGGCGCCGACGTCTGCAACTGCCGGCGGCGTTGATCCGCGCGAGCTTCCAGCCGCTCGCGGCGCGGCTGCCACCAGGGGTTGTGCCGCGACTCGAAGTAGTGGAATCCCACGCCCAGGACCGCCCCGTACACCAGGTGGCCGACCAGCGAAGCCGTGCGCGGCGCCGTGCTGTCCGCCGACCAGTCCGGCGTGTGCCCCGTCAGCACGGCGAATAGGGTGTTCGGTCCAACCACCCAGATAAAGAACCCGAACGCGACGCCCCAGCCCACCGCCGACCCGATCCCATACGTCTGCCGCCGAAACAGCAGGCCGTACACCGCGCCCCAGATCACGGAGACAACGGCGTGCACCAGCACCCCGACGGCTGCGTTGTCGGCCCGCATCAGCTGGGCGATGCCCTCGAACGAGCCGAGCCGCGCCAGCATCACGGTGTACAGCAGACCACCCGCGATTCCAGCGGCCGATCCGCGACCGAGCGCCCGCAGCCCCTCCGTGCCGTAGCCCTCGTCCTCGTCCGTCGTCGATTCGTCGAACAGGACCCGCCAGGCCACGCTCAGCCACTGGTACGCCAAGCCCAGGATTCCGCCAAAAAGCAGGTAGGCCAGCAGCCCCGGAAAGGCATCGTGAGCAAACCCCATGCCCCAGGGCAGCATGCCCCGGGTTGCCAGGCCGACGACCGTCATGGGAATAAGAATCCAGGCCAGGAACCCAAACACCATCCCCCGCACCAGCGCTGCGCCCGCGCTGTCGCGCACCGCGGGCACCACCGCCGCGAACGCCATCCCGGTCAACGCGCCGGTCGCAAGAACTCCCAACCACAGGGCACCGGAGGGATCGTAAGCGCCGATTCCGACGAAATGGCCAAGCAGCCCCTGGTCAACCAGCGCCTTGCCGGTCAGCGCGGCGGCGACCACCCCCGCCAGGACGCCTCGCACCGCGCATCCAACCGTTGGCCGCTCAAAGGCTGACCGTCGCCACACCAGCAGGGCCAGGCTGGTCGTCACGCCGTACTGCAGGTGCCCCAGCAGCATCGGAAAGGTCTCCTGCGCCGAGGTCAGGTCCCACGCCAGCGCCTCGCGGCGGATCAGCAGCGGCGCCAGCGTCAGCGGTCCGATGATCCACCACACTGCCCCGTAGATCAGACCCCAGAACAGCAGGTCGCCCGCGCCGTGCTCTTGGCGGCGAATCAGCGCCGCGAAACCCGCGCCGATGACTCCCGCCACCACCATGTGCACGACCCACCCGCCTACCGCCGACGGCGGCAGCCGGACCAGCGCGGCAATGGACTCGATGACGCCCAGGTGCCGCATCACCAGGCCGTAGACCACTCCGCCGACCTGCCCGGCCACCGCGCCGGCCAGCAGCCACGCCGCCAGGTCGCTTCGCCGCGTCATGACCCGCGCTCCGGGTCGTCGGACCCGAACCGGCCGTCGGCCGCCGTCGTCAGCACGATGTCGCGTGGAAACACCAGGTCCAGCGCCCAGTCCAGCGCCACGCGCGACTTGCGTTCCAGGCCCGGCAGCTTGCTGAGGTAGATCGTTCGCCACATGAACCAGGCCAGCAGCCCCGAGAACTTGCGACCCCAGATTTCCGCGGCCGCCGTACGGTGCCCGAGCCCCACCAGTGAGCCGGTCGCCCGGTATCGGAACGGCTTCAGCGTCCGGCCGTCGATCGTCGCCAGGATGTTCAGGGCCACCCGCTTACCCTGGCGCAGCGCGTGCTGGGCTGTCGGCGGACAGGGCCGGCCCTCGTTGGTGAGATCCGGAATCTGCGCCCCGTCGCCCACGGCCCACAGCCCCGGCCTGTCCTGCACCCCTAGCGTGGCGTCCACCACGATCTGGCCGGACCGGCTCGTCTCGCAGTCCATGGTTCCCAGCAGCGGATTCGGCTGGTTCCCCGCCGTCCAGACGAACGTCTCGCAGGCGATCTCCGTGTCGTCGTCCAGCGTCACCGACCCTTCGGCCGCCGCCGCGACCCGGCGCCCCAGCCGAAACTCGATCCCCCGCGCGCTTAGCTTCTCCAGCGCGTACGCGCCCAGTTCCGCGCTAAGTTCCGGCAGGATGCGGTCGCGCGAATGCACCAGCACAAACCGCGCGTCACCCGGTCGCAGATGCTGGTAGTAGCGGCGAACGCTCGACACCAGGTCGAACAGTTCGGCGATCGTCTCCGCGCCCGCAAACCCGCCGCCCGCGACGACAAACGTCAGCAGCCGCTGTCGAACCTCCACGTCCGTCTCATGGTCGGCGCGCTCCAACTGCGACAGCACCCGGTGCCGCAGGCCCACCGCGTCTTCCAGTGTCTTCAGCGTGATCGCGTGCTCGGCCAGGCCCGGCAGGCCGTAGAAGTTCGGCACCGATCCCATCGCCAGCACCAGGTGGTCGTAGGGCACCGCCTGCGGCTCCGCCGAGCGCCGCCCATGCACCAGCACCTGCCGCTGCTCGCGGTCGATCCGTTCGACGTCGCCGTGAATGAAGTTGGTGAACGGGCAGGCCGCGCGAATCGGCGCCGCGATGTGCTGCGCTTCCAGCGCGCTGGACGCCACCTCGGCCAGCATCGGCGTAAACAGCAGGAAATTGCTCTGGCTCACCAGCGTGACGTCCAGGTCGCGCCGCTTTCGCGTTATCCGCTCCAGCGTCTGCGCCGCGCTCATCCCGCCGAACCCGCCGCCCAGCACCACGATCCGATGCACGCGATCCGCCGCGCGTTCGCTCGGACGCGCCAGCACGGCGCCGCCGCCCCACCGGTCCACGGCCCAGTACAGGCCCCCGATGGTCAGCGCCCCGTAGAGCATGTGTCCCATCAGGCTGGGAAACCCGGCCGACGCCACGGCGATGGACCAGTCGGGAATCTGCCCTTCCGCCAGCGGTCGAAACGTCAGCGGCCCCAGGATCCAGCCCAGCAGCCCGAACGTGACGCCCAGCGTGATCTGCGCCGCATAGCTCCCGGGCTCGTGCCGGTACTGCATGCCAACGACAGCGCCGATCAGCGTTGCAAGCACCAGGTGCACAACCAGCCCGGCGCCGGAGGTCGACACCCCGGCCAGCCCGGTCACCTCCACGCGCATCTGCTCGGCCTGCATCGCCAGCGCGAACACGACCCCGGCCAGCAACCCGGCCAACGCCCCAAACAGGACTTCGCGACGGGCCAGGACGGCTACGTACCGCACCGCGTCCCTCCCGCTGCGAGTGTCATCCGATTGTGGCAGCGCCGGGCGAACACTGACGAATCCCGACCCGCTGCTCGTTCGTCATGCCCCGGTGGCCGCCCGCGTGCGGTCCGTTAGACCGTTGACGGACGTCGCTTCGGCGTCGCACGCTCGGACCATGCTGCGAGTGCATTCATATCTGCTTGGCATTGTGCTGCTGGCGCTGGCCGTCGTTGTGGCGCTCAAGGTGGTGGGCGTGGTTCCGGCGCAACGCTCGTCCGTGCTCGGCGCACTGCTCGCCGACGACTCCACGACGCCCCCATCGACTCCGGCGCCAACCGTCACCCCCATTGACCGCCCTATCTCGTTTGACGGCCTGCGCCCGGGTCAAACCGAAGCCTTCGGCCTGCGTGAAGGTCTGGTCATCGTGCAGGCCGTCTACGACGGGACCGTCGAACCCTTCAGCGTCTCCCTTCAGTCCCTGGACGATCCCAACGCCGAACCCATCGCGCCGGTCAGCATCATCCCGCCGCTCAGTCGCGAGGGCGGGGCCTCCGCCCAGGTAACCAGGGCTGGCAGGTACGCAGTGAACGTCGAACGCGCCGAAGGCGAGTGGGTCGTCACCATCGCCCAGCCGGGCGACGCGGGCGGCGCGGGCTAGGGCGGCGGCACCTCTGGCAGGTGACCGCCCACCCCCGCTATTTCTATACTGAACCGCCGCACCCGGACGGATCGAGGCCGGTTATGGATCCCAGTTGTCTGCAATACGCCCTGACTGACGACGAGCGCGAATCGTTCGAGCGCGACGGCTTCCTGGTCGTCGAGGACGCCATTCCCGACGATCTGCGGGAATCGTTGATCGAAACCATCGACGACCTGATGGAAAGCGGCGTCCTCGAAGAAGGCCGCACCGACAAGACCATCACCCAGCGCATCAACAAGCTGGGCTTCGTGCATCTCGACCGCGCGTTCTTCGACATGGTGGCCTACGAACGCCTGCTGCCCAAGGTCTGGGGCATCCTCGGCTGGAATGTCTACCTCTACCACACCCATCTGGCCGTCACCGGCAGGGAACCGGGCACCTACGACCCGTCCGCCAGCGCCTGGGGCTGGCATCAGGACTCCGGCCAGATGAATCGGGACATGGAAACCAACCCGCGTCCGCGAATCTCACTCAAAGTCGGCTACTTCCTCACCGACGTCAGCAACGAGGGCATGGGCAACTTCTGGGTCGTTCCGGGCAGCCAGCTGTCCAACACCCTCCCCGAGCCGGCCGAAGGCCAGGTCCAGCCCGAGGGCGCCATCCCGGTCAAGGTCAGGGCCGGCACCGCGGTCATCTTTGATCGCCGCATCTGGCACGCCGCCACCCCCAATTTCTCGGATGTGACCCGGCGGGTCCTGTTCTACGGCTACGGCTACCGCTGGATCCGCACGCGCGACGACATGGAGTTCCCACAGGACTGGTACGACGAGTCGCACCCCATCCTCAAGCAAATGATGGGTCACTCCACCAACGAGTTCGGTCGCTCCTCACCCTCCGACGCGGACGTTCCTCTCAAGGTCTGGCTGGAAGAGCACGAGCAGGTCAAGCGGGAGAAGGCGCTCGTCGGCTAGCTGCCGAGCGTTATTGACGCGTGCCCATTTGGGACCCCTCACGGGCGCGCGTGGGCGTGTGCTGGAATGTCTGGGAGGAGCTCTGAGCGATTCCCGGACTGGTCGGCCTGTGGGGCGAGCTGGGTCGGGCGCGGATGCAACGCTAGATCAGGCGCTTGGACTCCGTGGCTTGAATGAGTTCAGGTCCGTTGTTCGCGACCGAGTTGACGGCGGGATTGACCGGGTAGCCAGACAGAACGTCATCTCCGGCGGGCTTGAGAAGTGCGGCGCGCCAGCCCGGGTCCTCATCGTCGGTGGACAACCAGGCGTCCCAATTACTTTGCTCGAGCACTACGGGCATGCGGCTGTGGATTGCGGACATATATTCGCTGGGTGATGTGGTGATGATTGTGAACGTCGGCCCAAACTCGTCATGAGATTCCCAGAGGCCCGCAAGCGCCAAGGGCTGCCCGTCGGTTCGGTGGATGTTCAGGGGCTGGCGTTTTCCGCGGGGCCCGGTCCACTCATAGAACCCATCCGCCGGCACCAGGCACCGGCGCTTGCGAAACGCGGCGCGGAAGGTTGGTTTCTCAGCCACGGTTTCACCCCGGGCGTTGATTGTTCGACGTCCGATTCGGTCACTCTTGGCCCAGAACGGAATCAGCCCCCAACGCATGACCTCGAAACGTCGCGGTCCGTCAAGCACCACGGGTGCCTGCTGCGTGGGCGCGACGTTGAAATTGGGAAGCGGAAGCGTGCGCGGGAGGTCCTCTGCGGCCACGTCAAAGTACTCGGCCAGAGCCTGCGGGCTTGAGTGCAAGTTGTACCGTGCGCACATGGCTGGTTCAGGAGCGGAAGACGGGATTCGAACCCGTGACCCTCTCCTTGGCAAGGAGATGCTCTACCACTGAGCCACTTCCGCCGGGCCACCAAGACGTAGCTGCTCCATTCTAACTAGCGGCGTCCTCGTCGGCTAACGGCGATTCCGGCTGGTCTGATTCGATCTCAGCCAGCAGTTGCGCCAGCAGGTCGGCGAGCGGCTTACGGTACGCGGCGGGCACACCCCGCTCGGCCAGAGCCTGCGCGAGCGCCGGGCTGGCGGTGTGGAACTGCCAGTCGCTCACCGCCCCGTCCAGGCCTGGCGTCGTGACCGACAGTTCTGAGTCCGGACCGGGAGGTCGGTTGCCCAGCAGCCAGGTCACGCCTTCACCGGCCGGAGTCATGCCGGCTTCCTCGACAAGCCGCCCCAGCGCCTGGGCCGCGACGATATTCGGCACCGACTGTCCGCGCGACCAGCGATTGACGGTGCTGGCACTGGCCGGCACACCGGCGGCGCTCAGGCTCCGCGCCACCTCGTCCAACGTGCGGTCGGCGTAGCCCATGTAAGCACGCAGTCGGCGTGGGAACTCCTGACGTCCGTCGCTATTCCGCCCGGTCATGCTCAACTGCGACTGTCAATCACGCATCCCATAGTGCCATTATTGATCATGTATTGCAATATTGACAGAATATCTCATGCCTGAGAAGATATGTTCATACGCGGCGGTCTTCTTCCGTCGCCGGCATTTCGCAAGGACACCGGCTCTTGATCGGCACGACGGCACCTCCGGCGACTCCCCAACAGAATCTTCACAGCGACGCGCCCTCGACCGCGCGGGCGCTCGTACAGGAACCGCGGCGAGCAGTCTTGCGGGCCCTGTCGACCTGGGCGGCGGATCAATCGATTGACTCGGGTGACCTGGCGGCCTTCAACCGTGCGCTCACGATTTTGGCCGCGGCCGAGCAGGGACCGAACTTTGACTTGGTGATGCGCGCCGCCCGCCGGCGAGTGATTGGTCAGGCCCGACGGCGTCGCCGCTTGATTTCCGGCTGAACACTCCCAAACGCGCGGCTAGTCGTCAGGCGAGGTTCGAGCCGCGAGCCGGGTCGCGAGGCGTAGTGCGTACTCGAGGCCACCCGAGTCGGCAATACCCTGTCCGGCGATATCGAAGGCCGTGCCGTGCGCCGGAGTTGTGAACGTGACGGGCAGGCCGACAAGGGCGGTGACGCCCTTACCGAAACCGAGCAACTTGGTCGCGATCTGTCCCTGGTCGTGGTACATCATCACCACGCCATCAAATTCCCCGCGCTTCGCTCGCAGGAAGATCGTGTCCGACGGGATGGGTCCGGACACCTGAAGGCCCTTGGCCCGGAGCCGCTCGACGGTGGGGCGAATGATCCGGATTTCCTCGTCGCCGAACAAGCCGTTTTCTCCCGCGTGAGGATTCAACGCGGCGACCCCGATTCGCGGAGTCCGTTGCCGCATGCGTCGCAGCGTTCGGTCAGCCAGGCGCACCACGGCGCTCACGCGGTCGGGCGTGATCAGGTCGACCGCGTCGCGCAGCGCGACGTGTGAGGTGACCCTGAACGTGCTGAACTCAGGAATGACGTTCATCTCTCCGAAGAGACCGTCGTACCCGGCGAAGTCGGCGAACATGTGGGCCTCGTCGGGAAATCGCCAGCCTCCCTGGTGCAGGGCGGTCTTATTCAGCGAGGCGTAGCAGATGGCGTCCAGGTCTCCCGCCAACGCGAGACCGATCATGTGCTTCAGGGTTTCGCCGCAGACTCGGCCGGACTCGGGCGAGACCTGGCCACGCTCGAACTGGCTTGGATCCACGTTGCCGAGGTCCACGACCGGAACAGAGCGACGGGGCCAGGTCACTTCCGCGAGCGTCTCGTAGACGTCGTAGTCGAATCTCAGGTCGGCGTCCAGCATGCCTTGCTCGAGGACGCGCACGTCGCCGACGATCGCGACTCGAGCGTGCTCGCCGACGGCCTTGGAGGCCCTCGCCTTCACGGCAACCTCGGGCCCGATGCCGCAGCTGTCGCCGAGCATGAGCCCGATGAGCGGCCGGCTGTCAGCCGTCACACCGATTCCCCTTTCGGCGCTGGTGCGCGTTTCCGTTGCGATTGAGATGAGCCAGCGTGGACACGGCTCGATAGTCGCTGACCGTTCCGGCGCTTACAAATCCTCGCGCGCCCGCTAAGGTGACGCGCACCTGGAGGCCAGCCCAGCAAAGACGCAGCCCATGCCACGCCTGGACCCGACGGAACTCGTCATCGGCGACGCGCCACAGTACTTCTTCGACAACGGCGTGGTCAGCGCCGTCGCCAACATCACCCGCACCGTGCACAGGCCCAGGAAGTCCCCGGCCAACCCCGTCATCCAGGCCGACCGGCCCTGGGAACACGTCACCTACTTCTCCTTCAATGGCTGGCAGGCCTGGCACGATGCCGAAACCGGCCGCACCCACTGCATGTACGAGGACTGGTGGCTGGACCGCGACAAGCTGGCTCGCGGCGAAGGCGGCACCATCCACGCCTGGGCCAACGCCCGCATGCGCTACCTCTACGCCCACACCGACGACGGCGAGACATTCACAAAGCCCCCCATGGGCATGTTCACCCACGAAGGTCAGGACACCAACATCGTGATGGGATCGGAAGTGGACGGCTCGCCCCACTCGATGGGCCTGCTGCGCGATCCCTGGGAAACCGACGACTCGCGCCGCTACAAGGCGCTCTACTTCCACGTGCCGCCGAGCGAGGAGGAAGTCGGCGGCGGAGTCGTTCGTCACGGCGTCTCGCCCGATGGCATCCACTGGGCACCGTTGGACGAGCCCCCGGTGGTGGGTGCCGAGCGCGCGCGACTGGATGACACGGCGATCGTGGCCGTCGATCCTGAATCCCGCGCCTATCTCGCCATTACCCGCCATCCGTTTATGGTCGGAGCGCCCGACCCGCTGCGCCTTCCGCCGCTGGGACCAACCGGCGGTACGCCCACATACGACGTAGCCACGGACCAGCCGGGCGGTCGCAACCGCCGCCGTGTCTTCATGATGGAAAGCGCCGACTTTCACCACTGGACCCGGCCCCGACTCGTGCTGGCCCCGGACCCGGACATCGACAATCTCGATACCTCCTTCTACGGCATGTCGCTATACCGCATCGGCGCCCAATGGCTCGGCTTCATGGGTGTGTTCAACATGGTCAGCAACACCATGCACGTGGAGCTGACCCACAGCCGGGACGGGCGCAGCTGGCGGCGCGTGTGGCCGGGTCGCCCGTGGCTGGAACCGGGGCCGTCCGGCGCCTGGGATCAGTTCATGGTCAACGTGTCCAGCGCGCCGGTGGCGAACGACGGTGAACTGCGCGTCTACTACGGCGGCTCGCGAAACCATCACGACTGGTGGTTCGCCGGCCCGCCCGAGCAGTACGACGGATCCACCGCCTGGGATCACCTGCCCGAGGTCAACGACATGAGCAACGTCGGCTACGCCCTGGGCCTGGCCCGCATGCGGCGGGACGGATTCGTGTCCTTGGACGCGGGCCGCGAACGCGAAGGTCTCATCGTCACCGAGCCCATGGTCGCCCCCGGCAACCGCCTGCGCATTAACGCCCGCTGCCGCCCCGGGGGCTATCTGCGCGTGGAAGTCACCGACGCGCAGGACCGACCACTCACCGGCGCAGCCGAATCCGACTGCGACACCTTCGCCGGCGATGACGTGGACCACACGGTCACCTGGAACGGCAGCCCCAGGATCCCCCACGCCAATCCCGGCGACCTCGATCCCCGCCGCCCCGGCGCTCCCTACCGCCGCCTCCGATTCACCCTCCGCAACGCCGAACTCTACTCATTCCAATTCACATCGGAGGACGCCAACCCGACCGGCTGACCTGCCCCCGACTCCAGGCCCTCGGATCGCTCTACGCTCCCGGAAAGGTAACGGAACTCGGCTAATTCAAAATCAGACTTTGAATTAGCCGAGTTTCGGCACTAGAATCTGTATATGACCATCCCGCGCGACCTCGCTCCCCGATTGCTACAGGCGGCGCAGAAGTCGCCGTCCATCACGTTGACAGGGCCTCGCCAGAGCGGCAAGACCACCCTCGCGCGGACCGTGTTCCCCGGGCACACATACGTCAGCCTGGAGGCGCCGGACACACGGGCCTTCGCAACCGAAGACCCCCGGGGTTTCCTGGCCCGGTATCCCGACGGCGCCATCATTGACGAAGTGCAGCGGGCCCCCGATCTTCCGGCCTACCTGCAGGGAATCATCGACGCCGATCCGCGACCGGGCCGCTGGATTCTCACCGGCTCGCAGAATCTGGCCCTGGTCCAGTCGGTCAGCCAGTCGCTGGCCGGGCGAACAGCGGTCCATCACCTCCTGCCGCTCGCACGTCGCGAAGTCGTGCGCTTCGCCAAGCATCCGGAAACGTTGGAGGCGGCCATGCTCGCCGGTGGCTATCCCCGAATCTTCGACCGGGGACTCGACCCTTCGGAGTGGCTCCGCTCCTATGTCGCCACCTACGTGGAACGCGACGTGCGGACCATCAGCCAGGTCGGCGACCTGGCAATCTTTCAGCGATTCGTCGAGTTGTGCGCGGGTCGCACCGGACAACTGGTCAACTTCCTGTCGCTGGCGAGCGATTGCGGGGTAACCCAGCCGACGGCCAAGGCCTGGCTCGGCGTCCTGGAAGCCAGCTACCTCGTCTTCCGTCTGCCGCCGTATCACCGGAACCTCGGCAAGCGACTCGTCAAGACACCAAAGCTGCACTTCTACGACACCGGCCTCGCCTGCTG
The DNA here is from genome assembly GCA_022825895.1 of Chloroflexota bacterium. Lineage (GTDB taxonomy): Bacteria > Chloroflexota > UBA11872 > UBA11872 > UBA11872 > UBA11872. Next base: position 47,814 of record JAJDVX010000015.1, on the reverse strand, counting down.
GCTTATGGGGATACGCACCCCGCAGCAGCTACGCACGCATCCCCTGCGCGGCGCCATATTCGAGACGTGGGTCGTCTCGGAAATCGTCAAACATCGGCTGAACCGCGGCGAAACGCGCGGCCTCTACTTCTATCGGAATCGGGACGGCGCCGAAGTCGACCTGGTCATTGAACATCCATCACGTCTGACGCTGGTCGAGGCCAAGTCGTCCCAGACCCCAAACTCAAGCCTGTTCAGTGGGGCGCTTCGTGTTCAGCGCCAGCTCTCCCAGGAATCGCCGCCGTCCGAAACAGCCGTGGTGTACGGGGGCGCCGAATCCCAAATGCGAACAGCGGGTCGCCTCATCCCCTGGGAAATCGTCCAGATTGCAGCAGAATAGCGACCGTTCGGCTTCAGACCGGTCGCCCGTCCGGGGTGAGTCTGATACATGCGGACCGGGCGCCGAAAGTACGGTCAAACAGCATCGGCGATTCTTCACCATAGGTCTGTCGAGGGCCGGCGGCGGGAGTTTCCGAGGTTACGCCGGCGTAGCTGCGAGCAGCCGTCCTCGCTCAGGCCTGATCATCCCGACTCCCGCAAGCTGACCGACGTGCCAGAGCGTCGCCTGATTGGCCGTGACCACGGGCTTGCCCAGCGAGGTCTCCATCTCGCTGATGACTTCCGCCGTCCGCATCCCCGTGCAGCTGATGAACACGGCGTCCGCATCGGGCTTGTCCACTTGCGAGGCGACGATATCCCGCGTCTCCGCCGGCTCCACGGCTTCGATATCGCAACTGAGGTTCAACCCGACCATTGCCGCTACCCGGAACCCCAAGGCTTCCAGGTAGGCGCGCAGCCGTTCGTTCAGGGCGTCGATATGCGGCGAAAGCACCGCAACCGATTCTGCTCCCAGCGTTTGCAGGGCCTCCACAACGGCGGCCGATGTCGTTGTGGCCGGCAGACCGGATGCAGCCTTGATCTGTTCGATGATGGCCGCGTCCCCGTCGGGACCCAGCACATAGCTGCCCGAGGTGCATCCGTATGCCACGGCCCGCGCCCCGCGTTCAGCCAGCCGTCCCGCCGCGTGTCCGTTCTCGGGATCCCGCGCTAAACCCTTCACCAGCGCCACGGTGATGTTCTGTTCCGGCTCCGGCTCGGTCCTCACCGGCTCGATGTCCAACCAGAGTTCAGGGCCGAGAAACTGCTGAAGTTCCACCCAATGGCCGTCCTGCACAGGCTCCGGCCACACAATCCCGACCTGATGCCTTCCCATGGAATCTACCGCTCGATCAGTTCGCGCGGACCATGCGTCAAGACTTCGCAGCCATCCTCGGTGATCACGCTGGTCTCGCTGAAAGCCACTCCAAACTCGCCAAGCCGCCGCACGGCGACCGGGTGGTGAAACACCAGGCCAGGCTCCAGCACGCTGTCCGCGTCGCTCCGAATGAAGCCGGAACCGTCGGCCCAGTTCGGTGGAAATCCTGCCCCGATGCCGTAGCCGAACGTGCCGTGAAACACCAGGTCATCGCCCGCGGCCTTCAGCTCGCGCCAGCCCGCGTCGGCCGCGTCGCTCGCGGCCACGCCCGGTCCCATGGCCTCCAGGACGGCATTCAGGGCGGCAAGGCACGCGTCGGCGGCTCTGCGCACCTCCGCCGAAGGCGGGCCGATGGTCAGCGTGCGCATCTGCGGCGCCGTGTAGCGCTGCACGCAACCCCCGATCTCCAGCAGTACGTTGTCGCCCGATTGAATCGTGTGGCGCTTGTGCGTGGTGTGCAACATCCCCGAGCGCGGGCCGCTGGTGACGATCGGCGACAGGCATGGGTACTCACTCCCGGCCTGCGCCATGGCAGCGAACGCCGCCCCCGCGATCTCACCATCAGAAACGCCGGCCGCCGCCGCCGCCGTCGCGGCCGCCACCGCCGCCTGGGTAGCCACCGCTGCGCTGCGAACGTGCTCGATCTCAGCGGCCGACTTGCGCCGCTTCAGTTCGACCAGCAGATCGGTCGCGTCGATAAGCTCCGCCAGCGGTAACGCGTGTGCCAGCTCGGCGTAGAACGCCGTTGTCGCACCCCAGACAGCGCCGTCAAGCCCAATGCGTCCGCGCGTGGCTCCGTGCTCGCCCACCAACTCGGCCGCATACACTGGCCGATCGATGTCTGCCGGATACCCGTGCAGGTCCTCGAACCACACGCCCAGCAGGGCGCCGCCGAACTCCGGCGGATCCATCACTAGTGCCGGTTCGCCGTCGCCGGGCACGACCAGGCAGGCCCCGCCGTCAACCGCGAAAGTCTGGTAACCGGACAGGTAGAACACGCTCGCCGGGTTCATCACCACCAGCGCGTCCAGGCCCTGGGCGTCCATCGCCGCCTGCACGCGCGCCAATCGTTCCTGGTACTCAGCCCTGGTAAACGACGGCTCCGGCTCCAGGCTCGTCAGGCTCGTTTCGGGAAACCGACCACCGCTCAGGCTGGCATGCACCCGCATGGCTTCGTCCTCTCTCGGATTACCGGTACGTGCGCGGTCCCCACTGGGCCTCGTAGTAGGGCGCAATCATTCGACCGGGCGGTGCGACGGCATCCAGCCGCTCACGGTCAGCGTCCGTCACCGTAACTACCAGCGCGCCCAAATTGTCCTTCCAATGCTCCAGGGTCCGCGGTCCAACGATCGGCGCGGTGATTCCGGGCTGCCCCAGGTTCCAGGCAAGCGCCAGTTGACCGGGACTGCATCCCTTCTCGTCGGCGATGGCCGTGACCTCATCCAGCACCGCAAACGCCGCTTCGCTGTGCAGGTTCCGCTGCTCTTGCGTCTCCGGGTTCCTCGCGAACCGCGTGCCTGGCGGTGCGGCCGTGTCGCGCTGGTAGATCCCGGTCAGAAACCCGCTGGCCAGCGGGGCCCACGGGATGATGCCGATTCCGTATGTCTGCGCCATCGGTACCAGTTCGCGCTCAATCCGCCGATCCAGCAGGTGATACGGCGGCTGCTCGCAGATCGGCCGGTTGAGACTCAGCTTGTCGGCCACCCACAGCGACTCCACCACCTGCCAGGCCGGCCACGTGCTGGTGCCGATGTAGCGCACCTTCCCGCTCTGCACCAGATCGTCCAGCGCCCGCAGTGTCTCGTCGGGCGGCACGTCAGGCGACGGACGGTGAATCTGGTACAGGTCGATGTAGTCCGTCTGAAGCCGTCGCAGCGACGCCTCGCACTGCTCCAAAATGTGCCGGCGGCTGTTGCCCTGCGAGTTCGGGTCCTCGTCATCCATCGCAAAGTGGACCTTGGTTGCCAGCACCGCCCGCTGACGCCGGCTCGGCTCCCGCAGCGCCTCCCCCACGATCGTCTCGCTCGTCCCGCGACCGTACATATTGGCCGTGTCGATAAAGTTGACCCCGGCGTCCAACGCGTGATCGATGATCGACAGCGATGTCTCGCGGTCCGTGGCGTGCCCAAAGTTCCAGCACCCCAGGCACAGCGGGCTGACTTTGACGCCCGTGCGGCCGAGATTTCGGTAGTCCACCGTGACCTCCTCGCGTCGGTGGCGTCTGCCGCAACCGACGTGAGTGTGTCACGTTGACCGCGGAAACGCAGCTTTCTCGGTTTGACGCGGCGCAGTGAGTCCGCGGCCCGGCGCCGTGCGGCGCGCATCCGTAGAAGGAGACGGGCGGCCGCGTCGGCTTCGCTAGACTCCGTTGGATTCCCCTCAAGTGGAGGACGCGCATGGCCAGTCGTCCGAACATTCTGTGGATCGTCATGGACTCGCAGCGGCCCCACAACATCGGGGCCTACGGCGACCCGCGAGGGGTGACCCCGGTTCTGGACCAACTGGCGGCCGAGGGTGCGGTGTTCGAACGCAACATCACGTCCGCGCCGTGGTGCCTGCCGTCGCACGCATCGATGATGACCGGCCACTACGCCAGCACGCATGGCGCCGATGGCCGGCACGAACGGCTGAGCGAGGAGTACCCGACGATCGGGGAGGAGTTGACGGAGCTGGGCTACGCCACCGTGGGCATCTCCAACAACGCGTACATGAGCGCCTCGTCGGCCCTGCACCGCGGCTTCATGGACTGGAGCTACGTGCTTCCGCCATTGGGCGCGGCCGACCAGGACAAGGGCGGCGCGCAGGTGGTGCGGCAGATGCTGGATTGGCTGCGCGGGCACGAGGAGGACGAGCGGCCGTTCTTCATGTTCGTCAACATCAACGACACGCACACGGCGTACATCGCGCCCGAGCCGTGGCACTCGCGCTGGGCCCCGGACGTCAGCCGCGAGGAGGCCCGCGAACTCAACCGGGCGCAAGGCGGCTTCGCCGATCCTTCGCGGATGGACGGGATGCCTGACGATGTGCGGGACAAGCTGTACGCGCTGATGGACGGCGAAGCGGCGTATGTGGACGACCTGATTGGTCGGGTGGTCAGCTACCTGCGGGACGCCGGAACGCTGGACGACACGCTGGTGGTGGTGACATCGGATCACGGCGACGTAATCGAGGAGCACCCGCCGTACTGGAACCACCAGTTGACGGTGTTCGAGGCCGTGGCTCACGTGCCGCTGATCGTGCGCTATCCGACGGCGTTCGAGGCGGGCACGCGCGTATCGGCGCTTACGCAGACCCATGACGTGGTCGCCACGGTTTACGACCTGATCGGCGCCGACCGGCAGCTTGAGTGGCTGGGCGAGAGCAGCCACAGCCTGCTGCGCGCCCGCGACGGCGACGCCCGCAGCTACGCGCTGTGCGAGTTCGCATTTCCCGTGAACATGCTGGAGCGCGTCACGCGCCAGGGCCGGGCCTTCGAGTTGCGCCGCTTCTTCCGTGCCCAGCGGGCCTATTACCGCGACGACTGGAAGTACATCTGGACCAGCGACGGCCGCGACATGCTGTACAACCTGGCCGACGACCCAACCGAACAGGTGAACCTGTTCGAGAGCGAAAACGACCGGGCCCGCGAGTACTACCTGGAGCTGGAAGCCGTGCTGGGCCGTATCCCGATCAACGACTACGGCGACTGGATGGTGACCGAGTACATGAAGGGCACGCCGAAGGAGAGCTGGGAGAAGATCCGGCGCTGGGGCTATCTACGACCGGGTCAGGCCGACAAGCCGGCGTTCCGGAACTAACTGCTACGGGCCGCGACCCTCCACGATCCAGGCGCGGCGGATATCGAGAGGTATTTTCAGACCGTCACGGGCCGCGTGGCGGCGGAGGAGACCTTCGCGGTCGTAGTCGAAGCGTTCGATCCTGGGCTGGAGCCGACAGTCCGCTTCGGTGACCGTGAGGAATGAGGGCCGGCTGTCATCGACCGAGAGGTTGGGATCGTCAGCCCGGCGGTCGATCTCGCGACCGCTGTGGTCACGGTGGCGGAACAGCGGCACGGCCACCGAGCCTGGGTTGGCCACCGCTCCCGCGGCGCCTTGGCTAACAAACGGATAGTGGGTGTGTCCGATCACCGTCAGGTCCACTTCGCGGTCGGCGAAGAGCTCCGAAAGCTCGGCGGGCGGCAGCCGCCAGTTGGTTCTTGCCGGAGTTCGCAGATTGAAGTGGCCATGCATGAGACGCAGGCTGTAGCCGCGCCAGCGCAAATCAAGGATGTCGGGCAGGCGTTTTACGAAGTCAAGCTGCTCGGGCGTCATCGCTCGGTATGCGCCGAGTTCGGTGTCGTCGGGCGCGCCTTCGCCCGAAGGCGGCTCAGCCTTGAGGTATTCGAAGATCGCGCTGTCGTGGTTGCCCCTTGTTGTGCGCCCGGTGGCGCGACGCATCGTCCATTCAACCGCGTAGCGGCCGTCGATGCCGCCCTCGAAGATGTCGCCGTTGACGAAGACCAGGCTCGGCTCCGAGAACCGGGTCAGTCGCTGGTCGAGGGCTTCCAGCGGTTCCCGGTAACCGTGGAGGTCGCTGACGATCACGAGTCGCCGAACGGCGGGATCGACGTTCACCGCAGCAGTCACGCGACCAATGGCCGACCGTGACGCGCGGGCGTCCTCGCCGCGGGCGGTTCCCTGCGCAGACGGCATCAAACACAACCTCGCTCACCGTGGTGCGGCCAGCGTAGACCAGGGCGATGGATCTGGCGGCGGTCAGCGCGATTCGCCATCCGGCGCCCGGGCAGAAGAAAGCGTCGATCGACACCAGCGGCCTCGCGGTTTCCAGTAGGCTGAGCCATTGACAACGTGCAACGCCCCACCCGTTCCTGGAGCCGACGCCATGACCATGACGATGAGCGCCCCACCGACGGCCGCCGAGATTGCCGAGCTCAACCGGGAATACACGTTCTTCGACTGGGCGGCGCAGGGCGCGGTGAATCCGGTTGCGGTGGAGCGCGCCGAGGGGTCGTACCTGTATGACCACGACGGGCGACGGTTCCTGGACCTGAACGCCCAGTTGATGAACGTCAACATCGGGCACCAGCACCCGGCGGTGGTGGAGGCCATCAAGGCGCAGGCCGACAAACTGTGCTACGTGAACCCGCGCTTCGCTTCGCAGCCGCGCGGCGAGCTGGGGCGCGAATTGGCGGAAATCACGCCGGGATCGCTGTGCAAGAGCTTCTTCACCCTGGGCGGAGCCGAGGCCACGGACCACGCGGTCAAGATTGCGCGGCTGGCGACGGGCCGGCAGAAAATCGTGGCCCGGCGCCGCTCATACCATGGCTCGACCTACGGCGCGCTCTCGCTGACCGGCGAGGCGCGGCGCTGGGCCACCGAGCCGGGCATCCCCGGCATTGTGCGCGCCGCCGATCCCTATCCGTACCGCTGCCGGTTCTGCTCCGATGGCCCGAACTGCGACGTGACGTGTGCCCAGAGATGCGCCGATGACATTGCCGAGGTCATCCGGCTCGAAGGCCCGAATCACGTCGCGGCCGTAATCCTGGAACCGATTGCGGGGGCCAACGGCGTAATCGTGCCGCCGGACGGCTACCTGCAGCGCGTGCGCGAAATCTGCGACGAGTTTGGCGTACTGCTGATTGCCGACGAGGTGATGACCGGCTTCTGTCGCACCGGACGCTGGTTCGCCGTGGAGCACTGGGACGTGGAGCCCGACATCATGACCATTTCGAAGGGTCTGACGTCGGGAACCGTTCCCCTGGGCGCGGTAGTTGTCACGGACGAGATCGCGCATCACTTCGAGGACAACCCGCTGTGGGCCGGGCTGACCTACGGCGCGCACACACTGGCGTGCGCGGCGGCGCTGGCCACCATTCAGGCTTACCGCGATGAAGGTATCCCGGAACGCGTGGTCGATATGGGCGAGATGCTCAAGGACGAATATACGGCCATGGCGGCTCGCCACCCCAGCATTGGCGAGGCACGCAGCCTGGGTCTGTTCTCCGCGCTGGAACTGGTGCGCAACCGGGAAACCCGCGAGCCGCTGGTGCCGCAGATTGAACCTGCGTTCGAGAACTACGGTGTGATGAAGGAGATGTTCGGGTACATGCTGCAGCGGGGCGTGGTGACCATGACCCGCTGGAACTGGCTGATGGTGAACCCGCCGCTGACCATCTCGCCGGAGGAACTGCGCGAGGGCCTGGCCGTGGTGGACGAGGCGCTGGACCTGGCCGACCAGGCCATGGTCTGAGGCTTCGCGCGGCCCGCGTCAACAAACGGACGGGGCCGCATGCAGCGGCCCCGTCCGTAGACCGGTCGACTTAGTTTCGGCCGGGAAAAGTCAGTTCGGCGATGCCCGACTTGTCGAGTTCGCCCTTGCCGGCGTCGATCATGCGGTCGTACTGCGCCTTGGTGGCGCGGGCCAGCGGCAGGTTGAGCCCGGCGTCGTCAGCCAGCGAGAGGGCGATGCCGGAGTCCTTGGAGGCGTGGGCCGAGGAGAAGTAGCACTCGTGGTCGCGGATGACCATGTCCTCGCCGTCGGTTTCGAGCACCCGCGAGTTGGCGCCGGTCTGCGAGAACACCGTTTGCAGCATTTCCAGGTCGAGGCCCAACGCGGCGCCAAGTCCCAGGCCTTCGGCCAGGCCGGCGGTGTTGATGTTCATCACCATGTTGACCAGGGCCTTCACCTGGGCGGCGGTGCCAGCGGGCCCGATATACATGCGCGAGATGCTGAGGCTCTCCAGGATCGGCTCCACGGCCTTGTACACGTCCTCGCGGCCGCCGCACATCAGGTACAGCGTGCCGTCGCGCGCCTGGGTGATGCTGCTGGCCATGCAGCCTTCCAGGCTGTTCGCGCCGGCGGCTTCGGCCAGGGCCTCCACGTCCACGTGGACTTGGGGCGTGATGGTGGCGCAGTTGATGAACGTCGTACCGGCGGCATCGGTTAGCAGGCTGTCGCCGCTTTCACTGAACACGTCACGCATGGAGGAGTCGTCGGTCACGACGGTGATGACGACGTCCGAGGCCGCCGTTACGGCCGCCAGTGAATCCGGGGCCTGGGAGTCCAGTTCACTTGCCAGTGATTCGGCAATGTCTCGCTGCACGTCGTACACAGCCGAAACCGTGAAGCCCTCATCGTTGAGGTGACGAGCCATGTTGGCGCCCATGCGTCCGACGCCGACAAAGCCAATTCGTTGAGTCGTAGCCGCCATCAGTCACTCCCCCCTGAAAAAGTGCGGGGTGCGGAGGGCCGAACTCGGCCATCCGCACCCCGTAGTTTCGTCGTGTCCTGGCGTTAGCCGGTCACTTCTCCGTGAATCTCGTTCCAGTCCTCAAGCGCGTTGAGCGTCACGGCGTCTTTGATGGCGCCGTCGGCGTTCGTGTTCGCGGCCGAGGAGATGGCCTCGACGATGTCGTCCCCATGGTTGTAGCCGGCGATGGCTGCGTTGGAAGCGTCGATCACGGACTGATCGATGCTGCCGCCATTCTGGTCGACCACCCACTGCTCGAACTGCGGATAGGTCGGCTTTTCGTTCGTCAGATAGGCCACCGCGGCGTCGCGGTCAACGCCAAGGCCGTCCAGCACCATCTGGTCAAAGCCGGCGCCGCAGGCGTCGTACTCGTCGTTCAGCGCGCCGGCGGCCGACAGCGTCACCTTGAGCCAGAGCCTCGGCAGGTGCATGGCCCCCAGCGGACCGGCTTCACTGGAACCAATGAGCGGGATCATCTTGGCCATCTGCTCGTCCTTCCGATACGTGACAATCCTGAAGCCCATTCATGCTATCAAAGCGCTGTTTCGGGCACTAACAGACTGGCCGGCTAGACTCGGATATGCCGCAGCAAGGATCTCCTTCATTCCACGCTGGGCGCCGGCCCTGGCGGCCGCTGTGGGGCCGCCGGATCGATCCGCTGCTGGAAGAAGTGCTGGCGGCCACGCTGGCCATGACCGTGCTGGCCGTGGTGGTGGCGGTTCTCTACTGGTTGATCACCGGGCTCTCCCCCTGGCCGGGGCTGGTCCTGGGCGAAATCGCAGGCTTTGGCTTTGGGATTGCCCCGCTGTCGCTGACCTCGCCGCGGCGGAGGCGTTAGGCCGCACGACATCGCCCGCCCGAACCGACGCCGGCTGGAGGGCGACGTGTGGCGCCGGCCAAGGCTCCAAGCGTTACGGGGGCCTACTCGTATCGCAGCGCCTCGATCGGCGCCAGGCGCGAGGCGCGCGAGGCCGGGTAGATACCAAAGACCAAGCCGATCACGACGGACACCACAAGCGCCAGGATGATGGGCTCCGCGGTGATCGTGGTGACCAGGCCGCCGGCAAAGGGGTTGCCTCGCGCACCGCCGCCGCCCGTTGGCTGCTCGGCCCCGGCGCCCACTTCATTCAGTCCAAGCGAGATCCCAACGCCGATCAGCACGCCGGCCAACCCGCCGCCCATGCTGACGGCCACGGCCTCGATCATGAACTGCGACATGATGTCGCGCCGCTTGGCGCCGATGGCCTTGCGGATGCCAATCTCGCGGGTCCGCTCGGTCACGGACACCAGCATGATGTTCATGATGCCGATGCCGCCCACCAACAGGGAGATTCCGGCCACCGCGCCCAGAAACAGCGTCATGGTGTCAGTGATTTCCGAGATCGTCTCAATCTGGTCGGCCTGGCTGCCGACCGAAAAGTCCTGCTCTTCGGAGTCATGGCGGCTGAGCAGGAGGTTTTCGATTGCCTGCGTGACGCCGGCCACGGTGGCGTCACTCTCATCGACCAGCTGCACCACAATAGAGGAAACCACGTCATCGCCCGCTGAAGTCTTGGACGGATTCAGGCGACTCGTCAGGGTAGGGAGGGGAACAAAGGCCGCTTCGTCGTTGCTCTGAAACGAACTGCCGCCGTCCGAAGCCAGGACTCCGACGATGGTGAAAGGCTGGGTATTGAGCCGGACCGTCTCGCCTACGGCGTCGCCGCTGGGAAAGAGGTCGCTGGCCAGTGTGGCTCCAATGACGACCACGCGTGACGCCCGTGCAACGTCGTCGGCCGAAAAGAAGGAGCCTGTGCCGATCTCGACATTCCGCACGGCCGGGTAGACCTCGCTGACGCCCTGCACGGACGCCTGCACGGCGCCATCCGGCGAGACGAAGGACCCGTTGAATGAGCGTGACGCATAGATCGAGGTGATACCGGGGATTTTGGCTTCGGCGATGGCCTCCGCATCCTGAGCGGTCAACGTCTGCACGCCGCCTCCGCCTCCGCCGCCACGGGTACGGAACCCTCCGAACCGGTTGCTACTGGCGCCCGGGCTGACGGACAGCAGGTTTGTTCCGGCCTCTCGGATCCTCTCCTCAATCGAGGTCTGCACGCCGGCGCCGATCGACATCAGCGTGATGACCGCGGCCACACCGATAACCATGCCCAACAGGGTGAGGGCCGTGCGCAGCTTGTTGGCCGCCAACGCGCGGAACGCCACCCGCAAACCATCGGCCGCGGTCATGTCATCACCTCGTCCTTCTCGACCAGCCCGTCGCGGAAGCGGATGACGCGGCGCGCGCGTAAGGCGACTTCCATCTCGTGGGTCACCAGAATAGTCGTGATGCCGTGCTCGGCGTTCAGCTGCTCAATCGCATCCATGATCTCGTCCGCGGAGGCCGTGTCCAGGTTGCCGGTCGGTTCGTCGGCCAAAAGGAGCCGCGGGCGAGTAACCAGAGCGCGGGCAATGGCCACGCGCTGCTGCTGACCGCCGGAGAGTTCAACGGGGGAGTGGTCGACCCGGTCCGCCAGCCCAACCGTGGCCAGGGCTTCCAGCGCGCGCTCGCGGCGTTTGCGCGCCCCGGCGTACATCAGTGGCAATTCCACCTGCTCGCGCGCGGTCATGCGCGGGAGCAGATTGAACGACTGGAAGACGAAGCCGATCTTGCGCAGGCGGATGTCGGCCAAGGCGTCCTCGCTGAGGCCTTCCACGTCCTCGCCGTCCAGCCGGTAGCTGCCCTCGGTGGGCGAATCCAGGCACCCCAGCAGATTCATCGCCGTTGACTTGCCCGAACCGGACGGTCCCATGATGGCCACCATCTCGCCGGGCTCGATAGTGAACGTGACGCCACGCAAGGCCTCGACCTTGACGTCACCCATCTGGTAGGTCTTGGTCAGATCGACAACGTCGATGGTGGGCGGTGGACGATCGGGGGATGCGGTCATGGCTAGCCGCCACCGCCTCCAGCGCCGGCCCCTTGGCCGCCCTGGCCACGCTGCCCGCCTTGGCCGCGCTGTCCACCTTGGCCGCGCTGCCCCTGGAATTGCCCGGGCTGCACCCCGGGCGGCGTCCTGCCTTGGAAGCCCGCAGGCGGCCCGCCCGGCCCGGATTGACCGCCGCCTGCGCCGCCCTGGCTTCCCTGTAGGTTTGGCGCTGTCTCGTTGGCCGCTGGCTGGACGCCCGCCTCAGCCGGCTGTGCGGCGCCCGACGCTGGTTGCGCACCGCCAGGCGCCTGTTGGGCGCCGCCCGCGGCCGTGCCGGCACCGGCTTGACCACCTGGCCTGCCGAACTGCCCTGCCGGCCCGGCCTGCGTGCCGCCTTCGCCGGCGGCCGCCTGCGCGGCGGCTCGCGCCTCCGCGAGCGCCTGCGCGGCATTGGGCATGACGAACTCGCCGGCTTCCAGTCCCGAGACGATTTCAATCTGCAGCCGGCTGCTCAGGCCTGTCTGGACGACGCGACGGCTCGACGATCCGTCCGCGGCGGCCACGAATACCACGCCGCCTCGCGGCGTCGTCTGCACGGCGGCCTTGGGAACGACGATCACGTCACGAGCCTCCGCGACCAGAATCTCGACGTCGGCGGTCAGGCCGGCTCTCAGGTGTTCGTCGGGAGCATCCAATGAGATGTCGACCGGGAAGGTCACGAGCCCCTGGTCGACCTCACCTTGCACGGCGATCCAGGCGACCTTGCCCTGGTATTCGCGATCGTCCAGTGCCGCAAACGTGAGGTCGGCCGGCTGACCAACCTCAAGCATTCCAATGTCGTTCTCGTCGACGTTAATGCGAACTCGCAGGCTGTCGGAGACTCCCACCGTGAGGAAGGCGGCGGAGACTCGCTCACCGACATCCGCGTCGACCGCGAGAACAACGCCGGTCGTTGGCGAAATCAAGGTTGCGTCAGTCAGTGCCGTGCGCGCGGTCTCCAGCGCACGCGTGGCATCGGACACCGCAAGCTCTAGACGTTCGACTCCAAGCGGGTCGGTCTCCGGCTCGGCGTCCTCGCGCAGGTCGGCCAGGTCGATCTCGGCTCGGGCAATGGCCAGTTGGGCCTGGCGCAGTTCCGATGCGTCCGCCCCGGCCAACAGATCGGCCAGCTTGGCCTCGGCGTCGGCAAGGCCTGCTAGTGCCGAGGTCACGTTCTGCTCGGCCACAAGCACGTCTTCTTCAGCGACTTGCACGTCTTCCTCCGCAATGCGCACGTCTTCCTCGGCCATGCGCACGTCGCTGGCATCCACTTCCGCAATAAGGTCGTCCAGTTTGGCGCGTGCCACCGCCAGGGCGCTCTCAGCCGAGGCGACGTTGGCGCGGCGCGTGGCCAGATCCGTTGAACTCGGTCCCTCCAGGAGGTCCTCAAGCTCGGCCGCGGCGGTGGCCTCGGTGCGTTCGGCCGTTGCGATCGCCTCGTTGAGATCGGCAAGGTCGGGACCGCCAGCCAGGTCTTGGCGGGTAGCCTCGGCCACGGCGAGATTGGCCTGGGCGGCGGCGAGATTGGCCTCAGCCTCGGCCAGTTCTTCCGCGGTTGCCGGCCGAACGGCTTCGGCAAACGCCCGTTGCGCCTCTTCGTAGATGACGCCGGCCCGTTCCTTGGCTTGGGCGCTGGCGTTGCTGTCGCTCCGCACGGTGTCGTCGTGGGTCAGGCGCGCTTGTTCAAGCGCGATCTCGGCGTCGCGGATGTCGCTGGCGGTCGGCTTGACTCGAAGCTCTCCCAGTTCCACTTGGGCTGAAATCACGGCCGCCCGGGCGCTGGCGAGCTTGGACTCGGCGTCCGCGACAGCGGACGGATGATCGGCGACCGCGGTGTCCAGGTTGCGGCGCGCAGCCACCACGGCCTCCTGCGCTGCGGCCAGGCTGTCCCTCGCTCGCTGGATTTCCAGATCGGTAGCGCCGGCCAGGAGATCGGCCAGGGCGCCTTGCGCGCTGACCAATGAGGCTTCGGCCGACGTCACGCTGCTGTTCGCGTCGGCAAGCTCCGTGTCGGAGACTTCTTCCAGCAAGTCGTCCAGGGCGTCACGGGCCGCATTCACCTGCGCCTGGGCCGCGGTCACGCGCGCCTGGGCCGAGCTGACGTTTGCCCGCGCCGAGGCGACCTGCGCCTGTGCCGACGCCACCGAGGCTTCGGCCGAAGCGATTTCGGCCGCGTCGGGCGGAACCTGAAGGTCTTCGTGCGCGGCGCGGGCTTCGGAAAGGTCCAGTTCCGCCCGGCTCAGGGCGAACTGGTCGGGGTCGGGTACGAGGTCTTCCAGGAATTCGGCCAGATCGAGCTCCGCCCGGCGCAGAGCCGAAACGGCATCGTCGATGTCGCGTGCCAGATCATCGGCTTCCTGCAGCGCCAGAACGTCGCCCGCGGACACCGCGTCGCCTGCCCCCACCTTGAGTTCGGTGAGCACGCCGGCGTTCTCGAACCCGACCTGCACGAGAGTGCCAAAGTCCAGCGTTCCCGTCGCGGGGACGGTGACCAACAAGTCCTCACGCACAGCCTCCACGGGTTGCGGCGGCACCGTCACGACTTCCTCTTCTTGCACGCGAGGGAGCACGACGTAGAAGGCAAACGCGGCTATCCCGGCCAGCAGCAGCAGCCACAGCCAGAAGCGGCGCAGCAGCGACAAGAGCGTCAATACCGGCCAGACGACCACGCGCCCGATCTGTCGCAACCGAGCGGCCCGCGGCGCGGCGGCCGCTTGGGCGCCGGCGCCGCTGGCCGGCGATTGATCCCGTTCGGGTGGGGAATCCGTCATGGCGTCACTCAAGGGAGGTCTCGTCTTTCGCGGAGCTTAGTACCGGAGTAATGCAAGTGATGTGCATGAGCCGTGCAACTCCCATGCACTCGCAGCCTCCGACACGCGGGATGGTCAAGTCGTCTCGACCTCGATTGGAAGGCGAAGACTCACCGTAGCGCCGGGACCGTTGGTGTTGTTGCGGGCGAAAGCCTCACCCCCATGCGCCCGTGCGATACCGCGCACGATGGCCAGGCCCAGCCCGGTGCCACCTTGCGCCCGGCTGCGCGAGGAATCCGCGCGATAAAACCGGTCGAACACACGTTGCAGTTCTTCCGGATCGAATCCGGGACCGGTGTCCACGACGTCCAGCGACACCCAGGCTCGTCCGCGTTCGTCGGTTGACCGGCGTGCTTGAAGCGTGATGGTTCCGCCGCCAGGTGTGTGGATGGACGCGTTGCGAATCAGATTATCGAGAGCCTGGTCAATCCGGGTCCGGTCAACCAGAAGCGTTACGTCGCCAGCGGTGTTCTCGCTGTTAAGCGTCAGTTCGCGCTCCGCGGCCTGCGGGGCATGGCGTTCGCGGGCCGCCTCCAAGAGCGAACGAGCCGAAACGCTTGTCGTCTCAAGCCTTAACTGGCCGACGTCCGCCAGTGAGAGGTCGCGAATGTCGTTGATGAGCTGGGTCAACATGTCGACGCGCCGCATAACGGTTTCAACATGGGTTGCGCTGGGCTTGTAGACCCCGTCACCCAGCGCCTGGACGGTGCTGCGAATCACGGCGAGCGGCGTTCGCAACTCGTGCGCGATGTCCGCGAAGAGCTGGCGGCGCGACTCCTCGTTGCGCTCCAGCGTTTCCGTCATCTGGTCGAATGATCGCGCCAGCGCGCCGATGTCGTCGGTCCGCCGAATGCCGGTGCGGCGGGAGAGATCTCCCTGGGCTATGGCCTCCGCGGATTCTCGCAAGGTGCGCACCGGGCGCGTGATCTGCCGCGCCAGGTAGACAGCCACGGCCACCGCCGCACCCGCGCCGGCCAGTAAGGCCAGCAGCAGCGCAATGCCGATTTCTCGAAGGAAGACATCCTCGGCGAATCGAAGCTGCGCCAGGACCTCGCGTGGCAGGCCTCCGCTTCCAACGTCGGCAAAGTAGGCCGTGGCCACGGCCCGGCCGTCGGATTCAACGGGAATCGGCCGCCAGTGCTCAAGATCGGGAGGCTGGTTCAACCGGCCAAGCTCGACGTTCCCGCCGACAATTGCACCGTTGTGATCCACAACCAGGTAGGGCAAACCTCGGCCGGGTCCGCCCCGGCGCAACTGAAACGTGCCGTTGGCGCCGTAGGCAAGGCCGAGTTGCTCGGCGACGGCCAACTGCTGCCGCTCGCGAACGTTGGTGGCGTAGCGGTGAAAGCTGGCGGCGATTGACCGATTGATCAGCAGTGCCGTAACTCCGACAGCAACCAGGGACACGGCCACGAACGCCAGCGTCAAACGCACACGCAGGCTCATCGCTCGGCCGCCCTCCGGCTCGGTATCGGATTCCATCCAATCGTGAGCGTATCGACCGCGCGTGCATGCCGTATGCAGGCGCTATGCACGCAGTCCATCGCAGACGCACCGTGGAGCAGGGCGCCTGGTGCTGGCAACCGGCATCGCCGAAATCTCGTGTAAGAATCGAAGGTATCGAGTCTAATGACGACAGGTCGGCAGAACCCGGCATGGCAAGTTCGGGACTAATCCTGGTGGTTGACGACGAGCCCGACATCCGGCGGGTCGTTCGCGCCTACCTGGAGCGCGATGGATTCAGTGTCATTACCGCCGGTGACGGCGCCGAGGCCCTGCGGCTGGCCCGCCAGCGCCGGCCCAACGCCGTGGTGCTGGACTTGATGCTGCCTGATGTCCAGGGTCTGGATGTCTGCCGTCAACTCCGAGCCGAATCGAACATCCCGGTTCTCATGCTGACCGCCCGCGACGACATTACCGACAAAGTTGTGGGCCTGCAGATCGGCGCTGATGACTACGTCACCAAGCCATTCGACATCCGTGAAGTCGTGGCCCGAATTCATGCGCTGCTGCGACGAGCTTCTACAGAGGAGCCGGACGACGGACCGCTTCGCGTCGGCGGCATGACGTTGGACCCCGGCACCCGCCAGGTTCGACGCGACGGCGAAACGATCCCCCTAACAAAGGTGCAGTTTGATCTGCTGGCCTCGCTGATGCGCCATCCCGGACGCGTGTTTACACGAGAGGCCCTGGTTGAACGCATCGTGGATGACGATCGCCCCACGTTGCCGCGTTCTATCGACAGCCACATTCGCAATCTGCGCAGGCGGATTGAACCCGTGTCGTCGCGTCCACGCTTTGTGCTCACGGTGCCTGGCGTGGGCTATCGATTCGCCCAGCCCAGCGACGAGTAGATCCCCGAAACGCACCGCGGAAAAAATGCACGGAACTCGCATGGGCCGTGCATCGCGCGTCCATCAGCCGCCCCAACACTGCCTTTCGTAAACGTTGTGCTGGCCTCGCATTGGCCGGCGCTTGCGAAAGGAGGCGTCGTGAGACTCCGTATTCGAACCCTCGCTGCGGCGGTGGCAGCTGTCGTTCTGTTGACCGCCGTCACGGTCAGCGCGGTACTCGCGCATGGAGGCCTTGGCCGCGGCGTCGGAAAGTCCGACGCGCTGACCGCAATCGAGGAACAGACCGGCCTCAGCACGGAAGAAATACGAACTCGATTGCAGGGCGGTGAGTCGCTGGCGGACATCATCGAAGCCGAAGGCGGCGACCTGGAAGCCGTGGTCACAGCGGCGCTGACAGGACTTGATGACAAGGTCGCCGCACTGGTGGAAGCCGGCCGGCTTGAGTCCGACCAGGTGGATGACTACAAGGCCGCCGCCGAGCAACGTGTCCGCGACTGGCTGGACGGCACGTATCAAGGCAAGCGAGGCCTGGGCCTCGGCCGCGTCGGCGGCAAGGGCGTCGGGTTGGTCGGCATCGTCTCGGAAGCCACCGGTGTGTCCGTCGAGGACATCCGAACCAGGCTCTCCGACGGCGACAGCCTGTCCGCCATCATTGAGGAAGCCGACGGCGACGTCACCGCGGTGACGGACACCGCGATGGAGGCCTTCGAAACGCGCCTGACCACGGCGATCGAAAACGGCCGCGTCGACGCCGACAAGGCCGACGAACTCCGCGAGTCAATGCGCGAGCGCATCGAATCGGCCCTGGAGGCCGAGGGCGGCGCCCACATGAAAGGTCGAGGCAAGTCCGGGTCCCGCGACTGTGGCCGCGGACACGGTCGCCATTACCGAGGCGCCGGAGCAGGCGCGGACAAGGTAACCCTGCCGATCGGAGCAACCCCAGCTACGGCCTAGCCGCGCACTCCCTCCCCCTGCGCGACTAGCGCCACTCCCGCCGGCCGCGGGGCCTGTGCCGACCAGGCACCGGCCCCGCGGCTTCCTTTGCGGGAACCGCCGCCCTCAAGCGCCGCTGGCCATCTCGCGAAGCCTGCAAACAGTGCGCCAGTTGCGAATGGTGCAGACCATCCCCAACGTGCGGTCAAAGTACGCGTTGTCGAGCTTCGACCGCGCGACGCCGGCGGGATAGTGCAGGAAGACCTGGTTTCCTCGCAGCTCAAAGGCGTCAGGCGGCGAGCGATCCGGATCGAGCGTCGCCACCCGTGCCGGATCCGGCGTCTCGGCGAGGAATCCAACGTGAAGCTTGCCCGGATCCGCGCCCTCGGCCAGGAACGGGTTACCGCTGACAACCTTGGCGAAATCCGCCCCCGTCCGAATGACGACCGGAATCTGATACCCGTGGCTCGAAGCGATCGCGGCTGTGATACGCGCCGACAGGCCGTCGACAAGCGACGGGGCCGCTCGAAAGACCACGTTGCCACTCTGGATGTACGTCCGGATGTCCCGGCACCCCGCCTCCGCGAATATCTCCACCAACTCGCCCTTGAGCAGCTTGTTTCCGCCGCCCACGTTGATGCCGCGTAGCAAGGCAACATACCGGTGGCTGGCCGCCTTGCGGTCGGCTCGATCCCGATCCGGCATCAGCAACTACCTCTCGCTAAGGGCGGAAGCCCTCGACACGATGCATGCGTCATCCGAAGCAGGCTGCCCACGCCTCGCGCCTCGCGTGGTGCGCCGTGTCCTCGTCCCGCCACGAGCCGGGCGGCTAATGTCCACCGCGACACCCCGCATTCCAAGCTTCCTGGTCAGCACACTGGCGGTCGGGCCACTGGCCACTTATCCAAGTCGCCATGTCCGATATGACGTCCCAACTCATGTGTACACCCATATCGGAGCTGGACTTGGTCAGACTAAGCTCGTTCACCAACGCGTGGGTGTGGCCGCGATAAAGGCGAAACGCAACATTTCGCCGAAGGCGGAGGCTCTCAATCCAGGTTTCCGCATCCTCGGGAGGCACGGTGCGGTCCCTTTCTACCGAAATGACGAAGATCGGCATCGGCAGTCGGTAGGCGGCGTCCTCCGGCCGGTAGGTGCTCAAATGGGCGTAGTAGCTTCGTTTAACCGCTATGTCTTGCGGCGCCGCTCCCCCGGCGACCCACGCGCTGATCGATTCCGAGAGGGCCTTCGCTGATCGAATTGAGCCCTGATCGAGAGCCGTCACGTCGCCATCGAGGCCCAATCGATATTGGCTGTGGCGCCACACCCAGTCGTGAAGCAGTCCGCTTGGCGCCACCGCGATGATCAGACCGGCGATAGATGGGTCGCGCAGCCCGACCATTGGCGCCGCAAAGCCGGCAAGACTGACGCCCGAGACATAGACCCGTCCGGGATCTATCCGTGGAGTCCGCCGGAGGATTTCAACCGCTGCCAGCGTGTCATCAACCAGTTCGTCGTCAATGGTGAACTCTTGCTGCCGCGCCGTTTCCAATGCATGGGCGTGCGTACGCCGATCGAAGCGCAGGCTGGCCACTCCGCGAGTTGCCAGCCCCCACGCTTCATCTCGACTCAGTTTGGTCATTACTCCAGTGCCGTCGAGGTCTTTGCCACCCGCGAGCACAACGGCTGGAAACGGCCCCGAGCCGACTGGGATCGTAATGATTCCCGGCAATTCCCACGGAGCCTGTCCCACCACAACCTCGAAGTCCTCGAAGTTGTCCAACTCGGCGTACGGCGGCGGTGGGAATCCAGTTGCTCTATCGAGTTCCCCCATGGCCTCATTGACTCGATAGCCGGCAATTCGTCCGTCTGATAGGAGATTGAGTTCGACATGAATCTCGCGCGGGCCCTCGGGCGTGGCGAGCGTCAGCCGGAGCGTCAAATCCAGCCGGTTGTACATGGCGCCGAAGAACGGCTGATCGGACAGATCAACCGCGACGAGCGTGGTGTCACCCTCGCTGGCCACCGTCTGCCAGAACCCCTCCAAGCCGGCTGAGCACAGCGAGTCCGCGCCCCACTGCTCCGGAGCCAGCATCTCGTACGCAGCCTGAAACTCGTCGTCTGCCATGGCCCGCACGAACTTCCGCGCGCGTGCCTCCGGGTCAAACGCAAACGGATCCACCGTGAAGTTGGGTGGCGCGGGCGTCGCCGCCTCGCAAGCTGTCGTGGTGACGGCATCGAAGATGAGGACGATGCTCACCAGCACGGCGACCGCTCCGCCGAATATCCCTAATCCCACCGCCACCACAACGTGCGTCCACCACGCGGCAAGATGCAGCCAATTCGTGGGCCTCAGCCGCACTGTCAACCTGGTGTCCTGTCCGACGGCGCCGGATTCTGGCCCAAGGTCAGCGCAACCGGCGAGCGGCTCGACGTCTGGCCTCGAGTGATCAGCCATGGAAATGCGGAGTCCGAGGGCAACGGGCGAGCGCGTCAGCGCCCTGTGCGTGGGCTGTTAGGAAACCGGCGGCATTCGACCGGTCCGGCAGGCTCTCGATGGCGGCATCACCACGTTCCAAACGATCAAGGTCTACTTCAACAGGCGGCGCGGCTGCCGGGAGGACAGCACTTTCGGTCTGGCTCGTCTTGGTTGCATCACGTCACGGCCAAAGGCGCCACTGGGGGCCATGCCTCCGCGGCACCCCGCCCGCCAGCCTGGCGTGCCGATACACGGCAGCTCGGGCCGCGCGCCGCCGATCCAGGCCGCGATGTCCTCGATCACCTCAGCGCCGACATAGCCATGCGGCCGCAAGTCCGGCCCGGTCCCCGCCGTGAAGTCCACCAACCCGTGACTGAGGTCGGCGTATAAGCGAAAGACTACGTCCTGGTGTCCCTGCAGCCCACGGACCCAGCCCATCGCATCGTCTTGCGTCAGGCGCGTGTCGGCGTTGCTGTGAAGGATCAGCAGCGGCACTGTCAGATCGCGCGCGGTCTCCTCGGGACGGTACGCCGCCAGGTCAAGGTGGTACGACGGTCGCACGGATATGTCCGGCATCACGGCTTCGCCGGCCGCCAGGGCCTCAACGTCCGCAACCTGCGCCCGGGTCCGGTCGATGATGCGTTGCAGGAAGGCTGCCGATGGATCTGCCGGATCCTTGGTCCTGATGGTGCTTAGCTCCCGCTCAAGGGCTCGAACCCTGCTCTGCCGAAACCCGCCACTGGGCGCTGAGGCCACAATGACACCAGCCAGGTCAGGTGCCTGCCGGGCGATTCGCGGCGCCACGAAGCCTCCAAGGCTCAGGCCGAGGACATAAATTCGGGCCGGGTCGACTCGCGACGTCTGGCGCAAGGCTTCGATTGCGGCCAGCGCGTCCAGCACGTACTCGTCGTCGATGGTGAACTCGTCCTGCCGCGCAAAGGCCAGCGCGTGTGTCCACGTGCGTTGGTCGTACCGCAACGTGGCAATACCCCGGCTCGCCAGCCCCCAGGCCAGGTCGCGGTTCTTCTTGGTGGCGGCGAATGTCCCGTCACGGTCAGGACGCAGACTCTGTCCCTGGACGAGAACTACGGCCGGATACGGCCCCGGACCTTTCGGCACAGTCAACGTGCCGCCCACCTGCCACGGAGCCTCTCCCAGCGTGACCGCAATCTCCTCGAATGCGGTGAGATCCGCGTACGGTGGAGGCAGAAGCCTCGGCAACGGTCCAAGTTCTCGTTCCGCGTGGTCCGGTTCGAATCGAACGACCCGTCCGTCACGCAATAGCGAGACGCGCACCGGGGCGGCTTCCCAGGGGCGGTCATCCCACGGTGAGGGAATCACGCGCAACCAAAGGCTCAGTTCGTCGTTGAGCGGTGAAAATACGATCGACGCGCTGCTATCGATCTGCACGCTTGCCTCGAAGAGATAGTCGCTGGGGTCCAGCCCGTACACCTGCTGGCGCCAGAGCGCCTCCAGGGGGTACTCGCAGAGCGTGTCGGACGGAAGAAACTCGGGCGCCAGCATGCTGTAGCCGGCTCGTGAGTCATTCTCCATGAGCACCGTTGCGAAGGCCTGCGCCCGCGCGCCTGGGTCGAAGGCAAATGGCGCGGCCTCGAAGTCCGGCGCGGCTGGCTGCGCCGACCAGCAGTAAGGATCCTCGCGGATCACGGCCTTTTCTTGGGCGTCGTGCCTCACAAACAGCGTAACGCTAGCGGCCAACACCACAGCCCCGACCACTCCGGCGATACCCAACGCCGCGTTCAATTGCCGCGCCGTCCACCGAAACCTCACAAGCTCTCCGGTTCCCCGAGCCGCCACGGCTCCCCAACTGGCGCTCGGACGGCGCGACGCCTCACGTCACGTCGCGTCACTGCCGGCACGCACACAAGCATCAAGCTGGAAGCGCTGCCGGTCGGCCGTGCACACGGCGAGCGGAAATGGCCATGCGGGATTGTCGTCGTTCGTGCGCCCTCAACTCTGCCAATTGTCTATGCTCGCAGGCCAGCGCCGCGGGCGTGCCATGCGTCGCGGACTCGCGCCCAGGCATGCCACGTGCCAAAACCCCGCCGCGGCGGGCACTGTCGGAACACTCGGGAGATCAGCCATGGAAATGCGGAGCTTGGGGGCCACCGGCGAGCGTGTCAGTGCCCTCTGCATGGGCTGTTGGGAAATCGGCGGCCAGGCCTGGGGCGACTTCCCGGCCTGGGACGGCGTTCGCCTGGTCCAGCAGGCCTTCGACGCCGGCATCACCACCTTTGATACGGCCGAGGTCTACGGCAACGGCCGCAGCGAAGTCCTGCTGGGCGAGGCGCTCTACGGCCGTCGCGACGACGCCTTCATCATCAGCAAGGTTGGCTACTTGCCCGGCACCGACGGCGCGCAGTCCATCCAGGGCGCCAAGCAGCCGCGCGACTATTCGCCCAAGCGCATTCGCGATGCCTGCGACCTGGCCCTGCGCCGCCTGCGCACCGAATACATCGACGCCTACCTTCTGCACGACCCGCCCCTGCACATCGTCAAGCACGAAGCGCCCTTTGCCGTCCTCGAGGAACTCCAGGCCGCCGGCAAGATCCGCTGGTGGGGCATCTCCGCCAGGACCGGTGAGCCAGAGACCGCCGTCGAAGCCATCCGACGCTGGGGCGCGCCGGTGGTCGAGACTCCCTACAACGCCGTCGATGATGGAGCGGGTTATGAGCTGCTGCCGCTGGCAGCCGAACACGGAACCGGAGTCTTCGCGCGCTCACCGTTTGCCAACGGGTTGATACTCCTCAGCGAGGAGGAACTAGCCGCGCTGCCGGCCAGCGACTGGCGTCAGTCGGAGATGTTCCGCGAGCGCCTGGCCGATGCCGCCGGCCCGCGCGAACGCATCCAGGACATCGCCGACCTGCGCGACGAATTGCCGTATGAGACGGCGATGCGATTCGTCCTGGGCCATGAAGCCGCGTCGACATGCATCGTCGGACTCTCCAACGCCGACGACATCGCGGCCAACACGCCGGTCGGCGATCCGCCGTATCTGAGCGCCGAGGAAATCGCCGTCATCCGCGGGCAGAAGTCCGGATAGCGCTGCGGCTCAGCCGGCCCGCCGGCCTGTCAGGCCTCGCGCCAACTCAGTTCACGCTCGGCGGTCACCTTCGACTCGTCGATCTCCACGCCGACGCCGGGCCCATCCGGCGGGCTGATCATGCCGTTGACCGGCTTGACAGGATTCTTGAAGAAGAACTGCCGCAGCTCGTTCCACTTCACCAGGTACTCCACGTAGGGGCAAAGCGGCGGCGGCCAGGCCGCGCTGAGATGCGCGTTGACCGGAACCGACGCCCCATGCGGAATCAGCGGCACGTCATAGACCGAGCAGATGGTCGCGATCTTCAGCATTTCGCTCACGCCGCCGGCCCACATCGTGTCGGCCTGGTAGATATCCACCGCGCCGGCCTTCATGTAGTCGCGCGCGCCCCAGCGCGTGTACTCGTGCTCGCCGCCGGAAATGGGGACCGGTGACGCCGCCCGAATCCGCGCATAGTTGGCAATGTCGTCAGACTTGACCGGCTCCTCGATCCAGTACGGTCGGTACTCGGCCATCCGCCGCGCCATGTCCAGCGTGTATCGCACGTTCCAGCTGCTCCAGGCGTCGATCATCACGTCCACGTCGTCGCCCACGGCCTCGCGCAGAGTGCGCATCAATTCAACATTGCGCCGGGCGCCCGCCTCGCCGTCGTCAGGGGCGTAGCGCACGAACCACTTGGTCGCCGTGTAGCCCTCGGCCACGAACTGCCGCGCGCGTTCCGCTGCCCGCTCGGGCTCGATGGAGAAACCCAGCGCACTGGCGTAAGCCGGAATCTCAGGCTGGACCGGCCCGCCCAACAGCCGGTACAGCGGCTGCCCCAACCACTTGCCCTTCAGGTCCCAGAGCGCCGTGTCGATGGCGCTCAACGCGAACATCGGCGAGCCCTTCCGCCCGTGAATCATGTATCGGTAAAGCTGATCCCAGATCCGCTCGCTGGCAAGCGGGTCGGCGCCCAGGATGAACGGCGTGATCTGCGTGTCGATGACAAAGGCATCAGGCACGTCGATCGGCCCGGCCATCCCGCTCACGCCCTGATCGGTCTCGATCGTCACAAACACCCACGACAGATCGTGGGCGCCGTCCACGTCCCGCGCCTTGGGAATGTGCTGGTCCGGATCCCGCTTGTGTTCCGGATACACGTCCAGCGGCCGCACCAGCCGCTCCTCCCAGAACTCACCCTCCAACTCAAAGAGGCCGTGCAGTTCCGTCAAGCGGATATTGGTTATTCGGATTGGTGCCACTCCCCTGAGTCGTCGTAGTCAGGCGGCAAACGATGGCGACCCACTGTAGCGCTCGCGTCGTCAAGCAATGGTCGAATACCTCAACAGCGGGCTGTGAAGCTCGGAGCAACGACTGGCGTGTTATTCGGGTTGGCGAGTGCGAATCAGCCACTGCGGCAGCCGGCGTACAAGTCATCAATCTCCCGGCAGGATCGTTGCAGCCAGTCGCCCTCGATCCACGCGACGATGTCAACGATCACTTCCTCGTCCACGTGGCCTTGCCGTCGGGACTCAGGCCCGCTCATCTTCAGAACATCGAACATGCCGTGACTGTGCCCCTCATATACGCGAATTGCGGCATCCGCACGCCCCAGGAGGTTGGAGATCCAGGCTTCGTGGTCATCGATCGGCACAACGCCATCGCGGTCGCCGAACAGAGCCAGGATGGGGGTTCTCAAGGTGCGTGAGGCTCGCTCAGGTCGGTACGTAACCAGATTGAGGTGATAGTCGATGCGAACGCCAAGGTCGGGCGGTGGCGCCGTTCCGGCGGCAACGGCCGCAATCGTTGCCGCCCGCGCCTTGAGCATCTTGACGTCGCGTGCCTCCTGCTCCGTCACGACTTCGTCAACATCGGCGCGCTCCTGGTGTGCCCGCCAGGCCCAATCCCAGATCAGCCCGGCTGACGGTGAGATCAGGATCAATCCGGCAAGTTCAGAGTCAAGATGTGCGGCGCGCACAGACGCAAAGCTGGCGAAACCGATGCCGAGCACGTAGATCCTCTCCGGATCGATTCGCGGCATCTGCCGCAACAAAGCTACGGCTGCCAGGGCATCGTCGACGGTTTCGTCGGCCATCGTGAACTCCGGCTGCCGTGCAGCTTCCAATCCGTAGGCCCACGAACGGTTGTCGTAACGCAAGGCCGCCACGCCATGCGCGGCCAACCCTTGGGCGAAATCACGATCCCGCTTATTCGCGCCTTCCACTCCGTCACGTCCACCGCCGGTGCCCAGGATGACGACGGCGGGAAATGGCCCGTCGCCCCGCGGCATCGCCAGCGTGCCCCCAAGCTCCCATGGCGCCGTGCCCACGGTGACCTGGCTCTCCGCGAACGATTCTGCAGCCGCATACGGCGGAGGCGGTGATTCCGGTGGAGACCCAAGTTGGGTCAGAACGGAGAAATAGCCGAAAGAGGCAGTCCGGCCATCCGGGGTAAGCAACACCTCGATATAGGCTTCGCGCGCCGGCTGCTCTGTCTCCCCGTCCGCGCCAAACGTGAGGCGCAGCCGGATTGACAGGTAGTCGTACACGGCCGCGTAGACCAGTGGAGAGAATCGTTCCACCGACAGCAAGGTCGTGTGGCCGTTGGCGACCGCTCGCCAGAAGTGCTCGAGGTTCAGCTCGCAGAGCGAGGCGCTGCCAAACTCTTCAAGAGCCACCATCCCGTACGCGGTCTGAAAGTCGTTGCTGGCCATTGCCTGCACAAACGCCTGCGCGCGCGCCTCCGGATCGAACGCGAAGGGTGCCGCCTCTTGATTCGGCGGCGTCGGCGAAGCGGCCTCACAAGCCGGGACCGCAAGTCTGTCGACCAGGAGCGTCAGACCGACGAGCACGACCAGGCCGCTGCCAGCCAGTCCAACGACGGCAGCCAGGCCGGCGTGTGTAAACCAGGCCGCGCGCAACCGCCACGTCCCTGGCTGAATCCGCATGCCGCGCCCACTCCTGGCCGAGTGCCCCTGGCTCAGGCCTCCATAGTGAGTTCATGTGCAAGGCGGTATCAAGCGCATTGCTGCGGCCTCTGACCTTGCTTACGAATATCCGGCGCGCACCAAAGCACTTCCACGACACAGCGCTGGCACGCCCCGCGGAGCATCTGGGCTGTAACTCGAAGGCCGCCGTCCTCTGCGAGAAAACCCATGAATAGCAGCCCGCCCGCGCTCAGCCGCCAGGTCGACGCCCACGCGGACTCGTCCTCTGACTCAATCCTCAGGTCTGGATGAAGCAGTCCAATCCAGGCTTCGCCAACCTCAGTGACAATCCACGGCGTGACGGCAATTGGGATGCGGCGCACGTCAGTTCCAACGGGTCGTGTCTCATGGGTCGCGAACAACCCCACGGAATGCCGCCTCAGGGCCACCACGGCAACCCGCCTGCCAAGCATGAATGTCCACGCATTGACTTTCCGGCCGCCCGCCCGCAATCCAACGCGCAATGTCGTCCACGACCACCGCGCTGACGTGGCCGGCAGGACGAATCTCGGGTCCGCTCACCGTGCGCCGATCGAAGAGGCCGTGCAAATGCTCGTGATAGAGATGGAATACAACATCCCGGCGCCCACGGAGGCTCTGAGTCCAGCCTGCGAGATCGGACTGGCTGAGTACCCCGTCAAGGTTGCCGTGCAACACCAGCATCGGAACTTTCACGTCGCGCGCCACGGTTTCCGGCCGGTATCCGGCAAGATCCCGGAAGCAGGCCGAGCGCACAGTCATGTCAGGGGGCGTGGCTCCATCGTCAGTCAGCGCCTCGATCGTTCCCACACGCGCCCGGACTCTGTCGATCCGACGCTGCTCAATCTCGGATACTTCCCCATCTGCTTGGGCGATCCGTAGCGCGTGACCCTCATAGCCATCCCATAAGCTCCCGCTCGGAGCGGACTCGATGATGAGGCCGGCAATCGAAGGATCGCGCTGCGCGATTCGCGGAGCGGCAAAGCCGCCCAAACTGCTCCCCAGCACGAAAATGCGCGCGGGATCGAGTCGCGCCGTCTGGCGAAGCAAAGCCACGGCGGCCAGGGCGTCGTCCACCAGCTCATCGTCAAGCGTGAAGTCGGGCTGGCGTGCAATAGCCAGCGCGTGCGTCAGCGTGCGCTTGTCGTAGCGCAGCACGGCTATGCCTTGACTTGCCAGTCCCCAGGCAAGATCGCGGCTCGGCTTGACTGCGCCGCCGGTGCTGTCGCGATCGGGACACCCGCTCCCCGGCACGAGCACGACAGCGGGAAAGGGCCCCGGCCCGCGGGGCATCGTCAGCGTGCCGCCGAGGGCCCAGGGCGCTAGCCCCACCACGACATCGATCTCTTCGAACGCCTCCGGGTCTGCGTACGGCGGGGACGGAAACTCCCTGACCGGACGCAGCGTGATCAGCGGCTCGAGGGGTGTGCCCTGAGCTACACGACCGTCTCGCAGCAGCGTGAGCCGGAGGTAGGTCGCCGTCTTGGCCGACGGCTGGCGCGGTGACAGCCGGATGAACACCTCGATGCTGTCGTAGGCAGCCACGAAACCCATGGCCGAGGTTGGCGGCGAGTCATTGCGCCCGCCGCGTGCCTCATCCAATGGAATCCCTTGCGGAGTCACCAGGGAAACGCTCGCCCCATCGCCGGTCAGCGACCGAAAGCTCTCCAGGTCGAGCTCGCAGATCGAGCCGACGGGAAACTGCTCCGGGGCCAGCATCGCGTAGGCGCGCCGGTAGTCCTGGTCGACGAGCCCCTGTCCAAAGGCTAAGGCGCGCGCCTCCGGGTCGAACGCAAACGGCGCCGCCGCAAAGTCCGGCTGCGCCGGTGTCGCTGCCTCACAGGCAGGGGCCGACCTGCTGATGATGACGAACGCCACAACCACCAGCGCAGCCAGCCCGATGCTGAACAACCCGGCGGCCAGGGCAAGGCCGGCAGGCGTCCGCCAAGTCACTCGGAGTCTGGAATGGAAGCACCCGGTGGCAGCCGGATGGCTCCAGCCCCTCATCTACGCTCCGTCGCGCCTTACCGCCCTTTGTAGCGTACGCCGCCGCCGCAGCCGTCAAACGTGACCAACCCGGCGCCGTCCATGCGCGTCCCAGCGGCCTGAACGTCACGGGTTGAAGGCTGTCCCTCGGAACTCGGCGGTCGGGCCGCCGTGACAGGCCGCAAACCACGCCCGCCAGTCCACGCAGGCCTGTCGTGCTCTCCAACCTTTAATCCATCCCGCGATGTCCCAGATCGCCAACGGACTCACGTGGATGCGGGGCCGCGGGTCCGGTCCGTGCAGCTCCTGCCATGTCGCCTCCTCGATCGCGTCGTACAGAATGTGGCCGTGATAGGGGTACATACGAAACGTAACGTCGTCCCGGCCACGGAGACTGCGAATCCAGCCCATGGATTCTTCGGTATCCAGCTGCCCATCGAGCCCACCGTGCAGGCTTAGCAAGGGCACGGGGAGGTCGCGAGCCACCAACTCCGGCCGGTAATCGGCAATATCCAGGTGGTAGGCGGCGCGCGCGCGCAGGTCGAGGGACGGCGCCACGCCCGCGGCCAGCGCCGCCCGTGCCTTGGCGCGGGCCCGCAGCCTCGTTTCGAACCGGCGCAAGAATGCTTCGTCAAGGTGGGCGTCAGGTTCGGACCTCCGTTCAGCATTTCGAATAAGCTTCTCCAACCGCGTTCCACTCGGTGCAGAGACCATGATCAGGCCAGCAAGCCCGGGATCGCGTTGAGCGATACGCGGCGCGGCGAATCCTCCCAGACTCGCACCCAGCACAAATAATCGCGCCGGATCGATTCGTGGCGTCTCACGCAGCAGCGCCAGCGCTGCCAGCGCGTCGTTCACCAGTTCGTCGTCCAGGGTGAAGTCCGGCTGACGCGCAAATGCCAGCGCGTGCGTCAGCGTGCGCTTGTCGTAGCGAAGCACGGCCACACCCTGGCTGGACAGCCCCCACGCCAGGTCCCGAAACGCCTTGGTCGCGTCCGCAGTACCGTCGCGATCGGAATAGCGGCTCCCATGCACCAGCACCACGGCGGGGAAGGGCCCTGGCCCTCGAGGCACCGTGAGTGTGCCGTCCAGTTCCCAGGGCGCCCGTCCCACCACGACTTCGGTTTCCTCAAAGGCCGACAAGTTCGCGTACGGCGGCGGCGGAAAATCCGTTACCGGACCCTCGTCGGTCATGGCCTCGTCGACGTCGAGAAACGTGAAGCGCCCGTCGCGCAGGAGCCTCACGGTGACGTATCCGGCAGCGGCCGGCGTCCCTTCGTCTGTCTGGGTGCGCTCAACCAGGCGCAGTTGGACGTCTAGCGAATCCGAGAAAGGATCGAAACCCAGGATCCGAACGTGGTCGATTTCGTCGAACGTTCGGCTGTCGTCACTGGTCGGAAACCAGCGGTATTTCAGCGTGAAATCGCAGAATGAGTCGAGAGGTAGTGCCTCCAGCGCCATCATTCCGTAGGCGCGGTGGTAATCCCTGTTCACCATGGCTTGGCCTAACGCCGAAGCGCGTGCCTCTGGATCGAACGCGAACGGCGGCGATTGAAAGTCCGGCGGCGTGAATGTGGCGGTTTCGCAGGCTGGGAGTTCCGGACCGGGTCTGGTGGCCGCCACGACAATTACGGCAATTGCCGCCAGACTTGCGAGACCGGCCAGCGTGGCCAGCACACGACGTCGGATTAGGCCCCGCGGCCAGGGCAGGCGACGCCTCATCCGCTGAGACTTCGCGCCCAGGTCCGACACAATTGGTCGATATCAATACGGTCGTCGCTGGCCAGGACCGCAACCCATTTCGTCAGACGAATCCTCCGCCTGCATGCTCCTGTCACGCCCGCCGTACGTCCCTGCCGAACTGCCGTGGTTCGCCTCGAACGCCCACCCGTCGCTCTCGGGCCTGGCAAGGTACGGGCTAACGCGCCATAGTGTCCGCATGGTCATGGTAAGGACTATCTCTGACGTGGTGCGTTCGGAGCGTTGCTGATGTCGGTCGAACCCCTGCGCGCCGCCGTCGTCGGCCTCAACTGGGCCGGCCGCCAGCACGCGAGCACCTACCTTCAGGTCCCGGGCGTCGAGCTAACCGCTGTCTGCGACGTGGATCCGGCGCCGCTTGACCGTGCGAAGCGCCAGTTTCCGACCCTGCGCCGCTACCGCGACTTCGAGCAGATGCTCGACGAGCAGCGCCCCGACCTCCTCAGCATCGCCACGCCGGCCCGCTGGCATGCCCCGCAGACCATTCTGGCCGCCACCCGCTATCCGCCGCGCGCCATCCTTTGCGAGAAACCCATGGCCGGCAGCCTCGGCGAGGCGCAAGCCATGCTGGCGGCCTGTCAGCAAAACGGCGTCAAGCTGGCCATCGGCCACATGATGCGCTGGTACACCGTGCATGAGCAGGCCCGGGCGCTCGTGGCCGAGGGTGCCATCGGCACGCCGCTCACGGCCACCGTCTGCCTCGAAGAGGGCGGCCTGATGAATAACGGCACCCACGTCCTCAGCTACATGCAATACGTGCTGGGTGATCCCGAGCCCGAGTGGGTCATCGCCAACGTCCAGCGCCGCAGCGACCGCTACGAGCGCGGCTGGCCCTCCGAAGAGCTGTCAGGTGGCCTGATCTCATTCGCCGGCGACATTCGCGTCTCGTTCGAAGGCGATATTCCGCCCAATCCGGCCTACGACTGGCAGTACCAGACGGTGACCGGAACCGACGGCGTGCTCATGTGGCCCAGCGCGTTCCTGGCGCCCGACTTCGCCGTTCGCCTCGTGCGCCGGGGCCACGGTGTGACGGAGACGCCGGCGCCAACGCAGACCCTGGACAACGTGTTCCTGCGCGAATTGGACGGCCTGGCCCGCTGGGCGCGCGGCGACGCCGCCGACAACCGCAACGACGCGCATCTGGCCATCAGGAACCAGGAAGTCATGATGGCCATGTACGAATCCGCCCGCACCCACACCCTCGTGCGTCTGCCGCTGCGCACGATGGGATCGCCGCTCATCGAAGCAATCGACTCAGGTGAACTCCCCGTCGAGTTTCCAGGACGCTACGACACTCGCTACGCAGTAGACCGACCGCTGCGCGCTCGTTTCTAACCCAATCTCACCGAGCATTCGGACCGGGCGCTGTCCGGTCCGCTAGTCCCTGAACGGATCAAACGTGTTCGCCCCCGCCATCGCCACCCCAATCGGGCGCAGCCGGTAGGTCACGCGCACGGTTCCCGAATGCTCCGCCAGCACCTGGTCCAGGTTCTTGTACGCCTCCGGCGCCTCATCGGCGCCACCACCCCGGAGTTCGATTCCCTGCCGCCGGATCGTGCTCCGCACCTTCGGCCAATCCACCACGCCCGGCGCCGTCTGCACCCATTGCTTCCGCTTCCGGTTGTACCGCCGCCGGCCCGCCGCCTGGCGCCGCGACATCACCCTCCCGGCCCCGTGCACCGTGCTGTACAGCGCCTGCTTTGAGGCGGGCGAGTCAAGGCCCTCCAGGATCACCGACGTCCCTCCCATCGTCGCACCCACGAACCCCTGCTGACCCGGAAAGGCCGGCGTCGCCCCCTTGCGCACCACCCAGAACGTCCGTCCGAAATGCTTCTCCTCCCAGGCGAAATTGTGATGGTTATGCACCGTCAGATCCGCCTGCGTCCCCATCAGCTTCAGGATTCGCTCCACCACCCAGCGGCGGCCGGCCTGTGCATAGGCCCCTGCCAGTCGCATCGCCGAAATGTACGCCTGCCCCACGTCCGACCGCACTTCGAACAACACCGGCGGCGCGTCCATGCTGTTCGTCCGCGGCCGGTCCGTGAACTTCCTGCCCTCTCCCATCGCCAGGAAACCCGTCGCTGTGCGATGCCCAAAGCCTCGGCTGCCAAAGTGCACCCCGATCCACAGGCGATCCTGCTGATCGGCAAACAGGTCCACGTAGTGGTTTCCCGCGCCAACCGTGCCCAGTTGCTCCTCGGCCAGCTTCAGCAGCCGCCGCTGCGGCGCGAACTCCGCCTGTCGTATCCGTTCCAGCACCGGATCATCCGCCGACTCCCGGTTCTTGCGCCCCAGCCCAAAGCTGATCGTCTGCACGATCTCGTCCATCACCCCGGCGGTGTCGACGGTCGAAGCCCGCAGCGGCGTCCGCACCGCCAGGTTCCCGCAGCCAATGTCGTACCCCACCCCCGACGGTGACACGTGCCGCGGATACGCAATCGCCGCCCCGATCGGCGCCGAATACCCCACGTGATGATCCGCGCACAGCACGCCGTACGTCGCCTGCCGCAGGCAACGGTTCAGTTGCGCCACGGCGCGCGGATCGCCCTGGCCAAAGATGTGAACGCGCGCTTTACTCATCCCTTAAACCTACGCCCCCGATATGCTGGGGTGGCAGCGCCGACACCCCGCTCGATTCGGGAGAGCGCCAATGAACGCCAACGGATTCCACACGCTGTCACTTGCCCAGGTCGAACAGTTCCGACGCGACGGATTCCTCGTCGTCGAAAACCTCCTCTCTGAGTCCGACATGGCGGCCGTGAGGGACCGAGCCGACGAAATTGCCGGCGGCCGCGCGCCCCACGTCCCCGATGACTGCGTCCAGGTCGAGCCCGGCCTGCGCGACGGACCGCTGCCTGAAGACCGGGCCCTCGCCGTCCGCAAGATCTACAAGACGGCCCACTATGACGATGTAATGCTGGCCCACGTGCGCAACCCGAAACTGGTTGACGTAATCGCCGACCTGTTGGGCAGCGACGACATCAAGCTCTATCTCGACCAGATCCTTATGAAGCCCGCGTACCACGGATCGGCCCAGGCCTGGCATCAGGACTCCGCGTCCTGGCGCGACCTGTTTCCCATGGACCTCGTCACCGCCTGGTGCGCGCTGGACGACGCCACCATCGCCAACGGCTGCCTCTGGATGGCGCCCGGCACCCACCGCTGGGGCATGATTCCAAAGACGGTGCAAGCGAGTCTTCAAGACTCCTTCGTCGGCCAGTTCGAACCGGTCCCCGTGGAGATCCCGGCCGGCGGCGTCAGCTTCCACCACAGCCTCGTCTTCCACTCCAGCCGGCCCAACACCACGCCCCATCGCCGTCGCGGCTCCGCCGTCCACTACATGCGCGCCGCCACGATCAAGGACGAAACCGTCACCGACGCCCCCAAGGTCCCCCCGTTCATCCAGGTGCGCGGCCGGTCCTTCCCCGGCTGCGTCTAGCGCCGAATCGACTCACTCATGGAATTCGCACTGCTCGGATCCGGCGGCATCCGGGTCTCGCGGGTGGGCCTGGGTTGCGGCTTCCGCAACCAGACCGACCTTCGCATCATGGAAACCGCCATCAGGCGCGCGATCGAACGCGGCGTAACCCTCCTCGACTGCTCCAATTTCTACGGCAAGACGCCGGCCACACCCTACGGCGGCGCCTCCGAAATCGCGCTCGGACGCGCCATCGCCGGCTGCCGCGACGACGTGGTCATTACCTCCAAGGTCGGCTGCCCTATCGGACCGGGCCCAAACGATCTCGGTGGATCGCGCATGCACATTAATCGCGAGATTGACCGCAGCCTGCGTCGCCTCCAGACCGACCACGTCGATATCTACATCGTCCACTGGCGAGATCCCGACACCGCGCTCGAAGAGACGGTCAGCGCCATGCTGGACGTGATTCGCCAGGGCAAGGCCCGCGCCTGGGGCATGTCCGGCTTTTCCGCCTGGGAGTCCTGCAAGGCCGCCATGATTGCCGAGCGCCTCGGCGGCCCCCGTCCCGCCATGATCATGCACCCCTACAACCTGCTCGACCGCACGCCCGAGCTTGAACAGCTTCCGTTCTGCCGCGCGGAACAGGTCGGGTTCTTCGCCTACAGCCCCCTGGCCGTCGGCCTCCTCACCGGCTTCTACCGACCCAATCGTCCGCCCCCGCCTGGCTCAGTGATGGCGGCGCCCCGCAGGCGCTCCGAGTACGACCAGACGTTTCGCGGGCGAGCTTTCCGGGTTCTCGCCGCCGTCGAACGCATCGCCGCCGCCCGCGCCTGCGCCCCGGCCCACGTGGCCCTCAATTGGGTCCGGTCCAATCCCGATGTCTCCGTCACCCTCATGGGCGTCGACACGCCCGATCAGGTCGACGCCAACCTCAACGCCCTGTCCTGGAGCCCGAGTGCTGAAGAACTCCGCGAACTTAATCAGGTATCGCGGAGTCCGGGTTCCTTGACCTAGAAATTCCCAACACGCTCCTCTGACACGCGTCATCGGCGTCGGGAGCCGCGCAGGCCGTCGCGTGACGCTCCTCGACTACTTCGCGCCCGCCGCGCCGTGTCCTGGTAAAGCTCGTGGGTTGTCCCACCCCTGACGCGCACCGTAGAACACAGGGGCGTACGAGGTGGCGTAGAGCGGTTTGCGCAGGCCGCCGACCGTCGGACCGAAACGATCCTGGCTGTACGGCTGTGGAATCGGCGTACCCAGGAGTTCTTCAATTCGCGACCGCCGGTCGCCAACGATCTCCGGGTGCGAATCGTGAACGTTGTGCAGTTCATCGGGGTCTGCGCGCAAGTCATACAGTTCCGGCTTCGAATCTTCGAAGTCCCAGCCCGTGGCATAAACCCAGCGCTCGTCACGAACCGACACGCGGCCGGCCCACGCCGTGGTCACATATGAACGCAAAGACTCGCGCTCCCCGGTCGCCAGCGACCAGGCGCTATGGCCGTTCATGGTTGCGGGCGCTTCGGACAAGCCCGCCAGGTCCAGGATGGTCGGGCCCAGGTCGTAGTTCTGAACCCATGCATCCACGTCCAGGTCGCGATAGCGATTGTCGGGATGTCGAATCGTCAGGTTTTGCTGCGTGTTGAACGGGTGCAGTTCGGTGTTCCGCTTACCCCAGCCGGTGTGGTCGGCCAGCTCCGTGCCGTGGTCGGTGAAAAAGATCACCGCGGTGTCATCCCTCAGCTTCAACTGCTCCAGCTCGTCCAGCAGCGCGCCGATCTGCGCATCCGTGAATGTGACCTCACCCTTGTAGCAAGACGTGTAGTAGTCGATGAAGTCCGCCGATGTCACGTCAAGATCCGCGCCCTGCATGTCCGACGAGAACGACGGGTGCAGGATGTGCCTGGGCTGCTGATAGATCGGCCCATCCCAGGTGCTGTTGTAGCGCCGGATGTAGGCCAGCGGCGGGTCGAACACCTCGTGTGGCTCAAAGCAGTCGATCCACAGGAAGAACGGCGCGTTTCGCGCATTGTCGCGCAGCCAACGGCGCGCCGACGTAAAGACCTGCGCGCCCGGCCAATCGGCCTCCTCGCGGCGGTCGCGGATGTTGTGTAAGTGCTGCAGAAAGGCGCTCTCGCCGCTCAGGGACTGGGCCGAGGCCTCGGGCACCGTCGGTTCGTAGGCGCCAAAGTAGTCCTTGAACAGGTCGCGGATCAGGTCCCACGAGCCCGTCCGCCAGCCGTCGCCGCCCGCGCCGCGAATGTGCTCCCACGTCATGAACCCGCGGTGCTGATTCATGTTGGGTTTGAACAGGTGTGGCGTGTCGGCGATCAGGCCCGTGGCGTAGCCCTGCTCCAGCAGGACCTCGGCTATCGTCGGGAACTCGTCCGGAATCTCATGCCAGCCGTAGTACCCGTGGGCGTACGGAAACCCGCGCCGGCCTGTAAAGCACCCGTTGCGCACTTGGATCGTCTGGCCCGGCTCGGTAAAACACTGGTTAAAGCGCACCGACTCGGCTGCCAGCATGTCCAGCGCCGGCGTCGCAATACTGCTGTACTTCTTGCCGGGGCCGACAATGTCGGCTCGAAACGTGTCGAGACAGATGACAACGATATTCAGTCGGTTCATGGACGTCCCCCGCGCTCAGATCCGCCCTGAACGGCCCGTCGGTCAGCGCTGACGGTACACGCTTTGCTCGCGGTCCACGTGCTCTTGACAAGGTGCCGTCTCTTGGCCCTGTGCTTCAGGCACTGCGCCGCGCAAACGCAAGGCCGTCACTGGACCGTTTGGTGGCGAGGGGCGGAATCGAACCGCCGACACATGGATTTTCAGTCCACTGCTCTACCGACTGAGCTACCTCGCCGGGGCCTGCGGCAATCCGGGCCAGGTGGGCGGTGCAGGGCTCGAACCTGCGACCTCTACGGTGTAAACGTAGCGCTCTGCCAGCTGAGCTAACCGCCCGTCGGCAGGCCCCGCAACCCGTGCGCGCGGCATCCTACCCCAACAACCGCTGCCGCCAGGGTCCTGGCCCGCGCCCGTGCCGCCCGGCTACGGCGATCCGCCGCCGCCCGAGCCGATCGCCGGCGTCCCCAGGATCACCGGCAGTCCGGTGTCCGGATTGGTCGGGACATAGACCACGCTGCCGGAGTCGATCTCACGCAGCGCCGTTATGTACTTGTCCTGGAGCACGGCCGCCGTCAGCGATTCGTTAATCAGGTTGTTGGCCTCCGCGATACCGGTGGCTTCCTCCACCCGTCGCTGAGCCTCCTGCTCGGCTTCCTGAACCCGGAATGCCCGCTCTTCAATGGCCTGCTCGGCCGCCAGCTTCCGCTCGATCGCCGTGGTGATCTGCTGTGGCAGCGACACGTCGCGCAGCAACACGTTCTCTACCAGAACGCCTCGCTCCGACAGGATGCTCTGCAGTTGCGCCTCGATTTTCTCGGCAACCTCGGTGCGTGCGGTTGTATACAGAGCCTCGGCCTGGAACTCGCCAACCACGTCACGGATCGCGTCCCGGATTGCCGGTCGGACCACAATCTCGACGTAATTGGGGCCAATCTGCTGAAACACCATGGGCGCATCCGCGAATTTCAGGCGGTACAGCGTCGTGATGTCCAACCCAACCGACAGACCCTCGGAGGTCAGCGTCCGCACCGTCTGATCCGTCGCGCTTGGGCTGGCGTCTTCAGCCCGCGAACTCATCGTCAACTGCTGTGTCCGTACGCTCAGCGTCTCCAGGCTGGCCCAGGGAGCCTTGACCAGAAGGCCTTCGGGTCGTGGCGTCTGGTCAACCACGCCAAACGTGTGCAAAACGCCGACTTCACCGACGTTTACAAACCGCACGCTGAATAGTCCCAGCACGATGACCGCGGCTATCACGATCACAATCGCGCCGACGGCGGTATTCCCGTATCTATTTGTGCCCATCAACAGTGGTCCCCTCTGGTGCGGGGTGCCGCTGCGCGGCTGCTCGCCCGAACCGGGTCGGTGTTTCCGACAGATCGCTTACTCCGTTGATACCATCCATGCCGCGCGGATTCAAGGATGTTCGGTACCGACCCGCCTCACTCAGCCGCGCTGGGAACGGAGATTCCGTGTGATAGCCCGGCATTCGCTCTCGCGCCGGCGCCTGTTGGCGCTGGCAGGCGTATCGGCGGCGCTGGCGGCTTGTGGCGAACCGGAGGCGCCCCCCGCGACGCCGGCGGCAACCGGCACGCCGACCGACACAACCGGGTCCGTGGTGGTCGCGCCCCGAACCACGCCCGCTCCCCAACCCGCCACCCCGCCGCCGCAGGTTGACGACGGACTGCGCCGCCTTGCCGGGTACGGGTTTCAGGCTCACCTCTACAACCAGGACCGTGGCCTGATCGTGGATCGCACGCTTGAGGCCGGCTTCGACTGGCTCAAACAGCAGGTCGAGTGGAGTCAGACGGAACCGATCGAACAGGGCGGCTTTGACTGGCGCGAGCTCGACAAGGTTGTCGCCGCGGTCAGCAGCGCCGGAATCAAGCTGCTCCTCAGCGTCGTCCGGGCGCCAAACTGGGCCCTGGCCGACCGTTCCCACGGGCCGCCGGGCGATCCGCTGGACTTCCGCGACTTCATGCAGGCCTTGGCCGGACGCTATCGCGGCCATGTCCATGCCTACGAGTTGTGGAACGAAGCCAACCTCGCGCGCGAATGGGGCTACGGGCAGATTGACGCCGGCGAGTTTGTCGAGTTGATGTTGGCTGGAAACGAAGGCGTCAAGGCCGGTGACCCGGACGCGATCACCGTCGGTGGCGCCCTCACGCCCGCCGGTGACGTCGATATCCCCGACCAGCAGGTCCAGGCCATTGATGACGTCCGTTTTCTCGAGCAGATCTACGCGTATCGAGATGGCATCGCACGCCAGGCCTTCGACGCCTGGGGTATGCATCCCGGGGGCTTCAACAACGCCCCCACCCAGGAAATCGGCACCGAGCGCGGGTCCGGCTGGAACGGCCATGGCAGCTTCTACTTCCAGCGCTACACCCAGCATCGCGCAATCATGGAGGCCAACGGTGACGCCGATAAGCCCATCTGGCTCACCGAGATGGGGTGGTCAACGGCGAACGCCGACCCGGCCTACGGGTTCGGGGCCGACAATTCAGAGGACGATCAGGCCCAGTTTCTGGTTGATGCGTTCCAGCTCATCAGGGACTCGGCGCCCTACATCACCCACGCGTTTGTCTGGAACCTCAACTTCCAGGCTGTCGTTGGCCCGGACGACGAGAAATTCGCCTTTGGCCTCCTCCGCCCGGACGGATCGCCCCGCCCCGCCTACACCGCACTGAAGGAGATGACGAAAGGCGCGACAACCCGACCGACCCTCGCGTAGCTTCCTGAAGCCGTTCGCTAACGTCCGGTCCAACCGTCCCGAGTCACCGCACGTCCCGGGCTACTGGAAAAAGTCGGCGTTGACCTTCGTCCACTCTTCCCATTCGTCCGGCACGTCAAAGTCCGGGAAGATCGCCGTCACCGGGCACACGGGCTCACAGGCGCCGCAGTCGATGCACTCCTCGGGATCGATGTAGTACATCTCGGCTTCGTCGGTGGTATGGATACAGTCCACGGGGCACACGTCCACGCACGAAGCGTCCTTGGTGCCAATGCACGGCTCGCAGATCACATACGTCATCGACGAAGACTCCCCCTGGTGGGACGGCAGTGAGTGCACAACGAGGCCAGAGCTAAGCACGGCTCCGGCTCTCAAATCCTATCGCGTCTGCAAGAGCCCGCAAAGCCGTGGCCCGATATCAGCCGGTGGCCGCGGGCAAGCTCCATCGGACCAGCCCGTGTTCCACCGGGTCCGTCAGGTGCGGATGCCGAGGCACCACGCGCACGGCCACGCCCATCCGGCCGCTCTGCCTCAGAGGCACCGTTGATTCGAACCAGTGAGTGCCTTCGCCGTCAGGCCCCACCGGCCGCGCCTCGAATGTCAGACCGCCGTCAACGGCGCCGTCGCTGCCGATCCGCCCCACATAAACCTGTACCGTCAACTCATCCGCGTGCAAGCCGTTCAGCGACACCCGCGCTTGCACCGGCAGCGCGGACCCAACGCTGACTTCAGGTCCACCGGTCAGGTTCACGTCCAGAATCTGCACCGAGTGCCACTGCTCGCGAACGCGGGCGAGCCAGTCGGCCAGCGACCGCGCCGGTGCGTAGTCAGTACCCACAAGCGTGCGCTGCAGCGCATCGGCTCGCTGATAAAACTCACTGGTGTATTGGCGCATCATGCGGTGCGCGCCGAAATCGGCCAGGGCCATGACGATTGACGCCTTGGCGCGCTCGATCCAGCGTGTCGGTGTCCCGTCAAGTCCCAGGTCGTAGAACAGCGGAACCACCGACCGCTCCAGCAGCCGATAAACCGCCGCGGCGTCGTTCGCGTCACGCTGTGGATCGTCAACGTCATCATCCGCGCGCCCAATGGCCCAGCCGATGTGAGGCGCGTACGCCTCGGCCCACCAGCCGTCCAGCACGCTGACGTTCAGCACCCCGTTGGCTGCCGCCTTCATGCCGCTGGTTCCACTGGCCTCCTGTGGCCGCACCGGCTGGTTCAACCACACGTCGCAGCCCTGAACAAGGTCCCGCGCCAGGTCCATGTCGTAATCCTCCACGAATACCACGCGGCCCACGAAGCTCGGATCGCGGCTCAATTCGTGAATCTCACGGACCAGGTCCTTGGCCATCACGTCGTCCGGATGGGCCTTGCCCGCAAATATGATCTGGACAGGGCGCCGTGCGTTGGTCAGCAAGGCGCGCAAGCGTTCGAGGTCGTGAAGGAGCAGCGTCGGGCGCTTGTACAGCGCAATGCGCCGGGCGAATCCCACCGTCAGGGCGTTCGGCTGAAGTGCCGCGCTGGCGTCGGCCAGTTCCGCGCCCGAGCCCCAGCGACGCTCCACCACCGCCCGCAGGCGACGTCGAACATTGGCCACCAACCGCTCGCGCCGCCGCGTATGCACCCGCCAGAATTCGTCGTCCGGTATCGCGTCCAACCCCTCGCGAATCACGTCCCGATCGGAAAGCAGGGCCCACTCCGGGCCGAGATACCGCCCCAGGAGATCCGCCAGCTCGCGGGACACCCAGGTGGGCAGATGCACACCGTTCGTCACGTGTTGGATGGGCACCTCGGACCAGGGAACGTCGTGCCACAGTGACTGCCACATTCTCCGCGTAACTTCGCCGTGCAACTGCGACACCCCGTTGCGCCACGCCGCCCCCCGCAGCGCCAGGATCGTCATGCAGAACGGCGACGGCTCGCGCCCGTCCGGATACTGGCCAAGCTCGGCTATCCGATCGGTATCGATGCCGGACTCGCCCAGGTAGGCGCCCAGGTGATGGGATACCTGGTGGGGATGGAACTCATCGTGACCGGCGGGGACGGGCGTATGGGTCGTAAACACCGCCCCGGCGCGCACGGTCTCCAGGGCCGCTTCAAACGACAGGTCCGTGCCCTCTCGCAGTTCGCGAAGGCGCTCGATCAGGGCAAACGCGCTATGGCCCTCGTTCAGATGCAGCACCGTGGGGTTCATGCCGACCGCCCGCAACGCGCGCATCCCGCCGATGCCCAACAGGATTTCCTGCCGGATTCGCACGTCGGAGTCACCCTGGTACAGCTTGGCCGTGAGCTCGCGATCCTCGGGTGCGTTACCGGGAACATTGGCGTCCAGCAGCAGGACCGGACAGCGTCCCACGTTCATCCGCCAGAGCCGTGCCTCCACCCACCGGTCGGTAATCGGAACGCCGACGGTCAGCGGCGCCCCATCCGGCGTCGTCAGCATGGTGACCGGCTGGCTGTAAAAGTCCGTCTCGGGATGCAGTTCCTGCTGGCTGCCCGAAGGATCGATGGTCTGGCGGAAGTAGCCCTGGCGATACAGCATCCCCACCGCCACCAGCGGCACGCCCAGGTCGCTCGCGGCTTTCACGTGATCGCCCGCCAGCACGCCCAGACCGCCCGAATACAGCGGCACCGACTCGGTGATCCCGTATTCCATCGAGAAATACGCCACCGTCAGGTCCGCCGCCTGCGGGAATTCGGCCGAGAACCAGGAACGCGTCTCCAGGTACCGCCGCCGACGCGCCACCACCTGGCGCAGGTCGTGCACGAAGGCGGAATCGGCAGCGCGAGCCGCCAGTTGGTCCGGCGTCACCTGACCCAGCAGCGCCACCGGGTTGTGCTGCGTGGCTTGCCACGCGTCGGGATCGATGCGCCGGAAGATGTCCTGGGCACTCGGATTCCAGGCCCACCACAAGTCGTACGCCAATTCGCGCAGCCCCTGCAACTCGTCCGGAATTGCCGGACGCACCGTAATGACGTGGTTCGGCTGCACGTGCGTCATGACGATGGTCCGATTTCGCTGGCTCGGCGTCCGCGCTCGGCGGCCTAGGCTGCCATCACCCACAGATTGGTGGCCACGCGCTCGTCCACCACCACCGTCTCGCCATCCAGCACCAGCACCATGCTGCCTGAGGGCGTGATCTCCCGGACGGTCATGGTGTGCCCTGGCACCAACTGCTTCTCTTCGAAATACCGCAGCAACTCCCCGTCGTCCTCGGCCGGCTCGGACAGGCGCACGATTCGCACCTCCTGACCCGGCTCAGCCTGGCTCAGGCTGAAGAACTGCGCCACGTCGGTCTCCGGGTAGTTCCCCGGAATCGGTAGTCCGTGCGGGCACGTGGCCGGATGGCCCAGCGAGGCCGATATCCGTTCCGTCAGTTCTTCCGAAACCGAGTGCTCTAGCCGGTCGGCCTCCTCGTGAACCTCGGCCCAGCCCATGCCCAGCGTGCGGATTAGCCAGTGTTCGATCAGGCGATGCCGCCGGGCCAGCCGCTCCGCCACCCGCTCGCCGCCCAGCGTCAGGTAAATCTGACGCCGCTCGTTGATCCAGATGTGTCCGTCGCGCGCCAGGCGGTCCAGCGTCGCCGATACGGTAGGCGCGGCGACGTGGAGCCGCTCGGCCAGCCGGGCGTTGATGACCGGCTCCGCCTCGGCCCGCATTCCGTAAATGGCCAGGAGATAGTCTTCGGTCGTACTGGTAAGCGGCATTGGACCCAATTCTGCCACGGGCGGCGAATCGCTCTGAATAAGCTCGCTCCGCTACTGCCCGGCTCTGGGAAAGGCCAGCACATCCCCGCTCAGCTGTACCCGAACCCGCGAACCACGCCGAAACGTAAACGTTGGACCCACCCGCGACGACAGCCGCAGCCCCGAGTCGAACCGTAAATTGATCATCTGGTCGTGCCCAAAGAAACTCCGACCCACCTGAACCGCCTGCCCGCCGAGGTCCTCGGTGAGCTGCAACGCTTCGGGCCGAATCAGCACGTCGGCCGGCCCGTACAAGTCGTCCAGCACTGAAATCGTGCCCAGGTCGCACACCACCGCCCGCCCGATGGCACGCCCCTCGATCACGTTGATATCGCCGATAAACTCGGCAACGCGCCGCGACGCCGGGCGGCGGTACAGCTCGGCCGGCGGTGCCTGCTGCAAGATGCGCCCGTCCATCATCACCGCGACCTCATCGGCCAGGCTCATGGCTTCTTCCTGGTCGTGCGTAACGATGATGGCCGTCGCCTCGGCGGCCCGCAGCACCCGCCGCACTTCGCGCCGCACCCCCTCCCGCAGCGCCGGATCCAGGTTGGAAAACGGCTCGTCCAGCATGATCAGCCGCGGACCGGGCGCCAACGCTCGCGCCAGCGCCACCCGTTGCTGCTGCCCGCCCGACAACTCGTGCGGCATGCGTGTGCCCAGGCCGTCCAGCCCCACCTGGCCCAGCATCTCCTCCACCCGCCCCGCTCGATCCGGTCCGCGCGACAGCCCGAACGCCACGTTGTCCGCAACGCTTAGGTGCGGAAACAGCGCGTACTCCTGGAATACCAGCCCAACCTCTCGTCGCTCCGGCGGCACGTGCTCCCCAGTCGATTCCACCACGCGCCCATCGACCTCAATGGTCCCTGCGTGAGGTCGGTCGAGACCCGCAATCAGGCGCAGCAGCGTGGTCTTCCCACAGCCGCTCGGTCCCAGCAACGCCAGCAACGTGCCGGTCTCAACCTCGAGCGACGCGCCGTTCACAGCCGTCACGCCGGCGAACCGCCTGGTCAGGTTGCTGCAGCGCAACGCCAGGCTCATGCGTGCGTCCCTGCGCGCCACAGACCGTCGGTCACTCACAACTCACGGGTGGAATCGGGCGTATGTCTTCGGGATTAGCCTATGCTAACCCGAGCTTTCGCACAGACTAACGCCAGCTGCCTGCTCGGCATCGACGCTTCAGGCCCGCCCGACCGCTAGCTCGGATCCGTCGGCGTATGCCGCAACGCAACGTCCGAGTCGACCGACCGCAGATGCAGGTCCCGCTGCGGGAACGGAATCTCCACGTCGTGTTCCCGGAAACTCTCGTCGATCGTGAAGTGCAGGTCGCTCAGCGTCGAGAATCGCTCGCTGATGTCGGCCACGTACGCCAGTACCCGGAAATTCAACGACGAATCCCCGAACTCGAAGAAAAAGATCCGCGGCTCGGGGTCGTCCAGCACCAGGTCGTGCTCGGTCACAGCCTCCCGGATGAGACGCTCCACCAGCCGCGTGTCCGAGCCGTACGCCACGCCAACCACAAAGTCCACCCGAACCCGCCGGTCGTCCAGCGTCCAGTTGTTCACCACCGTGGAAATCAACTCGCCGTTCGGCACGATGGCCTGGGTCTGGTCAAACTTGCGAAGCGTCGTCGCCCGGATTCCAATCCGCTCAACCGTTCCAAGCTCGCCGGCCACGCTTACCACGTCGCCCACCTTGATTGGACGCTCCACCAGCAGAATTACGCCGGACACGAAGTTGTTCGCGATGTTCTGCAGGCCGAAGCCCATCCCCACGCCCAGCGCCCCGAACACCACCAGCACCGCATCCAGTTGGAAGCCCACCGACCGCAGGCCGATGAACCACCCCATGAAGATGATGGTGTACCGCGCCAGGTTCCCGATGACGTGCAGGAGCCCCTC
The DNA here is from genome assembly GCA_022825895.1 of Chloroflexota bacterium. Classification (GTDB taxonomy): domain Bacteria; phylum Chloroflexota; class UBA11872; order UBA11872; family UBA11872; genus UBA11872. Next base: position 3,573 of record JAJDVX010000015.1, on the reverse strand, counting down.
CGGAATCTCCTCCACGCGGTTGGCGATCTGGTCTTCCAGCGCCCAGCGCACGCGCCCGGCCACGAACCAGCTCACCCCGAAGATCAGGACCAATACGACCAGGCTCAGCGGCGTCACCGGGTCGGCGCCCAGACTGAACAGCGGCGCGTTGAACGCGTCCCATACCGCCGCCCATATCTCCATCAGCCACCACCACCTGGCGACTCAGCCCCTGTCGCGAGCCTCTTGCTTCCTCTCCCTTGAGGGAGATGGCTGGGGTGAGGGTGGCCTCCAGCCCCTGCACCAACGGGCGGACGAAGCAGACCCTCCGCCGGACGGTCTTCGGCAAGCTTCAAGTGGCTAAACCTCTAGCTCCCCGGAATCAGCGCCGACCGCGTGATGTACCCCTTGTCCTGCTGCTCCATCGCGTGATCGATCTGCGACAGCGGGAACGTGTGCGACAGGATCCGGTCGAACGGCAGTTGGTCCTTGTAGTCGACCAGGAAATTCAGCGAGTTCCGCAGGTCCTCCGCCTTGTAGTGCGCGACCCCGATGACCGAGATGCTCTTGAAGACGATCACCGACGGGTCGAACTCCGTGTCCCAGCCCACGTTGATGTTGCCGATCTCCAGGTAACGTCCGCCGTGAGCCGTCATGTCCAGCCCTTCACGCACCACGCCGGGATGGCCAACCAGTTCCAGCGTCACGTCCGTGCCCAGGCCGCCGGTCAGGTCGCGCACCGCGTCCGCCCGTTCTTCCGGCGTCTCGTACTCCCGGATATCGACCACGTCGGTCGCGCCAAACTCACGGATCAGGTCCAGCCGTTCGTCCACGCCGTCAATCGCGATGATCTTCGCTGCCCCTCGGGCCTTGGCGATTCCGGCCGCGTACACGCCCAGTCCGCCGGCCCCCTGGATCGCCACCGTCTCGCCGAACGACAGCCCCGCGCGGTCCAGACCTGACACCACCTGCGACAGTGCGCAGTTGATCCCCGCGATCTCCAGGTCCGACAACGAGTCCGGCACCTTGAACATCGCGTGCTTGGGGTGCAGGTAGTAGTACTCGGCAAACGTGCCCCGGAAGTGCGGCCACACGTCCGCGCTTTGCGTCCGGTCGAACTGCCGCGTCGGGCAGGCGTAGGTATGACCCTTCAGGCAGGTCGGGCACTGCATGCACGGGTAGAAGTACTGGAACACTACCCGGTCGCCCTCGGTCAGCGGTTCGCCAAGCGTGTCCGTCGTCACGCCCTCGCCCAGCTTGTGGATCGTGCCGGTGCCTTCGTGCCCCAGCGCCATCGGCGTCGGCCGGCCCATCTTCACCACGTCGATGTCGCCCCGCCAGTAGTGCAGGTCCGATCCGCACACATTCGCCATCGTCATCGCCAGCACGGCCGCCCCGGGCTCGGGGTCGGGCACCGGGTACTCCCGCAGGTCGAACGGGATATTGGTTCCGTGATAGGTGGCGGCAATGCCGGTCTCAGCCATGGCTTCGCTCCGATCGGCCCGGTCGGGACGTGTTGATCGAAGCGTATCCTAAGGCGTGAACCTCTCTGCCGTCAGTATGGCCCGATGACGCCCGAAGCTTGGATTGTTGTCGGCTGCGTGATCGGCGCACTGGTGCTCTTCGCCAGCGAGCGATTCCCTCCCGAGGGCGTGGGCGTCCTCGTACTCCTCGTCCTTGGGCTCACGGGCACCGTGGACGCGCCCACCGCCTTCGCCGGTTTCGCCAGCCCGGCCGTCATCACCGTCGCCGCCATGTTCATCCTCAGCGCCGGCTTGGTGGAAGCCGGAGCGCCCGCCGCGCTCGCCTCGGCCATCGTCCGCTACGGCGGAACCCGCATCGCCGTCCTGACCATCCTGCTCGTATTGGTCGTGGGCGGCATGTCCGCCTTCATCAACAACATTGCGGCCACCGTCATCCTCATGCCCGCCGCCGTCACCCTCGCCCGCGCCGCCAACGCCTCCGCCTCGCGTCTGCTCATGCCCCTCGCCTTCGGCTCCATGCTGGGCGGGCTGATGACCCAGATCGGCACCCCGCCCAACTTGCTGGTCAGCGACGCCCTGGCCGCGGCCGGCCAGCGCCCCTTCGGCATGTTCGACTTCGCCCCCACCGGCGCCGCCATCCTCGGTGCCGGCCTGCTCTATCTCGTGACGGTCGGCCGACGACTCGTGCCCGATCGGCAAGGCCCGGACTTTGACGAGGGCATTGCCCAGACTCGCGACTACCTGGCGGAAGTCCGCGTCCCGGCCGGCGCCTCAATCGTGGGCAAGAACCTCCGCGAACTGCGCTGGCGGCCGCGCTTTGACATCTCAGTCATGGAGATCTTTCGCGACGGACGCCGCCTTCGTTTCCCCACCGCCGAAGAGGTGCTTTACGTAGGCGACGTGGTCCTGGTCGAAGGCGAACCTGACGACGTCCTCCGCCTGACCCAGTCCGAGGGTGTCGAGTTCACGTCCGAGCGAGATTTCGAACCCGGCCGCTTGCAAACCGAAGACGAGCAGGCCACCGTGCTCGAACTGGTCGCTGGCCCCACCTTCTCCAGCCGTGGTCTTTCAGTTTCAGCAATGCGATTCCGCAACCGCTTCGGCGGTCTCGTGCTCGGCATCTGGCGCCAGGGCACGCGCCTGCGAACCCGGCTGCGCGACCAGCGAATCGAGACCGGCGACGTGCTCATGGTCCGCATGCCCAGCGCTCGCGTGCCCGACCTCGAGGAGTCCACCGACTTCATCCTCCTCTCCAAACGCGCGCGGCTCGTGCTTCCCCGACCGCGCATGCTGGTGCCGCTGGTCATCCTGGCTCTGGCGATTGGGCTGGCGGCTGCGAATGTCGCCCACATCGCCGTGACCGGCGTCCTGGGCGCGACGCTCATCGTTGTAACCCGCGTGCTCCCATACGACCGCGTCTACGCCGCCGTCGAATGGCGCACCCTCGTGCTCATCGCCGCCCTGCTTCCGCTCGGCACCGCCATGCAGACCACCGGCCTGGCCGAAAACCTCGCCCAGGCGGTCACCGATACGCTGCGCCCCCTCGGCCCGATCGCCGTCCTGGCCGGCATCTTCATCTTTACGTCCCTGCTCACCCAGCTCATGTCCAACGCCGCCGCCGTCGTGCTCGTCGCGCCCATCGGCCTCGGCATCGCCGCCAGCTTCGGCATCGCGCCCCACGCCGTCCTGATGATGGTCGCCATCGCCGGATCCACCGCCTTCATGACCCCCATCGGCCACCAGTCCAACGTGCTCATCTACAACACCGGCGCCTTCCGCTTCATCGACTTCATCAAGGTCGGCGGCCCGCTCACCCTCGTCGTCCTCATCGTCTCCCTCATCGTCGTCCCCCTCGTCTGGCCCCTCTAGCTCGGGCGCCTACGCGGCCCGCCGACGTTTGAGCTTTCTCGCGCATTGCCGGAGCACAGGTGCGGTGCAACAATCGGACCAAGAGTTCGATGCCAACCTCGGGCGGTGGAGGCACAGGTTTGATGGCCGTGGAGACGTCCCCGCTCACCCGCGACGACTTGCGCGAGGAGTTGCGCAGCGAGTTGGATCGCACCCTGCGCCACTACGCGACCAAGGCCGACCTCGCCGCCCTCGAAACCCG
>JAJDVX010000021.1 GCA_022825895.1 Chloroflexota bacterium | reverse complement strand
GAGCCTGTTTCATAAAGTGGGTGGTATGGCGTGACGGTGCCGGCCAGCGGACCGGCGTGGGTGGAGGTGATGGGGCATGCCGCATCGACCGATGAGCCGCGAGCAGCAATGGCTGCTGCCGCCCAGCCTGGACGAGGTGGTGCCCGCCGACCATCCGGCGCGGTTTGTGGCGGAATTCATCGATGCGCTCGACCGTGACAGCTGGGCCGACATGGGCATCGACCTCGACGGAGATCCGCTGGGCGCCCCGGCCTACCATCCGCGCGCGCTGTTGAGCGTGTGGGTGTACGGCTTCATGACGGGGGTCCGGTCGAGTCGGAAGCTGGAGGCGGCCTGCCGGGAGCAACTGCCCTACCTGTGGCTGACGGGATGCCAGACCCCGGACCACATCACCTTGTGGCGGTTCTACGCCGCCCATCGGGCGGGGATGCGGCACCTGTTCACGCGCACGGTGCGCACGGCCATGGCGATGCAGCTGGTGGATCTGGCGGTGCAGGCGGTGGACGGCACAAAAGTCGGCGCGAACGTGGCGGGCGCCCGCACCTACGATGCGGCGGGCCTGCGCCGGCTGTTGGGCCGGGTGGAGCGCGCCATCGACGAGTTGGAAGCGCAGCACGCAGCGGGCGACGGGCCGGCCGCCGCCCGACTCCCGGCGGCCTTGGCGGACCGGCGGCGCTTGCAGGCCCAGGTGCGGGCGGCCGTTGACACGCTGCAGGCCCCGGCCGCCCCCAAGCAGATCAACCTGACCGATCCCGACGCGCGGCTGATGAAGACGCGGCGGGGCCTGCGCCCGGCCTACAACGCGCAGGCGATGGTCGCGCCGGTCGAGCGGCGCGGCGACGGCTCCGGCCGCCTGATCACGGCGGTCGCCGTGGTGGACGCCCCGGGCGACGCGGCCCAGCTCGAGCCGATGCTGGCACACGCGGAGGCGGCGACGGGAGGGCCCGCCGACCTGACGTTGGCCGACGCGGGCTATCACTCGGGGGCGGCGCTGGCGGCCTGCGCACGCCGCGGCCAGCGCGTCGCCATGCCGGAGGCCCAGGCGCGGGCCCTGCAGCAGCCGTATCACAAGGACCGCTTCACCTACGACGCGGCCAGCGACTCCTACCGCTGCCCGGCCGGCCAGCGGCTGCGCTTCACCCGCCGCAAACGCACGCGGGGCGTGCCCATGCGGCTCTACCGCGTCTCCGGAGCGGTCTGCCGGGCCTGTCCGGCCTTCGGCATCTGTACGACGGACGGGCGGCATGGGCGCGGCTTGGAGATCGGGCCGCACGAGGCCGTGCTGCGGCGGCACCGGGCCTGGATGGCCACCCGCGAGGCCCAGCACGCCTATCAGCAGCGGCAGCACCTGGTGGAGCCCGTCTTCGGCATCATCAAAGCGCAGCTGCGCGCCCGCCGCTTCCTGCTGCGCGGGCTGGCCAATGTCAAGGCCGAGTGGGCCCTGCTCGCCACCGCCTTCAACCTGCGCACGCTCTGGCGGCTCTGGCGGGCGCCACCCACCAAACCCGACCGGTGGGATGCGGCGATGACCACCGCCGGCGCGCCCGCCTAGCCCCCGGTGGCGCCTCGGCGCGTCGGCGCAGCCTCGTCGCATCGCCGGAAGCCACACATCCAGGCCGCGCGATGGCGTGAGCCTGCACCGATGAATACGCTTAATGAAACAGGCTCCTTGCGGGTGCCCTTCTTCTTCCTTGCGCACCCCTCCTGCTAGCGTGAGCCGTCGCCCAACTTGAAACCTACGCCGCCATGTCCACCGCCCTCGATAACAGATCGCCCCCGACCGTCGTCGCTTACAACCCCGCCTGGCCCGACACATTTGAAGCCGCCAGAGCTCAAATCCTCCGCGCCGTCGCCCCTCACATTCAATCCATCCACCACGTCGGCAGCACCTCCGTCCCCGGTCTCCCCGCCAAGCCCATCATCGACATCCTCGTCGGCGTCGACGATTGGAACCAGGCCCGCGCCACCGTCGCCCCCCTCGAACGGATCGGCTGGGAATTCCGCGGCCAGCGCGGCATCCCCCGCCGCCACTACTTGGTCATCCGCAGTCCCGATGGCCGCCGAACCCACCACCTCCACATGCTCGAAACCGCCTCCACCGACTACGCCAACATGCTCGCCTTCCGCGACTACCTCCGCGCCCACCCCGCCGCCGCCACCGAATACGCCACCCTCAAGCGCCGCCTTGCCGACCGCCCTGAACCCCATCGCGATGCCTACCAGCAATCCAAGACCCCCTTCATCCAGCGAGTTCTATGTGAGATCCGAGGCCGGGCGTCGTAGACATACACGCAACCCCACGTAATCGCCTGTCATTCACTCGGACGAACCTCATCTTCGACCTCATGAAGGCACGTCCATGAGGCCTTCCGTGATAGTCTCCCGCGGTTCAATTGATCCGCGTCCGGCACAATGCCTGCGCCGCAAGTGGCGTCAGGTTCCCGGTCGGGACGCACTGGAGGCTTCCGCCCATGAGTACCGCTTCAAATGGCATGACCCGCCGGAAACTGTTGCGTGCGGGCGGTGGTCTCGGCCTCGGCGCGGCCGGCGCCGCGGTCCTCGCCGCCTGCGGCGAGACCCAGATCGTCGAAGTCGAGAAGATCGTCACGCAGGAAGTAACCGTCGAAAAGGTTGTCACCCAGGAAGTCCCCGTCGACCGGGTCGTCGAGAAAATCGTGACCCAGCAGGTCGCCGTCGAAGTCGAAAGAGTCGTCGAGGTCGAGAAGGTCGTCGAGAAGGTCGTCGAGGTCGAAGCCGCCCCGGCGCCCATGTCGCAGACATTCGCTTTCGGCACCGACCACACCTCCGGCCCGCGTGGCGCCGCCATGCAGTGGGCGCTCGATCGCTTTGAACAAGTGTCGCCCCACCTCAACGTCAAGTTCGTGGCTGCGCCCACCGGCACCGACGAGGTCTACGGCGTCCAGTTCGCCTCCGGCAGTCAGCCCGAGGTTGCCCTCATGACCGGGTGGTTCGCCGCCGGTTGGTACGCCGCGGGCGCTTTCGTTCAGGTCGACGACCTCCTGCGCAAGCGGGACGACTTCGACCCGAACGACTTCTTCTGGTACCCCGACACGGCTACGCCCAACTTCCAGCACACCCGGCACGATCCCAAGTCCGGCATGCGCGGCCCGTCGTTCGGCATGAACTTCCAGGGCAACATCGAAACCCTGGCCATCAACCTCGACATGGCCGAATCCCTGGGCATCCCCCAGCCCTCCGTCGGCAGCTTTGGCGCCTTCGCCGAGTTCCAGGACGCCCTGCGCATGGCCACCGACCCCGAAACCAACACCTTCGGGATTCGGCCGACCGGCTACTGGTTCAGCCTGTTCGCCTCCATCGGCTTTTCCCACGCCACGGATCCGCAGCTGATGTGGTACAGCCAGGACGCCACCCGATCCACCTTCGCCGATGCCGGGGCCGACATCGGCATCCGAACCCTGGCTGACTGGCAGTTGGTCGACAAGGTCATCCAGCCATCCGAGATGAACAAGGAACTGTCGGGCGAATTCGGCGATCCGTTTTCCGCTGGCAAGAACCTGTTCCGCCAGGGCAACGGGCCGTTCGGGTCGCAAGTCGGTCGCATCAAGGACCGCTTCAAGTGGGCGTTGTCGCCGCTCCCTGAGGGACCGGACGGCCAGCCCGTGCTGCAGCAGTTCAGCGACCAGCCACACCTGATCACGGCGACTGCCGAAACCCGTGGCAACACCGAGGGTGCCGTCGAGTGGCTGTCATTCCTGTCGGGCACGGAAGTGCAGACGCGAATCGCCGTCGACCGCGGCTCCGTGGTCGTCCGCAAGGACGCCGCTGACTCCGCTGAAATGGCGGCCGGACCGCCCGAGAACCACGCGCAGTTCCGCGAGTGGCTCAACGTCGACACCGCCTGCCACCCGCAGTTCATGTTCCCCAGCTACATCGAGTGGCACGTCAACAGCCACAGCTCCGCCATCGCCAACAGGATCTGGCTCGGCGAGCTGACGGTCGACGAAGCCATCCCCATGATGTACGAGGCCGGCGACGCCATCTTGGCCGAAAACGCCGAGCGCTACGCCGAACTCCAGGCCTACGTGGCCGGCCGCCCGGACCCCGTCTAGGCGGAGCGAGCACGCAGCGTCCTCGCCAGGTCCCACCCCGGCGAGACACAGCAGCGGGCGAGGGCTCACCCCCTCGCCCGCTGTTTGCGTTCCCGACCTGACCCGCGTCAGAGACACCTCGCCAAATCGCCCCGCGCCCCCAAAGGGCGCCCCCTCTTGCTCCCTCTACCCGTGGAGACCTTTGCAAATCGCCCCGCGCCCTCAGAGGCGGGGCCCGTCTTGCTCCCTCTCCCCGTGGGAGAGGGTTGGGGTGAGGGTCTTCCGCGCAACCAACGACGGGTTACGCAAGGGTCTCTCCTGGGGGAGATGCTGTCGCAGCGCGGTCTTCCGAGCTTCGCCCGCCTCCACGCCGTACAATCAACTCCCAGGCGCCGGCTCGGCCCGGCGTGCGGGTTGCCACGGAGGCAGTCATGAGCGATCAATTGCGCGCCGGCGTTGTGGGACTTACGGGAATCGGTCAGCGGCCAGCCGCCGCCGGGGCACAGTCCGGCTGGGGCACCGCCATGCCCCACTCCCACGTTGCCGCCTACCACCACGTGGCCGACACCGAAGTTGTCGCCGTCTGCGACCTCGACGAGGGCGCCATCGCCAACTTCAACGCCGATTGGAATGAAACCCTTCCCGAGGTCAACACCTACACCAGCCACGTTGAGATGCTCGAGAAGGAAAACCTCGACATCCTCAGCGTCGTCACCGGCGACAACGTCCACGCCCAAATCTGCATCGACGGCGCCGCAGCTGGCGTCAAGGGCATCCTCTGCGAAAAGCCCATCGCCTCATCGCTGTCTGACGCCGACCGCATCATCGAAGCCGTCACCAACGCCGGCATCCCCCTCCTCGTCGACCACACCCGCCGCTGGATGTACCCCTGGGTCCAGGCCGGCAAGCTCATTGAGGACGGCGCCATCGGCGACGTCAAGCGCGTCGTCGCCAACCAGGGCGGCCCCCGCGCCATGCTCTTCCGCAACGGCACCCACATGTGCGACACCATCAACTGGTTCGCCCAGGGCAACCCCTCCGCCGTCTACGCCGTCAACGAAATCAACTTCGAGGACTACGGCCCCCGCTACGCCAGCGACGGCGGCCACGACCCCGACACCGACCCCGCCGTAAGCATCCTCATCGAATACGACAACGACGTCCGCGCCTTCTGGAACATGTGCAAGCCCATGCCCAACGTCTTCGATGTCGACGTCTTCGGCTCCGAGGGCATCCTGCGCGTCACCCAGGAACGAGCCACCCTCACCACCCAGAACGAGAACCGCGTCCTCGTCACCTCCGACATTCCGCACACCCAGTACACCCAGGGCCACATCGCCGGCGCCGTCGTCGAGCTCATCGACCTCATCAACAACGGAGGCACCCCCTCCTGCGGCCCCAGGGAAGCCCGTCAGGTCATGGAAGTCCTGCTCGGCGCCCTCCAGTCTTCCGCTGGCGGCAACGTTCGCGTTACTATGCCCATCGTCGACATGTAACCTCACATGACATCTAGTTGCCTTCCGCCACCCCGGAAGGCACCCTGCGCGCCCAACGCAGGGGACCCCCCGGAGGGACGCCACCCCGCCACCGTGGCGTCCCTCCTTATTGTTTTCGCCGCGCTGCTTGCCCTCGTCGCCTGCGGCGAAACCTCTACGTCCTACGATTCAGCGCCCCAGGCCATCGCTGGTTCAGCGGACCTGTCGGAGACTGCCCGGCAGGGCAAAACCATCTTCGACGCCAACTGCGCCCAGTGCCACGGCCCGGAGGCCTCCGGCACCAACCTCGGCCCCACGTTCATCGACCGCATCTACCACCCCGGCCACCACGGCGACGCCGCCTTCCATCTCGCCGTGCTACGCGGTGTACGTCAGCACCACTGGAACTTCGGCAACATGCTCCCCGTCCCAGGCATCTCCGAAACCGAAGTCAGCAAAGTCATCTGCTACGTCCGCCACCTCCAACGCACCAACAACGTCTTCAAACCCACCGAATACCAACCCACCTGCTAACCCCATTGTCATCCCGAGGTCCGCCGAGGGATCTCGCCTTCCGCGCAACCCACCCACGATCTACTCCCAGTCGCCGTCAGCCCGTCCAATGCCAACTGTGGCACTGCCCCCACCCCCAAATGCAACAATCCCCACGAGCCACTAACCACCAACCATCACCCCCATGCCCCACCCCAACATCATCCTCTTCATGACCGACAGCATGGACGGCCGCGTCATGCGCCACCTCGGCCACCCCGCCGCCCACACCCCCAACATGGACCGCTTGGCTGCGCGCGGCACCTCCTTCAGCAACGCCTACTGCAACTCTCCCCAGTGCGCCCCCTCGCGCTCCAGCTACTGGAGCGGACAATACGTCCACCGCGTCCAGGCCTGGAACAACCCCGGCGGCCTCCCCATGGACGCCCCCACGTTCGGCACTCATTTGGAAGACGCCGGCTACGGCCTCCACGTCTTCGGCAAGACCGACTACCGCGTCGGCGGCCACTCCCTCAAAGCCCGCCTCACCGCCTGGATCCGCTCCGCCAACATCAAACGCCCCCACAACCCCCGCCCCCAGGCCACCACCTACCACCCTCCCCCCACCGACGGCCGACCTCTTCACCCTCTCCAAGGGGAGAGGCAGGTTCCGGCGTCTTCGGCGGAAACCGGTGAGGGGTCTTCCGGCCGTGATCCATCCCCCGCCACCCACCCCCGGGCCACCGACTCCTCCTCAGAAGGGCAGCCTCTTCCTCCCTCTCCCTTGAGGGAGAGGGCCGGGGTGAGGGTGGCGGCCACCCCCAGCACCCACGCCGGGGCTAAGCAGCAACAGCCGCACCCATCCTCTGAACCAGTAAGAACCGAATACCTGGACCCCGGACAAGACCCGCAGCGCCTCCACCAAAAAGACTGGCTCCAAATCGACAACGCCTGCCAATTCCTAAACGACTACAGCCAAGACGACCCGCCCTACTTCCTCTACCCCAGCACCAACGTCCCCCATCCCCCCTTCCGCGCCACCCAGCACTACCTCGACCAGATCGACCCCGCCGCCGTCACCCTCCCGCCCTACGAGTCCGACTTGCATCCCGTCATGGACTACATGAGCGTCACCAAGAACACCCACGGCCACTTCACCGATCAGGAAATCCTCGCCATCCGCCGCCACTACTTCGCCATGGTCGCCGAGACCGACGCCATGCTCGGCCAGGTCCTCGACACCCTTGAAGCCACCGGCCAGCTCGACAACACCTACATCATCTTCGCCAGCGACCACGGCGAGATGAACATGGAACACCGCCAGACCCTCAAGAACGCCCTTTACGAAGCCTCTGCCCGCGTCCCCCTCATCGTCGCCGGCCCCGGCCTCCAGCAGGGCGTCATCTCAGACCAACTCGTCTCCCTCATCGACCTCTTCCCCACCCTCATGGACATCGCCGGCCTCGACCACCCCCAGGGCCTCGACGGCGTCTCCCTGATACCTCTTTGCCGCGGCGAAGCCTCGGGCCATCCCGGCTACGTCTTCAGCGAATACCACAGCAACTTCACCAACACCGGCATCGCCATGTGGCGGCAGGGCCCCTGGAAGTACATCCGCTACGCCGGCTACGACCCCCAGCTATTCAACCTGGACGACGACCCCGAGGAAATAACCAACCTCGCCCAAACCCGCCCTGAGGTAGTCCAACGCTTGGATGCCCGCTTGGAGGCTCTCGTTGATTTCGACGACGCCGACACTCGAGCCAAAACCGACGACCGCCGAAACTTCCAAACCTGGCGCCAACCCCTCACCCCCGCCGAGTACAACGAAGCCATGACCAACGCCCACCAGGCCCACTGGACCCCCGCCGACGACCAACAGATTGAGTCCTGGCTAAGTCAGTCCTAATCCCTGCGGCCGGGCCCTAAACCGTTCGTGGTGAGCCGAGCCGGAGTCCATCGGAGGCTCGTGTCGAACCACAAAGCCGACAGCACCCAAGCTCTCTGAACGCTCGTCGGCCCCATCCCGCTCGTGCCGAGCCCATTTCCCGTAGGGGCGGTTCGCGAACCGCCCGCTTTCGCCCCCAAGCCTCCCGCCCCCTCCGTTCGTGCCGAGCCACCCCAGAGTCCATCGGAGGCCCGTAGAGCCTGCCCTGAGCCTGTCGAAGCCAACCACCCGCCCCGCAGCCCCCATACGTCCAAGCCCGCCTTGCTAAAATCCTCAGTCCCTGCAAGACCGGTGGCACGCAAGTGGCCGGGCCAATCCCCCAAACGGGGATTGCGCAGATAGCGTGGGATGGGCGGCTCGACGCTGAGCGCAATTCCCTGTACTACGCTGCCTTAACCGATCGGTTTCGGCGGCAACACCAGTGGCTGATTGCGGCCGTTGCCGCCGCCTCGTTCTTTGCGGGCTCCAGCTTTGTCATTGAAGTACTGCCCGCCTGGACCAGTGCAGTCTTCGCCATGCTGGCCTCCCTGCTTGCCCTCGCCCTGATCACCGTCGATCCCTCCATGAAATCGGCCAAGTCCGAAAGCGCCAGGCAGCACTTCAAGTTCATCAGCGATGAGTGGAAGTACCTCTGGTGGCATCAGTACGACCCCGACGCTGAAACAAAGGCCCGCATGCTCGAAGTCCGAAGCATGTCAGGGCCCGAGGTTCCCGTCGCCATTGACGACAACCTGAACAACCAGTGTCACGACAGGGCGATTGAAATCGTGAGGGCGGAGTACAGCGTGCAATCCGGGTGACACGTCACGCCCGCGATGACACGGCCACCCGGAGCGGCACCGCTCCAAGACCCAAACCAAACCCACCGCCGCCAGAGCCGCCACCAAGACCATAGAGCCCGCGCCTCCCGCCCGCCCGTCTCCTCTTGTCATCCCGAGGGCCCCCGAGGGATCTCGCCTTCATCCCCCCGCCATCCCGGCGTCCCCATCTCACGTACGGGCCGGTTTCTAACCGGCCTCTTCCGGGCAGCCACCTCCCCAGCCAACCCCGGATCAACCTTGACGTAGGGGCGGTGTCTCCTAGCCGGCTGTCTAACTCCCCCACCATCCCGGCGTCCCCGGCCGGGACCCAGCAGCAACCAACAACCCGGCCGCACCCAAGCCACCCCTCGCAACCCACCCTGACCAAACCCTCCCAACCTCCGACTCCGAATCTCACCTCTCACTCCTCTTCGCTCACTCCTTCCTCAACCCCCGTTCGTCGTGAGCCACCCCGCAGTCCATCGGATCCCCGTAGAGCCTGTCCTGAGCCTGTCGAAGGGAACCACAAAACCCACAGCGCCCAAACTCTCCAAGCACTCCTGCTAAAATCCTCTGTCCCTGCAAGGCCGGTGCCACTCGAATGGCTGGGCCGATATCCCGAATCGGGATTGCGCAGGTAGCGCGGGATGGGCGGCTCGACGCTGAGCGCAGTGACCTGTATTTCGCGACGTAGGCCCATCCCCGCCGGCCCCCACATCAGTGGAAGGCCTGACCCTCATCGACATCATCCTCGTTCAGCTGGCCATAATCTTCCTGCCCGGCCTGATATGGGCGCAGATCGATGCACGCTATGCGGTAAAGAGAAAGCCCAGGCCGATCGAGTTCTTTATCCGGGCATTCTTGTTCGGTGTTTCAACCTATCTAGTTACATACTTGGGATACGCAGCGTTTGGACACACCTTCTCTAGCCTGGATGTTGATTCTGTCGGACCTGCAAGGATCCTGCTGGACGACTTCGTTGATGAAATATTGATTTCAGCCGCAATTGCATTTGCGCTGGCGATCATCTGGATATATGTCTCGACCTACAGGTTGCTGAACCGACTGCTGATCTGGAGTCGTGCGACGAATAAGTATGGGGATGAGGACGTGTGGGACTTCATGTTCAATTCGTCGCAAGGGGAGAGCGAATATGTCCACGTCAGAGACTTCGAGAAAGGTATGACATACACCGGCTGGGTAAGCGCATTCTCTGAGACAGAGAAGCTCCGGGAGCTCCTGCTCCGAGACGTAATTGTCTATACTGGCGATAGTGGGGAATCGACAGCGGTTCCGCTGCTGTACCTCGCGCGCGATGGAGCCGAAATTCACATTGAGTTTCCATACCGCCGACCGAGGCGCCGAGAGGAAGGGAGGGTAATCAGATGGCTGAAAAAGATAAACCCTCGCATGCGGTAACCGACGGTTATGTCTTTAAGGGCGGCTTGGTGTGGAAGGGCGGGGTTAACTCGTCCGCGTCCCGGATCACGGAGCGCCCGCCGCCACCCGAACCGCTCGGCACAACCGGCGGCGTCAGGCGTAGCGCCACGTCCCGACCACCGGCTGACGGGGACTCATCAGCGGGCAATGGTGGCACTTCGAACTAGGGTCTGGAGGTTCTTGACGGGCTGCGATGCGCCTGAGCAGGCCGGCTCCGGAACCTACGGTGACGCACGAATTCCGCCCGCGCTCCGTTTGCCGATGATCCCAACGAAACATGGCCGTAATCCCGTTGTCTCCCGAGTCAAACAGCGTCCTCCACCCCCTGAGCCGATCCTCACCCCGGAGATGATTGCGGCTGGTGTGCGGAACGGCCGGCGCAATGGCGAGCACGTGCCCTGGGAAGACGATGACACTTCGCGCTAGGCTCCGGCAGTGCGTGCGGTGTCTCGGTCAACCTGTGCACAAAACCAGCGACTCGGAAGCCAACCCAGCCGTCAGACGCGCCACGCCCCTTCGCGGTTATGCCTTCAAAGGCGGCCTGACCCGAAAAGGTGGCTTGAATCCAGCTCAGTCGAGCATCAACGAGCGCACACCGCCGCCCCCGCCGGTCGGCGGAACCGGCGGCATTAATGCTTCCAGCGAGTCCATCCACCAGGCTGAAAGAGAATCCTCTGCGGAGGAGGGCGACTCTTCCGGCTAGACCTCCGTGGTTCCATGGGCATCCCCAGGAGGTGCCATGACACGCTGCGCAGGATAGGCGCCCACCTCCACAAACCGGACGCCGTCGTCAAACCCTCAACCGCCGTCCGCCAACTCGTCCCCAAGTTCCAGAAAACCAACGGCGCCCACCGCCTGGCCCAACATCTGTCCCTCCAACGCAACCGCTCCCCCAGCTTCCAAGCCCTCATCCAAGGCATCCACAACCTCTCCCGCGACATGCCCCAGCACCAAACGCCGCCCAAGTGAGTCCCTCCTGCGTACGGGCCGGTTCCTAACCGGTCTCTTCCGCGCCACCACCCCCAAGCCGGCCCGGTCCCGTCTTCCCGTAGGGCCGGGTCTGTGACCCGCCCGTCTTCCGCGCAACCAATCCCGCCCGCCCGCCCCCCATTCGTGGTGAGCCGACCGGGAGTCTTCGGACGGTCGTGTCGAACCACAAAGCCCCAGCACCCAGGAGCCCCAGCCGGCTCCGCCCCGTCCGCATCCACACTTGCGTAGGGGCGGGTCTGTGACCCGCCCGTCTTCCGCGCAACCAACTTCGTCGCGAGCCTGGCAGCCGTCAGTCGTCGGCCCCTCTCAAACCGAATCCGTAACCAGATACCAAACCTGACGCAATCCAGTTAGGCAGCCCCAGCCCCCCGCCCCTGTTGCACTGACCACGCGGAATCGCCGCACGGCAACCCAACCGCCTACAATCCCTATACTCGCGCGTGCCAACTCCCGAATTGGCGGCCTCTCCAAGCTCGCCAAATCCATGACTAGCGACGAAACCCAAGCCGAAACTGAATCCGGCATCGTCTACGCCGCCACCAACCCCTTGATGCCCGGCTTGGTCAAGATCGGCGGCACCAGTCGCGACAACGTCCAGGCGCGCCTGGACGAGCTCTTTTCCACCGGCGTCCCCGCGCCATTCACCTGTGAGATCGCGCGGCGCGTGGACCGCTACGCGGAGGTTGAGTCCGCGCTGCACACCATCTTTGAACCGTCGCGGGTGCCGTCTGGCCGCGAATTCTTCCAGGTGACCCTCGATCAGGTGGCCGCGGCGCTCGAACTGGCCGGTGGGGAGGATGTGACACCACAGGGCGACGACGAAGTCGATTTCGTCGTCGGCCAGACCGTGGTTGACAAGAGTGGACGGCACGGCGTAATCGAGAGAATCACCAAGGCCATGTATCACCTCCGAGATCCCGAAAGCGGCGAATTCTTCTCGCGCTTCCAAATCCGCCCCGCCAGCGACCCACCTCCCCCAACCACCTCGCCAAACCCGCTCAATCCCATCCCCTCCCAGAACGAGCAGCCCTAGGCCTAAACACAAATCCGCCGCCCATATCCAATCTCGCGTACAGTCCGCTTCTCAGACGAGCCTAATTCGGCCAATCAACCCAGCTCGTCCGTAGTACTCGCCTGAATGTTGCAAGAACGTCACTAGGTGGCCGCGTGGTGAAGTGGGAGCAAATGCGTGTCGGCATCTCGGGCGTTTCGACGCGTGCAGCAACCCGTCAGCGAGATAACGCATCAACCACTTCGCGCGATCGTCCAACGACTGTAGTGCTTTGGCGGAGCATCAGATCGTTGAGTAAGCCAGCGAATTCTTCGTCCTTCGTGAACAAGGAAATCCCTTCACTGCGTGTAAAGGCTGGCCGTACAGCTACATCGTGAGAAACCGGAAGCCAACCTTCAAGGGGCGGCAGTATAACGCGTTCTGGATTGCAGAGATTGTAGTTTATGATCGGATTGTCTCCGATGACGAGGCATCCCGAAGAACACCTTATAGCTGCAATATCCAGACCGCGGCTGCTAAAGAGTTTAAATACTGCGCCCACTTGCAAGACTCCGCGCACCTTGGCAGTCTGCCTCATATTTGCGCCAAGAAGATTAGTGCGTTCCTGCTCCGTAACGATTGCCCCATCTGAAACTTGGTGTTCAACTATGACCCGCGAGATAATCTCTGCTATTTGTTCATCTTCTAATTCCATTCTTCTCATGGCATCAGAAGTTCGTTTGTATAGGGTGTAGTAGTATAAGTCCCATGTGAACCGTTCATCTATTCCGAGGTCTGGCAATTCGTCGCATCTAGCAGATTCGACAATCTTCTGAATTACTGTATTCGCCTTGCCATCAAGCACGGCGAGAATATCCTCGGCTGATGTCTCGACCGTGCCATCTTCGTCGTGTTGATCGTATAGGTGCCTTTCGACAAAATTATTCTTGGGATTTGTCCGGAATACACCTCTTTCGGGAAAGCGCTTGTCGAATCGATAGAGGAAACCCTGCGTGTCAGCCAGCCTCTTTTGGTGCATCTGCGGGATATAGTGATGGCGAACTGGAATGTTCTCAGACTGAGGCATGCCTTCTGATCGTGTCATCAACTATGCCGAGCTTGATTCAAGGTTAGGAGATTCTGTAGCAAGCATTCGTCTGAGGTGCTTGGTAGCAGTCCATAGGCTTTCGCCACCGCCGCATCCAGGTTCGCATGCGCATCCTCAAGCCACTGCGGCCACTCGTTATACAAATCCGTCAATGTCCGCCGCCGCAATTCCCGCACCGGAGCCGCCTTGGTCGGCACAGCCCGCTTCGGATACCCGGCCACCGGCTCCTTCACCCACTCCACCCACTCCGGCGGATTCAGCCACCGGCCATGCAATTTCACCAGCAGCTGTGAGACCCTGGCGACGGCGATCATCCGCAGATCGTTGCCATAGATCTCGGCTGGACAACGGGGTGCCTAGCCTTCGATGAACGGCAAGGTCTCGAATTCCGCGACGCGCCAAGCCCAACGTCAGGACGTTTTCGTCCGCGACGATCCGAATCATTCAGGCGTAAGGTCACGCTCCGGCCCACGTCGATTCTCCATCTGCACTTCGGCCACGTGACCCACCCAGATTCAGAACAACCACCAGCCACAGCCCACCGTACACGTCTTGAGGTTCGCAACGTCAGCCTTCGTCGCATAGACCTGGCCTCGTCAGCGCCGCTCGTGGATTCGCACCATCGTCGTCAGATCGTTCCACTCGCGATGCGCACGGCGAACCCTTCGACGGCAAGCCCCTTGGTCCTATTCAGTTGTGTAGGCTTCTTCATATCTGCTCGATGCTGAGCAACTGCAGATCCCGTGCGGGCGGGCAGGGGGTCACTGGAGCGTGGCCTGGTGAAGCCGTCCATCAGCGAAACAAAGTCATCGCGAAAGCGTGCGGGAGTCCGACGCGCGGTGTTGCTGCTTATGGCGACGATGGCTCTCGTCACGGTTGGCGTATCGATCGCCCAGGCCCAGTGGCCCACAACTTGCGTTGAACTCAACGACCTCGCCGAGTCGGCGGTAGGCAATCACCAGAACGTCGGCATCTATCAGCGAACGTACGGTAATCAGGCTGAGGCGCAGTGTCAGCACGATCACCGCGACGATGTGCGTCGCGCGTTCGCCTGGGCGCTGGGCGGCGAAGGCGAAGCGGTCGCCGGGACGTGGCCAACCAGCTGCGTCGCGCTCAACGATCTGGCGGAAGCCGCCCGCGGCAACCCGGGCAACGTTGGCATTTACCAGCGGGCCTTCACTGATGACGCTGACGCCGAGCGCGCCTGTCGCACTGATCACCGTCGCGATGTGCGTCGCACCTTCGCCTGGGCGATCCCGGAACCAACGCCGGAACCAACGCCGGAACCTGCGCCCGAGGCTACGCCTGGTCCTCGGTCAACCCCGCCAGCGGAGCATCCGGACTATCCACGCGTTCGGAGTGCGGCCTTCGCTCGCAGCGGCGATGCGAACCTTGCCGATGCGGTGGCATCCAACGTCATCGAACGTGCGGCCATCGACAGCTTCCTTCGCGGAACGGATTCAGGTGTGCAGTTCGGGCGCTGGAATTGCCCGCGGCAGAATGCGGCCTGTCCCCTCGCGCCCGAGGCGCCGCAGCTCGATCATGGCGCCCAGAGCCAGGCTCCGGCGACCGCGCCCAACATCCGCCTCTGGGACCTGGTGGCACGGATCACAGTCTCTTACTGGGACGGGGGCACCCTCGACCTGTCCAACCTGGATGCTGACCAGGTTTACGAGGTCCTGGTATCCAGCAGCAACCCATCCATCGTGGGGATCAGTGATTGTCTGGGGGCATCGGAATGGGGCACGTTTACCGGATCAACGTCTCTCAGCCTGAGGTTCGTCATGCGCGGCTGCACGCCGGGCAGTGCGACGGTCACGATCGAGGTTCGCCCGGCCGTGGCCAACAGCGCCGCAGCCAGCGTGAGCCAGCATGTGACGGTGGAACCGATCCCCGACTGGGTGTGGGAGCAACATCGGGCGTTGACCGAGGAGGACATGCAGTCAGTGCGTGACGCCTTCGCACGGGCGGCGCAGGTGCGGCCGGTGCAGCGGCCATTCCCGCCACGGATGTTCGGCTACGTAAGTAGCGCCACCACGACCGCGTCCACTGTGAGCTGGGCGACCTGGTGGGCATCGGCCCCCACCGGCGACGTGGAGATAACCGGCTACCAGCTGCGGTACTGGCCGCATGTTGAACCGTCCAAAGCCACCACGGTCGAGATCACCGGTGCCAACACCTGGCAGCACAGGCTCACCGGGCTTGCGCCGGACACGTGGTACACGATCCAAATGCGCGCCTGCACCAACCAGGACGACTGCTCCACAGCCGAGTGGTCACACCAGACCGGGTTCACGACGCTGCCGTTGGAGGAGCGCGAGAACGTCAGCATTACACCACCACCGTCGTCTTAGGGCAGGTCGACTAGGTGACGACGGAAGGCGCGGCCAGCAGACGAGGGCGCTGGCGGTGATGGCATCGCTTGCGACCCGCCGATGGGCGGCCCGCACGGCGGGAAGTGAGCCAAGAGGGACCGTCCGTTCACGCCGCCACCCACCGGCAACCCGCCTCGGCCGCGCTAACCGCCGCCACTCCCTTGTTATCAGGCAATCCTGAAAGGAATCAACCGCTGCCCTACCTCCTTCGCCCGTGACGAGACCTCTGCACAACGCCCCTCCCCCCAAGCCGCGGCCCCTCTTGCTCCCAATCTCCTTCCCCTTCCCCCTCTCACTCCTCTGCCCTCTACCCTCTCCCCTTCTGCTCACTTTGCAGTCTGTCCGCAACGAGTGTACACTGGCCGAGTAAGCCTCGCAACCCCTCGGAAATGCCCACACCTCTCCGCCTCCTGCCCATCCTCCCGGCTCTCGTTCTCCGCCTCATCCACGGGCTCATCCTTCCGTCCGTCATCCCAACGTTCGTGGCCCTGACCAGGCAGCACCCAACCACCCGGACCACGCCCGCATCCCGGATTACCCAGCGCCAGCCGCCCGCCGGAGCCCAAAGTTGCCCACTCCCACGCTCCTGAAACTCGGCACAAAAGCGCCCCGAATCACCTCAAGAGTCCTTTAGAAAAAACTCTCATTGCGCGCGAGGCCCCCAAATTCACCCCCGAAATTGACGCCCCGCCCAATTCCCTCCACCATCCCCTCACCGGCCGTCTACCCACCACCCAACGCGGAGCGCGCGATGTCCGATTACCAGCCTCTGGACCTGACCCCCCTCTGCAACGCCTCCGCCGATCTCCTCGGTGCCGACGGCGCCGCCACGCTCGGCCCGCAGGCCTACCGCGGCGTCCCCTTCCTCATCGGCGACCCCGTCTCCGCCCAACTCCCCCTCCTCGGCCACAGCGGCCATACCGACTCGGTCCGCATCGACGTCGGCCAAACCGCCCACACCCTCGTCTTCGCCCACGTCCTCGTCGACTCCCAACTCCACGCCAGCGGTGTCCCCGGCGACCACGTCGCCACCTACGTCGTCCACTACGCCGACGGCCAGCACACCGAACTCCCCATCCGCGAACGCTTCGAAATCGGCTGGCTCATTTCCACCGCGGACCTCATCTCCGACGTCCGCTCCCCCGGCGCCCCCTTCGTCGCCATGCCCGACGTCGACGACGAACTCGTCCCACGCCACACCGCCGAGCGGGATCAGATGGGCCGCGCCCTCACCGAAGTCACCGGCGGCGTCGCCGCCAAAGACTTCTACCTCTGGCCCTGGCGCAACCCCCGCCCCGACGTCCCCATCCAGCACGTCGAACTCCGCCCCACCGACCGCCGCATCCTCCTCGGCGGCTTGTGCCTCGGCCACGTCGACGAAGACCCCTTCCGCCGCGCCGCCCGCCGCGCCGTCGTCATTGAGCTCCCTGAGCCCGACGACGCCGACGCCCCCTTCGACCTCGAGGTCTCCGTCGAACGCGGCATCGCCACCTTCCCCCACCCCATCACCCGCGACCCCGCCGAGTTCCTTGCTTCCGACACCGCCGGCTTCGGCGAACCCCGCAACGACTCCAACAGCCCCGCCTACACCGAGATCGCCGGTGTTCCATCAGCCCAGATTCACGTCTCCCGCGGCGAAGACGAACTAGGCGCCGCCCGCCTCTCCGACCTCGAAGGCGGCCAGCCCCTCGACGCTTCCCCCCGCCTCCGCCTCCGCCTCGCCGAGCAAGGCCGCAACTGGGTCCACACCCGCGTCGTCGACGACGCCACCGGCCAGCCCTTGCCCTGCCGCGTCCACTTCCGATCCCCCGAAGGCGTCCCCTACCAGCCCCACGGCCACCACAACCACCTCAACACCGGCCACGACACCTGGCACACCGACGTCGGCGGCGACCTGCGCATGGACCAGGCCACCTACGCCTACATCGACGGCCGCTGCCAGGGCTGGCTCCCCGTCGGCAAAGTCCAGGTCGATGCCGCCTGCGGCTTCGAATACCAACCCCTCCGCACCGAACTCGAAATCAAGCCCGGCCAGCGCGAGCTCGAACTCCGCCTCAAGCGCTGGTCAGACCCCAACGCCCGCGGCTGGTACTCCGGCGACACCCACGTCCACTTCCTCTCCGGCGACGGCGCCAACCTCGAAGCCGCCGGCGAAGGCCTCAACGTCGTCAACGTCCTCGCCTCCCAGTGGGGCAGCCTCTTCACCAACACCGAGGACTTCATCGGCCGCCCCCGCGTTTCGGATGACGGCCGCACCATCGTCTACGTCTCCCAGGAAAACCGGCAGCACTTCCTCGGCCACCTCACCCTGCTCGGCCTCAAGGAAACCATCATGCCCTGGTGCTCCGACGGCCCCGGCGAAGCCGAAGCCGGCGGCTCCCTCGAAATCGCCCTTTCCCACTGGGCCGACGCCACCCACGCCCAGGGCGGCCACGTCGTCATTCCGCATCTCCCCAGCCCCAACGGCGAACCCGCCACCCTCATCGCCACCGGCCGCGTCGACGCCGTTGAGATGCTCCGCCAGCAGAACTTCCCCCACATGGAGTACTACCGCTACCTCAACGGCGGCTACCGGCTTCCGTTGGCCGGCGGCACCGACAAGATGTCGTCCGAGGTGCCGGTCGGCCTCTACCGCACCTATGTACGTCTGCCCGAGGGCGAGGAGTTCGACTACGACGCCTGGTGCCGCAACATGGCCGCCGGCCGCACCTACCTCAGCGGCGGCCCCCTCATGGAACTCACCGTCGACGGCCACGAAATCGGCGACACCATCCGCCTCCCCGAAGGCGGCGGCACCGTCACCGTCCGCGCCTGCGCCGAGTCCATCCTCCCCATCCACAGCCTCCAAATCGTCCAGGAAGGCGAAATCGTCGCCGAAACCCGCGAAGTTGCCGGTGCCCGCCGCCTCGACCTCACGGCCGACGTGCGTGTCACCGCCGACTCCTGGATCGCCGCCCGCACCGGCGGTCCCAGCTACTTCGACGCACCCGCCCACCACGACGGCTGGCACCGAAACCGCTTCGGCCACACCTCACCCGTCTACGTCACCACCGGTGAGGGCGACTGGTCCATGTGGAGCGATGAGACTGCCCGCTACATGCTCACCCTCATCGACGGCAGCATCCAGTACATCCGCCAGCGCAGCACCCAGTACCCGGAGGGTCACGCCGCCCACCACCACGGCCGCCACGACCACCAGGCCTACCTCGAAGAACCCTTCCACCAGGCCCGCCAAGCCATCCACCAACGCATGCACGCCCTCAACATCCCCCACTAACCCATCCCATGCGCAGCCCATCCACGGGGGCCCGATCTTTCCCTCGTCCTTGAGGGAGAGGGCAGGGTGAGGGTGGCTGCCTCGGTGAAGCACCCAAGCCAAAGAGCGGCAACCCACCACAAACCCACCGTCCGTCCTCTTCCTCCCTCGCCCTTGAGGGAGAGGGCTGGGGTGAGGGTGGCCGCCTCGGTCAAGCACCCAGGCCAAAGAGCAGCAACCCACCACAAACGCACCGTCTGTCCTCTTCCTCCCTCGCCCTTGAGGGAGAGGGCTGGGGTGAGGGTGGCTGCCACCCCCAGCACCCACGCCAAACCACCAGCAACCCACCACGTCCACCCCCCTGTTCAGTCCCTCCCTAAACGCCCAACCCCGCCCCATAAACCTCCCGCACCCGCGCAACCGCCGCATCCGACAGCGGCTCGCCCGAAGCCTGCACGTTCAGATCCACCTCAAACGGACGCATCATCCCCGCCACCACCGAAGCCACCGCCTCGTGCGCCAGCACAAACTTCAGCGCCCCTTCCGCCATCGAGCCCACCCCCGGCTCATCCGCCAGGAACCGCATCTGCTCCGCCTGCTCCAGCGTCGCCAGGTACTCATCCCGCGGAATCACCCCGCGCTTGTCATTCCAGGCAAACGTCGTATCCGCCGTCAGCGTCCCCGTCAGGAACCCCGAAGCCAGCGGCACCCGCGCAAACAGGCCCACGCCCTTCGCCAGCATCGCCGGCAGCAACTCCTCGGCCGGCTCCTGGTTCAGGCAATTGAACGTCGTCATGATCGAGGCGATATCGTTCTCCCGCACCGCCTTCAACCCATCCGCCATCGACCCCAGCGCCACCCCGTAATGCCTAATCTTGCCCGCCGCCCGCAACTCCTCCATCGCCCCGAACGACTCGTCCCACTCATGGTGATCCGGCGGCCGGTGCATCTGGTAGAAGTCGATCGTCTCTCGCTGCAAGCGCTTCAGGCTCAGGTCGCACTCCATCAGAATCGCTTCGCGCGACAGGTTGTGCACCGGACCGGGCCCGCCCGCCACGATATGCCCGTCCGTATCCATCGGAAACGCCACCTTCGTGGCGATAATCACGTCATCCATCCCCGCAAACGCCTCGCCCAGCAGTTCTTCGCTGCGCCCCGGCCCATACACATTCGCCGTGTCGTAAAACGTGATCCCCTGGTCATACGCATGACGCAACACCGCCAGCGCATCCTCGTCCGAGATATCCCCCCACTCCATCCCGCCCAACTCCCACGTCCCAAACCCAACCTCCGAAACCTCAATCCCCGTATTCCCAACCTCGCGGTACTTCATCAGCCCATCCACCCTCCCGGTGCGCTACCTGCCCCCAGTCTCCGCCCAACCGCCCCCTCTGTCACGGCGGACCCTCGCGGGTATCCAGTCTTTCGTAGGGGCGGCGTCTGGGACTCGCCAGTCTTCTACGGTGCGTTATGCCTCAGAGGAGCGAAAACTAGAGCTTCTTCTGGCTGGCTTCCACAGTCTCGATTTCCGATTCGCTCAGTCCGTAAATCTCGTAGACAAGCCTGTCGATGTCTGATTCCAGGTCGCCAGTGTCCGCCTCAGGGTTGACTGTCTTGGTCGACAAAATTCTATCTACCACTTCGATGATTGATTCTCTGACTCGTGAATCTGGAGTGACGATAGGCAAATCTCTAACATTCTTAACTTTAACCTGCGCCTGACTCTTGCCTTGCTCCTGCGAAATGGACTGATACACGAAGTTTAACAACTTACTGTTGAACAATGCCAGCAGATACTTCAATGGTACATCTGAATCTTTAGGGAGTATGGTGAACAGTGTATTATCAGTATAAAAGCGCCCAGACTCGTTCTCGCTATGAAAGGCGACAACTAAATCATCATCGGTTTGTCGCATAAGAAGGCGTTCTGGCTGGTGATGATTGTTAATGTCTCCGCAGAAATGCCAATACTCATTCCTTGGACTTGGCTTCCCACCTCGCCCCACACCTGGTATGGGTAATGGTTCGTATCTAGTGTTGCAGAATTTGTACCTAGCTTGCGGACTGTTCCAGTATAGGCAATAGCGGTGAATCTGCCTGCCTTGGAGCATTCGATCTCTGCCTTTGCCGCCTTGGATAAAGAACAGCTTACTTCTAACATTCCCAGAGTGAATTCCTGTATCAAGGATGCTGCAGATACTGGAGGCTCTTTGTAAAGACAAAAGGCGAGTCAATAGGGCAGTGTCCGATTGAAGCAAGAACTTTCTATCAGGAATCTCGTATACCAACTTATAGTCAATATCCCCGAACTTTTCAATGTCAAAGCCTGGAAGGTTCATTCTGCCACTCATATAGGCATGCGAATCTGATGGTGGCTTCTTGAGCAGAACGAAAATGGCTGCATATATTGAGGCTTCGAATGTCTGAGCTGGTGATCTCACGAGTCCAAGGAGTTGGTTCTTGAGCATTAGATCGCGTACCCGTCTTTTGCTTGAAAATGTGACATAGCTATCATTAGCGATGTATGTGAACACTCCGTTTGTCTTAACGAAATCTAGTCCCTGAAAGATGAAGTGCTCATATAAGTCACCTGCCCATCCAAAATCGCTTCTAAGCTGGTCGCGAGTGTCTTGATTCAAATGCTCAACTTTCACATACGGTGGGTTTCCCAAAACCACATCAAAGCCTTGGGTAATACCGAACATGTATCCGGCATCGAACCAGTTGGCCTTGGCATTCTGATCATAGTTATCCCACTGCGCGATCCGTTTCGCATCAGCGGCATTAAACTTGGCGGCTTGCAGAGCGTCTGCAAGCGCGAGCCGCAGTTGCTTGTTTTCGGAGCGGGAGTCCCTTTTGTCTCGTCGGTTCGTGGCGTGGAAGTAGCGCTCACGGTTGGCGGCTAGTTGATATTCTAGGCGAGTTACGTCATCGGTCTGTGCCAAAGTGCGCTGACCGGACCTGTCAAGACTTCGCAGCGTATTGGCCGTCACGAAACGGGTCTCGAGGTTGGGAAGTGGTTTGATGCCGTAGTTGTCAGATGGGTCGTTAGTCGGTTCTTGCTCGATTGCCAGGGAAATGAAAAACCGCAGCTTAGCAATCTGGCAGGCCGGCGACTGGATGTCGACACCGTATACGCTGTTTTGGATCAGGTACAGCTTGCGACCGAAGTCGGCACGGTAACGCTCGAAGGTGTCGCTGATCTCCTGAAGCTCTTCGTCGCGTTCCCGCTGACTCGAAGCTTCAAACGCATGGTCCGCCTTCTCAAGAGCGTTTTCCCGCTGCAAAGCTTCCCAGAGTTCGTTGCGGGGATCGAGGCGGCGCAGCGCCAGAACCAGCTTGTGGAGGACGCCCATTGGAAAAGCACCGGATCCAACGGCGGGGTCAAGCACCTTGAGTTGGGCAATGGCTCGGACTAGCCCGTCCGTCTCGTCGTCTTCGAAGAGTTCGCCGGCGTCGTGGTAGTCCAGCAGATAACGCAGCCGTTCACGCCAAAATGCAGGGTCGCCGTCGGCCGGCGTCGTCCTTTCGGCCAGCGCCTCTACTAAAGCTTCCTCCACCATGTAGTCCACGACGGGACGCGGGGTGTAGTAGGAGCCAGTCTGCCTGCGGGCGGTTTCTCGGGTCTCGGGGTTGTAAGCGGCCAGCAGGTTTTCAAAAACCCTGCCCAGCAGTTCGGGATCCAGCGCCACTTCCTGCTCAGCCGGCGTATTCTCCTCTACGGTGAATTTGTAGCCGTCGAGCAGATCAATTAGTCCATGCTCCCCGAAAAACAGGCGGTTGGGGATGGACAGCAGGTCACGGTGCCGCGGGTTGTCGGAAAAGCAGTCGATCCGCGAACCGCCATCGCGAGTCGATTCTTCGCTATCCAGACAGTCGAATAGCCCGCCATTGATGAAGGGTGTTTGGTTGAAGAGTGCAAGCAGTTCGTCAGGATTCTGCATCTCGTTCCGGTAGCGAAAGCGTGAGAAGTCGCGATGCGTGGCGTTGGTGCGTCTGCTGAAGCCACGTCGCGCAATTTCAGTGTTGAGGGTTGCGAAGAACAGGTTCTGCAGAACGGCGCGATAGTAGGAGTCGCCGCTGGCCCGGTCGTAGTCCTTCAGCAGCCGGCCGACCTGTTCCTCGACGAAGAGCTTGTTTGCGACTAGGCCTTTTTCTTTGACGAACCACACGAACAGCAGGCGGGTAATGAGCCGGATGACATGTTCTTCGGCATGTAAGGTTATGGGCTGGCCTTGTGGGAAATTCGCGGATTCCACAGCCTGATTGAACCACTCGAACAGTTCCCGATAGAACGTCTTGTTGAGTTCCTGCGTGTCCAGAGCCGCTAGCCAGGCGGCCAGCAGGCCGTCGAAGTCGCGCGGCTTGCCGTAGGCCGTCGTCCACTCCAAGCGATTCTCCAGCGCCAGGTCTGCCAGGATGTCGACATGGGCGCGGTGCAGATCGCAGGGGTCAATCTCGCGGATCAGCGAGACGCTGCCGAGCACGTCGCGGGTCTTGTCACGCATATGTGTGCGGCGATGCACGAAGGCGAAGGTGAGGCGTTCGCCGGCCGTGCGAAAGAGGACGACGGTGGGCACCCGCAGCCGCTTGTTGACCTCGCGCGTAAACCGCGCGTAGGGACCTCGTGGGTACGTAGACTTGGTCAGATCCACTGCCGCGAACATGTAGCTCCGCGTATTGTCGGTGTCGAAGCCGTCGACCTCGAACAATGCACCTTGGGCTAAGTCGGCCGGAATCTCGTCACTCGTGAACTGAAATAGGACGTGAACCGCCGTGGCGTTCTTGCGAAATTCGTTCTCGGTGCGCGTGTCCTTGTTGAGTGCGGGAAAGCGGTCGATGAAGTCGTCCACGCGCCCGGACTGTTCCAGCGGCCGACGCTCGCTCCGGTAGCCCAGCACGTCCAACAATCCCTCGGCGGCTTCTTTGAGGCTGAGGCGCGGCGCGGCCCTCAGGGCGCGCTCGATGCGCTGGCGCAGCAGATGGGCGGCTGTCAGGTCTGGTCCGGCGCTATAACCAGCCATGTCACCAGCTCGAAATTGCTGCTAGCTAGGGGTGCCTCGGACCGCTTTGGCATGACATAGTCGCGGTCGCCGCTGCGGCCCAGGTTCCGCGTCTGCGACGTCGCGTGCGATTGGCGAATGTGGGCAAGGACAACTCCTAGTAGCTTCTCGTATCGTCGCATGTCGGCCCCGTGTTTCGTCTCGCCGTCGAATTGGTCGCACAAGCGCGTGATGGGTACCGTCCGACCGAGCGCCGCCGCCTCGAAGGCGTTTAGGACCTGCCGCGTATTGGCGCAGCCGTGGCGAATCTGGCCGTCGGCCTGGATGTAAACCGCGTGGAACGGATGGATCGGGCTGACAGGTTTCTGGCGAAGATCGGTCGCCGCATTGCGTTGGCGCAGCAGAAAGATCACACCGGGCCGCAGGGCATCCCCACCCGCCGTTTCGTCATGAGGAGTCACCGCGTAGGCGCCGTTGGGCGTTGCCTCCAATTGCTCCCGATTCGCTTCTAGGTAGTGCAGCAGCTGGGCGAAGAATTGGTCCAGGGTGAAGTCGCTGAGTACAACGCCGTCGGCCAGGTCCTCCAAATCCAGGATTTCCTGCTGCAGTCTTTCCAGTTGCGCGTCGCGGAAGCGCAGTTCCAACTGCGCGTGCTCCTCGGTAAAGGGGTCTTCGTCGCCCGTGGCCGAGAGGTCGGCCAGCGCCATGCGCGCCTGTACGCGGTTCCGCAAGTTCAGGTAAGTCTCCATGTCCTCGGTCGGCCAATAGTTGACCATTCGCACGGCGCGGCTGCGGCTGCCGATCCGGTCGATCCGCCCGAAGCGCTGGATGAGGCGCACTGGATTCCAGTGAATGTCGTAGTTCAGCACGGTGTCGCAGTCTTGCAGGTTTTGGCCTTCCGAGATGCAGTCGGTCGCGATCAGCAGGTCGATTTCCGTACCGTCTTCGACTTGGTGCCCCCGCGCGGCAGGCGCGAAGTTGGACAGGAGCGCGTTGTAGTTGTTGACGCCGTTCGCCGTACGAGTGCTGTCGCCGGACACCATGGCGATGTTCATACCCAGTTCGCCGGCCACGCCTTCCAGGTTTTCGTAGAGGTACTCGGCCGTGTCCTTGAAAGTCGTGAACACCAGCAGCTTGCGGTTCGGCTTGCCGTCCTGGTCGACCGTCGGCTTCCGGGCTCTGTCCCGCACCGCTTGCTTGATGGCCCGCAGCTTGCCGTCGCGCTCAGGCGTGACCGCACGCACGCGTTCCCAGGCCGCCGTGAGCGTGGCTCTGTCGTGCCGTAGGTCGGTCTTCCATCGGTCCAGATCCAGTTCGTCTAGACGGTAGGGGTGGCGCCCGCGGTTGATGATCAGGTCCTCATCGTCTTCGTCGATGTCCGGCAGGACGTCATCGTTGAGGTTTGGCTCCCATTTCCCGTGGGAGCGGGCTGGGATGAGTGGTCCGCGTCCGTTCTCGAAGCGCTCGATCCGCCCCAGCAGGTCGTCGATTTTCTCGACCGTCCGACCCAGCGTCAGCGTGAGCGCATGAGCGGAACTCTCTAGCCGCTTCAGGAAGTTCGTCCGCATCATGGCGATAAGCCAGCGTTCGCGGTCGCGCTGGTTGAAATTGCGACGCGCTTTCTCGACGTCCAATTCGCGCAAACGGGTTTCGCTAACCACGTATTCGGACGGCTGATAGACAGACAGCGTGAAATTGTCGATCTGATCCGCCAACGCCTTGTAGGACAGCGCCCCATGCAAGTCAGTTGGCGGGTGGTCGTTGACCGGCGCCGCTCGGAAGGGGAACTGACCGACGCGCGCCATCTCCTGCGAATAGAACTGTTCGACGTGTCGCCGCGAACGGGAGATGGATACGCCCTCCAGTAGCCGAAGAAAGTCGGCCCCCAGTCGTTCAAGCAGCTCCACCTTATCGCGCCGACCGTTGGCGGCCACGCTGGACTCCCACTGCTTGAATTCGCGTTGTGCGACCGCCATCAGGCTGCCGACGTTGCCGACGCCCAGGCTCTCGCGGAAGTCGTCGTCGTCCCCTTCGGTCATCAAGTAGAGCTGGTTGCGCAGATCAGTCAACGAGGTGTTCACCGGAGTGGCGGAGAGCATCAAGACTTTAGTCTTGACGCCCTGCTTGATGACTTCCTCGATCAGCCGCTCATATCGGGAGCCTTCGCTGTTGCGGAAGTTGTGCGATTCGTCGATCACGATCAGGTCGTAGCCGCTCCAGTTGAAGTGCTCGAGGTTGATTTGGCCGGCCATGCCCCGGTAGCGCGACAGGTCGGTGTGCGAGAGCAGCGTGTAGCCGAAGCGGTCAGCCTTGAACGGGTTGTGAGCCTGCCCAATGTAGTCAAGATAGAGCGCCCAGTTTTGGTGCAGCTTCTTGGGGCACAGCACCAGCACGCGCTCGTTCCGAAGTTCGTAGTACTTGATGACTGCCAGAGCCGTATAGGTCTTTCCCAGTCCGACGCTGTCGGCCAGGATGCAGCCGTTGTGCCGCTGCAGGCGCGTGATGACACTTTTGGCCCCGTCCTTCTGGAATTCGTAGAGCGCGTTCCAGACGGCGGTGTCATAAAGATGGGTGTCCTGCATGTGCTGATCGCTGTCGCGACGGCCTTCGATATCGTTCTTGAATAACTCGTAGAGAGTCTTGAAATAGATGAGTTCCGGCGCGTGATCTTGACCAATGCGTGCCAGTGCCTTCAACACTTGTTGCTTGACGTCCTCCGTGAGGTCCGGGTTGCTCCAGAGTTCGTCGAACCAGCGCTCCAGTTCCGCCAGCATGTCAGGGTCGCTGGTCGCGAGGTTTATTTCCAGGTTTGCGCTGTTTCCTCCACCCAGACCGCTCTTGGTGAAGTTGGAGCTTCCCACTACGCCGGCCGCCGCTTCGGGTGACTTGGTGAGGTAAAGCTTGCCGTGCAGAAAGTTGGACTGGCTGACGGAGCGGATGGCTACGCGGTCACTTCCCACCCAAGCCGCGCACTGACGCGCCAACGGCTTCTGACGCAGTGTGTGGTTGGGAACCAGTCCTTGTTCGGTTAGCTCGTACGACTTCGGCTCCTTCTCGCCCGGGTCCACCTCGCCCACAGACCCAGGATCACCGTACAGAAACCGCACGTCACCAACGCGCTCCAACTCCTTCGCCAGCAACTCGTAGCCGTAAATGCTGAAGTACGCCGAAACCAGCCGGAAAGTCTCCGCGTGCGGTAGCCGCTCGCGAAGGTAGTCGACGACTTTGCCTTGTCGGTTGTCCAGAATGTTGTTGGTAGCTCGCATCCGCCCGTGGTCTGACAGAACTCCGCCCACCGCCCGGCGGGATGATACCGCCTAGGCTCAGTGAGCCCTCTGGGATGCCTTCGGCGGGTGGCGAACTTGTCGACCTTTCCCTTGCCGCCAACGCCTCGCTGACACTCCATCCCTGCCAGCCTTGCCGACACCGCCAGCAACGCACGCACCGATTGCATTGCAGGCATCGACATCATTCCCAGCACCCGCCATCCCTGGCCCCGCCTCGCCCCCCGCCATCTTCCCGGTCTTTTCTCCGAACTCCGCGTCCTCTCCTACTCCGCTCTCACTTCTTGTACGTTCTCTCGAACCTTGGATTGGCCAAGGTCACAGCAAGGGCCGGGACAGACCGATCACTCCTTGGTCGTTGGAGACCGTAAGTGAGCAGGGTCGTCCCGGCCCAGACGCTGGCGCAGAGCCCGAACAGGTGCC
>JAJDVX010000004.1 GCA_022825895.1 Chloroflexota bacterium | reverse complement strand
CGCTCAACGCCGGCCCGATCCATCTCCGCCAGCAACCCCGCCGCATCGTCCACCGCCACCCGCCGGTCATGCCGCCGCCCCAGCGCCGCGTTCGCATCAAACGCCGGCGCCTCCGGCCGAAAGTCCAAGTCAACCGCCGATGTCATGGCAGGCAACTCCTACCCGGCGTCCCGCGCCGCGTCCGCTGCCCAGACATCCAGCGGGTTCTCACGAACACTCATCGGCAGATCCACCCGCGCCCGCCGCCGGTGCGACTCCCACGCCGCGTGCATCATCTCCATCGCGGCCCGGCCTTCACGCCCGCTCGACTCGGGATCCCGGTCCTCCTGGATCGCATCCCACAGGTCCCGGAACATGATCCCCTGCAGCCGGTCGCGCGACTCCGCCTTGGTCAGCGGCGCGCCGTGCGGCGCGTCTTCCGAGGGCATCGGCACCGGCTCCCACTGATGGTTGTACACCGGCGACATGTGCGAGCCGTAATGCCGGAACAGCCGCGTGTCCACGCTCTGCCGCAGCGCGTAGCGGCCCTGCGTACCGAAGATGTCCAGCCCGTACGAGCGGTCGTCGTTGTCGGCTTCCATCCAGAAGTTGATGCTGATGTTGACACCGCCCGCCGCCCCGTAGGTCGCGAACATCCGCTCGCCCATCACCGTGCCGCTGTCCACGTGCCTCCCATGAATCTCCGTGCTGGGCGTAATGTCCGCCGCCGTGGCCTCGCGCCCGCCCACCGTCACGTGCCCGTGCGCCCACTGCACGTCCGGCGCGAACACCCGCGACCAGTCCGCGATGTGCGTGCCCATTTCCGTCATCTCGGTGGCCGAAGGACGCGCCCCCTTGTTATAGGCCTGGATCGCGAACACGTCGCCAATATCGCCCGACGCGATCAGGTGCCGAACCAGCCCGTTGTAGCCGCTGGCCCGCTTGATGTGATTGATCGCCAGCTTCACCCCGTTGCGGTCGCAGGCCTCGACCATCGCGTCGCACTCGGCCAGCGACAGCGCCATCGGCTTCTCGCAGAACACATGGCAGCCGGCTTCGGCCGCGGCGATCGTGGCCGGCGCGTGAAACGACCCATGCGTCGTCACGAACACCACGTCCGGGCGCGTCTTCGTGTACAACTCGTCCCAGGATTCGTATACGTCGTCCGTCCCCCAAGCTTGGCGGTACCGTTCACGAGCCTCCGGGCTGATGTCGCAGCCCCCCACCACTCGCGCGCCCAACTCCTGCACCGCCGCCCGCGTGTGGTTATGCCCCATGCCCCCGCATCCCACCACCGCGATTCTTGGTTCGGCCATCGTCGCCATCACCCCCGCGTTAGCGCGCCGCACCAGGAGTCTACGCCTGATGACGCCTGCAAGACGACAGGACTCGGACCGTTATGAAGTTCGGTCAATTTGCCCACCCTCCATAACTGGACCATTAGTTGCCCAAGAAACAGATGAGGTGGGTGCGTTGCCGGCGGTTGTTGCCATTTGGCGCGGGTGCTACGCTCGGCAACAAGCGTCAAGTGGGCGTTAGAGACGCTGGGCTGATACTGAAGGGCGGATGACGAATGGCAACCCGGTACGCAGGGATTTCCTTGATCGTCGGTGTGATTCTCACCATCGTCTCCTCGTTACTCCACCCCGGAATCGCCCTCATCAATCCCGTGGACCAAACCGATTTTGGGGCCGCCGTTGGTGCAATGGGCGATGCACCCACCCTCTCGCATCTGATGACCATCCTGAATATTCTCGGGATGTTGCTCACGAGCTTCGGTGTCTTGGCTCTCTTCCCGCTTGCCACCAGTCAAGGAGGGCTTAGCGGTACCTTCCTTAGGTTCGGAGTCTTCGTCTCGATCGTTGAATGGTGCAGCATTGTCGTCGGCTTGGGGATGCGGCACTACGTCGTCTACCTCGCGCAGCAAGCCGCCGCTGCGCCGGCCGGTTCCGAGCTACAGGCGTCCTTGCAGCAAACCGCCCTCACGGTTCATACAAGTATGTCCGCGGTTCTCGTGGTGTTCCTTACGCTCTTCCCGTTTGCCTCGTTCTTCCTCGGCGCCGGTCTGATCAGCCGATTTCAGGAACTCAATGCAAATAAGATCGCCTCCTACGGACTTGCCCTGTTTGGACTTGGCGGCCTTTTAGTTTTCATCATAATCATGTTTGCAGGCGTGGAAGATCCTAATGGACTCCTCCTGGTCAACAACGTCTTCCTGTTCCTCGGTTCCATCTGCCTCCTGACCCTGGGTGTTGGGATGTACAAGGGCCAGAGCGGCCTCGCCGAGGAAGGTACCGCCACCTAGGGCGTCATCGACGGTGCCGCCGGGTCGTCGCGAGCCCGGCGCGCACCCGATGCTTGGAGTCCACCCGCCGCTTCGGTTTGAGGTCCGCCCTCCAGGCTCGTTACTGCGTACTCCGCGGGGCCTGCAGACCCGCCTCAGTCTCGACCCGGATCCTTGACGGCCCGCCAACCATCATGTAGAAATGACGCATACCCCCCTGCTACTTCGGCGGCAGGGTCGAGGCCGCCCCACCGGGCGGTTTCTGTCTTTTCCGGGCGGCCTTGGTTCCTACTGGTTCTTGACAGCCAGCCGGCCAACGCGTATAAACGCTGCATACCCCCCCTGTTGCTTCGGTGGCAGGGTCGAGGCCGCCCCACCGGGCGGTCTCTGTCTTTTCCGGGCGGTCTCTGGCTGATTGAGGCGCCCGCATGCTCACCAACCTCTACGTCGACGGCTTCAATCTCTACAACCGCGCCGTCAAGCGCACACCGTTCAAGTGGCTGGATCTGCGCAAGCTCGCCGAGACTCTCTTTCCGCACAACGAGATCCATCGCATCTGCTTCTTCACTGCCCTCGTCCGGTCACGACCCAGCGACCCCACGCAGACCGAGCGGCAAGCATCCTATCTACGGGCTCTGAGCACGCTGCCCGGCCTCGAAATCCAATACGGCGAATTCCGCGAACGCATCAAGTACCGTCCGCTGGCCAGGCCGAAACCCGGTGATCCCCCTTACGTCCGCGTCCGCGACACGGAAGAAAAAGGCTCCGACGTCAACCTAGCCACCCGCCTCCTCGTTGACGGCTTCACCGGCGACTACCAGCAGGCCGTCGTCATCTCCAACGATTCCGACCTGGCCGCCCCCATCCGCTACGTCAGCCGTGATCTTGGACTTCGCGTCGTGGTCGTTAATCCCGACGCCAGAACCAGCACCCACAACGACCTGGTTGATTCAGCCACCTACGTGCGTCGCCTCTGGAAAAGCCATCTCCGCAAGAGCCAGTTACCTCAGACCCTCACCGACGTCCACGGCGTGATCACCAAGCCATCTGCGTGGTAGCCGCGCCACCGGCCGACGATTCGCTGGCTAGCATGGGAGGCGGACGCTTCAATCGCCGCGCGCCAGCTGCCGGGGTGGCGGAACGGTAGACGCACGGGACTTAAAATCCCGGGACTTCGGTCGTATGGGTTCGAATCCCATCCCCGGTACCAGCAGCAAGCCGTTGGCCTGCCTTGCGTATCGCCTCGTCGGACTATGTTGAGAGAGACGGGGCCAGGCAAGCCGACCACCTGGCGGCCAAGGCCGCAGCCGGACGTACACCAATGCAACGCTCGACTGACCGCAATCACTTGCTCATCGCGCTTGCCGTGATCGGCGACGCGCTGGTCTTCGTGCTGTTCATTGCTCTCACGCCCATTGAGCACGGCAGCGTGGAGATTGCGGCATTCTGGCGCACCGGCCTGCCCTTCGCGGGCGTCTGGCTGCTCGCGTCCCCGTGGTTCGGCGCCTTTCGTGCCTCCACTCTCACCCGCCTGCGCCTCGCCGTTTGGCGCGTCCCCCTCATATGGCTCGGCTGCGGCATCGTGGCCGTCATGCTGCGCGTCTGGATCACCGACCGCACCTTCTCCTGGACGTTCACGCTTGCTTCCATCGCCTTTCTCGCCGCCATGCTCCTCGCCTGGCGCCTCCTACTCCTCCTGACCGCTCGACGAATCAGACGGGACTAACATTGGCCGCGCCGTTGGTGGAACCGAGCGCGACCTGGACATCCGCATGCCGACCGTCGATCCGCTGAACCTGCTGCTCATCACGTCCGACCAGCACCGGCGCTCCGCCGCCGGCTGCTACGGCCACCCGCAGGCATACACGCCAAACCTGGAGGCGCTGGCCCAGCGCGGCGTCCGGTTCGACACCGCCTATTGCAACTTCCCCATCTGCGTGCCCTCCCGCGCCAGCTTGGCCACGGGCCGGTACGCCCACGAACTCGGCGTCTGGGACAACGCCGCGCCCTACACCGGCCAGCGACCCAGTTGGGGCCACCGGCTGACCAAGCACGGCCACGTGGCAACAACCATCGGCAAGCTGCACTTCCGTCGGCCCGACGACGACACCGGCTTCCCCGACCAGCGCATCCCCATGCACGTCAAGGAGGGCGTCGGCGACCTCTACGGCTCGCTTCGGCCGGACGTCCCCCGCCAGCGCAACTACCTCAACACCGCCGCCAACCCGCGCGTTGGCGAGTCCGAGTACATGCGCTACGACGCCGCCACCACCCGTCAGGCCATCGACTGGCTGGCAACCGAGGCTCCGCGGCACGACGCCCCCTGGTGCCTGTGGGTCTCCTACACGCTGCCCCACTCACCGTTCGTCGCATCCGCGGCAGACATCGCCCGCTATCCGCTTGAGGACATCGAACTCCCCGTCAACTTTCGATCCCCCGAATGGCCGCACCACCCGCACATCGACTACATCCGTGAACAGCGCATCCAGTCGCCCAACGAGCAACTCGATGAAACGTTGGTTCGCCGCACCATCGCCACCTATCTGGCCATGTGCACTTACCTGGACCGCCAGATCGGATCCGTGCTGGCCGCACTGACCGGCGAGGGGCTGGAGAACTCGACCCGCGTCATCTACACCAGCGATCACGGCGAGATGCTGGGCGACCACGGCATGTGGGGCAAGAACCTGATGTACGAGGGCGCCTCGGCTGTGCCGTTCTTGATGGCCGGACCGGACATTGCCCCGGGCCGGACCGCCTCTCAACCCGTCTCTCTGGTCGATCTGTTCCCGACCATCGTGGACGCTGTCGGCTGCTCACTCTCGGAGGCCGACGAAGATCTACCGGGCCGGTCGCTCTGGCCGGCCGCTCAGGGCGACCGACTGCCCGAACGCACGATCTTCGGCGAGTACCACGCCTCCGGCTGCCGCGAGGCCATGTACATGCTGCGCGACTCGACCCACAAGTACGTGCACCACGTGGGCGACCCGCCCCAGCTTTTCGACCTCACAGCCGACCCCACCGAAACCCGCGACCTCGCCGCCGACCCGCGTTCAGCCTCGCGATTGGAACGTTTCGAGCAGCACCTGCGCGCCATCGTGGATCCCGAGGCCGTGGACCATGCCGCCAAGGCCGACCAGGCGCGACGCGTCGAGGCCGCCGGCGGTCTGGACGCTATTACCAGGCGCGGCCCCATCGCCGGCGGCACCCCCGCCCCCAATCAGTTTCGAGACTGCTGAGCGCTGCACTGTTCGCCGGCATCGCCACCGCGCACCGGGGACCAGGCGTCGATCGGCCGGCGGGCGATGTAGCGCACCAAGCCAACCACGGCGGACAGGTTGGCCAGCACGGCGAAGCGCACCAGATCCCAAACGGGTCCGAGTCGGCTCCCAGCTTGGGCCGCAACCAGCGCCAAGGCGAGACCCAGCGCCCCACCCCAAGCCCGGCGGGGTCGTCGCGACAATGGCGCGGTCAGCGCGACGGCTCCGGCCGCCATGACCGGAGGCGCGGCGATGCGCAGCAGCTTGTGGCCGACCAGCTTCCACCACAGGTCGCCGCGCCGGGGGTGGAACAGTTCGGGCAGGCTCTCCAACGCGAAGAGCCCGCCGGAAGTCGTTCGAGTTCGGGCTGCGAAGGCGCCTGCTGCACTGGGCAACGCAGCCTCTGTCGTCTTGGCGCCCGGAGCGAACACGATGCGTCCGCCGGCCCGCGCTCCCCGCAACGAAATCAACAGATCGTCGGCGGCGCCGGGACGGGACGAGGCATCCACGGCATCTGCCCGGGCCGCGTAAAGAGACCCATCGGCGCCGGCGATGGAGCCGGTGGCGCTTTCGTAGGTTCGAATCCATCGCTCATATCGCCAGTAGATCGCTTCCGGACCGTCGCGGACCTGCTTGGCACCAGACACAACTACTACGGCGGGATCGGCAAACGGTGCGACCAAGTGGCGAAGCGCGTCACGATCGAGTCTGGAGTTTGCGTCGGTGAACGCAATGACCTCGCCCCGGGCGTGCGGAATCGCAACTCGAATGGCGGCAAGTTTGCCGCCGTGGCGTGGAATCTCAATGACCTGGAGCCGGGAATCACCCGCGGCGAGCGCGGACGCGGCTGTGTCGTCGTCGCAGCCATCGCACACGACGATGCACTCGAGATGGCTGAGCGGATAGTCAAGTTCAAGGGTATCGCGGACTTTCGCACCGATCAGCGACGCCTCGTTGTGAGCGGCGATCACAAACGTGACGTGGGGGCGGTGTCCGCGGTCGGCGCTGTAGGTGCGTGGCCGCAGCCTGGCCACGGCCCACACCAGCGCGGGATACCCGGCGTAGGTGACCAGCGGAAAGACGATCAACCCACCCAGCCCAAGCAGATGTCGGGGCCTCATTCCGCCGCCTGGACTTGCCGGGCCAGGCGCCCGCTGGCCAGCGCAAGTCCGAGCACCAGCCAGAACGGAAGGCCGCCGCGGGCCCCGGGCGCGATCGTATCCGTTAAGCCGTACACCAAGAAGGCCAGCAGCGAGCCTGCCAGACCGACGGCAAGCAACTGGAGTGAACGGTCCCTTGCGTCTCGTGCCGCGACGATCAGACCGCGTACGGCGAGCGTGATCAGAAGTCCCAGAAGGAAGCTCCCGGGAAGACCCAGGTCCAGCAGCGCCTGCAGCACGAAGTTGTGAGCGTGAGGAATGTGTGGGGCGACCGAGGCGCCGACTTCGGGAAAGACGTCTCTGAGGATGAGCGGGAACTGGCCCGGTCCAACGCCGGTATAGAGATATTCGCCGATCAGCAGAACGCTGGCCGTCCAAATCTGGAGGCGACCGGTCAGCGTATCGGTGGTGGAGTCGAGCGGTGCCAGCCAGGTGCTCACAACGGCTGCCATCAGGAGCACGAGGCCCAGGCCGAGCGCCAATTGCAGCAAGGTTCGACGCTTTGGCTGCTGCCGCAGCCACGCTGAATGGCGGACTCGCCACCAACTCACAAGGGTCAGGCCCAGCAGCGCACTCACGTAGGCGCTTCGTGACTGGGTGAGCAGCAGAACGAGTATGGCCAACGCCAGAGCTACGACCGCGAGTCTCCGGACGTTCCTGCTACTTCCGGTTTCGTCCAACGACAGCGCCAGTCCGAGCGGTGCCAGAATCGTCAGAATGCCGCCAATCTGATTGGGCCCGATCCCGCCAACACGACCGCCGTGATCCACGACGCGAGGTCCCGCAGGGAGCACGGCGTAGATGCTGTCCAGCGGCAGCAGCTTGCGGTGCGGCCACTCCGCCAGAAACAGCGCGGCGAGTACGACTAGCGCCGTCATACCAACGGCGAGGCCGAACCATTGGAGACGAAGCCTGGTTGCCGAGATGGGTTCCGAAGCAACGACGTATACCAGGGACAGCCCCAGAAGCGCTCCAAAGAGCTTGGGGGCCGCGGTGCCCCAGTCCCCGACGGCAAGAGCAGTTACCCACATCCAAAGCGCACAGGCGACGACCAGTCCATCGGTACCCCGCAGTCCAACGGGCAGTCGCAACAGGCGCCGCGCGACCAGGGTCATCGGCAGAAGCAGGAGAGCGAAGCCTCCGGGGAGTCCAGCGAACCAGATCGCCGGCGCGGCGCTAAGCAGGATCAGCGGTCCTGCCGTGTCAACGAACGCCGCCAGCCGAGCACTTTGAGACTCTCCAAGGCTCACACGTCTCTCCAGCCCAGTCGTCGTCAGCGCTCCGTGAGACGGTGCGCCAGGCGGGCAGCCACGTCGTTCCGACCGTGGGTGGTGACGTACCAATCGATGGT
Organism: Chloroflexota bacterium; assembly: GCA_022825895.1. Lineage (GTDB taxonomy): Bacteria > Chloroflexota > UBA11872 > UBA11872 > UBA11872 > UBA11872. The sequence goes on along the minus strand of JAJDVX010000004.1, from coordinate 99,761 downwards.
CGTGCGCAGTCCGTCGTCAAATCGGACGCGAGGCATCCAGTTAAGCAGGCGTTCGGCCAGCGAGGAGTCCGCGACTCGATTCATAGGCCCGATGGGCATGTCTCTGCGCAGGCGAATCTCAGGCCGATGTCCCGTTATGTGCAACACCTGCCGTACGGCGTCGATGACGCTGATGCGCTCGCGGGTGCCGAGGTTGACGGCCCGTGCATCGTCAATGCGGGCGGCGGCTCGCAGCGTTCCGTCGACGATGTCGGTGACGAAGGTCCAGTTACGTACCTGGCGACCCGAGCCCCAGACCTCGAACGGGTCTTGCCGGATGAAGGCCCGCGCGATCATGGCCATGATCGCGTGGTTCTCGTGGCCGCGTGGCCCGTAGACGGTGAAGTAGCGGCAACTCACCGACTTGAGACCGTAGTCCCGATGGTAAGCGCGGAGACTTAGCTCACCCATGAGTTTGGCCCAGCCATACATGTTGTCAGCGTCGTAGGGTGGGCCGACCTGGTCCTCGGAGAGAAATAGCCACTCCGCTGGGTCGGTCTGCCGATGGTTCGGGTAGACACAGCCGGACGAGGCATAGACGACCTTTTTGACGCCGGCGAGGCGGCAGGCCCTAAACACGGCGCCATCCAGCAGGAGATTCGTTGCACAGTCAGCCTGGTGCAGGTCGACGTAGCCCCGCCCTCCATGGTTGGCGGCCAGATGGAAGACGGTGTGGATGCCGGCAGCAGATTCCGCGGCGACCCTGGGATCCACGAGATCGGCCCGCACGAATTCGATGGCGCCCGAGTCGATATGCCGTCGGATGTGCGCGAGCTTGCCGCTGCTGAGGTCGTCGACCACTCGAATCCGGGCACCCGCCGACACAAGGGCGTCAACCAGATGCGAGCCAATGAATGAGGCACCGCCGGTGACCAGTACCGGGCAACCACGAAATGCACGGGCTACCTCCTCGGAACTGTCGTCCCGGTCGTTCACGGAACGCACGTCTGTCGTTCAGGCACTCGGGCCAGCGACTCAAGGATCGACGCTTGCGCGGCTACGACTCGGGAACGGTCAAATTCGCATTCGGCGAACGCACGACCCGAAGCGCCAAGCTGGCGACGACGATCCGGATCCGCCAGCAATTCGGCGATAGCGTCTCGAAGCAATGCGGGCGCTTCGGGTTCGACGACGAGACCGCATCTGGCGCTGCGAATCAGGCGTGCGGCCTCGCTGTCTGTATGGACCGACGCGACGACCGGAAGGCTTGCGGCCATGTACGTCATCAGCTTGGAAGGGATGACCGACTCGACCACGCGGCGGCGCTGGGTCAGCAGCGCCACGTCTGACGCGGCCAGCAGGTCGGCCAGGTCCGGTCGCGAGAGGAAGGGCAGAACGCGCATGCGACCTGCTGGCGCCGAGCGCTCGATGGCTGCTCGCTCGGGTCCATCGCCCACGAGAAGCCAGCAGGAGCCCGTTAGATCTTCATTGGCCGCTTGAGTAGCGACCTGCAGTCCCTGCTTACGGCCGATGCTGCCGATGTGGGTGATGAGTGGTTGATCCGGGTCCAGATCGTGACGTCGCCTGGTTTCGGCGCGTGTCGTGGTGGGCCGGAAGCTGTCGAGATCCTCGGAGTCGCGCACGACATGGAGTCTTCGACCACGCATGCCGTGCCTGGTCAATTCCTCGGCGAAACCCTCGGTGAGGACAAGAACAGCGCTGGCGCGCCGGTAGATCGCGTATTCGATGGTTCGCAGGAGGCCGACAAGGACGGGGTGGCGGAGGACTCCCACGGCGGCGCCGGCGTTTACGGCAAGGTCGGCGACTTTGGCGACCCAGGGGCTATGACGAATCCGGGCAACGAGTGCCGTGGACGCGGCGACAGCGGGCTGTGCTCCGACGTAGAGATAGGCGTCCGCGCGCGGTAGCAGCAGGGCCGTGAGGCCAGCGATCAGGGCAAACGACCCGTCGTAGATCAGGCGACGGATCAGAGTGCCGGGTTTCGCCGGTATGCACGAAGGCACGCGAACGACACGCACGCCGTCAATCGCCTCGAGATTGAACCCGGATTGGCGGTGGTCGGGAAAGACGCGCCAGGTCGGGTAGTGGGGCTTTGCGGTCAGCATGTACACGTCGTCCCCGCGGGCGGCCAGGTGACTGCAGAGCGCGGCGGTTTGGGGCGCGATGCCGGCAACCTCGGGCGGGTAGTTGATGCCGATGACGACAACGCGCATAGCTGTCCGGCCTAGCGCCGCGCCACGACCTTCAACGAGTTACCCCAGCGGCCAATTGCGACATTGACGAGGCGGTACGCGAGGACGAAGGCGGAGAAGGCTGGACCGGATTCGAAACGGTGGTAATAGGGGAACGTCCAACGCTGGTAGTAGACGAGATCGCGAGCCGATCGCACATGGCGCCAGCCCCGTGACTGGATACGCGCGCGAGCCTCGGCGGCGTCGAGTCGCCGGACCACGTTGCCGGCTGGCTCCACTTCAGCAGCAAGGCCAAGAGCCACGGCCAGCCGGGTCAGGGCCGCGCGCGCCGGTTCCATCACAATCAGTTCACGGCGAGCCACGCGCGACATTTCGTCAATCGCGCAAAGTGGTTCGTCAAGGTGATGCAGCCCGTCATGAACGAGCGCCATGCCGAAACACCGGTCGCTGAATGGAAGTCGGGCAGCGTCGCCTCGGACGAGCGTTACCTCGAAGCCGTGCCGCCGGGCACGAGAACGCGCTCTTGTCAGCGCTTCAGGCGATAGGTCGAGGATCGTCGGGCGGATTCCACGGTGGGCAAGCCGCTCGGCGTCCATGCCCGACCCGCCGCAGACGCACAGAGCGTCGGCTGACGTGACCCGCCCAAGTAGATCCAGCGCGCGACGCAGTTTTTCTTCAAGGAGAAACCGCACGGGTCGCGGATAGTGGCGGGGCCGCTCAATCTCTTCCTCGGCGTCCAGGGACGCATAGAAAGCGATCTGCCGTGCGCGCGATTGCAATGCGGCCTCCAAGGCGCCCAAGTGGCCGCAGCGACTTCTGGTGCCCCGCCCTGGCAGCCGCGCGCGGCTGTCAGGCACACATCCTACGAAGTCAGACCGCTTGTGTGGAGTCGAGCCAGGGCAATCACCCGCGCAGTCGCGGATCTATGCGTGGAGGCCGACCAGACCGCGTCGGATGGCGATGCGTTCACACCTGGCATAGGCCCAGCCTCCGCCTGCAACGCTGGCTAGGGCGATAGCGCCGACGAGGAGAAACTCGAACTCGACGGCAAAGATTGGCGTCGTCCCGATCGTCGTTGCACGCAGCAGATCGATGACGTACGTGAACGGGTTGATGTAGGTGATCCAGCGGACGCTCCACGGCAGGATGCCGATTGGATAGCTGGAGCCAGCCAGGACAATCGCGAGTCCAACCAGCACCTCCGGGAGTCGAGCGCCGCGCGCGACCAGACCCAGACCTGCGAATGCAAGCCCCATGCCCCAGAAGGCGACCAACGCAATCAGCACTGCCAGAACCGCCGGCCCCGTAACGATGTAGGCGGCGCCTCCCATAAGGACGCTTGCGATCACGAGCACGAGCACACTTCGGAATCCCGCTATGCCAAGGTTGACCAGCGTTACGCCGATCAGCGCGGCCCAGCGCGGGGCCTCGGCGGTCCATACATGAGGAAGTGTTCCCCGCTGGTTGGAGCGCACGAGGGACTCCCAGCCGTGCCACAGGGCGGAAGTCGCGACGCCGAGGGTGACGTATCCGATCACGGCGAATGCCAGGAAGCTCTGGCCACCGCCGCTTGCCTCAAAGCCGTCGTTGCCGTACGCGATGCCTGTCAGGGCGAGGGGCAGGAAGAAGAGAAACGCCCAGCCAAACTGAAAGAACCACATAGCCTTGAATCGCGCCGTCTCCAGCCACTCGACGCGAGCGAAGGCCAAGGCAATCCGGAGAAGCGAGACTGATTCAGAACGAATGTCAGCCACTTAGACCCACTCGAGTTCGCCTTTGGCCCGAGCCGCCGCATCCATCACGTGCACCAGCCCAAGTCCGATAGCGCCGTAGGCCAGCGCCATTCCAAGCAGGACGACGCAGGCGTTTCGTACGTCGTCCAATTCGCCGAAGATGAACGCGGCACGAAGACCACGAATCATCCAGGTTGCCGGAAAGACGTTGCCTATCCATTGGCCCCAGGCCGGAAGCACATCTACCGGATAAGCAATCCCGGCGAGAATCCCAGACCCCATAAGTAATAGCTGCTCGAGAAAGTGGCCTTCGCGATATCTCAAGATAATTGCGGCCCACGCAAAGGCGATTCCAACGCTCGCCAGTAGGCCGCAGACCATGGCGGCCGCGCCCGGTCCGATGTTTGGCTCCATGGGAAACCTGAGAAGTGCCCAGGCAATCCCAAACGCGCCAAGTGCCACGACCGACGGCCAGAGCGTGCGTCCGATCGGTCCACCGCTGATGAGTACGAGGCGTGATGTGGCGCTGGCCCAGATGGTGGGCAGCGTGCCCAGATTCCGTTCCTGTCGGAGGTCGCTGGCGAGCACGGTCGTGACCCAGCCAATCCACAGAAACGTCGTTGCGCCGATCACAGTGAAGGCTAGGTAATTGTCTGTCCCGGCCAGATTGACAAAGTTCTCAAGTCCCGTTTCATTTGGACCGGCCAGCGCGATCGTGGCCAGGACAACCGGCAGCACCCACTCCACCGTTAACAAGACGCTTGCCGTAGCGAAATACGGCTGCCGGCGCTCGATCGTTGAGCCCTTGCGAGTGAGTCTGACCAGAGCCGAGAGCTCGCGGCGGATTTCCTGGGCGCCGGCGTTCAACAAGGAGATGCTCGATCGGCAATTCCAGGATTGCCACGCTGGGTTCTCTCGGGTCGCTTCCGAGGATCCTGATTCCCTTTACTGCGATTAAGTCGTCGCCGATAAGGTGGCTGAGCGCGTAGCCCTCTGGTGACCGAGCGTAGACAGACGTGCACGAGCGTAAGGTGCGGCACGGTGGGTGGATTTGAGGTCATGTGCGGTATGTGGCATTCACCCAAGCCTGTCGGCCACGTAGGTTAGCGGCCTCAGCGCACGTAAGCTCGAACTCTAGGCTCCATCTTGCCCACTGGCCTAAGCGTTGGAGCCTTTCGTCGGTGCGATTCGAGGCGGCCGCTCGGGCGCCGGTCAGCAGGTTTCCTGAGGTCTAAGCATGCAGGCCAACAAGGCCCCGCTGAACTGCTATCCGCTCACAGACGGAAAGGATCCGGCTTCCACCGAGCACGCAGGCAATTGCGATGGCGCTCACGATCAGGAACTCGAGCTCGATCGCGAGCTGGGGAGGCGTGCCAATGGTCGTTGAGCGCACGAGGTCAACGACATAGGTGTAGGGATTGACGTAGCTGATCCAGCGCACGCTCCAGGGAAGAATGGCGATCGGGTAGGTGCCGCCCGCCATGACCATGGCGAGTGCGCCGAGCATCTCAGGAAAGCGTGCCTGGCGGGCCACCAGCCCGACACCCGCCAGTGCGAGGCCAAGGCCCCAGAAGGCAACCAAGGCGATCAGTAAGGCCAGGACCGTCGGTACAGAGACGGAAAACGCCGCGCCCTTGAAGAGCGCGCTGGCAATCACCAGGATCAGCAGCCCCCGGAGCGCTGCAATACCTACGTCAACTAGCGTGGCGCCAGTCAGCGCTGTCCAGCGGGGCGCCTCGGTCGCCCAAAGATGCGCGAGCGTTCCGGTCTGGTTGGACTTCTCCAGGAACACAACGCCCCGCCACAAGGCGGCCGTCGCGACGTTAAGTGCGACAAAGCCCATGACTGCAAAGGCCAGGAAACTCTGACCGCCTCCACTGGCTTCGAAACCGGCATCGCCGAAGGCCATGCCGGTTAGCGCCAGAGGCACGAAGAGGAGAAACGCCCAGCCAGCCTCATACACCCACAGCGCCTTGAAGCGCGAGATCTCCAGCCACTGGGCACGCGCATGGGCGAGGATGGCCTTTGCGGCCCACATCGCCTCAACGCCGACGCGTGTCACTTACATCCACTCCAGTTCGCCTTTGGCGCGAGCCGCCGAATCCATGACTCGCAGCAGGACGAGTCCGGCAGCTCCGTACACCAGGGCCAATGCCAGCAGCACGCCACACGAGCGCATGGCGTCCGGAATGTCGCTGAAGATCAGTGCCGCACGCAGCCCTTGGATCAGCCAGGTGGGCGCCAGGAGCGTGGACAGCCATTGTGCCCAATCCGGAAGCAGGTCAACCGGATAGGCAATGCCGGCAAGGATTCCGGTTCCCACCACGAACAAGGACACGAGGTAGTGCGCCTCGCGGTATCTGAGGGTGACGGCCGCCAATGGAAGCGCAAGCCCAATCATCGCCAGTCCGCCGCACAGCAGCACGCCCAGTGTTGGGCCGACGTTGGGCGCCAGCGGGAACCTGAAGAGCGCCCAGGCAATGCCGAACGCCGCCGTGGCCATGACAGCAGGCACTGCGGTGCGTCCCAGCGCTCCACCGCACGTCAGGACCGCGCGCGCCGCAGCGGATGTCCAGAGGGTCGGCAGCGTGCCCAGGGTTCTGTCCAGACGCAGATTGAAGGAAAGCGCCGATAGCATCCAACCGGCCCAGAGAAAGGCGATGGCGCCGATGACCGAGTAGGCGAGATAGGCATCCGTGCCGGTGGCTTCCACAAACCGCCGAAGGCCCGCATCGTCCGGTCCCGCCAGGGCGATCGTGGCAAGCACGATTGGCAACACCCACTGAAACGTTCCGATCAGGCCGGACGTCACGAAGAGCGGCTGGCGCCGGTCGACTTTCCAGCCCTTACGAGCGAGCGCGAGAAAGGCCCGGAACTCGCCGCGTACCTGCGCGACGCTAGCGTTCAATAAAGGGCCGCTCGATGCGAGAGCCGGTGATGGCGATGTAGGCGTCTTCCAAGTCGGGTTCCCGAAGACGGGCTTGCTCAACCACGATTCCCTGGCTGACCAGCGCGCTGGTCAGGGCCTCGCTGCTGCGCCAGCCCTGCGGCGCGCGAGCGGCGACGGCGAACTCGCGATCGCTGTTGACCTCACCCCACCAGAGGCCATCGGACCCGATGACCGCTTTGGCTGTGGCCAGGTCGCCGCGCAGAAGGAGGTCCAGGCGCGGCACTTCGCCGGCCTGCCGGATGAGGTCCGCCGGCCGCCCTTCGGCAACCAGCGTGCCGCTCTGGATGATCCCGACGCGGTCGCAGATCTGCTCGGCTTCGTAGAGATTGTGGGTCGTGAGCAGGATGGCGGTACCCGACTCGGCAATTTGACGGATGAGATGACGCGCTTCGCGGGCGGCGACTGGGTCGAGGGCGGCGGTGGGCTCATCGAGCAGGAGCACCGGCGGCTCGTGCAGGGTGGCGCGGGCGAGGTTGAGGCGCTGTTTCATGCCAGTGCTATAGGTCTCGACGAGGTCATCCATTCGATCCTGCAGCTCGAATTGCTGGGCGGCTGCCGTGATTCGGTCGGCGAGACGCTCCCTGGGCATGAATGACAACGTGCCGAAGAGCTCAAGGTTTTCGCGGCCGGACAGCCGCCAGTACATACCGCGTTCGCCAGCGAAGAGGACGCCAATGTTGCGGCGGACCTGGCGGGGCGAGCGGGCCACGTCGAAGCCGGCCACGGATGCGTTCCCGGAGGTTGGTTCCAGCAACGTGGCGAGCATCTTGACGGTCGTGGTCTTGCCCGCGCCGTTCGGTCCCAGCAGACCGAAGCAATGGCCGGCGGCAATGTCCAGGTTCAGGTCGTTGACGGCGACGATTCGCTTGGGTTCGGCGGGCTCGGCCCGGAAGCGCGGTAGCAGACCGCGCAGGCCCCGACGTACCTTCGGCTCAAATACTCGCGTCAGCGACCGCACTGATACAGCGGGGGCATCTGCGCTCATGGGCGGTGCATCGATTTCACCCTTGGTCGAATGACGCGGCGGGCTAGCCTCCTCCGCCGCCGCCCGCCCGCACGCCTGGCTCAGTCATTGGGGCCGGGTCCAGGGCGTCTGCGAGTTCGTCCGCCGGCAGGTCGGTCATCCGAGCAGCGACAACAGGGATGGTCTCGCCTGTAGCTACCGCCTGTTTGGCGATTTCGGCGGCGGCGGCGTAGCCGATCTTGGGGGCCAGGGCGGTGGCCAGCATGGTGTTGCGCTCCAGCCAGTAGCGCAGCATCTCGTCGTCGGTTTCCAGGCCGTCGACACCCTTGCGGGCGAATGCCAGCGATCCCGTGGCCAGGATCTCGATGGATTGACATAGGTTGTGCGCGATCAGGGGCATCATCACGTTCAGTTCCAATTGACCGGCCGTGACCGCCGAGGCGATAGCGAGGTCGTTGCCCTGGACCTGGAAGCAGATCATGTTGAGGCACTCGGCCATGACCGGGTTGATCTTGCCGGGCATGATCGAGGAGCCGGGCTGCACCGGCGGCATGCGCAGTTCGGAGATGCCGGTGCGCGGTCCCGATCCAAGCAGGCGGAAGTCGTTGGCAATCCGATTCAGATCCAGCGCCAGCGTGCGGAGGGCGCCGGAAAGCTGGGCGAAGCGAGCCATGCTCTGCATGGCGTAGAAGTAGTCGGTGGACTGCCGAACCTCGAAGCCGGTGAGGTCGGCGATGACTTCGACTACCTGGGACTGGTAGGCCGGTTCGGCGTTGAGGCCGCTGCCGACGGCGGTGCCGCCCAGGCTCAGTTCGAGGCTGGGGTCAGCGGCTTCACGGATAGCGACGGCGTTGCGCCTGATGGCCTCGGCGTAGGCGCCGAATTCCTGGCCGAGACGCACCGGCGTGGCGTCTTGCAGGTGGGTCCGGCCGGACTTGACGATGCCATCCCAGGCCGTGGCCTTGGCTTGCAGGCTCTCGGCCAGAACGTCGAGCGAGTCGTGAAGATCCGGCAGCAGCTTTAGCGCGGCCAGCGCAATGGCGGTGGGGATCAGGTCGTTCGTGGACTGGGCCATGTTGACGTGGTCGTTGGGGTGAATCGGGTCGTAGCTGCCGCGCGGCTGTCCCAAGAGCTCGTTGGCGCGGTTGGCCAACAGCTCGTTGGCATTCATGTTGTGGGACGTGCCGGCGCCGGCCTGGAAAACGTCGACCACGAACTGGTCGGCGTGCTGGCCCTCCAGAACCTCGTCGGCGGCGCGGACGATGGCGTCGGCCAGGTCGCCTTCGAGACGCCCCGTCCGCTTGTGCGCCACGGCGGCGGCTTTCTTAGTGAGGACAGTGGCCCATACGAATGCGACGTGCGGCGCCAATCCGCTGATCGGAAAGTTCTCGACGGCGCGCTGCGTCTGCACGCCGTAGAGCGCCGACTGCGGGACTTGTAGTTCGCCCAGGGGGTCTTTCTCGGTTCGAGTCTGCATTGAGTCCTGCTCCCTTGTGGCTGCGTGTCGAGGTCAGTCGGTCGGCGCGTTGAGGCCGCGGATCGGGCTCAAGTCAACTCCCTTGCCCTGGGTCAGCACCTGGAAGCGACCGAGGTCGGTCGGCGAGACGAGCTGAAAGACGGCTTCGCGCTCGGCTCGGTAGGTCTCCAGCGTGGCGTCGGATTGCTCCTGGAATCGAACGAGGTGGTCACCTACACCCAGGGCAACCAGGAAGTCGGCCTGCTGGCCCATTCGGTAGCAGCCGAATCCCTGGGACCGGCCTTCGTCGATCAACTGCGTGAAGTTTACGTGGGCGGTCAAGTCGGCATGTCCGGGGTTGGCGAGCACGTCGTCGGAGGCGCGGTGGCGCCGGTAGGCCAGCAGCGTACCGGCCGCCAGGCGCTCCGAGTGCACCATCGCGCTGACGCCGCCATAGTCGATGGTCGTCATGACGACCTGCGCGGCCAGGCGGGCGGCGTGCCGGAAGATTGGCTCGATGCCCTGCCGGATTTCGATGCGTCCGCCCACCGGCGTGGCTGAGGCATACCGGCTCGCGTAGACCCGAACCTCCTCGGGCGCGCGCTTGTCTGCGAATTCCCAGCCTTCGCTGCCCATAGCCACGCATTCCTCGACCCAGCCGTCCGTCGCCCGTCGGGCCAGGCGGACGGGAAGGGCATCGAAGAACTCGTTGGAAATGATGGCGGTGGCGCTGGCTGCTGGAACGTCAGCAATCGACGCGTAGAGGGTGTCCAGTGCATCCGCGGTCTGCGCGGCCGGCGCCCGCTCGACGCCGACATAAGCCAGGCCCTTGCCCCACGAAAAGTCGGCGGCCGCCTGGCGGATCTGACCCGCGAGACGACCGTCGGCCGCGCCAAGCTCAACGACGCGAAAGGGATCAGGCCGTCCCAGGGTTCGCCAAGCGTCGCCAAGGTGAATCGCCATCAGCTGACCGAACAGAGACGGATGCACGCTGACGCTGGTGAAATAGTCGGCGTACGGTGCGTCACCGGCGGTGTAGAAGCCCCCACACCTGTCGTAGAGCGCATGTTCCATGAACACGCTGAACGGTAGGAGTCGCTGGCGGTTGGCCTGCGCTTGAAGACGCCGCGATACGGCGCTGGCCGACGTCACGGAAGGCCGATCAATGGGACGGGGCCTGGCATTGGCTGTCGACGGCAATGTCAGGTCCCCGGCTTGCGGACTCCGGCACGAAATCGCTTCGAAACTGAAAGTGGCGAATGTGGCCTGAATTCGCGTGGTTTGCGGCCGACTCGCCGCCCGTCCGCCCGGCTATTGCAGCGCGGACATCGCGTAAATGAACGCGATGAATACGAAGATGACCAGCCCCCAGACCATGATTGGGATTCCGAGGAAGCTCCCGCTGGTTCCGGGAGAGGCCTGAGCTGGTCGTTGACGTGCACGTTCGCGCTCGGTGCGGTCGCGCAGGCGGCGCAGGTTTTCGCTGATCTGGGGTGCGAACCGGCTCGGCTCATCGCTCTCGGCCGCGGGTTCGGCCGCCCTGCCTGGAGACTCGGCCGTACTTTCCTGGTCTTCCGGACGGGGCAATTTGGCCCCGCAATTGATGCAGAGCCAAGCGCCCTCGGTGTTTTGGTGATCGCACTCTTGGCAGCGCATGGCACTCCGGTCTGGCCGTGAGGTGCAGGTCGTGACTCATGCTAGCACCAGGCCGCACCCATGCCGTCGGCCAGAGGGCCGAGTCTCGGAAGAGTTGCCCCTGGCGGAGACTCGTACGCGCCGTCCGTCTCCGTATACTCAAATCTGGCGTCCCTTGATTCAGTTTGCGCCAATCCCCAACTGTCGGGAGAAGTCGAGTCGTGCCGACCTACGAATACGAATGTTCGGACTGCGGCAATCGTCTTGAAGTATTTCAGAGCTTTAGCGACGATCCGCTGACCATCTGCGAGGCATGTGGTGGAAAGCTGAAAAAGGTGTTTCATCCCGCCGGCATCATCTTCAAGGGCAGCGGCTGGTACGCAACCGACAGCCGATCCGAGTCCGAAAGAAAGAAGTTCAAGGCCGACGGCAAGCCTCCGGAAACCTCCGATGCCAAACCTGTGAAGTCGGACGGAGCCAAGAGCAACGGGAGCACGTCTGACGGCGCCGCCAAGGCCGGCGCTTCCGCCTCGGGACCCGACAAGCCCACAGGCTCTGGAGACAGCTCCAGCTAGCCGTTCGGCTTTCGCTGACCCTAGCTCCGGAGATGCGTGCGGTCGTTCAGCGTGTGGCAAAGGCCGCGGTGCACATCGGCGGTCACGAGTACGCCTCGATCGGTCACGGTCTTGTGGTTCTGGCCGGTGTCGCCAGGGGCGATGAAGACGCGGACGTGGCTTACCTGGCCGACAAGGTGGCGAATCTCCGAGTGCTGGCGGACGAGGCTGGCCGCATGAACCGCTCAGTGCTTGACACTAACGGCGAGGTGTTGCTGATCTCGCAATTCACATTGATTGCCGATACGCGCAAGGGCCGGCGACCGAGCTTTACCGGCGCGGAGGCGCCTGATCGCGCCGCCAATCTGATCGATGATCTGGCAACGGCGCTGACTGCTCAAGGCGTGTCGGTGCGTACCGGTCGCTTCCAAGCTGATATGGAGGTGGCGCTGGTAAACAGCGGGCCGGTCACCATCACCATCGACAGCCACGACCGCCGCACGCCGCGGCGGCAGGCCTAGGACTTTGACATGAACGGTCTGTCACGCCAGTCCACAAGACGCGTCGTGCGAATCGTGCACGGGGCCGATGCCGTGCGGCGCACGCTGCTGGCGCGCTCACCGGACCTCGTCACCATCGACGATTCGGCGGTACGGGCGGCCTCGAACGTCTTCGGCGAGACGCTGACGCCGATCGGCTATGTCGAGCGAGTCATCCGAGAGGTTCGGGACGAGGGTGACGAGGCCATACGACGCATCGCCGAAGCACTGGGCGATTACGTGGGCCCGTCCTTCGAAATACCGCCTGCCGAGCTGGCCGAAGCCGGTCGACAGGTCGATCCGGCATTGCGAGCCGACATCGAGTTCGCGGCCGAGCGGATTCGCGCCTATCACGAGCGTGAGATGCCCGTGGGATTCGACCTGCCCGATTTGGGCGTCGGTCAGCAGTGGGTGCCGGTGGACCGGGCGGGATTGCATGTGCCGGGACAGGCGGCGCCGCTGGTTTCCAGCCTGCTCATGGCCGCGGTTCCGGCGCGGGTGGCCGGCGTAGGCGAGGTTGTGGTCACCACGCCGGTCCGCTCGACGGGCATTGCACCGGCGTTGGCGGCCGCGGCCAACGCGGCCGGCGTTGATCGTGTGTTCGGAATGGGCGGCGCGCAGGCCATCGCCGCCCTGGCAATGGGAACGCAAACCGTGCCCCGCTGCGATGTGATCGTGGCTCCCGGCAATGCGTGGGTCATGCTGGCGACTCGTGCGCTGTACGGGGTCATTGGCGTCGACCTGTTGCCCGGCCCGACCGAGACGCTGGTCATTGCCGACGCCACGGCGGACGCCGCGGAGGTGGCCGCCGATTTGATCGCCCAGGCCGAGCACGGGGGACCGGCAAGCCCCATTGCTCTGACGACCGACGCGGCGCTCGCCGCCGAGGTGGCAGGCCAGGTTGCGGCGCAGTTGGCAACCCTGCCGCGCGCGGAAGTGGCGTGGGACAGCTTTGAGCAACGGGGCGGCGTGGGTGTAGTGGACGACCTGGCAGCGGCCGTCGAGCTTTCCAACGCATACGCGCCGGAGCACCTGTGTCTGCTGGTAGACGATCCCGAAGCGCTATTGCCGCTTGTACGACATGCAGGTGGTGTGTTCCTGGGCAGCGCGTCGCCGGAAGTGCTGGGTGACTACGTGGCGGGGCCGAGCCACATCATGCCGACGGGCGGGACGGCACGCTTCGCTTCGCCGGTGGGTGTGCGCTCGTTCCTCAAGGCGGTCTCCGTCGTGCGCCTGACGGCAGACCGAGCGTCGGCGCTGGCGCCCGTGGCGGCGCGCCTTGCCCGGGCCGAGGGCTTGGAAGGCCACGCGCGTGCCGCCGAACGCCGGGCGTCCTCGTGACTACAATGCCGCGATCCCTGTCGAGGCGAGCATCCCATGGCTGATCGGCGCGCCAGCGTCACGCGTACCACGTCCGAGACCGAAGTTGACGCTACGGTCGCGATTGACGGCGACGGCGACTTTCGCGGCGCCACGGGCATTGGATTCCTGGATCACATGCTGGCCCAGCTTGCACGGCACGGCCTCTTCAACATCGAGGTCAATGCCACAGGCGACCTTCACATTGACGCGCACCACACCGCCGAAGATGTCGCGATCGTGCTGGGCCGAGCGTTTAACGACGCCCTGGGCGACCGGCAGGGGATTCAACGCATGGGCGACGCCACCGTGCCAATGGACGAGGCGCTGGCGCACGTGGCGGTGGACCTGGCCGGGCGCGACTTTTCGGCCTTCAACGGTGACTTCAAGCAGGACAGGATTGGCGGCCTGGAGACCAGCCTGTTGCCGCACATCATCGGGTCGCTGGCCCGGCACATGGGGGCGGCAGTTCACGTTCGCGTGCTGGCCGGCGACGACGATCACCACAAGGCCGAGGCCATCTTCAAGGCCCTGGCCCGGGCTCTGGACCAGGCGACGTCGCTGGATCCGCGCCGGGCCGGCGCCGTGCCCAGCACAAAGGGCACGCTGACCGACTGACGTGGGCGATCGGAGTTCTGGTCGCCGCCCTCGTCTCGACCACCTGCTCGTGCGCCGCGGCTTGGCGCGCAGCCGCAGTTCAGCCCGCCAAATGGTCAAGGACGGCCTGGTGGTCGTTGCCGGACGGGTGGAGACGCGCCCGGGGCGGCGCGCTGAAGTTGACGCACAGATCGAGTTGCGCGGTCGCGCCACCGAGTACGTGAGCCGCGGCGGACGGAAGCTGGCGGCGGCCCTTGAACACTTTGGGCTAGGGGTGGACGGAGCCGTTGCCCTGGACATTGGGGCGTCGACCGGTGGGTTTGTCGACTGTCTTCTGCGAGCAGGCGTGCGGCACGTCACGGCGGTGGATGTCGGGCGCGATCAACTTGCGCCCGACCTGCGGGTCGACTCGAGGGTGCGTGTGCTCGAGCGCACCGACGCTCGCGACCTGCCCCTGCTTGCCCCGTCGCCAGCGCTCGTGGTTGTCGACGTCTCCTTCGTTCGGCTGCCGGACGTGTTGCCCGCCGTGCTGACCGCGGCGCCGCACGCGCGGTGGGCCCTGGTGCTGCTCAAACCGCAGTTCGAGGTACGAGGGATGCAGGTTCCGCGTGACGGCGTGATAAAGGACGCGCGAGTGCGAAACGCCGTGCTGCTCGACTTCCTGGACTGGGCAGTCCGTCACGACATCTGTGTAGCCGGGTCCGTGGCCAGCGCGCTGACAGGTGGTGATGGCAACCAAGAGACATTCATGTTGCTGCGGCCGCCGTGGCCGGCTCTGCCTAGCGACTATGATGAAGGCGACGGCGATGTAGCGAGTGGCTGATGCGGGTTGCCCTGCTGTTTCAGCCGCGCATTGCCGCATCCGTATCCCACGCGCAGCGCACCCAGCAAAACCTTGAGTCCCGAGGTCTCGACGCGTGGTGCGTATCGTCGTGGGAGATCACCGATCGCCCTGATGATTTGGCGGGGGCGAATCTGGTCGTCACCTTTGGGGGCGACGGGACGCTGCTGCGCGCGGCTCGCGCAGCCGCCCCGTTCGCCGCAGTCTGCGTGGGCGTCAACTATGGACGCCTCGGGTTCCTGACAGAATTCACGCCGGATGAGTTTGACTCGCGCCTGGACGACGTGCTGGACGGTGCCTATTGGATCGAAGAACGAGTCCTGATCGACTGGACGCACCACACCGCGGACAACGTCGTCGGCTCCGGCCTGGCCGCGGGCGATGTCGTGGTTGGCCGCGGGCGCATGGCGCGTGTTGTCGAGGTCGAGGTCCGCATCAACGGCGTGGTGCTCACGACCTATACGTCAGACGGTGTGATCGTAGCGACTCCCACGGGTACAACCGGGTACGTCCAGGCCGCCGGGGGGCCAGTGCTGCATCCGGAGGTGCGCGACCTGGTGATGACGCCACTGGTCCCGTTCCTGACGCCGGCCAATTCGATCGTGGTGGGACACGACGAGCGAGTTGAACTGACGACGCACACCACGCACGAGGCGACGCTTTCCGTCGACGGCCAGACCGATCAGTTGCTGGCCTCAGGTGACCGAGTGGTGTGCCGAGCGTCCGAACACCTGGCCCGATTCGCGCGGTTTCGCGAGGATGACTACTTCTACGCCACGCTGGCCGAGAAGATGCGCTGGCGCGTTCCGCGGGAGATGCCGCGCCCGGTCCACGGGTCCGGCTAGGCGCGCGTGCTCAGGCACGTCAGCGTTCGCGACTTCGCGCTGATCGACGCGGTTGATCTCGTGTTGGAACCGGGGCTGAACGTCCTGACTGGAGAGACGGGCGCCGGAAAGTCCATCCTGATCGATGCGCTGGCTCTGGTCTTGGGACGTCGCGCCGATCCGGCTGATGTCCGATCGGGTTCGCCAAGCGCCTACGTGGAAGCCGTGTTCGACACGACCCCGTCCCAGTCTGACGCGGTGCTTGCCGCCTACGGTGTCGAAGCTGATGAGTCCCTGATCCTTTCGCGCGAAGTTCGAGGCGCTGGCCGATCGACCGCGCGAATCAACGGGCGGGCCGTCCCGGTACGTGCCCTGGCCGAGTTGGGACCGACGCTGGTTGACGTGCATGGGCCAGGTGAGCACCAGTCGCTATTTCGGAGCTCGCAGCAGCTTGAATACCTCGATCGATTTGCCGGGCTGATGCCGCGGCGTCAGGCCGTGGCCACGCTCACGCACGAATTGCAGTCCACGTGCCGAGACGCCGAAGATCTTCAGCGCGGCGCCAGGGAAGCCGCCCGTGAGCTCGACTTGTTGACCTTTCAGGTCGAAGAGATTTCTGCGGCCGAATTGACGGCTGGGGAAGACGTACGGCTGCGGGCGGATCGCCAGGTCCTGGCCAATGCCGAGCGGCTACGAGACCTGGCCGGGAAGGCGGCGGCCCGGCTGCAGGGAGAAACGCTGGACCCAGTGCCCGACGTCTTCGGCTCGACGCGGGAAGCAGCCGAGGAGATGGCGTCGCTCGATCCGGCGGTCGCTCCGTTGGCTCAGCAGGCTGGGCAACTGCAGGAACTGGCCGACGACCTGGCGCTTGCGCTGCAGTCCTACGCGGAGACTGCGGAGGCCGATCCGGCACGACTCCAGCAGATTGACGAGCGCCTCGACCAGATTGACACGCTGACCCGCAAGTACGGTGATACGCCGGAAGACGTGATCGCCTATGGCGAATCGGCGCGCGCTCGGCTCGTCGAGCTCGACCATGGAGACACGCGAAGCGAGGAGTTGCGAGAGCACGCCGAGCGGCTCAGGCGCCGGCTGATCCCCTTGGTCGCGGAACTGTCCGCCCAACGTCAGCGTGCCGCAACGTTGCTCGCGGACGCCGTGGCCGTCCAACTGGCGGATCTGAATATGCCGGCGGCCAGGTTCGACGTCCGACTGTCACAGGTGGCCGATCCGCGCGGCCTGGCCGTTGAGAAAGGATCAGAAGCGGTTGCGTTCGATGAAACAGGGATCGACAAGGCTGCATTTCTGCTCAGCGTCAATCCGGGCCAGCCGTTGCGGCCGCTGGCCGAGGTCGCATCCGAGGGAGAGCGGTCGCGGATCCTGTTGGGACTGAAGGTGGTGCTGGCGAACGTCGACCAGACGCCTACGCTGGTATTCGATGAGATTGACGTCGGCGTTGGACCGAGAGCTGGCGACATCGTTGGACAGAAGCTTTCCGCACTGGCCGCGTGGCGCCAGGTGCTTTGCATTACCCACCTCGCGCCGGTTGCGGCGTTCGGCGATTCACACTTTGTCGTGGCCAAGTCGGACGCGGACGGAGACACAACGACCCAAGTCGTGAGCGTGGACGGGGATAGGGTTGTGGAGGAAATCGCCGCCATGAGTGGAGCAGCGACGACCGCCGGTCGACGAGTAGCCCGAGACCTCATGTCCGCCGCACGGTCCTGGAAACGCGATGCATGATCGGCGGACCAGGCCCGGCGGCGGCCGGCGAAACCCTCAGGAGCTTCGTGGCACCCCTTTGGCCCTGCGCGCAATCCCATGCGAGTTGAAGTTTCGCTCCTGAAAGCCCGCGGTGTTTCGCGGCCGGCATTTCGCGCGACGGCGTACGGTTCCGATGCATTCGAGCAGCGCCTGATCCCGCTGGCTCGGCGCTGGCAACGCCACCGAACGCTCCAGTCCGCGCCGCGCGTTCTGGCAGTCGCCTCTGGCTTGGCGCTTCTCGTCGTTCTCGTCGCTGCCGGGTTCGGCTTGCCTCGCCTAGTAATCGCCCTGTCGCTGTGCGTGGCAATGATTCCGGTCGTCGCCCTGATGGCACGGGCGCTGGTAGCACCGCCACCGCTCTCAGCGGCCCTGGCCTACGACCGCCGGCTTGCGATGTTCGAGCGCTTGTCCACGGCCGTCGCCGGCTCGCGAGCCGACGATCACATGCGCGACCTGCAACGGCGGGACGCGCTCCACGCCCTGGCCGGCGTCAATGCGGCTCTTGCATTTCCCTACCGGCTGCCCCGCGGCGATCTGGCACTCCTGGCCGTTGCCGTCGCGGCGCTGGCCATCGGCACGCTTGCCGCGACCGCCGACATGCTGCCGCGCATCGGCGGACAAGCGCAGGTCTCGGCGCTGGCGGAAAGCCTGGAGGCTGCGGCGGACGGCGAAGCCCCGGCGCTCGCGGATCCCGCGCTTATGGCACAGATCGACCAGATTCGCGCCGCCATGGACGAGCTCGAGCGCCAGCGAGACCCGGAAGCCGCACCCGCGGCACTGGCCGCCGAGGCCGCCGGTGAGGCCCTGCGGCGGACGGCCGAGGGGCGCCGCCTTGGCCGTGCCCTCGACAGTGGCGACTTTCAGGCCGCGTCCGGCGAGGCGCGTGCGTTGGGTGAGCAGATTTCCGGCATGAACAGCACGCGAATGGATGAATTGGCGGAGGGTCTGCGCGAAGCGTCGGAACGAGTTGAAAGCCTGGATGCGGGACTGGCCAACCAGTTTCGCGCGGCGGCCGAAGCGCTTGAACGCGGGCAGTTGGCCGACGCCCGCAGCGCGCTGGCACAGTTGGCGCAGGAGATTGAAGCTGTCGGGACCACGGTCGAGGCGGACAGCGGGCTCCAGGCCCAACTCGACCAGCTTGCGCAACAGCTCGCCGATGCCGAGACCTTGGCCGGCGCCAATACGCCGGGCAACGACGGCACCTCGCTCGGCGACGCCGCAAGTGCTGCCGCAGGCGACGCCCAGGCCGAGGCCGGAGCCGAGGCCGCAGCCGGTTCACAGGGCGGCGGCGACTCCGCGGCGAGCGGGCGCGCGCTGGAGGGCACGCTGGAGACTCTTGCGCCCGAGCAACGGCTCAATACTGACGGTCAACTCGAGATCGTGGAGATCAAGCCGACTGAGGAAGGCGCCGAAACGGTGGAGCGCCCGGTTCTGGAGATTGGACCGGGCGGACCGTCTGGATACGAGGCCTCGGCGGGTGACCGAGGGTTTGCCGTCGGGCGGCCTGACGTCGCGCGCAATGTCCCACTCGATATGCTGCCAATGTTGGATCGGTACTTCAGCGAACCATGAGCACTGCCGTAAGCGGGTCGGAAGCGACGGAGCAACTCGCCCACGACTTTCGCGACCAAGCCGCCGCGATCGTCGACGAGGTGGGGAAACTCATTGTCGGCCAGCGCGAGATCGTGCGGGACACCGTGGTGTGTCTCATTGCCGGCGGCAACGTGTTGATCGAGGGGGTACCGGGCCTCGGCAAGACCGAACTCGTGCGTGCGCTCGGACGAGCGATCGATCTGCGCTTCAGCCGCATCCAGTTCACCCCCGACCTGATGCCGGCCGACATCACCGGTACCAACGTCGTCGTGGACGGGACCGACGGGCAGCGGACATTCCGGTTCGAGCCAGGCCCCGTATTTGCCAATTTGGTGCTGGCCGACGAAATCAACCGGGCCACGCCAAAGACCCAGGCGGCGTTGCTGGAAGCGATGCAGGAACGGCAAGTCAGCGTGGCGCGCGAGGTGCACGTGCTGGACCCGCCATTTTTTGTAATGGCCACGCAGAATCCGATCGAGATGGAAGGCACGTACCCACTGCCCGAAGCTCAGGTCGACCGTTTCATGTTCAAGCTCGTCGTGGACTACCCCACAGCAGAAGAACTCAGCGAAATCCTCGATCGCACCACAGGCGCGGCCCAACCGGGCGTTGCCCAGGTGGCGACGGGTGACGATTTGTTGGCAATGGGCGCGTTTGCCCGTCGCCTGGCCATCGCCCCGCACGTCGCGAGCTACGTCGTGGATCTGGTCAAATCCACGCACCCCCAGGATCCGACCGCCCACCAGTTGACCCGCCAATACGTGCGCTATGGCTGCTCGCCGCGCGCCGCCCAGGCCATGGTGCTGGCCGCCAAGGTCTACGCCATGCTGGACGGACGCTACAACGTGGGGTTTGACGACATTCGCGCCGCCGCCCGGCCGGCGATGCGACATAGGCTGCTGCTGAACTTTGAGGCTGAAGCCGACGCGGTACCGGCCGACCACATTTTGGACGCAATCCTCATGTCAACCCGCCGGGCAGGTGACTGAGCGCACGAACGGTGCGGCTCTGCCGGCGTTTGCGCCGGACGCAGCGCTCCGCGCCAAGCTGGCCAACCTCTCGCTCGTATCGCAGCGACCACACGGTCATTTGCACACTGGCGGGAGGCGCAGCCGGGCGACCGGCTCATCGATCGAATTCGCCGACCACCGGTCGTATAGCCCGGGCGACGACTACCGGCAGATCGACTGGAACATCTACGCCCGCACCGACGAACTATTCGTAAAGGTCCGGGAGTCGGAAGAGACGCTGGTCGTTCATCTGCTGTTGGACGTCAGCGGCTCGATGGCATCGGGCGCGCCCACGAAATTCGAGGCCGCACGGGCCGTGCTGGCCGCGCTCGGCTGGACGGCACTCGCCAGCCGCGATGTGGTTGCCGGAGCCTCGCTGGGGGCGGACCTTGGCGAGACATTCGCGCCGCGCCAGGGCGAAGCCTACATCGCTCGCCTATTCGAGTTCCTGGAACGCCAGCAGCCATCCGGCGAAACCGCACTTGCGCGAGCGGTTGCCGCTTATAACGCCCGCGCCCTCCAGCACGGAGTTGCGGTCCTCGCATCCGACCTGCTTGCCCCTGATGCTCCGCGGGCTATTGGGGCGCTGGCCCAACGTGGCCATGAAGTGACGGTGATCCACGTTCTTGACGAGGAATTCGTCAACCCGGCGTTTGCCGACGAGGTCGAGCTGGTGGACGCCGAGGGGGGTGACGCGGTGGAAGTGCTTGGCGACGCCGACCTTCTGCACGCCTACCGCCAGGCCATCGGCGACTGGACCAGCGAGTTACAACGGTTCTGTCACCGTCGGCATGTGCGCTATGTGCCGATCCGGTCGAACTGGACAGTGGAAGACATCATGCTGCGGCGCCTGCGCGAGCACGGAACGCTGGCGTGAGCTGGGCAGCGCCGCTCGCCTTCGTGTGGGCGGGTCTGACTCTGGCGGTCCTGGGGTTCTATCTTCTTCGTCCGCGTCGCCAGCGCATCGTCGTGGCGTCGTTGCTCGTGTGGCGGCGCACTATGCGTGCGCGCGCCGACGACAATTGGCTGGCCTGGCTGCGCCGCCATGCCCTGTTGCTGCTTCAACTGCTGACCGTGGCGGTCTTCGCACTGGCTCTGGCGCGGCCCGAGCGACTGGCCACGGTCGAACTCGGCCCTCCAATTGCCGTGGTTATGGACGTTTCGGCATCGATGGCCATAGCCGACAGCGACGGGACCCCGCGAATCAGGCGCGCCCGCGACGAGGCCTCCGCGTTCGTGCACTCGCTCGGCGACGACCGGCGCGTATCCCTGATAACCGCGGGCGCCGTCCCGCGAACGCTGGTCGCGCAGACCAACGACCGTGACGAAGTCACGCGCATGCTCAGTGCGATTGAGCCCGAAGCCTCGCACGGCCGTCTTGACGCCGCGCTGGACATGGCGCGCTCGCTGGCCAATCCGGCGGCGGGCGGCATCGTGGCGCTCTTTACGGATCAGCCGCCGGTCGAAGCTGCGAGTCCCGCATTCGCCGGGGTCCGCACGGTCGTCGTCGGGGAGCCGTCCCCGAACGTTGCCCTGCCTTCGTTTCAGGTTCGGCGACGCCTCGATAACCCTGACGCGGTGCAGGGCGTCGTCGCAGCCCGAAACGACGGCACGACGGACGTAGCAACCGAGGTCCTGGTTACGGCGGGCCGAGGCTCGCCGACAAGCCGGGCGATGAGTCTGACGGCAGGCGAACGCCAGATTCTGGTCTTCGACAACCTGCCGGTGGCGGCCGGCTATCAGGCCGAAGTTCGCGCGGCCGACGACGGTCTGTCAGCCGACAACCTGGCATTTGCCTCGCTGGCCGAGCCGTCGCGGCTTTCGGTCGTCGTTGTCGGCAACGACCCCTGGCCCATCGTGCGAGCGTTGCAAGCCGTACCCGCGGTGACGGCGCAGGCCATAGCCGTCGATTCGTTTGACCAGGACAGCAGTTCCGCGGACGTTTACGTGTTCCAGGGATTCGCGCCCGAGATACTGCCTTCCGCCTCGGCGGTCTTCGTCCAGCCACCGGCTGTTCCGTCCCTCGATCTCGATGCGCCAATTGCCGCCGATACGCATCCGCTGGCCGTGGCGAACAGCCCACTGCTGCAGTCGGTCGACGTCGGCGACCTGGTGTCTGATTCGGACGTGACCTACGCGCCGCCTGCCTGGGCACGGGTGGACCTGAGCGTGGGCGAGCGTGCCCTGCTTGCCCACGGGGTCGTCGCCGGCCGCCGCACCGCCGTGATCGGTTTCGACGTGGCCGGCGCCGGAGTCAGCCAGGCGCCCTGGTTCCCGGTGTTCTGGTCCAACGTCGTCCAATGGGCCGATCCGTTCGCTCCCCTCCCTGACGGAGCGCAGCTGGAACCCGGGCGACCGGCGCGTCTCATCCCGCATCCGCAGTCCGATCGAATCGCAGTGACGAATCCAGCCAATGAAACGGTCGAATTCACCATTCCGCAGCCGGCGGTCCTCGATGTGACGGTCCCCGGCGCCTATACGGTTCGTCAGTTCGTGGGGCAGGAGTTGGTGGCGCAGACGTCAATCGACTATGCGCCGGGGACAGAAGCACGGATTGGGCTGGGCGGCGTCCCCGCCGGAACTGGCGCTACGGTGGAATCAGTCCAGCGGATTCAACACCAGGTTGAGCTGTGGCCGTGG
Organism: Chloroflexota bacterium; assembly: GCA_022825895.1. Taxonomy (GTDB): domain Bacteria; phylum Chloroflexota; class UBA11872; order UBA11872; family UBA11872; genus UBA11872. The sequence goes on along the minus strand of JAJDVX010000004.1, from coordinate 77,110 downwards.
GTTGCGGGACTGGCACTGGCGCTCGTGTTGGTCGAGTGGTGGGTCTTTCACCGGGTTCGTGGAGTCCGCTGAGCGATGGGTCTGGACCGGCCGTGGTTGCTCATCTTGCTGGCGGCGTTACCCGCAGCCATCTGGCTGACAACACTCAGCGTGGCCCGTCTCTCCCGGGTCCGCCTTGGGATCTCAATGCTGCTGCGCCTGGTCGGCTTGACCGCGTTGGTTCTTGCCCTGGCCGGCTTCGCAGTCGGACGCGACGCCCGGCCCGCCACCGTCTTTGTCGTTGACACCTCCGACAGCGTGCTCTTGGCGGAACGGGCAAATGCCCACGCAATCATTGATTCCTTCGTTCAGGCGTTCGGGGCCGACGCATCGGTGGGGGCTGTCCAGTTTGGCGCCGGCACTGCGGTACTGGCTGCGCCACAACGACTGGACGAGGCCCCGGCCTTGCGCTCAGACCTGCCGGGACACGACAGCAACTACGAGGCGGGGATTCTGACGGCACTGGGCCTTCTCGATCCCGACGTGGGAGGGCAACTCATACTGATTTCTGATGGCGCCGGCGCCGGATCGGGGCTCGAGTCCGCCGTTCAGACAGCCGCCGCCCGCGGCGTGCCGATATCGGTCGTACCCGCTGCGGCGACTCGCGGCGCCGACCTCGTGCTTCAAGCAGTCGAAGTCCCGAACATTGTGCACAGCGGCGTGGCAGTCCAGGCACGCGTTCGGATTGCCTCACAGCGGCGGACCACGGCGCGACTACGACTCTGGGACGGTGAACGCCAGATCAGCGATGGTTCGATCGCCCTGGCCACAGGTACACGCACGTATGTTGTTGAGCTGCGGGGGCTGGCGCCAGGGTTTCACCGGCTGCGGGCAGAGCTTCTTGAAGACGCTGATCCACGGCTGGCCAACAACGTGGCCGAGGCCTATATGCACGTGGCCGAGCCCGGTCGCGTACTCACGCTCGGCGACACATCACAAATCCGAGCAGCGTTGCGGGCCGCCAACTTCGAGGTTCGGGACGTAGCACCAGGCGCGCTCGGCAGCGTCGACCTAGGGCAGTTTGAGGCCGTCGTGGTCTCCAATGTTCCCGCCGAAGCCATTGAGCCCGACGCGCTCGATGCCTTGCGCGCCCACGTGGCGGGCGGTCGCGGGCTGGTGGTTTTGGGCGGACCCGACAGCTTTGCCGCCGGCGGCTACCAGGGCACCGCCATGGACGAAGCACTGCCGGTCTGGTCGGACCCCACCGAGGAGACGCCCGAACCCCGCTTAGCGCTCGTTCTGGTCATCGACCGGTCGTCCAGCATGGCCGAGGGCGCCAGTGAAGGCGCCGCCAAGATCGATATGGCGATCGAGGCGGCAGTGGACGCCGTGGACCTGCTGGAAGAGGGCGACATTCTCGGCGTGATGACCTTTGACATTGACTCGCAGTGGGTGGTGCCGCCGCGCGAGTTGACGTCCGCGGCGGAGGTGACGGCAGCCGTCAACCGCATTCGGGGAATCCAGATCGGGTCGTCCACCGACCTCGCACGTGCCATGTTCTTCGCGCGGTCGCGTCTGAATCAGGTCAGCGCCTCGGTCAAGCACGTCGTGTTGCTGACCGATGGCCGGGCCCATTACGGCGACTTCGACGGTCTGACGCGTTCACTGCGTCGGCGCGACATCACGGTCTCGTCGATCGCGGTTGGCACGCAATCCGACCAGGAACTCCTCGAGCGCATCGCCCGCATCGGCAACGGTCGCTACTACTATGTGCCGGATCCGCGATCGATCCCTCGGGTTTTGACCCAGGAAACGCTGACGGCCGGTGAGTTCGCGGTCGTCGAACGAGAGTTTCAGCCTCGGATGGACGCCCCGAGCCCAATCTTCACCGGCGGGCTGGCGGGACAAGAATTGCCCGACCTGCGGGGCTACGTACGAACCCGCGCTAAGCCCACGGCCGAAATCGTGCTGAGTTCCGACAACAACGACCCGATTCTGGCGCAATGGCAATACGGTCGCGGTCGCGCTGTTGCCTGGACGTCCGACGCGGGTTCGGACTGGGCTGAGGTATGGCTGGGCTGGGATGGCTTCGCCACGTTCCTGCGGCAGGCGGTTCAGTGGGTCAGTCCGCTCGCGGGTGGGCTCGGCGACGGTCCTCGGATCGAGGCCTCGTACGCCGACGGCGTTGCCGTGATTGAAGTCGACGCCGTCGACGCGGCCGGGCAGTTCTTGAACGGACTTGACACCAGGGTCTCGCTCGCTGGCCCGGATGGGACCGTGCACACGGTGATCGTGGAACAAGTGGGTCCCGGCCGGTATCGGGGCACCGTGAACGGACTGGCACCCGGGGTATACGAGATCAGCGTGACCCAGGTGGACGACACCGGGACGGAGCGTGCGGCCAACGCAGGTCTCGTCGTTCCAGTGGGAGCCGAAGTTGGCCACATTGCGCCCGACCACCGAGTGCTGCGGCGTGCCGCGGCAATAACCGGCGGCGTGACCATTGAAGCCAGCAGCGATCTGGCCGCGCTGGCGTTACGTGGCAATGGCGCCACGCAGCTTGGCTGGGCACAGTTGCTCACCATTGCGCTGCTGGCCTTTGTGGCGGATGTCGCAGTTCGGCGGTTAGTTGGAGGGCCGGGGGAAATCCGGGACCGTTTTCGCCAGCGTGTAAGATCGTTGCGTGCGGCGCCCGGCACGTTGTGGCGCCGTCATTGGCCGATTTCGCGCACCGCCTGAATCAGGCGACGGCTTGACTCCATGAATCCCACCGGGCGCCTCGCGCGCATATTTCAGCAGGCTGGCTTTGACCTCTATCTCGTCGGCGGGCCGGTCCGCGATCGCATTCTCGGGCGAACCTCGGCTGACCTGGACTTTACGACCGGGGCGCACCCGGATCGGGTGAAGGTACTGGCTCGCCGGGCAGGCGCCGCAAGCATCTATACGGTGGGCGAGCGATTCGGGACTATCGGGGCCGTCTTTGAAGGCAATCCGGTGGAAATCACCACCTTTCGCTCGGAGGCCTACCGTCCCGGATCGCGCAAACCTCGCGTCCAATTTGGTGACTCGCTGGAGGCCGACCTCAGCCGGCGCGACTTCACCATCAACGCCATGGCGCAGGATGTGTTGAACGGACGCATCATCGATCCGCACGGCGGGCTTGCCGACCTGGTGGCCAGGCGAATCCGGGCGGTGGGCGTTGCCGACGACAGATTCACGGAAGACCCGTTGCGTGTCCTGCGCTGCGTGCGATTTGCGGCGCAACTGGACTTCGACATCGAGGCCGGGACGCTGGCGGCGGCGCGGCGTACGGCGGGCGAGATTCGCCATGTCAGCGCCGAGCGGATTGGGGCTGAGCTCAACTTGACGCTGCTCTCACCGGAGCCCGGCCGAGCTTTGGTCACCCTTTTGGAAATCGGAGTGCTTGGTCTGGTAATGCCCGAGTTGATTCCCCTGCAGCAGACCGAGCAAGAAGAACGCCGCCAGCACAAGGACGTGTTCGCCCACACCATGCGCGTCCTGTCGAGTACGCGGGCTCAGCCTGAGCTTCGCTGGGCCGCGCTGCTACACGACGTCGGCAAGCCTCAGACCAAGTCCATCCGCGATCGACGCATCCGATTCTTTGGCCACGAGGAAGTGGGAGCGCGCATGGCTCGACGAATCCTGCGCCGGCTCAAGTTCGACGGTCGCCTTACCGACCGTGTGACCCACATCGTCCGGCTGCACATGCGGGCGAATGCCTACGAACCTGGATGGACCGACGGGGCGGTGCGCCGGTTCATTCTTGAGGCCGGTGAGGATCTGGACACGTTGATCGCCCTGTCGCGGGCCGATATCACAAGCTATCGCCCAAGGCGCATCGAGGATGGACTGGCCCGGGTGGCCGAACTGCAAGCTCGCTGCGAGCACCTACAGGCGGAGCGCGATGTTGCGGCGCTGGACTCTCCGCTGGATGGAAACGACCTGATGCAACTGTTCGACCGGCCGCCAGGCGTGTGGATCAAGCCGATCAAGCAGTATCTGCTGGACTTGGTGTTGGATGGTGAGCTTGAGCCGGACGACGTAGCGGGCGCCCGGGTTCTCGCCGAAGCGTTTGTTCGGCGTCACACCGCGGCCGCTGACGCGATTGAGTCGGGAGCACACCATGCCCAGCGTTGAAGCTGGCGAGTCCTGGGAACGTCTGCGAAGCTGGCTGCGGCGGCGAATCGACCAGATGGCCGCCGCCGACTACTCGCGACTGCCGTCCTCGTTTGCCAGCGATGACGGTCACGTGGCTAGCGAGGCCTATACGACCGTGCTGATCGCAATGGAAGTCATCGAGGGTCGGCGAACGACGCCGGGGCGTGAACCGGACAGGGCCCCCAGCGACTCACGCCCGCCGATTCCAGGTCCGCCGTAATGTCCGAACCCGGCGACTACTTCTCACTCCGCACGCTGGGCACGACCGGGCTGCGCGTCACACCACTGTGCGTTGGCACGGCGGCGCTTGGAAACATGCCGGAGACCTTCGCCTATTCGGTGGCGGAGGACGACGCGTTGGCGGCCGTTCGCGAGACGCTGAACAGTTCAATCAACTTCATCGACACCGCGGCGTCATACGGGGATGGCGAGAGCGAACGGCGCATCGGCGTCGTCCTGCGAGAACTCGGCGGAATCCCCAACGGCTGCGTGGTTGGAACCAAGGCCGACCGCGATCTGACGACCGGCGATTTCAGCGGGGCGCAAATGCGCCGCTCGGTTGAGCGGAGCCTCGATCTTCTGGGACTCGACCGCCTGCAGCTGCTGCATCTGCACGATCCGGAGCACTCGACCTTTGACGCCATTACCGCTCCCGGCGGCCCCTTGGAAGTGCTGATGGGCTTGAAGGCGGAGGGTCTGATCGAGCACCTGGGCGTGGCCGGCGGTCCGATCGACCAGGAAATCCGCTACGTCGAGACTGGTTGCTTTGAAGTGGTCGTTACCCATAACCGCTACACGCTGTTGAACCGCTCGGCCGAACCGCTTCTGGAGATTGCCGCCATGCGCAACGTAGCCGTGCTCAACGCAGCGCCCTACGGGAGCGGCATCCTGTCCCGCGGACCGGAATCGTATCCGCGCTACGCCTACCAGGCCGCGCCGACTGAGATGGTGGAACGAGCGCGGCGGTTGCAAGCAATCTGCGACCGGTATGGAATCCCGCTGGCTGCGGCCGCGCTTCAGTTCTCGCTCAAGGACCCGCGCATTGTCTCCACGATCGTCGGCGCCAGCCGGCCGGACCGGATCGAAAAGACGCTGGTTCTGGCCGCGTTCGAGATCCCGGACGAACTCTGGGAAGAACTGGAATCGGTTCCATCGTCGTCCATCGATCCGGAAACGCACCGTTGGAACTGACTGGCATTGAGTCCGCAGCAGTGACCAGTCATCCCGCGTCGCCTGCAAGCTCGCGGAGTTGCGAAAGGCGACGCCGATGAGACCGGGCGGCTCGGGACGAATGTTGATCGGCCTGATTGTGGTGACGGTTGGGGTGTTGCTCCTCCTTGGCAACCTGGGGGTCGGCGACTTCAGCCCGTGGGAGTACGCGCCATCGCTCCTCATCGTCCTCGGTCTCTGGGCCTTGGTTCGTAGTGGGTTTCGCGGGTCGATAGGTCCCTGGATTCTGATCGGCCTGGGGATCGCCATTCAGCTTTCGGTTCTGGACGAGGTCCCCGATGTCGTTCGTGGGGCCATTTGGCCAGCACTCATCATCGTCGCGGGCGTGCTACTGATCCTCACACGGGCGTCATTCGGCGGTGGCGGATCCACAACCAGCCGGTCCGGCGGCGGGTTGAATCACGTGGCTGTGTTCAACAGCGTGAATGACGAAGTGGATGGACCGTTCACCGGCCTGCAGGCAACGACGCTGTTCGGCGGGGCGGAATACGACCTGCGTAGGGCCCGCGTCGAGCGGCCGCCGGCGGTCATAGACGTCACCTGCATGTTCGGAGGCGTGGAGCTGCGCGTACCGGAGGACTGGACCGTCCACAACGACATTGTGGCCTTGTTTGGGGGCGTCGACGACAAGCGCGAGGATCCTGGCGCCCAGGACGAGGCGACGGTCAGCATCCGTGGCACCGTTCTGTTCGGCGGGCTAACGATCAAGGACTGACGCGCCAACGCGCGGCTCGTATGCTACAAGCGATTGAGTCTGGGAAGCGATGCAATGGCTGCACCGGAACTTGATTCCGATGTCCTGATCGTTGGTTCCGGCGCCTCGGGCGCCGCGGCGGCCTGGTCGCTTTCGCGCGGGGGACTACGCGTGACCTGCCTGGAACAAGGCCGCTGGGTCGATCCCTCCGAGTACGCGCACAGCCGACCTGACTACGAACTCGCCCGACAGACATCGTTCGCCAAGGATCCGAATGTACGCGGGTGGGCCGCGGACTACCCCATCAACAACAGCGGGACCCCGATCTATCCGCTCATGGTCAACGCCGTTGGCGGAAGTACCGTGCATTGGAGCGGGCATTTTCCGCGGATGCGCCCGTCCGACTTTCGCGTGCGCACGCTGGACGGCGTGGCCGACGACTGGCCGTTTACGTACTGGGATCTGGAACCCTATTACGACCTCAACGATTCGATGGTGGGCGTATCGGGTTTGGCGGGCGATCCAGCCAATCCGCCGCGCAGTCCGCGGCAGACGCCGCCACTGGCCTTTGACGCCGGGTGTGAGGCGTATCTCCGTGGGCTGGAGAACCTGGGCTGGCACTGGTGGCCGTGCGACAACGCGCTGATTTCCGAGCCGTTTGGCGAGAACCGGTCGCCCTGTAACTGCTGTGGGCCGTGTGACATTGGGTGTCCCATCGGCGCCATGTCCAGCGCGCATGTGACGTACTGGCCGAAAGCTCTGGCCCAAGGCGTACAACTGATCACGCACGCACGCGTTGAACAGATAACGGTGGATCACGCCGGGCAAGCTACGGGAGCCCTCTATTACGACGACCACGGCGTGCGCCGTAGCCATACGGCCGGCGTCGTTGTCATGGCCGCGAACGGAGTGGGAACGCCACGTCTTCTGCTCAACTCAACGTCGGCGCGCTTCCCAAACGGCCTGGCGAACAATTCCGGCGTGGTCGGCGCTTATTTGATGTTTCATCCCGTTGCATTTGTCAGCGGCGTGTTCGAAGAAGTCGTGAACGGGCAGCGTGGCCCGATTGGTGGCCTGATGAACTGCCAGGAGTTTTACGAAACCGACCTGGCGCGAGGCTTCGTGCGAGGTTTTGAGCTCCAGCTCAGTCGAAGCGTCGGACCGCTCTCGGTTGCCAATGGGGGCATCCTTGGGCATCCCGTCCCGTGGGGCAGTGAGCACCACGAGGCATTACGATCGCGCTACGCACACACGATGACGACTTCCGTCATGCTGGAAGACCTACCGGAACCGGAGAATCGCGTCACGCTGGACCCTGAGTTGACCGACGCGCACGGTATTCCGGCCCCGCGGGTCGAGTATCGCGCTGGAGAGAACACTCAACGCATGCTCGAATTCAGCATCGCGCGTGCCCGCGAACTTTTCGAAGCCGCGGGTGCCGTGGAGATACTGGTAGATCCGCTGGTCCAGGAGTCCGGCTGGCACCTCATGGGAACCTGCCGCATGGGCGACGATCCCGAGCGGTCGGTGATCAATGGTTGGGGCCAGGCGCACGAGTGCTCGAACCTGTTCGTAATCGACGGCAGTACCTTTACAACGTCCGCCGCCGTAAATCCAACGAGCACGATCCAGGCTGTCGCACTGCGATGCGCCGACTGGCTGGGCCGAAATTATCGAGATGTAGCGGCATGACGACGCGCATCCTTACACCGGAAGAATTGGCGCTGCTGTCGCTGGTCCAGGATGAACTGGTGCCCTCCTACGGCGACCTTCCGCCCGCCGGGACACTGGGCGCGGCCCTGACCGTTGACGCCTACCTCGCCGAGCAGCCGCGGCTGCGACGCCCTGTTCTGACCACGCTGCGGGCAATCGAGGTCAGAGCCGGCAAGGCACCCTTCGCTGAACTCGACGCCGGCAGGCGTGTGGAAGTACTTCGAAAGGTAGAGAATGCCGATCCCGAGTCGTTTTCCGAGCTTGTGAAGCAGACCTACAACGCGTACTACACAAGGCCTGACATACAGGCATCTCTGGGCATAGACAATCCGCCGCAGCCTCTAGGTTTTGAATTGCCAGCATTCGACGAGTCGCGGCTCTCGCGCGTGCGGGCGATGGGAAAACTCTGGCGGGACGACTAGAGCACTCTGTCGGTAACTTCCGCCTAAAGCGAAAGGCCGCGCCTAGGGCGCGGCCTTTCCGTCGAGCGACCGGGACTAGCCCTCTTTCTGGACTCCCAGGTCACCGTTGCGCATCTCAAATCTCACTTTGAACCCTTGCTGAACCGCAGCTGCCTGGATGCGTCCGCGCAGCGTCGGCTGCCGCTTCTTTTCGTCATCCGTCAGGCTGACGACCGTCCACTCGCCGGCCTTGCTTCGTCCGGCTGCGCGAACGATTTCCCTGATTTCCGGGCTCACACGCCGCATGCGCTGCGGGCGGCTTGCCCATTCGCTACCTGACACAACTTCCTTAAACTTCATCAATCGTCCTCCTAATGACGATGTGAAAGCTCGAACACGACATAAGTTTGCAACATCGATATCTGACGTGCAACCGAAATTTGCTGGCGCTCTGCTACAAGCGCATGCAAACAATACTCGGGACTATGCGAGACCGAATCGTCAATTATCGATGGCTCCGCCGGAACGCCGCGAACACCTAGACGCACTCGATGGATGTGGCCAGCCGCGTAGGCAGGCCGAGAGTAGGCAGGCCGTGGGCTCCTTGTCACGCTCGCTGTTAACGTCGCGTGTCGCCCGCAGCCGCTTCTGCCACTTGAATCAGTCCGGTGAGCGTTGCGTTTGCCAGGGCCGGCGGCCATCTTCCACCGGATCGGTCCGGGTCCGGCTCCAACTGGCGATGCCAGGCAGCCTTGGGAACCGGCCGAGTTGCATGTGAGACACTGTTCCTGGACCCGAGAGGTTCAGGACGACATCCGACTCGGGATGTTCGGGCGGCCGAACCCGTACCCCATGCGAACTGCGGTGAGAATCCACCGCGTCCGCAGGCCGCCCACAAGTGCCATACGAATATTCCAAGCGCGCGCTCGATGTCAGTCTCGCGCTGCTTCTGCTGGTCATTGGCCTGCCGGTCTGGCTGCTGATAGCCGCTCTAATCAAGCTTGACTCCCGAGGCCCGATTCTTTACAGCGCCTGGGTGCATGGCCTGAGGTGCCGGAAATTCCGCTATTACAAGTTCCGAACCATGCAAGCCGGGGCCTCCACGCACGCCCACGAGTCTTTCGCGGCGCGGTACATCGGTGGGAACCATTGCTCCGGCAAGTTGCGAGATGACCCGCGCCTGACGCGTGTCGGTCGACTGCTCCGCCTCTGGAGCCTCGACGAGATTCCGCAGTTGGTAAACGTGCTCAAGGGAGACATGAGCCTGGTGGGACCGCGTCCGGCCCTGACGTACGAATTCAGGCACTACAGCCCCCGGGCCAGACGTCGCCTGACCGTACGACCCGGCCTCACCGGTCTCCAGCAAGTGACCTCGCGCGGCCATGCGTCGTTTCGCCGGCTGGTGGCGACGGACCTGCTCTACATACGGCGGCGATCTCTCACGCTCGACCTGGCCATTCTGCTGCGCACCATCCCTGCCGTGCTCTCGCGCCGTGGCGCTGCCTAAGGCTGTGCGGACGACCGTGGCAGACACCACCCTGGCGCCTGGCTACCGGCGGCTGGTTCTGGTGGCGCTGGCTTCCGCGCTTGTGCTTCTCGCGCTCGCCGCGTTCCACCTCACCCACCTCACCTTGGAAGTCAAGTCCGCCGTTGACGCGATTGCCGGTGTCCGTTGGCGGGTTGCCGACGGCGCCACCGATGCCGCCGGCTTGCGCGCCAGCAGCAGCACGCTGGAGTCCGCGACCGCGCGGCTGGCCGAGGTTGAGCGCGGACTGAACCGCTATGGGCCCGCGCTCGGCCTCGCCTCACTCATCCCGCCGGTCGCGCGCCGGATTGAGGAAGCCCAGGGCCTGCTTGCCGTCTACTTGGAACTCGGCTCCGCGGCCGCAACTTCCTTGAACCTGGCGGCAGGACTTGTGGACCGGCTGACGAGCGGCGGCGACTCGCCGAATGAGCCGCTGCTTTCGCTCGTCGCCGCACTCAACGCCGAGCGCGCGACCATTCGAGATCAACTCGCCGGCGTCGAGCGCGCCAGCCGGCGACTGGACGCATTGCTCATGTCCGCAGGCACTCTATTGGATGAGCGGCGGACGGCGACGCTTCGGTCCGCGATTGAAACGCAGCGCACCGCGCTCCAGGCCGCGCTTCTGGCGCCAAACGCGCTCGGATCGCCCACGCCGCGGCGGTACCTGCTGCTGGCCCAGAAGAGCGACGAGTTGCGGCCAACCGGCGGGTTCATCGGCAATGTCGCGTTCGTCACGGTTGCGAACGGGGAACTGCGCGACCTGACGTACCTGCGAAGCTATCTGGTCGAGGACCCGACCCGCCCGCGAGTCCCCGCGCCTCCGCCGTTGCGCCGCTACCAGGGCATGCGTGACTGGAACCTGCGCGACGCCAACTGGCACCCCGACTTTCGAACCTCCGCCGACGAGATTCAGCGGTTCCTGGCGCTGAACAGTGTGGAGCCGGTGGACGGGGTGCTCGCCTTTGACCAGCAGGCGCTGGGCATCCTCCTCGCCGCCATCGGTCCGGTTGAGGTTCCGGGCCACGAGGTGCGCGTAACCACGGCCAACGCCTACACGGTGCTGGAGCACTTCGCCCACTCCACGGGCGACCGCCGCGCCTGGTTCAGCGAGCGGCCGTTCTACGCCGCACTGACCTCGGCCCTGCTGGACTCGATCGCCGAGCGGCTGCGCTCGGACCCAGGAGCGGTCATGGGCGCGGTACGGGCGATGGTTGCGGAGAAGCACCTGCTGGCGGCGTTCGAGGAGCCTGGCTTGCAACGCCTGGTGGAGCAGATCGGGGCGGGCGGACGCCTGCCGGCGGCGACTGACGACCTGGTTTACATCGTGGACGCGCAGGTCGACCACGGTGCTCCATTCCGCGCGATCGAACAGACAGTTCATTACCGCGCGGATCCGACGACCGGGCAGGCAACGCTTTTGATCGATTACGTCAACAAAATCTCGCCTGCGAACGCCGACACGCGTCTGGCGGACTACCTTCGCGTCTATGTTCCGGCAGGCGCTCGCCTAGCCTCGGTTTCGGGTCTGACCGATCCCCAACGCGCACGCCAGGTTGACGGGCTCACGGAGTTCGCAGGCTTCCTCGACCTCCCTGCTGGTCAACGTCAGCGCGTGAGACTTCACTATTGGTTGCCCCCTCGCCTCCCAGCCCGCTGGAGTGCCAGCGGCTACGTGCTGAGCGTTCCCAAGCAACCTGGAACAGATGGGCATCGGCTGGTGATCCAGACACCGCAACAACGGATATTCGAGGGACGCCTCGCGACAGATCTCACGCTCAGGAGTCCGAGCGCGTGAGCCTGCCGAGACCCGGTGTGTTGCGCCTGGCCGCTGTGGGCGCTGTTGCTGTGCTCACAGCATGTACATCAGCTGGGCCCGAGTCTCAGGCAAGGCCGCCATCCGCAGATCAGATGCCCGGCACCCCAATGACTGCGTCCACCGAGGTCCTCGTATCCGCTTCCAACTCCGCCGACGCCTCGCGCTCATTGGGGCTGGGGCAGAAACGACCCACCGTAGTTTCGGCGCCAGAGGCCGCCTCCGAATCCGCAGACGACCCTGGACCCCCAACGTCATTGCCACTCCCGGTCGCCGAAGACCTGGGCCCAAACTATTTCGAACTGTTGATCACCAAATCTGCGTCCGATCCTGGCGCCCCGGATATCGGCCAGATCGCCGCGACCGTGGTCGCGTTCGGCTTCAGCGAGCGCGCAAAACTGCGCGACGAACGCGTCGAGCGCGACGGCCCGCTGGCTGCCGTTGCCCGAATTTCCAGGCACGCCAACGCCGCGTCCGCGGATCTATTCGCATCGGCCACGCGTTCCGCTGGTCGACTGGAACCGGCGTCCGACCTGGCAACCAACCCGCTTGGGCTGGTCGCTGAATTGGAACCCTCCATCACCTCCAGCCAGGATCTCGCACCCGACCTCACCGCAAGCCGCTCCCTGCGAACGGGCTGGTTCGCAGCCCTGGACGGAAGCCGCGTCAAGATCGTCCTGGAGCAATGGACAGCTGTGCGTGCGCGGACCGTGCTCACGGTGCTGCTCGTGTGGGGGAATCGGGTCAGCGAAGGCTGGGGCCGCGCCCTGCTTCAGCGGCTCGTTCGGATTCCGGTCGGACAGGACCTGACTCATGCGCCGTAGCGCAAATGACGCCGATCCGCTGCAGGCCTCGCGTCCTGCGCAGTTCAATCGCTCGCTCCTCGGGTGGGTCGTCGTCGCCGTGACGTTCGGCGTCGCCGCGATCGTCTTCACTTCCCGCCCCGAGCCCGCAATCGGCCAGACGGGTCCCGCGCTAACCCCGGCAGCCCCAACACCACTGCCGCCGCCCCAAAAGATCGAGGTCACGGTTGGCCCGTATGCATCCGGCGCCGAGACTTACGGCGGCTCGCAGTCCGATATTCAACTGCTTGACGTCTCGACCCGAGAATCCGCCCCGAGCCGTCGCCGACTGCCACGGGCTACGCCTGAAGCTGCCCGTCTTTTCATCGAAGCGACGACGGGTGGGCACCCGATCATCGGTGTCCACGTCAGCGTGGGCGCCACAGGCCGCGGCACGCTCCCCGGCTCGCTCACCCGCGCGCAACTGGCGCGGCTCTGTTTTCCGACGTCCATGAAGCCGCCCGGTATCGACGTGGAGTCACTGGTCGTGAGTCCCGGTCGACTTGTAGCCGCTCATATGGACCTACGAGGGGTCTGCGTTGAGTTTGTGTTTAAGGAGCCGGGCGCTTTCGTCGTCGGTTCGCGCCCCACACCCATAATCCCCGAGTTGGCGGATTTCTACGCATCAACCGGCGGCACAAGCACCTGGGGGCCGTGCCTCACGAATGGGTTTTTCGTGACGGTCGGTCCAGGCGGACGGATCATCGAGACGGACCCGGGTCTCGGGGTGTATGTCCAGATCTGCGCGAACGGCGTGCTGGGATACCACGCCCGGCTGGCCGGTTCCGGATACGAGATTCAACCGCTGCTCGCCCCATCCTGGGTTCGCGGCGAGAACGGGCAGTACGTGGGGCCCGATCCCCCCGCGCGGGCTACCGGCGCGGGCCGGTACTTCCCACAAACCGGGCACAACCTGAGCGGGGCGATGCTGAACACGTTTCAGGCCCTGGGGGGCGCCAGTGTTCTGGGCTATCCGATTACGGAGGCGCTGCCCGGTCCTCCCGGCTTCACCGACCAGCACTTCCAGCACCTCAAACTCCGCCTGAACAACGCCACCAGTGAAGTGACCATTCGCCCGATAGGCCGTGAGTTCATCGCCATGCTGGTGGCCAACCGCCAGGCCGGTTCCGAATCACGATAGGCGGCAGGCGACCGGCCGCCATGCCGGGCCGCGGCGATTGGGGACGGCGTCTGTCGGCGTGGGCATCCAGCTTGGCCTTGGCTGCGCTGCTGGCAGCGACAACGGCCGGTTCAATCAGCGCGGACGGGCGCGCCCCGCTGTTCTTCAAGGAATCGGGCTTCGGCGTGTGGAACCCAGAGATCCGAGCCTATTTCGAGTCTCGCGGCGGCGTGGAGACCTTTGGCTTCCCCATCAGCAATGTGTTCACGCTCTATGAGTTTGAGGTGCAACTCTTCCAGCGGCAGGGCATCCAGATCGGCCCGAACGGGTCTCCGCGAGGTTTGAACATCCTGCAAGCGCCCTACCTGGACTATCGGCGCTTCGGCGGGCTGACGATTCCGGCAGTCGACCATAGTCTCGCCTCGTCGGCCCCGCAGGTCGGTTCAGCGGGATACGCGAGTGCCGTGCGAGCGTTCATTCGCGAGCACGTGCCCAATCGTTGGCAGCACGAGCGCGTGGGCTTCCTGCACGAGTACCTGGCAGCCGCGCCGCCCGGGATTCCGGCGCACTTACGGGAACTTGCGGCGCTGGAAGTCTGGGGACTGCCCCTGAGCCGGCCTGAACCCGATCCGGCAAACGCGAGCTTCGTGTATCAACGCTTCCAGCGGGGCGTGATGCACTTTGATGCGGCATCCGGCGCGACTGGCGGCCTGTTGTTAGGCGACCACCTCAAGTCGCTGATTAGCGGCGAGCGGCTGAGCGCCAGCCTGGCCGCGGCGGCCTCCGCCAACCCGCTCTTGCGCCAGTACGCACCGGGGCTGCCGCTGGACATACGACGCCCTGTCGCGATCCCCGGTACCGACCTGACGCATGCTTTCCGTCCCTGGACTGAGTCAGCGCCCTGGCCGCCCGCGGGCGACCGGCGCTACGGCGTCATTGCGCTGCATCAGCACGTCGCCGACAGCGTTCACAACGTGCTGGCGCGCACCGGCGCCCGCAGCTACCTGGACTACACCGCCAGCCTGGAAGACTCTCCGCCGGGGACTGAGAAGGTGGCTGTCGTTCGACCGGCCAACGAACCCTCACGCGCCGAGCTTGGCGCACAGGCGGCGCGACATCCGGGGGCGGCCTGGGCGATTGGCAACGAGCCCAACACGGGGCTCCAGGACGACCTGACGCCAAGGGCCTATGCGGCGTTCTTCGACCGCGTCGTCACGGCCATCAGAGAAGGTGATCCGTCGGCCCGCATCGTGGCGCCCAACACGCTGAATTTCGACTTTCGCTGCCGGGGCTGCGCGGGCGAGGACCTGACCGGGCGCGAGTGGATTGACGCGTTCCGAGCGGCCTACCGGGAGTTGCGCGGCACGGAGCCGCCGATCGACGTCTGGGGCATCCACGCCTATGAGATCGATTGGATCGACCCGCCCATGACGGACGCATCGGTGATGCAAGCGCAACTGGAAGGTCTGCGGGCCTACCTGGACAAGATTCCAGCGCACCGCGACCGCCCCATCTGGCTGACCGAGTTCGCAATCATCTGGGGCTACGACGACTGGCGTGTCGAAGAGACAGCGGACGGCGAAGTCCTCATCGCTCCGGCCGGCCGCTTCCGCACGGATCTCATCGAGACATTCCTCGGCGACGCGTTGGACTGGCTGGAGTCCCGAGGCCATCAGCTGGGCATTGAACGCTGGTTCGTCTTCGCCGACCACGGGATCCCAGACCCGATCTTCACGACGTTTGCCGGAATTTCGCTGCTTGAATCGCCTGACGCCCGGTCGGACCTGACGCGCCTGGGGCGTGTCTTTCGCCGACGGGCAATGACGTAGCCGCGGGATGTGGCGAATACCCAACCGCATCGCCGGCGCCGCCGTGGGACTGAGCGCCTCGGCGGGCGTGCTGGCGGCCTATCTGCTGACGCTCGCTCCAGGAGTTGTGTGGTCCGGTGCTGGCATCGACAGCGGAGACTTCGCCGCCGCGGTGGCCGTGGGCGGCGTCCCCCACCCCACCGGCTATCCGACCCTGATGTTGCTTGGATTGGCGGTGCGGCCAATCCCACTCGGCGACCTGGCGTTTCGGTTGAATGTTCTCACCGCATTCGCGGCGGCCGGATCGCTGATTCCGCTCGGGCTGCTGGCGGCCCGGCTGCGGCCGCGATCGGGACTGCCCATTTCGCTGCCCGAGGCGGCCTCCGCGGCAGCAGTGCTGACCCTCTACGGCCTGGCGCCGCTGGTCTGGTCGAACGCCATCGTCACCGAGGTCTACGCGCTGGCGAGCCTACTGCTGTGGAGTGCGGTTTACGCGGCGGTTCGCGCGCGAACCAACGCACTCGGCGACAGTGCGGCGAGGTGGTGGGCGTTCGCGTCCGGGATGTTGCTTGGACTTGGCACGGGCGCCCACATCACGGTGGCCCTAGGTGCTCCGGCGCTGATGGCGATCCTACTTCGGGGGCGTTGGGGCTCCCGTCTGGGCCGTCGGCCGGCGGCAGTGGCGGCGCTCGGTCTTGTCGCGGGCTGCTCAGTCTTTGCCTACCTGCCGTTCGCAGCATCGCTGGACCCACCGATCAACTGGGGCGACCCATCGAACCTCGAGCGGTTCTGGTCGGTCGTCAGCGGCGAGATCTACCGCCCGCGCGTGGGCGGCAGCGACGTGGGCACTACCGCGGCCAAGGCGGCCTGGCTGCTGGGCCAACCCGCGCGCCAGCTAACGTGGGTCCTGCTGCCGCTGCTGGCAGCTGGCGGCGCGTCGCTGACGCGAAGGCACGCATGGGCCGCGCTGGCGACGGGATGGATCGCGCTCAGCGCATTGGCCGTGGGCGCCCTCTACAACTCCCGCGACGATGAAGTGCTCATCCTGCCGGTGCTGGCCGTGGCTGCAGTCTGGTCCTTAGTAGGCGTGGACCAGGTCGCACGACTGGCCACCGCCGCCAGGACGAGCATCGGTCGTCTTGTTGCGGCAGTCCTACCGGCGCTGCTCATCGCCACGGCCGTCATTCGCGGCACAGAGCTTGCCCCGGAAGTCTCCATGCGCGACGCCACGCACACCCAGGCCTTCGCACACGCGGCGCTGGCGCAGGCCGATGCCAACACCGTGATCCTTACCCAGGACGACCGTGCGACGTTTCCGCTGTGGTACGAGCGTTATGCGCCGGACGGAAAGTCCGACGTAACGATCGTCGACCTGAGACTGTGGCAATTCGCCTGGTACCGGGAGTCGCTTGGTCGGCGCTCCGGCCTGTCGACGGCGGCACCGCCAGACCAGCTGCTGACCGCCGGCGCCTGGCCGTCAAGCCGGCCGCTCTGGGCCGTGGACATTGAGGTGAGCGGCAACAGGTCGGCCGAGGTACTGGCCACGGTGCGGACGCTTAACGAGCCGTGAACCGCTGGCTTACGGCCGGCATGGCCGCCGCGCTCGTCGTGCTCCTGGTGGCTGCGGCGCTCTGGCCATCGGCGCCTCCGCCGGCGAGGGCGCAGACGGCTCCGGACGTGCGGCTGCGCGAGACCGAGACGCCGCCAGCACGGAAAACCGCCGGGCCGCCGGATGCCTCGCGTCTGACGCTGCGGCTTTCCAGCGCAGCCCTGGTCGAGGACGGGCGCGCCCTGGCGGACGGCGCGGACCTGACGCTGCTGGCCCAGCCCACGTACGCGGCGCTGCCCGGCGCCGGGCCGAACCTGGTGCGCATTTCGCCGGCGATCACGGTCACGGCGCGCGACGCCGGTGGCCGGGACATTGGCCTCTCGCCGACAGCTCGACTGACGTTCAGCCAGCCAGGGGCCGCATCCGCCGGCATGTACCGGCTTAACGGCGACGCCTGGCATCCAGTCGAGACAGTCGCGGTTGGTCAGGGGCTAGTCGTGCAGCCGGTCGGTCCGGGCACCTATGCCCTGTTTGGCGCTCTGCCGCCGGACTGGACCGTGCGGCACGACGTGTTAACCGCCCTGGCACTAAATGCCGCGCGGCTCGTCGTGGACGATTTGGCGCCAAAGTCGTGAGATTTCAGGTCGGCGGGCTAAGGTAGCGGGGTATCCGGCGGGTGGCGCGCCGCGGATGGGCGCGGAGGAGTTGACGGGATGTCGAGAATGATTGCCGTGATTGGCGCGCTGGATACGAAGGGCGACGAGTTCGCCTTCGTGCGGGGCGAGATCGAGCGTCGCGGTCACCGGGCGCTGGTGATCGATAGTGGGGTGATCGGCGATCCCGGATTCGAGCCGGACATTTCGGCCGCCGAAGTCGCGGAAGCCGGTGGCACCAGCCTGGCGGAGTTGCGGGCGCAGGGCGACCGGGGCACGGCGATTGGCGTGATGGCCGCCGGCGGGGCGGCGATCGTGCGGGGGCTGCACGCGGAGGGCCGGATCGACGGGGTGCTGAGCATGGGCGGCAGCGCCGGGACGGCGGTGGGCACGGCGGCGATGCGGGCGTTGCCGGTGGGCGTGCCGAAGGTGATGGTGAGTACGGTGGCCTCGGGCGACACGAGCGGCTACGTGGATACCAAGGACGTGGTGATGGTTCCCTCGATCGTGGACGTGGCGGGGGTGAACCGGATCAGCGCGCGCATTTACGCGAACGCGGTGGGCGCGGTGACGGGCATGGTGGCAACAGCCGTCCCGGAGATCGAGGACAAGCCGCTGATCGCGGCCTCGATGTTCGGCAACACGACGCCGGCGGTGGAGCGCTGCCGCGCGCGGCTGGACGCGCTGGGTTACGAGGTGCTGGTGTTTCACGCCACGGGCACGGGCGGGCGCACGATGGAAGATGTGATTGCGGGAGGGTTTGCGAGCGGCGTGCTGGACGTGACGACCACGGAATGGGCGGACGAACTGGTGGGCGGCGTGATGGCGGCGGGTCCCACGCGGATGGACGCGGCGGCGGCGCAGGGGGTCCCGCAGGTGATCGCGCCGGGCTGCCTGGACATGGTGAATTTCCAGGCGCCGGCGACGATTCCGGACAGGTTCGAGGGCCGGCGCTTCCATTACTGGAATCCCAACGTGAGCCTGATGCGGACGGACCCGGAGGAGAACGCGGAACTGGGCCGCATCCTGGCGGAGAAGGCGAATGGGTCGTCGGCGCCCGCGGCGATTTTCCTGCCGTTGAAGGGACTGTCGTTGCTGGGCGCGCCCGGCGAGGAGTTCCACTGGCCGGAGGCGGACCAGGCGCTGTTTGACGCCATCAAGCGGCAGGTGCGCGAGGACATTCCGGTTTATGAACTGGATCTCAACGTGAATGACGAGGCCTTTGCCGACGCGATGACGGACAAGCTGCTGGAGTACCTGGGGTGAGGATGCGCACTCACGCTGGGACGCTCAGCAGAGACATCTGGGCAATCCGTGGCGGGTTGCGCGGAAGACCCTCACCCCAACCCTCTCCCACGGGGAGAGGGAGAAAGAGCCGTCCCTCTCTCGAGAGGAATTTGTATAACCCAAGGGTGGTTGCGCGGAAGACCCCTCACCGATTTCGGCCGAAGACGGCCGAATCCTTCGGCTGGCTCAGGACAGGTTCTGCCTCTCCCCTCGGAGAGGGTGAAGAGCCGATGCACCTTGGAGGGCGAGGGGCGTTTTGCCAAGGTCTCCCAGGAGTGGGAGTACGAACGAGCGCGGATTCGATGACCGGGGGCGCTACGCAAGGGTCTCCCTGCAGCGCCGCACACGAACGAAAGGACTGCGCGCATGCCGTATATCCCACGGGCTGAGGCGCTGCGGCGCCTGCGGGCCACGCTGGACGCGGGCGAGCCGATCATCGGTTGCGGCGCCGGTACCGGTATTACCGCCAAGTTCGCCGAGCAGGGCGGCGCGGACCTGATCATCATCTACAACTCGGGCCGCTTCCGGATGGCGGGCCGCGGGTCGTTGTCCGGGATGATGCCCTTTGGCGACGCCAACGCAATCGTGGTGGACATGGCGTCGGAAGTGCTGCCGGTGGTGCAGGACACGCCGGTGCTGGCGGGGGTGTGCGGGACCGATCCATTCCGGCTGATGCCGACGTTCCTGAAGCAGCTGAAGGCCATGGGCTTCGACGGCGTGCAGAACTTCCCGACGGTGGGCCTGATCGACGGCATCTTCCGCCAGGGTCTTGAAGAGACGAACATGGGCTTTGGCCTGGAGGTGGACCTGATTCGCCAGGCGCACGAGCTGGACATGCTGACGTGCCCCTACGTGTTCGACCCGGACCAGGCGGTGGCGATGAGCCGGGCCGGCGCGGACGTGCTGGTGCCGCACATGGGGCTGACGACGAAGGGCTCGATAGGCGCCACGACGGCGCTGACGCTGGACGACGCGGTGGCGAGCGTGCAGGCCATTCACGACGCCGCCGTGGCCGAGAAGCCGGATGCGGTGGTGCTGTGTCACGGCGGACCGATTGCCGATCCCAGCGACGTACGCCATGTGCTGGCGAACACGGAAGGCGTGGCCGGGTTCTTTGGCGCATCCAGCATCGAGCGCCTGCCGACGGAGGTCGGCATCCGCGAGCAGGTGGAGGCGCTGAAGGCGGCGAAGGGCTAAATGCCGGCAGCCGTTTCCAACGGATCGCTGCAAGCGTTTCGCGGTAGCTAGACGCGGAGCATCGGGATGGCAGGTCTCCCCAGGCACGACGGCAGCATCACGGCCGCGGTCATCACCGGCGAGCACCGGTTCGACGTGCCCGGCTTCCAGGCGGCGTTCCGGAGCATGCCGGATGTCGACGCGTATCCGCAGGATCTGGACAACTTCGTGGCCGACCTGGGTGGCGTGCGCGACGCCTACGACGTGCTTGTCTTCTACAACTTCCACCGCCCGGCCCCCGACGAGCGGACGGCCGCGGCGCTCGAGTCGCTCGGCGAGACCTCGCAGGGCATCGTGGTCCTGCACCACGCCATCCTGGCCTTTCCCAAATGGCCGCGCTGGTCCGAACTCTGCGGCATCGAAGAGCGGACGTTCGGCTACCACATGGACCAACTCGTCCCCGTTCACGTGGCCGATCCTTCGCACCCCATTACCGAGGGCCTGGCCGACTGGGAACTGCCGGACGAGACGTACACGATGTCCAGCGCAGACAAAGACAGCCGGATCTTGCTAACCACGGACCACGCGCTCAGCATGCGGACCCTGGCCTGGACGCGTCGGTTCGGGAAGTCCCGCGTGTTCTGCTTCCAGTCCGGCCACGACAACGCCGCCTACGCCGACCCCGGCTTCCGCACCGTGCTGCACCGCGGCATCCGTTGGGCCGCCGGAAAGCTCTAGCCGAGGCTGAGGAGGGACTGCCATGCGAGCGCTGGTAACCGTTTTGGAGGACGACGGACGGCGGGGCAAGCGGCTGGTCCATGACTGGCCCGAGTACACCGATCCGCTCCGGGCCAACGAGATCAAGACCCGCACCATCTACAGCGGAATCACCAACGGCACCGAGCGCAACAACATGCTCGGCGGCAACTATTCCCGCCCCGACCACGAGCTGCCCTCCAACGAGGGCTATCAGAGCGTCGGCGAGGTAATCGCCCTGGGACCCGACGTCTCGGATCTGAGCCTCGGCGACCTGGTGTTCATCGGCGCGCACAGCGGCACGCAGCGCAGCCCCGCTGGCCACGTGGAGTTCGTCACCATCGCCGAGGACGACCTGGTTCTCAAATTGCCGCCTGACATCGACCCGGTTCATGCCGCCCTGTTCGGCATGGGCGGCGTGGCGATGCGCAGTTGCCGCAACGCCGAGTTGCGCCTAGGCGAGCGCTTGCTGATCGTCGGCGGGGCCGGGTGCATCGGGCAGATGGCGGCGCAGATTGCAGCGGTGATGGGCGCCCGCGTCACCATCGGCGACGTGGCCGGACCGCGGCTGGAGCTGGCACGGACCATTGGCGCGGCCGAGTCGGTGGTAGACGTATCCGGCGACGGCTGGGACCGGCACATCGGCGAGGGCGCCTTCGACGCCGTCATCGACTTCGCGGGCATGCCCGGCATGGAGGACAAGCTGATCACGTGCGTCCGCCTGCAGGGCCGCGTGATCCTGGTCGCCGGCCGCTGGGAGGTGAACTACACCTTCAGGACCGGGCAGGGCCAGGAGATCACGATCAAGCAGAACAGCCACTTCGACCGCGACGACCTGCAGAATCTCTGCCGCCTGGTCGGAGGGGGACTGGTGCGTATCGAACCGCTGATCCAGGACGTCGTTCCGGCCGCCGGAGCGCCTCCCATCTACGCCTCGCTGCGCGACGATTCGTCGCAGCTGATGGGTACGGTGTTCCAGTGGTGAGACCCGGCTAACGGCGGAACGCGACGTCCAGCCTGATCGCGGCGTCGGCGAATGTCCGGCCACCGTTTGCCTAATCCGAGCACAGTCGTTCTAATGTTCACGGCTCGAAGCATCGGGAGACGGTGCAGTGGAAAAACGACCGCGACGGCCTCTCACCCGGCGACGGTTCGGCGGAGCCCTGCTGGCCGGGCTTGCGGTTGCGGCCGTCGGGCTCGCACCGGCCTGCGGGGGCGGTGCCGATGACGGCGCGGGATCGCGCGACGATCCTTTTCCGTATGCGGATCCCAATGCCCGCTGCGGCAACGTGAGTTGCTAGCACCGCGCCCTTGCGCCACCGGCCGTTGGCCCATTTGCGGATACGGCCCGCATCCGCTCTAATGGCCGCGACCCAAAACGACCAGGAGACGGCGCAGTGGACAAGAGATTCCGGCGGACGCTCACCCGACGACGGTTTGGCGGAGCCCTGCTCGGCGCGTTCGCGGTCATGGCCGTCGGCCTAAGCGCGGCCTGCGGCGACTCCGGGAGTACCGCGGGCACCCGCGACGACCCCTTCCCCTACAAGGACCCCAAGGCCCACTGCGGCAACGACGGCTGCTGACTCCGATGGGGTGAGCGGCGAGGCGCTCCTGGCCGCCTCGCCCCTTTCCGTCGATGAGTCTGACTCCGCCACGGTTGGCATTGCTAGCATTCCGTAAATCGCAGTCGTTGCCTGCCCGGAGCAGGCGAAGGCACGAACGGCCGGGCCGATACGCCCGCCGGCGGAGATCAGAATGAACGCATCGAACGGGCTTGACTCACATGTGGACGACCTGCGGACGCGCGGCTGGTGCGTGATTCCCGACATCATCTCGGAGCCGGACCTCAGCGACGTTCGCGAGAAGGTGTCGGCGTCCATCATCGAGCACTCGCGCTCCCCCGCTCCGCGCTACGGCGTCTCCAACCTGCTGCGCTTCGACCAGGCCCTGCTGCCGCACCTGGGCGACGAGCAAGTGAACACGGTCACCCAGGGCGTGCTCGGTCCCCATTGGCGCATCTCGTACGTCACCGGCTACGTCACCGGGCCCGGTACCGACCGCGACATCTGGCACGCGGACTTTCCCTACAACCAGCGCAACCTCGCCCACATCCCCGCGCCTTATCCGGACGTGCCCATGCACCTCACCACGTTCTGGATGCTGACGGACTTCACGCCCGAGAACGGCGCGACGTACGTGGTGCCCGGCAGCCACCGCCAGCAGGATCACCCGCGTCCCGGCAGCCCGCTGGGCGACTGGATGGCTCCGCGCGACGACGAGGCCCGCCTGCTGGGCAAGGCCGGCTCGGTCGCTATCGTGGACAGCCGCCTCTGGCACGCCGTCTCACCCAACACGACCGAGCAGGACCGCGTGACCGTGGTTGTCCGTTTCGCGCCGTGGTGGTTGAACCTCAACCCGACCCGCCGCGGTCACGTGGAACGCCAGGTCATCGTCGGCGACGGGATCGACTCATTCGTTGAGGACCTGCCCCGCGAGGTTTATGACGAGGCCCCCGACAACCTGCGACCGCGCCTCGCCCACCTGCTGCCCGCCGGTTCAGTCATCGGCTGACCATCGGCGAGCCGCCCGCATGATGGCTGGGCGCGTCGTTTCTCTGGCGCCGTCGCCGATATGCCGTACTGTATGCCGCATGAGCGGAAATCTACGGCGGTGCTATGGCTGACCTGCGGGGCGTGATCTTTGTCGGCAACGGACAAACGGCGGACGGGGCGGCCGCAGCGGACGGCGGCGACGCGCCGCTGGACGCCACCATCGAGCAGCTGCACGCAATCGGTGCGGACGCCATCACAGTCATTACGTCCGATTCCGATGCCGTGCCCCAGGCTTCGGACGTGCAGGTCCAGATCCGGGACGCCGGTCACGGTGAGGTGCATGGTCTGCTGCGAGCCATTCCTCGTACTGAAGAGGTTGAAATCCTCGTAGCCGAGCACCCGCTGCAGCCGACCGCCGACTTCCAGCCGTCGCAGGGTTCCAACAACTGCGTGCTCGTGGTTGCCGAAGGCGCCGGCGAAGGCCGGGTTGTGGACGTAATCGAGCTGGAATACGAGGAACGGCGGCGTGTCACCCAGTACGCCGTGCGCGCGGTCAACGGCGAGGGCGGCTACCACCACACCGGCCTGACCTTCCTGCCGCTTGGCGCTTTGGAATTGGCCGCGCTCGTCAGTCTTCAGCAGAAGCTATCGGCGGACGGGATATCGGAGGCCCTGCCGCTGACCCAGGGCCGCTTGCGCACCCGCGCGGCCGACGACGTGCTCCAGGACGTCTCCAGCATGAATCTGGACGACCTGTTCGATCGGTTTCTGTTCGAAGGCCGGCTGTCCGCGATCAAGGCCTGACGCCGGACTCCGAATCGACCACCTGCTCATTCGCTCGGCCGCCCGCTCGACATTGAAGATCGTCGCCGAGGGACGCTTCGGAACCGCGCATGGCGATGGCGACCGGTACGGCTCCGACCATTGGGGCCTGTGGTTTGATGTGGCGGTCACGTGACCGCATGGCTGGCAGGATGATGTTTCGGAATTGCCGAACGGGTCACCCGAGGAGATCGCCCAGATGACCGCTGAGTTCCAGGGCCGCGTCGCATTGGTAACCGGAGCCGCCCGCGGCATGGGCCGCGCCACCGCCGAGCGCCTGCTGGCCGGCGGCGCGCTGGTTGCCGTCAACGACGTCAATGCCGAGCAAATCGAAGCCGTCGCATCCGAACTTGGATCCAACGCCGCGGCGTTTCCGGCCAACGTGGCAGACCGCACATCCGTCGAGTCCATGATTGCCGCGGTCACCGAGCATTTCGGTCGCCTGGACATCCTCGTCAACAACGCCGGCATCGTCTCGCCTACGGCCTTCGAGTCCATCCAGGAGTCCGAGTGGCGCCGGGTCCTGGATGTCAACGTCAACGGCGTCTTCTTCTGCACCCAGGCCGTCATCCCGGCCATGCAGGCCAACAGCTACGGTCGCATCGTCAACTTCTCGTCCACCGCCGGCAAGAACGTCAGCACCGTGGGCGGCGCCTCCTACACCACCTCAAAGGCCGCCGTGCTCGGCCTCACCCGCGCGGCCGCCAAGGAACTGGCCGCCTACGACATCACCGTCAACGCCGTCTGCCCCGGCATGATCGACACCGACATGCTTCGCGTCGCCTGGTCCGAGGAACGCATCCAGGAATACATCCCGTCGATTCCCTTGAACCGCATGGGTGCGCCTTCCGAGGTCGCCGAACTCGTCTGCTTCCTCGCCTCCGACCGCGCCGCCTACATCACCGGCGCCGCCCTCGACATCACCGGCGGCGAACTCATGGTCTGACCGCTAGCCGTCCGCCTCGCACGTCGGCCAGTCCGGCAACGTGGCGCCCTGCCGCGCTCGGGCGGCCAGGCTGCTCGGCAGGCACTGGATCAGGTAGTGGTTCATGCCGAGGTGCAATTCCCGCAGATTCGTCAGTTGTCCGAGTTCCGCTGGAACCTGTCCGGTTAGGCGATTGACGAAGAGATTCAGGTGGGTCAGGTTGGCAAGCCGACCCAGTTCCGGCGGTATTGCTTCCGAGAATGCGTTATTTGACAGATCGAGCTCGCGCAACTCGCGCAGTTGCCCGAGTTCGCTCGGAATGGTGCCCCACAAACGGTTGTTGAAGAGCACCAGTCGCCGCAAAGCGCTCAGACCTCCAAGCTCGGGCGGGATGCGCCTGCCGCCGTGGGGCCCTCGAATCTCCAACGCCAGGACGCGTCGCGGCGTACCGCCGAGTTCGATCGCTTCCCACTGCTCCATCGGGGCCTCGGCGCTCCAATTCAGCCAGCCCCGCCCGACCAGAACTTCCCGCGCCTGGAGCAGGATCCGGCAGTCGTTCACCAGCCCGGGATTCTCCTCCGGATTTGGCACGGCGATTCCACTGGCGCAGGTCGGCGGCGAGGGCGCTGGATTGACCCGGATCTCCACGCTCACCACGTCGTCGAGTCCGTCGCTCGCCGCGACCGTCAGCGAATAGGCATCGACCGCTGAAGCGTCCAGTTCGCCTGCAACGCTGATGCGGCCGCTGCTCGAGTCGATGGCAAACGCCCCGGCCTCGTTGCCGCCCGCGATCACGTAGCTGACCGTGTCCGCCAGCCGGCCGGGGATGTACACCCGGCCCACACTGGCCCCGGGCAACGCGTCGTCTCGAATGTTGAAGGCATACGAACCGGCCTCGCAGGTCGCCCACTCGCGCGGGCTGATGTACGGCGGCTCACGTCGGTTCAGGTGGAATGGCAGGCACTCCTCGAGTTGATTGCCCCACAGTCCCAGCGACCACAATTGGTACATAGACCCCAAGGCCACCGGAACACGTCCGGTGAGTTGGTTGCCTCCGAACTGCAGATCCGTGAGCTTGGTCAGCCAGCCCAGCTCCCAGGGGATGAGGCCCGTCAGCTGGTTCTCGGCGAGATTTAGCTCCGTCAAGTTTCGCAGCCCGCCAAGCTCGGGCGGAATGTCACCCGTCAGCGCATTGTTCGAGAGGTCCAGCGTCTCCAGCCCGGCCAGGTCGCCGATTTCGGGCGGAATGCTGCCCGCGACACCACTCTCCGCGAGGTCCAGCTCCACCAGGCCGGCAAGTTGGCCCAACTCTCCCGGAATCCTCCCGTCGAACTCGTTTTCCCGAAGGTTGAGCTTCTGCAGGCTGGAAAGGTTGCCCAATTCCTCTGGAATCTCGCCGGTCAGATCGTTCCCGGCCAAATCCAGGAGTTCAAGGCCCGTCAGCCGGCCCACTTCCGGTGGAATTTCACCGTAGAGCCGGTTTCCCGACAGGTTCAGGCTCCGCAGCGAGCCGAGATCGCCGAGCGCTGCTGGAATCCCTCCCGAAAGCTGATTGTGGGCGACGTCCAGCGTCTCCAACTCGGCGAGTTGACCGAGCGCCGGCGGAATGTTCCCCGATATCTGGTTGCCGGCAAGCTCGAGCGTCCGCAGCCTGGGCAGGTTGGCGACCTCGGGCGGGATGATGCCCGCGGTTACCGCATCGCCGTAGCTGCCGCTTCCCACCCTCAGTCCCGTCACCCGCCGCGGCGAGCCCTCGATGGTCAGCCCCACCCACTCGTCGATCGGCGTCCCGGCATTCCAGTTCGTGGTCACCGCGCCGAACAGCCAGTCACGAAGATTCATCAGCGTCTGGCAGTCGCTCACCAGGCCGGGATTCGCACCGGGTTCGGGGACTACGTATCCGGCGGTGCAGGCCGCGTATCGCGTTGCAAGGTCGGCCTCTCTGACGCTCTCGGCCACCAGCCCGACGCCCAGGGTCACAAGCACCTGCAGGTCGGAACCGTCGGGCCTCATCGTGTAGAGAACCTCGGGCACGCTGCGCGAATAGCGGTCGACTTCAGCGCCTATGCCAATCGCGATTCGCGATCCGTCGGGCGACCAGACCGGTCCGTGTGGCTCCCCGAAGTTCTCAGGCGATGACCCGACGGGATTTCCATCCAGGTCGACCACGCAGACCGACGCCCATCCACACGTATAGAGAATCTTCGATCCGTCCGGCGACCAGGCCACCGTCTCGATCCAGGCAACCGACGGATCCTCCGCGTACGACTCTTCATTCCAGCCCTGGCTCTGCCAGCCCTCGATCGTCGTCAGCCGCCGCGGGTCCGAGCCGTCCGCCGCGAGGGTGTACAGCGCCACCTCGTCCCCGTCGGGCAACGCCAGCGCCAGGCGCGCGCCGTCGGGGGACCAGGAGGGAAGGCTGGCCGCGGCGGAGATCTGCCTGAGATTCGATCCGTCGGCGCCCACCGTGAACACCGCCTGCTCCGCCGAACCCACGCCACGCACAAAGGCCAGCAGCCGTCCGTCCGGCGACCAGCGGGGCGGAAGGCCGACGTCCCCAGGGTCCGCCGGCGCCAGGCGTTGGATGTCGGAGCCGTCCGCGGCCATGCTGAAGAGCCCCGGATCGACCTCGTTGCTTGCCTGGCTGCCAGCGGACGTGTCGGCGTAATTGTGATCGGACAGAAACGCAATGCGGGTGCCGTCGGGCGACCACACGGGCACGCTGCCAACGGCCAGGTAGTCCACCTCGTCGGTGGTCGCATCCCAGACAGCGACCTCGAAGAACTCCGTTCCGATCGGAACGTGCACCGCGCGGGACTCCTCGTCCGGCGGTTCCCTTGGCGGGCTGTCCCAGAACGTGAAGGAGTCCCAGCAGACGGAGTACGCCACCTGTGTCCCGGAAGGGGAGACGTCGGCGTGCGTCAGGTAGACCTTGAGATACGACCGCATCTCGATGTGGGCCTCGTACGGCACCTCAAACGTCCCTTGCACGCGCGTCCCGTCCGCCGTCGCCTGGTAGAGCTGGTCGCTGTGGACGAAAAGCAGTTCGGAGCCACCCGGCGTCCATTGCACCGAGTTCTGGGCATTGGTCGAGTGAACGCCGCGGGGACCCCAACCCTCGCACGGCGGAAGGCGGCTGTGCGCATGCGCCGGCCGGGTCGTGAGGCTCACACCGAGCGCAACCAGCACGGCGGCCAGCGCGACGAAGCGCAACGGCGGCGCCAGGGCCCGGGACCTACGTCTTGCGGTGAGAGGTCGCAGCCGTCCGGGCAATGGCCTCGACTTGCCGCTCATCCGACGAAGGCCTGAAATCAGCCGAATCGCCGGAGCTGAACAAGACGACAGAAGTCGCTGGCCCGCCCCAAGAGCGGCAGAGCGGTTGACGTCTAGGCGGACTGTCGGCACGTTCACCAGCCTCATCGCGACGGCCACACCTGGCCCTCGTCATCGGACCCCCAGCAAGCCACGGTTCCGTCCGCGCGCAGGCCACAGGTGTGTGCTCGACCCATGCTGATGGTGGTGATCCGCACGTCGTCGGGCGATGTGGATTCGCCGGGTCGGAAGGATCCCCAGCACTCCACGGTCCCATCGCTACGGAGCCCACAGGTGCGGTAGTCGTCGCTGCTGATGGCCACAAAGGTCTCACCCACCGGCGGCGTCGCGTGAGGGGCTGATTTGTCGCCCCAGCAGCGGACGGTCCCATCCGCACGCAACCCGCACGTGTGATCGCTGCCGCTGGCAATTGCCGTAAACCGCTCGTCGGCGGGCGGCGAGGCCTGGCCTTCGTCGTCGCGTCCCCAGCAGACCGCCGTCCCATCCTCGCGCAGGCCGCAGGTGTGAGCGCCGCCACTGCTGAGCATCGTGAACCGTTCGCCGGCCGGCGGCCAGGTTCGACCGTCCTCGTCGAAGCCCCAGCAGACCGCCGTCCCATCGCTACGCAAGCCGCAGGTGTGGCTTGAGCCGCTGCTCAGCGCGGAGAACGTTTCGCCGGCAGGGGGCGGCTCGCTGACGGCGACGCCAACACCCCAGCACACGGCCGTTCCGTCGTCGCGTAGCCCGCACGTGTGGCTCCACCCGCTGGTGAGCGCGACAAACCGCTCACCCTCCGGCGGCCACACCGGCCGAAGGCCGGACCGGCCGCCCCAGCAAATTGCCTGACCATCCAGGCTGAGCGCACAGGTGTGGAAACTGCCGCAGCTGACGGCCACGAACGCTGGCAGCGGGCTGGGCAGCGGCGGTGCCGGCGGCGTGTACGGCGGTGTCACCTCAGGCGGGCGGGGGTACCCCTCGCCCCAGCACGTCGCCGTTCCGTCCTGGCGCAGGGCGCAGCTGAAGTCCTGCCCACTGCCGAGGGCCGCAAATGTCTCGCCCGACGGCGCCGCGGCCTGGCCGTTCCAGTTCTGCCCCCAGCAGACGGCGGATCCGTTGGCGCGGACACCGCAGGTGTGTTCGTCCCCGCTGTCGATCGCGACGAACGACTCGTGCTTCGGCGGCGACGACCGGCCGTCGTGGTTCTCACCCCAGCAGACGGCCGTCCCGCCCGCGCGCAGAGCGCACGTGTGGAGCGATCCACTGCTGAGGGTCGTGAAGCGCTCGCCGCTGGGCGGTGCAGCCTGGCCAACGGGGTTGCCGCGCCCGTCCTCGTTGCTACCCCAGCACATGGGGGTTCCGTCCTCGCGCAGGGCGCAGGTGTGGAAGGCGCCCACGCTGATGGTCGCGAAGCGCTCGCCAGCCGGCGGCGACGCCCCGCCGGCGTGCCGACCGGATCCGTCGTCGTTGCTCCCCCAGCACACCGGCGTGCCGTCCGGACGCAGCGCGCAGGTGTGCCCGGAGCCACTGCTAATGGCCGCGAACACTTCGCCTTCCGGCGGCACGGCTCGACCGTTCCAGTCCTGTCCCCAGCACACGGGGGTGCCATCGTCGCGAAGCCCACAGACGTAACCGGACCCGGCGCTGACTGTCTTCAGCCGCTCGTCTGGAGTCTCCGGAAGGTCGCGTGGCGACGACCACCTGGAATCGGGCGCCACCCAGCAGACCGGCGTCCCGTCCTGGCGAAGCGCGCAGGCGACGCGGCTGCCGGCGGTCACGGCCGTGAACCGCTCGCCACGCAATGACGTTGGGTACCGGTCCTGGAGCGATGCCTGGCCCCGGTCGTTCTGACCCCAACACAGGATGGCGCCGTCCTCGCGCAGCCCACAGGTGTGCCGAGCCCCGCTGCTGAGCGACACAAATTGCTGACTTACCGGACGGAATGTGTGGAAGTCACCAAAGCAAACGGCCGAGCCATCGTCCCGAAGGCCACATAGGCGTTCACGGGCGCTGCTAATGGCAACGAAACGCTCGTGCTCGAACACCCCGGACCACTGATTGAAGTCCGTGCTGCACCAGAACGTGCCGTCCGCCCTCAACCCACAGGTATGGTTCGGCCCAACACTGAGGGCGACAAAGCGCTCGTCCTCCGGTGGCCAGAGCTTGCCCCAGCTGCTGGATCGGTCTTCAGCGCCCCAGCAGAGCGTGGACCCGTCCTCGCGTAGACCGCAGGTATGCTCCCCGCCGCTGCCGATCGCCACAAACGTCTCGGCTGCTGGCGGCGAGGCCTGCCCCTGGTCGTCGCGCCCCCAGCACGCCACCGATCCATCCAACCTCAAAGCGCAGCTGTGGCTTGAGCCGCTACTCAGGGACTCGAACTGCTCGTCGACCGGCGTCGTTGACCGCCCGTCGCGATTCGATCCCCAGCACACGGCGCCACCGTCCTCGCGCAGCCCGCAGGTGTGGTGCTCGCCGCTGCTCACGGCCACGAAGCGCTCGTCCGCTGGCGGCGACGCCTGACCGTGGGTGTCGTCGCCCCAACAGAGCGGCGAGCCGTCTTCGCGCAGCGCACAGGTATGCAACTCCCCACTGCTCATCGCAACAAACGGGCCGCCGGCGATAGGCGGATAGCGCGGCGCTCCGGTTTCGAAGCGCCCGCCCCAGCAAACCGGCGTGCCGTCCGTGCGAAGGCCGCACGTAAAGTCACCGCCACTGCTCACCGCGCTGAGTTTCTCGCCGTGCGGCGCTACGGCTCGCCCGCCAGGAGTTTCATAACCGCCGGCGTTTGAGCCCCAGCAGACCGGCGTCCCGTCCGCCAGCAATCCACACGTGTGCTGTGGGCCGCTGCTGAGTGCGGTAAACGCCACGCCGTGCGGCGGGGACGACACGCTTCCGGCCATGCCCCAGCAGACCGGCGTCCCGTCGGCGCGCAGCGCGCAGGTGTGCTCCTCGCCGCCGCTCACGGCAACGAATCGCTCGGCCTGCGTTGGCGTCGACTTGCCGTGCTCATCGTCCCCCCAGCAGACCGCCACGCCGTCGGTTCGCACGCCGCAGGTATGGCGCTCGCCGGCGCTGACTGCCATGAACTGCACGCCTTCGGGCGGCGACGCCTCGCCGCTGTCGTCTCGCCCCCAACAGATTGCGGTGCCGTCGGTACGAAGCCCGCAGGTGTGATAGCTACCGCTGGTGAGCGCCGTAAACCGATCGTCCTCAGGAGACGCTGCCTGACCCTGTTCGTCATATCCCCAGCAGACCGCCACGCCATCGGAGCGCAATCCGCACGTGTGAGAGCTTCCGCTGGACAGCGAGGAAAACGTCTCGCCATGCGGCGCCGCGGTCTGGCCGGCGCCGCTCGAGCCCCAGCAGACAGCCGACCCGTCCTCGCGCAGCGCGCAGACGTGCCCGTAGCCGCTGCTGATAGCCACGAAGCTCTGAACACTGACCGTCTCGAACTGTGAACGCACGGCCGACTCGGTCGGCGTGACGAAGCCGCTGCCCCAGCAGACGGGGCGTCCGTCTGTACGCAGCGCGCAGGTATGCACGGCGCCGATGCTGATAGCGTCGAAGTGCTCGCCCGGCGGAGCGACCGCATTCCGTTCGCCCCAGCAGACCGGCGTGCCGTCGGCGCGCAGTCCGCACGCATGATCCGGGCCACTGCTGATCGCGACGAAGCGCTCGACATACGGCGGGGTCGCCGTTTCGTCATCCGGATCCCCCCAGCAGAACGGGCTTCCGTCCTCGTGGAGAGCGCACGTGTAGTCCGAGCCACTGCTGATGGCGATGAACCGCCGGCCGTCCGGTGCCGAGGCCTGGCCGTCGTCATCCCGGCCCCAGCACACCGCCGATCCATCCTGGCGCAGCGCGCACGTGTGCGTGAGCCCGCTACTGATTGCGCTGAAGCGTTCGGCTACTGGCGACGAGGCCTGGCCGCTATGGTCCCTGCCCCAGCACGCGGCCGAGCCGTCGTCACGCAGCGCACAGCTGTGGGCCCATCCACTGCTGATCGCAACGAATCGATCGTCGGCCGGCGGCTCGGTCCGGCCATCCGCCGCGTCGCCCCAGCAGACAGCCTTGCCATCGTCGCGCAGGCCGCAGGTGTGTCGTCCTCCGCTGCTGACGGCAATAAACGTCCCCGCCGCCGGAGGCTCCGCCTGTCCATAGTCGTTCAGTCCCCAGCACCGCAGCGTGCCGTCCGTATCAATCGCACAGGTATGCCGGTTGCCGCTGCTTACGGCCGTCAGCGTACGATCGCTTACCGCCCAGAATCGCTCGCGGCCGACGGTGTCGAGGTCGAATCCGAGCTTTGCGGGACCGAATCGCCAGCATCCGTAGGTGCCGTCCGACCGCAGGCCGCAGGTGAAGTTGTCTCCGCTGCTCACCGACACAAACCGCTCCCCGGGACGCGGGGACGCCTGACCGCTGTCCGACCACGGATCGGTTGCGCCCCAACACACGGGCGTGCCGTCTTCTCTCAGCGCGCAGGTGTGGTAGGTGTTCGTGCTGATGTCCACAAAGCGCTCGTGCTCCGGCGGGGACGCTTGGCCATACTGATTGCGGCCCCAGCAGACGGCCGCGCCGTCCTCGCGCAAGGCGCAGGTGTGGTCCCAGCCAGTGCTGATGGCCC
This sequence comes from Chloroflexota bacterium, assembly GCA_022825895.1. GTDB lineage: Bacteria > Chloroflexota > UBA11872 > UBA11872 > UBA11872 > UBA11872. Next base: position 44,153 of record JAJDVX010000004.1, on the reverse strand, counting down.
TGAACCTCTGAGCCTCGGGTGGCGTGGCCTGACCGCCCCAGTTACTCCCCCAGCAGACGGCCGTGCCGTCCGCCCGCAGCGCGCAGGCGTGGCCCCAGCCGGCACTGATGGCGCTGAACTGCTCAGTCGCCACCGCCGACGTTTCGTCGGCGCTCTCGCGGCCCCAGCAGACCGGCGTCCCGTCCTTGCGTAGGGCGCAGGTTCGGCCGGCGCCGCTGCTGATTGAGACGAACCGCTCGCCTGCAGGGGGCAAGGACTCACCATCCGCGTCATCCCCCCAGCACACCGCCACGCCATCCAGGCGGATGCCGCAGGTGTGAAACGACGCGCTGCTGATGGAGGCGAACTTCACGCCGGGCGGCGGCGATGCCTGACCGAAATTGTCACTGCCTGCGCACCAGGCCAAGCCTTCGCTGGTGATGCCGCAGACGTGTCGACCACCACTGCTCAGTGCCACCAGCGGCGCCGCCGGGTCGTAGGGATCGGGCGGGATGGGCTCGGAACCCAGGTACCGCGCGCCCTCGGGCGGGGACGCCTGCCCATACGAATCGTCGCCCCAGCAGGCCACCGTACCGTCGTCGGCGCGAAGTCCGCAGGTATGCCCGATCCCGCTGCTGAGCGACGCGAAGCGCTGCCCCGGCGGCGGACTTTCCGCCAGGTCCCCCCAGCAGATCGGGGTCCCGTCCTTGTTGAGCCCACAGGCATGGCCGCCGCCACCGCTGATGGCCACAAGCCGGAGGTCCGGCGGCGGATAGCGCGCAAGGTTGGGGATCTCCGAATAGCTCCCCCAGCAGATCGCCGAACCTTCCAGCGGCACGCCGCACGTATAACCGTGGGCCCCATCGATCGACGCGAACGCTGCTTCCGGAGGCGCTTCCCAGCCGCCGAACGGACCAGGTCGCGGCTCCGGTCCCCAGCAGACGACGGTTCCGTCTTCGCGAATGCCACAGGAGTGATTGGCGCCGCTGGTGATCGACGTGAACCGTTCGTCGGCGGGCGGCGAGGCCTGCCCCGACTCGTCGTTCCCCCAGCAGGCCACCGAGCCATCCTCACGCAGCCCGCAGGAATGCCCACCCCCGCTGCTGATGGCGGTAAAGGCCTCGCCAGCCGGCGGTGAGGTCTGGCCGAACCCCACCTGGCCCAGGCCTTCGGACTGGTCGTCCAGACCGGCGCCCCAGCACACGACGGTTCCATCGTCCCGCAGGCCGCACGTGTGAAAACCGCCGCTGCTGATGGCCACGAAGCGTTCGCCAGCCGGCGGCGACGCCTGGCCGAAGTCAACCGGACCGAATTCGGCCGTCTCGCCTGGCGGCCGGGCGCCCCAGCACAGAACGTCGCCATTCGCCCGTAGGCCACAAGCGTGAAAGTTGCCGCTGCTCACGGTCACGAACCGTTGGTCCGGCTTCGGGGGCTCGGCCGCCTCCGTCGGAAGCAGCGCGGGGCCGGGGCTGGGACCCTGCGCATGCACCGCGGGCTGCAAGGCCGCGACCAGCCCAAGGCACACGGCCGCAAGCAACGGGCCCAGCGCCCTCAGCAGGCTGCGCCACTGAGCATGCACTGGCAGGCGGGTGCGCATCATCCGGTTCGGGAAGCAGTGTTCCGTTTGAAGAGATTACGCAAGCACGGCGCCATTCGTTCCCTCACTCCGAAGATCGCGCGGCCGCGGGCGGTACGGTGGCCCTCCGCAGTCGGCTGACCGTCGGCACCGGCGCGCCCCGGATTGGCTGCGGCACGGCTGGTCAGCCGCTGGAAACGATCTCTGGTCGTCGACGGTCAGCCCGCCGGCCGGGCCTCAAGCAACGAAGCTTCCACCCTGATCTGGTCCTGCCGCCGGCGCGCTTGCGCCAGGTCGTAGGCGGTCTGGCGGCGCAGCCAGAACTCGGCGTTCGACCACCCGGCCTTCTCAAGGCGAATCGCCATCTCCGGCGAAATCGCCGCATGCCCGTTCACTACGCGCGAGAGCGTATGTCTCGCCACTCCCAGCCCCCTCGCCGCGTCGGAAATGCTCAGACCCAACGGCTCCAGGCAGTTCTCCTGGATGCTTCGACCGGGGTGTGGCGGATTCTTCATTGCCATCGCTCACCCGTTCGCTTCAGTGGTAGTCGACCAAGTCGACGTCGTATACGTCGTCCCCTTCGAATCGAAATACGATCCGCCAGTTTCCTGTGATTCTGATGCTCCAGAACCCTCGCAGGTTCCCCCTCAGTTGGTGCAACCTGTATCTCGGCATTGACAGGTCCCGCGGTGACCGCGCTGAGTCGAGGTCCGCCAAAGCGTTCCTGATCCGCCCCACCTGATCCGCTCGCAGCCTGCTGGAGTCGTCCCGGTCATGCAGCCGCTTGAGCCCACGACTGAGAAGCGTCCGAATCACACATGACTGTATCGCGTACCGGTACACGTGTCAAGTGGGCTGTGGCGATTTAGCCCCCAGCGTTCTCGACCGGTCACCGGCTTCCAGCCCTACCCGCCCTCCAGGCCATCTTCATATACACGTCCCCCTGCTCCAGTTCGTCCAGCATCTGCTGCAGCCGGCGAGCCTTCGTCTCGGGCCGCTTGGCTCGGTCGATCCAGCCCAGGTAGTCGTTCCGCTGATACGGCGGGCGGGCCTGGTAGGCCTCCATCAGGCCGGTCTCTTCGAGCGCGCTCTCAACCGCGGCCGGCATGGGATTGAGTGGGCGCGTCAGACGCGATGGACGGTCAGACATTGGTCAGGCGGACGATGTTGCCAGTCGTCTCCGAGATTACCGAAGCCATTAGCGACGCCGAAGTCCCGTGCCGTCATTGCCCAACCTGCTCAAACCGTCGCATGCTGCGGGGATTCACTTCCCCAATTCGAGGACTCCCCGATGCCTACCCCCGCCGCGCTTTCCTGGTGGCACGACGCCCGCTTCGGCATGTTCATCCATTGGGGCCTGTACTCCCTCCTGGCCCGCCACGAGTGGACGATGTACCAGGAGAGCATTCCTCCCGAGGAATACAAGGTCCTGGCTGATCAGTTCGATCCCCAGCACTACAACCCCGAGGAATGGGTGGCGCTGGCCCAGGACGCCGGCATGCGCTACATGATCCTCACCTCGCGTCACCACGAGGGCTTCAGCCTCTGGGACTCCCAGGTCTCGGACTTCACGGCTCCCAGGACCGCCGCCAGGCGCGACCTGCTGGCCGAGTTCGTCAACGCCTGCGAGAAGCGCGGCATGCGCTACGGCTTCTACTACTCGCTTTTGGATTGGCGCTACCCGGCCTACTTCCGCGGCAAGGCCCGCGATCCCGAGGGCTGGGCGGAGTTCCTGGACTACGTACACGCGCAGGTGCTGGAGCTGTGCACCGACTACGGCGACCTCTCGGTGCTCTGGTACGACGGCGGCTGGCCGTACACGCCGGAGGACTGGAACTCAACCCCGCTCAATGCTGAAGTCCGGCGGCTCCACCCCGACATCCTCATCAACAACCGCTCCATGCAGCCGGAAGACTTCGACACGCCCGAGCAACACGTCACGCCCTCCCCGGATCGGCTCTGGGAAAGCTGCATGACCATGAACACGACCTGGGGCTACTCTACGATCGACCGCGAGTGGAAGTCCCCCCGGCAGCTCATTCACTACCTCGTCACCGCGGCCAACGGCGGCGGCAACTACCTGTTGAATGTTGGGCCCGATCCCGATGGCCGCATTCCGTTCGAGTCCGTGGAGCGGCTGCGCGCCATGGGCCGCTGGCTGGACGTGTACGGCGAGTCGATCTACGGCAGCGAGCCGACCGCCGACCGGCTGCGCATCAGCAGCGCGGGCCGTACGCATACCAAGATCGGCAACACGCTCTACCTGCACTGCTGGCGCTGGCCGGGCGAAGAGATCGTCGTGGGCGGCGTCGGCGGACGCATCCTCAGCGCGCGCCTATTGGGTTCCGACACTCCAGTCTCGGTGGAGCAGCGCGGTCACCGCGCCTGGCTGCGCGGTCTGCCCGCCTACGCTCCCGATCCCATCGACACGGTCATCGCGCTGGAGTTCGACGGCGAGCCTCAGGAGCACGATCGCTTTGGCGACGATCCGGGGGTCTGATCCTTCGGCCGGGCTGAGCGTTCAGCCTGCCGCTGATTGCCCGTCGCCGGTCAACGGCACGAAGCGCACCGGGCCGAGGTTGGTTGACGTCTCGCCCTCCTCGGTCCGCTCCACCACCCACAGCGTCTGATCCCAAGCATTCGAACCCACGGGCACCACCAGCCGGCCGCCGATCCGTAGCTGCCGAATCAGCGGCCACGGGATTTTGTTGGCGGCCGCGGTCACAATGATTGCGTCGTACGGCGCGTGCTCTTCCCAGCCGAAGAATCCGTCGGCGGTGCGTAACTTGACGTCGCGATAGCCGGCGCTCCGCAGATTCGTCGCTGCCCGGGCACTGAGCTGCGGAATGATCTCGACGCTGAATACCCTGGCGCCCAACTCCGCCAACACCGCCGCCTGGTAGCCCGACCCCGTCCCGATCTCCAGGACCCGGTCGCCTGGACTGATGGCCAGCGCCTCCGACATCAGCGCCACCACCAGCGGTTGCGAGATGGTCTGGCCCCGGCCGATCGACAGCGGCGCGTTGTCGTAAGCCACTTTCGCGTCATCGGGACGAACGAAATGACGCCGCTCAACCCGCTCGATGGCCTCCAGCACCGGTTCCGACTTCACGATGCCGGTCTGCCGGATCTCGGCCATCAGCTTGTCGCGCCCACGACGCCGCTTCCAGAACACCGGCACTCCGTAGCGGTCGGGAACCCGCGCTTCGCAGCTTGTCACACCCACGTCGCCGGATCGCTGGCCCGGGAGGCGGAACGTGTGACGATCTACCGAGCGGCACATCGCAACGGTCGAGGTTGGGTGAGGTACAGGCTCGTCGGCGGTCTCGTCCTCGTCTCGGCAGCCAGCTTGCTATTCGAGATCGCCCTCACCCGTGTCTACGCGATTGCGCAAGGCCACCACTTCGCCTTCGTCGCCATCGCCATGGCCCTCCTCGGCATCGGAGCGGCCGGGACCCTCACGGCAACGTCAGCGCGCATAGCTCGCGCCACGCCGCAGGCGGCGATCGGCTCGGCCGGCGCGCTCTTCGCCCTCACCGCCCTTGGCGCCTACGTCACGGCCGACCGCATCCCCCTGGACACCTACCGCATCGGCGCGGACGCCAGCCAACTCGCATGGCTCGCACTCTTCTTCATCGTGGCCGCCGTCCCGTTCACCTGCGCCGGGGTCGCCGTGGTTGCCGCGTTGCGTCACAGCCCGGCAGGTGCAGGCACGACCTATGGCGCCAGCCTCGCCGGGTCGGCCGCCGGCGCGGCCCTCGCCGTACCTCTCCTCGCCATGGTTGGATCGGCCGCCACGATCCTGCTAGCCGGCGCCCTGGCTATGGCCGCACCGGTGATCGCCGCTCCCCGGCTCCCCGCCTTCGGGGCCAGCCTCCTGGCAGTCGCCCTGTTCGGCACAGCGTTATTCATTGCCCCGGCCGGCCCGCGCGTCTCCGTCCACTCACAGCTCGCCCAGTCGCTCCAACGTCCCGACGCCCTCCGCCTCGACACCACGCTCTCCGCAAACTCGCGCGTCGACATCCTCCAGAACGCCGGATTCCGCACCGCCACCGGCTTGAGCCTCAACTACACGGGATCCGTCCCCCGACCCCGCCTTGGCCTGACTATCGACGGCGGCAACGCGGCCGCCCTCGACGTCCCACTAACCGAAGCCCTCGACCACGTCCCACTCGCTCACGCCGTCACCCTGCGGCCCGTCGCATCGGCCCTGCTGCTCGATCCAATCGGCGCGTTCGACGCCGCCGTCCTGCTCCGAGCCGGCATCGACGAAATCAATCTCGTCCAGCCCGACGCCGCGCTGCGCAACGCCTGGCGAGCTACCGCCGACGCCACCGTGCTGAACGACAGCCGAGTCCGCATCCTCGATCAGGGCGTCCGCTCGGCCCTTCGATCGGCCGGCGGCTACGACCTCGTGATCTGGCCCCTGCGCGAATCCTTCCAGGGCGTCGCCGCCGGAACCTTCGGCCTGCGCGAGACCTACGCCCTCACCCGCGACGCCCTCGCGGACGGCTGGCGCGCCCTGGCGCCTACTGGCCTCCTGGTTGTCACCCGCTGGCTGCAAGCCACTCCCTCCGAGTCCGTCCGCATGTGGGCATCCCTGCTCGATGCCCTCCGGCTGTCAGGCGTCTCCGACCCAGCCGAACACGTCCTGGCCTGGCGCTCGCTGGAAGTCGTCACCATGGTCGCCTCACCGACCGCCTTCACCGCAGATGAGCGCGAGGCGCTCACCGACCGCCTCGCGCGCGACGGGTTCGACTGGGTATTTCACGCGGAACTCCAGCAGGTCCAGTCCAACCGTTTCAATCGCCTGCGCGACACCTCGCTCTACCAAGCGTTCCAGGCGGTGATTCGAGGCGAACCGCTCCCCGAAGCCTGGGCGCCCGTCACCGACGACCGCCCCTACTTCTTCCACTACTTCGACTGGACCCAGTGGCGCGAAGTCCTGTCCACCACCGGACGCACCTGGCAACCCTTCGGCGGCGCCGGATTCCTGGTCCTTGTCCCGCTGGCGGCGGCTGCCACCGGAGCGGCCGTGCTCACCATGATCGCCCCGCTCATGGGGCGTCGTCGCCGCGGCGGAAGCCATGTCGGCCTCCGTCGTCTCGCCTTCGTCGCCGCCGCCGGCGTCGCCTTCACCGCAACCCAAATCGCCCTGTTGCAGCGTCTCATCCTGGTGCTCGACGCCCCCACCGTTGCCTTCGCCACGGGTATCGCCGCCATGCTGGCCTGGGCCGGCCTCGGCAGCCTGTCGTCTCGCTGGTGGCGCCCGTCGCCGGACTCGGCCGCCGGCATGGCCGCCCTGAGCGTCTTCGTTCTGGGCGGGCTGCTCCTAGCGGCGCCTGAGACCCTGGGCGCGCCCCTGTCCGTGCGCGTGGGCGTTGGCGTCCTGGCGGCCTCGCCCTCGCTGGCGCTCGGCGCCGTTATGCCGTCGGCCATTCGCGCCCTGGCCGACGACCGAGCCGCCATCTCCTGGGCCTGGGCCGTCAATGGCACGGCATCGGTTGCCGCCGCCTTCGTGGCCGCCATCCTGATCGTGTCCATCGGCTTTGCCTGGACGCTGTTGGGCGCGGCACTGGCCTACGCCGTGGCCGTGCCGCTCTGGCGCACTAGGGATCCTCGGCCGACATTTCCCCGGTAAGCGGAACGAACCGCACCAGCCCCAGGTTCTCGGCCACCACCCCGTCAGACGTCTGCTCGATCTTCCAGAGCGTCTGGTAGAACCCCGGCGGACCCACCGGCACGATCATCCGCCCGCCCTCTTTGAGCTGCCGGATCAAGGGCTGTGGCACGTGGTCAGGCGCGGCCGTCACGATGATGCCGTCGAAGGGTGCCTCGTCCTCCCAGCCGAAATAGCCGTCGTCCGTGCGCTGCTTGATGTCCTCATAGCCAGCGCCCCGCAGGTTCTCCTCCGACCACTCCGCCAGCGCCGGGATGATCTCCACGCTGTAAACCTCGGCCCCCATCTCCGCCAGCACCGCCGCCTGGTATCCCGATCCGGTACCGATCTCCAGCACCCGGTCGCCCGGCGAGATCCCCAACGCCTCCGTCATCATCGCCACGATCAGCGGCTGCGAAATCGTCTGCCCCTCGCCGATCGGTAGCGGCCGGTTCTCATACGCCTCGTCCACGTTTTCCGGACGCACAAACCGGTGCCGATCCACGCGTTCCACCGCCGCCAGCACCGGCTCCGAAATCTCACGATCCGACGCCCGGATTTCAGCCATGAGCTTCGAACGCCGCTCGGCATAGACCCCGTCATCACGGTCATCCGCTGCCGGCGGCCCGCTGGCCGATTCGCCGCAGCTCACCAAGAGCAGCGCAACAAACAGAGCCGTATACCGGAGAAGACGGACGCCCGCTCGGATCATCCGGCACTCCATCTCCCGGCCAGTCGGTATCGGCCTGGGTCGCTCCGTCACTACGGGAAGCTTGTCACACCGAGTCACGGACTGACCGCAGCCAGCCGCTCAATGCCAGAATGCGCGCAACTCACCAGCGGCACTTCAAGCGAGCACAACCATGGCAAACCTCCACGGACGCGTCGCCGTCGTCACCGGCGGCGGCACCGGCATCGGCAAGGGCATCGCGAAGCGGCTGGCGGCGGAAGGCTGCCGGCTTATGGTTTCCGCCTCCGCCAACATCGCCGGGGCCCAGGAGCTACGCGATGAACTGCGGGCCAACGGCGCCGAAATCGAAATCATCCAGGCCGACTTCCGCGACCCCGACACCGCCCGCGGCGTCGTCACAGGCGCAATCGACCGCTACGGCCAACTCGACATCCTCGTCAACAACGCCGGTTGGACGCTCAGCGAGGACTTCCTCGAAGGCGACACCCAGAACTGGCTGGACATCTTCAACATCAACCTCATCGCCATGATCACCGGCAGCCAGGAAGCCGGCCGACACATGGTCGAGCGGGGATCGGGCCGCATCATCAACATCAGCTCCGTCCACGGCTACGTGCACCTCGTCCAGAACGTCGTCTACGCCGGGACCAAGGGCGGCATCAACGGCTTCACCCGAGCCCTGGCGCTTGCCTTGGCGCCCCACGGCGTCACCTGCAACGTCATCGCCCCCGGCGCCATCCAGGTCGACCGCTACGCCGACCAGAACCTCAACCCCTCAACGATTGGAACCACCATCCCCGCCGGCCGCGTCGGCCAGCCCTCCGAGATCGCCGCCGCCGTCGTCTACCTCGCCTCCGACGAGGCCTCCTACGTCAACGGCGAGACCCTCTACGTCGACGGCGCCCTCACCACCCGCATGGCCATCGGCCTCTAGCCCGGAAGGACCCAACAGATGGTTTCCAGCAAAGCAGCCACGGTCGAGGAGTACCTGGCCGAACTCCCCGAGAACCGCCGGGACGACATTCAACAGGTTCGCGAGGTCATCCTGGCCAACCTGCCGGATGGGTTCGAGGAGTGCATGCAGTACGGGATGATCGGCTACGCCATCCCGCTCGAGCACTTCCCGAACACCTACAACGGGCAGGCCCTTGGCGTTGCCGCGCTGGCCGCCCAGAAGCGCCACATCTCGGTCTACCTGCACGGCCTCTACGCCGACCCCGAGCTGACGGAATGGTTCGTGGACGCCTACAAGCAATCAGGAAAACGCCTCAACATGGGCAAGTCCTGCGTCCGCTTTCCGAGGGCCGAGGCCGCGGCGCTGGACCTGATCGGCGAAGTCATCGCGCGAATCACGCCCGAGCAACTGATCGCCCAACACGAAGCCGCGCACGGATAGCCGCGGGATGCCCAACGGAGGGGACGACGACTGATGCCAAGCATTGACTGGCCGATTGAGGAACTGCGCGCTTACGTCCCGCCGCCCAGCGCACCAGACGACCTGGATGAGTTCTGGGCCCAAACGCTGGCGGAGCAGCAACACCCGTACGACGAGGAGACCACGCCAGTCGACTACCCGGTCGAAGGCCTCAGCGTCCAGGAAGTGACCATCGCCGGCTACGGCCAGGGGCGCGTGGCCGGCTCACTTCTCATCCCCGATGGCGACGTCGAGCTCCCCGGCCTGGTGATCTTCCACGGCTACACGGGCAACCGCGGATCCGTGTTCGACGCCGCGGCCTGGGCACTTCAGGGGTTCGTCGTGTTCGCCGTGGACGTGCGCGGCCAGACCGGCTTCAGCACCGATCCCGATGCCGATCCCCGCGGCCACGCCCTTGGCTGGATGACCCAGGGCATCCAGTCGCCCGATACCTACTACTACCGCCGCGTCTACGTGGACTGCGTACGCGCCGTCCGTTTTGTCCAGTCGCTTCCGCGCGTGCGTGCCGACCGCGTCGGTTGCACCGGCATCAGCCAGGGCGGCGGGCTGACCCTGGCCACGGCGGCGCTGGAACCGAGCGTGGCGCTGGCCATGCCGGAGGTTCCGTACCTTTGCGACTTCCCGCGCGCGGTGCAGATCGCCGGCCCACCGGGCCTCGTAAAGACCATCTACGGCGAGATTCCCGCCTACTGCCGCGCCTTTCCGGACCGTTACGACGAGACCTTTCGCACCCTGAGCTACTTCGACGTTGTCAATTTGGCGCCGCGCATTGACTGCCCGGCACTGGTCAGCGTCGGGCTGTGGGACGACATCTGCCCGCCGTCCACCGTGTTTGGCGCCTACAACCGCCTGACCTGCGACACGCGCGAGATCGACGTCTACCCGTTCCTCGACCACTCCAGCACCTCAACCCACCGCGACAAGCAAGTCCGCTGGGCCTGGCGCTGGCTGCAAGACCGTGAGTAGCGGGACTCCTGGCGACGCCTACAAGCCCGTATTCCGCGTGATCTTGAAGGCGTAGGTGTGCTCGCACGGCCTTTGCTCCGGCCGCTGAATCTCCAGCCCATCGCCCGTCATTCGCCAGGCCAACTCGCCTTCCGCGCCCAATAGCTCAACCGACCGGATTTCGCCCGGATACAGGTTCTTCAGCGACTCGATCGTGAAGGTCTCGTCCGGCCAGTTCAGGCAGATCGCATAGAGCACGTTGCCCTTCACCGTGAACCGGATGTCGCTGCCCTGGTAGGCCAGCTTCTCCTTGGTGTCGCTGAAGGCGCCTGAAACCGACATCTGGGTGGGGCCTTCGCCGTACGTCCACCAGGGTGTGGTTCCGTAGATCGCCTCGCCGTTCACACGCAGCCAGTCGCCGATGCCCTCCAGGGCCGTCACCGCCTCGTCGGGAATCGTCCCGTCCGGCTTCGGGCCAACGTTCAGCAGCATCAGCCCGTTCTTGCTGACGTTGTCCACCAGGTATTGCACCAGTTCGGTGGCCGACTTGTAGGTGGTCTCGCGCAGGTAGCCCCAGCCCGAGCCGTCGTCCACCGTGGTGTCGGTAATCCACTCGTGGTACGCCTGATCTGGCATCTTGCCCAGCTCGATGTCCAGCACGCCTACGCCCGGCGGCAGGTTGTCCCATTTGTAGGTCACCACCACCCCGCGGCCCCACTCGGCTTCCTTGTTGTAGTAGTAGGCCAGGAAGTCCTGCTTGTACTGCTCGTGCACGGCCTTCAGGCCAAAGTCGAACCAGATGTAGTCCGGCTCGTACTTGTCCACCACCTCCACCAGCTTGGCCTTCCAGCTGTCCAGGAAGGCCCGGCTCGGCTTGTCCTGCTCGTCCCACTCCACGTCCCGCGGCGCAAAGTCCAGGTTGTGCGGCTCACCGTACAGGCCGGCGTAGCGCGGGTCCGACGTATCGAAGTCGGTGCGCCAGTGCGGAAAGAACCACCAGTTCTCGGCGTGGTGCATGGCCACCATGTAGCGCATGCCCTGGCGCCGCACGGCCTCCGCCAGCTCGCCCACCACGTCACGCTTGGGGCCCATCCGTGCCGCGTTCCACTCCGTGTGCTCGCTGTCCCAGAGCGCGAAGCCGTCGTGATGCTCCGCCACCGGGCCTGCGAACTGCGCCCCCGCGCGCTTGAAGAGGTCGGCCCAGGCATCGGCGTCGAACTTTGCGCCGGTGAAATCGGGAATGAAGTCCTTGTATCCGAACTCGCCGGGATGCCCGTAGGTCTTCACGTGGTGCGCGTAGTGCGGCTCGTTCTCCCGATACATGCGGTAGGGGTACCAGGTGGCGTTGGGACCCCACGCGGGAACGCAGTAGATGCCCCAATGGGTATAGATGCCGAATTTTGCGTCGCTGAACCAGCGGGGCGTCTGGTGTTGACGCAGGGAGCGCCAGTTGGGTTCGTAGCGCATGGTCATGAGGAAGGGTCACCCCGAGACGGTTGGGACGCGCCAGCTTACGGGCCGCCCACCGAATCTGCCGGAATCAGTGCCCCGGATGTGGCACGAACGGGACGCGCTTCAGCCACAGCCGCAGCGCATGCCAGTAGATGGCCGCTGTGACGCGTGCCGTCAGCAACGGAAACCTCGTAAGCGCCAGCGCCAGGTTTGTCGGGTTCAATTCCCGCCGGCGCAGCGCCAGGTTGGCCTCCAGCAGCGGCGACCCGCCGCGCGTCACCTCGATCTGCACGTCCAGTCGCTCGCCCGGAATCGTGGCCGTCAGCTGATAGTGCTGGTCCATGTGCATGAACGGCGACACGTGCAGCGCCTTGGCAAAATCGGCCCTGAGCCGTTCGCTCCCGGCCATCGGCTCAGGCTCGACCACGTAGACGTGCCGCTCGCCCCAGGGCGTGTTGGTCACCTCCGCCGCCAGCGCCTGCACGCTGGACTCGTCAGGTGTCAAGCAGTAATACACGCTGATGGGGTTCATCACGTAGCCGAAATAGCGCAGATGGGTCAGCAGGCGAATCGGCCCTTCGGGTCGACGGCCCGTTACCGACTCGACCAGCGAACGCACCGCTTCATCCAGTGGCATGTGGGGGGTGCCAAAGTGATCCCCGCGCCGAAACCAGGCCAGCGCCGGACGCCGAGCCGACCAGAACATTCGCCCGTCGAACAACTGCGGCACTTCGGCAAGGTCCACGTAGACCATGAACAGATTGAATCGAAAGCCGTGGGTCGCCGGATGGCGACGGTGGTGCGTGACATAGCCGGTGTAGAGGGCGCTCGCGCCACTCATGCGCTGGCCAGCAGCGCCCGCGCCGCGCGCAGCCCGCTGATCACCCCGTCCTCGTGGAATCCGTAGCGCCAGTACGCGCCCGCGTACCAGGTGCGGCGCGCGCCGTTGATCTCGCCCCAACGGTCCTGCGCGTCGATAGCCGCCTGGTTAAAGACCGGATGGTGATACCTGAGCCGCTTAATGACGGTCTCGTCGTCAATGCAGTCGGTCTGATTCAAGGTGACGCAGTAGGTCTGCGGCGCGTTCAGCCGCTGCAGGCGGTTCATGATGTAGGTAGCCGGCACGCCGTCCGTCCGGTCCGGCGGAATGCGGTAGTTCCACGAAGCCCAGGCCCGACGTCGATGCGGAAGAACTTTGGTGTCGGTGTGCAGCGCGACGTCGTTCGGCTGGTAGTCGATAGCGCCCAGCACCGCTCGTTCCTGGGGACTTGGATCCCGCAACGCGCCCAGCGCCTGGTCGCTGTGCGTCGCGAAGACGACGTGGTCGAACCGCGCCTCGCCGGCCCCCTTAACCGCGACGGCCACATGGTCGATCGACCTCCGCACCCCGACCACCGGTGCGCGCACGTGAATGCGGTCCCTAAACGGCTGAATCAGCGCCTCCACGTAGCGCCGGGCGCCACCGACAATTGAAAGCCAGCGCGGCTTGCCCCAGATCCCCAGCAGCCCGTGGTTGTAGAAGAAGCGCGCGAGCGTGCGAACGGGAATGCGACTGAACGTTGCTGGATCGGCCGACCAGACCGCGGATCCCATCGGCACGAGGTACAGGTCCCGAAACACGCGTGAAAAACCCTCGTCGTTCAGGTATTCGCCCAACGTGCGCCGTTCACCGGGGCCGAGCAGGCCTGTGGCCAGGCGATTGAACCGCAGATAGTCGAACAGCAAGCGCAGGAATGCCGGACGCACGAGATTGCGGCGCTGCGCGAACACCGAATTCAGCGACCCGCCGCTGTACTCGACCCCACTCCGGTCGCAGCGCACGGAGAAGCTCATCTCCGATGGCTGGGTCGGGATTCGCAGCTCGCCGAGGATGCGTCGCAGCTCCGGATAGGTCCGGTGGTTGAACACCACGAATCCGGTGTCCACGGCATACGTGCGCGCGCCGCAGGCCACGTCCACGGTGTGGGCGTGACCGCCGGGTGTGCTGCCGGCCTCGAAAATCGTGACCTGGTGATGCGGCGACAGTTCGCGCGCCGCAACCAGTCCCGAGACCCCGGCCCCAATGACAGCGACATGCATGGCGACGATTCCCCTTAAACGCGTCTTACGGGCTCGAGCAGGTGGTGGGCGACCACCCACTCGCGTCCGCCGCGATAGGCAAACAGTTCCTCGCAGGCGATGAAGAACAGCCGCCAGCGCGCGATCCAGAGGTCGGCCGAACCGTCGCCGTAGACCGAGCGGAACAGATCACGCACGGCGCTGCGGCGCCGGTCCAGGTTCCGCAACCACTCCCGGAGAGTCCGCGCGTAGTGGCGACCGTTGACGACCTGGCGATCGACGGTACGCACCGCCGGCGTACCGTCGTCGAACAGACGCAGGTTCGGCATGGTGCCGCCGCTGAAAAACCAGCGCGCCATCCAGCCGTCCTCCGGCTCAAAGGTGTAGGCGTACCGTCGGTGGCTGAAGACGTGCACGAAAATCCTCCCGCCCGGCGCCAGCGCGTCGACCAACGTCGCCAGCAGCGGCTCGTGGTTGCGCACGTGCTCCAGCATCTCGATGCTGACGATGCGGTCGAACCGGCCCGATAGCTCCAGCGCCGCCGCATTCCCGGCAACGACCTGCAGGTTTGACAGCCCAAGCTCGGCGGCCTTCGTCGCAATGAACTCGCGTTGCGTGCGCGAGTTGCTCAACGCGGTGAAACTGGCCGACGGATACCGCTCAGCCGCCCAGATCGAAAACGCGCCCCAGCCGCTGCCCAAATCCAGCACGCGCTGCCCGTCCGCCAGTTGGGCACGCCGCGCCGTCAACTCCAGCATCGCGTCTTCAGCTTGGCCCAGCGTGGAGTCGCCGTTAGGCCAGAAGGCGCTGCTGTACTTGAGCCGCGGGCCCAGGACAAGGCGGAAAAACTCCGTGGGCACCTCATAGTGCTGCCGGTTGGCGGTCTCGGTCTTGATGGCCACCGGGCCGCCTCGACTTCGCTGCAGCCGCTCTGGCGCGGCGCCCCGCTCCAGCATTCGCAGCCGCCGGCGCAGCGCCAACCGCACGCCCAGTCGCAGCAGGCCGTCCGGCGCCAGCCCGCGGGCCGCCAGCCGCTCGAACCAGGCTTGGTCGTCAGCCACGACGGCGCATTCCCGGAATGCGCGGCAGGAACGCCGGCGTCGATTCCACGTATTCGCGGTAGCCCGGCTTGGTGTCGACCATGCTGCGCTCAAGCATCGCCACGCCCGAAACGCGCCACAGCAGGAAGGTCATGAGAATGGGACTGACCAGAGCCCACCAGGCCCCGACGGCCAGTCCCAGGCAGCCGAACCCCCACCAGATCACCGCGTCGCCGAAGTAGTTGGGGTGACGGGTAAGCCCCCAGAACCCGCTGTCAAGCACCCGGCCTCGATTGGCCGGGTTGGCCTTGAAGCGCGC
Organism: Chloroflexota bacterium; assembly: GCA_022825895.1. Lineage (GTDB taxonomy): Bacteria > Chloroflexota > UBA11872 > UBA11872 > UBA11872 > UBA11872. The sequence continues at coordinate 28,999 of JAJDVX010000004.1, read as the reverse complement.
CAACTGCAAATCGCCCCCGGCTTCAAAGGCAAATCCCACGACCCACAGGACCACGGTCGCCACATCCCACGCGCTGAAGGCCTGGGGTTCCGGCGCGGATAGCGCGGCCATCAGCGGCAGCGCCACCACCCACATCACGCTCCCCTGGAGCAGGAAAACGGTGAAATAGCTGCGCCACCAGAAGGCCGGGCCGGCGTTACGGCGGAACTCCTGGTAGCGGAAGTCCTCCGGTTTACCCCGGTTGCGCCAGCCGATATGCGCCGCAAGGCGCACCCCCCAGATCGCAACCAGGACCAGGGTCAGCGCGCTACGGACCGGATCGCCCGATCCAATCCATACGCCCAACCCGGCCAGGATTGCGAAGCCAAGCCCCCAGAACACATCCACGATCCCGGCGTTGCGCAGCGCCAGGCTCAGCAGCCATACCAGCGTCATGCTTGCGGCAATAACCGCCGCTGCCCCGCCAAGCAGCCACGGGTCCGTCATCGGTCGCTGCCCGGCGTCGGCCAGCGGATTGGCTTCAGTTGACTGGGGAACACGGCCTCAGGTCCGGGGCGATGGCTCTCCGGATCGCCGGGCCAGCAGAATCGCAGCCGCCGCGACCTCGAACACCAGGCTGATCCAGTTGGACTGCTCGCCCGCGGACCCGTCCGCGAACATGAACGGTGCGCGCACCGCGGCAATGGCCAGGTAGACCAGGCCGAGCACACGCTCGGCCGGCGTCTTCAGAAACAGCGGCGCCAGACCCAGCGCGATGAACACGCCGCCCATGGCCGCGCGAATCTCCGTAATTCCGCGTGCCGTGTCCGGGGCCAGGCCTGTGAATCCGCTGACGCTCTCAAGCCTCACCAGCAGCACGAGTCCGGATGCCACCGTCGCCGCCAGGACGGCGTATCGCAGCAGACGCAGGAGCATGTTCTCGCCTTTCGGTGCCGCGGCCGGCGCGAAGCTCAATCGCCAATCCTAGTGTGGCCGACCCGGGCGGCGCGATTCCGTAGCTAATCATCCAGTCGAGCAGTGCCGTTTGACACCGAGTATTACGGAGTGTTAGATAACATCTCCGATGAAGGATTCAGGTAGGGACAATTAGTTCCTGAATCATCGGTCTTGTGCGGCTCGGTTGCGCAGGGAGGAAGCAATGGACCGACAGAGACAGGTAAGCCGACGCTCGCTGCTCAAGCTTGCAGGCGCCGGCGCACTCGGAACGGGAGCCGCCCTGGCGCTGGCGGCCTGTGGCGAAACGCAGATCGTTGAGGTCCCCGTTGACCGGGTGATTACTCAAATCGTCGAGAAAGTCGTAACGCAGCAAGTCCCGGTTACGAAAGTAGTCGAGAAGATTGTTACCCAGCAAGTGGCGGTCGAAGTTCGCAAGGAAGTTCCGGTCGAAGTCCAGAAGATCGTGACTGTCGAGGTCGCGCCGCAGCGCCCGCCGGTCACCCTGGTCGCCTGGTATAACCAGATCGAATACACCAAACCGGCGTGGGACAAGATTTCGTCGGACTATACGTCCCGCAACCCCCACGTCACGCTCAAGGCCAACGGCGTGCCGCATCCGGACGCCGTCACCAAGTACCTCACCGCCCTGGCCGGCGGGGAGACGATGGACATCGTCTACGTTCACCCCGAGACAAACTCGGTGCTTGCGGCCCGTGAGGCCGTACAACCGCTGGATGACTTCTGGAACAACGACGGCGAGTTTCCGCTCGGCGATTTCTACGAGGGCTTGCTGCTCCAGCACCAGTACCTTGACGGCAAGTTCTACGCCATCCCCATGCAGCACGCCCCCATCCTGCTGATCTACAACCGGGACGCGCTTGCGGAGCTCGGCATCGGCGACCTCTGGGAAATGGACAAGGAAGGCAAGTGGACGATCGACGTTCATACCGACATCCTGGAACGCGGCGTCGCCGGCGAGGGTGAAAGCCAGACGTGGGGCGGCCGGGAGATTCCAGCAGCTCTCAAGATTTACTACCTCTGGGTGTGGGGCTTTGACGGCAACGTCTGGAACGAGGACGCCACCGCCACGCACCTGAACGAGCAGGGCTCGGTGGAAGCCTTCGAGTACATAACCCGTCTGATCACTGACGAGTTGGTCCCCTCGCGCGACTTTTCGCGGGCGTTCCCGGGCGGCGCCGAGGGCATGTTCCTCAGCGGCAACCTGCGGACCTACTGGGGCGCCAAGTGGACCACCACCAAGGTCCCGGATGACATCAACGCGGGCATCGTGCCCCCGTACAAGATGCCCAACGGCACCAACACCAACCGCGACGCCACCAACGCCTACGGCATCCACGGGGCCAGCGACAACCCCGAGGAGGCCTGGGATCTCCTGAAGTACATGACGACCGAAGGCGTCGTCGAGATGTACAAGGTCGGATTCACGGCGCCGACGCGGAAGTCGCACGAGGACCTGGCCGTCTGGCTCAATTCGCTGGCGCCATGGGAAGACCCGGCGGTCCACCGCGCGGCCGTCGAGCGCTACGACCGGGTGTTCTTCCACCCCGTCCGCTACGGTGAGATCAACAGCGACTTCGTGCTACCGGCGGTGGACGGCGTGATTCTCGGAGAGGAGACGGTCCAGGAAGCCATGGACCGGATCACGCCCGGAATCGACGAACTGCTCAACGAGCCGCTCTAACGCCGCTCGTGCAGCCGGCAGGACTGAGCGTGGCTGTGAAACCCGGCGCCCGCCCTGGCGGGCGCCGGGGCTTCACGCACTCGGGCGTCTGGCCGCGTGGCTAGCCGCGCGGCGCCGCTGCGTCCCGCCCCGCCCGCCAAAAACGGGCTGCGGTCCATCCGCTGGCGCCGCCACCTGATCGGCTACTTATTCATCAGCCCCTGGATTGCGGGATTCGCCCTATTCACAGCCTTCCCGATGATCTACTCGCTCTTCCTGAGCTTTACGAAGTATGACCTGTTGGGACCACCCGAATTCGTCGGCTTCAGCAACTTCGAACGCATGGTGTCGGATCACCTCTTCCTGACGGCGCTGGGCAATACGGCCTTCTACACCCTGCTGGCCGTACCGATACAGCTGCTGCTGGCGCTCATCATGGCGCTCCTGCTCAACCAGAAACTGCGCGGGATCAACGTATTCAGGACGGCCCTGTATCTGCCGACGGTCACCCCCACCGTGGCCTTCGTCGTGCTCTTCGTCTACATGTACAACCCGGAGTTCGGCATCTTTAACGCCATTCTCGGCTGGTTCGGCATCCCCAAGCTCGGCTGGCTGACCGACCCCAACCTGGCCAAGCCCGCCTTCATCATCATGAGCCTCTGGCACGTCGGCGGCCAGATGGTCATCTTCCTGGCCGGCCTTCAGGCCGTCCCGGAAACGCTGGTCGAGGCCGCCTCCATCGACGGCGCCGGCAAGTTCCGTCGGTTCTGGCACGTCACGGTTCCCATGATCAGCCCGGTGATCTTCTTCAACCTCGTGCTCGGCATCATCGGTTCGTTCCAGGTCTTCGCCAGCGCCTATATCGCGACCAACGGCGGTCCGAAGCACGCCACGCTCTTCTACGTCCTCTGGATGTACCGGCACGCCTTTGAGAACTTCCGCATGGGCTACGCCGCCACCCTCGGCTGGGTGCTCCTGGGCGTCATCCTGCTCTTCACGTTGATCCAATTCGCCGTCAGCCGCCGCTGGGTCTACTACGAAGGCGAAGGAGCCTGAACCCATGCAGCGGCTCGCTCGCATCTCCTTCCAGGCCAGCGACGACAGCACCACGCAGCGCACCCTCTTCGCCTACGTACGGACGGCCCTGGGACAGACCTTCGGTTACTCGGCGCTCCTGCTGGTGGCCGTAATTTCCCTGCTGCCGTTGTTGTGGATGATCTCAACGTCATTGAAAGCGTTTGGCCGTGAGTTCCTGTTTCCGCCGCAGTGGATTCCGAATCCCGTGGTCTTTGGCAACTACATCACCGCTTTCGAAACCTCAAACCTGGCCCGCTATTTCGGAAATACCTTGATGATCGCCGTCCTCGCCACACTCGGCACGGTGATCAGTTCGTCACTGGTCGCCTTTGGCTTTGCCAGGCTTGAGTTCTTTGGCAAGCGCGTGTTGTTCATTATCTTGCTGTCCACGTTGATGCTGCCTGGAATCGTGACTCTCGTTCCTACTTTTGTCCTCTTCAAGACTCTCGGTTGGATTGATACGCCGCTACCACTGATCGTGCCGTGGTGGTTCGGAGGCGGCGCGTTTGGCGGCGCATTCTTCGTCTTTCTTATCCGGCAGTTCATGCTCCAGTTACCGCGCGAATTGGACGAAGCGGCCCTGGTGGACGGCGCCTCCTATTTCCGCATCTACTGGCGCATCATGCTCCCGCTGTCCAAGCCGGCCCTTGCCGCCTCGGCCATTTTCTCCTTCATCCATCACTGGAATGACTTTCTCAATCCCCTGATCTTCCTGAACAGCGAGGAGTGGCGCACGCTGGCGCTCTATCTGCGCTTCTTTCTCTACACCGAAGCCGGCGGCGGGGCTGGACTCACCCGCTGGAACCTCATGATGGCGGCCTCCGTCGTCATGCTTGTTCCGGTCCTCGTCATCTTCTTCTCGGCTCAGCGCTACTTCATTCGTGGCGTCGCGCTGACCGGAATCGCCGGGCGCTAAGACCAATGGACTCTCACACCACAGCCAGCAGGCCGGATCAAGCGTCCGTCGTTGGGCGACGGCCTGCCTGAAGACAGGAGCGACGCATGGCTACCGAGGCCGCCGACAAGCGCATCACGGGCTATCCGAACGACCCGCCGCGCGAGCGCAAGGCGCTCAATCTCACGACCTACGAGTACGAGTTCCCCTTCAACTACCCAAACGTCGTCGTTGACCGCGTCTGGGTGGGCGGCGAGCGCCACGGCATCGAACTCTTTCCGATCAAGACCACGGATGGCTCCACGGCCACGACCCAAACCCCATCCGACTGGATCGTGATCGAGGAAGACCACCCAATGGTTCAGGTCGCCGTTATCGGCAGCGCCTGCACCCCGCCGGGATCCATCCTGGTTGAGTGCGACACAGTCGACTGCTTTCGCCACGAAGGCGAGAACGAACGCGCCGTGTCGGCCCGCTTTCGCGTCGACAACCTGTGGGGCATGCACCTGCGCGCCGACCTCCTGCAGCAGGGCGGTTCCTACCACGCGTTGCCGGTTGCCGGCATGAGCTGCGCGGCGTTCGACATCCCGCCGTCACACCGGGTTCGTGTCGCCGGCATGGGCGCAATCCCCGCCTGGTCCGAGGATGGCTACCCCGACGACGTCCACTATTCGATTCGCTACATCCGCACCACGGTCGCCGAGGGCTACTAGCCGCGAATCCTGACCGCGCGGTAAGCTCACGCGCCAAGTTCGGCGTCGAACTGATCGACACCGGGCGACTCCAGATTGAGCGAGAAACGGTATGGCCGAAGCGGATCAGCCTGCTGTCCAACGCCACCGGCGTCGCGCTCGGATCTTCGGCTGGACCTGGCGCGAGACCCAGGGATTCCTATTCGTCTTGCCGTGGCTGTTCGGCTTCGCGATCTTCATTGCCGGGCCGTTCTTCTTCTCCTTCTTCGTCAGCCTCACCCAGTGGCGGTTCATCGGCGACCTGAAGTGGTTGGGCCTGGAGAATTACGTCCGGCTTCTCTCGGCTGAAGATCAACGCTTCGTGCAAGCCGTCTACAACACCACCTACTACGTGGTGTTTCACGTCCCCGGCGTGCTGATCATCTCGTTCGTCATCGCCGGGCTGCTCAACCGCAAGGTACGCGGCATTGCCATCTACCGGACGTGCTTCTATCTGCCGTCAATTACCACGGGCGTGGCAACCGCGGTGCTCTGGTACTGGGTCTTGCAGCCGAATGGCCTGCTCAATAACTTCATCAACATCTTCCTGGCGCCATTCGGCGCCAGGGGTCCCAACTGGCTGGGATCCACAACCTGGGCGATGCCGGGGCTCATCATCATGAGCTTCTGGACCGTGGGAACCACCATGATCATCTTCCTGGCCGGCTTCCAGGGCATACCCCAGCATCTCTACGAGGCCGCCGAGATTGACGGCGCGGGCTGGTGGGGCAAGGTTCGCAACGTCACCATCCCGCTGATGACCCCGCAGATCTTTTTGACCTCGGTGATCGGTGTCATTGGATCGTTCCAGGTATTCACCGCCGCGCTGATCATCACCGAAGGCGGCCCGGCCGACGCCACGCTATTCGTGCTCCTGCACCTCTATCAGATCGGATTCACCGCCTTCAACATGGGCTACGCCTCGGCGATTGCGTGGGTCCTGTTTCTGATCATCCTGTTCTTCACGATCGTGCAGTTCATCAGCGCGAAACGCTGGGTGTACTACGAGGGCGTTCGCGCCTGAGGCAAGCCGTCGGCTGCGGGCCTACTGGCTGGCGCCGGATGCCGCGAAAGGTGGCGGGTCAACTTGGACACGGCCCACGCGGGGAATGCGGCTGACCGACATACGGCCATCCAACGCCTGACCGAAACGAAGCGGCGTGGCGCGGAGTGGCTGCTGGCGCGGATCGGTCCCGACGGAGCGGTCGGACCCTCCGTTGAGGGGTTTCGGTTCTACCGATTGCCCTGGACCTTCCTGGTGTCCGGCCACACCCAGGCCGCGCTCGCGGTCTGCGGCTGGATTCGCGAGCACATGCTCACGCCCGACGGGGACTTCGATCGGGGCCACCGCAAGCTCTATGACGCGTATGCCTATCGCAACGCCACCCTGGTCTACGGCGCCCACATGGCCCGGCAGTTCGATCTCAGTTCTCGCGGCCTGAAGTTCATCCTCACCATGCAGGACCGGTCGTCCGGCGGCTTCGCCAATGACCGCGAGCCGGACGGATCCCTCGGCGACGTCATGGACCTGCCTTACACCTGCGGCTGCGGACTGGCCGCCATTGCCCTGGGCCGGCTGGACGTGGCCCGACAGGTTTACGCGTTCCTGGAACGAGTCTGGAACGCGCAGACGGAAATGCCCGATCGCCTCTACTACTCCTTCTCGCGCCGACAGCAGGCCGTGATCACCGAGTACGACGAGCGGGACATCTTCTGGCACGTCGTTGAGTCGCAGGAACCGCGGGCGCAGCGCTGGACGGTGGGTGGGCTGTCGGCCGCCTTCCTCTGCCGGCTGTACATGGTCGATCCGAATCCCGCCTACCTGTCGCTGGCGCGCGACTTCCAACAGTTCTCCATCCAGAGCACCCCGCGCCAGTTCGAGTTTCCCCAGGTCTGCAAGAGCGGCTGGGGCGCCGCGCTGCTCTACCAGGTCACCGGCGAGAAGCCATACGCCGCCTGGGCCGTCAAGCTGGCCCATTGGTTCGCCGACACCCAGTCCGACGACGGCTCCTGGATGTTCGACCGGACCGCCACCGAAGGCCGCACGCTGGAACTCACGGCCGAGTTCGTGGCACACGTCGACACGATCATCGGCTGCCTGGCAAGCCGACCGTGACCACCACGACCAGCGCGGTGCTGGTGGACGTGGAGCGGTTCGAGTTGCGCGAGTTTCCGCTTCCCGCCATCGGCGACGACGACGGGTTGCTTCGACTGGAAATGGCGGGCGTCTGCGGCAGCGACGTGCTCCATTGGCGTGGGAACTCCGCCGTGAGCCGCAACCTTCCCGCCATCCTGGGCCACGAGATTGTCGGACGAATCGAGGAGGTCGGACAGAAGGCCGCAAGACGCTGGGGGGTGGCCGTCGGCGACCGCGTGATCGTGGAAGCCAGCTTCGGTTGCGGTCTGTGCGAACTCTGTCTCCGTGGCAGCTACCAGATGTGCGAAGCCGGCCAGGGCTACGGCGGTCGCATTTCGGCTTCTGTTTCCCCCCACCTTTGGGGCGCCTACGGACAGCATCTCTACCTGCCGCCGCGGGCGCGCGTCCACCGGGTCGGCGACGCCATTTCCCCGGAAGTCGGCGTCGTTATCGGAGCGGTCCTGGCCAATGGCCTGCGTTGGGTCCACACCATCGGCGGCGCCGGAATCGGTGACACCGTGGCGGTATTCGGCCCGGGTCCGCAGGGCCTGGCCGCCGTAATCGCCGCCCACGCGGCGGGCGCCGCCGAGATCCTCGTGGTCGGGATGCCCGGCGACAAGGCGCGCCTCGCGTTCGCCCGAGACTGCGGAGCAAATCACACGCTGACCTTCAACCAGCAGATCGTGGATGCCATCGCCGACCTCACGGCGGGACGCCTGGCCGACATCGTGATCGACGTGACGGGCAGCGCCGATGCACCCGCCCTTGCCGCCGAAGTCGTGCGCCCGCTGGGCGCCTTCGTCATGGCCGGCTCCACGGCCGCCGCCAGCGTCAAGCTTCCCTGGAACGAACTGGTGCGCAAGGAAGTCCGCGCCCTCGGCGTCAACAGTCACGAGCAGGCTGCCGTCCAGGCCGCCATCGCCCTCGCCGCCTCCGGCCGCTACCCGCTCGAGCGCATGGTCACTCACCGGTTCGGGCTCAAATCCACCGGCGCTGCGCTACGCCTGATCCGTGACGCCTCGGCGAGCGATGGCGTGATCAAAGCCGTCATTGACCCCTTCGACCAGGAAGGCTGACCGCCGATCCGCCAGGCCAGCGCAAGCTAGCCCAAAGGAGCCCACATGCCCCTCGAAGTCGTTTCGACTGACGGCCAGACGTTTCGTTACCGGGAATTCGAATTGTCGGACCTTGGCCCGCGCGATGTGCGGGTGCGGGTGGAATTCGCGGCGCCGAAGCACGGGACCGAGTTGCACTCTCTGACCGGGAACCCGCATCACCGGAAACAATGGGACGAGGAGTTGCGTCTCTACCTCCCGCGGGTCGAACCGCTCCCGCTGACTGAGCGCGCCGTGGGCAACATGGTGGTCGGCTCCGTGACCGCCCTGGGACCGGACGTCACCCGCATCTCGACGGGTGACCAGGTCTTTGGCTACGGACCGATCTGCCAGGAACATCAGCTGCCCGAAGAGTCGTGGCGCCCGCTCGACGGCCTCTCCGAGACCGACGCCGTGTGCTCCGATCCGGCCCACGTGGCCCTGGTGGCCGTGCGCGACGGAAATGTGCGAATAGGCGACGCCGTGGCCGTGTTCGGCATGGGCGCTATCGGCCTGATGACCGTCCAGATCGCCGCCCGCGGCGGCGCCACCACGGTGATCGCGGTCGACCCGGTCGAGAGCCGCCGGGCCACGGCCCTGGCGCTTGGGGCCGATGTAGCCGTGGATCCAACGGCCGAGGACGCGGGTCTGCGAATCAAGCGCTTGACGGGCAACCGCGGCGTGGACGTGGCCATCGAGACTTCGGGAAACGCGGCTGCCTTGCACGAAGCTATCCGCGCCATTCGCCAGTGTGGAACCGTCGTCCATGTGCCCTACGGCCCAAAAGACGCCTCGACGCTACAGCTGGACGAGGAATTCCACGTTAACCGCCCCACCATCATCGGCAGCCAGGCCGTGTGGCGAAACCCGGATCGCTCCCACCCTCTGTGGGACGAAGAGCGCGCCCGCGCAGCGGCCATTGACCTGTTCCGGCGCCGGTTGGTCAGTTCCGAGGGCATCGTCACGCCCATCGTTGACTTCCCTGATGCGGCCCAGGCATTGACCGACGGCCTCGCCGCCCCCGACCGCGCAATCAAGATCGGCGTCCGCTTCCCGCGACCCTGACGGGTTGATCCCCGGCCGCTCGTTCTGGCAGCCGGTCCAGCCCGTCGCAGCTGGATTCCCCCGAGACCCGCAAAACTCCGATCTCTGCGCACTTGACGACCGATGGCATTCGTGGCCTAATTATTCGGTATTGAGATATTCAAGCAAGAACCTGACCGGTTCTGGCCTGATCGGGGGGGCGATATGTGAGCCAACATCACGCGACGCCGAGTCCTGATCGGCGCCGCCGGAGCTATGAGCGCGCTCGCACTTGCGGCCTGCGGCGAAGCTGAAACGAAGGTCGTGACCAAGGAAGTTCCCGTCGAGCGGGTCGTAGTCAAAGAAGTCCCGGTCGAAAAGATCGTCACGCAGCAGGTCGAGAGAATCGTGACCCAGGAGGTCGTAAACGTCGTCCGCGAAGAAGTCCCGGTCGAAAAGATCGTCGAGGTCAAGCAGGTTGTCGAGGTCCCGGTTGAAAAGGTTGTCGAAAAGGTCGTCACCAGGGAAGTCGAAAAAATCGTCGAGAAAATTGTCGAGGTCGCACCGCAGGCCCCGCCGGTGAAGTTCGTCTTTCACACCGACCACACGTCCGGTCCGCGCGGCGCCGCCATGGGCTGGGCGCTGGACAACTTTGCCATCGAGTTTCCCAACATCGACGTGAAGTTCGTCCTCTCGCCGGACGCGAACCAGGAAATGATCGCCATCATGATCGCCGCGGGCACCCAGCCCGAGGCGGTGCTGATGCCGGGCTGGTTCGCGGCCCAGTTTCTGGCGCAGGGCGCCTTCACGGTGATCGACGACGTGCTGCAAAAGCACGACGGCTTCGATCCCACCGAGTGGTATTGGTGCCCCGACGAATCCAGCGTCAACCTGGTCAACGAGCGCCCCTTCCCGCACCGTGATGGGCTGCGAGGACCGTTTCACGGCATGCCCTATCAGGGCAACTTGAACGTCCTTTCGGCCAATCTGGCGCTAATGGAGAGCGCGGGCGTCGAGTTTCCAACGCCTGGCAGCTGGGGCATCCAGACCGAGCTGCCGGATGCCTTGCGGCGCATCACCGACCCCGAGACGGAGACCTTTGGCCTATGGGACTCCGGGACGCTTGTGAGTAGCAATGCAATCTCGTGGGGCTGGGCGCTGTCCGACGAAGAGAACCTGATGTACTACAACAAGGACGCCACGCGCTGGACCGTGTTTGATTCCGGCGCGCACGTTGGGTTGCAGATGCTCCGAGACTTCGTGCTCGAAGAGGGTGTCGTGCCGACGCGCGCACGGTACCGGGAGCTCAGAGGCGATGCCGGCGAACCGTTCTCGAACGGGAAGACAGGGTTCTTTCACTGGGGCGGCGGCGTGGGCGGACCCATCAACCGCATCAAAGATCGCTTCCCGTGGGCCTTGATCCCTCTGCCGGAAGGACCGCGCGGCCCGCAGCCACAGAAGTTCAGCGACGAGCCGCACTTGATCACCCAGATGGCCAGCCTGCGCGGCAACACCGAAGCCGTGGTCGAGTGGCTCTTGTACCTGGCGGGACCGAAGACCCAATCGCGCGTGGCGATTGACCGAGGGTCGGTGACCTGGCGTAAGGACGTGGCGTCGTCGCCCGAATACGCGGCAGGACCGCCCGAGAATCACGTGCAGCAACTGCACTATCTGGAAAGCGACAACCCCGCCTACCAGCAGCGCATGCATCCGGCGTGGCAGGAAATGGTGGAGCAGTCCGGATACGCCAGCAATAGCAAAGTCATGTTGGGCGAAGTGTCCGTGGAACAGGGCATCGAGGAAATGTTGGGGATTCTCGACCGGTACATGGAAGAGAACCACGACCGCTTCCTGGAGCTCAAGAGCTGGGCGGCGAGCCAGCCGAATCCGGTCACTCCGTAGCGATCGCTGGACCGACGCGCCGAATCGGACGCCACCGGCCAGCCCCAACCGTGGGGTTGGCCGGTGCGCGCTAGACGGGGGTTGAGGCTGTAGCCATGCTGCGAGTTCACGGCGGACCCTCGGAGATACAGGTCCAGGAAGCCACTTTCTTCGCCTTCGACGACGTCTGCATCCCCTTCCGGACCAACTTCCAACTGCACCTCATCCACGGCAAGCGGACCCCTGGCTGGCGCGACGGGCCGACCGTGGTTGTCCCCAGGGGCCCGCCCGGCTCGCATGACGAGGGCGTCCACTACTACGGCAGCACCATCCGCGTGGGCGACGAGTTCCACATGTGGTACATCGGACGCGTCGGCCGTAATCCGAATTGGGCCAACTACGAGGGCTTCGACGGGCGCCTGTGCTACGCGAACAGCCGCGACGGCATCCACTGGACGAAGCCGGAACTCGGACTGGTCGAATACCAGGGCTCCAAGGCCAACAACATCGTGGACTTCCCCCGGCACATCGATATGTTCATGGCGCCAGTCATCCACGACCCTGAGGACCCCGACCCCAACCGCCGGTTCAAGATCACCTTTAGTCACCGAACCGGGCCCTCTGACAACCGCCGCGGCGGCTTGTCGGTGGCCTACAGCCCGGACGGGCTGCATTGGACGCCCAGCCCCGACAACCCGCGCGGCAGCGTCGCCTTTGAGCACTCGGGCCTGATCAAGTGGAACGGCTGCTACTACACGAACGGCCACAGCGTTGGCCACCCGGGGCCCGGCCGCAAGATGGAGACCTACGCCTCCTACGACTTCGAGCACTGGACCGAAGGCAGCGCCCTGAGCATGACGCGCACGCCGCGGCTGGAAGGACCGGACTTGGAAGATCGGCAAAACAACTGGGAAGAAATCCACCTCGGCGCGGGACTGCACTCCTGGGGCAACGTGATTCTCGCCATCTATGGCCAGTGGCACGGCTACCCCTACGGCGACCGGCGCTACGTCACGATCGACCTGGGGCTCGCCATCAGTCACGACGCGATCCACTTCCACGAGCCGCTTCCCGGATTTCGCTTCATTCCCTCACGCGAGGAACGCGACACGCGCCTGGGCGCGGGACCTGCCCTGCAGCAGGGCCAGGGCATGGAGAACGTCGGCGATAAGACGCTGTACTGGTACTCGGTCTGGCGCGGCGACGGCCAGGTCCGCCTGGCGCAATGGGAACGCGACCGCCTGGGCTACGTGCAGCCCTACGCGGCGGGCACGCGGGCGCAACTCATCACCTGCCCGTTCAGTGTCCCGACGGCTGGGTCACCAGTCCACCTGAACGTGTCCGGTCTTGGTGAGTTCGCCGCGGCGCGAGTCGAAGTGGTGGACCATCACTTCCAACCGCTGCCTGGCTTCTCCGGCGACGACGCGGCCACGCTACGTGAGTCCGGGCTGTCTGTACCGGTGCGCTGGGGCAGGCGCGACGCACTACCCCAGACCGACACGCCGCTGCGCCTAAAGGTGGAAGTTGGACCGGTCAGCCGCGAGTGCCCGCGGCCTGAAGACGTCAAGCTTTACGCGGCGTATGTGGGTTCACGGTCTGAGTGACGCAGCCCAATATGGCGCACGTCGGCGCTGAGCGGACCTCGCGGTTGTAGCCATGCTGCGCGTGCAGGGCGGGCCTTCGGAGATGCAGGTCCGGGAAGCCACCTTCTTTGCCTTCGACGACGTCTGCATCCCCTTCCGCACGAACTTCCAGTTACACCTGATTCATGGCAAACGAACTCCCGGCTGGCGCGATGGCCCCACCGTCGTGGTGCCCAGCGGCAAGCCCGGCGCGCATGACGAGCAGGTCCACTACTACGGCAGCACCATCCGAGTGGGTGACGAGTTCCGTATGTGGTACATCGGACGCGTGGGCTGCAACCCGACGTGGGTCGGCGGCTACCAGGGCTACGACGGCCGTCTCTCCTACGCGGTCAGCCGCGACGGCATCCACTGGACCAAGCCGGAACTCGGACTGGTCGAATACCGGGGCTCAACGGCCAACAACCTGGTGGACTTCCCTCAGCACATCGACCTCGGGTGGGCCCCGATCATTCACGACCCCGAGGATCCGGATCCCAACCGCCGGTTCAAGATCGCGTTCACTCATCGCACCGGCCCCTCTGGCAGCCGGCGCGGCGGCTTGTCAGTGGCCTACAGCCCGGACGGCCTGCACTGGAAGCTGAGCCCCGACAACCCGCGTGGCAGCGTCGCCTTCGAGCACTCGGGCCTGATCAGGTGGAACGGCTGCTACTACGTGAACGGCCACAGCGTTGGGCATCCGGGACCCGGCCGCAAGATGGAGACCTACGCCTCCTACGACTTCGAGCACTGGACCGAGGGCAGCGCCCTCGGCCTTACACGCACCCCTCGCCTGGAGGGGCCGGACCTGGAAGACCGGCAGAACATCTGGGAGGAAATCCACATGGGCGCGGGGACGCACTCGTGGGGCAACGTGATCCTCGCCATCTATGGCCAGTGGCACGGATATCCCTTCAGCGACCGGCGCTACGTCCCGATCGACCTGGGCCTGGCCATCAGCCACGACGCCCTGCACTTCCACGAACCGATCCCCGGCTTCCGCTTCGTTCCGGCCTTCGAGGAGCGAGACACACGCCTGGGAGCGGCGCCCGCACTCCAGCAGGGGCAGGGCATGGAGAACGTGGGCGACAAGACGCTGTACTGGTACTCGGTCTGGCGCGGCGACGGCCAGGTCCGGCTGGCGCAGTGGGAGCGGGACCGCCTGGGCTACGTGCAGCCATACGCGGCGAGCACGCGGGCGCAGTTCATCACCTGTCCGTTCAGAGTCGAGACGGATGGACTGCCAGTGCACGTGAACGTGTCGGGCGTGGGTGAGTTCGCATCGGCGCGGGTAGAAGTGGTGGACCTTCAGTTCCGGCCGCTACCCGGCTACTCCGGCGACGATGCGGCCACACTGCGTGAGTCAGGTCTACGCGTGCCGGTTCGTTGGCCGAATCACACTTCGCTGCCGGCGACTGACACGCCGCTGCGCCTGAAGGTGGACGTCGGACCGGTCAGCCGCGACTGCCCGCGACCCGAGGACGTCAAGATTTACGCGGCGTACGTAGGTTCAGCACCAGCCCACTAGCGATGCCGGCCTAGCGCTGATTTCGGGGCGCTACGCACCCGCTCAGTCGTCCCCTGCCAGCACCCAGTCCAGGTTGAAGCGCGCCGCGCTGATCTTCTCGTGGTAGCGCTGCGTGCCGCCTTCCCAGATACACAGAATCGTCTTGTCGGGCAGAACCGCCAGGTCCGAGTAGCCGGCCAGATCGCTGGTTACCGTACGAGCTACCGGCCATGTCCTGCCGTCGTCGCGGCTGAGCCGAACCGTCAGATTGCGGCGGCTGGGGCCCCTCGGATTGCTGAACAGCAACACGTTCTCGCCGCCGTCGTCCGTGCTCGAGTATCGAACGAGTCCGGCGTGGCAGCACGGCGTGATCTGCTCCTCGTGCTGCCCGTGGGCGTCGAAGCTTTCCCCGCTGTCCGAACTGCGCGCAAACCAGCGCAGTCCGTTGTAGTAGGGCCGATTCTTCCGGTAATTCACGTAGATGCCGCGGTCTTCCGTCTCTTCCAGGATGAGTTCGTCCGAACCCGCGGGTAGAACGGCGCCCGCGTGCCAAGTCTCGCCATGGTCGTCGCTGTACACCAGGCCGCCGCGCACGCCGGGGGCCTGCCCTTCCTCGCCGGCCTTGAAGAGAAACCCCGCGATCACGTGCCGACCGGCCCGCGGGCCTCGCGCCAGCTGCACCCCGCGCGACGAGTTGTTCACCCAGGCGACCCAACCCTCCGCGTTCGGCGCCGGGCGGACGAAATACGGCTCGGACCAACTCTGGCCCTCGTCCGAACTTCGCACCATCCAGAACCCGCCGCCCATTTCCGCATATGGAGCGAAGTAGCCCAGGCCATTGCCCTCCGCCTGCGGCAGCTTCCAGAAGGTCACAAACACATCGTTCGTATCGCGGTCAGCGAGGATCGGACCAAGGAAGGTGTTGATGCCCGCTTCCGCAAACAGCACCTCCTGCCGCGTCCAGTTCCTGCCGCCGTCCTCGCTGCGCGTCACCAGGACATTCGTCGCGTGGCCGCCATCGGCCAGGGAGCCCACCCGCTGTTGGCAGACCGCAATGACCGTGCCGCGAGGCGTGACGAGGATCCCGGGTATGCGAACCCCATATCCGTCAATCACGTGATGGGCCCAGCCGGCATCGACGATCACGGGCCGTTCGGTCAGGAGGCGCCGTTGAGCGGCCGTCAGGCCCGACAGGTGGAGCATGACCTCCTCCTGTCCGAGCTGTCCCAGGTAGATCTGCGCTGTCAGGCTTTCGCTCGCCTGCCAATGGGCGGCCACGTCCTGATTGAGCGTCTCGCCAACGCCCGGCAGAAGTACGTCCACCGTCTCAAACAACTCAGCAGGCATGGTTCGGCTCCTTCATCAGACCAGGATGTACGCAGCCTGGCAGGGCTGGCGTTTGCTGATGCGCACGGCGACCGGGGTGCACGGGCATGCACTTGACAGATGCCCTATGGGCACGAGCAGCACCTGGGGCCGGTCGTCCGGTGTTGGCACAGCGCCTCGCCACCGTGCCCGACTCTATGGCGCCGCGGCACCGCTGGTCGGCGTCACCTTAGACAGTTGCTTGGCCGCGTAGCTCTCCTGGAGCTTCTGTCGATCGGCATCGCTCATTCCAGGGCCATAGTCACCGTGCCGCATCATCTGCCGCTCACTCTTCATGTACTCGAATTCATCGCTTGCTTCGCAACCCACAACCACCATGGCCGTCAACAACGCAAGCACTGCGCCGGAAACGTACCGAGTCAACTTCTTCGACGAGCGCATAAAGTCACCCTCCACAACGCCACCTTCGGCCGTCGGGTTGATAAGTGGGGCATCGGACTCGCGTAGGTGACCGCGGCCCTTGAGTGCATGGGCAGGCCGAAACCGACGCATGCCGCGAGGCATCCAGCTTCACGACAGGCGTGCCGGCGCGCCTCTCAAGCTGACGAGGCAAACAACCACTCCTGGTTGAAGCGAGCGACCGTGAGCTTCTCGCTGTCTCGCACCTCGCCGACCGTGTAAATGCATAGCACGGTGCCGTCCGCGGTTACGGCCAGGTCTGAGTATCGACACGGTCTCCGGTCGATGAGTTTCGACATCGGCCAGGTACGTCCGTCGTCCCGGCTGACGTAGATCATCATGTCCGCCCCGCCGGGGATAAGGTGATTGACTCCAACGGGATGTGAGAAGAGCAGGACGTCCGGATGGCTGCGAGCGGCCGAGGCATGACGAGCCAGCCCAACGTGGACAGGCCGGCCGCTGAGTTCCTCATGCTCGCCCAGTTCATAGAAGCTCGTGCCGCCGTCCCGGCTGCGGGCGAACGTGCGTCCGTCCCTTCGGCAGGTATTCCTCCGATAGCTGACGTAGATTTCGCCGCCCGCGGTCTCCACCAGCGACACCTCGTCCGATCCCTCGGGGAGCTCGGCGCCGACCGTCCAGGTCTCGCCGTGGTCGTCGCTGTACAGCAACCCGCCGCGCACCCCCGGCACCTCTCCAGGCTCGCCCTCCTTGTAAAGAAACCCCGGAACCACCAGCCGCCCGGAATGCGGCCCCGCGCCTAGCTGAACCCCGTGCACGCTGTTGTTTGGCCAGCCGGTCCACCCATCCGGATTCGGCCTCGGGTCGACACGCCGCGCCTCTGACCATGTCACTCCATCATCGTCACTCTGGACGATCCAAAACCCGCCGCCCTTCTCGGCATACGTGCTGAAGTACCCGAGGTCATCCACAACGCCCGCCGGCATGTCCCATCCGACAACCAGGAGCGCGCTCGAGATTCGGTCCTCGACAATGGCGCCGAGGAAGGTGTACTGACCCTTCTCCGCATAGATCACCCGCTGTCGCGACCACGTCGTGCCGTCGTCCTCGCTGCGCGACATGAGGACATCGTTCTCGTGGCCGCCGTCACCCATGCCCCCGTGGCGCCGTTGGCAGACGGCGACCACACTCCCGGCAGCCGTGACGATCAGTCCTGGCAGATGGACGCCGAATCCATCGAAGTCGTGGTATTGAAGGTTCGTGAAGTCCATCGTGATCTTCGCTCGCGCCAGCTTGCTTCGTTCGGCACGGTCCGTCCCAATCACCGCCACGAGCACTGAATTGGGATCTCGGGTGCTGGTATAGAAGTTGGCCGTCACGCCGTACGTGTGCAGAGCGTCAGACCGGCGTTCGGTCTGCTCGGACAGGCCTTCCTTGGCGGAAACCTCCGCCGGCGCTGCGTTGCGCTCCCAGTGATACGCCGGCGCTTGGGTCAATGTGTCGCCCTGACCGGGAAAGAACACATCCACCTGCTCAAAGAATGGATCCGTCATCCGGCATCCCGCTTTCTCGGAAGGGCGATCATGCAGTGGCTCCAGCCGTCCGTCCGCCCGTCGGGCGAACGCCACGGCCGCCGTCGCGGTCCCCGCGCATCCTGGAGATTGGCCGGACCGCGACGACAGCCTGCCGTGCGCTAGCGACTGACGCGACCGGCGTCCAGATCCGCCTTGTACTTGGCCATCTGCACGCTGACGTCTCTCTCGGCGACCTCCACCGCCTCGTCGACCGATATGTCGCCGGCAAACAGACTCTGAACGGGTCGCACCCACATGCCTTCGACTTCGCCGCGCCCTGAGGGCGATCCGGGTACGTAGATGCCGCCCGGCCGCATCAGGCACTTTTCGTAAATCAGGTACATTTCCTCCATGCGCTCCGGCGGGGGCGCGACGGCCTCGGGATTGTTTTGGACGCCGCGCCGGCACGGGTAAAAGCCCCGGTCGATGCCGTTACGCGCTTGGACCTCGGGACCCGCCATGAAGACCGCGAAATCGACCACCTGCTCTTCGACGCCCGTAATCGTGGCCGTGGAGGCTATGATATGCGGCTGATCCACGTACTCGTTGTCGCCCGTTGAGGTTGGGTGCGGCCCACGCGGTTTCGGGGCCTGCGCCCATCGGAAGCGATCTCCAATTCGGGTCAGGTTGAAGCCCGTGCTGCGTCCTCTGCCGTGGTCGAAGCCCTGCAACCCGGCGTTAAACGGGTTGCCGTATTCGCCGCCGATCTCCTGCCGCTGCTCCGATCTGAACTGCACATCGTAGGTGTGAATGTAGTCATAGGCTCTTTGGAGGGACTCCCGCCCGGCGCCTTGGAAGTTGCCCAAGACCAGGTGACCATCCGGACCCATGATGTATTTCTGGAGCCCGTTAAACCCCCAACACTGGTGCTGCATGCCAAGGATGCCGGAGTTGAGTCCCCAGACGCCCGTCTCCTGATCACGGACCTTCATGGCGCCCTCGAGCATGTCGTCGTATGACCAGCCATCGGTGGGCTCCGGAACGCCCGCCGCATTCAGGAGATCGACGTTGTAGATGAATGCCGCGATTCCAGCGCCCTGGTAGGGCATGCCGTACTGCGGCCCCCGCATTGTGTCGTCGTAGGGCAGCGGGCCAGGCGGCTCCTTGTTGTCCGTATACACCTCGCCTGAGAAGTGGTACTCGGCGGGCGTGAAGTCAGGGTTCTTGGCTAGAAGATCGTTGATCTGAAGCCACGTCCCGGCATCAACCCACTGTTGAAACGTCGAGTCGCCCAACAGACTGATCTCGGAAAGCGTACCCGCCACCGCCTGGATATTGATCTTCTCGCTGAATTGGTCGGGCTGCGCAATGAACTTGACGATCGTGTTTGGCTTGATCTGGTTGTAGCGATCGATCGCCCACTGCGTCGACTTGCCTCGAGGGCCGGACGTATGGTCCGTTTCGAAGTTGAACTTCACCGTGCGGGCCTGCGGCTCCGCCTCAACTTCAACGATCTTGGTGACGACCCGCTCGACGGCAACTTCCTTGATCTGCGTCTGCGTCACAATCCTGTCGACTTGGACTTCCTTGATTTGCGTCTGCGTCACAATCTTCTCGACCGGGACTTCCTTGATCACTTCCTGGGTAACGATCTTCTCCACCTCGACCACCTGGGTCTCGCCACAGGCCGCCAATACGGTGGCGCCGGCTACACCCAGAGATCCGGCAAGCAGACGTCGACGCGTGATCGTTGGTGACACTACGCCCCCATACAATTCAGACTTAAAAAGTTCGTTGCCGCAGCAGTCTATCGCCTCGACGCGGCACCATCAAACTGGCCGGCGGCGCCGGTGCCCCGAACTACCCTTCCAAACCTGCTAGCGTGACCACGGAGGTGGACGGGGCCGGGTGGTCCTCGCGGTCTTCAAAACCGTTGTGGGGCGCTGGTGAGCGTTCCAGGTGGGTTCGACTCCCATGCACCTCCGCCTGGGGATCCCCTCACCTGGGCCAGGAGCGGAAAGCGCTGCCACGCGGCGCAAACACGATCCGGCCCCTGTTGGTTGACGTACGAGGGACTCCGAACAAGAGGGGCATCATCAGCCGGACCGTCTCAGGACACTCGGCGTGGCTTACCCGGGGTGGTCGGGATCGGCTTGCTCGGCGGAGCGCGCCACGTTGGCCGCGACCTTGCGCACAGTTCGAAGAAAGCAGTCGTATTCATGCGCCGTGACCCCGGCCAATAGCGTGGCGTCGACGACCTTCATCCGCTTCATGATTTCCGGGAGTATGGCGTGGCCGTCGTCTGTGAGCGTCAAACGGACGACGCGCCGGTCACGCGCAAGCCGCTGCCGTTGCAGCAGGCCGAGCCGTACCAGCCGTTCGACGTTGCGGCTGATGGACGTGGAATCAATTGGAACGACGCGCGCCAACTGCGTGGCTGTGGTGCCTAAGGCGGGGGCGCACTCTTGGAGGATGGACCACTGGACCGGGGCGATCTCGAAGGGCGCCAGCACCTCTCCCGCCAGCTTGGCGTGAGCAGCGACGACAGTGCTGACCACAAGGCCTAGCGACCCAGCCGATTCCCTCTGCTCGTTCGCCACGACACGCTCCGAGCATCGTTGCCGTTCGCTATACGACTCAACAAGAGACGTTAGTTGCCTTAGCACTCATTGTCAAGCGCACAGATATTTCACGCATCGGTTTTGGGCGCGTCCTGATGGCCGAGGCGCGCCGGAGGCGCTCAGGCCCGCCGGGCGATCGGGGCCAGGCCAACCCGAAATGCGGGATGCAGGAGGCCGGAGTCGCGGCGAGCATCCGGATTGCCTGGGTCTCCGCAGGTTCCACGTGCCGCATTCGGTCCCTGCGGTTCGCTAGAAACCCGGGCAACGATCTAGGCTGCCGCTGCCTGGGCGGAGCGCGTCTGGGCTGATGGCAAGCGAGGCGCCCCATGCCGGTCGCCGGCGACTACGAGTGCTTCAGCGACGATTGGTGCCGCACCGACCCTGACCTGGTCCTCTTCCTGCCCAAGCAGCCGCCGCAGTTTGTCGAGGCTGTCGATCACGTGCTGGTGGACGTGACGCCGGGGGGCGACCTGCTGGCCGTCTGGACCTACGGCGCCGCGCCGGACGCCTCCGACCAGACCGTGCTCTACGCGCGCAGCGAAGACGGCGGCCGCACCTGGTCCAACCCTGGCGCATTTGACCCGCCGGGCCCAACGTACGGCCAGGTCGCGTGTTTCGGGTTTCCCGTGATCAGCCGCACGGGCCGCATCTACGTCTTCTACAACAAGGCCACGGCCGTCGGGACCGACTACACAACCAGCGTCATGCGCTGCAGCTACTCCGACGACGATGGCCGCACCTGGGCGCCCGGCAATGTCGACATTCCCTACCGGCGAACCATCCTCAGCCACCCCGACCCGAGCATCGGCGCCAACGCCCTGGTATGGCAGAAACCGATCCGGGACGCGCGCGACCGCGTGCTGGTGGGCTACACCGAGTGGTCATCCGCCGCGGCCGGACGACCGCTCGTCGTCCGTAAGCCGGACGGCACGGCCAAGATCTTTAACAGCGAGTGCCGTTGCCAGTTCATGCGCTTCGACAACATCGACGAGGGGCCCGAACCACGGGACGTGCGAATTACCTGGCTACCCGACAGCGACGAGCTGATCGCAGTGCCCATCACAACCGATCCCGACGCCCCGACGGACTTGTCGTTCTGCCAGGAACCGGCGGTCGCACTGCTGCCCGACGACCGCCTGTTCGCGGTCATGCGCACCCGCAACGGACAGATCTGGTACACGGTGTCCGACGACCACGGGCACTCCTGGCGGCCTACCGAGATGCTGCGCTTCAAGGACGGAGGCGTGCCGATGCAAAACCCGGTGTCCCCCACGCCGCTCTACCGCCTGCGGGATGGCCGCTACCTGCAATTCCTCCAGAACCACGATGGCTGGGGACACGGGGCTGGCGGGCCAACCGACAACACCCGCGCCCGTCGGCCGCAATTCATCGCGGTGGGCGAATTCCGTCCCGGAGCTCACCAGCCCATCTGGTTCAGTGACCCGAAGTTTCTCTTCGACACCAACGGCGTGGGCGTTCCGCCCTTCTACCGCCCGTGGCTCTCCATGTACGCCAGCCTCACCGAGCACAACGGCCAGCGCACCCTCTGGTACTCGGACCGCAAGATGTTTGGCCTGGGCCGTTTCATCACCGACGAAATGCTGGCGGGAATGAAGGTCCCGTCTTGATGGAAGCCGGCCCCAATCAGAGACCTTTGCGTAATCCGATGGACCGGTGCACGGTGTCAATCCCTTCGAGGTGACGCCGCTCGTTCCCCTCTCCAGAGACGTAGGCACAGCGGTCCCTCGTCTTCCAGGCAGTGGCAGCTCGTACTCCCTCTCCTGAGACCCTTGCAAAACCCGAGGAGCGGCTGTGCCGTGTCAATCTCCTCGAGCGGCCGCCGTTCTTCCCCTCTCCAAGGGGAGAGGCAGAACCTGTCCTGAGCCTGCCGAAGGATTCGGCCGTCCTCGGCCGAAATCGGTGAGCAACTGTATTGGGGCGGCTCTTTCTCCCTCTCCCCGTGGAGACCTTTGCGACCCCCCTGCTCCTCGAAATTGCAGCCGCTCGTTCTCCCTCTCCCTTGAGGAGACCTTTGCATAACAGCCCCGCGTCCTCGAAAGCGGGGCCCCTCTTCCTCCCTCTCCCCGTGGGAGAGGGTTGGGGTGAGGGTCTTCCGCGCAACCGCCGAACCCACACTGAGCCGCCTCTTCCTCCCTCTCCCTTGTGGGAGTGGGTTGGGGTGAGGGTGGCTGCCGGCCCCAGCAACCTCGCAACGTCACCAGCAACCCACGCCGAATCGCCCGCCCTTCTTCCTCTCCTGAGGCTCATGTAACCCCCCGGCGTCCTCAAAGCTGCGGCCCCTCTTCCTCCCTCTCCCCGTGGAGACCTTTGCAAAACAGCCCCGCGTCCTCGAAAGCGGGGCCCCTCTTCCTCCCTCTCCCCGTGGGAGAGGGCTGGGGTGAGGGTCTTCCGCGCACCCATCGCACCAGCGACTAAGACCGTTGGAGGCCGCGGTTCTTCACCCTCTCCGAGGGGAGAGGCAGAACCTGTCCTGAGCTTGCCGAAGGATTCGGGCGTCTTCGGCCGAAATCGGTGAGGGGTCTTCCGCGCAACCATGCCGGGGTTACGCCAAGCTCTCCCTCCTGGGAGACCTTGGCAAAAAGTCCCTCGTCCTTCGAGGTGCGGCCATTCTTTCTCCCTCTCCCCGTGGGAGAGGGTTGGGGTGAGGGTCTTCCGCGCAACCACGCCAAGGTTTCGCAAAGGTCTCATGGGAGAGGCTGAACCTGTCCTGAGCTTGTCGAAGCGGCCCACCCGCCCCCCACTCCCCTCTCCTCTTCCTCACTCCCTCCCCGGCACAAACATCCCATGCGGCCGCCCAACCACCAGCCCGCCTCCCTCGCTAAACCCCTCCGGCCGCTCCGCAAGCTCCTCCGCCAACCGCATTCGCCAGGGCGCAAGACTTGCTTCTGAAGCCAAATCCCGCTCCTCGTTCGGATCATCCACCACGTCAAACAAATGCTCCTCGCCCGTCTGGCTGAACCAGATGTACTTGTACCGCTCGTTCACAATCCAGTGATTCCCGTCCGCCTCCCGGTACTGCCCCGCGTGCTCCCCATGCAGCACGTCCCGCCATTCGGGTGTCTCCCCGCGCATCCACGGCAGCACACTCCGGCCCGTTACCGACTCCGGAATCTCACAGCCCGCCGCGTCCAACAGCGTCGGCATTACGTCCTGCAGCCCCACCGGCGCCGCCACCTCAACCTGCCGCGGCAACCCCATCGACTGCGGCGCCCGCGCCAGGAACGGAACGCGCACCGAGGCCTCATACGGCCACGTCTTCGCAAACAGGTGGTGATCCCCCAGCATCTCCCCGTGATCCGACACAAACATGATGAACGTGTCGTACAGCAAGCCACGGTCGCGCATGTACTGGAACAGCCGGTTCAGCTGCATGTCCACGTGATTCACCAGTCCGTAGTACCCGGCCCGGCAGTGATGCATCGGCGCCGGATCAATGTGCAGCCGCCGGCTCCACCGCTCCATGTCCTCTGAGAGCTCCGGATCCATCCCGCGCCGCGGCCCCTCAAACGGCGGAACCCAGTCGCCAACCACCGGTCCCGGCAGGTCCATACGGTCGTAACGGTCGAAGAAGAACGACGGCGGCGTAAACGGCGGATGCGGGTCCATGAACGAGACATTCAGGAAAAACGGTGCCGTCGGATCGCGCGTCTCCAGGAAATCGATCGCCCGCGACACCGTCCAGAACGCCAGCGTCTTCTCCTCCGGCAGATGCGTCGGACGCCCGATCCATCCGTTCGAGGGCGCCCCATTCGCCATCGCCCAGCGATGCGGCGGAGCCTCGCCCCGCAGCCACGTCAGGTAATCGTTGTCGCGGCCGCGCGAGCTTTCCGCCAGGTCCATCGCGTCAAAGCCGAATCGACGCCGCGTCGGTTGCAGGTGCAGCTTCCCGCTCAGGTGCGTTTCGTAGCCCGCGTCACGCAACTCCCCCGCCAGCGTCGCTGGTGGATCCCACTCCGGATGCCCGGTCATCCCCACCATCCCGTTCGCCGACGGCGCCTGCCCCGACATAAGCACCCGGCGCGCCGGAACGCACGACGGACATTCCGTGTACCCCCGCCGGAAATGCGTGCCCGAAGCCCCGATCCAATCCATCGCCGGCGTCTCCAACACCGGATGCCCATCCAACCCCAGCGCATCCCCCCGCTGCTGATCCGTCACAATCAACAAGACATTCGGCCGTCCCTCACCCATCACTCCTACTCCTCTCCCATCCAAACCCTCGCCAATCCCCCACCACAAACCCTATACCCCCATCCGGCCCCTCGTTCGTAGGGGCGGGTCTGTGACCCGCCCGTCTTCCGCTCGTGATCTACTGGCCGCCCCCGCATCATTCGTACAGACCGCCTTTCAATCCCGCCCGTCGTCCTCTTCCTCCGCCACCCGCTAATCTCTACCCACTCTTGGGAGACCCTCGCATAACCTGGGGGGAGCGGGTGTGCAATGTCGATCCCTGCAAGCGGGCGCCGTTCCTTCCCCTCTCCCACGGGAGAGGCGACTTCTGGTGCCTGCGCCAGAAGGAAGATGAGGGGTCTTCCGGGCAGCCACCCCTATTCCACCCTCAGGGGCCCGTCCGATCTCACTTCTCACTTCTCTCCGCTCACTCCTTGCCTTCGGGTGAGAGGTCGTTCGCGCAACCAACGATGGGTTACGCAAGGGTCTCATTAGGGAGAAATATGTCGTGAGCCACCCACCGGCCAACGCACGCCGACCCAACGTCCTCATCGTCCTCTGCGACCAGCTCCAGCGCGACTTCGTCGGCGCCTACGGCCACCCCCTCGCGCAGACGCCCAACATCGATCGCCTGGCAACCCAGGGCGTCAAGCTCGCCCACGCCTACGTGCCCAAGCCCCAGTGCGCCCCTGCCCGCGCCTCAATGTTCACCGGCCGCTACCCCCACCAGCACCAGCTCATGATGAACAATGCCCCGATTACCTGGCAGACCCCCGTCGGCCCCCTCGCCAACCGCCCCGTCCTGCCCGAATCCGTCCCCTCCCTCGGCCAGGCCTTCCAGGCCGCCGGCTACCGCCTCGGCTACACCGGCCCCTGGCACATGGGCAACGACGAAACCCCCCAGCACGGCTTCACCGACTTCTGGCGAACCTACCGCTACTGGAAAGACGGCCGCGACTACTACGTCCAGTACCTGGAAAAGCTCGGCCTGGACCAGCTATTTCACGACGAGCATCAGCGCGCCAACATGGCCCGCGCCGCCCGCACCGATCGTGGTCAGCCCTCCATGGCCACCCAGATCCCCACCCAACAAACCCGCACCGCCTGGGCCGTCAGTCAGACCCTGGAGTTCCTCGACAGCGCCGACACCCGCCCCTGGCTCTTCTGCTGCTCCATCAAAGACCCCCATCCCCCCGTCCTCCCGCCCCCCGAGTTCGCCGACCTCGTCTCGCCCGACGACATCCAATTCGTCCCCTCCTGGGTCGACGATCTCTCGGACAAGCCCGCCCTCCAGCGCGACTCCGCCAGCGTCCGCTGGACCTCCTACATGACCGACCACCAGTGGCGCCAGTACATCGCCCACTACCACGGCCTCAACGCCCACATCGACACCGAAGTCGGCCGCCTATTGCAAGGCCTCGACGAGCGCGGCCTCACCGACGACACCCTCGTCATCTTCCTCTCCGACCACGGCGAAATGATGGGCTCCCACCACATGGCCCACAAGGGCCCCTACATGTACGAAGACGTCTACGCCATCCCCTTCATCGCCCACTGGCCCGGCCACATCCAGGGCGGCCGCACCCACCACGACCTCTTCTCCACCGTCGACTTCGCGGCAACCCTCGGCGCCCTCACCGGCGTCCCCGTCGATCCCGGCGCCGGCCTCGACCAATCCGCCGTGCTCACCCAGGGCCAGACCGGGCCCCGCGACGCCATCTTCGCCGAGTTCTACGGCCAGGGCTCCGAAGCCGAGCGCGGCCTCATGGCCATCAAATCCATCCGCACCCACACCTGGAAACTCAACCTCTACCTCAACGACCGCTCCGAGCTCTACCACCTCGCCACCGACCCCCACGAACTAACCAACCTCATCAACCACCCCGACCACCAGGCCACCAAACGCCACCTCGCCCACCGCATCCTCCACTGGCTCCGCGAAACCGACGACCCCCTAACCGAGGTCTTCGCCAACGAAACCGTATCCACCTAGCACGTCAAGTCAGAATCCCGCCCTGATCCCGTCTGTCGTAGGGGCGGGTCCCCGACCCGCCCGTCTTCCTAGTCTCCTCTCCGCCTCTCAATTCTCACTGCTCTCAGCTCACTCCTTCCCAACCCCGTCATCCCGCCGTCTCCAGAGAGCCTGCCCTGAGCCTGTCGAAGAGCCTGCCCTGAGCCTGTCGAAGGGGGACCCAGTCTTCCTCCCCTCTAACTCCTCTTCCCTCTCCCCTCTCCCTTTCCGCCCGGAACAAACATCCCATGCGGCCGCCCAACAACCAGCGCGCCGCCCTCGCTAAACCCCTCCGGCCGATCCGCCAACTCCTCCGCTAACCGCCCCCGCCAGGCCCAAGATCGGTGTTCGGTGCCAGATCCCGCTCCTCATTCGGATCCTCCACCACGTCAAACAAATGCTCCTCGCCCGTCTGGCTGAACCAGATGTACTTATGCCGCTCGTTCACAATCCAGTGGTTCCCGTCCGCCTCCCGGTACTGCCCCGCGTGCTCCCCGTGCAGCACGTCGCGCCACGCCGGCGTTTCCCCGCGCATCCACGGCAGCACGCTCCGACCCGTCGCCGACTCCGGAATCTCACAGCCCGCCGCATCCAGCAGCGTCGGCATCACGTCCTGCAGCCCCACTGGCGCCGCCACCTCCACCTGGCTGGGGAATCCCATCGACCGCGGCGCCCGCGCCAGGAACGGAACCCGCACCGAGGCCTCGTACGGCCACGTCTTGGCGAACAAATGGTGATCGCCCAGCATCTCCCCGTGATCCGACACAAACATGATGAACGTGTCATACAGCAGGCCCTTATCCCGCATGTACTGGAACAACCGGTTCAGCTGCATGTCCACGTGATTCACCAGCCCGTAATAGCCCGCCCGGCAGTGGTGCATCGGCGCCGGGTCCAGGTGCAGTCGACGGCTCCATCGCTCCGTGTGCTCGGAAAGCTCCGGATCCATCCCGCGCCGCGGCCCCGGGAACTCCGGCACCCAGTCCCCAACCACCGGTTCCGGGAGATCCATCCGCTCGTACCTGTCGAAAAAGAACGCCGGCGGCGTAAACGGCGGATGCGGATCCATGAAGGAGACATTCAGGAAGAACGGCGCCGTCGGATCGCGCCTCTCAAGGAAGTCGATTGCTCGCGACACCGTCCAGAACGTCTGCGTCTTCTCCTCCGGCAAATGCGTCGGACGTCCGATCCATCCGTTCGAGGGCGCCCCATGGGCCATCGCCCAGCGGTGCGGCGGCGCCTCGCCCCGCAGCCACGTCAGGTAATCGTTGTCCAGGGTGCGCGAGCTGTTCGCCACGTCCATCGCCTCAAACCCAAAGCGCCGCCGCGTCGGTTGCAGGTCCAGCTTGCCGCTCATGTGTGTTTCATAGCCCGCGTCGCGCAACTCGCCCGCCACCGTCGCCGGCGGATCCCATTCCGAATGCGCGGTCCTCCCCACCATCTCGTTCGCCGATGGCGCCCGCCCCGACATCAGCACCCGGCGCGCCGGAGCGCACGACGGATACTCCGTGTACCCCCGCCGGAAATGCGTCCCCGAAGCCCCAATCCAATCCATCGCCGGCGTCTCCAGCACCGCATGCCCATCCAACCCCAGCGCATCCCCCCGCTGCTGATCCGTCACCACCAGCAAAACATTCGGCCGCCCCTCACCCATCACCCCTACTCCTTCCCCATCCAACCCTCACCAATCCCCCCACCACAAACCCTATACCCCCATCCGGTCCCTCTTTCGTAGGGGCGGGTCTGTGACCCGCCCGTCTTCCGCGCACCCACTGTCCCTACACGTTCGTGGTGAACCGAGCCGGAGTCCATCGGAGGTTCGTGTCGAACCACAAAGCCCCAGCACCCAACCCGCCGAGCGACTCCCCTCCACGATCCCGGCGTCCCCGGCCGGGACCCAGCAGCAACCAACTACGCCCAGCGCACCCAGGCCACACCTATCCCCCACCACGCCAGGCGCTCGATACCTCATCTTGCGCAGCGGCCGCGTCTCCAACCGGCCTCTTCCGGGCAAGTCCCACCCCTTACCCGTTCGTGGTGAGCCGGGTCGGAGTCTTTCGGAGACCCGTGTCGAACCACCCTCTGTCATCCCGAGGTCCCCCGAGGGATCTCGACTTCCTCTTCTCCTTCCGAGGTCCCTTGAGATCCTGCCCTGAGCCTGCCGAATGGGGAATCCCAACCTTCCTCCCTCACCTCTTGTACGTTCTCTCGAACCTTGGATTGGCCAAGGTCACAGCAAGGGCCGGGACAGACCGATCACTCCTTGGTCGTTGGAGACCGTAAGTGAGCAGGGTCGTCCCGGCCCAGACGCTGGCGCAGAGCCCGAACAGGTGCC
>JAJDVX010000014.1 GCA_022825895.1 Chloroflexota bacterium | reverse complement strand
GCCCCGCCTAGCTCGCCCGCCTCCACGCGACCCTCGACGCCATCGTCTTCGCCGCCTACGGGTCGGGAGAAGCATCGGAAGAGCTGGGGGAGGAGGAGCTGCTCAGGCGGCTGTTGGCGCTGAACCTAGAGCGTACATGATCCTGAGTTCAGGCTGAGAGCCCGTGCTGCACTCAAGCGGTGGGTAGCCCTCTGGGCCAGAGAGGATGCTGGCCGTCGCTGGCGGTGAGGTTGCGAGATCGTGAATGCCGTCCGTGCAAAGCGTAGATTCCCACGCTACGATGTGACCGAGCGGGAGCATAAGCATGACGACAATCGAAGCGAGGCGCGAGACGGGGCTGTTGACCGCCGCCGACCTGCTGCGGCTGGACGGCGAGGGCGTGCGCGGTGAACTGATCCGGGGGGTGCTCTGCGAGACCATGCCAACAGGACGAGAGCACGGTCGGATTGTCGTGAACCTGGCCGCCGAACTTCGGAACTTCGTGAAGCCCCGACGACTGGGCATCCTCACGGCTTCGGACTCCGGGGTCTGGCTGGAGCGCGACCCGGACACGGTGCGAGAACCGGACATCGCCTTCTTCGCCTCGGAGAAGTCACCGCTGGACGAACAGGTCATGGGTTATTCCGAAACCCCTCCCGACCTGGTGGCGGAAGTGGCCTCGCCCGGCGACAGCCGGCAAGAGTTGCACGACAAGGCGCTGATGTGGCTCAGCTACGGCGTGGGGCTGGTCTGGGTGGTGCATCCCGCTACGCGCACGGTCGACGCGCATCGCGCGGGCGGGGACGTAGTGACGCTGACCGAAGGCGACGTTCTGGACGGCCTGGACGCGCTGCCGGGCTTCAAGTGCACGCTGCGCGACCTCTTCGACGCATAGCGCCGGGTTCCTATTCGGCGGCTCGGGCATGGCTGCCTGGACGTGTAATTCGACACGGGCCTCCGCCGGACTCCGGCCCGGCTCACCACGAACGGGTGGGGCAACGGCGGGCGGGTGCGCGGAAGAGCCTCGTGCGGAAGGGGAGAGTGGAGAGGGGCGAGGAGTGAGTAAGAGGTCGAGACGCGAAGGGCGGTAAGGGAACAGCGGCGGAGACCCAGCGACGGTACTAGCCGGAGGCGGCCGTCTGACGCTGGTGGAGGATGCGCGCGGCAGCATCCAGGTCGTCGGGCGTCGTGATTTTCAAGTTTTCGCGGCTGCCCTCGAACACTCGTACCGGCAGCCCCTCGGCTTCGAGTACCGAGACATCGTCCGTGTAGAGGTCCAGCATGGCCGTCTGCCGTTCGTGCGCGCCCAGCAGGTCCGCAAAGCGTGCGAACTGCGGCGTCTGGGCGTGCCAGACGGACGACCGTATTGGCGTGCGCACGACCAGGCGATCGCGGTCGACGATCTTCAGCGTGTCCGTGGCGGGAACGCCGGCCACGGCCGCGCCATAAACCCTCGCCATCCGAAGGCCGTCGTCGATCAGTGCGGGTGTGATCAGCGGACGCGCTCCGTCATGCACGGCCACGTAGTCGGGCGCCTCGCTATCAAGGGTGCGAAGACCGTGCAGCACGGACTCGGCCCGCGACGCGCCGCCACGCACGAAGGCTCGCACCTTGGCCAGCTCGGCCCGCTCAACCGCCTCGCGGATGTTCGCCTCGTTGTGATCGGAGGTCGTCACCACCACGGATCGGATGCCCGGGCAATCCTCGAAGGCCCGCAGGCTCCACACGATCACCGGCACGCCTTCCAGGTTGGCCAGCAGCTTGTCCGCGCCGCCCATGCGGGCGCTGGACCCCGCGCCCAGCACCACCGCGTCGGCGCTCACGCCAGGGCCGCGTCCAACGCCTGGCGAAGATTAGCGACGGGTACGGCCGTGGTCTGACGACCGTTGGTTTGCGCCCCGGAGGGGACCACGCAGCGGGTGAAGCCCAGCCGCGCCGCTTCGTCAACACGCTGCGCGGCCGATGGAACGGTGCGCAACTCGCCGGCCAGCCCAACCTCGCCCACCGCCGCCGCGCCCAGGCGCAGCGGCTGGCCGCAATGGCTGGAGGCCACGGCCAGTGCCACGGCCAGGTCGGTGGCCGGCTCGCGCAGTCGCAGCCCGCCCACCACGTTCACGTACACGTCATGCGCCGAGAGTCCAACGTCGGCCCGGCGCGCCAACACCGCCAGCAGCATGTTCAGGCGGTTCAGGTCCAGCCCGTTGGCCAGCCGTCGCGGCTGGCTGTAGGTCGTGGGCGCGACCAGCGCCTGGATCTCGACCAGCAGCGGGCGCGTGCCCTCCATCGCCACGGCTACGGCCGACCCGGGCGCCGTGGCGTCCCGGCCCGCCAGCAACATGGCCGAGGGGTTGGTCACTTCCCGCAGGCCCGTGCCGTCCATCTCGAACACGGCCACCTCGAACGTCGGACCAAAGCGGTTCTTCACCGAACGCAGCAGCCGGTGGGCGTGGTGATCGTCGCCTTCCAGGTACAGCACCGCGTCCACGATGTGCTCCAGCATTCGCGGCCCGGCCACCATGCCTTCCTTGGTGACGTGACCCACGATCAGCACCGGCGTGTTCGTAGCCTTGGCGTACTGCAACAGCCGCAGCGTGGACTCGCGCACCTGCGTGACGCTGCCTGGCGCCGAGGCCAGCCCGTCCGCGCGGACCGTCTGGATGGAGTCCACCACCAGCATCCCGGCTTTCAGCCGCTCGGCCTCGGCCAGCGCGCCGTCCATGGCTGTCTCGGCATACACGAACAGCCCGCCGCCGCCGATCCCCATGCGCTCGGCGCGCATCCGGATCTGCGCGGCCGACTCCTCCGCGGCTACGTACAGACAGGGACGCCCGGGCGAAGCCAGCTCGGCCGCCAGCCGCAATACCAGCGTGGACTTGCCCACGCCGGGATCTCCCGCCAGCAGCACCAGCGATCCCCGCACCAGCCCGCCGCCCAGCACCCGGTCCATTTCGCCCATGCCGGAGGGCAGGCGGTCGTCGGCCGAGGTATCGATCTGATCCAGCGCCACCGCCTGCGGCGTCGCGCGCGAAGTTCCCGGCCCCTGCGTCACCCGCCGCTCGGCCAGCGAGTTCCAGGCTCCGCAGACACTGCACTGCCCCATCCACTGCCGATGCTCCGCGCCACAGTCGGCGCAGGCGAAGAGACGGCGGGGTTTAGCCACGGGATGTCAAGTTGGGGTCAGGTGGTCCGAATGGTAGCGCCGGGCGGAGCCGGCCACGTGTCAAGCGCTACTCACGCAGCTACCTGTGGGACTTGCGTGCGGCTATCCGCACCGTGGATAGGTCGTGCGTGACATAATGATGGAAACTTCCGCGACGGGCGGCGCGCGATGAGGCTCGGCGTGTCGGGTTGGCGTGTCGGAGGCAGCCCCATGCGTATTCTCGGATGCATCGCTCTATTGCTCGCGCTCACGCTCGCTCTGGCTATCGCCGGCTGCGGCGAAGACTCCAGCGATTCCACGGCCGCTACAGCGTCGCCCGCTACACCATCCGCCAGCGATACCGCAGCCGGCGGCAAGGTGTCCGCCAACAACGCTACCGCCGAGGAGTTGGAGGCTGCGTTTGCGGCGGCCGGGGTCAGCAATGCCAAAGCATTAGCGCACGAGGTGGAACATAACCGCCCATTTGCCGTTGACGATACGGACTTCACCAAGCTTCGCCGCGGGCTCGCCGAGCACAACGCTGCGCCGGAAGTCGTGGACGCGATCATCGCGAAACTGAAGCTGCCGTAGTGCGAAGCTTCGCCGGTGAGGAGGCTGCCGGCGCGCTGCGGCTCGGTATGGCGCTGCTCGTCGCCATCGGCATCCTGAGCGTCGCATTAGCGCTGGCCTATGAACGGCACTGGGAAGGGTTCTGGCAATTTGTGCCGTGGGTCACCATCGTCGTGACCGGGCTCGCCTTGGCTGCGCTGGTGCTGCGCACATCGCGGGCAACGGTCAGAATCGCGCGGGCCGTCGCCGTGCTCGCCCTCCTCAGCGCCCTGCTTGGTACGTGGCGGCACTTCGACCATAACTACGGCTCGGCTGCTATCGACCAGAACTACGCGGACCGCTGGGAAGAGATGTCCGGCGGAGAGCGTTGGTGGGCGGTCGCTAACGGATCCGTCGGCCACACGCCGGTGCCCGCGGCCGGGGCGCTCGTGCCAATCGGCCTGACACTCTGGATGACGACGCTCGGACTAGGCGACAAGTCCCGGCGAGACGCCGAAACAGCCCGCCGCGCGCCTTAAAGGCTGCGGGAAGCGCGCAAGCCAGGCGAACCACATCCGGGTTTCGGTCAATCCTGAGTTGACCGCTCTACGGGAGTTGAGCGGCCAAGCAGTCCGGCACGAGTCCGAGCGTCAGGCCTCGTTCTGTCGGAAGGACGTGAAGACTAGGCTTCGACCGGCTCTCGCGAAGTGATGGCCACGTCGTCGCCATCCCTGTCCACGATCACCTGGGCGCCCGGCTCGAAGGCGCCGCGCAGGAGTTCCTCGGCCAGCGGGTCCTCGATCAGGTTCTGGATCACGCGCCGGAGCGGGCGCGCGCCGAAGTCGGGGTCGTAGCCCTGCTCGGCCAGCAGGCCCTTGGCGTCGGTGGTGACTTCCAGTTCCAGGTCGTGCTCGCTGAGTTGCAGCCGCACGCGCGCCAGTTCCAGATCCACGATGTCGGCCACGTCGGCGCGGGTGAGCGCGTGGAAGACCACGCTGGCGTCAACCCGGTTCAGAAACTCGGGCCGGAACACCTTCTTCAACTCGTTCAGCACCTTGGACCGCATGTTGCGGTAGTAGGTGTCCTCGGTTGACGCGTCGTCGCTGTGGAAGCCCAGCGTGGCGTTGCGCTTGATGTGCTGCGCGCCCACGTTTGACGTCATGATCACGATGGTGTTGCGGAAGTCCACCGACCGCCCCTTGGCGTCGGTCAGGCGGCCGTCGTCCATCAGTTGCAACAGGATGTTGAAGACTTCGGGGTGGGCCTTCTCGATTTCATCCAGCAGGATCACGGCGTAGGAGCGGCGGCGGACGGCCTCGGTCAATTGGCCGCCTTCCTCGTAGCCCACGTAGCCCGGCGGAGCGCCGACCAGCCGCGACACCGCGTGACGCTCCATGTACTCCGACATGTCGATCCGAATCAGCGAGTCCTCGCTGCCAAACATGAAGTCGGCCAGCGCCCGCGCCAGCAGCGTCTTTCCGACGCCGGTGGGGCCCAGGAACATGAACGCGCCGATCGGACGCTGCGGGTCCTTCAGGCCGGCCCGCGCACGGCGTACGGCGCGTGAGATGGACTCGATGGCTTCCTTCTGACTCACCACGCGGCGTGCCAGTTCATCTTCCATGTGCAGCAGCCGCTCGGATTCCTCCTCGCGGATGCGCGTGACCGGGATGCCGGTCCACATGGACACAACCTGTCCGACTTCCTCTTCGGTCACGCGCGGCGACTGGCCTTCGTTGGACTTGGTCCATTCCTCCCGCAGGGCGTTGGCCTTGCCGCGCAGTTGCTCTTCTTCCTGCCGCAGCTGGTTGGCGGCTTCGAAGTCTTCCGCGTCGATGGCCTTGGACTTCTCCGCCGCCACCTGGTCCGCGCGGGACTCGAGCTCGCGCAGGCCCTTGGGCGGCATGCCGTAGCGGATCTTCACGCGGGCGGCGGCCTCGTCCATCACGTCGATCGCCTTGTCCGGCAGGAACCGGTCGGTGACGTAGCGGCCGGCCAGCTCGGAAGCCGCGACCAGGGCGTCGTCCGTGATCTCCACGTTGTGGTGGTCGGCGTAGCGGCTGCGCACGCCGCGCAGGATGTCCACGGTCTCCTCGATGGACGGTTCCTGCACCATGACCGGCTGGAAGCGGCGTTCCAGGGCGGCGTCGCGCTCGATGTACTTGCGGTACTCGTCCAGGGTTGTCGCGCCGATCACCTGCAACTCGCCGCGGGCCAGCGACGGCTTGAGGATGTTGGCGGCGTCAACCGCGCCTTCCGCCGCGCCGGCGCCCACCACGGTGTGCAACTCGTCGATGAAGAGCACGGAGTCGGTGGAGCCCTTGATCTCGTCGATCACCTTCTTCAGGCGTTCCTCGAACTCGCCGCGGTACTTGGTGCCGGCCACCAGCGTGCCCATGTCCAGGGTCAGCACGCGCCGGTCGCGCAGCGAGTCGGGCACTTCGCCCTCGACGATGCGCTGGGCCAGGCCCTCCACGATGGCCGTCTTGCCCACGCCAGGCTCGCCGATCAGCGCCGGGTTGTTCTTGGTGCGCCGGCTCAGGATCTGGATCACCCGCTCGACTTCGTCGTGCCGGCCAATCACCGGGTCCAGCTTGTCGGCTCGCGCGGCGGCCGTGAGGTCGATGCCCATCTGGTCCACGACCGGCGTCTTGGACGAACGCTTGGACGGGGCGGTGGTGGCCGCTTCGCGCGGACGCTCGCCCTGGCTCTGGCTGACGACCTGCACGACCTGCGAGCGCACCTTCTCCAGGTTCACGCCCAGGCTCTCCAGCACGCCGGCGGCGATGCCTTCGCCCTCGCGCACGAGGCCCAACAGCAGGTGCTCGGTGCCGATGTAGTTGTGACCCAGCCGCCGGGCTTCTTCGATCGAGAGCTCGATGACCCGCTTGGCTCGCGGCGTCAGCGTGATGTCGCCGACGACCATGCGTTCGCCGCGGCCGATGATGAACTCGACCGCGCTGCGAACCTTGTTCAGCTCCACGCCCAGGTTCTTGAGGACCTGGGCGGCGATGCCTTCGCCCTCGCGCACCAGGCCCAGCAGCAGGTGCTCGGTGCCGATGTAGTTGTGGTTAAAGCGCGTGGCCTCGTCCTGCGCGTAAACCAGAACCTTCTTGGCGCGCTCCGTGAACTTATCGAGCCTGTCGTTCACGGCAACCTCCGGTGGCGGCGACCCAGAGCTTACGAACCGCTCTTGGTCTCGTCGCTCGCCTCTATTGTGGCATCCACGTCGTCGGATTCCGTAGCGATTGCTGCACCCGTGTCGTCTGACTCCTCGGCGACGCCGGCATCCGCGTCGCCGGCGTCCTGAGCGACTGCGGCGTCCATGTCGTCGGAGTCCTCAGCGGCAGCGGCGTCGACGTCGTCGAAATCCTCGGCGACTTCCGCGTCCGGACTCTCCGCCACCGCGGCAAGTTCGCCTTCGAATTCTTCGTCGATGTAGTCCTCGTCGGGCGGCGGGTAAATCTCAACCGGCGTCAACCGGATGCGGCGGCGTTGGGCGTCGATGCTGAGGATGCGGAACTGCCCGATGTCGCCTTCGTTGACCATGTGCAGCGCGGCGTTGCCCAGGTCCGACGAGTGCGCCAGGCCCTCGACGCCGTCCGCCAGCCGTATGAACGCCCCGAACGGCGCCAGCTTGGTGACGGTGCCCGGGACGACTTCATGCTCTTGGAAGCGCGACGTCAGATCGGCCCACGGGTCGGTGGTGGCTCGGCGCATGCTCAGCGCGATCTTCTTGTCCACCCGGTCCAGGGCCAGCACGTAGACGTCCACTTCCTCGCCCGGCCGCAGGATTTCCTCGGGGCTCTCCACCCGGCTCCACGAAAGCTCGGAAATGTGCGCCAGCCCGTCGGCGCCGCCCAGGTCGATGAAGGCGCCGAAGCTGCAGATGTTGCTGACGATGCCCTTGCGGACCTGGCCGACCTGCAACTCGTCCAGCAGCACTTCGCGCCGCTGCGCGCGCATTTCGCGCTCGGCGACCCGCTCCGACAGGATCAGGCGGTTGCGCCGCCGGTCGAGCTCGATGATCTTGACGTAGATCTGTCGCTCGACCAGTTCCGACAGCTTGGCGTTGAGTTCCTCTTCCGTCTCATCGGCCGGCCCGCGTCGCAGGCTGGTGAGTTGCGACAGCGGCACAAAGCCGCGCGGCCCAACGTCCACCAGCACGCCGCCCTTGTTGTACTCCTGGACGGTGGACTCGATGATCGTGCCGTTCTCGAAGAGTTCCTCGGTGGCGCGCCAGACTTTCTCCTGCGCCGCCCGGCGGACCGAGAGCACTGCGGGTCCGTCGCCTTCGGGACGCACCACGTAGACGAACGCTACGTCGCCGACGCTGAAGACGGGCTTCGGCTCCTCGGACCGCGAGTCCCACAACTCTCGTTGCGGAACCACGCCCTCGGACTTCAAGCCGATGTCTATCAGCAGTTCATCGGGGTCGACCCCAACCACCAGGCCTTCGATCACGTCGCCTCGGGAAATCCCCTGCATCGCGCCGCCTGGCTCGTTGAGCAGGTCTTCCATCGACTCCAGTTCTTCGATTGGCTCGGGTTCGGCAACCGAGACATCGGCTGGCGCCGCGGCGTCGTGCGTCACACTCAAGCGGAAGGGCCTTTCAAATTTTGGGGAATACGCCGCCTCCCTGTAGCGGAGGCCTTGTCGAGTATATCAACGGCTCGGGAAGCGTCGGCAGGTTCTTCGAGACGCCTACGGCATCACGAATCCGCCGTCGTAGCTGATGTTCTGGCCGGTCATGTAGTCCGACGCATCGGACAGCAGGTAGGCCACGAACCCGGCCACGTCCTCCGGCGTCTCCACCCGCCCCAGCGGAATCCGGGAGATTGCCTCCGCGATCACTTCGCCGGGCTGCTTGCCCAGCAACCTGGCCCGTTCGCGGTCGATGTACTCCCACATCGGCGTGTCCACGACGCCCGGGCTCACGGCGTTGACCCGAACGTTGAGCGGACCCAGTTCCATCGCCATTACGCGCGTCAGCCCGTGAAGGGCCGTCTTGCTGGTGTTGTAGACGTTGGTGGCAAACGAGGGCAGGCGCGAGGAGGCCGAGGCGATGATGACTATGCTTCCCTGCTTGCGTTCGGCCATCCGCTCGGCCACCGGGTGCACGAAGTGAAACGTGCCGTCCAGGTTGACCGACATGACCTGCCGCCAGATCTCGGGTGTCAGGTCCAGGAAGTTCTGCACCCGCATGATCCCGGCGTTGGCCACCGCTCCCGTCAGTCCGCCAAGCTCGTCGTCGACCTCGTAGACCCACTGACGAACGGCGGCGTGGTCGGTCACGTCCAGTTGGGCTGACACAGCCGTTCTGCCGCCGCTGCGGATCTCCTCGGCCACGGCCGCCGCCGAGTCGCCGTCGATATCGGAAACCGCCACCGCCCAGCCGTCGGCCGCCATCCGCAGCGCCGTGGCGCGGCCGATGCCTCGGCCCGCGCCGGTGATCGCGACAGCTCCCGTCATCGCGTCGTCCGCTATCCGTCCAGCGCCGGCGGCACGCCTACCGACGCGCCGGTGGTCAGCGCGCGCACGCCCGCGTCTATGATGGCCACGACTTCCCGGTTGAACCGGAAGCTGCCGCGGCCGTCGATCGGCAGGCCCTCGCGGACGCAGTGCGCGAAGTAGGCCACCCCGCTGCGTCGTTCGGGTGCGGGCGGCGGCGACTCTATCAACTCGCCCGCTCGCCGCGTGTCGCCGTCGTAGATGCGGAGGTCCACGCCGTCCGCCCCCGGCGTCAGTACCAACGCGCCGGTCTCGCCGCTGACCTCGATGTGCAACATCGTGCCCTGCGGACCCGGGTACCCGACCTGAACGTGTGAGGTCTGGATGGTTCCCAGGCCGCGGGGGAACTCCAGCACCGCGGCGGCTGATTCGTCCGCCCGTGCGTTGCGTTCGGTAATCGAGGCGCCCCTCGCCGCCAGCCGGCGTGGCCGCCCCATCCAGAGCAGGCACGGCGCCGCGCCGTAGCCCGCGTAGTCGATCCACGACCCGCCGCCCTGCGCCGCGTCGAACAGCCACTGGAACCAGTCGGGCTGTTCCGCCTTGCGAGTGGCAATGGGGTTGCCGCCGCGAAAGACGTACTGCCGCGGCGTCCCGATCGCGCCATCGGCTACCAGCTTTGCGCCGGTCTCGAACGCCGTCTGCCCAAGCGTCGGCCAGTTGATCAGCGCCGGGATTCCGGCGGCCTCGGCCGCTTGCACCATGCGGTCGGCGTCGGCCAGCGAGCTCGCCATCGGCTTTTCGATCAGCACCGGCAGGCCGCGCGCCGCGCAGGCGTCCACGATGTCCGCGTGCTGGGTGTTCGGCAGGGTGGACGTCACCACGTCCAGGTCCTCGGCGTCGAACATCGCGTCCCAGGTCTCGTAGATCGCCGGGATGCCCCACTCGTCGCTGGCCAGCGCCCGAGCGCTGGGGAAGCTGTCCGCCGCCGCCACGACCTCGGCGTCCTCGATCTCGCCCCACTGGCGGACCAGGGTGGGCGTATGGCTGTGACGAATCCCGGCGATTCCGACGCGCAACGGCTTGGGCATGGGCGGGCTAGCTCTTCGAGTCTGTGGACGCAGCCGAAGTCTGCGACCCGCCCTGCCCGGACGCAACCTGCGCCGCCTCATCCACCCGCACCTCTGGAATCAGGCAAGTGTCGAATTCAGCGATTCGCTCCCGGCCTAGCCGCTCCAATTCATCACGACACCGCAACGCCGCCGCCCGCAGACCCCGCACGTCCACGCCCCGACAGACCGGCTCGAAGGGCGCCAGCCGGTCCATTCCGTAAGTCAGCAGATTGCGCGCCCCGCGGTAGTTCTGCCGTTCCAGGTGGTAGAACCCCACCCCGATCTGCAGGATCCCCCGGTACAGGTCGCGCACCGGCCCCGGCTCCGCCAGCCACGCCTCCTCCAGCGCCTCGTGTTGCTCGAAAAACGCCCGCCCGTTGAACAGCCGGATGCCCTCCAGCACCTTGTCCGGCAGCGGACCCCGGCAGGTCGCCGCACCTCCGGGCGGACCTTCTCCACGTGAAACTCTTGCGAAACTCCCCTCGCCCTCGAGTGCGGGGCGGCTCTTGCTCCCTCTCCCCGTGGGAGTCCAGACCGGACACATGGTTTACAGACGTTCGGACACATGGTTTACACATTTAGGCGGGCGTCCGGAGGTCGAGGGTGGCCAGCTGGTCGGTCATGAAGTGCACGGTCCAGCAACCGTCGGTCGCGGTCGGGCGGATCGCGACCGTTTCGCCGCGCAGGCCCTTCGGGACCCGCAGCCGGCGGCCCTGGAAGGACACCCGGCCGCCCAGCCCCACGCGGCGGCGCTGGTCGTCGGGCCCGTAGGGCAGCGGCGGCAGCTGGGCCGGATAGGGCCGGGGGCTGACGTGATAGCGACTGGCCGGGACGGCCAGGGCCAGCGCCTCGTGGGGCCGCACCTGGTTGTACTCCTGGCGCCAGGCATCGAAGGCGGTCTGCCAACTGGCCAGATCGGGC
>JAJDVX010000042.1 GCA_022825895.1 Chloroflexota bacterium | reverse complement strand
GCGCGGGCGGGGATGCCCGGCATCGTCTCGGGAATCCACTTCGACACGATCAGGGACACGTCGTTTCGGGTGAAATGGAGCCCGCCCAGCGACGGCGGGAACCTGACCGGCTACGGCCTCCTGTGGTGGACGGGCCACGTGGTGAACGACAAGCCGGGCTATGGCGACGCCACCAGCATCGGCGTGCCGACAACCTTCCGGGAGAACGGGATCGACAAGCAAGCGCAGACGTTGAGCGGGCTGACGGCCGGCACGATCTATCACTACCTGATGCACGCCTGCAACCAGACCATCTGCGGGCATTGGAGCTACCCGGCCAAGTCGGTCACGACCACGGGCACCGCGCCCACGCCGGAGACCTCGCCCGCCCCGGCGCCCACCACCCCGACGGCGACCCCAGCCCCCCCGGATCGCCCGCATTCGATCAAGTTTCACGACACGACGTCGACCTCGGTGCGGGTGACGTGGAGCGCGGCGGCCAACACGGGCGGAGCGCCGCTGACCGGCTTCGACCTCAGGTACTGGCCCCACGATTCGAGTAACCCCACCGCGGAACCCGGCGCCACGACGCAGCGGGCGGACGGCGGGAGCGATCGGAGCGAGACCGTGCGGGGGTTGGCCGCCAACACGACGTACGAGTTGAAAATGCGCGCCTGCAATCAGGCGAACAACACCAACTGCTCCCGCTGGTCCGACGACCACCGGTTTACGACGAAGCCGGCGCCCACGCCGGCCCCCGGGGCGCCCAGCTTTGGCAGCGTGGTCGCCTTGACGCACAACTTTCTGGTGGGGCAGACGGGCTCGGTGACCCTGCCCGCCGCCAGCGGCGGCAGCGGGGTACTGAAATACCGGCTCGCGCCACTGGTGGGCAACGGCCTGACCTTTGACGGGGCCACGCGCACGCTGGCCGGCACGCCGCAGACCGCCGCCAATCTCGCCACCTACACCTATACGGTGACCGACGCGGCCAACAAGACGGCCCAGATCCCCTTCCACGTCACGGTCTTTGCCGTGAAGGTGCGGGTCGACCAAGGGTACGCCCTGAGGCCGTTGCCGCAGTCGAGGTGGGGCGTGCTCGGCCACGCCGTCGTGCTGCCGGAGGCCGGATTCACCCGCAAGGACGGCCACCAGTTCCGGCTGCGGCTGCCGACGAGCACCGGCTTCGAGTTTGGCCGGACCTGTCAGAAACACGCCGCGCCCACGGATACGTCCGTGCTGGCGTCGCCGTGGGCGGACTCGCCCCGCGGGCTGGATCTGGTGCGCTGCGGTCTGGGCGCCGGCGCGGCGGTCAGCATTGACGTCCAGGTGCGCCGGGGCACGGGTGGGACGCCGGCGCTGCTCTACACCGCGGCGACGACGATTCCGCAGGCAAAGCACCGGAACGACCACCGGGTGGTGTATTACATCACGGGGACCCTCGCGAATGGCGACATCGACGGCGGCCAGATGTTTCCGGCCAAGGCCGGCATGACGCCGAATGAGGCATTGACCACGGCGCTCAACTATCACAATGCCGCGAAAGCCTGGCAGCACGTGCCCAACGGCGGCGTCACGCTCGACCGAATCCTCAGTGGCAGCAGCCCCGACGTGGTGATCTCGGGCTACTGGGACCCTGGGACGCCAGACGACCAATGCACGGGGAGCGTGGCCTGCGTCTTTCCGGCCGGCTACCCGCACCTCGGCAACGGCCAGGTCTTCGTGATCGAAGACCCGCCGCGCTGGCCTGAAGACCCTGCAGGATCAAAGAGGACGTGGACGACGGATTTCGACGATGCGACCAAGAAAGCAATGCAATTCGAATACTTGCCCCGGGTCTTGATGCACGAGTTCGGGCACACGCTGGGCCTGGGCGACAGCACGTCCGTCGACTTCATCATGGGCCGCCTTTCGAGCCCCAATCTCGCCGACACGGACGTGAAGGGCCTGCAAGCGACCTATGCGCACCATCGCGTCCATGACTAGCGGACTCGATAGGCCGCCCGTGTCCCGTCGGCTTAGCCGGCGGCTTGGCCGGTTGGCGGCACTCGCGCTTGTCGCGGCGTTGGCGGTTGCCGCCTTCGTGCCGAGCGAGCCGGCGCTCCGGATGGCTCCCGCCCCGACGCTGCCCGTGCATCGCGCATCGAACCCCACGTGGGGGGTCGCGCCGTCCATCGAGGAGCAGATCTTCCGGTCCACGACGATCGTGCGGGCGACGCTGCAGTCGGCGACGGCGGCGGTGGAGACGCTGCCCGGCGACCCCGGGGTGGCGTCCACCTACCAGGCCGTGCAGGAACTGCGCTTCACGGTGCACGAGTACCTGAAGGGCAGCGGATCCACAACGATTTTGATAGTAGTGCGCGGCGGCCACGGCTACGTCACGGAGACGGAGGCCCGCGACTACGCGGACTACCAGGGGCAGGTGCGGGTCACGACCTGGGACGAGCGGCAGGCGGTGCTCTTCCTGGAGGCGCCGTCGTCGCCGTACACCCCGGCCGCCAGCGGCGGCGGAGCGGCGGGCAGCTCCGAGACCACCTCGTCGGTCGTTTTGCAGTTCACCCGCTCGAACTATGGTCAGCCGCCGTGGGCCTACAGCGTGGACACGCTACAACCGGCCTGGCTGCCGGCGCAGGACGCTCCGGCCGAGGGCGTGACGCCCACGGCCTTCATCACGGGCGCGACCCAGACGCCGCCGCCCACGATCACCCTGGCCGACCTGCGGGCCCGGATCGCGGCGCTGGCGGCGGAGCTGACTTCGGGGGACGGAATCGAGGGATTCCGGGACTGCGTCCTGATCAGGATTGGCCATGCGCGGCATCGCCGCGCCGTGTCATGGACGCCGCCTCAGGAGGCCGCGACTGTAGGGTCCGGGTCGGCGGCCGGCACTGACGTGAGTCGTGCGGCATATAGATATGACGATCCGCAATACAGTCGCTACTGGCTCAGCGGCTCAGACTCGGGGCGCTTCCATCCCCTGGTCATCGATGCCGATGGCGCGCCGAGCACTGGATATGACCATGCGCTGGCTACCACCCGGCCCCTGCCGAACGGCACGTATCACGTGCGTTACAACTGGCAACACCCTTCGGAAATCCCCTGTGGCTTTGCGCCCGATGATTCCTACGATGA
The DNA here is from genome assembly GCA_022825895.1 of Chloroflexota bacterium. Classification (GTDB taxonomy): domain Bacteria; phylum Chloroflexota; class UBA11872; order UBA11872; family UBA11872; genus UBA11872. The sequence continues at coordinate 146,088 of JAJDVX010000042.1, read as the reverse complement.
CTTCACCGTCACGGTCACGGCGCCGGCGGGGACGGTGCACGAGGCGTTCTTCGATCCGGCGGCGCTGGGCAGCGGCGTGGTCGGGCGGGACGCGGCCCAGGGGCTGCTGGCGCCGGCGGCGGTCGGCACGGCCGGCGGCGCCGCGGGCGCCTCGGGGAGCAGCGCGACATCCGCGACGCTGCGGCGGCTGACCTGGGACGCGGGGCAGCTGCGGCTGGACGTGGCCGGCACCACGCTGGCGGGCCAGCAACTGGAGTTGATCCGGCTGGACGGCACCGTGGGGCTGACGCTGCGCGGCGACGCCGCCACGCGCACGGCCACGGCGGGCGGCCACGAGTTGCGCTGGCCGGTGTGCGCGCAACCCTGGCAGCCGGGCGAGCGCCTGATGCTGCGGATCAGTACGGCTCCGGCGGGTGACCCGCCGGCGGCCCCGGCCTGCCCCGGCGCGCCCGCCCTGCCCACGGTGACGGTCGATGCCACGACCCCGGCGGCCGGGGCCACCGCGACCCTGACGGCGGCGGTCCCCGCCGACGCCGGCGCGGCGACCTACCAGTGGCAGCGCGACGTGGGCGGCGTGTGGACGCCGGTGGGAGCCGCGGGCGCCAGCTACGGGGCGCGCGCCCTGACCGCGATGACCGGGACCTGGCGGGTGCAGGCCCGCTACGCCTCCGGTGCCATGGCCCACTCGGCGCCGCTGACGCTGACCTGGCCGGCGGCTGCTACGCCGCCCTGCACGAACGGGGTCACCGTCCCCAACCCCACCACAAACACGGGCCTGGTACAGGACTGCACGGCCCTACTGCAGGCGCGCGACGCGCTGGCCGGGCCGGGCCGCCTGAACTGGGACGGTACGCGGGCGCTGAGCGCCTGGACCGGGGTGACCGTGGGCGGGACGCCGCAGCGGGTGACGGCGCTGCGGCTGGGCGCGCAGGATCTGACGGGCCCCGTGCCAGCCGCGCTGGGCCAGCTCACCCAGTTGACCGCGCTGGACCTGCGCGGCAATGCCCTGACCGGCGCGGTGCCTACCGAGCTTGCAGCATTGACCCGGCTGACCGACCTCCACCTGGCCGGCACCCGGCTCACGGGCTGCCTGCCGGCGGCGCTGGCCGCCGTGGCCACCACGGACGCGGCGGCCCAGGGCCTGGCCGCCTGCCAGGCGGGCCCGGCCTTCGACGCCCCCCGCTACGACTGGATCGTGCCGGCCGGCCTGCCGGTCGGTGCGGCGATCGGCCAGGTGCAGGCCGTCGATCCGGACGGCGGGTCGGTCAGCTACGCCATCACCACGGGCAACGACGCCGGGATCTTCCAGCTCAACGCCACCACCGGCATCCTGTCGGTGGAGGCGGCGCTGCCGGCCGGCGGCGCCAGCCTGGAGGTCACCGCCACGGACGCGCGGGGCGGCATCGGCCGCGCGCCGGTGGCGGTGGCCGTGGCCGACGCGACCCGGCAGCGCGCCCCGCCGCTGTTCCCGGCGGACGGCTGGAGCTTCCGCGTGGCCGAGGACGCGGCGGTGGGCACCGTGGTCGGGACGGCCGCGGCCCGCGACCTGGACGGCGGCCCGCTGACCTACGCGCTGACGGCGGGGAACACGAGCAGCGCCTTCGCCCTGGACGCCAGTTCCGGCGCCCTGACGGTGGCGGGCGCGCTGGACCACGCGACGACGCCCAGCTACAGCCTGACCCTGACGGCCACCGACGCCCATGGCGGGAGCGCCACCGCCACGGTGACCGTGACGGTCACGGACGTGCCGCCCGCGCCGGCGTTCCCGGCGGCCAGCTACGCCTTCACGGTGGCCGAAGACACGGCGGCGGCCACCCAGGTCGGCACAGTGCGGGCCACCGTCGCCGGCGGGGCGGCGGTCACGCACACCCTGACCGCGGGCAACACCGGCGGCGTGTGGGACCTGGACGCGGCCACCGGCGAGTTGAAGCTGGTGGGAACGCTGGATTACGAGACCACGCCCACCTACCACCTCACCATCGAAGCCCGCAGCGGCCCCGCCGCCGCCACCGTCGTCCCGGTCGCCGTGACCGTTACCAACGTGGACGAGCCGCCGGCGTTTGGGGCCGCGAGCTACGCCTTCAGCGTGGCCGAGGACACGGTGGTGACCACGCGCGTGGGGACCGTCACGGCCGCGGATCCCGAGGGTGCCACGGTGATCTACGACATCACGGCGGGCGACGCGGCCCGGCGGTGGGCGGTGGACGCGCTGGCCGGCCACCTGGTGCTGGCCAACCGGCTGGACTACGAGACCACCACGGCCTATTCCCTCACGGTGCGGGCCCTCATCCTGGGAGGCAGCGGCCCCACGGCCGCGGCCACGACGACGGTGGCGGTGACGGTGACGGATGTGCTGGACGCGCCGCCGGCGCCGGCCAACCTGGCCGCCACGCCCGCCGCCGCCAGCCTGGCCCTCACCTGGGACGCCGTCACCGGCGCGAGCAAGTACCAGGTGGACTACCGAACCAGTGGTGCCACCGAGTGGACCACCGCGGCGGACAACCTCACGGATGCCAGCGCTACCGTGGCCGACCTGACCTGCGCGACGGCCTACGAGGTGCGGGTACGCGCCTACGGCAGCGACGGCAGCTACTCGGACGCCTGGAGTTCGCCGTCGGCAACTCTGGCGGCCACCACCGGGGCCTGCCCGCCGCCGGCCTTCGGGGCCGAGACCTACAGCTTCAGCGTGGCCGAGAACAGCGCCGCGGCTACCGCCGTCGGCACGGTCGCGGCCACGACCATGGGACCCGGCCCGGTGACCTATGCCATCACGGCGGGCAACGACGCCGCGGCCTTTGCCCTGGACGCCAGCACCGGGGCCCTGACGGTAACGGGCGATCTGGATTACGAGACGACCGCCAGCTACCCCCTGACGGTGACGGCCAGCGACCCCGCGGGCGGGTCGTCCACGGCGGTGGTCACGGTCACGGTGACGGACGTGGATGAAGCGCCCGCGTTCGGGGCCGCCGACTACGACTTCAGCGTGGCGGAAGACGCGGCCGTGGGGGCGGCGGTGGGCACGGTGAGCGCCGCCGACTCTGAAGACGGGACGGTGACGTACGCCATCGCGGCCGGTAACGAGGCCGAGACCTTCGCCCTCGACGCCGGCACCGGCGCGCTGACGGTGGCCGCGGCCCTGGATTACGAGACCGCCGACTCCTACAACCTGACCGTGTCGGCCGGCGACGCCCAGGGCCACACGGCGACGGCGGACGTGGCGATTACGGTGACGGACGTGGTCTTCCCACCGGTGTTCGCCGAGTCCACCTACGCGTTCAGCGTGGCCGAGGACGCGGTCGTGGGGGCGGCGGTGGGCACGGTCGGCGCGACCGAACCCGAGGGCGGGGCGGTGACCTATGCGCTGACGGCGGGCAATGACGCGGGCCTCTTCGCGCTCGATGCCGCCAGCGGCGCGCTGACCGTGGCCGGCGCGCTGGATCACGAGACCACGCCCAGCGCCAGCCTCACCGTGGAGGCCACGACTGGCGCCGCGGCCACGGCGACGGTCGCGGTGACCGTGACGGTCACCGACGTCGACGAGGCGCCGGCCTTCGGGGCGGAGTCGTACAGCTTCAGCGTGGCCGAGAACGCGGCGGTCGACGCCGCCGTGGGCACGGTCGGCGCCACCGACCCCGAAGATGGCACGCTGACCTACGCCATCACCGCCGGCAACGACGCGGACGCCTTCGCCATCAATGCCGCCACCGGCGCGTTGACGGTGGCCGGCACCCTCGACTACGAGACCACGGACGCCTACAGCCTGACGGTATCCGCCAGCGACGCCGCCGGTCAGACGGCCACGGCCACCGTGGCGATCACCGTCACGGACGTGGTCTTCCCGCCGGTGTTCGGCGCCGCCAGCTATAGCTTCAGCGTGGCCGAAAACGCGGCCGTGGGGGCCGCCGTGGGCACGGTCGCGGCGACCGAGCCGGAGGGCGGCGCGGTGACCTACGCCATCACCGCCGGCAACGCCGCCGGCCTCGTCGCGCTTGACGCCGCCACCGGGGCGCTGACGGTGGCGAAGGCCCTGGATCACGAGACCACCGCCAGTCTCAGCCTGACCGTCCAAGCCAGCAGCGGCGGCGGGGCGGCCTCGGCGACGGTCGCGGTGACCGTGACGGTGACGAACGTGGACGAGCCGCCGGCCTTCGGGGCCGCCAGCTACGCCTTCAGCGTGGTCGAGTTCAGCAGCGTGGGAACGGCCGTGGGCACGGTCACGGCCACCGACCCGGAGCGCGGCGCCCTCACCTACGCGATCACCGCGGGCAACACCGCCGGCGCCTTCGCCATCGCTGCCGGCACCGGCGCGCTGACGGTGGCCAAGACCCTGGACCGCGCGACTGCCAGCAGCTACAGCCTCACCCTCACCGCCAGCGACGCGGCCGGCGGCGCCGCCACCGCCACCGTCGCCATCAGCGTCACCAGCGCCGGCCCGCGGCCCGTCTTCGGGGCCGCCAGCTATGCCTTCAGCGTGGCCGAGACCGCCGCGATCAGCACCCGGATCGGCACCGTGTCGGCCACCCACCCCGACGGCGCCACCCTGGTCTACGACATCGCCGCCGGCAACGACGCCAACCACTGGGCCGTCGACGCACTGGCCGGGCACGTCGTGGTCGGCGCCCAGCTCAACCACGCCACCACCCCCACCTACACCCTGACCATCACCGCCAGCACCGGCCGCGACAGCCCCGCGGCCACCGTCACCGTCACTGTCACCGTCACCAGCGGGAGCTGACCTCCCCCGTCGCCTGGCGTACCGCCGCCGGCGTCCTCAAATGCGCGCCCGCTCTTGCCCTCTCTTCCCACGCTGACCGTCCCCACGCCTCCGACTCGGCCTCCCGACCGCTCTTCCCGCTCTCACCTCTCACTCCTCTACGCTCGCTCCTTCCTGCTGGGTGAGGGGTCTTCCGCGCAACCACCGCCGGTCAGGCAACGATCTCTCCTGCGCGAGAGGGCTAGGGTGAGGCGTCTGCCGCGCAACCGCCGAACCCACACCGAGCCGCCTCTTCCTCCCTCTCCCTTGAGGGAGAGGGTTGGGGTGAGGGTGGCTGCCGGCCCCAACAACCTCGCAACGTCACCAGCAACCCACGCCGAATCGCCCGCCCTTCTTCCTCTCCTGAGGCTCATGTCTCCCGGCGTCCTCAAAGCTGCGGCCGCTCTTCCTCCCTTCCCCCGTGGGAGAGGGCTGGGGTGAGGGTCTTCCGCGCATCCAGGCCCGGGCTAAGCAAAGCTCCCAATCTCCTGGAAGACTCTTGCAAAACGCCTCGCTCCCTCCAAAGTGCCGGTGCTCGTGCTCCCTCTCCCCGTGGGAGTGTGTAGACCGGAGACATCATGGACACCCGTTCGGAGACATGGTGGACACATTGGGGAGCCATGAGGGTATGAGCCGGTGCCGTTTGAGGATCGATCGATGACGGAGCAGCGGGCGGAGTTTGTGGCGTTGGCGCGGCAGCCCGGCGCCAATCGGCGGGCCTTGTGCCGCCACTTTGGGATCGCCCCGATGACCGGCTACAAGTGGCTGCAGCGCTACGCGGCCGAGAGGCCGGCGGGCTTGCAGGACCGCTCGCGGCGGCCCCACCAGAGTCCGGCGCAGACCGCCCCGGCCATCGAGCAGGCGGTGCTGGCCCTGCGCACGCAGCACCCCACCTGGGGCAGCCGCAAGCTGCGCGTGCTGCTGGCTCGGCAGGGCGTCCAGCCGCTGCCGGCGGCCTCGACGATTACGGCGATCCTGCGCCGCCACGACCAGCTCGATCCCACCCAGGGGGCCGGCCAGCCGCGGGCGTTGCAGCGCTTCGAGCATCCCTATCCCAACGCCCTGTGGCAGATGGACTTCAAGGCGGGCTGGCCCTGCGGCCCCGGCCGCTGCCATCCGCTGACCATCCTCGACGACCACTCGCGCTACGCCCTGGGCCTGGTCGCCTGCCCCAACCAGCGCACCGCCACCGTGCGCACCCACCTGATCACGGCCTTCCAGCGCTACGGGCTGCCCGACCGCCTGCTGGTCGACAACGGCATTCCCTGGGGCACCCACCCGGCGCATCCCTACACGCCCTTGACGGTCTGGCTGCGGCGCCTGGGCATCGCCGTCAGCCACAGCCGGCCCTACCACCCCCAGACCCTGGGCAAGGACGAGCGCTTCCACGGCACCCTGGAGCGCGACCTCGGGCGGCAGCCGCCGCGCCCCGATCTGGCCAGTTGGCAGACCGCCTTCGAGGCCTGGCGGCAGGAGTACAACCAGGTGCGGCCCCACGAGGCGTTGGCCTTGGCCGTGCCCGCCAGTCGCTATCACGTCAGCCCCCGGCCCTATCCGGCCCAGCTGCCGCCGCTGCCCTATGGCCCCGACGATCAGGTGCGCAAGGTCCAGGCCGGCGGCTGGGTGTCCTTCCAGGGCCGCCACCTGCGGTTGCCCAAAGCCTTGCGCGGCCAGTCCGTCGCCTTCCGCTCCACCACCACCGACGGCTGCTGGGCGATCCGTTTTCTGACCGACGACTTGGGCACCCTGGACCTGCGGGAGCCCGCCTAGGTGTCCACCATGTCTCCGAACACCTGTCCACCATGTGTCCGGTCTGGACAGGGAGAGGGCTGGGGTGAGGGTCTTCCGCGCAACCAAGCCCGGGTTAAGCGAAGTTTTCAGTGGGCAGTATCGGCTCGCCGAAAGCCTTCCCGCGAAGCCTCCTGGAACGACTGGCTAACCCGCGCTCGCCGCCGCGGCCGCCACGGCCTTCAGCCCAACCGTCGCCGCCGTCCACTCGATCCCCGCGGATGCCCAGGCCAGCCCGGCCCCGAAGCCAACCATTACCACCCGGTCGCCCGCTTGAATCCGGCCGGCTTCCAGCGCCTCGCACAGCGCGATGGGAATGGAGCCCGCCGAGGTGTTCCCGTAGCGGTCCGCGTTCACGAACACCCGCGCCATGGGGATGCCGGCGCCCCGCGCCGCCGACTTGATGATGCGCAGGTTGGCCTGGTGGGGAATGAACAGATCCACGTCATCCGGGCCCAGTCCCGTGTCCTGCATGGTTTGGCGCGCCGCCTCGGCCGTGGCGGTCACGGCGAACTTGTACACCTCGCGCCCGTTCATCTGCAGGTAGTGCGCCCCCGACTTGATCGTGTCCACCGTCGCCGGCTGGTGGCTGCCGCCCGCCGGCTGGATCAGCAGCGGCGCCCCGGCCCCGTCCGATCCCAGCACCGTGCTGAAAATCCCGCCCGGCCCGTCCGTCGCCTGCATCACCACCGCGCCCGCGCCGTCGCCGAACAGCACGCAGGTCGAACGGTCCGTCCAGTCCACCACCCGCGACATCGTGTCCGACCCGATCATCAGGATGGTCCGGTGCGTCCCCGATTCGATCAGCCCGCGCCCCACGGCCAGCCCGTACACAAAGCCTGCGCAGGCCGCGTTCAGGTCAAAGGCCCCCGCACCCCTGGCGCCCAGCGCGTCCTGCACCAGGCTGGCCGTTGCCGGAAAGCCATACTCCGGGGTCAGCGTCGCCACCACCACCAGGTCGATGTCGTTCGGATGCACGTCCGCCACCTGCAGCGCCTGCTTCGAGGCCTCCAGCGCCAGCGTGAAGGTGGATTCCCCGTCGGCCGCAATCCGGCGTTCGCGGATGCCGGTTCGCGACACGATCCAATCGTCCGACGTGGAGACCATCCGCTCCAGTTCGGCGTTGGTGCGAATCTGCCGGGGCACGCACATCCCCCAGCCGGTAATCGTCGCTGCACGGCTCACGCAAGGCTCCAGTGATTTGGAACGTTCAGCAACGTCCACCGGCGAGCATAGCCGCGAATAGCCTGGCGACGCGACTTCGGATGGGATCGGATGAAGCTGAGGGCGCAGGCCCGGCGGCGGGAATTGGCTGGGGATGAAGGGGGAGCTATCTCTCGCCAGCCTGAACCCCCTACGGGGGTTCAGGCTGGCGAGAGATAGCTTGGGCCGGATTATTTGGCGGGGCGGCGATGAGCGTTGAGGATGCGAGCGGATGGCTGGGCGGCCCTGGCGACGCCAAGCGCGCGGGCGGCGCCAGGACGTTAGGAAGGCGAGCAGTCGGGTGAGGCGCGTGAGCATAGAGGCTCCGGGAGATGGAGAAGGGATGCAGTATTCCGATTGTACCCAATATGGCTACAAAGGGCAATGCCGACAGGGTGGGAGGTGGGGCAGGTCGAACGGAGGCACCTGCACGGTCCGGGCAAAGCAACCGGCCACGATCGAGGCGAGCCGAAGCCCTGGGTAGGCCGACCAGTGTTCACCATGTTCGCGGGGAAGTGTTCACGCCGACCCCAAATGCGTTCAGTTTCCGGCCAAATGTGTTCAGTTTTCGGCTCAATGTGTTCACCTGGGCCTGAAGATGTGTTTGCCACGATCCGACGGTTCGGCGGCCGGCGGGCAGAGGCCGGACTCCGGCCCCGGATTGCGTCCGGGGCTGGTTATCACCGGAATGGTGGAGCCGGACCGTCCGCTTGGCGGGTGTCAAGCCCTGCGTTGATACACTCGAATGGTCGAGCGACGCGTCGTGAGCGTGGCTCCTGGCGGTGATCGGAGACTGCATGTCGAGGCGGGTTGTCGTCACAGGTATTGGCGCCATCACGCCGCTTGGGTCGACGGCCGAGGACACGTGGCGAGCGACGCTCGACGGCCAGAACGGCATCGGCCCCATCACCTCCTTCGACACCACCGGCTTCAGCTGCCGGATCGCCGGCGAAGTCAAGGACTGGGACCCCAACGCCCTCCTCGGCCGCCGTCTCGCCCGCCGCACCGACCGCTTCGCCCAGTTCGCCATCGTCGCCGCCCGCGACGCCGTGGCCGACGCCGGCCTGGAGATCACCGAGGACAACCGCGACGGCATCGGCTGCTTCATCGGCAGCGGCATCGGCGGTCTGCTGGTCTTGGAGCAGCAGGTCAACACGCTGCGCGACCGCGGCCCCTCCCGCATCTCACCCTTCATGATTCCCGAGGTCATCGCGAACATGGCCGCCGGCCTGGTCGCAATCGACCTGGGCATCGGCGGCCCGAACATCGCCATCGTTACGGCCTGCGCCACCGGCGCCCACTCCATTGGCGAGGCCGCCGCCACCATCAAGCGCGGCGCCGCCGACGTCATGCTGGCCGGCGGCACCGAGGCCGCCATCGGTCCCATCGGCCTGGCCGGCTTCTGCGCCGGACGCGCCCTCAGCACCCGCAACGACGAGTACGAACACGCCTCCCGCCCCTTCGACAAGGACCGCGATGGTTTCGTGGCCGCTGAGGGCGCGGGCGTCTTCGTTCTGGAAAGCTATGAACACGCCAGCGCCCGCGGCGCGCCCATCCACGCCGAGATCCTGGGCTATGGCCTGAGTTCTGATGCCTTCCACATCACACAGCCCCCGGCTGCCGGCGATGGCGCGGCCCGCGCCATGCAGGGCGCCCTGGATGATGCTCGCCTTGACGCGTCGGCCGTCGACTACATCAACGCCCACGGAACTTCCACGCCGGCCGGCGACCTGGCCGAGACCAACGCCGTCAAGCAAGTCTTCAAGGGCAACGGCTCAACGGCTCCCGTGAGTTCGACCAAGTCGATGATGGGTCACCTGATCGGGGCCGCCGGCTCAGTGGAGGCGATGCTCTGCATCAAAGCGCTTCGCGACGACGTGATTCCCCCGACGATCAACTACGAAACGCCCGATCCCGAGTGCGACCTTGACTACGTGACGGACGGGGCTCGCGAAACGCCGGTCACGTGCGCCATGTCGAATAGCTTCGGTTTCGGCGGCCACAATGCCACTCTCATCGTCGGCGCGCTCTAGGCGGTTGGCCCGATCTCAAACCCGGTTGAGCGCGACGCCGACGAGAGCGAATCCGTACGCGTCCGTGCAGTTGTCGATGCCATGCGAAGGCTCGATCTATCCGAGCTCGAAATACGCATCGGCGACGAACGCGTGGCCGTGCGCCGCCCGGATGCCGGCGCCACTACCGTCGTTCCCGCGCTCGCTCCAGCCGCGGCTCCCTCACCTGCGCCCCCGCCGTCCGGAACTCCCGTCACCTCACCCCTGGCCGGCACGTATTACGGCTCGCCCCGTCCCGGCGCGGACCCGTTCGTATGCGTCGGTACGCCGGTGGCGGCGGGTGATCCCATTGGGTTGGTGGAGGCTATGAAGGTCTTCAACGAGATCACTACCGACCACTCCGGCGACGTCGTTGCCGTTCTCGTCGAGAATGGCGATACCATCGCCGCCGGACAATCCCTGATCATCGTGGATACTGGCGCCGGATCGTGATGAGCCAAGGCCGATTAGGCGCCGGAAAGGCGAGGCCGCAGTGAGCGTGCAGGTTGGCCGACGCGTGGCGGAACTAGCACCGCGGCAGGCTGTCTCGGACGGCGTGCTCATTGTGGTCTTTGCCCTGCTGATGATCCCGGCGGCACAGGCCAAGATCGAAGCCGAACCGGTTCCCTACACCCTGCAAGTGCTCTTCGTCCTGCTCACGGGGCTCGTGCTTGGTCCCTGGCGAGGCGCGGCCGCAATGCTGCTCTACGCCGTCATGGGCTTCGCTGGGCTGCCTGTCTTTGCACGAGGCGGCGGCCCGGCCTATTTCCTGACCCCAACCGCTGGCTATATCTACGGGTTCATCGTCGCGGCGTTCGTGGTAGGCATGACCTCGCAGACGCTTCACGCCCGTTTCGACGCGACGATCGACGGCAGCCGTGGCGCGATCATCCGCTTCGTTCGGATCGATCTCCTGGCGGCCCTGGCGGGAGTGCCGTTTATCTACCTCTTTGGCGTAAACCACCTGGCTATCTACTATGTACTCGCCACGGACGAGTTGAACCCATGGGGCAAGGCTTGGTCCGCCGGCGCCGGAATCTTCATCTGGTATGACGTCTTGAAAGCCGCCATTGCTGCTGCAATCGTCAGCAGCGCAGGTATGCGAAGAGAGGGACTCCGTGGGAACGGTTGACCGTGTGATTGCTGTTGTTTCGGACAAGCTCGATGTTCCGACGGATGAGATCTCCGCGGACTCGCGCTTCGTGGACGACTTGAACGCCGACTCTCTGGATCAGGTCGAACTGATCATGGCGCTCGAGGACGAGTACGACCTGACGATCCCGGACGAGGACGCCCAGAAGATCCTCACCATCACCGACGCGGTCAACTACATCAACGAGCACGCTTAGGGACAGGCGTGAGCGTCGGCGCGCTGCGACGCGTTGAAGTACTTGCTCGGGTTGTCGCCAGGTGTGCCCGCCGAAGCGAGATTCCTAAAGCAGTCCGTTAGTGACGGCGGACTGCGCCCAGGTCAGTAGCCCACCGCCCACGATCCCGAAGGCGACGGTCGCGCCCGCCACGGCGGCGATCACGGCCGAGTGCGTGTCCGCCACGATCGCTGACGCCGGTACTGAACCCGCGTCGGCGGGGACGCTCTCGTCGGCGTCCTGCATGAACATCATCACGACGACACGCAGGTAATAGAACGCCGAAACAACCGAGGTAATCACCAGGACCACGGCCAGCCAGCCAAAGTTGGCGTCAACCGCCGACTGCAGGATGTAGAGCTTGCCCAGGAAGCCCGAAAGCGGTGGCACGCCTGTCAATGACAGCATGAACACCGCCATGGCCACCGCCGGCAGCGGCGAACGCTGCGCCAGGCCTCGGAATGCCGAGATGTCGTTGCTGCCGGTCTGTGTCTCCACGACGTACGCCACGGCAAACGCCCCAAAGGTCATAAACGCGTAGACGAAGCCATAAAACAGTACCGACGGGATACCGATGAACGTCGCGGTCCCTTCGGTCTGACTGACCGCAGCCAGTCCGACCAGCATGTACCCGGTGTGCGCGATGCTGGAGTATCCGAGCAGGCGCTTCACGTCGTTCTGAGCGATGGCAGCTAGGTTGCCCAGGATCATCGTCGCGGCGGCGATGACGGCCAGCGCGATTGCGATATTGGCGGCCAGCGGCTCGAAGGCAAGCGTAACGACGCGCGCCAGCAGCGCCATGGCCGCGACCTTAGGTCCAACTGAGATGAACGCGGCAGCCGGCGTCGGAGCTCCCTGGTAGGCATCCGGCGTCCACGCGTGGAACGGCACGGCCGCGACTTTGAAGCCCATCGCGACGAGAATCAGTCCGAGCGCGAAGAGCGTCCACGGTGTTTCTCCATGTGCCGTGATCCCGGCAGCCGTTTCAGCGAGACTCGTAGTACCGGTCAAGCCATATGTCCAAGCTATGCCGTAGATGAGGATGGCCGACGCGAACGCGCCCAACGCGAAGTACTTCATGGCGGCTTCCAGCGACTCGCGGCGGAAGCGCGTAAGGCCAACCATCACGTAGACCGGAACGGCCATGGTCTCGATGGCGATGAAAGCGGTGGCCCAGTCGGCGGCACCAACCAGAAGCATCATTCCCAGCAAGGAGAACTGGAGGAGCGCGGCGAAGTCCGTTAGCGGCGCGGTTGAGAACCGCTGCGCGCCGAACACGATGGCCAGGGAGGCCAGGATCAGGAAGAGCGTGCGGAAAAAGGTGGAGTAGCCATCGACGACCAGCTGGCCGGCGAAGACTTGGACGGCCGCGTCGTCGGCGGGAGCGCGCATAAACATGAACAATGCGGCCAGTCCGTTGCCCGTAAGGGCCAGGCCAACACTGGTCCAGCGCCGGTCGCCGCGCGTTATGGCGGCCCACAGCAGCAACGCCAGGGCGGTGCCGAGCACCGTCAACTCGGGCAGGACGTAGCCGATATCCGAAGGTTCGATCATCGGTTACCCACCCAGCGCGGCGGTGGTGGCGCCCAGGAGGCGCACGAAGGTGTCCGGAAAGATGCCGACCCAGACGACTAATACGCCGAGGCCGACGAACGTGAGAATCTCGGTGCGGTTGACGTCGGGAATCGTCGCCAGCGCCTGGTTACGCAGCCGGCCCAGCGCGACCCGCTGGTACATCCAGAGCATGTACGCGGCCGCCAGGATCACGCCCAGCGCGGCCAGTACGCCGACACCGGTGGCGTAATCGAACGCGCCGACCAGGACCAGGAACTCGCCGACAAAGCCACTCAATAGCGGCAGCCCGAGCGACGCCAGCATGAAGAACCCGAAGATCGTGGCGTAGATGGGCATGCGCGGCGCCAAACCTCCCAACTCGTCGATGCGGCGGGTGTGTGCGCGTTCGTAGATCACACCCACCGCGAAGAAGAGCGCCGGGCTGACGACGCCATGGCTGAGCATCTGGACCAGTGCTCCATCAATGCCCGTCTGCGTGGCGGTAAAGATGCCGAGCGTGACGAAACCCATGTGGCTGACGCTGGAATACGCGACCAGCTTCTTCAGGTCGGGCTGCACCATGGCCACTAACGCACCGTAAACGATGGCCACAAGAGAGAGCGCGACCACCAGCCCGCGGGCTTCGTCCACAGCGTCCGGCGCCATGGGCAACAGGAAGCGCAGGAAGCCGTAAGCCCCCATTTTCAGCAAGACGCCAGCCAGCACCATGCTGCCTGCGGTGGGTGCTTCAACGTGCGCATCCGGCAGCCAGGTGTGGAAGGGGAACATTGGCACCTTGATGGCGAAGCCAAGGAAGAACGCCACGAACACCCAGCGTTGGAGTATCTGCGAGGCTCCGGCCATTTCTTCCGGAATCGCCTCGATGTCAAATGTGCCCGTCGTGAAGCGGATGGCCAGAATGGCGACCAACATCAGCACGCTGCCGGCGAAGGTGTACAGGAAGAACTTGATCGTGGCGTAGATGCGCCGCTCGTGGCCCCAGACCCCGATCATCAGGTACATCGGGATCAGCACCATTTCCCAGAAGACGTAGAACAGGATGAAATCGAGCGTGACAAACACGCCGAGCATGGCCGTTTGGAGCGTGATGAGCGCTGCAAAGAACTCGCGCTCGCGCCTGTGGATGGTCAGCCACGCGGCGGCCACCACCAGCGGACCGAGGATTCCCGTCAGCAGGACCATGAGGATGGACACGCCGTCCACCCCGAGCTTGTAGGAGATGCCGAGCGCCGGGATCCATGGGGCTTCCTCAACGAACTGATAGCCCGTGGCCTGGTGGTCGAACGTGACCGTGATGACGATGGCAAGCACGGCCTGCGCCAGGCTGGCCATGAGCGCGCCAATGGCGATGGCGTTGCGGCTGCGCGCCAGCACGATGATCGGGAGTCCGACCAATAGCGGCAGCCACAGGGCCAGCGAAAGGAGCGGGAAGTCGAGGGCGGCTTCGCCGGTCGTCATGGTGCCATTCATCTAAAGAGCACCAGGCTGCCCACGGTCAGCACCAGACCGACCACCATTAGCAGCGCGTAGTTCTGAGCCTGGCCGGTCTGCAAACGCCGGACCTGGCCAGCCGTGAAACGCGACAAATGACCAACGCCGTTGACGATACCGTCAATCACGCCCGCGTCGAAGCCCCAGGAGATCATCGCCGTGGCCTTGGTAAAGGCCACGGCAAATCCGTCGCCAATGTGGTCCATGTACCACTTCTGGCGGAACAGGGTCTCAGCGCCCGGCAGGATCCGCCGTGCCAGCGCAGGAATGCCCATTCCCCGGCTGTAGGCGCCCAGTGCCAGCAAGAGGCCGCCGCCGGCCGCGACGGTGGAAATCAACGCAAGGACGAGCGTCGCCGGCGGCCCCGCGCCTTCCAGGTGAACGATGCCGGCCGCGTACTTAAGGTAGCCGTGAATGATTCCATGCTCGGGCGGAATGCCCAGCACGGCGCCCGCGAGCACGGCTCCGGCCGCCAGCACGATCAGCGGCAGGGTCATCACCCGGGGCGATTCATGAGCGTGGGCGTGCAACTCGGCGTTTCGGGGCTTCCCGTGGAAGGTCTTTACGATCATTCGGAACGTGTAGAAGGCGGTCATGACGGAGACGGCCAAGCCGGTGAAATAGAAAACCCAGAAGATTCCCGCGCCGTGATCGGTTGACAGCGATGATCCGGGATCGGACGTCGCCTTGAGGTGTGTCAAGGCCAGAATCTCGTCCTTACTCCAGAATCCAGCCAGCGGGAAGATGGCTGCCAAGGCGAGCCCTCCGAGGATGAAGGTGGCGTAGGTGATGGGGAGCTTGCTTCGAAGTCCGCCCATCTGGCGCATGTCCTGTTCGTCGTTCATTGCGTGGATGACGCTGCCCGATCCGAGAAACAGGAGAGCCTTGAAGAACGCGTGCGTGGCCAGGTGGAAGATTGCGACCGTGTATGCGCCGGCTCCGGCCGCCAGGAACATCAGGCCAAGCTGACTGACGGTGGAATAGGCGAGGACTCGCTTGATATCGGTCTGGGTGAGGGCGATGGTGGCTGCAAGGAAGGCTGTGAATGTGCCGACCGCGGCGACCAGCAGCAGCGCTTCTGGCGCTGCCGAGTAGACGGGGTTGAGCCGAGCCACCAGGTACACACCCGCGGTGACCATCGTGGCCGCGTGGATCAGGGCGCTGACCGGGGTTGGACCTTCCATCGCGTCGGGCAGCCAGACATGCAGCGGGAACTGCGCCGACTTGCCCATCGCGCCAATGAAAAGCAGGCAGGCGATGGCCGTAACCATGCGTGGGTCCGCCGAACCCAGTCCGTCAAAGATCTCGCGGTAGCGCAGCGTCCCGAATTCGTGGAAGGCCAGGATGATGCCGATGGCGAACCCGAAGTCCCCGATCCGGTTGACCAGGAAGGCCTTGGTAGCGGCCGCATTGGCGCTGTCGCGTTCGTACCAGTACCCGATGAGCAGGTACGAACACAGCCCCACCATCTCCCAGAAGATGAAGAGTTGGAGCAGGTTGTCCGAGATGACCAGCATGATCATGCTGAACACGAACAGCGGGATCCAGGTGAAGAACCGCGGCTTGTTGGCGTCGTGGTCCATGTAGCCGACGGCGTACATGGACACGAGCGTGCTTACGCCGGTGACGACGAGCAGCATGACGACCGTGAGCGCGTCGGTCAGGAACGCGATCTCGATGTCAAAGCCGCCGCTGGCGACCCAGGTGTAAAGGACCGACGAGTCCTTGTCCGAGCCGACGCTCTGGATCCAGAGCACCACGGTGGCCACGAACGACCCGAGGATCGCCAGCGTGGACACCCAGCCGGTCCACGGCGGACTGCGCCGGCCCGCCAAGCCGTTGGCCGCAAAGGCCAGCAGCGGCAGCAAGGGAATGATCCAGGGCGCGTCTAGCATTCCGAGGTCCTTACCAGTGCCATATCTCGCGTCACCCGCTCAGGCTGTCGAGCTGGTCGACGTTGACAACCGGGTAGACCCGGCTCAGGGCCACCAAGATTGCCAGCCCGATCGCTACTTCGGCGGCGGCCACGGTCAGCGAAAAGACCACGAGCACAAAGCCGGCCTGGTCGTCCAGATATCGCGAAAAAGCTGCCAGCGTTACGTTCGCGCCCTGGAGCATGAGTTCAATGCACATGAGCATGACGATGGCGTTGCGGCGGATGAGCACGCCGGTGGCGCCCAGCGCGAACAGCAGGGCGCCGACGACCAGGAATCCGTTGAGCATCATCGCGCGGACTCTTCAAGAGCGGGCTCTGCCGCGTCGGCTTGGGCCGCTGTGTCGTTTGTATTCGAGCCGCTTGCCGCTTGCGGGAAGTCGGCTTGCTCGTGTGCTTCGACGCGTCGCGCCAGCACAATTGCGCCGATGGTTGCCGCCGTTAGAAGCACACTCGCGCCGAGGAACGGCAGCGTAAATTCATTGAAGAGTGCGACCGCAAGGGCCTGCGTGCTTCCACCAAGTTCCGAGACTGTAGCCGGCGGGAACGCGCCCTTGATCGATGCGCTGATCTCCGGAGTGCCGACGCTGACGACGACGCCTTCAATTGCCAGCAGGATTCCCAGCGGTATACCCAGCCAGATCTGACGGTGCGTCACTCGCTCTTCCGGGAGCCGCCGCATGTCCAGCATCATCAGCGTGAAGAGGAACAGCACGACGATGGCGCCGGCATAGATGGCGATCTGGGCCACGGCCAGGAAGCCGGCGCCCAGGATCACGAACAGTCCGGCGACGTGAAAGATGACGATGACGAGAGATATAGCCGAGTGCACGGGGTTGCGCGCGACCAGCATCAGCGCACCGGCGCCAACGGCCGCAATGGCCAGGTACCAGAAGGCGACGGTGGTCTCGAGGTTGTCAGCCATGGAGTTCCGAAGTCTCGATCGCTGCACGACGGAAGCCAGGCGCCCGACGCACGTTGCGGTCCGCGTCAGCCACGTTCGAACCAATTCGCAAGGGCCGCGCCCGGACCGATGTTCTTCTGCTCGGCTTCCCGGTTGGCCTGATCATGCTCATAGATCTCAATCATCTTCTCGCCGTCGATCAGGAGACCTCGGCGGTCATCGGTGATGAGATGAAAGTCGTGTGTTCGCTGAAGCGCGTCGACCGGGCAAGCCTCGATACAGAAGTAGCAGAACACGCAGCGGCCCACGTCAAACAAGTAGCGGTCGACGAATCGAGTGCCGTCCTCGTTCTCGCTTGTGTCGACGCGGATCACATCGTTCGGACAGGCGGTCTCGCACAAGCCGCAACCCACGCAGGTCATGCCGCCGGTCACTTCGTCGCGACGCATGCCGACCTGACCGCGGAAGCGGTACGAAATGTCGCGCAGTTGCTCAGGGTAAAGGACGGTCGCCGGCTTGCGGCCGGTAACCATCAGCATCGTCTTGAGACCCTTCATGACGCCAGAACCGAGGGGCATGCGCTAGCTCCAGGCCATCCGTAGACCGGCAGCGATGAGCAGATTCACCACGCCGATCGGAATCAGGATCTTCCAGCAGAAATTCATGAGTTGGTCGTAGCGGAAGCGCGGCTGCGTGGCACGCAGCAGGAAGAAGCCGAACATGAATACGCTGCACTTCAGCAGGAACCAGATCACGCCTGTGAGCGCTTCCAGCCCCGGAATTGTCCAGCCACGCCAACCGCCGAGGAAGAGCGTGGCGACGATTGCCGACATGAGCAGCATATTGGCGTACTCGGCCATGAAGAAGAAGGCCCAGCGCATGCCCGAATACTCGACGTGGAAGCCCGCGACCAGTTCCGACTCGGCCTCCGGCAAGTCGAACGGAGCCCGGTTGGTCTCGGCTACGGCCGCGATCACGAAGAGCAGGAAGCCGATCAACTGGGGAACGATGAACCAGAGGCCGGCCTGCGCGTTCACGATGTCAATCAGGCTCAGCGAGCCGGCGTAGATGATGACCGCCAGTACGGCCAGCCCCATGACCAACTCGTAGCTGATGACCTGCGCGCTGGAGCGCAGCGCGCCCAGGTGGGCGTACTTGCTGTTTGATGACCAGCCGGACATGACCACGCCGTAGACGCCGAGTGAGCCCATGGCCAGGAAGAACAGGATTCCGACATTGAGATCGGCGATCCAGAGTCCGATGGTCCGTCCCATTTCGACCTCGGGGCCGAAGGGAACAATGGCCCAGGCCGCCAGAGCCGGCATGACCATCATCACCGGCGCGAACCAGTACACGCCCTTGTCGGATTCGCCCGGAATCATGTCTTCCTTGATCCCGAGTTTCAGGCCGTCGGCGGCCGTCTGCAGCGTGCCGCGCCAGCCCACGCGATGCGGGCCGTAGCGCGATTGCATGCGACCCAGGATCCAGCGTTCCAGCAGCACCAGCGGCATTGCGCCGATCGCAAACAGCAGAAATACCGCCAGGACTTTCGTGATCAAGATCAGCCAGGCCCAGAAATCCATTCCTAGGCCTTGCTCACGCGAACCGCGGTGCCGTCGGGGGACCGCGGATCAAGCTGACGTGGTGCGGCTTCCAGGAAGCGGTCGGGCAGGCTGACGACGCCGGACGGCACCCGTCGAGCGACCATGGCCTTCAGATTGACCTCGCCGCCCGCGGACGCCACATGTACGCGATCGCCGTGCGCGATCTGGAGTCGCTCGGCGTCGTCGGGGTTCAATTCGGCCACCGCGTCCGGCAGCATTAAGGTCAGGCTTGGCGCGTGGCGTCCGGCCACGCCGGCCGTGTAGAGATGCTGCTCCGTAGCCAGCACAAGCCGGTCGCCGTTGACGGTGGGAAGGTCGGCGCCGTTCACGGAAACGGCTTGGCCGGATCCGGAAATGGACGGGGCGACGGAGAGGCTCGCCAGTTCTTCTGAAATGGGTTCATGGCTGCGCCATCCAAAGTCGGCGCCGATCGCGGCCGCGATTCGCGCCACGATCTCCCAGTCCGGCCGGGCATCGCCCACCGGCGGAATCGCCGGTTCGAGCCGACCGAGCCGGCCTTCAAAGTTGCTGTAGTGCCCGCCCTTTTCGGCAAACGTGGCGCCCGGCAGCACAACGTCAGCGACTTCCGTCGTTGCATTCATAAAGATGTCCTGCGCGACGACGAGGTCGGCTTCACGCAGGGCGGCGCTTACGCCACTGGGGTTGGCTGCGCCGCCTACGACGTCCTCGCCCATCACGTAGAGCGCTCGCATCGGGCCCTCGACGAATTCGGCAAAGGGCAATCCCGGCTCCTCGCTCAACTCGACGCCCCAGGCATCGCCGATTTCGCGGCGGGCTTCGGCATCCGCGAGCGGCCGGGCGCCGGGCAGGAGGTCAGGGGCCATCCCGACTCGGAAGGTGCCGACCGAGTTGGCACGTTCGGCCAGCGGGAACAGCTTCACGCCGTCCCGCGCCAGCGCCAGATTGGCGGCGGCCTGCGCAATCTTGTCGGCCTTGCCGAGCGTCCAGACCCCGGTGTCCCACACAACGGCAACGGATCCGGCCGCGCCGACCATCTGACTAATCTCGTCGAATGCGCCGGCGTCGATGCCGGTTCCTTGCTCAGTCACGTCGTTCGCTGCGTCGGCCAATGCGCTGAGGAATGCGGCTTCGCCGCCGGGGCGAACACGCGCTGAGATCGTGGCGAAGTCGTCAAGTCCGCTGGCCAGCCGGGTGGCGACGACCAGCAGGCGCCCTGCGTCCCGGGCCGCCTGCTTGATGTGCGCCCCAACCACGTTGTGCGTGTGGCCGATGTCCGCACCGACGACCAGAATCAGGTCAGATTCAAGCAGTTCGCTCTGCGTATGCGGACCAACCTCGCTGCCCAGCACCGCACGCAGCGTGCGGGCCGTGGCGTGCAGGCCGCTGTCCTGGCTGTAGACGTTGTTTGTGCCGAGCACCGCGCGGGCAAAACGCTGAAGCGTGTAGTTGTCCTCGTTGGTGGTGTTCGGCGAGCCAACCACACCCACGGCGCGGGGGCCGTGGGTTTCCAACACGCCGCGAAGTCCCGCGGTGATCGCGTCCAGCGCCGCGCGCCAACTTACCGGCCAGAGGACGCCGCCGCGGCGGACCATCGGCTGCGTGATGCGATCGTCGCTGTTTACGAAGGAGTGGCCAAAGAAGCCTTTCGCGCAAAGAATGCCGCGGTCGGGTTCCTCAAGACCATTAGAGCGAGTTCTCACAACCTCGCCGTGGCGCGATTCCACCAGGATCGAGCAGCCAACCGAGCAATGCGGGCAGGTGGACGCTGCCTTTTCGGTCTGCCAGCTTCGCGCGGAGTGCTTGAAGGGACGGCTCAGCAAGGCGCCAACCGGACAGGTCTCAATGCACATGCCGCAGCGTTCGCAGTCCATGAAGTCGTGCTGCGCCGGGGCAATGAAGGTGCCCACGCTTCGCTCCACAAAGTCCAGTGCGCGAACGCCGATTTGCTCGTCGCAAATGCGGACGCAGCGGCCGCACAGGATGCAGCGGTTGTGGTTGAGGAGGATGACCTCGTTGAGGATTTCCTCCGGGTGCGCTTTCGGGACGGTCTCGTAGGGGCTCTGGTGAATCTCCTGGTCGAAGACCTCGTCCTGCAGTTCGCAGGTTCCCGCCTGGTCGCAATACGGGCAGTCCAGCGGGTGGTGCTGGAGCTGCAATTCGATCACGTGCTTGCGGATGTCGCGGATGCTTTGGCTGTTGGTCACAACCGTCATCCCGTCGCCGGCCGGGGTGGTGCATGAAGCCGTCGGGCGTGGCGGTCCGGGCTGTACTTCGACCACACACATGCGGCACGCGCCGTACGGCTTCAGCCGCGGGTCGGTGCAAAGGGTCGGAATTTCGACACCGATGGACTCGCAGGCCTGCAGCACAGTCGCGCCGCGCGGCACCTGCACCTCATTGCCATCGATCGTGAGCGTGACCGTATCGCTACTCATCGATCAACCTCACCCAGCACGATGTCGACGCTGCCGATGATGGCTACCACGTCCGCGATCAGGCTGCCCACACTTATTTCCTCGATGATGCTGAGGTTGACGAACGACGGCGAACGCACGTGACAACGGTACGGCATGCCCGTGCCGTCGCTTACGAAGTAGAAGCCAAGCTCTCCCTTCGGATTCTCGATCCCGAAGTAGGACTCGCCCGGCGGGGGCTGCACCCCGTGCATGACCAGTTTGAAGTGGTTGATCATTGCTTCCATGTCCACCGGCACCCGACCGATGTCAGGCGGTACCACCTGGGGCAGGTCCACGTTCGAGGGAGCGTCCAACGGCAAGTCCCGCAGCGCCTCCACGCACTGTCCAATGATCCGTTTCGACTGGTACATCTCGTTCAACCGCACCAGGTAGCGCGCGTAGACGTCACCCTCGGTGAAGACCGGGACTTCGAAGTCCACCAGGTCATAGGCCGCGTAGGGCTGGGCCTTGCGCAAGTCCCAGGCAATGCCTGAGCCGCGTATCACCGGCCCGGTCAGTCCATAGCTGAGCGCCTGTTCCTGGGTGATCAGCCCGACGTCGCGGGTGCGTTCGATGAAGACCTCGTTCTCCGTCAGCAGGGCGTCGATTTCGTCCAGCGTGTAGCCGTTCAAAAACGCTTCCACGTTGTCCAGCCACTGGTCGCCCACGTCGTGAGGACCAGTGCCGCCGACTCGCATGAACGAGGTGGTCAGCCGCGCGCCGCAGGCTTCCTCGAACAGGTAGAGAATCTTCTCGCGCTCACGCAGCGACCACAGGAACGCCGACATGGCGCCAATGTCCAGCCCGTGCGTGCCCAACCAAATGTGGTGGGCGGCCAGCCGCGAGAGTTCCGCCACCGCGGTCCGCAGGTAGCGGGCCCGCAGTGGAATGTCGTCGGTGATGCCCATCAGTTTCTCGATGGCCATCAGGTAGCCCATGTTGTTCGAGGGTCCCGACGTGTAGTCCATCCGGTCGGTCAGTGTGATGCCGCCCCGATAGTCGTGGACCTCCAGCAGCTTCTCCACACCGCGGTGCAAGTAGCCCATGTCGGCGTCGCAGCGTCGGACTTCCTCACCGTCCAACTCGATTACCAGGCGGAGCACCCCGTGGGTGCTGGGGTGCTGCGGCCCCATGTTGAGGATCATGTTGTCCCCGCTGCCCTGTTCCAGGTCAACGCGAGCACTGGCCATTCCGGACTCCACCGTCATGTGCCGTTCGCCTCGTCCACGTCCGCCCAGAAGTCGTCCGGGTCAAGCTGGCCAACCAGGTCGTTGCGGTGAGCGTCTTCGGGGAAGGTCGGGCCTTCCAAGGGATACTCCTTGCGCAGCGGATGCCCCTCGTAGCCTTCGGGCAGCAGGATGCGCTTCAGGTTGGGATGACCGGCGAATCGGATGCCGAAAAGGTCAAAAACCTCGCGCTCCAGATAAAGGGCCGAGGCGTACGTGCCGGTCGCCGAGGCGACGGACGCGCCGTCGGCCAAGCGCGCAGTTACGCGTGCAAAGAGATTATTCGTCAGCGAGCGGAACTGCCACAGGACCTGGAACTCTCGTCCTTCGTCCAGTGGCCAGTGCACAGCCGTCACGTCCACAAGCTGCTCAAGTTTGAGGTCCGAATCGTCGCGTACGGCCGGAAACAGCGCGGGGAAGGCCTGCGGCGCCACCTCGGCCACCGGATCTCCATGGTCGACGCGGCCTCCCAGATACGCGGTGCCGGCGTGTTGCCGGATACGCTCCAGAACATTCTCGGGCGCCAGGGTTGGCGATGCCGCCGGTACCAACACGAGCTAGCGGTTCCAATCCAGGGCGCCCTTGCGCCACTCGTACACGAACGCGACCGCCAGAATGAGGATGAAGACGACACCGGCCAGGAACAAGGACAGTTGATCGTCGATCATGTTGAAGTAGAGCGCCCAGGGATAGAAGAAGAGCAACTCAACGTCGAAGATCAGAAACGTTACAGCCACCAGGTAGAAGCGGATGTTGTGCCGCCCGCGCGCGTCCCCGATCGGGGGCATACCGGATTCGTACGCCTCCACCTTGGCGTCGTACTTGCGGTGCGGCTTGAGCAGCATGGTGCCAACAAGGCTCCCGACCGCAAAAAGGAACGCGACAGCCATCAGAATGACAATCGCTACCCAGCTAGGCATCGGTGCGCTTCGCCTGTCCCCTCGCCGTTCGCGGCTGCGTTGTGATCATTTTCACAAACTCCGCGCATGATACGCGCCAACGGTGCGGCTTGCGAACCCGCAGAGTCTCTTGAGCCCGGAAAGTCACACCGCCAGGGAGTACGAGAGGTACTCCACTTCCACCGCCAGGTCCACGTTCGACAGTTGCACGTGCGCCGGAACGCGCAACTGGGTCGGCGCAAAGTTGAGGATGGCGCGCACTCCCGCGGCCACCGCCTGGTCAACGACCTTCTGCGCCGCACGGGCGGGCACGGTCACAATGACCATGTCGATCCGGTCAACACGAACCGCATGCGCGAGGTCGCCGGCCGAAAGGACCCGGGTGCCGTTGACCGTCGAGCCGATCACGGCAGCGTCGCTGTCAAAGGCTGCAACGACCTCGAATCCCTGATTGTTGAAGCCCGGATACGCCATCAGCGCACGGCCCAGATTCCCAACGCCTACGAGGCCGATCCGCCAGCCACGGTCGATTCCGAGGATCGATGCCAGGCGCTGCCGAAGCGCGGACACGGCGTAGCCCACACCTCGCTTGCCAAACGACCCGAAATACGCGAGGTCGCGCCGAACCTGGGCGGCCGTGAATCCGGTCAAGACGGCAAGCGTTTCCGACGAGACGTTTGCCTGTCCTTCCGAATGGACGGCGCCCAGCACGCGGTAGTAGGTGGACAGCCGCCGAACGGTGGTCGGCGGTACGGGACGGGTCGGGTTGGTGTGGTCCATCCGCATCGCGGCCAGCGCGAACACGTCCATTCTCGCAGCCCAAATGGGATGCGTCCTAAGTTATGAAAGGCGCCTGTCGAAGTTGACGCGAGCGGACCTGGGCCTATGCTCGCGAACTACTCCCAGAAGACGGTGAATCCGGTGTCCGACCGAAGTACGGTGAGCGGCGGTCAGTGACGGGAATCCGCGTTGGCGTGGACGTCGGCGGCACCTTCACTGACTTTACCGTCGCGGCGGACGACGGACTGTACGTTTTCAAGGTGTCCAGCACGCCGCACGACCCGGCCGAAGCTGTGCTGAAGGGCTTGCGGCGTGCCGGAATCGGGGCTGATGGAACCGTGGTGCACGGCTCGACCGTGGCGACAAACGCAGTGCTCGAGCGCAAGGGCGCGCGTACGGCGCTGGTGACCACGGCCGGCTTCCGCGATGTGCTGGAGATTGCGCGCCAGAACCGTCCGTCGCTCTACGACATCGAACCGCGCAAGCCGTCGCCGCTAATCGAGCGAGAGCTTCGACTGGAGGTCGACGAGCGCGTGGGCGCGGACGGCGCCGTTCGCCGACCCTTGAGCCGCGTTTCGCTTGAACGCCTTACCGAAGAGGTGCGCCGGCTCAGGCCGGAAGCCGCGGCGGTATGTCTGCTCTTCAGCTTTCTGCGGCCGTCACACGAGCGCTCGGTGCGTGCCGCCCTGCGCCGAGCCGGCGTGCGCTGGGTCTCGATTTCGTCGGAGGTGCTGCCTGAACATCGTGAGTATGAGCGCACCAGTACAACCGTGGTTGATGCCTACGTGGCGCCCGTGATGGGCCGCTACATCCGGCGACTGGAGCGCGCGGCCCCGGGGCAACTATGGATCGTCCAGTCCAGCGGCGGAGTCCTGCGATCGTCCGAGGCCGCGGCGGCGCCGGTTCAATCCGTGCTCAGCGGTCCGGCTGCCGGAGTCGTCGGCGCGAGCGCCGTGGCCGCCGCGTCGGGCTTTGATCGGATCGTGACCCTGGACATGGGCGGCACGTCCACTGACGTAGCGATCTGCCCGGGCGAACCCTTGCGTCGAACCGACGCAACAGTTGGCGGATTCCCGGTCGCGATCCCCATGACGGACATCCATACCGTGGGCGCCGGTGGTGGATCGATCGCCGCTCGCGACGAGGCCGGCGGGTTGCGGGTCGGTCCACGCAGCGCCGGCGCGCAGCCGGGTCCTGCCGCCTACGGCCGTGGCGGTGTGGAGCCTACGGTGACCGACGCCAATGTGGTGCTGGGCCGGTTGGTTTCCGACGCCACGCTGGCGGACGATGTGGCGCTGGACGCCGCTGCAGCCGCAGCGGCCGTCGACCGGCTGATACCCGCCAGCAATCAGTCGACCGAGACGCGCCTGAGAGCCGCAGCCGGCGTGGTTGCGGTGGCCGATGCGCACATGGAGCGGGCGCTGCGCGTGATCACGCTGGAGCGCGGCTATGACCCCCGCGACTTCACGCTGGTGGCATTTGGCGGCGCCGGTCCGCTGCACGGCTGCTCGCTGGCCGAGCGACTGGAGATCGACCGAGTGCTGGTGCCGCGATATCCCGGGGTACTGTCGGCGCTCGGTGCGCTAAGCGGGGCGCATGTGCGCGAGTATTCGTCAACCCTGGTGCGGCCAGCGACCGCCCGGAGCGTGCGAGCCCTGGTTGCGGCCTTCAATCGGCTGGAACGTAACGCGAGGCGCGACTTTGTTGGCGTGGGGCTTCCCCGGTTGCGCCGGATGCTGGACCTTCGGTACCTCGGACAGTCGTACGAACTCACCGTGCCGCTGCGGGGCCGGGACCTTCCAGGCGCCGTTCGCGCCTTTCACCGGCGACACCACGAACGCTACGCGCACAGCAGGCCGGAGGCCGCCGTCGAGATCGTGGTCGCGCGCTTGCTCGCTTCCGTTGAGCAGCCGCCATTGCCTGAGGTGCAGGCTCCGGTCGGCGCACGTCCCTCGTCGCGGAGCGCACCGGTGGTAATCGACGGCGACTTCCAGCCCGCCCGCGTCTTTCGGCGTACCGAGTTGCCGGTTGGCTTTCGGGCTCGCGGCCCCCTGCTCGTCGTGCAGGACGACGCCACGACCTGGGCGCCGCCCGGCTGGCGGATGGAAGTGGACCGGCAGGCGGCGCTGATATTGGAGCGAAACTAACCTTCCGGGTCAACGATCGACAGTAAGCTGCCCGAGGCTTCCACGAGTTCGTTTGCCCTGAAGGCGCATGTCAACACCTGTAATCCAAGTTCGTGACCTTCGCAAGGCCTATGGCGATTTACAGGCCGTGGCGGGGGTCTCGTTTGAGGTGGCCGACGGCGAAGTCTTCGGGATGCTTGGACCAAATGGGGCCGGCAAGACCACCACCGTCGAGATTCTCGAAGGCCTGCGGATCCGGGACAGCGGCGGAGTCAGCGTTCTTGGCATGGACCCGGCAACGTCGGGGCGCGACTTCAAGCGGCTGGTTGGGGTGCAGTTGCAGCAGGTGGCCCTCTATCCACGCCTCCGCGTGCACGAAGTCATCAGTCTGTTCGGATCCTTCTACGAGCAGCAAGCCGAGACGGAGGAACTCATCGCGCTGATGGGTCTGGAGGATCGGCGCAACGCACGCATCGCCGAACTCTCCGGCGGTCAGGCGCAGCGCCTGTCCGTGGCATTGGCCGTGGTGAACATGCCGCGGTTGGTCTTTCTGGACGAGCCGTCGACCGGTATGGATCCGCAGGCGAGGCGAAATCTCTGGGACATCATCGAAGGGTTCAAGGCCAAAGGAATGACCGTGGTGCTCACAACGCACTACATGGAAGAGGCCGAACGGCTGTGCGACCGAGTCGCCGTCATGGATCACGGCCGGGTCATCGCGCTCGACAGTCCCAGCGCGCTTGTGCGTGAGAACTTCGCCGAAGACGCCATCGAGTTCGTGTCGAACGACGGACTCTCGGAACACGACCTGGGCAAACTGGCCGCGGTAACCAGCGCGGCTTCCCAGGGGTCCGCCCACAGCGTCTTCAGCAGCGACATCCCACGCACCATGGGCAGCCTGCTGGATCTTGCTCAGGCGCGCGGAGCTCCCCTGGAGGGCATGCGCGTACGTCACGCCACGCTTGAGGACGTATTCCTCAAGCTCACTGGACGGACGCTCAGAGATTGAACGCCTTTCTGCCGCTGTTCCGAACGAACTATCGCGATTTCGTGCGTGACCGCACGGCACTCTTCTGGACCATTGCGTTTCCCGTCCTCTTTATCGGGATTTTCGGCATCGTGCTGGGCCGCGGCGATGACGGCGCCAGCTATGAGGTTGGCTTGGTCATTGAGGATCAATCGCCGCAGGCGGCCACGCTGGGCGAGGTCCTCGCGGGATTCGAGGCGCTGGCGCTCACGCAGGGCCAGCGCGATGCCGAAATAGCGAGCCTCGCGGACGGGGAGCGACGGGCAGTCGTTGTTATCCCTCAGGGATTCGGTGCGTCAGTCGCCGCCGGCACTCCGCAGCCGCTTCAAGTCCACTTCGATCCGTCCCAACAGACCACCCAGCAGGTCGTCATACCGGTGCTCCTGCGAGCGTTTGAAGTCGCCGACCGCGCGCTGACGCAGACCCGGCCGGTCGTAACCGCAGACTTTCGGACGCTTCAATCCGAGCGGCTGCAGGTGATCGACTTCATCATGCCGGGCCTCATCGCCATGAGCGTGATGAACGGCGGCGTGTTCGGAGCCATAGCAATGGTCTCGCTGCGGGAGCGACGCGTGCTGCGACGGCTGTCGGCGACACCATTGCCGGCTTGGGCGTTGGTCGGCGCTGATGTCGCCTTCCGCATGGTGGTGGTGCTGCTCCAGACGGTGCTGCTGGTCATACTGGCCGTTCTGATCGGCGGCGTGTCCGTCAAGGTCGAGAATCTTCCAGCGTTGGCCGGCGTGACGATGCTGGGCGGGCTGGCCTTCGTGGCCATCGGATTCTTCCTGGGAGCGTTCGCCAAGACTGAGCAGGGATTCTTCCCGGTTGCTCAGGTCATCACGTTTCCGATGCTCTTCCTTTCAGGCATTTTCTTTCCGCTCGATACCATGCCGGACTGGATTCGACCGCTGGTCAGCGCCATGCCGCTGACATACTTGGGTGATGCGATGCGGCAACTCATGGTTGGCGGGGCTCCGGTGCACTCAATGGCGCTTAACCTCGGAGTGCTGACCGCCTTTTTGGTGGTGTTCTTCGGTCTGGCGGTCCGCCTCTTCAAGTACGAGTAGCTGGAACCGGCAATCTCAAACGCCTACAGCTCGTCTGAGCGCCCGCACCTCGCGTAGCAAACCGGCCGGATTGAGGCCCACGGTGTCGATCATGTGCACGGTTCCGGGATTACGTCCGATCGTGCGCATGACCTTGCCCAGGTCAAGACCACGTTCCAGCCCAACGTGCAGCGGCATGTTGGGCTCGCGTCCAGGCGCGGTGTTGTGCCACCGGATTTCAGCCATGCGGTCGGCAAAGCGGGCCATGTAGTCCAACCGCGCCTCAAACGCCAGGCGGTCACCGTTGACGGCGTGAAACGCCCGGCCCGTATGCAGCGCAAATCGCACGCTTGTCGTGGCGTCCAGCATTGCCAGCACGCTGTCAAGCGCGTGAAGCACTGCGCCGTCGCCCGCGTTTTGAACGGCTATGGGCAGTCCGGGGAACAGGTCGTGAATCGTCCGAAAGCTCTCGCGCAGGAGGTCGATGTGCTGCGCGTCGGCTGTCATTCGGCGACCGGGATGTGCGACGTACATCTCCATGGCGTGCCGCTGTTCAAAGAACTCGATGATCTGTACGAACTGGCGGAGGGCGATGCCTCGGTCTGTCGCGCTCGGGTCCGTTAATGATGGCCAGCGGCGCGTGGACGCGTCTCGGAAAACGTTGAGGTGAAAACGCATCGGCGCAGCGTCCAGAATCTCGATGAAGTCGGCATCGAAGAATGTCCGCAACCCCAACTCATACATATAGGTGTCGAGATTCAGTTCGACGACTTGAAATTCGAGCCGAACCGCGACATCCACGATCTCGCGTAGCTGCGAAAGCAGCCGCCGACGGTCATGCGGAACGATGCGGGGGTTGAACCCCAGCCTTAGCGGCGGCATACGGAATGGTGGTGCCGAACCTGCCCGGTGATTGCGTTGCAGCCAGGTGCGGTGGTCAGGCGCGCGAAGCTACCGGAGCGGATCACGGCTCCCACAGCCCCGACGAGATATAGCGGTCGCCGCCGTCGGGCAAGACCGTCACGACGCATGCCCGCGGTTCTTGCAGGAGGATCTCGCGAACCGCGTACAAGTAGGCGCCAGACGACTGGCCGGCAAAGATGCCAGCCCTAGCCAGATCGAAGGACAACCGGCCGGCGTCATCGATGTCGATTTGGACCCATGAGTCGACTACCGAGCGATCGAGGATCTCGGGCTCGATGTGTCCCTCACCCAACGGCTTCAGGCCTTCAACACCGGGGAAAACGGGCGGTAAGGCCCCTACAACCTGCACGTCGGGTCGTTCCTCGCGCAGGCGGCGGCCCACCCCGGTGATCGTCCCGCCAGTGCCAACGCCGCTGACGAAGTGCGTAGTGCCT
The DNA here is from genome assembly GCA_022825895.1 of Chloroflexota bacterium. Taxonomy (GTDB): domain Bacteria; phylum Chloroflexota; class UBA11872; order UBA11872; family UBA11872; genus UBA11872. The sequence goes on along the minus strand of JAJDVX010000042.1, from coordinate 116,519 downwards.
TCAGGCGCCTGCGCCAGGATCTCGACGGCCGTGCCTTCGTAGTGGGCCAGCCAGTTGGAGTCGTTGCTGTATTGGTCCGAGAAGAAGTAGCCGTCGGGATCGGCTGCGTAGCGACGTTGGACTTCACGCAAGGCTTCGTCGTAACCAAGGATGGCGTCGGTGATCACGAGTTGGGCGCCGTGAGCCGTGAGCCGCCGCCGACGCTCCTGGCTGGCGTTGGCCGGGATCACGATTTCGACGGGATAGCCCAATGCCGCCCCGAACATGGCGTACGCAATCCCCGCATTGCCGGAGGACGAGTCGAGTATGGTCTGTCCCGAACCCAGCTTCCCCTCGGCCACGGCGTCCAGCAGCATGCGTGCCACGGGGCGATCCTTGATAGACCCGCCCGGATTCATTGATTCGAGCTTGGCCAGGACCATGGCGTCAGGAAATTCCGCGCGAAATATCGGGATCTCCACCATCGGCGTATCGCCGACCAGAGCAAATAGCGGATGTGCGCGGGCGGCGTCGGTCAGAGCCATGGCGCTTCGGCCTCGATCCGCTTGCAGCCACCCATGTAAGGCTGAAGCACCTCCGGAATGGCAACAGTTCCATCCGTTTGCAGGCCGTTTTCGAGCAAAGCCACGAAAGTTCGCGGCAGTCCCAGGGCCGTGCCGTTGAGTGAGTGCCCATATTGCGTACGGCCGGAACCCGCCCGCCGGATGCGAACGCCGGCCCGGCGAGTCTGAAACGCCTCGCAATTCGAGACCGACGAGACTTCCAACCATTCACCGGCCCCGGGTGACCACACTTCAAGGTCGTACTGCTTTGCTGCGGCAAAGCCCAGGTCACCGGTCGGAACTTCGCGGACGCGATAACTCAGCCCTAAGTGTCGGATTACCGCCTCCGCTTCGCTGCGCATGCGCTCAAGAGCTGGATATGAGTCATCGGGGGTGGTCACGTTGAACAGCTCAATCTTGTCAAACTGGCGCACCCGACGGAGCCCTCGCGTCTCAACGCCCGCAGCTCCAGCCTCGCGTCGGAACGCCGCAGCGTACGCCACGTACTTGGCTGGGAGCATGGCCGCGTCCAGCGTTTCGCCCGCGTGGTATTCGGACAAGGCTACTTCGGCGGTCGGGCTGAGCCACAACCGGCGCTCATCGACCGCATAGGAGTCGCCGGCAAACTTGGGCAACTTTGCGGCGTTGGTCATCGCGGTCTGCGTGACGAGCGCGGGCAGGTACAGCTCGCGGTAGCCGTGCTCACGGACCTGGAAGTTCAGCATCCACTGAATGAGGGCCCGCTGCAGTCGCGCTCCGGCGCCGCGGAAGATCCAGAATCCCGATCCGGCCACCTTGGACGCCCGAGCGAAGTCAAGGATGCCCAGGTCTTTGGCGATCTCGTCATGGGGAGGCGTGAGGCTGTCCGTAGCTGGCGCAGCGCTGCAATAGTGCACCGCGCCCGGGTGGTCGGCGTCGCCGACCGGTACGGAGGCGTGCGGCAGCATTGGGATCTCCAACAGCAACTGTTCGACCTTGGCCTGGACACCGCCAAGGGCAGGTTCGCGGTCGCCAAGCTCCGACGTAAGTGCGCGAGTTTGGGTGATAAGGCTCTCGCGCTCAGCCGCCGAGGCCTTGCCGATGGCGCGGGAAACCTGCCTGCGCTCTGCCCGAAGGCTCTCAACCTGGGTCAGCAACCGGCGACGCTGGCTGTCGAGGGACAGGAGTTCGTCCAGAGGAAGCTCGCCGCCACGAGTGGAGAGGCGTTCGCGCACGAGCGCCTCGTTCTCGCGAATGAATCTCAGGGGCAGCATCTGGTTGCCAGGGCCGTGTGGGCGCGCCGCGATCGACGCGGCATGCACGTGGCGTTAATACTACGAGCGGTCGCGCAGCTGCGGAAAAAGGATGACTTCTCGGATGTTGCTGACACCTGTCAGGGCCATCACCAGGCGATCCACGCCAATGCCAAGACCTCCGGCGGGTGGCATGCCGTGCTCGAGCGCGAGCAGAAAGTCCGCGTCAACCGGGGTGGCGTCCTCGCCGTGCCTCTCGGACGCCTGTTCCTCCATGCGAACTCGCTGCTCGAGGGGGTCGTTGAGTTCGGTATAGGCGTTGGCCATCTCCATCCCGCTTACGAACACCTCAAAGCGTTCAATGAAGCGTGGATCGTCCGAGCAGCGCTTGGCCAGCGGGGCGGTCTCAGTCGGATAACGCTCCAGGAACGTGGGTTGGACAAGCGTCGGCTCCACCAGCGTTTTCATCAGTTCGTCCAATAGTTTTGCGCGCGGCCACGAGGGATCGACGTGAATCTCGTTGGCTCTGGCGGCATCGCGCAGCGCCGATTCGCTGCCATCCTCCTCGAGATCAACTCCGGCTTCTGCCAGGAGGGCGTCGCGATAGGTCAGACGCCGCCATGGCGGGGTGAAGTCGAGGACATCTTCCTCCAACGGCACGCGCGTTGTTCCGTAAACGGCCTCGGCGGCGGCCGCAACGAGTTCCTGGACGTGTCTGCGCATATCGCTCAGGTCCGCAAAGGCCTGATAGCACTCAAGCATCGTGAATTCGGGGCTGTGCGAACGGTCGATCCCCTCGTTGCGAAAGGTCTTGCAGATCTCGTAGACGCGTTCGAACCCGGCAACAAGAAGGCGCTTCAGGTATAGCTCATCGGAGATGCGCAAGTAGTAGTCGCGGTTCAAGGCGGCATAGGAAGTCACAAAGGGCACGGCGGCGCCGCCACCGTAGACCGGCTGGAGCGTTGGAGTCTCAACCTCGAGGAATCCGTGAGCGTCGAGGACTCGGCGCAGGGCGGAGACAATGGCAGTTCGATTTTCGAATCTGCGCCTGACGTCTTTGTTAGCAAGGATGTCGAGGTAACGCTGCCGAAAGCGAGTCTCGTGGTCTTTCAGGCCGTGCCACTTGGCCGGCAGTGGCCGAAGCGTCTTGGCGGCTACTTGCAGGCGCTCCACACGGACGCTCGGTTCGCCGCTGCGGGTGCGGAAGAGCGGGCCGCCGGCTGAGACGAAGTCGCCAAAATCGAGCAGCTCGAGCGCGTTCCGATACGCGTCGGCACCGAGGGCTTGACGGTTGAGGTAGAGCTGTACCTCACCGCTACCGTCGCGGAGATGGGCGAACGAGGTTCCGCCCATGCGCCGCATGCCCACGATTCGGCCGGCAACGTCTACGTCGGGAGGCGGCTTGTCATCGACTCGGGCCACCGCGTCGCTGGCGTTGTGGGTTCGCGGGGGCCTGGCGGGATAGGCGGTGCCCTGAGTGGCTTCAATCAGCCCGAGTTTTGCGCGGCGCGTCTCGAATAGCCGGTCAGCCGCTCGCGCGTCGGATGGCTCGGCTCCCGTATCGTCGCTCAGCTGATCTCCAGAATCTCGTGCAAATGGGCGCCGCGTGGGGTCTGAACGGTCACCGAGTCGCCGATTCTGCACCCGACGAGAGCCTCGCCCAACGGAGATTCGTTGGAAATCTTGCCATCAAGCAGGTCGATTTCATCGGTGCCGACGATCGTGTACTTGCGTTCGCCGTTGTTCGACTTGAGACGCACGGTGGATCCAATGCTGACGGTGTCGGACGAGTGGGTGCTGATGACCTCAGCGTCCTTGAGCAGGCGCTCGAGCATCATGATCCGGCCTTCAATGAAGGCTTGTTCGTTGCGCACTTCGTCGGACTCATTGCCCTCGTTAAGCTCGCCAAACTCCTTGGCTTCGTGGATTCGCTTGATGATGCCGGGCCGCTGGACGGTCTTGAGATCGTCCAGTTCGGCCATCAGGCGCGTGCGACCATCCTCGGTCAGGAACTTCTTTGCCACTGGGTCGCCTTCGTGTCGTCGTGGTCGGACCGCATGCGGGAGCCAGCGTGCGGGACACCTGAGGATTCTGGCGGATTATAGAGGAGAGCAGGACTCGCCGTCGGGCCGACCGATTCCGGTAAAGGTGAATCGAGTTTCCATGAGGTGGCCGAGCTCGACCGAGTCTTCGCTCGGGGCGTCCCAGCTGTGCTCGGAGTGGATAATCTGTGGCCGCCTGACGCCGGCGGCACGTGCGCGGGACCGAGCGAGATCCGGCCCGGCCATCTGAATGTAGGAGCGTGCGGCGGCGATAGAGGCAAATCGTCGACGTTCGGTGGGGCCGTGGACGACGTAGCCGGTAATGCCCGAGCGTGCGTACAGGGGGCGCAGCAAGAACTCGATCCGTTCGATCGCCTGGCTGGTAGCGGCGCCGACGGCGCTGGCCACGGCAGCAAGTTCGGGCACCTGGCACTCGGCGTGAAGACGCCTAGCCACCTTGGGTATCCAGGCCTCGGCCGGTGCGCCGAGAGCGACAATGGGATCGGTGACCTCAAGTCGTATGTCCAGCGGATCTTGCCGATGGTTGCGCGAGAGTGAGCGATCGACGACGAAGCGGCCGAGCCGGTCGTCGGCCTCGGCGGCACGGCTGTCGAATTCGGCGACGGCGCGGCGGAGTACGCCTTCGCCGAGCTGGCGGATGGTCAGTTCGTGCGTGCGGGCGAGAAAGGTGTCCAGGTTGACCCGGCTCTCGCGGGCGGCTACGCGGCAGGCCCGGACGGCGGCATCCGCGTCAAACCCCAGAAACTCGCCGCGGGCGTGAAGAATGTCGGTGGGCGTGAGACCGATTCGACGGACGATGCCCCGGGCGATGAGCGACCGAAGGTTGAGCAGGCGGGCGTCGGCCAGTCCGACTCGCGTGGCGAGCGAGGTGATATCGAGCGGGCCTTCGCGCAGGGCGCTGCAAACTTCGCGTTCGGCGGCGGAGTGCACGGCGCTTTCGGCGGATCCGCTGACGGTGAGGAACTCCCAAACGGGGACGAGGCGGTGGGTAACCTGGTCGTGATCGATCCTGGCCAGAGCATCGGCGACTGAGGGGTCGGCCGCTGCAGCGGCCGAGAGGGGTTCGACGCGTTGGGGGCCGACGCTGAGGTCCAGGGGATCGGCCAGGATTCTGCTGTCGCCGCCGACGCCAAACGAGCGAACATCGGCAGCGCGGACGGCGGTCCGCCAGTCACTGATGGCAGCGCCCTGGTCGCTGATCTTGGAACGGCCGTCGCGCAGCATGGCGACATCGGTGGTCGTACCGCCCATATCCACCACGAGGGCGGCGTCGCAGCCGGTCAGCCGCTGGGCGCCGACAGCGCTGGCTGCCGGGCCTGAAAGCAGGGTCTCCACCGGACGGGCGCGGGCCTGGGCCAGCGGCATGAGGGCGCCGTCGCCGCGGACGATGCTGATAGGGGCCGTGATGCCGCGCTGGGCCACGCTGCGGTCGACGGCGGTGAGCAACCGTTCGACGTGGGGGATGAGACGGGCGTTGAGGACGGCCGTGGTGGCGCGACGGACTGAATCGAGGGAGCGTCCGACCGAGCCACCGGTCACGACGGGGCGATCGGTAAGTTCGGCGACAATCTCGGCGGCGCGGACTTCGTGCTCGGGGTTGCGGACCGACAAATAGCTGGATAGGGCGAACGCGTCGACGCGGTCGCGATGGCGATCGACGGCGCGGCGGAGAGCGTCTTCGTCAAGAGGGGCACGTTCCTCGCCGAAGACGTCGTGGCGGCCGGGGATGAACTCGAGAGCGGCGGCGTGAATGCGGTGGAGGAGACCGTAACGGCGGAGCATTGCCTGGTCGTAGCCGATGAGCAGGGCGCAGACGCGGCCGCCGAGGCCCTCGATTGCGGCGTTGGTGGCGAGAGTCGTGGAGAGTGAGACGAGGCTGATTTGGCTGTGAGCGATGCCCGAGAGACCGTCGATGGCGGCGGCGATACCGACCGTGAGGTCGGAATGGGTGGTGGGAGTCTTGTGCCAGGCGACGACGCGGTCGGCGGCTGGGTCAAAGGCCACGGCGTCGGTGTGGGTGCCGCCCGTGTCGATGCCGAGGATCAGGGACATGGGGCGATGTTCGCGCGGATTCGCCGGGTGTGCACGTCCCGGCTCGTGCGGACTCGGCTGCGCCTAACGCAGATCCTCCGGCTGGCTCGATTGGCACGGCAAGTGCGGATGATGCTTACCCTGAAGTCAGATGCCACACGCGGTCGACGAACGCGACCGGTTAGTCGGCGTCCATGTCCATGAGGAGCAGATGGTAGTCGGCGGGATCGTGGGTTTCGGGACGGCGGGGGAGTTCGAGGGCAGGGATGGTGAGCATGAGGTTGGCGGCGAATTCGATGTCTGCGTCATCGAGGATGAAGTACTCGGAAAGGCCACTGGCGCGGTCGCGGGTGACTTCGACGGCGTCGCGCATGGCTTGCACTGACACGATGCGGCTGAAGCGGATGCGGAAGGTACGTTCGCCGCTGAAGTAGACGTGCTTGGTGGTGACGGCCATGGTGCCGACGCCGCGGTGGACGATTTCGTCGCGTTCGACGGGGGTGCCGCGGGATTGGCCAACGCGGACCGAAACGCCTTTGGCTATACGGACGCTGGTTCCCGCTGACCGGCCGACGATTTCGCGTTTGATGCGCTGTTCGGCGTAGCCGACGCCCGGAAAGACGTAGATGAGGTGCTCGCTCTTGAGGAATTTGAACGGCAGCGGTTGGTAGTGGGACCAGTCGCCCTGGGGGAGCTTGTTGTCATCCAGAATGTCGATGATGTTGTCGCGGCGCTGTCGTTCGAGGCGCAGGGCGCGCTGCTCGGCTTCGCGCTGGCGTTGCCGGATGGCCTCTTGCCGTTGCCGTTCCTGTTCGCGGGCCTGGCGCGCCTGTTCCTGCCGCTCTTTCTGCTCGGCAATGGTGCGGCGGACCCATCCGATCGGGGTCACGTCATCGATCTCCGTTTGTCGCCATGTAGCAAGGATGCGCGCTAGCGCCGGATTACTTCCACTCGTCGTCGGGCGGCCAGATGTTTGTGGCGCCGAGGCCGGCGCCCTGCAGACCCGAGTCCTCGGTCCAGTCGGCGGTGGCGTCGCGCCACTTGATGAAGTGGGGGGCCTGGGTGTGGGCCTTGAAGGCGTCTTCATCGACGTAGATTTCGTAGAGCCAAATGCGATTGGGGTCGTTGGCGTCCTGGATGACGTCGAATTGGAGGCAGCCTGGCTCGTCATTCACGGAGCCGCGGGCGTCGCCGATCATTTCATCGATGAAGCGGTCCTTGTAGCCGTCCTTGATCTGGATGGGGGCGATGATGACGAACATGCGGGGCTCCTTTGCGGAGGGCGCGGGTTGACTCGGCGTAGAGCTTGGTGGCCGGGTCCGACCAAGTCAGGGACGATTCGGCGCTTCACATGGCGCTTGGCGTGCGTCGGGTCGGGCTGGTTGGTGGGGATATCATCTCAATTCTCACCGTCGCTGCCCTACGCTTCAAGGGCGCGAGACTAGCATGCTGACGATCGCGGTCGGCCCGGCCGGAATCGCGGGGTGTCGATACGTTCGGGCGTCGTCCCGGTACGCCGAATCGAACAGACTGCGACGACGGCACAGCGGGCAGGCAGGTTGATGACGCCGCGGAGGACATGGCCCACCTTTGGCCCCAGGCGACAAGCTCGGATCGGGCTCTTCTACCAGGTCAGCGGTGGTTGGTGAGGTTCAGTGCAGACGCTCCACGAATCCGGCAGGCCCACCGCGCAGGAGGGATCCGGATTCCATACCGGCCAATACGCCGCCAGGGCGGACCATACGTGTCCGGGAAATGGACCGGACGTTGACGTGCCTCCGTCTACTGGCATCGGAGGATCGGACGGTCCAAATGGGCACCGTTAATGCAATTGGGGCGGCCGGGACGACTGTGAGTGGACCGGGGGTGTTAGGTGCTGGTTGAAATCCAACGGGTGTGTAGGGCTGAGGAAGTCTGCGAACGTGGGGACTCGCCGTTTGCACTACGTGGCGCCCGCGAACGGATGAAGGATTGAACTCGACAGATGACTCAGGAGGCTATCGGTCAAGCCAAGGAAGCCGATGTTGAAGTCAAGTCTGTAGGCGATGTCCTCTGCCGTCAGCGCATTTGAATTGAAGCCCGGGGGAAAGATGGGATACAGACCGACAGCCTCCCGTCCCGCGACGCTACTCAGCATGACGGTGAGGACTCCAAACAGCACCGCCACGAGTACCCCGACGCCGACGACCGAGGTGAATACTCGGCCGCCGGTCATGCCAGAAATCTCACGTAGAGCTAGAAACGTCCCCGCAAGTATCCAGGCATTTATGAGGCCAGCTGTCCATGCCGGAGCCACCAACAAGAGGTTGGCCGGACTACCTGGTGATCCGGCGAGACTGCCTACGACGATTTGCGTAATGGCGAACATGACGGGAGCCACCAGGATTGGCGACTGCGCCAAAGCCAACGCGCGCGCCACGCTACCGAACGAGGGTGGCGCGCGCTCAGGCGCAGTCCACCGAGCACCGATCAACCAGAGCAGGAACGTCCAGATCAGCCAGGCTGACAGGTGAGCCAGCGCAGGGCCCGCAACCAACCAGGCCATTTGCGCTACCGCCGAGCCCGCATCGACGCCGGCCGCGCCGAGGGTCTGGGTGAGGGCAGGGCCGGAACTGCTGAACTCGAGGAGGCCGAAGAAAAGGGCCGCTATTGCCATTACCTTTAGTGCCTGCCGGCCGCCGACACCGCGCGTTGCAACGTTGGTGTAAAGGGATTGGTTCAGGCGCAAGGCCTGCCTGATGCTGACATTCGCATCGCTCGTCGTTCCGGCTTGCATGTCAACCAGCCCCGGGCGTGTTCACGTGGTGACTGGCCGCTGTGACGTCACTGGTTCGACGCCGCACAAGAAACCCAGTCCGAAGGAACCGCTCGTGGCGTTGCCCATTCCTACAGGTGCCAGTAATCGGATGATTCCAACCAATAGCAGCGTGTATGCGGCTGCGCTAAAGGTCAGGGTGACCAGCAGGCGTCCCTTGCTCAGCCCGAGTGACTCGCGGATCGCGGTTGAACTCGCAAGCAGAAGCCAGAGTCTGGCTGCTAACCACACGCCGCCACGGTAGGGCGTGGGCAGCACTACGAGCACGCCGACAAGGTTTGGAGTCTGGGCGAACGCCAGCGCACGAACCACAGGCCAGAATTCTCTGGTCCTGACGTCGGGTGTGGCCATCCGCGATCCCACCGCCCACGCAACCGCCATTCCTCCGAACCACGCCACCACGCTGACGAGAGGTTCGAGGACTAGTCCAACGAAGAGCCCGGTCGCGGGCGATCCAGCAAGCACCAACCCGAGGAGCGTCGCGAGCCCAAATCCCAGGGCGGTAACCCCAACGACGAGAAACGCCAGCCCGGTGTTGCCGCCAGTGCTGGACACTCCGCGATAGACGGCCGGCGTCAGCAGTGCTGCGTCACGCAGACTGCTGAGGAGCTTTCGACCCTGGTCGGCATTCTCCAGTTCGGGCTTCATTGCGACACGCCGCGCTAGCGAACGATTGCCAGCAGGCTGGACAGGGGGCTGACGAGCGCATCGCTAATGAACCGACCGAAGTAAATGTCGAACCCGAAGATGGTCCAGGCCGGAACCTCTGCGGCGATCCGTTCAGACAGATCGGTATAGGGGGCAATCGTGGTCACGGGTTCGAAGGCGTCGGGTATCACACCGATGGCTGCGGCGATCACGCTGGCGATTGTCAGTACCAATATCACGAGCAGGCCGTGGCCGGTTGCAACGGTGACGAGTGCGCCGAGGGCCTGACCGGAAGTCAATCCCAGGGTTTCGCGAACTGCCAGCAGTGTTCCCCAAAAGACCCAGATCAAGAGCAGACTCCACCCGACGTCCTGGAGGAGTCCCAGCCAGGGAAGTGCCATTGGATCGCGAAGGTCGTTTGGCTCCGAGGGTATTCCGGGAAAGACAAAGGCCGTCGTGACTGTGACTGGAACGAGCAGGAAGGCGCCGAACGCGCCCGGCGTCAGCGCAAAGCCAATGGCGCGGGCGATTTGCCAAAGACCTGGCGGACGGTTCCCCCGGACATTGATGCCCCGAGCAACGAGCCACAGTCCAACAGCCCACACCGGCCAGGCCGCCACGATGGCCAGGGTTCTCACCACGACGGCCGCGTTCTGAAAGTGGGCGAGGATCCACGCGTTGGCTTGGATCGTGGTGAGTCCCGGCTGTCCAAAGTTAAGCCAGTTGAATATATCGGTGCCGGTCTGCGCGAAGCCGAGCCCGACGGCCGCGAGCACGACAGTCAGCGCGGCTTGTTCGGTGCTGGCACCGGGAGCTGCGACTTCGCGATACAGGGTTGTATCAAGCCGCAGGGCGCGTCCAACTCGGCCAACGAACCCGTCGCCCATTAAGTCGGACTCTCAGAACGGGGCGCAACTGGCGGCAAATCTGTCACCCTGGGACCCGCGGTGCCAGAACAGCGTCCGTTCGGGCTGAGGCTCGCGTGCGACTCGCCTCTGCCAGCTGCATCTGCCGGGTCTCAACCGCGGATGCGGTCATGACGGCGGGGCCGGAGTAGCACGGCCTCGGAATTGCACCGGCTAGCGGGGGCGGTGTCGGTAGTTGGGGGATTCCTTGACGAGGACGACGTCGTGGGGGTGGCGTTCGTCGGCGCCAGCGTTGGTGACGCGGACGAAGCGGGCCCTGGTTTGCATGGCGTGGATGTCGGGCTGGCGGACCGGACCGGCCGGTTTCGGGTGATGATGCCGAGGAGCCTATTGAGTGTGGCTGCCGGACGTCAGGTCTCGGACTTGCGAGATGTTGGCCCATCTGGACCAAGTACTGCTGCGGTTATGAGGCGAACCGGAACGAACGTGATCAGCGCGAGAGAAGCGAATACGTCGGCAGCTAGCAGCGGCCAGCGCCAGCCGGACTTCGCGAGAATCCAGATCGCCGAGAGCTTGGAGCGCGACGGTTGGGGCGGGCCGTAGGCTATGAATTCCAGGTCTTGATCTGGCCAGGCCAGCGCGCCGTTGATCGAAAGCCGGCCGTCAGGGTAGCGGTTTCCTTTGGTGGCGCCGATCTGCATAGCGGCTCCGGACTCGATGTCAATCGCGACCTGGAGGGCCAGTTGCCGTCCTTCGGCCGCGGTAAGCGGCGGCAGCAGTTCAATGTCTCGCCAGCGTGGGCAGTCGCCGGCGGGAATCTCGATCGAGCCTCGGGCCAGAATGCGGTCTGGCGCATCGAGTGTTGTGAATCGAACTGCCACGGTTCCGGATGGACCAGTAAGACCGCAATTTGCCAGTCGGAGTCTGACGCTGTGTACGGGCGTGGCCGGCATACGGACTTCCTGGACCAAGGCTTCATGCTGCTGAAGACTCACGCCAAAGGCTCCCGCCCGCGTGTAGGGGGCTAGCGCCTCCACCAACGGCGGGCGGAATAGGAATGCGATCGCGAGGCCGCCAAGCAGGACCAACGCGCCGACCGATCCAACGATGGACCGACGACCGTGACTACCGAACAGGTTATACGGCGGGGGAAGGCCACCTCGGAGCACTATGGCCGCCGTCACTCCGATTAGCAGGGTGCCGCTGAATTCCAGGGTCTCCTCAAGGACAAACTCGACAGCCCTCGCTCGCCCGTAGAACACCCACGGATCAATCGCCTCATGCAGAAGAGCAAGCACCCAGCAGGCGATCCCAAGCGTCAGCGGCCTGCGGGACTCTCGCGAATCCAATCCCTTACGGATGAAGACCCACATCGCCAGCACGAATGCTACGACCAGCGGACTCGCGAGAACCGGCCAGGGAAGGCCCAAGCGTTCCGAATGCCCGACGACCGAAATCGGGCCATCCTTCTTGAATTCGGCGAGCTCTTCAAATGCCAGGGCGGCAGTCGTCAGTGCCATAACGGCCCAACCGCCGACGGCCATCCAGCCTGCCGATCGGCGATGGGTGCTTACGGCCGTCGCGGCCACCAGGAGCGTCACGCTAGCCAGGGTTGCGGCGGAAACCGTATTCGCAACTGTTCCTTCGTTGCTGGCGTTCAGCCGACCCAGCGTGGTGTTCCAGGGCGGCAGAAGCTCCGGGAACGCCAGGCTGAAGAGATGCGGAAGAACGTAGGCCCCCCACCAGAAGATCACGACGCTCAGCAGCGTGATCCGCCCAATCCCGGTCGCAAGCCGCCAGGCAGCTTCCGGCGCGACTGGAGTCCTTCGTCGGTTCATTTCAGGCTCGATAGCCTCGCCGAGGTTTCGAGAATGCAGGTGGCGCGCTCTGGCGGCTGTTCTGCAGGTTCCGGTATGACGAGTCGCAACATCACCCGGATGCCGGCCGGCGGTTGCTCTGCACGCGAGCAAAGGCTGTTCGGTCGCAGAGTTGTTGGGCCCGGAAGTCTCTGCTTGCCCACGGATTGGCTAATGGATCAACTCGGACAACGCTGACATTCGAATCCGGCCGATGACGTTGTTAGCGAGTGGAGCCAACCGCGTCGCTGCTAGTCGGCCGAGTGTCATCTGTTGATGACTGGTACCGGGCGACGGCTCATTGCCATGCATTCGTCTGCTTAATCGGGTTGACGATACGGCACTGACGCTGAAGGGGCGAGGTGGTCGGGGGAGGTGGGCAGCCTTCCTGGATCGCTGCGACGTTGCGATGTCAGCCTAAAGATGCCGGGGACATTGATGGCGACGCCAAGGCTGGGCTATCTGGGAGTTGCTGAGATCCCGCTCTGGACGCGGGAGTGATGGGGACTAACGCGAGCGGTGTTGGTAGTTGGGGGATTCCTTGACGAGGACGACGTCGTGGGGGTGGCTTTCGTCGGCGCCGGCGTTGGTGACGCGGACGAAGCGGGCCCTGGTTTGCATGGCGTGGATGTCCCGTGCGCCGACGTAGCCCATGGATGAACAGAGGCCGCCCACCAACTGGTGGATGAGGCCGGCGGTGGGGCCGCGATAGGGGGTCTGGGCTTCGACGCCTTCGGCGACGAGCTTGGCGGCGTCTTCGACTTCGTGCTGGCCATAGCGATCGCGGGTGGCAATGCGGCGGTCGACCATGGCGCCGATGGAGCCCATGCCGCGGTATTCCTTGAAGCGTTCGCCCTGGCGGAAGACGATTTCGCCGGGGCTGGCGTCGGTACCGGCGAGCAGGTTGCCGATCATGACGGCGGAAGCGCCGGCGGCAATGGCCTTGGCGACGTCACCGGAATAGCGGATGCCGCCGTCGGCGATGAGTGGGACGCCGTGCTCGGCGCAGGGGTCGGCGCAGTCGAGGATGGCGGTGAGCTGGGGGACGCCGACGCCGGCGACGACGCGGGTGGTGCAGATGGCGGCGGGTCCGACGCCGACCTTGATGGCGTCAGCGCCGGCCTGGATGAGGTCGCTGGCGCCGGCGGCGGTGACGACGTTGCCAGCGATGACTTCGATGTCGAGGTTGTCCTTGACTCGACTGACCATGTCCAGCACGGCGGAGTGGTGGCCGTGGGCGGAGTCGACGACGAGGACATCAACGCCGGCCTGGGTGAGTTCGCGGGCGCGGTCGAAGGCTTCCTCCTGGACGCCGACGGCAGCGGCGACGACGAGGCGGCCCTTGTCGTCGTAGACGGCATGGGGGAATTGCTGTCGCTTGGCGATGTCCTTGACGGTGATAAGGCCGCGGAGGATGCCCTTGGAATCGACGACGGGCAGCTTTTCGATGCGGTGTTCGTGGAGGCGGTGCTGGGCCTGCCGAAGGGTGGTGCCAACGGGGGCGGTGACGAGGTTCTGGCTGGTCATGAGGTCGGCGACGGTGCGGGCCTGATCGTGGGTGAAGCGCATGTCGCGGTTGGTGAGGATGCCGACGAGGCGGCCGTCTTCGTCAGTAATGGGCACGCCGGAGATGCGGTAGCGGGCCATGACGGCGTTGGCTTCGGCGAGGGTGGCGGTGGGGGGCAGGGTGACGGGGTCGACGATCATGCCGGACTGGGAGCGTTTGACCTTGTCGATTTCGCCGACCTGATCGTCAATGCTGAGGTTGCGGTGAATGACGCCGATGCCACCGGCACGGGCCATGGCGACGGCCATGGTGGCCTCGGTGACGGTGTCCATGGCGGATGACACGAGGGGCACGTTGAGGGTGAGGCGGGGCGTGATGCTGGTGCGGGTGTCGACTTGCGTGGGGAGCACGTCGGAGCGGCCGGGGACGAGGAGGACATCGTCGTAGGTAAGGCCTTCGACGATGCTGCGGGTGGTCGTTACGGACTGCTCTTCGATGCGAACCGGATTCGGATCAAGCGACACGCAAGCGCCTCCCTGCGACCTGGGGTGACCCCGAATAACGAAAAAGACCCCGCGCCACTTGGGCCGGGGTCGCGACGCGGGAGGGCGGCGCGCAGTCGGGGCAGGGTGCTTGAGACACCCGCCGGCGACGTGGGTCACCTCTCCTCATCGTGACCTCATGTTACACCCCCGTCCGGGGGTCTGCTGGGCATCGAGGTGGTTAGAGGGGCGGAGATTGGGGGTGGTCGGTTTGCAGCGTGGGAGGCGGGGTGGAGGCCTGCGTTTTCAGGGATGTCGAATGGCGCGTCGGTAGAATGAGACGCTATGGGAGCGCGGGACGCTCCCGGCGAGGAGAGCCTTGATGGCGACGGTGACTCTGGAAGAACGGGTGAGTCGTCTCGAGGGCGGATACGAGCACCTGGCGACGAAGGCCGACCTTCATGCGCTGGAAACCCGGCTAACTCGCTGGATGGTTGGGGCGATGATTGGATCGGTTGGGGCGGCAGCCGCGATCACCGGCGTGATCGTGAGTTTGTTGGGCGGAGGCTGAGCCACACGCATCGTTCCAAGGGGCGGTGCGGCAGATAAAACAACGGGCGGCCGGTGGATGCTGTCTTTCGGCCTGTGGTGGGCGCAGCTCAAACGGTTAGAGCTTCTGGTTGTGGCCCTGAAGGCTGGGTGTTCAAGTCCCCTCGCTCACCCCCGGGAAGTGTCCAGACCCAACATCTGTAAATGATGTCCCCAGTCTGCACACCAGCATGGAGGAGGCCGAGGGTGGGGACGCGGCCCTTGCTCAATACTCTTCAACCAGGTGGCGCCGGAATTGCTTCATGTCCCACTCGATGCCAAACCCGGGACCGTCGGGCGGCGCAATATGGCCATCCCTGACCGGCGGGGCATTCATCGCGCCCAACTCTTCCGCCTGCCTGGCCAAGCCCAGGCCGTCACCGCCGACCTCGTGATAGGTCGTGTTGGTAATCGCCATCTGCAGGTGCGCATTGACCGCTCCAAAGAGGCCTCCATGCCCATTCAGTTCGATATTCGCGCCGTAGCACTGCGCAAAGTTCGCGCTTTTCATCGTCTGGGTCACGCCATGCATCCCGGTCGCGCGGATGATGTCCGTCGCCTTCAGCAACAGCCGTTGACACGATCCTTCCATGTCGGCCTGCATCGGTTCGTGACCCATCACGGGCATGGTCAATGCCGCGCAAAGCTCCTGTAACTGGAGGATGTTCTCCTCGTGGATCGGCTCTTCCAGCCAGACGTAATCCAATTCCTCCATCAGCCGCCCGATCATGATCGCTTCTTCGAGTGTGTACGAGCGGACCGGATCGTTGATGAGGTCGTAGTCGGGTCCAACATGCTCCCGAAGCCCCCGAATGATCGGTACATCCGCCTTGCCGCCTTTGTAGCTGTGAATCTTGTAGGCAAAGATGCCCGCATTCTCCCGGCCCGCCTCGATGTGCCGCTTGTAGCCATCAAGGTCGGTGTCGCCGCCCATCAGGTAGACGGCAATACGGTCACGCACCTTGCCCAACAGGTTGTAGACCGGCTGGTTGGTCGCCTGCCCCGCGATGTCCCACAGGCAGTGGTCGAAAGCGGCCGCCCACGCATAGGGTCGATATAGCCAACGCCGGGCCACCTCGAACTTCTGGAAGAAGTGCTCGCGGCGGAACGGATCCTCGCCGATGGCCATCTCCCGCAAGAGATCAACCATGTCCTTCGCCTGGTCCACGCCTGGCGCGCACTGGGCAATGCTCTCGATCCCGTCATCGGTACGGACGATGAGAAACGGATGATGCTCCGACCGTGAGGTCGGGAAGGCTTTGTGGGTGTATTGAATACGGCGCAGACCCGGCACCTCGACCAGCCGATGCACCATGTCACCGGGCCGCTCCAGGATGCTGAGCTTGACTTCCGTGATCTTCATGGCACTCCCCTCAATTCTTCTCGCAGGGTCGGAACCGCGCCGATCGTGATGCGTTTACCGGCGGAAACCCTCCCACCGCGCCAGCTCCCGGCCCGCGTCACCTCCGTGGCCGACACGACACGCTCGGAAGGCGCCTGTACGCGGTCGCAGTCCAACTCAAAGCCCAGACCCGGCTGCTTGGGCATGTGCATGTGGCCGTCCACGACCGGCATAGTGACGACCTGTGCCGTGGACCAGATGCTACCGGGCAGGTCCTCGGCAGCAAGAATGGGAATGGCTGGCTCGCCCGTCAGCCGCCGCAGTCCGTGATAGTCGCAGCCGGACAGCGGCTGGCGCGGGATGTGATGGATAGAATGGTGTCCGGCCGAACGTGTGTCGCGTGCGGCTTGTGGTGGGCGTAGCTCAATCGGTTAGAGCGTCTGGTTGTGGCCCAGAAGGCTGGGGGTTCAAGTCCCCTCGCTCACCCCCATAAAGACGGTGAGAGGTAAGAGAAGTGAGCACCTGTGTTGGGTGTCAAGGGTTAGGCCATGGTGGGGTCCCACAGGGTGCGGTCGCGGCAGAGGGCGTTGCAGATCACCAGCAGCTTGCGCATGCAGGCGACGAGGGCCACCTTGGCCGGCTTGCCGGCGGTGATGAGGCGCTGATAGAAGGCGTGGAGGTGGGGGTTGCGGCGGGCGGCCGTCAGGGCGGCCATGTAGAGCGCGGCGCGCACCTGGGCGCGCCCACCCCAGCAACTGCGGCGCCCGCGCCAGGCGCCGCTGTCGCGGTTGAAGGGCGCCACCCCGACGAGCGCCGCGATCTGCTGGCGGGAGCAGGCCCCCAGTTCGGGCACTTCGGCCAGCAGGGTGGCGACGGCCACGGGGCCGATGCCGGGGATGCTGCGCAGCCAGGCGGCGCGGGCGCGCAGCGTCGGCTCGGCCTGGACCAGGGCCGCCAGCTGGCGCTCGACCTTGGCGAGGGCCGCGGTCCGCGCGGCGGCCAGGGCGTCGAAGCCCAGGTCCAGGTGGGGGCGGTCGTGGCGGCGCCGCTGCTGCTCGGCCGCGCGGTCGTTGACCAGTTGGCGGCGCCGGCGACTGAGGATCTGGAGGTCCTCGACCACCTGCGAGGGCTGGGGCCGCACCGGCGGCCGCACTTCAGCGGCGAAGCGGGCCAGGACCTGGGCGTCCAGCCGGTCGGTCTTGGCCAGGCGCCCGAGGGCCCGCGCGAAGTCGTGAGTCTGGCGCGGATTGACCACGACCACCGGCAGACCGGCCGCGGCCAGGGTGGCGACCACGAGCCGCTCGTAGCCGCCGCTGGCTTCCACCACGATCCGGGTGGGGCCCAGCGCCTGGAGCCGCCCCTCTAAGCGCCGCAGGCCGCCCCGCGAGCGCGGCACCGTCCAGGTCGCTCCCGTGGGCTCGACCGCCACGTCCAACTGCGCCTTCGCCACATCGATCCCGACCGCGACGTCCGTGTGAGCTGCCATTCGGTACCCTCCGACGACGCTGGCGACACGCCCTGCCTTGCAGACTCGGGCTCGTGGTCACGGCCCCGGCACCTGTTCGGGCTCTGCGCCAGCGTCTGGGCCGGGACGACCCTGCTCACTTACGGTCTCCAACGACCAAGGAGTGATCGGTCTGTCCCGGCCCTTGCTGTGACCTTGGCCAATCCAAGGTTCGAGAGAACGTACAAGGAGTGAGAAAGAGGAGAGGGACGAGTAGGAGTCGTTTAGGGGTTGGTGGTGGGCAGGTTGATGCGGGAGACGGGGTTGCAGGATTTTGCTGCGGTGTACTGGATGAGGCGGACGAGGAGGGCGCGGGCCAGGGGGTCGTTGCGTCCGGCGTGGCTGAGGCCGAGGGTGGTGACAACAACTTTGCCTTTGCCGTAGTTGGCCTGGGCGGTGATGGCGGCTTCGTTGCCGAGCCAGCCGCGGAAAGTGCCCATGAGAATGTCGCTGGGGTCAAGGCCGTCGACGGCCGGGATGACGCGGGGGGCGGCGCTGGGGACGAACGGGGTGCTCATGAGGGGGGCGGAGAGGAGCCCTTCGCGGAGTTGGGGCGCGATCCAGTCGAAGCCGGTTGACCAGTGGGACGCGAAACGGCCGGTGCGGGGGACCGAGGGAAGGAACGGGGTGTCGGCGAGGTCGGCAACGACGAGGGCGGGGAGGCCGCCGGCCACCATTTCGAGGGCGTCGGCGCCGCCGCCGCCGGCGACGACGACGGCCTGGGTGCGGACGGGCTGGGTGAGGGTGGTGCAGCCGGCTTCGGCAAGGCCGTTGGCGAGGGTGGCGACGCGGTTGGTGTGGTCGACGCCGGTGAGGTAGATGCGGAGCTTGCCGTCGATGGTGGCGGCATCGGTGGGGACGACGAGGACTTGCTCTTGTTGGTCGAGCGAGAGGCCGGGGCCGCGGATCGAGAGGTCGATGTCGAGGACGCGGCTGGATTCGATCAGGGGGGCGGTGAATTCGAAGTCGTCGATGACGACGGGTTCGACGCCGGCGGGGATGGAGATGGTTTCGCGACGGCGGGGTTCACCGGAGACGCTCCAGACGACTTCGGCGTCGCCGGAGGCGCGGGGGCCCGAGATGATGGCCCGGACGTTCACCGGGCTGCCGGCCCAGGCGGATCCCGGGAGATCTTCGATCAGGGCGACGGTTTCGTCGGCAACGGAGCGCACGGCCTGGACGACGGGCTTTGGACGGGCCGCAAAGTCGGCGAGGCCGTTGACTTCCCAGCCCTGGTCCATGAGTTCGGTGAGGACGAAGCCTGAGAGGCCGGGGGTGGCGCGCAGGCGGGCGATCTGGCGTCGGAAGCCCTCCGCCTGGACCTGGCGGGTGGCGGCGGTCAGGTCGTCAAGGGAGTCGAAGGCTTGACGGGCGACGGCGTGCTGGAATCGGTCAGCGAATCCGGCCTGGTCGAAGGCGAGGTCGCGGGTCCAGGAGCGGTCGGCGAGGAGCCAGGGGGCCGGGGGCTTCCAGTCCTCCGGCAGGCCCCAGAGGCCGAATTCGCTGAGGGCAACTGGACGGTTGGCTGGAGCGTCGGCGTCGGCGCGTTCCCAGAGGTCGGGTGGACGCGAGGCGAGCCAGTCGACGAAGGCGCCGAAGTCGCGCGCGCCCTGGGGATGGGCGGCATAGGTGTGCATGTCGGCCAGATCGGTATCGAGATGGAGGGCGCCGAGCATGGCGGAGTTGTCGATGACAAGGCGGGAAGGGTCGGCTTCGCGGGCGACGTCGACCCAGTTGCGAAGGCGTTGGCGGTGGTCGGCGCTGGCGGCGAGGTCGAGCCCCCAGCCCTCGTTGATAACGGCGCGGGCGATGAGGGAGGGGTGGTGGGCGTCGCGGACGGCTGAACCGCGGAGCATGGCGGTTACGTCGTCGTCGAGCCAGTCGGGGAAGGGTTCGTCCGGTCGGTGGGGCTGGCCCCAGCTTGGGAGGTCGTACCAGACGAGGATGCCCAGGCGGTCGGCGAGGGCGAGGTAGCGGGGATCGGGCAGCTTGACGTGGCAGCGGACGAGGTTGAGCCCGGCGTCAACGGCAACCTGGAAGCGGCGGGCGAGGGCTTCGTCGCCGGGGTAGGCGTAGCCGGTGTCGGGACTGTAGTCCTGGTCGAGGGCGCCGCGCAGGTAGAGGGGCTGGCCGTTGAGGCGGAGTTCGTGTTCGTCGGCCTCGATGCGGCGGAAGCCGGTGGTGAAGCGGCGGGTGTGCGTGAGGGAGTCGGAATCGAGGGTGACGTCGACGTCGTAAAGGGCGGGCGCGGAGGGATCCCAGGGCTGGACATCGGGCCAGTGGTGACTGATCTCCAGGCCGGTGTTGAGATCGCCAGTGGCTTCGCTGGTCCAGAGGGCCGTGGAACTGTTGGCTTCGCGGACGTTTACGTGGACTCGTCCGTGGGTGTCGGGGCTGCCGAGGACGGTCAGACGGGCAGTCTGGAGGTCTTTGGCGAGGTCGGTTCGGAGGCCGGTGACGTGGTGGGGCGGGCGAATGTCGAGCCAGACGGGTTGCCAGAGGCCGGAGCATTCGCCGTACCAGTGTTGTTTGCCGCGCGGGATCCAGGCGGCACGGGTTGGGGGGCTGCCAGGGGGCGTGTGGACGCCGGGGGCCTGGAGGGGCGTGTCCCAGACGCGGACGGTGAGGGTGACGGTCTGGCCGTGAGTTTCCGGGGGAAGGATGGCTTCGAAGGGGAGGTAGCCGCTTCGACAGGTGGCGATGTGCCGGTCGTTGACCCAGACGTCGGCGAGCCAGTCGGCGGCGCCGAAGACGACGACGGCCTGGTGGCCGGACGGAGCGGTGGGGACATCGAGCCGGCGGCGGTACCAGTAGAACGCGGAGCCGGTGGGCGGGCTGTCGAGGATGAGCTGGGGGTAGGCCGGGGGGGCGATCTGGTGGTCGAAGCTCACGTCGCGCAGGTCGGGCGAGTCGGTAACGGCGAGTTCCCAGGGGCCTTCGATTAGGGTGCGATCAGGGCGAGTCATCGTCTGATACCTTGACCTGCGGTGGCCGAGCAATACTCACAGACCGGCGCTGGGTCCGGTTCCCAGCCGCCAGGCGAGTCCTTCGAGCGCCCCGCCGCCGGCACGTACGCGGGCCTGGCTGTTGCCGCGCTCCTGGTAGCGAGCGCAGTCTTCATATTGCTGGCGGACCGCAGCCTGCGGCGTCCGCCTGAGATTCCGGAGGCGCTGCGCCCGACGGCGACCGCGGCCACCGCGGTGCCAACGCCGCAGGCGCCCGCGGTGATTCCCGTGACACCTGAGCCGATCGTGATCGACCTGGAGTTGCCGCAGGGGCCGTTCGAACAGTTGCCGACGCCAACGGTGGTTCCGGTACATACGGAGGCCCCGGCGCGGTATTTCCTCGTCACGGTGCAAAGTGGGGACACGCTGGCGGCGGTTGCCAGCCGGTACGGGTACAGCTTTGAAGAGATTGCCGAGTTGAACGGCATCGACGAGCCGTACGTCATCCACATCGGCGACGAGTTGCTGTTTCCAAATCGGTAGCTGCGCTCGCCTGTAGACCGAGGTCAGGCCTCGGCGGTTTGCTTGCCTGGATCCTCGTCATCCCGATCGTCCTGAGGCGAGGGTTCGTCGGCGGGGGACTCGACTTCCGAATCCGGTTCATGCGATGAATCTTCCGACTCCGGCTCCGTTGATGCCTGGTTCTCGGGCGGTTCGGGCGCGGACTCGGAATCGGCGGGCTCGTCGGGCTGGGCCGCGGGATCGGCTGCCGGCGGCGGCTCGGTTTCGTCTTCCTGAGCGCCTTCGGGCGCTGTTGCCACGGCTTCCTGGGTGGGGTCGAGGCCGGGATCGAGGGCGACAAAGCGCACCGGCCAGGCGGTGACGTCGGCGGCGGGCGCGGGGAGGGCCATGAAGGCCATGCGCTCGGCGCTGAGTGTCTCGGTGTTGACGAGGCCTCGGACGACCGGGACGTCGTTCTCCAAGAGGGTGCTGAGAATGACGCGCTCGTCATCGGGTTCGGCTTCGCGGCCAATGGCAATGCCGTCAGCCAGGGCGACGAGCTTGGCGCCGCGGACGAAGAGCCACTGGGCAGCCTGGGCGGTGAAGCAGGGCGCGACCCCGTTGCCGCGGGCGGCGATGACGACGATGTCGCGGGTGTGGAGCTCTCGGCCGAAGATGTCTTCCAGGCGGTTGGAATCGATGTCGGGGGCATCCGCCGAAACTTCCAGGTGAGCGACCAGGCCCTCACCGAAGAACGTCTCCGCGGAGAGGCCGGCCAGGTCGGATCCCCAGCGGATGTACCGGCGGGGGGCAAGGACGTGAGTGCCGACGTCGGCGTCCATTTCGACGCGGTGCGTGAGCGTCTGAGGCTGGCCGGTGCGTTCGAACTCGTGCGCGGTGAATGAGTCGGCGGCGCCATGCCGGAGAACCTTGGTGCAATCAACGACGCGGCGTGACATCAGCTCCGGGGATGGGTGGCGGTTTGGGCGATGGTGGGGCGCGAGAGCGTGCCCCGTCAATAGCTGCCCATCTTATTCGATGGAAAGGGCCCGGCCCCAGGCCGGTTCGGCGACCCGGATAGCGGTTTCGCCGAAGGTCCGGCGGTAGAAGGTGAGACCCTCGGATTGCAGGTGAATCGGGATGAGAGTGCGCGGGTTAACGATCTCGATGAAGCGTTGAAGGTCAGGGCCGCTGGCGTGCCCGGAAGCGTGGAAGCCGGCGGCTTCGGCCTCGGTCTCCGAAGCGCCGCCGAGGAAGTCCAGTCCGAGCAGGTCTGTCCAGTTGCGGAGACGCTGCATGTCGAGTTGCGATTCTTCGTCGTAGGGCTCGCTGGAGGAGTAGATCCAGGCGCCGCAGGATGTCTCGCCGAGGTCGAGGAGGCGGGTCACGTCGAAGAAGCTGAGGCAGAGGACGTAGGCGCCAGGGTCTGTCGCGATGGTCGACGGAGATACAAGAGCGTCCGCGAATTGATCGGTTACGTCGTCCTGCCAGGCGGTGGAGGTGGCTCGCCGGTCATCGAAGACCAGGAGACCGTCCGGCGCCGACGGCAGCGGCGTTGCCGGATCGACGGTGTGCATGGCGCTGAGAAGCAGGGCGTCCTTCATGAGCACGACGAGCTGGCGGTTGGATTGGCGGGCGGCGCCACGAAAGGTTGTGAGGCGCTCGATGTTGCGCGGGCCGAAGTCGGCCACGACCAGTCCCTGGGTTTGGCGGACGCGTCCGATGGCCCGGGCGCCCACGTCCGATTCCGATGCCCCGCGAGGCCTGGCGGCCTGCGTGCCCTCGCAGATGAGGGCGACGAGATCGAGGTTGGCGAGTTCATGGGCAAAGGCCCAGGTCTGATCGGCGTGGCGGCCGTGCATGCGAATGTCGCCGGTGTAGCCCACCCAGCCGGCGGATGTTTCGACAGCGAAGCCGTGCGCACCGGGAATGGAGTGATCCACTGGGAAGGCTCGGACCTGGTGTCCGTCGATCTCGGTAATGCCGGTCGCCATTGGGGTCGCGACCGGATGCGGGCCTGACTTGGCGTAGCGGTGCGTCCAATACTCGGTCGCCGCGGAGGACCAGCCAGCGCCGGCAACGAGCGACCAGGGACGTTGCTGGAACGGAGTCTTCGGATCAGTGACGAGAAGTCTGTCCCGCGGTGTTCGGGGACGCAGGAAGACGGTCTGGCTGTCGTCGGTGCTCTGACCGCCGTCCTGCATTGCCTTGGCAATCACGGCGGTGAGACCGCCGGTGACGACGGGGATGTCGGGCCGGAGGAGTGAGATGTAGCCGACGTGGTCGGCGTGGGCGTGGCTGAGGAGAACGGCGCGCGGATTGACGTCGTCGCGGTAGCCGGGGTGGTCACGCAGGCGATCCCAGATCCGGGCGTGCTCGGGGAGGGCGTTGAGGTCGTCTCGATACAGGCCTTCCAGCGGCGGTAACAGGCTGGTCAGGAGGTAGTCGGAGAGCCCGCGGACAGTACGCGGTCGGAGGAACTCCTCGAAGTAGGTCCCGAGGGCGCCGAAGGACATGCCGAAATCGAAGAGGATCTGCCAGTCGCCGTCTTCGAGCAGCAGCTTGTTGCCGCCGATTTCGCCAGCGCCGCCGTAGGCGGTGAAGCGGACGGGCATCAGGGGGACAGTGGCGCCGGCCTAGGACTTCAGGCGTTGGAGCACGCCAGGGTTCTGGATGGAACGCGGTCGGCCGCCCTGGATGACGGCAGCGGCGCAGCGCAGGGCGCTTTCCGGCCCCCAGCGGGTGGCCTCCTGGGAGTAGCCGGCGGAGTGCGGGGTGAGCAGGGCGTCCGGGATGTCGAGCAGCGGATTGTCATCCGCAATCGGCTCGACTTCAGTCACGTCCAAGCCAGCGCCGGCTACCTGGCCGGTTTGCAGGGCTTCGACAAGGGCCGGTTCGTCAATGATGGGACCGCGGGCGGTATTGATGACGAAGGCGGTGGGCTTCATGCGGGCGAAGGCTTCCGCGTTCAGGCAGTGGCGGGTGTCGGGATTGAGCGGAAGGTGCACGCAGAGATAGTCGGCGGCCTCCAGCACCTCGTTGAACCCGATCAGCTGGACGCCAAACTCTTCGGCGACGGAAGGGTCGACGTAGGGATCGTGGGCAATGACGCGCAGGCCAAAGGCCTGGCAGCGAGTCGCCACGGCGCGCGCGATGTTGCCGAAGCCGAGCAGCCCGGCCACCTGGCCGCGCAGGCGCGGCCAGTGCTCGGAGAAGTCGATGACACCTTCGCGGGCCGGAGCGCCGGAGCGGCTGGGGTGGACGGTGCGGGGCAGGCGGCGGTAACAGGACAACAGCAGCATGAGGGTGTGGTCGGCGACTTCCTCGATGCAGAGGTCGGGCGTGTTGCCCACCATCACGCCGTGCTCGGTGGCGGCTTCCAGGTCGATCGGATCGACGCCGGTGGTGCAGGTGATAATGGCGCGCAGATGCGGGGCAATGGCGAAGTCGTCGCCGTTGAACGGATCGAGGCCCACGGCGCCGGCGGTGGCGCGTTGAAGCGCGGCACGGCGGGCAGCGAGATTGTGTATGTCGGCGAACTCAACCTCGCCGCCGGCTTCCTCCACGACGTGAACGTATGGTCGGAATCGGTGTTCGTGCATCAGCGGCACGAAGACGACTGGACGGTCAGCCATAGGTCGATCCTCCCAGGACAGCGGTTGGCGGCGTATGGAAGATCATCACAGGGCCTCGACGTCCTGGCGACTGGTCAGAAGATGGATCCATGTCCTGCCGGGACGAAGTTCGAGCGGCGAGCCGTCGGCGTTGAGGAACTCGGTCACATCGGTTTCTGAGGGACGGCGCCAGGTTCCGTCCAGGCGCGCGCCGTCGCGGAAGACGGACACGGGGCCCTCGCCGGTGGTGCCGATCCAGACGGACTTATTGCCCAGGTGATCCTCGTCGTACTGGGTGACGCGGGCCGGGACCCATTGGGCGATGACATTCTCGAAGGCGAGCGCTTCGCCCGTGTGGGCGTCGATGTCGAGCGCGCCGCCGAGCGAGCGACGCCAGCGGCGGGTGGCGGCATCGAAGTCGTACTCGGCCTGGAAGGCGTTCCGAGGCCCGCCGGGAATGGTGAGGTCGGTTAGGGGGCCGATTTCGGGTTCGGTCTCGTAGAAGCGGAATCCCTGAATCTCACGCCGGTCGGGATGGCGAATCGCGCCGACTTCGCGCAGCGCCGGGAGGCTGGCGTACATGTTGAACGGGGCAGGCCGGCTGGAAATGCGGTAGTAGGGGCGAGTCTCGTCGTAGAAGAACTGGTCGATATCCGCCGCCGGGGAGTTGCGCAGGTCCCGCATGACGGGTGGACTGGCTCCGACGTGGGCGAACAGGGCATCGAACTGCTGGACGAGGTCGCGGTCGACGAAACGAGAACTGCGAATGGGCCCCACGCGTTCGAGGTCGCTGTCCAGGAAAAAGGCGGTGTAGCGAGTGACTATGCCTTCCGTGACGTGCTCGTAGACGACGGCGGCGGTGCTGAGGCCGCTCTGAGGCCGGGCGCCGCCGGAGTTATCGATCTTGACCGCGACGACGCGCTGGGCTCTGGCGTTGGGGCTGATTTCAAGGCCCGTCAGGGGCGAAAGCAACGGTGGTTGTGTGGGAGTAGGAGACGTCGAGGGGGTCGGTGTGGGCACTGGGGTGGTCGGCTCCGGCGTCGGCGAAGCCGTCGGCGTTTGGGCGGGCTGTGGGCGGGTCGGGCGCGCCGCCGCGACGGTTGTTGCTGGGGCGACGGGAGAGGCCGTTGGTGCGGGAGTCGGCTGTAGCGAGGCAACGGCTGCGGCGGTCGGCGCAACGGTAGGTGCGGCGACCGCCGTAAGTTCCCTGGTTGGTGGCGGGGGTGTCAATGCGGCGGGCGGTGCCGCCGTGGGGGTTGGCGTCGGCGACTCCGACTCTCCGCAGCCGGCAACGAGAATCGCGGTTCCGGCGGACAGGAACAGCGCAAGGCGACGCCGGGAAACGCGTGCCGAGCTACGCATGCGCGACATGCGACTTTCGGATTGGCGGATGGATATTGCTACAGGATGCGGTGGGGCGGGCGACGGTGCAACGAACGGTCGCCTTGCGTCCCGTCTCACCCGTGTTCATGACGGCTGCCCGAAGCTGCGGTTGTTCAACGCGTCCGCTTGCTTAACCACTTCCGGGTGGCTCGGGCTGGCCAAAGACGCGGTGGCAAGCGGCGGCGACACGGGCGGCACCCTGGTCGATGGGCAGGGCGCGCAAGTCGTCGTTGAAGATCTCGACGCCGCCAGCACCCGTGTAGCCCGCAGCTTCGAGCGCGCTGGTGATGGCCGCAAGGTCCATGACGCCGTCGCCGGGCAGGCGGCGCACCGAGTCGTCGAAAGTTGATGGGTCGCCCGGTGGGGCGTCGTTGAGATGGACGTGGTTGATGGCGCGGCCGGCCGCGGCAATGTCCGCGAATTCGCTGTCGCCGCAATGGAAGTGGTAGGTATCGAAAAGGACGCCCACATTCACGCGGCCGATACGCTCGATCAAATCCAGGGTTCCCTGGATGCCTGAGAAGAGTTCGTAGGGCTGGTCGGGCCAAATGTTGGGTCCAATGAATTCGAGGCTCAGGGCCACGCCGTCGCCGGCGGCGGTGTCCGCTACATCGCCGATGCGCATGGCCAGCAGGTCCATCATCTCGTCGGGGGGCCTGTCGACGCGATTGGGCACGACGACGGCTGCGACGCGAGCGCCCAGGGCCGCGCCGAGCGCGGCGTTAGCGGCCACCTCGTCCAGGCTGGCGTCAAAGTCGGCGTGGGCGCCGATAACTTGCGCTCCGGCGCCCCAGGCGCCGGGTTGAAGTCCGCGCGACTGGAAGGCCTGCACGACGGCGTCACGGCTCGTCGCTGCCTCGAGCGCGCGGGCGGCGGGCATGCTGAAGTCGGCGGCCCGGAAGCCGGCGGCGGCGGCCGCGTCCAGGTACGTGCCCAGGTCGTCGACCTGGGCGACCGTGGCCGGGTGGAGCGCGGGGATTAGCGAGGACATGAGCGTGATTCTCCTGAGAGTAAAGGGCGCGTGCGTTCCGCCACGACTCGTTTGGCGAGCGGGATAATCTAGCGGTCGCGGCCGGTTGCGCCGTGCAGGGCTTCGCGGACCACAATGTCGTCGATAAGGCGCTCGACGGGAGCCAGGTCGTCGGTATAGACCGTTTCGGCGCGGTTGACTTCGCGCAGTTCCCAGGGGCGGGCCGCGATTTCCGCGAGCCGGGGCGAGTCAACGGTTGCGGCGCGCACCTGGTCTCCAGTTATCGGGGTCAGCGAGCCGTACACAAGGCTATTGTTGAAGCCGGAGGGCAGGTCAATCACGTAGACGTGCGGGAAGACCGAGCGCATGGTTTCAGACAGAACTTCGACAAGCCGAAAGTCCGAGGCCGTGCGCCCCGCATTTAGCGCCACCACGCCCTTGTCGGTCAGGTGGTCGCGGGCCGAAATGAAGAACTCCTGGGTGACCAGGTGGAATGGGATGTAGGGCTGGCGGTAGGCGTCCACGGCGATCACGTCGTAGCGCCGATCCACGCGCTGAAGGAAGGTGCGGCCGTCTTCGGCGTAGGTCTTGAGGTTGGATTCGTTCATGTCGAAGTACTTGCGGCCGAGGTCAATAACCCGATCGTCGATCTCCACACCGTCGATGGCCACGTCGTCGCCGAAAATTTGCGTGTATTGCTTGGACACGGTGCCGCCGCCGAGGCCGATGATGAGGAGCGAGTCGACATCGTCAGGTTGCTGTCCGCCGATGATCGGAGCCAGCAGGAAATAGTCCCAGGGTCCGTTGGTGAGCAAGCGGTCGGGGTGATAGATGGAGTGGGTGCCGATGCCCTCGTTGAGAACCAGGCGGCGGCCGATGTTAGGGCTGTCGATGACCTGAAAGAACTGAAGGGCGGATTCGCCTTCGACCAGCAATCCGTCGGCGGGCCTGACCGGACCGGGATCAACCGCGACCCAGAGGACGACAAGGATGGCGAGCAACACTCCGTACAAGAGCCGACGATATACGCGAGTCGTGGCAATGAGGGCCAGGCCGAGCAGCAACACGGCAAAGATGAGGAAGGTTGAGCGCGTACCGACCGTTGGGATCAGCAGCAGGACTGGAATGAATGCCCCGAGGATGCTGCCGACGGTACTGACGGCAAAGACCTGTCCGGCCCGCTTCCCAGCCTGCCGCACATCACTCGTGACCAGCCGGATCGCAAACGGGGACACCATGCCCAGCATGGTGAGGGGTACGGCCAGGAGAAGGAGGACGCCGACCAGCGAACCGAAGAACAGACCGCCGTTAAGCGATGCGATGGCCTGGGACGACACCGAGAGCACCGGCTTGGACATAAAAGGCACAAATCCGACGAGAAAGGCGCCGAGTCCGACAATGTGGTACAGGGTGTCTTCATAGGGCCGCCGGTCGGCGAGCCGTCCGCCAATCCAGTAGCCGATCGACAGATAGAGCAGCGTGAGGCCGATGACGACGGCCCAAATGATGATGCTGGTCCCGAAAAAGGGCGCCAGAAGGCGAGAGGCGCTGATCTCTACGGCCAGTACCGACATTCCCGAAAAGAAGGCGACCGTAAGGACCAGCCAGGTACGGGCGTTTCCTATGGGCTGCGGCGTCTGTGGCTCGGTCGTGTTTGACACGCGACTCCTCTACTCAGCGTGGGTGGCGCAGTGTCCGTCGCGGATGGCCCATTGTGGCTGACGACGCTAAAACCCGAGAACCTGGCCGTGCCAGCGTGGGTCGGTGGCCCCGATTCGGGCGCCCGTAGCGGGGTCGAGCATAACGCCCTGGGCGCGCGAATGAACACTGAAGGGCGCCTCGCGACGTACTGCGTGTCCGCGGTTCTCGAGGTCGGTGCCAACGGCGGGATCGAAGCGGTCTTCGAGCATGAGGTCGCCCGTGTCCTCGTTGTGATACCAGCGGGGCGCATCGATTGCAGCCTGCCAATGCATGCCGTGGTCAAAAACGTTGGAAATCACCTGGAAGTTGGTCTGAACCTGGTATTGCCCGCCCGGCGAGGAGCCCAGCAGCAGCAACTGGTCTTCACGCCTGACCATAAAGGTATTCAGGGTGTGGATTGGACGCTTGCCGCCCTGCATCACGTTGGGGCTGTCCGGATCCAGGGAAAAGCCTCGCATTCGGTTGTTGAGGAGGACGCCGGTTCCCGGAACCACATAGCACGAGCCAAAGCTCGTAAAGACGCTTTGAATAAAGGTAATGGCGTTGCCCGCCTCGTCGACGGCCGAAATTGCCGTGGTGTCTCCGCCGACGGCGCTGGGGTCGCCTGGCGCAATGTGAGGGGCGGCTCGAACAGGGTCGATGGTCATGCGGCGCTGGGCGGCAAACTCCTTGCTGAGCAGCCGGTTGATGGGGAAGTCAATCCAGTTGGGATCGCCGACGTGGGCCAGGCGGTCGGCAAAGGCGGCCTTCTTGCACTCCGCCATGAGATGGAGCACGTCGGCGCTGCCGAACTCGAAGGCCGACAGCTCAAATCCTTCGGCGATGTTGAGTTGCTCGAGAACCAGGAAGCCCTGCGATGGGAGCGGCTGTCCGAGCACTTCGAGCCCGCGATAATAGGTGCGGAGTGGCGGAAGGACGTCGCACTCGTACGCGGCGAGATCCTGGGGCGAGAACGCGCCGCCATCGCGGGCGGATGCGCGCACCAGGGCGTCGGCGAAAGGCCCCTTGTAGAAAGCGTCGGCTCCACCGTCAGCGATCTGCCGGAGCGTTTCGGCAAGGTCGGGCTGGAGCAGTAATGTGCCTGGTCGCGGAGGCGCACCGTTGGGGAGAAAGCTACGCACGCTCGCGGGCTGCTGGGCCAGGGCCGGACCGGCGTTGGCGATGGCCTGCGCCGTGTCGGGGTCAACGGGGACGCCCGCTTCAGCGTAATGGATGGCCGGGGCAAGGGCGTCGTCCATGCTGATGGAGCCGTAGCGATCAAGAATCGTCTGCCAGGCGCTGACCGCGCCCGGGACAGTGGCGGCGTTGATACCGTGCGGCGGAATCTCGTCGTCGAAGGCGTTGATCGTAAGGCCCGCGGGTGATGGGCCGCTGGCGTTGATGGCTTCGGGATCTGCGGCGCCGATCGGAAGGCAGAGGGCGAATACGTCGCCGCCCACGTGATTTGTTCCGGGTTCGGCCACGGCGATCACCGCTGCCGCCGTCACAACCGCGTCAAAGGCATTGGCACCGTTGCGTAGCGCGCCGAGACCGGCCTCGGTGGCCAGCGGGTGGCCGCTCGAGATCATGCAGCGCGCGCCGATCACGGGGGGACGCTGGGTGGTCCAGCGCGGGTTGGCGGTCAAGCGCGGGTGCTCGGTTTAGGCGCCCGTGCGTACCTGGTCAGTGATGAAATGGCGGCGGCCTACGACACCGTGTGCATGGGCATGATGACGTGGCTGAAGGACGGCATGTCCTCGCCGTCGTTGTCGACCTGGCGGACGAGGCCGGGGCTGGTGGGACCGGACAATGTGAGCGACACGCGGTCTGAATGGACGGTGCCGAGGCAATCGGAGAGGAATCGATAATTGAATGCGATTTGGGCGTTAGTGTTGGCGCCGGTGACTTCAGCTTCGACTTCGCCCTGGTTTTCGCCGAGTTCGGCGGAATTGGCGGAGAGCACGAGGCGGCCGCCTTCGTCACCGCCTTCGATGGTGGCCCTGATGACATTCTGACCGTCGCGGGCAAAAAGAGCGGCGATTCGGGTCGCCTGGGTGACGGCCGCCGTGTCGGCCACGACGCGGGTTTCCATGGCGGCGGAATCCGGAATCAACTGCTGGTAGGCGGGGAACTGGCCATCGATGAGCTGCGAGACGAGGGAGACGGCCCTGGTGTTGAAGCGGACCGATGAGTCGTTGGCGGTGAGACCAATCGTGACGGCCCCCGGGTCGTCCGTCAGGATGCGGGAGAGTTCGATCATCGCCGCGCGTGGAACGACAATCTGCGTGGGCTCCGACAGTCCCGTTTCGGCGGCAGCGCGCCGGACCGCCAGGCGATAGCCGTCGGCGGCGGCCAACTCAACGTAGTCGGCGCCAAACGTCAGGCTGACGCCAGCGAGGACAGGTCGGCTGTCGTCTTGGGCGGACGCCACAACCACCTGCTCAATGATGGACGTCCAGACGCTGGTGGGCATTTCGAGTTCACGCTCGGCGTCGCCGTCGGGCATCGGCGGGAATTCGCCAGCGTCAATGCCCTTCATTTTGGCGCGGAAGCGGCCTGAGGACACCTCGAGGGTGTCGGTTTCGGCATCGAGTTCGAGAGCGACGACACCCTCGGGCAGCTGACCGATGAAATCGGAGAGCAACCGCGCGGGGACGGTGATCGCGCCCTCGGTCTGAATGCTGGCGCCAGTCCAGACGGAGATAGCCATCTGTTGATTCATGGCGGCGAGCTTGAGCCCACCGTCTTCGGTGGCGACGAGGACGTTGCTCAGCACGGGGAGCGGGCTGCGGGGCGCGACGGCCCGGCTTACGAGGCTAAGCCCGCGATTCAGGTTCTCTTGCAGGCAGGTGACGTTCACGCGGCGATCTCCGAATTCGTAGCGGCGAAATCAATGGTGCAGGCCCAGCCGGCGATTGGTATCGCACATGTTGGGCGCCGCAGCCGGCGGATACTAGATGTCGTACTACGGGGCGGTCAATCCGCCGCCGGGTCTGGCGGGCCTCCGAGGTTGCGAATCGTCGCTGGTACGCTTGCTTCGTCTGCCCGCTGCGCGCGTGGGCCGAGTCTCATCGGAAAGGACGCCGCTTGAGCTTGCGAGTCATCGTCGCTGAAGACGAAACCATTATTCGGCTCGACCTGAAGGAACGGTTGGAGGCATCGGGCCATCAGGTCGTTGGCGAGGCGGGCGATGGCGAGAGCGCGGTGCAGATGGCGCGCGAACTGCGGCCAGACCTGGTGGTGATGGACATCAAGATGCCCGGCGTCGACGGGATCGAGGCGGCCCGAGCGCTGACGGCCGAGCACATTGCCCCGGTCGTGTTGGTTACGGCGCACGGCGAGCAAGAGTTGGTTGAGCGCGCCAGCGACGTGGGCGTCATCGGGTACGTGCTCAAGCCGTTGCGCGACCGCGACCTGGAATCGGCCATCGCCGTGGCGGTTTCCCGCTACGGGGAGTTTGAGGCGGTGAGCCGCGACGTGCAGAACCTGACGGAACAACTCGAAACCCGCAAGGTTGTGGAGCGAGCCAAAGGGTTGCTAATGACCCGGCTTGGACTCTCGGAGCCCGACGCGTTCAAGCGAATCCAAAAACTGAGCATGGACCGGCGTCGCTCGATGCGCGACATCGCGGAAGCGATCATCCTGGCCGAAGAGATCTAGGAAGGCGCACGCGAGCCCCATGAGGGGCGTTGTGACCCGGGAGCTGCGTGAGCGAGTTCCCCGTTCGCTTGGAGCGCCGGCGTTGGCTGCGGCTCTGCTGTTGATTGGCCTGATTCTCACGTATAGCCGGCAAATCTTCGAGGGCCTGGTGGTCGCGGGCTACGACACGCAGACCTACTTTTATCCCTACTGGGCCGCAGGATTCGAGGCTCTGCGGACGGCTCGGATCCCGCTGTGGAATCCGGACCTCTTCATGGGCGCGCCCTTCCTTGCGAATCCGCAGGCGGCCGTGTTCTATCTGCCGAACTGGCTGCTGCTGGGGCTGAGTCCGGAGCGTGCCATGAGCGTCGCGCTGATGCTTCACGTGGGCTGGGCGGCGGCCGGCACGTTGCTGCTGGCCAGGGAAGCATGGCGGCTGGGCTGGGCGGCCGCAGCCACGGGGGCGGCGGTGTTTGCCTTTGGCGGCTACTTCGTCGCCCAGTCAGGTCACGTGAATCAGGTGTCGGCTGCGTCCTGGCTGCCCTGGCTGTTGCTGACGCTGGATCTGGGGGTGGCTGGGAATCGGCGGGCCTGGTTTGCGCTGCCGCCGGTGACGGCCCTGATGTTCCTCGCGGGTCATCCGCAGGTGGCGTACATGAGCCTGCTGTTCGGCTTGCTCTACGCGACGACCGTGGGCAGCGCCGGTCGTGAGAAGCCGTGGCATGGACGACTGAAGGGTGCCGGGCGCGGTTTTCTTCTATGGGCAGCGGCTGCCGCCGCCGGCGGGTTGCTGGCAGCCGTGCAATTGCTGCCAACGCTGGAACTCTCTCACCACGGAATCCGTTCCGGAGGTCTGCCGCTGCACGAGGCGGCATCGTTTTCTCTGCCGGGGGAGGAGTTTCTGCAAGCGGTTCTTCCTACGTTTACGGCGTTGCCCTCAAGCACCGAGTTCGTTGCCCACATTGGGCTCAGCGGAATCATCCTGGTGGTGCTCGGAGTAGTGGCAAGACCCCGAAGGGCGCGAACGGCTCTGCTGCTGGCGACGCTCGGGGGCACGCTGCTCCTGGCTGTAGGGCCGGCCACGCCCCTGTTTGCCGTGGCGCACCGGCTCGTGCCGGGGTTTGATCTATTCCGGGTTCCGCCGCGTTGGCTGTTGTTGGGGATTTTGGCGGCGGCGCTTCTGGCAGCGCAGGGGGCTGAGTCGCTCGGACAGTCGCCGTTCGCTCCGCGTGAGTGGCGGCGCTGGACACGACCTGGGCTGGCACTGGCGGCGGTGGCGCTCGTTCTGGCAACGATCGGGATCATACATCCCGTAAACGGGGAGACCTTCCGACCGTGGATTGTGGTCGGGGTGCTGGCACTGGTGGTGCTGGCGGCCGCTCTTGTGTCGCCGTGGCCCTGGGCTCGGTGGGCGGCCGCTGGATTGGTAGTGATTGAGCTCGTGGTGGCTTCAGGTCCAAGCCCGATTCGCCATCCCGTGCCTCCCGAGGCATTTGCAGCCGATAAGGACGTGTCGGCGGTCCTGAGCGCCGAGCGCTGGGGTGGCCGTGTGCTGAGCCTGGCAAATCCGTCGTTCGAGATCAGCCAGCCTGTTCGCGCCAGGCTGGCCGAGGCATGGTTCAACCGCTTGGGCGAGCGGTCATTTCGCGAGTTGCTGGTTACGCTGAAGAACGCATCGATCATGAACCCCAATCTCGGTATGGCCTATGGGCTGGCGACCGCCGACGGGTACGACGGCGGAGTATTGCCGCTGCGCAGCTACGTGGAATTCCGCGATTTGCTGTTGCCAGGGACCGGTGCGACCCCGGATCTCTTGATTCAGCAGGCGATCTCGGACATTCCCGGCGACCGGGTGCTGGACGGACTGGGGGTACAGTCGATTATTCGCAGCCCCGACACCATGCTGGAGGTTCAGTCGGGCACGTTGGATCTGGGGTATTGGCGTCGGATCGATCGGACCGGTCGCGTCGACCAGTTGTACGTGGAGAACGTGCGTGGCGTCGCGGTGCTGATTGACGCATCGTCGGACCTGCCGGCCGGGCCGGCGGGCCGCATCGAAGTCTACGGGTCGGACGGGTCGGTAGTTTCCCTGCCACTGATTCGGCGGAAGGAGCGACCGGAACGCGTTGCCCTGGGTGCAGGGCGCCTGGTCTCGGTCCGAACTGGCCTGGATCGACCCTCATACCTGAGCCAATCCATGTTCGCGACGCCGATGGACGTCACTGGGGTGATGGTTGCTGCCGAAGGGTCCCCCTTCGATCTTCGAGGACTTGCACTGCTCCATGGTGATGCTGATTCAACTCCCGTCGCGCTGCGGTCCGAAGCCGCGGCGCTGAGTCAGCGTGCCGGTGAAGTAGTCGTGACGCGTCGCGGGACAACGCTTCCGCGGGGTTGGCTGGTCACGGACGCGCGGATGTCTCGCGATGAGGAGGTCCGCGACCTCGTCGGCGGCTTCGACTTCGCTCCCGATCGCACCGTCGTGCTCACCGTTGCCTCCGACACCGAGCCGCGCTGGGGATCACTCGGTGAGGCGGCCCGGGCCGTTGGAATCCTGGGACCGTCGATGACCGAAGGCCGGGTCAGTGCCAGCGACGCTTCGGCATTGAACGCCTTGATCTCGAAGCCGGATGCGGCCGGCGCGGGACCGAGGATCGACAGCGTGGAATCGCTTGCTGAAGAGCCCGAACTCGTTCGACTGCGGGTTCGGACGTCGGGGCCGCGGGTGTTGGTTCTCCCGGACACGCCCTATCCCGGCTGGCGAGCATCCGTGAATGGAGTCGAAGTGCCCGTATGGCGGGCAAATATCGGGCATCGGGCCGTGCTCATTCGGGAGCCTGGCGAGCACTTGGTGGAGTTTCGATACCAGTCGAGGTCGTACGAGGCGGGCCGGATCGTCTCGCTGGCCAGCCTGGCGGTGCTGGTCGTTGCGGCGGTCGCACTGTCGTTCCGCAGCCGGCGCCGGTAGCCGATGTACGTCGTCTATATCGCGCCGTTCGGTTTCGCGCCAAAGAACACCACGGGTCGCCGAGTCATGCCGATGGCGCGGGCGGCTGCCGCGGTTGGGCATCGGGTCCGGGTCATCGTGCCGCCGTATGACGACCCCGCCACGTACGGACGCGAGTGGGAGGATAGCGACGTGGAGGTGACGTGCCTGCCGCGCCCGCGATTCGATGGCACCGTAGTCGTCGGCGCGGCCTGGACGCAGTGGCGGCTGGCGCGGGCGGCGGCTGACCTGGTGGATGCGTGGCGCCCAGATCTGGTCCACGTGTTTAAGCCAAAGGCGGTCTCGGGGTTGGCGCAGACCCTGATCTCGCGGTGGCGAGACCGTCCAGCCATTGTCTTGGACTTAGACGATTGGGAGGGCCGCGACGGCTGGAGCCAGAACGAAGACTACGCGCGCGCGCTGGTGGAAGTGTTCGAAATTCAGGAACGTCTTGGCATGCGGCGATGCGACGCGTTCACCGCCGCCAGTCGGCTGCTGGCCGAGCGGGCGGGCGAGGTCGCTTCGGATCGCCCGCGGTTGCACATTCCCAACGGGTTCGATCCGGCGGCCTATGAGAACTGGTCGCCCAATCGGGTCGGCGGCGCATTTCGTCGTTCGCTCGGCATCGGAAGCGACGCACAGCTCATCCTCATCTATACGCGGTTTTTTGACTACGGTCTCGAAGAGTGGGCGTATGTCATCCGGGAAATCGCGTCAAAGTCGCCGGCCGCGCGCTTTCTGGTACTTGGGGCCGGAAAGTTCGGGCAGGAGCGCGATCTGGCAGCCGACATGCGTATCGCGGGATTGGCCGACCGGATGTCCTTCCTCGGGTGGCTTCCATTTGCGGACATTCCGTCCGCGCTGGCGGCGGTTGATCTGGCCCTGATGCCGCTGGCGGACACCGTGGCCAACCGGGCCAAGTGCTCACCGCGGTATATCGACTTGATGTTCGCCGGGGTGCCCGTGGTCACGACCCCGGTGGGTGAGGCGCTTACCTTTATTGCTGATGGCGAGACTGGCTACGTGGCGGCCGATTCGTCGCCGTTGGAAGTGGCGGCCGCCGTACGTCGGGCGCTCACGGCTAAGGGAGCGTCGGACCTGCGCGCCAGGGCTCGAACGCGGGCCGTTGACGAACTCTCGTGGAAGCGGCTAACTGAACCGCTTACCGGGCTCTACGAAGGTGCGGTGACGCGCGCCGCGCTGCGCCGCGCCTGATCAACTGATCGGTGACGCCGTGCCGGTTGCTGGTGAGACCGCTGGCGTAGGCGCTGGCGTCGGGGTAGCGGTGGCGACGGCGCCGCCTGGGCCGATAAGCACCTGTCCCTGGGCCGCTGAAGTGTCGCTTTCGCCACGCTGCAGCACGACGGTCAGCACTGGTGGCGTCACTTGCGAGATTTCAATGCCTGGTGGAACGGTGATGACGGGTCGAAGCTGGTGCCGTCCGGGGCTGAGGTTCGAAACGTCCACTTCAGCCACAACGTCCCCGGCCCGCAGCTCCTGTAGCGTTTCGACGGACCCGCCGACGACGACCTGGACTGACGGTTGCGACACGGCGGCCGCCAGGCTGGGGTCAATGTTCACCGCAACGACGGCGGCCTGAATGGTGGTGGTGTCCGACAGGGGCTCCACAACGGCGACAATGGTGGCGGTGGGCTCATCGCTAAGCACCAGCACGCCAACCGGGTTGTCAAATGGCACATTGCCCTCCACGTCTCCGCGGGCACCATCAATATCCAACCCAACCGTACTGACGGCGCTAACCCGCTCGATGTCCTCAGGCTGACCCTGGATTTCGACGGTTGTCGGGACGACGCTGATCTCTCGGACGAAGAATCCAGGCGCGACGTTCCCGGTCAGTTCCGCGAGGACCGGCACCCGCTTGCGGCTAGTGATTCGAGTGATGGGTACACGGACCTGGGCGGTCTGAGGGTCAAGATGGACGTCCTCAACCTCGTTGCCGCTTCGATCCGTTGGAATCAACAGGGCCTGGGTGGAGACGTCGCTGGTGGCGCCTTGCAGGCTCAACGTGGCCACCACGGAGGCAACCTCGTCGACCTCCGAAGCCCCACCGCTGACCTGGACGCTGGCCGGACTGGCTTCGACGTCGTTGAGTTCCGCGCGAAATCCGACCGCTGGCGCGCTCTCCAGGCGGGCGGTGACTTCGTAGGCGCGAACTTCGAACGGATCGATCTGAACGGTGACGGTTTCTGGTGTGACGCGTATGACATCCATCGCGGCATCCGCGACGGCCACTTCCACGGGAAGCTGATGAACTCCCGAACCGATACCGGCCAAATTCACGCGGGCCGAGAAGTCGCGCACTGTCACCCGGCCAATGTTCTCGCGCGGCCCGCCCACGGTCACCCGTACGGGCTGGATTGGGCTGGCCAGGACCAGGCTTGGACCGAGATTCACTTCGTCAACCTGGATGTCATCGTCGATGAGCTCTTGCGTGCTCGGATTCTGCTCGAGTGTCCAGACCACCCAAACAAGAGAGGACATGACCAGCGCCACCAGGAACCGAACGCCGAGGGTTCGAACAAAAAACCGGCGCGCCAGGATGACGCGGCGCGCCCGGCGGCGTCGTGCGGCGTTCACCTACTCCGCGATATCCAGGCCGGAAGCCCTTGGAGGCCCGCGCCACGCGTTTGGACCCGCAGCGCGGTCTCAAGGCGACGGCGCAACTGATCGGGTGTGAGATGACGTTCCAGGCGTCCGTCCACGGCCATCGAGACTCCGCCGGTCTCCTCGGAGATGATTACTGCAACGGCATCCGTGGCTTCGGTAATCCCCAGTCCGGCGCGGTGCCGGGTCCCGACGTGGTCCTGCGGGCCCAACTCATCGCTGAGGGGCAGCATGACGTGCGCGGCCACGACTTCCATTCCGCTGAGCAGGATCGCACCGTCGTGCAACTCCGAGCCTGGATGGAACACGGTCACCAGCAAGTTTCGGGAGAGACTTGCTTCCAGGCGAGTCCCGGTACTGGCGAATTCATCCAGGCCGCCCTGGCGCTGAATGACGATGAGGGCTCCCCACAGTCGGGCCGAGAGTTCCTCCGCCGAGCCGACGACAGCGCCGATCATCTGTTGTGTCTGCTCAGGTGTCACCATCCCGAACGGATGTGCCACCAGCGTCCCCGTGCGGCCGACACGTTCCAGAAGCCGCCGCAATTCGGGCTGAAAGACCACGATCAGGGCAAACGTTGCCACCAACAATCCCTGGTCCAGGATCCAGTTGATGAGTTCGAGTTGGAGCACGCGACCAATGACGAACAGGCCCACGGCTACGACGACCAGGCCGCGAAGCAACTGATCGGCCTGGGTGCCGCGAATCAGAGAAAGCACGGCGTTAAAGAGGAGGGCGACGAGCAGAATCTGAATGGCGGCGCCAAAGTCAAACTCACCTGCGAGGTACTCAAGCTGTTCCACGCGAGTCGCTTATCGTCAGCGCCGACGGAGTTTCAGTCTACCTACGCTCCCGTCGCTTCGAACGCATCGTCGCCGCGCAGGATGGCTACCAAGAGAGCCTTCTGGGCGTGCAAGCGGTTT
Organism: Chloroflexota bacterium; assembly: GCA_022825895.1. Taxonomy (GTDB): domain Bacteria; phylum Chloroflexota; class UBA11872; order UBA11872; family UBA11872; genus UBA11872. The sequence goes on along the minus strand of JAJDVX010000042.1, from coordinate 77,780 downwards.
TCGGCCTGGTCAAACACTATCGACTGGGGGCCATCCAAAACGTCGTCCGTCACTTCGTCGCCACGGTGGGCCGGCAGACAGTGCATGAAAACGGCGGTCGGCCCGGCCAGCGCCAGCAGGTCACGGTCCACTCGAAATGGAGCGAACACCTCGCGACGTTCGGCCGCCTCGTCTTCCAGGCCCATGCTGACCCATGCATCCGTGTACACCACTTCCGCGCCATCCACGGCGGCCTTCGGATCGTTTCCAATCTCAATGCTACCGCCGCCGTCCTCGGCAATCTCCTGGGCTCGCTCCAGCATGTCTTCGTCGGGCTCATAGCCGACCGGTGAGGCAACGCGGACGTGCATGCCTGTCTGCGCTCCGGCAAACAGCAGCGAGTTGCAGACGTTAAAGCCGTCGCCGACGTAGGCGAGCCGCCGGCCAGCCAGCCCGCCCAGGTGCTCGCGGATCGTAAGGACGTCAGCCAGGGCCTGGCAGGGGTGGGCCAGGTCGCTGAGCCCGTTGATCACGGGAATCTTGGCCCTGGCCGCCAGTTCTTCGAGCGTCCGGTGGGAATACACCCGGGCCATGAGCGCGTCAACCCATCGTTCCAGGTTGCGCGCGATGTCCGGAATCGACTCGCGCACGCCAATCTGCGTGTGTTCGTTCATCAGGTCGACGGCGAAGCCTCCGAGTTGGGACATGCCAACCATGAACGTCGTACGGGTACGCAGTGAAGCCTTCTCAAAGAGCATCGCCAGGCTCAGGCCGGATAGGAACTGGTGTGGCTGGCGGTCTGCCTGCATGATCTTCAGCTGAGCAGCTCGATCCAGGAGTCCCAGCACCTGCTCGGGTGAGAGGTCGGCCAGCGTCAGGAAATCCTGGCCGCGCAAGTCCGTCGTCGCCGTCGGCATGGTCAATAGACGTGCTCGAAGTCGATGTCGGTGTAATACGCGGCCAGAATCTGCTCGCCGTTTGCCCCGGCCGCCGCCATGGCGTTGGCGCTGCGCAGCGGGAGTCCTATGCCGTGGCCCAGCAATGTCTGACCCCGGCTATACGGATCATCAACGGCTACCGCCCACGGCTTGAGTGGCCCTCCCCATTCCTCGTGCCAGCTGCGCGTGCGGCCGTCGGCGCGAGAGAAATACACCGCGTGGATGGTACTGCCCGCGTACGTCAGCACGCAGCCTCGCGTATCCCGAACAGCGTCCCGCAGGCGGGTGCCCGAAAGCTCGCGCGCGTAGCCGTGGTAGACCTGATCGCGCGTATACAGGGTGGGGGTGTGCCGGGTGGAGGCCGCAACGTCAAAGAGAGCGCCGCGGGCGCGGCGTTGCCTCCGCACCGTGTAGGCGTAGGTGCGAAAGGCGATTGCCGAGGCCCGCAAGGCTTCCCAGGGAATCGTGTCGTTCTGTTCTACAAGCCCGGAAAGATAATCGTCCATGGAGAGCGTGTTGACGACCCAGGCGCTGCGATAACTGGCGAGCCAGGCAAACTCCATGGACCCTCGGTAAGTCCGCTGTGGCGCCGTTTCCTCAAGCCGGAGCCGCGACTCCTCCGTGGGATCTATGTGCACTCGGCCAACAGTCCGCAGCCGGCTGCCGTCCGGAAGGTCAAGCAGATGCACCTCGTTGGCAATGTCGCGGCGAATCACCACGCGCTCGTCCGCGTCCAGTTGTGCCAGGACTGTGTCGCCCTCGTCGCGTATCTCCAGGCCACCGGTTGAGAAAATGGTGGCTTGGTCGACGCCCGGATTGTCGTCGCTAATGTCCAGGAGCCCGACCCGAACGTCCGGAGTGGCGAGACGAGCCGGGGCATCCACGACCGGCGCGGACACGGCTACCGACGTAAACCACGCGCCACCCGTTTGCAGATCGGGTTGGAGCCGGAATGGACCTGGAACCGACGGCATCTGCACCGCGATGTCCAGCGTTGCGGATTCGCCGGGCGCAACGTCGTTGGAGAGCGAGGCGAAGGAAGGGATCACGCGAGTCGAAGGTGCATTCGAGTCGGCCCAGCGCGCGCCGACCTTCACCGCATCGTTGCCAGTCGCCGCCCAGGTGTTGGTGCCGGTGTTTTTGACCGTCACGCGCAGAGCTATCGAAGTGCCGGGCGTCTGTGTGTGAATCGGATCGGCGGTGTAGGCGGCGTCGATGCCGTCGGTAAGGGTGGCCAGATAGGTCCGACCGATCGGTTCGATCTGAATTGGCGCGTGGCGAGTAGACAGGTAGCTGAGCTTGCCGCGCTGAAAGAACTGCACGGTCACGCCACCGGACTCCGGCACTTCCTCGGAGATTGGGAGCCCGAGCAATTCGCCACGTCCCAGGCGATTCCAGAAGTCCAGGAAGCCGAAGCGTACCGAGTGACGAGTCTGCCAGATGTACTCCACGCTGGATTCACTGCGAAACGGCGCGATCTGGTGAAAGTAGCGACCACCCGAGACCAGTTCTCCCAAAAGCGCAGGCTGAATCTCGTACTGAGTCCCGGCGTTCTCGGGCCAGTACTCAAGGAGAAAGTTGGCAAAAAGCTGTGCCGAGCGTCCGTTGCGTTCAAATCGATTCGTGATTGGATCGCCGACGACCGCAACGCCTCCCACGCGCTCAACAAAGCGTGCAAAGAGTGGGTCAATCGTTGCGTCAGACGCCGCCGCCGGATCAGCCAGGACCCGCGCGGCCGGCGCTGACGTTAACCCAAGGGCGCCCAGAGCGGCGGCCCGGCCGAGCATTCGTCGAGAGAACTGTCGAGACATAGGGGGACAAGCGTAACGGGTGCGTGACAGTTTTTGTGTTACATCGCTCACCGAAACGTCCTGCTGTGTCAGCTCGGTCGGTTCCCTTCAACGAAGGCCGTTCCGCACACCGACCATCAAAACAAACGTCGGCATACTGACGGCGTGACGCTCAGCGCGCCTTCGCACATCTACCTTGACCACGCCGCGACCACGCCGCTGGATCCGGCGGTGTTCGAGGCCATGCGGCCATACCTCTGGTCTCAGCCAGGCAATCCGTCGAGCGTGCATGCTGAGGGCAGACGCGCGCGCGAGGCTGTCGATACCGCTCGTGAACAGGTCGCGAGCGTCTTGGGCTGTAAACCCGGCGAGCTGGTGTTCACCAGCGGCGGCACCGAGTCGGACAACCTGGCGGTGATCGGCCTGGCGGAGGCCGAAGCGGGACGCGGCCGACACGTCGTGACCACGGCAATCGAACACCACGCCGTGCTGTTTGCCGCCCGCGCGTTGCAGGCCCGCGGGTTTGAGGTTACGGAGCTCCCGGTCGATCAGGACGGCCGGGTGGCTCCGGGTGATTTGGCGGCAGCTCTGCGTACGGACACAGTCCTTGTGAGTATCGGTTTGGCGAACAACGAGGTCGGGACAATTCAGGATCTGCCGTCGCTCGCGCAACTCGCGCGCGAAGCAGGCGCCTGTGTGCATACGGATGCGGTGCAGGCAGCGGGACAGCTCGACATAAATGTTGATCAGCTTGGAGTTGACCTGTTAAGTTTGTCCGCACACAAGCTCTACGGCCCCAAGGGGGTCGGTGCGTTATTCGTTCGCGAGGGCGTTCGCGTGGAGCGTCGGGCTTTTGGCGGAGCGCAGGAGCGCGACCGCCGGGCGGGCACCGAAAATGTGCCGGGAATCGTAGGACTGGGTGAAGCCGTGAAGCGTGCGGAATCCGATCGCGAACGCCGGTCCGCGCACATGCGTTCCCTGAGTTCGGCGCTGATCGAACGAGTGACGGCCCAATGTCCACAGACGCATGTGACGGGTGATCCCCAGCGGCGGCTGTCCGCGTTTGCTTCCTTCGCGTTCCCGGATATCGACGCCGAGTCGCTGCTGATTCGCCTGGACCTGGAAGGGATTGCCGTCTCAACCGGGGCCGCGTGTACGTCGGGCTCGCTCGAGCCATCGCACGTGATTCAAGCATTGAGACTGCCTGAGCGCTTCCGACGAGGTTCGCTGCGCTGCACGGTCGGACGAAGCACGACATCCGATGAGATCGCTCGGGCCGGCGACGCGATCGTGCGGCACGTACGGGCGTTGCGGGACGTCGCGGCGCCGCCGGCAGGGGTCGCATAGTCATGGACGTGCTGGTTGTGATTCCGCCGTCCGTTTATCTGGGCTTGCTCTTGGCCACGTTCGTCAGCTTTACGTTCCACGCGGTGATAGGCCGGCGCCAAAACTCGGGGTTCTTCTACTGGCCGTTCGGCGTTGCCGGCTTCGCGGGCGGGGCGCTGGCCGCCGGCGCGATTGGTGCGACCTACATGGCGATTGGCGGCCTGCCGATTCTGGGCGCGTTCGTGGGGTGCGTGGTGGGCTTGCTGGTGGCCCACCTGGTGCTGACGTGACCTTTGCAGTGCCTGGACGTGCCCGCGCCCTACGGGGAACAGAGCCATTCCACGGCGGAGAACTGTGCTAGCTTCTCAGGGCACGATGCGTCCAGGGTGGTCGGACAATGGTTGTCCGGTTCGCCAAATTGACGCTGGGGTTTCTGGTCGGTCTGGTCGCCGGATACGCCCTGAGCGTAATGCGTCCGGAAGCGGCGGACGATCAAGTGACGGAGGAGTTCCAATAGCGCAGGCATAACCCACGGCTCGCACGTCCGTATAAGGCTGATCGGGAGGCAGCTTCCGTCGGTCTTTCTTTGTTTGCGGGCCCGGCCCGCCCGGGGACCATCCGATGAATACCTCTGAAATCCGCCGCCGCTACCTACGTTTCTTTTCCGCGCGCGGCCACCGCGTGTTGCCCAGCGCGTCGCTGGTGCCCGTCGGCGATCCGAGCGTGTTGCTGACGTCGGCCGGGATGCAGCAGTTCAAGCCGTATTTCAGCGGTGAACGACCCTCGCCCTACCCGCGGATCGCGACAGTGCAAAAGTGCTTCCGGACGACGGATCTGGACGAGGTTGGAGATCTTAGCCACCTCACGTTCTTTGAAATGCTTGGCAACTTCAGCTTTGGCGACTACTTCAAGGTGGAAGCCATCACCTGGGCCCGCGAACTTGTCCAGGATGTGATTGGCATCGAGCCGGAACGGGTCTGGGCCACGGTCTACGAAGGCAGCCCGGGCGTGCCGCGGGACGAGGAAGCCGCGGATATCTGGGCGGACCTGGGTCATCCCCGCGAACGTATTGCCTACGCAGGTGACGACAACTTTTGGGGGCCAACGGGCGACAGCGGCCCATGCGGGCCGACGACCGAGGTTCACATCAATCTGCGGCCGGATTTGCCTGACGTCGGACCGTTGGCGGCGCCCGAGCAATACCTCGAGATTTGGAACCTGGTGTTCAATCAGTACTTCAAGTCGGCGAGCGGTGGCTTGACGCCATTGGAGCTTCACGGGGTAGACACCGGCGCCGGCCTGGAACGCTGGGCGGTGGTGCTGCAAGGTGTCAGCTCGATCTACGAGACGGACACTTGGTGGCCGCTCGTGCATGCGGCGGCAGGTCAAGCGAACCTGGATTACGAGGCCGAGCGCGAGAGTGGGCGATCGCTCCGGGTTATCGCACAGCACAGCCGGGCGGCGGCGTTCCTTATCGGCGACGGCGTGATGCCGGGAAACGAGGGCCGCGGCTACATCCTCCGGCGCAGCATCCGTCAGGCTGTGCGGCATGCGAGGCAACTGGGCACTGAATCGGACGCCCTCGCGCCCGTCGTCGCAGCGGCCATCGATGTCATGTCCGAGGAGGGGTACGAGGACCTGCTGCCGCGGGCTGACTTCATCCGCAGGGTGGTCAGCGACGAGGAGCAGCGCTTCCGCCGAACCCTCGACGCCGGGGTGGCGCGGCTGGATGACCTGCTGGCGAACGTGCCGCCGGGTGGTCTCGTGGAAGGTGCTCGCATGTTTGAGCTCTATGACACCTTCGGGTTTCCTCCGGATATCACAAAGGACATTGCGTCGGCACGCGGGGTAGGGGTCGACGAATCCGGTTTCGACGCCGCGCTGGCAGAACAACAGGCGCGCAGCCGCGCGGCTCAGTCCGATGGACAGGCGCAGGAGCTGCCGTCGGGCTTCGGGGAGTCGGTGTTCCTGGGCTACGACTTTGTGACGGAGGGCACGGGCACGATCGTGGCGCTGGCCCGTGACGGTGAGTTGCTGGACGCTGCGGCGAGCGGCGGCAACGTGATGGTCGTGTTGGATCAGACCCCGTTTTACGGGGAATCCGGAGGTCAGGTTGGTGACTCGGGTGTTCTGGTAGGGCAAACCGGCGCGGCGCGTGTGATTGACACGCTCAAGAATCCCGAGGGCACGGTGGTGATGGTGGCCGACGTGACGCGCGGCCACCTCGCGGTGGGCGAGTCCGTGCGCGCTTGCGTCAACCGCGAACGGCGCTTCAACATCATGCGCAACCACACGGCCACGCACCTGCTGCACGCCGGCTTGCGCCGGACGCTGGGTGATCATGTGCGTCAGGCCGGCTCGTTGGTGGCGCCCGACCGGCTGAGATTCGACTTCACGAATCCGGCGCCTGTGACCGATGACGAGTTGCGCGAAATCCAACAGTGGGTGAATTCGCAGATTCTCGAAGATCTCCGACTGGTCACCGAGCAGACCGAAGTGCAGGCGGCGGTGGAAGCTGGAGCCATGGCGCTGTTCGGCGAGAAGTACGGCGAAGTCGTGCGTATGGTGCGGATGGGCGACGTGAGCCGTGAACTATGCGGCGGCACGCACTGTGCATCGAGCAACCAGATCGGACTCTTCGCCATCGTGCAAGAAGGCGGAATCGCGGCGGGCGTCCGCCGAATCGAAGCCGTGACCGGCGCCGGGGCGGTGACGTTGGTGGAGCGGAATCAAGACTTGCTGGCCGGGATTGCCCGTCAGCTGGAGTCGGCTCCAGCGGAGGCGCCCGAACGCCTGCACCGCTTGCTCGACCAGCAGGCCGACCTGCGGCGACGACTGCAGGCGGCTGAACGATCCGAGGCCCAACGGCAAGCTGAACGGCTGGCCGCGGCGTCCGTGGCGGTGGGCCCGATTTCCTTGGTTGCGGCTAATACATCGGCGGCCAATCGCGACGCGCTACGCGAGTTGAGCGACGATCTGCGCCAGCGGCTGGAGACGCCCTGGGTAATCGTGCTGGCGGCCACGATCGACGGACGGCCGGCGTTCGTGGCCGCGGCGTCAGACGAGGCTGTCGCGGCAGGGGCAAATGCGGGAACCTTGGCTCGTGCCATGGCCCATGCGGCCGGTGGAGGCGGTGGGGGACGACCGGGGCTGGCCATGGCTGGTGGCAAGGATCCGTCGCGAATTCCGGCGGCGCTGGAAGCTGCACGCGCCTGCGTGATCGACTCGGTGGCCGCGCCGTGAGAGCCATTGGCGAGCGGAGACCAGACGTGGTGCGGCGGGTCTACATCCCGGAGGCTGGGATCAACCGGCCACGTGTTCATAGCCCGCCGCGGCCGACGTTCGAAAGATCCGCCCGCGCAAGTCGCAACGTCGTCTTCGAGCGCCTTCCATCAAACGACACCGAGTCGCGAACGGGATCGTGGCGCCTTCCACGCTCGCCGGTTGTTCCGACGCGGATCTGGCGGGAGCCAATGTCCCGGCTCTCGGTCGCGACAATCGTGATTGGGCTTTTGGCAGCGTTGATTGTCGTGTTCGCCTTTCAGTACTTCGTGGTTCCCACGAGCACGATCGCGGTGATCCCTCAGGCTAAGCGGCTACCAATTGACGCGACGGTGCGAATCGATCCCGACGCCGGCTCGCTCGACGTCGCGCGCGGCGTCGTGCCCGGGACGGTGATGGACGCTACGGTCCAGGACTCGCTAACCAAGCCCACGACGGGACGACAGCGCGAGGCTCAGGGCGTGGCCAGGGGCTTTGTCACGATTCGCAATCGCACGCGCCAGGCCGTGGTACTGCCGGCCGGGACTCGAGTATTGACGGCCGACGGGACTGGATTCCTGACCGACGCAGAGTTTCTGGTGCCGCCAACGCTGCAGGTCGGCGGCCGCGATGTGCCGGGGGAGGCCATCGCGGCGGTGACGGCCGAGGTGCCGGGTCTCTCGGGCAACGCGCCGGCGCTTGCCATTACGACGGTGGCTGGACCGTTTGGCGGTGCGCTGGAGGCCTTCAACCCGCAGCCGCTGCAGGGCGGTTCGGAGCGCGAAGTGGCCCTGGTGTCTCAGCGCGACTTCACCGAACTGGATGCCCTCTTGACCGAGCGGTTGCAGAGCGCGGCCATTGAGCGCCTGCGCCGGGACCGTCCGGAAAACCAGACACTGATCGTGTGGTCGCCGGCAAGCGGCAATCCACAGGTTTTGCGGCGCGAGTTCAGCGCCAGGCCCGACGAACATGCCTCCGAACTCTCCCTGGCCATGGAGATCCGGGCTCTGGGAACGTCCTTCGCCACGGAAGATCTGGAGGCTGTGCTGCTGCAGCGTCTGCGGGACTCGCTGGAGGGCCAGGCGTTTGAAATTGACGAAGTTCGCGTACTCGATACTGAAGTGCTCGGTGAGCGTCAAGGCGTGCTGGACTTGCGAGTGCAGGCAATTGCGGAGGCCGTGGATTCGATTGACCACAGCTCGGTGCGCGGCGCGGCCACCGGACGGTCGCTGGGTGAGGGATTGCAGGCGCTCCGAGCGCTGCCGGGCGTGGACGAAGTGACTGTGACCCACGATCCACCCGACACAGCCAACTTTCCAAGAATTGGTTTTCGTATTGATGTCAAGGTCGAGGCGCCGCGTCCGATCGAGGCCCCATGAGCCGGAGCGGCCCCCCGCGGCAATGGGCCGCCGGGTGGGCGCGCTGGATCTGGGGGAACGCCGAATCGGCGTGGCTATGACCGATGCGAGCGGCGCGTTTGTGGCGGTGCGACAGGTCGTGACCCGCCGTGGCGGAATACGTGACGCAACCGCCCTCAAGGCCGTTCTGGACGCATACCCTGGCGCAACAATAGTGATTGGCGTGCCGTTGAATACTGACGGATCCGAAAGCCCGCAGGCCGTACGTAATCGGCGTTGGGCAACCAAACTGCTTGAAGGCCGCAGCGAGCCTGTTGTTTGGCGGGACGAGAGTCTGACCACGCAGGCCGCCCGGCGGGATGGCGCGGGAGACGCGGATGTGGATGCGCGTGCCGCCGAGATTCTGTTGCTCGATTACCTCAGGAGCCAGACCACATGCTGAGCCGCGTAAGTGCGATCACGCAGGCGTTTGGCATCGGACTGTTGACGCTGGCCGGCGTACTGCTATTGGGCTATTCGGCGGCGGCCCGGTTTGCTGACTCGCCGTCCCCTGTCGCGGCGCGCACCGTGCCCTTCACGATCCCGATTGGGGCGACAGCGTCTGACATTGCCCAGGGGTTGCGCGAGGCGAGCTTGATACGCAGCGATCTCCTGTTCCAGGTGCTGGTGGAACGTCGTGGACTGGAGGGGGCGTTTCGCCAGGGAACCTTCCTCCTTCGGTCGGACATGACTCTTGATGAGATTGTGCGCGCGCTGAGCACGGCAACCGCGGTGGACCAGACGGTGACCTTTCCCGAAGGCTGGAGGCTGGAAGAGATCGCCGAACGATTGGCCGATCAGACCGAGATTGACGATCTGGAGTTCCTGCGACTGGCACGCGAGGGCGCACCGGCCTTCGCGTCGGACTTCGACTTCCTGGCCAGCCTGCCGGCGGGTCAGTCGCTGGAGGGCTATCTGTTTCCCGACACGTACCAGATTGACGGATCGTCAAACGCGAGCAATCTGATCCGACGCATGCTGCGGCGCTTCGACGAGGTTGTGACACCCGAAATCCGGGCGGATGCGGCGGGAAACGGCTTGTCGGTCCATGATCTGCTCACCCTCGCGTCAATTATTGAGCGGGAGGCCGTATTGGATGAGGAGCGACCCGTGATCTCTGGCGTGTTCCACAACCGCCTCGCGCGCGGGATTCCGCTGCAGGCGGATCCGACCGCCCAATACGCGATTGGGCGCACGGGTCCGGGCGGGCGCTGGTGGAAGCCGGACATTGACGGTGACGACCTGCGGACGCAGTCTCCGTACAATACGTATGTGGTCAACGGGTTGCCTCCGGGGCCAATTGCCGCACCCGGGCTGGCCTCGATCATCGCGGCCGCCAGACCCGAATCCACCCCGTACATTTTCTTTGTCGCTCGCGGCGATGGTTCGCACGCCTTTTCCGAGACGCTGGAGGAACACACACGCAACATCGAGCGTTATCTGAACTAACGGCCGCTCGGACCGAGCGGTTGGCGTCGCGTCTGGACGAATCAGGCGTGGACGCCCTGTTGGTGACAGGCGAGGCAAATCGGCGCTACCTGAGTGGCTTTACGGGGACGGCCGCCACGCTGCTGATCTCGGCGGACGACAGGCGGCTGGTGACGGACGCTCGCTACACGGAGCAGGCGACGCGACAGGCTCCCGGATTCGACGTGATCGAAAACGTGGACACGCTGGGAGTGGTTGCGGCCTGGATTGGCGAAAGGGCGATCGCACGCCTGGGTGTCGAGTCCGAGCACACGTCGCTGAAGCAGCACCGTGAGTTGGTGGATCGACTGGCCGATGAAGGGCGCGAATTGCCAGTCATTCCGCTCGACGGTGTGGTTGAGGATCAGCGCGTCGTGAAGGACGACGCAGAACTCGCCACTCTGCGTGAGGCGGTGCGGCTGGCCGACGACGTGATGGCGGCCGCGGGCGAGACCGTCTCACCCGGAGTGACCGAGCGGGAGTTGTCGCTGGAGCTGGAACGACTGATTCGCGAGGCCGGCGATGGGCCCTCGTTTCCGACAATCGTGGCCGGCGGGCCGAACGCGGCGATGGCGCATCATTCGCCCGGCGCACGACCGATTGGCTCTGGCGAGCCGGTGATCGTTGACCTCGGCGTGCGGCTGGATGGCTACTGCTCGGACATCACGCGGACGTTTACGGCGGGCGAAGCCGACGGCCGTTTCGATGAGATATACGCGATCGTGCTGGAGGCGCAGGTCGCGACGGAGGCCGGAACATGCGCCGGGATGACGGGGCGCGAAGCCGATGGGCTGGCTCGCCAGGTGATCACCGACGCGGGCTACGGAGGGTATTTCGGTCACGGCACCGGCCACGGCGTAGGACTTGAGATTCATGAAGCGCCCACGCTCTCTCCGCGAGGCACTAATGTGCTGGACGCCGGAGCAGTGGTGTCGGTCGAGCCGGGCATTTACCTGCCGGGCTGGGGCGGTGTGCGGATCGAGGACCTGGTAGTGATTGGATTCGAGGGAGTGGACGTATTGACCCAGGCCCGAAAGTGACCGGAACGGAAAACCTGACTCGCAATCTGAGAACTCATGGCTAAGGAGGCCGCTGCGTGATTGACGCGGGCGAACTGAGACGTGGATGGGTGTTGCGGATGGACGGCGATCTCTGCCAGATCATCGACTTTCAGCACCAGAAGATCGGCCGCGGATCGGCCAACGTGCGGATTAAGGTGCGCGACGTGCGTCGCGGGACGACGACGGACCGCTCGTTCCAGGCCTCGAAGCGGTTCGAGCGCGTGATCCTGGATACGCACAAGGTGCAGTACCTCTATCAGGACGCTTCCGGCTATCACTTCATGGACATGGAGACGTACGAAGACATGACGCTGTCTGCGGACGCGGTCGGCGAGGCTGCCCAGTACCTCACCGACGGGCTGGACTTGGAAATCACGGCCTTCGAGGGTGTGCCGCTGGGCGTGGAACTGCCGATCAACGTGGACATCGAGGTTGTCGAGACCGAGCCGGGCGTGCGTGGCGATACGGCGACCGGCGCCACCAAGATGGCGCGGGTGGCGACCGGTCTGGAAGTCCAGGTGCCGCTGTTTGTTGAGACGGGCGACGTGCTGCGCATCGACTCGCGTAGCGGCGAGTACCAGACGCGCGTCTGACGGTCAGGTGGGCGTCGATGACCACGGACCCTGATTGGCAAGCAGCGCTCGACGAGGACGTTCCGCGTCTGGCCCGGTTGCTGCGGGAGACGGGCGCGGAGGAGATCGAGATTGGAGACGCCGCGCGGACGATTCGGGTGCGGCGGTCGAGTGGTTCGGGAGTCCTGGCCGCTGAAACTGCAGCCGTTGACGACACGGAATCAGCGGACGAGGGACTGGTGGACGTTAGGTCGGAGCAAGTTGGCGTGTTCATGGCACTGACGGAGCCCGGTGCGCCTCCGCTGGTGCGGGTTGGCGATGCGGTGGTTGAGGGCCAGATCATCGGCTACGTGGACGTGTTGGGCGTGGCGCACGAGGTCAGCGCATCCGAGGACGGCGTTGTCGAGCGATTGCTGGTTCACGACGGTGAGATCGTGGAGTACGGACAGTTGCTGGCGGAGTTGCGCCGGAGCGCCGACGCGAGCTAGCGAACCAACGTCAGCCGGCTTCGAAATCGCTCCCAGGCCCGCGGCACATCGCGCCGATCCCACGAAACAAGGGCTGACGAGGCGGCGAAGATCGACGAATAGGTTCCGATCATGAAGCCGGCAGCCAGGGCGACGACGAAGAGGCGGATGGTGGGACCGCCCAGCACGATGAGAGCGAGCAACACCAGCAGCGCCGTGAGCGAGGTGTTGAGGGAGCGGGAGAGGCTCTGGTTGGCGCTGAAGTTGACCGTCTGCTCGAAGTCCGGGCGCTGGGCGTCGGGCAGCCGGAGATGGCGCTGCCGGTTCTCGCGAATACGGTCGAACACGACGATGGTGTCGTTTACCGAGAAGCCGATGACCGTGAGGATGGCGGTAACGAAAAGCGCGTCCACTTGAACGTCGATTACGTGCCCCAGCAGGGCAAAAACGCCCAGCAGGAACAGCGCGTCGTGCAGGAGCGCACCGATGGCGGCGAGGCCGAGCACGACGGGCCGTTCCATGCGGCGGAAGGCCCACATGACGTAGAGCAGGATGAGAGCCGAGGCCACGGCCACGCCGATAGCCGCCGCGCGGGTGAGTTCGGCGCCAACCACCGGACCGATGGTGGAGAAGCTGAGTTCCTGGCCAGGACCGACGTGATCGAAGATTGCGGACACCAACGCGTCCTTGGCTTCAACTTCGAGGGGTGGCGTTCGCACGAGGGCGCCGCGATCTTCAGTTAGCTGGACGGTCGCACCGGGATAGCCGCGCTCCACCGCGGCTGCCTGGACTGCCTGTTGGGTCACGGTCTCGTCGAATCGAAGTTGAATCAGCGAGCCTCCGGTGAAGTCGATGCCCGGTTTCAGTCCACCGGTGAGCAAGGCGATGACGCCTGGCAAGAGCAACGCCAGCGACAGTAGATACCACCAGCCGCGACGGGAGGTGATGGCAAACATCAGGCTTCGGAACCTGCGGGAGCGCCGGCGCCGAAGAGGCGCGGCCGGGTGAGGGCCGGCCAGGTGATGGCGAGGCGCAGCAGATTTCGGCTGACGGTGATGGCGCTGAACATGCTGACGGCGACGCCGATGGCGAGGGTGACGGCAAAGCCGCGCACGCCGCCGCTGCCAAAGCCGAAGAGCACGGCGCAGATGATGAGGGTGGAGATGTTGGAATCGCGGATGGACGTCCAGGCGCGGTTGAAGCCCGACTCGACGGCGCCGCGGATGGCTCGGCCGGAGCGTAATTCCTCACGAGTGCGTTCGAAAATAAGGATGTTGGCGTCGACGGCCACGCCGACGGACAGGATGAATCCGGCCAGGCCCGACAGTGTGAGGGTTACGGGAATCAGCTTGAAGACGGCGAAGACGACTGAGGCGTAGACCGCCAGCGCCAGGGCCGCCACGAGGCCCGGCACGCGGTAAAAGGCGACCATGAAGATCAGCACAAGCAGCGCGCCGACAACGCCGGCTCGCAGGCTCAACTCCAGGGACTCCCGGCCCAGGGTCGGGCGGACACTGAGCGTCTCCACCACTTCCAACGGGACGGGCAGGGCGCCGTAGCGAAGCTGGATGGCGACGTTGCGGGCCTCGTCGGCCGTAAACGAGCCGCGGATGACGCCGCTCTCGCGGATGGCCGCCTCGATGCGCGCTGAACTGATGACCACGTCGTCAACCGTGATGGTCAGAACTTCGTTGAGATGGCTGGCGGTGTAGGTCTGGAAGCGGTTGGCGGCATCGGGCTGCAAGTCGAACTCGATCATGGGCGCGCCCAGGGAATCAAAGCCGACGCGGGCGTCGCGCAGGTCGCGGCCGCGGAGCACGGTCTGGGATGGGTCGGCGGGGAGGATGGTTCCCTCGTCGATGAAGTCGAAGCCGGTATTGATGACGAGCAGTTGGCCGGTCTGGCGGAAGACGCGGATGGCTTCTTCGGGGTCGTCGACGCCGGGGAGCTCGACAATCAGACGGTTATCGCCTTCGATCTGGATGAGCGGCTCGGCCACGCCGAGGGCGTTGACGCGGTTTTCGATGATGCGCTTGACGGCGTCCATGTCGCCGTCCTGCAACTGCTGGCCGGGCGGCGGACTGGCCTGGAAGCGCACGTGCAGGCCGCCCTGCAAGTCCAGGCCCTGTCGGAAGCGCAGGTCCGACAGATCGCGCCCCGCCACTTCAAAAGGCAGGCCAGGCGTGCCGGGCAGCGATACGTACAAGGCAAAGCCGAAGATGACGGCGATGGCGGCAAGCGTGGCCCACTGACGTCTGCGCACGGACTTAGCAATCTCCCGGAAAACCAGCGCTGATCATACGCGGCGGCGTTTCGTCGACTGGCCGTGCCTGTTCGCATCGGCGGTTTGGTCGCCAGGCGGGACGGCAGGTTGTGAGCGCATTCGTGGGGGTGAAGGGGGGAACTGTCTCTGGCCAGCCCGGTCCCTCTTGGGACCGGGCTGGCCAGAGACAGTTTGGCGCGGAATCTCGTTGTGCTGGCCGACGGCGGGGCGGGCCATGCACAGGAGGAGGCGGGGGCGGGTAGCGGGGAGGGTACGGGTCGCGGGCTGATGGTTGCTGACGTGCAGATGCGGGGACGTCAAGCAAGAGTCCGCGGCGGGCGGCGCATACAAGGATCCGGGACTCGGGAAACAAGGGGATGGCCGGGTGCTGCGGCCGGTAACGGAAGCCATGACAGGTTGCGCCGCGTGTCGGTGTCCGCGATTGTACACCGTCAGCGTACGCATGGCAAGGCCGTGCGCGGACTGGCGTACGGTTCCTCGGGCGTCGGGGCGGGGCACTGCGCGGATCGCGACCAAGGTAGACACCTGTTCAGCGGAATCGTGCGAAGTGTTCAGTTTTCTGGCGAATGTGTTCAGTTTTGCGCCCAATGTGTTCAGTTTTCCGGCGAATGTGTTCAGTTTTGCGCCGAATGTGTCCACCCCGTCGCCCCGCGGCGGGTATAGGGCGGGGGTATCAGTTGGCATGTGGGCGGGCGGTGACGTAGTGGGCGCTGCCGAGGTTGCGGACGAGGCCCTTGACTTCCATGACGGCGAGCAGGGCGGAAACGCGGAAGGCGGGCAGGGCGGCCAGGCGCACCAGTTCGTCGATGTGCATGGGGTCGGTAGTGAGGTGGCGAAGAACGGCGCGTTCCTCGGCGGTGGGTTTGACGAGTTGGGGCATTGCCAACTGCTCGGGGCTGACGGCGATTTGCAGGGCTTCGAGGACGTCCTCGGCGGAGGTGACGGCGCGGGCTTCGCCGCGGTTGATGAGCCGGTTGGTTCCGCGGCTGGCGGCGGCGAAGACGCTGCCCGGGACGGCCAGGATCTCGCGGTTCTGCTCGATGGCGTAGCGGGCGGTGTGAAGGGCGCCGCTTTCGAGCGGGGCCTCGACGACGATGGTGGCGAGCGAGAGGCCGCTGATGATGCGGTTGCGCTGGGGGAAGTTCTCGGGGAGTCCGCGCACGCCGACGGGGTACTCGGTGACGATGGCGCCGCGCTCGAGAATGCGGGGGACGAGGCGGCGGTTGGCGCGGGGATAGATCTCGTGCAGGCCGGTGCCCCAAACGGCGACCGTGGCGCCTTCGGATTCCAGCACGGCGCGGTGGGCTTCGCCATCGACGCCGGCGGCCATACCGCTGACGACGCAGATGCCCGCGCGGGCCAGGGTTCCGGCCAGTTGGGCGGTGACTTGCTTGCCGTAGGCGGTCATGCGGCGGGTGCCGACGATGGCGACGCTGCGCTGGTAGCCGGCGCAGGCGAGGTCGCCCTTGACATAAATCAACGGCGGTGGGTCGGGAATCTCGCGCAGTTGGGCCGGATAGGCCGGGTCGTGCCAGGCGATGGCGCGGCCGTCGTGCTTGGCGAGCTCTTCCAAGGCGTGGTCGGCTGATTTTTCGCGACGGGCGGTCTCAACGCCTCTGGCGACGGCGGGCGAAGCGCCGGCGGCTTGGAGCCGGGCGGCGCTGGCAGTCCACGCCTGGCTGAGGTCGCCGAAGGCGCGGATGAGGTTCCACAACGTGGCCGACCCAAGCCCGGGAACCGAACTCAGCGCCACCCACGCGGCCAGGTCTTCCGGCGTGCGCCCCGAGGGCGCAGGTAAGCGGTCGGCCGCGAAATGGGATTCGCGGCTGGCCATGGTGAAGTTTAGCGTCGGAGA
Organism: Chloroflexota bacterium; assembly: GCA_022825895.1. Classification (GTDB taxonomy): domain Bacteria; phylum Chloroflexota; class UBA11872; order UBA11872; family UBA11872; genus UBA11872. Next base: position 61,383 of record JAJDVX010000042.1, on the reverse strand, counting down.
AGAGGCCGGTTAGGAACCGGTCCGTACGCAGGAGGGGGCGGGGGCGGAAGAGGTTGGTGAGGGACTCGGCCGCTATGCGGCACGGGGAGCCGCATTGGGTAGGAACGGGCGGCAGGTTGGCTGATGGTTATGGACGGCTGCCTGTGCGACACGGAAGATGGGATTGGAGACTTAGCTGAGGTACGGAGGTGACAGCGTGACCGACTGGGAGAGGTGCCCGGCGGTGGAATGTCGTCCCGGAAAGCTCAGCGGGGCGTGGACGTTCGCCGGAACGCGGGTGCCGGTTTCCGCCCTCTTCGAGAACCTGGAGAGCGGCGCTACGGTTGGCCAGTTTCTGGAATGGTTCCCGGGCGTTGAAGCCTGGCAGGTTCGAGCGGTGCTGGAACACGAAGCGGAGGCTCTGCGAGTTCCCGCGCAACCGTGAGGATTCTGTTCGATCAGGGCACACCGGCGCCGCTGCGTCGTCACTTGGACAGTCATGTCGTGGACACGGCAGCGGAGCGCGGCTGGTCGGATATGGATAACGGGGACCTGATCGACAGCGCCGAACAGGCGGGCTACGACGTCCTGATCACTACCGATCAGAATTTGCGATATCAGCAGAACCTTGCCGGCCGAAGGCTGGCCGTGGTGGTTCTGCTTTCTACCGCGTGGCCCAAGGTGCAGCTGCGCGTGGAGGAGATCCGTACGGCGCTTGACCACATAGGCCCCGGGGAACTGAGGGAAGTCCCGATCTGAGGTAGCGGCGACGATGAGGGGCGGTGGGCGAGCCGGTCGGCGTCGTTTGCAACTACCGAGGATTCCTCGGTAGTTGGATCTCGCGGGAGATGGACTCAACCGCTCTCGGTTCGAACTTGTGCAGATTCTGCACAAGTTGCCGGAGTCTAGCGGCGCCAGGGCAGGTGGCCTCGGGCTCTGATCCCGAGACCAATCGCGACGACGGATTCGAGCTGTCGTGGCCGAGGTGTCGTTTGACTGGGTGTGCCCGCGGTTCGAACAACTAAGGAATCCTTAGGAGTTGCCTGCCGCTGTTGGGCATCGACGCGCCCGAGGCCGTGGCTGGCTCAGGCGGCGAGGTGGGCAGCCGTGACCGGCGCCACGTTTGCGCGAACCTTGTGGGCGAGGGCGTGAATGCGTTGCATGAGTTCATCCCGCGAGCCGCGTAGGTCCAGGACCATGACCTCAATGCGCTTGTTGGCGTGCGGGATGTCGTAGACGGCAGGGGCGACGCGTTCCTGTTCGTCGTGAGCGTAGATAAGGAGGGCGCCAGGCAGGCCGGCGGCGACGGCGTAGGCGAGGGCCTGATAGATGTCGTGGTTCTGGGCGCCGTGAGCGGTGGTGCGCTTGTACTTGGCGTCGCCGACGAATATGCAACGGTTGTCTTGCCACCAGGAGATGTCCGGCTTTAGCCGTACTTTCTGGCCCGCAGCCAGCCAGAGTTCGCGGCCGTGTGCTTCCTGGGGAAAGGTGTATTCCGTCAGACCGAGCGCTTCGCGCAGGCCGACGACCACGAAATCTTCGAACACTTTGTTCATGTCGATCAGGAACGAGGCGGATTCGACCTTGCCAGCCGCGAGTTCGACAGCGCCCGACTTGAGGATGAGTCGGGCCAGGGCCAGAGCGGGCCGGTAGTGGGTGTTCAGCGGGGTGATGGGAATGTTGGGGATATCGTTCGAGCGATATTCGACGTCCGACACGTTGGCCAAGACGGCGCGCATGACACTCAGCAGCCGGCGCGTGTCGCGGGAGCGGTGCGGCAGCCAGGCCAGCCGGCCCACGGCGGCCTTGAGGATGCGGTTGGCCGGGATGTCAGGCGTGAATTCGTCGTAGCGGACCTCAATGGGGACGGGGATGCCGAAGCGCCGACGCAGTTGCTCCTCAATGCGAATGCGCCCGCGGACGACGTTCAGCGTTTCCTCGTGAGTCCTATAGCCCTGCAATAAGCCGCGCCCAGTGGCCTGCCGGACGGCGGCGTGAAATAGCTGGACCATGGCTTCCACCAGGTCGGGTGATCGATCGATGTCCGCGATGTCGGGCTTGAGCTTGAAGGCGCCGAGGGCGTACGAGGCCAGGAAGAGGACGCGGTGGATGGGGAGCTTGGGCCGGATTTCGACGGTGAGATCGGGCAGGCGAACGACGCCTACCTGGGAGCCAGGCCTCAGAATCCAGGTGTTGCTCGTGGACGTTGGCGACACGTCGACCGAGCGCACCAAGCGCAGGAGCGTGTCAAGTTGCTCGGACGTGAGACGAACATTCTCGCGCGGTTGGTGCTCAGTCAGCGTCAGGCGTGTCATCGCCGCTGCCTGGACTCCGATCCTGCCGCTGCGCCGCACGCTTGAGATTCTCGAACTTAAAATCTTGGAGGCGGTCGTAATCCCCGAAGAGTTGTTCTTCAACATACGGGTAGATCGAGTGGTTCCAGATCAACTCGACCCATGTTTCGTCAAGATTCTTTTGCATGAAGTGGCTGGGGCCGATGGCCAGGTGGCGGTCGCTGAGTTTGTCGTTGGCCAGGTCCAGCAACCTGGCGACCCATTGAAGGTCGGACTCTCTCGTTTCAAGCCAGCGGGTTAGCAGGCCCTGGACGGGCGGCGTGTGCGGTGAGAACTCGACGAAGTGGAAGCGGCGGCGGAGGGCGGCGTCCACCAGGGCGATGGATCGGTCGGCGGTGTTCATGGTGGCGATGAACCAAAGATTCTTGGGGAGTGCGAATTGTTGCTCGGAGTATTGGAGCGATATCTCGCGGTCGCGGTATTCGAGCAGGAAGTAGAGCTCGCCGAAGACCCGGGCGACGTTGCCGCGGTTGATTTCGTCGATGACCAGGACGTGGGTTGCGTTGGGATTGGCGCGGGCTTTGTCGGCAATGCGCTTGAGGGGGCCTTCGCGTAGTTTGAAGCCTGGTTGGTCCCTGATCGTGTCTGGACGGAAGCCCTCCACAAAGTCTTCGTAGGCGTACGACGGGTGGAATTGGACGAGGTCGGTTGAGCCTTCGGCGCGGGCGAAGTGACTGGCGAGTTCCTGGGCGACGAAGGTCTTGCCGGTGCCCGGCGGGCCGTAGAAGACGATTTGGCCCTTGTCCTCGATCAGGCGCTGGATGTTTTGGAGGTGCTCGGCGTCCCAATAGAGCCGGGCAGCGAGGTCATGAAGCGTCTCAGCGGACACCGTAATCGAGAAATCCTGCGTGGCGCTGGCACCGTCCCCGTCGACTGCCGTGTAGATGTAGGTCGTGGCTGGCTGCGTTGCCGATGGTGTACCGGTCAGGGTGCGGGCAATTGAATCGAAGTTGAGTCCGGCGGGGGGTGGTGGAGTAAGCGCATATGTCAGATCCCCGCTTCCGTCGCTTGCGTTGGGCAGGCTAATGGCCGTGATTTCGCGGTTCTGGACGAATCGTTGATTTTCTACAAGCTCCTCAAACGTGAGACTCGGGGCTATAACGTCGCCACGGTATCGACGAAAAGCTTCGTGCTCAGCCTTCTGGAGGATCGTCTCGTATCGGTCGGGTCGTGTGATTGACCAGAGCACCGACTGGGCGTACAGACGATCCGGCAAGTGAAGTTCATGCTTCTTTGCTTCGTCCAGCACGGTGTCCAGGAATCTGAGGGCATGGGAGTAGACGTCAGCCTCGTCAGCACTATCTTCCGGTGGATCGTGTCCGACCAGGTTGTATGCATTCTGGAAGAGCGAGTACCCGTATATAGGGTATCGGCGTGGATCAATGGCCATCGCTAGAAACGAAATCAACCTTGTCCGTGTGCCTACTCCGCGAACGACGCTCATTGGAAACTGCGACGAGAAAGATCGAACTGATTCGACGATGCCGGCTTGATCGTTCCATAATTCCCGAAGAGCGGACTTTGCGTCAGACTCATTCTCCTTACACCACTTGATAAATGCGTCACGTGAGTCAAACCTCACTAGAGCATGATTCTTGAAGGCTTCCTCTAGCAGGGCAAGCCAATTGTCTGCTCCAGATTCCAGTGCAGATCGAGCCTGTTTGAGGCGGTCTGCAGGACTGAGCTTGATGTCAATCTCGAGTTCAACAAAGCTGGGATGCTCCAAGAAACGATTTCCCCAGCGAACGAATTGTTCTAATTTGGTCCATCCTGAACTCCAAACGAAATGTATCTCAGGCGAGTAAAAGTCGAAACCTTCTCTGTAAATGCTTGATATGCCGGTCAGTTGCTCACGTATTGTGAATAAATCTCTATCAACGTCATCAGCCTGAGCAATCAAGGAATCGTTAAACGATGATCTAATCTGTCCCTTATCATTCCTCATACTTGGTTCGAATGAATCTGGATGGACGAGATGCAGCAACGCTTCCGCTTGTGGTTGGGCTCTGGGAACTTGGACCGATCGGACGGCCTGCAAGAAACCCCAAGGATCTGATAGGGAGTCTCTACGATCGCTTTCAGGAAGCTGCTTCCAGTGCAATACAAATTCAGCAATCATATGGACTTGGGCGTGGATAGTCGTCTGGGACGCGGCTCCTGGATTCATTATTCCAGAATCGATTGCGATATCGGACTCGATTAGATTGGCAGGGACCTCCAGGGCAGTGGGAGCCCAGCTAATGACTTCCCGGATCCGTTGCCTCTTTGTGGTTCCTCGTATGGCACGCTGGTCGGCGATCAGAAAGTACACGTAGAGGATTTCGGCGGCAATTTGAATAGTATCGGATGGTGCATCTCTGAGTTGGTGCTCGAATCGACGATAAAACCCTCCGTGAGACGGTCCGGAGTCATCGAATATTCGCTTGCGGAAGTCATAGAGGTTGTGCAGTGACCAGATTGGGTGGCCAGGGGTGAAGAGCGAGTCGTCCTTGCGTAAGGCTGCGTCGACCCAGCGTTGGGCAGCGTCGTAGGCCGGTTCGCAACCTGCCCGTCTAGCCATCGTGATCCGCCCTCACTGTTGGCGCGGGCATGATACGTGGGCTGGTCGGAGGAAGGCGTTGGAGCGTGGAGCGATACGCGGGGCGGAATGGCGCGGTACCAGGAATGGTCTAACTAGTTCGCTCGGACGTCTGACGGGCGCCGAGGCACAGGTTGCAGGTTGAGGGCCCTGGACTCCGGGTGAAGCCTCCGGAATGACGGAGGGGACTGTCTGGGAGGGTTGGATGCTGGGCCTTTGTGGTTCGACACGGGCCGCCGAAGACTCTGGCCCGTCCGCTTCGACAAGCTCAGGACAGGCTGACCACGAACGGGGGGCGCGGACGAAGGGCGGGTGGCGGCGTTCTGGGAGTGCGCGTGGGCGAAGACCGTTATGGGTAGTCCCAGGGGTTGACGAGGTGGATGTCCATTCCCTGGAAGTCGCGGATGTTGCGGGTGGCGAGGGCCAGGCCGTGCGCTCTGGCAGTGCCGGCGATGAGGGCGTCACCGACGTCGATGGTCCGCCCGACGTGGCGTGCCTGCGCTCGGAGCTCGGCTGACCAGCGGGCGCCGGATTGATCCAAGGACAGGAGCCGGCCTGCAAAGGCGGCGAGGATATTCGCTTGCAAAGCGCGCAACCTTGCCGCGCGGCGCCCCTGGGGAAGGGTCGCAAGGCCATATTCCATCTCGTACACGACGACGGACGACAGCCATAAGTCGCCTTCGTCGTCGAGAAACCGGACCACTCGCGAATCGGGTTCGTCCCTGGTCAATTCGGAAATGACGTTCGTGTCCAGGAGAAACCCCGTCACCGTTCGTCTTCTTCCGAAAAGGGAACCGCCCTATCGGATCGCCGGTCACGGGGGACTTCCCAGTTCAGGCCCCTTGGCACGTTTTCAAGCAGCCACCGGCCCAAGTGCCTGTCGCGCGCTTGCCTGGCGTCCCAAAGCGCTTCGGGCACGACAACGAAGGGCCGGCGCAGGCCGATGCGTTGGGGCCCTTCTTCCTCGGCGAGCCGCAGGACCTCGGACAGCTTGGCCTTGGCCTCGGCGACGGTCCAGGTGCGTTGCGATGTGGTGTGCTCCATCGCGGATGCTCCTGTGGGAGGTTTAGATTGGTCTATTTTAGACCAGGTCGCTCGCAGGCGCTCGGCGCGACAGCCCTTGGTGAGAGACCGTTGCGTAACCCAGGGTTGGTTGCGCGGAAGACCCTCACCCCAGCCCTCTCCCACGGGGAGAGGGAGCAAGAGAGGCCCCACTTTCGAGGGCGCGGGGCTGTTCTGCAAAGGTCTCTGGTGCGGGAGCGCAGGCTCGATCCTGGCCGCCAAGGCGAGGGCCTGCAGCGATTATTTGGCGCCGTCGAGTTCGGTACGGATGAGCGCGCTTACGGCGCCCGGGTTGGCTTTGCCGCGGGTGATGCGCATGACCTGGCCCATGAGGTACTGGATGGCGCGGCCCTTGCCGTCGCGGTAGTCCTGGACGGCCTGGGGATTCTCTTCAATGACCTGGCGGGCGATGGCGAGGAGTTCGTCCTGGCCGCTGATCTGGGGGCCGCGGGCCTCCACGATGGCCCGTGCTGACTTGCCGGTGGCGAACATTTCGTCGAGGACTTCGCCGGCCATGGTGCTGCTGACGGCGCCCTGGGCGCGGAATTCTAGGAGCGAGGCGATTTCAGCTGGAGGGATGGGGATGATGGTTCCTGCGCTTGGGCGGTTGGGGGGCGGCCGACCCTGACTCCCGTCCTTTCCTTCCTGGAGGCCTTTGCCTAACCCGAGCGTTGGTTGCTCGGAAGACCCCTCACCCCAACCCTCTCCCCCAGGAGAGGGAGGAAGAGCGGATGGGCTCCCGCTTTCGCGGGAACGGCGGGTGGCGGTGTGGGCGTTGAGGGCGCGGCGGAGTTCGTGGACGATCCAGGTGACGGCCTCGCCGGCGGAAGCGCCAGCTTCGATGACGGCGAGGGTGTAGTCGGTGAGGGGACGGTCCTGGACGAGTTCGGCGATGTCGGCCTCGGGGGCGCCTTGTTGGAGCAGGTCGGCGGCGACCTGGTCGGGCATGCGGGGGAGGGCGGCGCGAAGGGTGTCGACGCGTTGACGTGTGACGTGTAGGGGCGGCAGGTCGGGTTCGGGGAAGTAGCGATAGTCGTGGGCGTATTCCTTGGTTCGCTGGGAGCGGGTTGTGCCTGAAGTCTCGTCCCAGCCGCGGGTTTCCTGCTCGATCGGTTCGCCGCGCTCGCGCCGGGCGGTCTGGCGCTCGATTTCGAAGGCCAGGGCGCGGCCCAGCGACCGGAAGGAGTTCATGTTCTTGACTTCGACCTTGACGTCGCCGATCGGTTCGCCCTGGGGCCAGACTGAGATGTTGGCGTCGATGCGCAGGGCGCCGTCCTCCATATTGGCGGTAGAAACGCCGATCCAGCGAAGCAGGGCGCGCAGCTTCTCGCCGTAGGCCATGGCTTCGACGGGCGTCTGGATGTCCGGCTCGGAGACGATTTCCATGAGCGGCGCGCCGGAGCGATTGACGTCGATCAGGCTGGCCGGGGCGCCGTCGGCGGAGGTTACGTGGGTCAGGCGGGCGGTGTCCTCTTCCAGGTGGACGCGGGTGATGCCAACGCGGGTGGTTGCGCCGTTCACCTCGACGTCGAAGTGGCCGTCGATGCAGAGCGGGAGGTCGTACTGGGAAATCTGGTACCACTTCATCAGGTCGGGATAGGCGTAGTTCTTGCGGTCGAACTTGGCGTATTCGGGAATCTCGCAGTTGAGGGCCAGGCCGGTGCGGATGGTGTGGTCCACGGCTTCGCGGTTGATGACGGGCAGGACGCCGGGCATGCCCAGGCAGACGGGGCAGACGTGGGTGTTGGGCCGGGCGTTGGCGTAGTCGGCGGCGCAGCCGCAGAACATCTTGCTGCGGGTGCGGAGTTGGACGTGGGTTTCCAGACCGATGACGGTGCGGTAGGCGGTAGGCATGGGTTTAAGAGGGGCTTTCGACTGCTTTGAGTGGCCCTTCGACAAGCTCAAGGAAGGCTCCGCCTTCCGCTAGAAAAGAGCTTCGCGGAACCCTGGGTTGGGTGCCCGGAAGACCCACACCCCAACCCACTCCCACGGGGAGAGGGAGGAAGAGCGGACGCGGCTTGGGGGACGCGGGACGCTGTTCAAAGGTCTCCTGAGAGACCTTTGCGCAACCCAGGCCTGGTTGCCCGGAAGACCCCTCACCGATTTCGGCCGAAGACGCCCGAATCTGCCTCTCCCCTTGGAGAGGGGAAGAATGGCGCCCCCGCAACAGGTTTGCTACCGCGCAGCCGTCCCTCGAATTACGTAACGGTCTCAGGAGAGGGGAAGAGAAGGCGTGCTTTCCGGGGAGAGAGGGGACGTGATACACGGTGGTCATTGGGAGTCGATGGCTTTGGTGGGGGTGGGGAGGGGGCCGCGGTCGCGTTCGTAGGCGCGGGCGGTTTGGAGGAGGCGGGACTCGGCGAAGGGCGGGGCGATGAGCTGCAGGCCGACCGGCAGGCCGTCCACGAATCCGCAGGGGATGCTCAGGCAGGGCAGGCCGGCCAGCGAGGCGGGGAGGGTCATAATGTCGGACTGGTACATGGCCACGGGGTCGTCGAGCTTGGCGCCCAGGTCGAACGCGGGCGCGGGGACGACGGGGGCGGCGATGACGTCCACATCCCGGAAGGCAGTTTCGAAGTCGGACTTGATGAGGGTGCGGACTTTCTGGGCGCGGACGTAGTAGGCGTCGTAGTAGCCGGAGGAGAGGGCGAAGGTGCCGATCATGATGCGGCGCTTGACTTCGGATCCGAAGCCCCGGCCGCGGATGCGGGCCATCATCTCGTCGACGTCGGTGGCCTGGGGGTCGGAGAGGCCGTACTTGACGCCGTTGTAGCGGGCCAGGTTGGCGCTGGCCTCGGACGGGGCGATGACGTAGTAGGTGGGCAGGGCGTACTCGGTGTGGGGCAGCGAGACTTCGCGCTCGGTGGCCCCGAGGTCTCGCAGGTCGTTGATAGCCGCGCGGACGGAGTCTCCGACCTGTGGGTCGAGGCCCTCGCCGAAGTACTCGGGCGCCACGCCTATGCGCAGGCCGCCGATATCCCGATTCAGCTCGCCGGCGTAGTCGGGCACAGGCTCCTCAGCGGACGTGGAATCGCGCGGATCGTGGCCGGCCAGGGCGCCCAGCAGGAGAGCGGCGTCGGTGACGTCCTTGGTGAGCACGCCGATCTGGTCCAGCGAGGAGGCAAAGGCAATAAGGCCGAAGCGCGAGATGCGGCCGTAGGTGGGCTTGAGGCCTACGCAGCCGCAGAGGGCGGCGGGTTGTCGGACCGAGCCGCCGGTGTCCGATCCCAGGGCGGCCAGGCACTCGTCGGCGGCCACGGCGGCCGCGGAGCCGCCGCTGGAGCCGCCGGGCACCTTGTCCAGGTCCCAGGGGTTGCGCACGGGCTTGTAGGCGGAGTGCTCGTTGGAGGAGCCCATGGCGAACTCGTCCATGTTGGTCTTGCCGAGCGTGACGGCGCCGGCCCGCTTCAAGCGGGTGACGGCAGTGGCGTCATAGGGCGGGATGAAGCCCTGCAGGATGCGGGAGGCGCAGGTGGTTTCGACGCCGGCGGTGGTGAGTACGTCCTTAAGGGCGATGGGCAGACCGAGGAGCGGGCAGTTGTCGCCCGCCGCGAGACGCTGGTCGGCTGCGGAGGCCTGTTCCAATGCGATGTCAGGCGTAACGGTGAGGTAGGCGCCGATGCGGCCGTCCACGGCCTGGATGCGATCGAGCAGGGATTGGGTGAGTTCGACCGAACTGAACTGCCCCGAGCGCAGGCCGTCCGAGGCCGCGTGAAGGGTGAGGCGGTGGAGCTGGTCGGGCACTGATTCAGGACTCGTCCAGGACCGGAGGCACGCGGATCTGGCCGTCCTCGACGCGCGGTGCGTTGTGGAGCACGGCGTCGAGCGGGAGCGAGTCGGCAACGCGGTCGTCGCGCTCGACGTTGCCCAGGGGGATGACCTGGGCGGTGGGGGGAATGTGCTTGGTGTCCAGCGTGTTCAGCGCCTCGAAGGCCTGGAGGATTTGCCCCAGTTCGCCCCGCAGCCTCTCGCGCTCGTCGTCGGATAGTTCGAGACGCGCGAGGTCGGCGGCGTGGTCGACCTGGGAACGATCAATGGACACGAGGCTGCTCGGGAGTATGGACGGCCGGGGGGATTATATGGAGAGAGGGCGGGGCGGCCTGGCGCTCAGGTCGAATAGTCGAACTTTGCTTCCCAGTCGCCGACACCGTCGCGGAGCAGGTCGAAGAGGTTCCAGACGCTGCAATAGGAGTCGCCGGGTCCGAGGAAGTCGGAGGCAACGCGGACGATCGATCCGTCGTCGGTCTTGTGGAAGACGGAGACGCCTGGCATGGCGTTGGAGCCGTAGTGCTCGTCGTCAGACTCGAAGCCCATGTCCTTGAACAGGGTGGTGCCGCCCGCCGAGTACATACGGAACCGCCAGCCGCGTTTCCGCCGGAATCGCTGCTGGGCTTCGACGCTGTCGGGCGAAACAACAACGAAGGCCGAGCGGTCCTCCAGGTGATGGAGCACGCCGTTGAAGCCGTCGGCCCACATGGTGCAGTAGGGACAACCCGTGCCCATGTTGTGGATGAGGATCAAGTCCGACTTGTCGCCGAAGACCTCGGAGAGCCGGACCGGCCCATCGGGTCCGTGGAGCTCGTAGTCCTGGACAGGCTCCGAGGGCACGCGGCGGCGGAGTTCCTTTAAGCGCTTTTGCGCCTTCTCCAGGTCGGCCCAGGCCTCGGTCAACTCTGCCTGTAGGTCGGTCGGAACGGTCACGGTGCTTCCCCTTGAAGTGCTCTTGGACAGGCCGTCGGATTGACTTCCTCAAGTGTAGGAGCGCGGCCCAGCCATGCAGCTGGCGATCAGACAGTCGTCTAATCCCCAGTTGCGCAAGCGCGCATGTGCGGCCATCCGGCGTAGGATTCCTGCAACGTCACCGAGGTGAACCGCAATGGTCATGACAGGCGAGCCGGACCTCTACAACGACGCGCCAGTCGCGGTCCGTAGTTCGCGACGGCTGTTTAGCAGCGGCGAGCCGCATGCCCATTACTCGGCCAGCCTGGCGCAGCTTGGGAGCGGGCGGCTGGTGATGGTGTTCAGCTGGTCGCGAGGGGTGCAGCGCCAGAACAACGGAGTCATGTTGACGTCGCGTTCGGACGATGACGGCGCGACGTGGACGACGCCGGAGGCGATTTACGCGAAGCCCGGCTGGGACTGCATGCACCTGGGCGGGTTGATGGCGTTCTCGGACACGCGGCTGCTGCTGGGGCTTGGGCGCATCCAGATGGATCCGAGCCTGCCGGGTGACGAGCCCTGCACGGGTTGGTACATGTCGACGACCTGTTCGGCGGACGGGGGCGAGACATGGGGGCCGGAGGGACCGGAGATCAGGCTATTTCCCGAATGGTCGGAGCTGTATGGGGCCAGCAATCCCCACCTGCTGGACGACGGCCGGCACATGCTGGCGGTGATCGGGACCACGGGGCGCGACACGGGCTGGCAGGCGGGGGTCTGCTTTACGGATGACGAGGGTGAGAGCTTCTCGGCGCCGGTGATCGTTGCGTCGCACCCGACGCTGGGATTCGGGGACATGGACATCATCCGGCTGGCGGACGGACGGTACCTGGCCGTGGCGCGGGTGTTCGACGGGCATCCGAGCGTGATCGCGTATTCGGGTGCCGACGGGTTGAGTTGGACCGAACCGCGGCCGATCGAGTTCTGGGGCGCGAACATCAAGCTGCAGCGACTGCGCTCGGGGGCGTTGCTGTGCGCCTACCGCGACGAGCAGAGAAACCGCTCCGGGGTCGGGTGCAGCGTGAGCGAGGACGACGGCGCGTCCTGGCGACGCATCGGCTGGCTGGCCAGCCCGAGATACGGCCCGCCGCCGGCCGCCGGCGACGTGCGCTGCGGCTACCCGGACATGGCGCGGCTAGGAAACGGTCACCTGGGCTGCGTGCTGGCGCCGTCCGCCGACGCCGACGGGATTATCGACTTGCGCTGGCTGGAACTCGTCGATCGGACTTAGGACAACGCCTAGAATTGGTGCACCCAGCCGCCGTCGACGGGGATGACGGCGCCGGTGATGTAGGCGGCGGCGTCGGACGCGAGGAAGCGGGCAACACCGGCAATGTCGTCGACCTGCCCGTTGCGACCCAGGGCCACGCGCTCGGCCAGGTTCCCGGTCCACCAATCGGCATCGGTATAGCCGGCGGTCATGTCGGTTTCGATCACGCCGGGCGCGATGGCGACCACGCGGATGCCGTCCTTGCCCCACTCACGCGCCAGCCCGACGGTGTAGGACGACACCGCGGCCTTGAGCGGGCCGTAGGGCTCTGCGCCGCCCAGCCTGGCCGAGACCGACGAGACGTTGATGACCACCGGGGCCTGGGACTCGAGCAGATACGGCCGTGCGGCCTGGGCAATCAGCACGGGGGCGCGGAGGTTCAGGTGCAGGAGCCGGCGATAGCCCTCGAGTGTCAGTCCGTCGTGGCCGCCGTCGCCTGCGTTGTTGACCACGATGTCCAGGCCGCCCAGGGCCTCGGCGGCGCGCTTGACCAGCCGGGTCGGAGCCTCGGCGTCCTCCAGGTCGGCGGCGAACGTGTGGACCTCGGCGCCGCATTGAGCGACTGAGACCGCGACCTCCGACAGACCTGCGGTTGTGCGCGCGGCCAGGGCAAGGCGCGCGCCGGCCCGCGCGTACGCCTCGGCGATGCCGCGTCCGATGCCGCGGCTGGCGCCGGTTACGAGGGCTCGGCGACCGTCGAGGCTGAAGGGATCGGGGGCGGTCATCGCCTGGCGAAGAAGTCGCGGCCGCCGTCGATGGCGATGGTCGTGCCTGTTATGAAGTCGGCCGCGGGCGAGGCCAGGTAGACGACGGCCGCGGCGATTTCCGCCGGGTCGGCAACCCGCCGCTGCGCCGTGTGATGCAGCATGGTGTTCAACTCGGTCGGATTCGCCCGCACGCGGGCGGTCATGTCGGTGTGGACCTGCCCGGGCGCCAGGGCCACGACGCGGATGCCGTCGTTGGCGTACTCACGGCTGAACCCCCTGGTCAGCGCGTGTACCCCCTGCTTGCTTGCCCCGTAGAGGCCGGCGCCCTTGGTTCCGGCGATGGATCCGATGTTGACGATCACGCCTCCGCCGGCCGCCGCCAGGTGCGGGCGCGCCGCCTGGCAGCCGAAAAGCACGGCGCCGAGGTTGACGTCGAACATGCGGTCGAACTCGGCCGGGTCGTCGATTCCGAACCCGCCGCGATAGGTGACGCCGGCGTTGTTGACCAGGATGTCCAACCCACCGAGCGCATCGGCGGCGGCGTCGATGGCGGGTCCAATGGCTTCGAGGTTGCCCAGGTCCAGCGGAACGACAACTGCCTTCCGGCCGAGAGCCTCGACCTCGGCGGCGAGTTCGGTGAGCCGCGACTCGTCCCGGGCGGCCAGCGCGACGTTGGCCCCGGCCTCGGCCAGCGCCAGGCCGATGGCCCGCCCGATGCCGCGGCTGGCGCCGGTGACGAAGGCGCGACGGCCGTTGAGGCGGAATCGTTCGAGGATGGGCATGAGCAGTCTGGGGGTGAGTTCATAGTCAGCGTAACCTCAGCATCCGAAGCTCTGCGTCTGCTCTAGGAGGCGTGATCAGTCAGGCGCGGCAGGCGACGGCTAGCGCAACTCCGGCGTTTCCTCCCGGGTTTCCGCGCCTGAGTCCGCCATTTCATCCAGCTGCGGCTCCTGCTGCCTGCTTTGGCGCAGGGTCCCGTAGATGAACACGCCTGCGGCCGAGGCGATAGCCCCGATGACGGTGGCCGTGCCCAGACCGTGTTGACCGAGTGTGGCCAGGCCCCAGGCAAAGGCAAATGCTGCCAGGACGACGGCCAGACCCGCGAAGACTCCGACAATGCTGCGCCAAGCATCCAGAGTCTCGAGCTTCTGTCGATGGGCCTGCTGTCGCTCGGCCAGGGCCAGGATTCGCTCCGGTGCATCGGACTGGACATCCTTGTACTGGGCCAGAGTCGACGGCGGTGGAATCGGCCCGGCATACAGCGACGTCTGTACAGCCCGAACTACACGACCCGCGGAGCGGGTGTCAGGGTTTCCAACGCCCGCTGCGTCGGACGGGTTATCGGCGGCTGACGCGTCGCTTAGCCGCTGGCTTTGGTCTTCGGACACGCGGGACCTTTTTCACGCTCGGCTTCGTATGCCTGCAGCGCCGCCCGCATGTCGTCACCTACCGCCTGCCAGTCCGCCCACATGGCAAGCGCATCCGCCCGTGCACCGGAGGCGGTGGCGTTGTATCGATTCAACGCGCCGCCAAAGTCAAAGATGCTCGCAACCCCGGTCCAGAACGACGGCCGCGCATACCGTATCGGCGTGCGCAGCGCGTTGCGCTTGTCAAACAAAAGAACCTCCGTTCAATGGCCGATTTTACAGGAGTGGGAAGGCTCACGCCGCGTCGGCTGCCAGCCGACGGATGTCCTCCGCCCGCGGCATCGAGGGTTGCGCGCCGGGTGTGGCGGCGGCGAGGGCGCCGGCGGCCTGGCCCCAGCGGAGGGCGGTTTCGACGGGGTGTCCGAAAGCCAGCGACGCGGCGAATACGCCGCAGAAGGCGTCGCCGGCGCCGGTGGTGTCCACGACGATCGTGGGAAACGCAGGCTGGACGTGGGTTTGGCCGTCGATGTGGGCGACGAGGCCCGCACCGCCCAGCGTGACGACGCAACCGCGGCACGTGCGCCGGGACAGGGTCTCGGCCATCGCTGCCGGTTCGGCGTCGCCTCCAGCGAGCTGCGCGGCTTCGATTTCGTTGACGACCGCAATGTCGACCGCGGTGAGGTCAATCGTTCCAACCTCATCGACGGGCGATACGTTGAGCACGCGCAGGCCGGGTGGCGCGGCCCGGAAGGCGGCCAGGGTGGCTTCGTCCGGGACTTCGCGCTGTCCGATCACGGCGACCGGTTGAATGGCGGCGATTGCGCTTGTCACAGCTTCGGGATCGATTCTGAAGTTGGCGCCTTCGGCCACGGCTATCGAGTTGGTTCCAGCGGCGTCCACCGCGATCAGGGCCGTGCCGGTGGCGGCGGAGTCGACCCTGGCGACGTGGGTGGTGTCCACGCCGTCGGCGGCCATGCCCTGGAGCAGATCGTCGCCGGCGGCATCGGTTCCCACGGCTCCGAGCATGCTAACTGCCGCGCCGGCGCGGGCGGCGGCCACGGCCTGGTTGGCGCCCTTGCCGCCGGCATAGCGGCCCAGGCGGCCGTGATGGACCGTTTCACCGGGCTGGGGGATGCGCGGGACATGGATGACGATGTCCTGGTTGATGCCGCCAACCACGGCGATGCGGGTCATTGGTTCGGTCTCTCGATGCCCAGCGCCTCGAGGATGGCGAGCCGAGCGAATTCCGGCAACGCGCGCATGCGACGCCAGCGCCAGGGCTCCCGGGCGAGGCGGAAGGTCCACTCCAGGCCGAGGTGGCGCATCGGCTCGGGGGCACGCGGAATGCGGCCCGCCAGATAGTCCAGGGTGCCACCGACGCCCATGCCGACGACCGGAGTCAGGTCGCGAAGATTGCGGTCGATCCAGAATTCCTGGGCCGGCGCGCCGTAGGCGGCCAGGACGATGTGCGGGCGAAACTCATCGATCAGGGCCCGGGCCTCGGGGTCGCCGACAGGTCCTGGCTCCCCGACCAGCGTGGCTGGAGGCGTAAGGGCCGGATAGCGTCGTTGGAGTTCAGCGGCGGCCCGGTCGGCGACACCGGGGGCCGCGCCCGCGAGCAGCAGGCGGTAGCCGTGGACGGCGGCCAGGCCGGCGAGGTCGTCCGCCACGTCGACCCCGATGACGCGTTCCGAGATGGACAGCCGTCGCAGGCGGGCCGCGGCGACGATGCCCGCGCCGTCGGGGACGTTCAGTCTCGTCCGCTCCAGCAGTTCGCCGTACGCCGGGTCACGGCGCGCGCGCATGACGATCTCCGGGTTCACGGTCACGACCTGGGCGCTTTGTCCCGAAGCGAGCCAGGCATCGATCCAGGCCACGGTCAGCGCCCGACCGATGGCATGGACGCGCACGCCGAGGATGCGAGTTTCAAGCTCGTGGACGAAGGAATCCGTGGCGTCGACCATCCGGGAACTCATACGGCGGGTTTGGCGACGCTCATGTTGACATAACGACGAAGTGCCATCGGGCCGCTACGCCAGCAGTTCCAATACCGCGTCGCGCACCCGCTGCGGCTCCAGCCAATGCATGCACAGCACGTCGCCGAAGCGGCACTCCGCCGGCCGGTCGAAGTTGTAGCAGGGACCGCAGGGCAAGTCGACGCGCAAGGCCCGCGAATTGGGATCGCCGGGTCCGTGAATGGCGATGTCCGTGGGTCCGTGTAGCATGACCACGCGTCGTCCCAGTGCCCGAGCCAGGTGTCCGGGTCCGCTGTCCGTCGAAACCACGACGTCAGCCTGGGCCAGGACGCCGATGAGTTCGTCGAGCGAGGTGCGACCGCTCAGGTCGTGGATGGCCGCGGACTTTGCTATTCGGTCGGCCGTCGGGCGCGTGTCGGTGAGGCCGACGACGGCCAGTGCGCCGACTTCAGGCTCAAGCAACCGAGCCAGGGTTGCCCAATGTTCGTCCGGCCAGCACTTGGCTTCACCGTGTGTCGCGCCGGGGTGCAGAACGACCAGCGGGCGCGGCACGTGCGCCACTAGTTCCGACTCGGTCTCCGCTTCGATGGTTTGCCAGGCCGGGTCCGTGTGCCGGATGAGCCGGGTTGCCAGTTCGGCCTCGTGCGGCCCTCCGTTGCGACGACGGCCGGGCAACGCCTGGTCGAAGCTCCAGGCCGGGGCTTCGGCGCGGTAGCCGACGCGCCAGCGCGCCCCGCTGAGCGCAACCACGGCGCCCGCGATCGGCCCGTAGACGCTCACGGCGACGTCGAATTCGCGCGCGCGGACTGTTCGCAAGACGCTACAAGCCCTTATCCAAGCCTTTGGATCAAGCACGGCCGGCCAGTGTGTGACGGCGCCGCCGTCGAACGGGATCAGCTCGTCGACGGCCGGGCAGCGCCGCGCGATGGGCCGCCAGGCCGGCGGTCCCATGAACACGAGGTGGGCCCGCGGCCAGCGCTTACGCGCGGCCGCAACAGCGGAAAGGGCGTTCACCACGTCGCCCATCAGGTCGAAGCGCACGATCAGCACGCTTTGGGGGTCCGTGGGCAAGCTTCGCCGACCGCCAATCAGCCGTCGCAGCCCGAAGCCGAGGCTCAGCAGCAGCCATAGTCCCTGTCCCAGCCAGGTTCGAGTTCGCCGCTTCATCAGTCGTGATCGTCCTCGGCGCGCTCGGGCCAGGGCCAGGCGGCATCGAAGCGCTCGAGAAAAGCGGACGCCCGAAACATCACGCGCTGCGCCCCGTCCGGCGCCGTGGCCGCCAGCTGGTCGGCCTTCTGTCGAGTTTCGTCAAGCCGTTGTTGGAATTCGCGTCGCTGCCGAAGGTGCATCGTCCTGGCGCTCTTGAAGGCGTCCTTGAAGTCCGCCGCTCGTCCGGACACCAGGGTTTCCCGCAGGTCACGCATGCGGCGCTCGTGTCGCGCGAGCTGGCGGCGCAGGTCTTCCAGCGCCTGCTCCACCTCGCCCGCCAGGGCGATCCAGGGCGGCGACATGTTCGCGTCGCGCATGACGCGGAAGGCCAGCCGCAGGTCGGCCGGCACGTTGGGATCGTCCGGCGTCAGCCTGAGCGGCTTGCCGCGCCCGGCGGTGCGTTCGAACAGTCCAGCGGCCGCGGCCTCGTCGAGCTTGCGGCGGGCTCTTCGGTCCGGGGGCGTGTCCATGGTTAACCGGCAACCGGTACGGGCGGGTCGCTCTCGACCGGCACTCCGGCGGCCGCTCGAACGTCGGCGGCGACCGCCAGGCTCCCGATGGCGAGCACGGCCTGTCCGGGTCGGGCGGCGTCGCGCGCCAGGGCCAGCGCCTGCGCCGCGCTCGGGGCCACGGTCGCGTTGTGCATGCCGTCAAGCTGGGCCAGCACGTCACCCGAGGGCATCCCGCGTGGATGTCCCGGTTCGAAAACCACGAGACATGTCGCGAAGGGTCGCAGCGCCTCCGCCATGTGTCGGACCGACTTGTCACGCAAGGCGCCGAAGATGACCGGGCCGCGAGGCAGGTTGAGTTGCCGGCGCAGCGTCTCCACCACGACGTCAACGGCCTCAACGGTGTGCGCCCCGTCCACGACCACCGGCGGATCGTTGGCGACCAACTCCAGGCGGCCCGGCCAGCGCGCGGCGCCAAAGCCGGCGCGGATGGCGTCACGGGGAATCGCGACGCCACGGTCGGCGAGCGTCCGGCAAAGGGCGTAGGCCAGCCCGGCGTTCCGCGCCTGGTGCGGCCCCGCGAGGCCCAGCGGGAGGGCATCGCCAGACAGCGGATCCCGGGTCACCGTCACGGCGCGACCGTCGCGCCAGTTGGCCGATCGGTCGGTTGCCAGGGCTGGAACAACCTGGACGGCAGCCCCGGCCTCCGTTGCCACGCCGCGAATGGCCTCCAAGATCTCGGGCGACTGGTCGCTGACCAGCATTGGTATCCCCGGCTTGGCGATGGCGGCTTTTTCCCTGGCGATATCGGGCAGCGAGTCGCCGAGCAGGCGCGTGTGCTCGCGCACGATGGTGGTGACGGCCGTGACGTCGGGCGTCACGACATTGGTGGCGTCGAGCCGCCCACCAAGCCCGACCTCCAGGATTGCCAGATCCACCTCTTCCATTCGAAACCAGACCAGGGCCATTGCCGTGCTGATCTCAAACGTGGTGGGAAGGCCCAGCGTTTCGTCGCCGGTCCGTTCCACAGCCACTCGCATGCGATCAACGAGGCGCGTAAACGACGGCGGGTCGATGGGTTGTGCGTCGATCTGAAAGCGTTCGCGAAAACTGTGGAGGTGCGGCTGGGTGTACAGGCCGGTGCGCAGACCGGCGGCCTCCGCGGCCGAGGCGATAAGCGCGCAGACGCTGCCCTTGCCCTTGCTGCCGGCTACGTGAACGATTCGCAGGTCATCGTGCGGGTCGCCGAGATCGGCAAGCAGCCGCGAAGTGCGTTCCAGCCCTCGTTCGAATGGTGGCCCGCCCCCCAGGCCCGTAGCGCGTTCGAAGTCGGCGTACCCGTAGAGCCACGTCAGCGCGTCGGTATACGTATCTGACATTGGCCGATTATCTCGGGGGCAACAGGGCGTGTGGCGGATTCGCTCGCTCGACCCCGGCTCGTCCAACTCGTGCAGCCAGCACGCGGACCGGCGCCGAGGCGCCCGGCAGGGTCAGGTCGGGCGCCAGGTCCGCCAACGGCGCAAGCACGAACCCCCGCTCGGCAAAGGCCACGTGCGGAATCCGCAGGCGCGGCGTTTCCGCCTCGAGGTCTCCGAAGGCGATGATGTCCAGGTCCAATTGCCTCGGCCCCAGCCTCGCGCCGGGCCGGCGGCCAGCGCCAGACTCAAGCGACTTCGCCCAGAAAAACAGCCGCTGAGGACCGACGCGGGATACTCCGCGAACCGCCGCATTGAGAAATGGTGGCTGGTCGAGCACCCCGAGCGGCGTTGTCTCGTACACGTAGGAAACCTCGACCTTTCGCAGCACCACCCGAAGGCCTGCCACGGCCGTACGGAGATTCAACAGTCGATCGCCTACGTTCGAGCCGAGCCCGATCAGTACGTCCGGCACGCGGTCAGCCCGTCACTTCCTGGTTCGGCACGCGCCGATTCTCCCGCGCCGGCGAGTGCCAATCGACCCATGACTGGTTAGGCTCACCGGTTTGCGGAACAACGTACGCTTTGGGCCGTTTACCGGACATGGCCACCCCAGGTTGATCTTTCGCACGTCTAACCCGCGAATGCGCGCGCCGCGTCCACGATCCCGGCGACTCGTGACGTGACCGCATTGAACCGGACGCGTTCGAGCTCTGGCTTGCGACCCGCGATGTTCGGCGGCGCCCTGTCGCTCGTCGCGCTTCCGGTCATTGTGCCGATGGCGCTGGCCGCGCATGACGTGCCTTGGGTCCGCGTGATCCCGCTGGCCGCCGCGGCGCTGCTGGCCGCCGCCGCCTTGCTGGGGCTTGGACTGCGGCGCGCCCGTCGGCGCCGGCTGGAACTTGCGCTGGCGGCCGCCGCGCTGACGCTGGGTATCACCGGCGTTCTGGTGCAGGTCGGGCTTCTCGTTGCGGCCGCGTGCCTCGTGCTGGTCGGTCCCCTGACAGTCGCGGCAGTGCTGTGGCGCGCTCGAGGGGCGCCGTCGGGCGCAAGCCGCCTGGTCGATTCTCCGCGTTTCGCGCCCGGTCGGGTGATCTGGTCCGCCGGGCCTGGATCGGCGGCAGTCTGCCTGGCTGTCGTGGGACTTGCCCTGGCCGCCGTGACCGCGGGTCCGTTGCCGACGCTCGCGCTCGCGTTGATCCTGCTCGCGGCCGTCGCGGCGGCAATCATTCGCCTGGTCGTTCCCGTGTTCGACGCGCGAGTGGTCGCGGCTGTGCTGACCGCGCTGGCCCTGGCTGCCGTACCGTTTCGCGGACTGGCCGAGGTGCAGATCAGCGGCGTTGCCTTCGGGGCGACTGACGTCCTGCTGCTCGGTGCGTTGTCGGTCTGGATCTTTGGACGCGGCGCCCGAGCCCGCGCGCACCTCCCGACGTACACGCTTGGCCTGCTGGTCTTTGCCGGCTGGCTGGTGGTGACAGCCGTGGCGGCGGTGAATCCGGCGCTGGTGCTCAAGGAAGTCCTGAAGTGGATCCAGATTGCCGTGGCGCTGCTGATCCTCACCGACCTCATGCGCGATTCCTCCAGCCGCCGAATCGTGGCCTGGGCTGTCGCCGCGGCCTTGCTGCTTCAGGCTGGTCTGGGACTGGTGCAAACAGCGGCCGCGGTCGGCCCGGCCGGACTCGTCGTCGGCGGTGTCCTGCGCGCATTCGGGACCTTTGATCAGCCGAACCCCTTTGGGGGGTATCTCGGAGTCCACGTACCGCTCATTCTGGCCGCGGCGGTTTATGCGCGCGGTTCGCGGCGGCGCTGGCTGGTTCTGTTGGGAATTGTCATATTGATGGCGATCGTCGCCAGCCGATCACGAGGCGCCTGGATTGGCATTGGCGCCAGTTCACTGGTGGTGGCGCTGGCGGCCGGACGCCTGGAGACGCCTTGGAAGCGCGGCCTTCTGGCGCTTGGCGCCGCCGCGGTGCTGGTCGCGGTGGTCGCGTCCTTCGGCGGAGAGTTCGATCGCCTGTTGCCGCCGGACGTTGAACGAACGTTGCAGGGCGAACATCCGGTAGACGACGTCGTGCGTCACCGCGCCCATGACGACTTCGCCATCGCCCAGCGCACGGCACACTGGGCGGCCGGCTGGCGGATGTTCCAGGACCGGCCGCTGCTCGGCGTCGGCGCCGGGAACTTTGACGATGCCTATCGCGCCTTCGCGGTGCAACCCTTCGACGAACCGCTTGGCCATGCGCACAATGTCCCGCTGAACTTCGGCGCCGAGGCCGGTTTGCCTGGCATGCTCATGTTTGCCGGCCTCAGCCTGTGGGCGTTTGGAAGCGCCGTGGCCGCGGTCCGCCGAGCGCGCGGCACGGCGTTCGAGTGGAGCGCCGTTGGCGCGCTGGGCGCCCTGGTCGGCTTTGCCATCCACAATCTGGTTGACAGTCTCTACGTGAGCGGAATGGGAATAGTGTTTGCTCTGCTGCTTGCGCTGGCGCTGGTCGTTCCCGGACAGCCGCGCGATTCGGCCCCTGGTGTCGAACGGGCCGTGGCGTGACCGACACCCGACCAGAAGCAGCCGAGTCGGTCGTGGACCCCTCGCGGACTGATCTGCGTCGGCGGTTTCTCAGTGCGCGAACCCTTGGCAGCTTCCTGGTGGCCGGAGTGCTGCTGGCGCTTGCCTGGATTCTGGCCGACCTGCGGCTCGAGGACATCGTGGCGCGGATCCGGTCAGCCGATCCGTGGCTGATCGTCCTGGCCTACATCGCCTTTGCGCTCACCTTCCCGATTCGCACGCTCCGGTGGCGAATCCTGCTGACCAACGCGGCGCACCGGGAAGACGTGACCCCGAACTACCGAATGCGCGATCTGGCGCAGATTCTCTACATCTCGTGGTTCGTGAACGGCGTGGTGCCAGCCAAGCTGGGCGACATTTATCGGGCCTATATGGCGCGAGCGAATTATGGAACGTCGCTCACCCGCACGCTGGGCACCATCTTTTCGGAGCGCGTGTTCGACGTAGGCGCACTGATCGTCATGGTCATGGCGTCGGCGGCTTGGATTGCCAGGTCACCCGAGACCAGCGAGGAGGTGGGACGCATCCTGGCCGTCGCGGCGCTGGCGCTGGCGGTGCTGGCGTTGGGCGTGCTGTTTCTGCTGGGATTCGGCACGCCGATTTTCGCGCGGTTGCCACAGTCGGCTGCGGCGATCTACGAACGCTTTCACAGCGGCGTCTTTGACAGCTGGACCTGGCGCACGGGGCCATTCCTGTGGCTGGCCAGCTTTGCGATCTGGTCGATTGAGATGGTGCGTCTGGCCATCGTGATGCGGGCGCTTGGACTGGAGCTGAATCCGGCCGAGATCGTATTTGTGGGTACGGCGGCATCATTGCTGCTTGCCGTCCCGACCCCAGGTGGCCTGGGTGCGGTTGAGGGCGGTCTGCTGGGGCTGATGCGGCTGATTGGCGTGGGCGGCGGCGTGGCCGGGGCGGTGGCGATTGTCGATAGGGTCATCACGTATTGGTCGGTCATCCTGACCGGCGGCCTGTTGTTCGCCCTCACGCGCCTCAAGCGCCGCTAGCCATGCGCGTCGCGATCGACATCACCGCCGCCGCGACGCAGCAGGCCGGGATTGGCCGCTCGGTGCGTGAGTTGGTCAACGCGCTGGTGGTTGAACCCGACCGCCCCGACCTCACGCTCGTCTATACGCGTCGCGGGCCGTCGCGGGAAGCGGATGCCCTGGCCGTGCATGAACGCGTCCGGGTTCGCCGCATTCCGGTGTCACCGCGCGTTGCGCTGGCGACCTGGTTCAAGGCGCGAGCTCCGCTGCCGGCCGAGGCGATTGCCGGCCGGGCCCGGGTATTCCACGGTCCCGACTTCACCCTTCCGCCGCTGCTGGCTGCCCACGGCGTGCTCACCGTGCACGATCTTTCGTACGTCGTGCGCCCGCAGGACGCGCATCCGCGGCAGCGCCGCTTCCTGGAACGCGCCGTGCCCAGGTCGATTGATCGCGCCCGACTGGTCATCGCCGTCTCGGAGGCCACCAAGCGCGACCTGATGCAGCGCTACGGGGTGCGCCCCCATCGGATTCGCGTGGTACCAAACGCCGTACCGGACTGGTTCGGTCCAATCGCTGATCCGGACGAACTGCGCGCGGTGCGGAGGCAATTGGAGTTGCCGGAACATTTCGTGCTTTCCGTCGGCACCATCCAGCCGCGCAAGAACATCGAAGGCCTGGCGCGAGCCGTGGCCCTCGCTTCACAGCGAGTTGGTAGTCCCGCCATCCAGCACGTGCACGCCGGCGCCGAAGGCTGGCTCTGCGACGGCGTCTATTCGGCCATTGCGCAGGCCGGCGACCGCGTCCGATTCCTGGGACGAGTTGACGACCGGACCCTCCGGGCGCTCTATTCCCTGGCGTCCGTTTACGCCTATCCAAGCCATGGCGAGGGCTTTGGTATCACGATCCTGGAAGCTCTCGCCTGCGGATGTCCCGTGCTGACGTCCGATACGCCGGCCACAACGGAAGTGGCGGCTCGCGCCGCCCTGGTTGTGGATCAGAAGAATCCGGAGGCGGTTGCCGAGGGTCTGGTCAGGTTGTTGACGGACGAGGCGATTCGAAAAGACCTGGTCGAGCGAGGACACAAGCGACGGTGGGACTTTTCCTGGCGCCGGTCCGCGCAGCGCCTGATCGGCGTCTACCGGGAGGCCGCGGCCGGACCGCCCCAGCCGGTGGTCGGCGGCGCGAGCCGAGGCTGCTAGCTAGAATGCGGCGGAGCGCCCGCGTTGAACCCTGAACACATCCCAACGTACGCCCTCGTAGGCGTGATCGCCTACCTGATTGGCAGCGTACCGGCGGCGCTGCTCGCCACCGCAATTCTCAAGCGATCGGACTTGCGCAACACCGGATCGGGCAACCTGGGCATTCAGAACACCTTCTTCCGAGCCGGCAAGCTGCCAGCCGTCATTGCCTTGCTGTGGAACGTGGCCGCCGCCGCCTCGTCGGTGCTGCTGGCGCGGGCGCTGGCGCCCAACGAACCGGTGGTCGAACTTATCGCCATCACCGCGGTGACCACGGGGAGCATGTGGCAGGTCTTCGTGCGTTTTCGTGGGAGCCGCGGAACGACGACCATGGGCTTCGGGCTGCTCGTGGCGCAACCCGCCATCTGGGCCGTTTGCCTGGGGATCTGGCTGGTGGCGTTGCTGCCGCGACGCCGGACGACCGACGCAACTCCCACGGTACACGCGCTGCTCCCGGCCGTCTTTGGTCTCTACGCGCTGTTCGGGCAGCCCGACTTGTGGTGGATCTACGCGATCTGGGGCGCGGTCTTGGGCGGGCTGCTTGAGTTGAAGCGGCGAACCAGCCCGGACGACGCCATGGCGCTCGGCTTGTATCGACGTTTCGGCGTCAACGTGCACGAGTAACGGCGCGAGGCCCAGGCGCTGCGCGTCGCATTCAACGCCTACTTCCGGCGCTTCCCGGACACGGGCTCGGGCCAATACCTGGATTCACTGGTTCACGCGCTGCGGAACGGATATCCCAACCTCGCGGTCAACGAGATCGAACCGCCGCAGGCGCTGAGCGGCCAGTTGGGCAAGGTGGCGTGGGAGCAGGCCGTGTGGCCCAGGCGGATACGCGGAGCGCTGGGGCATGTGCCCTATCTGGCGCCGCCGCTGATCGCTCCGCGGGCCGTGGTGACGGTACACGACCTGATTCCGCTGGCATTGCCGGCGTACGCCTCGGGTCGAGGCCAGGTTCTCTACTTCTGGTTGGTGAAGGCGGCCCTGCAGCGCGCCCGGACCTTGATTGCCGACTCCGAATGGACCCGTCACGATCTCGCCAGGCTGGCAGGCGTGCCCTCGGATCGAGTCCGCGTAATTCCGCTGGGCGTCGATGATCGGTTTCGGCCCGGCGACGCGGCGGCGCGGGCGGCGGCGGGCCAGCGGCTCGGCCTCCCGGACCGCTTCGCGCTCTTCCTGAGCACTCGAGACCTGCGCAAGAATCTGGGAGTGGTGTTGGAGGCGTGGCCCGCCGTCTGGCGCGCTTGCCGTCTGCCCCTGGTGGTTGCCGGACGCGCTCCCCGGCCGGGCAGCCGGGTCTACGTGGACTGGTTCCGTGATCTCGATCCGAGTTCCGACTCCTGGCTGCGCATCGTTGGTCCGGTCGACGAGCGCGACAAGCCGGATCTCTATCGGGCCGCGGACGTGTTTGTGTTTCCCTCTCGCTATGAGGGCTTTGGACTCGACCCGCTCGAAGCCCTGGCCAGCGGCGTGCCGGTCGTCGCGGCCAACGCCACGTCCCTGCCGGAAGTGGTCGGCGACGCAGGTCGCCTGCTCTCCCCCGTCGATTCGGCGGCGTGGGCGGAAGCCATTACGGCCATCGCCACCAACCCCGGACTGGCCAGCGACCTGCGCGAGCGCGGTCTTGCGCGGGCCGCGTTGTTTCCCTGGTCGCACACGGCGGAACTCACCCACGCCGTCTATCGGCAGGTGGCGGCATGAGAATCCTGCTTGCGTCCAAGGCGCTGGTTGTTGGCGCGCATCACGACAAACTCCGCGCGCTGGGGGCCAACCCGGATCTGGACCTGCTGGCGGTCTCGCCGGACCGCTGGATTGAGCAGGGTCGCTCACAGATTGCCGAGCGTCCACCTCCCCGTGGCTACGAGATCAGCTACACCCCGCTGGCCCTGAATGGGCGCTACCACTTGTTCTGGTTCCGCCGGCTGCGCCAGATTGTGCGCCGCTTTCGCCCGGACGTGCTCCACATCGACGAGGAGCCCTACAACCTGGCCACGGCCATTGCCTGCCGGGACGCCGAGCGCTACGGGATTCGTCCGGTCTTCTTCGCCTGGCAGAACCTGTACCGGCGCTATCCGCCGCCGTTTCGCTGGCTGGAGCGCTATGTGCTTGCGCGGGCCGACGCCATCGTGGGAAGCGAGGCCGCGGGCGATGTGCTGCGGCGCAAGGGTCACACGCGCCGAATCGAGGTGATCCCGCAATTTGGCGTTGATCCGGAGCTGTTCGCGCCTCGCTCGCGGCCGCGGGACCCGGACCGGTTCGTGGTTGGCTACGCGGGCCGGCTGGTCGAGGCCAAAGGCGTGGACGTCCTGATCCGGGCGGTTGGATCCATTGGCGGCGACGTGACGCTGCGGCTTGCCGGAACCGGACCCGCCGAGCCCGACCTGCGCCGCATGTCAGCCGCCATGGCGGGCGTCGCGTTCGAGGGCGTGATTCCCAGCGCCGACATGCCGGCGTTCTACAACGGCCTGGATGTGTTTGTGCTGCCGACGGTGGGTCGGCCCGGCTGGACCGAGCAGTTCGGCCGCGCCGCGGTTGAGGCCATGGCCTGCGGCGTGCCGACGGTCGTGTCCGCCAGCGGCGAGCTTCCGCACGTGGTCGCCCAGGCTGGCCTGGTGACGCCGCCGGCGGACGCGCATGCGCTGGCAGACGTTCTCATGGGTCTGCGCGCCGACCGGGCTCGCCGCGAGCAACTCGCACAGGCCGGTCGGGCTCACGTGGTCCGGCGCTACACCACCCGGGCCGTCGCCAACGCTACGGCCGCCTTTTACCGCCGGATCGCGGGCGTCGGCAGCTAGGCCGCTCAGCCGCTGACGACGTCGCCTTCAACCGGATCGGCGCGAATGCCCTGTGCCTCGACCCATTCGATGGCGGCTTCGATTTCGGAGCGTTCGCCTTCCAACATCAGCTGAACCCAGCCGATGCCGGCGTCGATGTCGGCCCGACGAACGTTGAACTTCAAGTGAAAGCGGCGCGCTAATTCGTAGAGGATCGGCTCCTGAATGCGATCGGACGGGTACGTGAGCTGGATTCGAATCCGCGCCGGGCCGTGGTCGGCCAGTCGTCGGGCGACGCCGTGCACCTCATCCTCAACAGCCACCGGCGCTCCACGCGCGGCGGACTCTCGAAGCGCGTCCAGAACCCGCAGGGTGCGGACGGCATCGTGCCCGTCCACGCTGGGCGGGCGGCCCATGTGCACCGCGGCGGCGAATTCCGCCATCTCGGCGTCGTACATCGGCTGCAGCAGGTCCGACTGCACAAACTCAGTGGTGGGAAGCCGGTACTCGTGAGCGCTGGAGCTTTCAACGTCGATCTGGCCGGTCTTCCAGTCGGAACGGATCCGCCCGCGGTCGCCGGTGATCTCCAGGTGGTCGTAGGCAACGCCGGCCGCCTGGCTCAAGCTGATGGTGGCGCTGACGCCGTCGGCGAACTCGATGACGCCGGAAATCGACTCGTCGCTGCCGGTGTCGTCGCGAAACGTCATGTGAGCGTAGGCGCGAACGACCGGTTGGCGGTGCAACCACAGCAATTGGTCGACCAGGTGGGAGCCAAGGAACAGCAACTGCCCGCCGCCGCGCTCCGGATCGGCCAGCCAGCCCGGCAGCGGTGGGCTGCCCTTGGCGGCTGCCAGGGTACGGATGTTGCCGACCACGCCACGTTGAACCAGGTTGCGTGCGCGGGTGCGCACCTGGTTGAAGCGCAGGCAGTACGCGGGCATAAAGGTCACGTCTCGGGCGTGCGCGGTCTCAACGACTTCGGTCACTTCGGCCGCATTCAGACCTGCGGGCTTCTCAACCAAGACGTGCAGGCCGGCTTCAATGCAGGCCCGCGTGGTTGGGACCAACTCGTCGTGCGGAACGGCGATAACTGCCGCGTCGGCGTACGACTCGGCCGTCAAGGCTTCGACGCTGGTCAGCACGTCGGCCGCGCCGTGGGCCGTCTTGCGTGCGGCTTCCGTGTTCACATCGACGCAGGCGCTCAGGGCTACGCCGGCTGTATGCCAGACCGCCGGCGCCAGGCGGGTCGATCCGTGACTTCCACACCCGATCAGCGCGATACGCAGGTCAGCTGCCATTGGAGATCGGGGCCCGGGCGAGTCGTCGCCGCATTCTAGGCGACGCTAGAAGTCGCGGCGCTCAAAGGCTCGCAGGGCGAATCCGAGAGTCAGCGCGAGGTGAAGAAAGGCGATCAGCAGCATCCAGCCGGACGGCGGGTTGCTGGCGCCGAACGGCCCCGCGCTGAGTTCGCCGGCGAATCCGCCGGTTGCCAGTTGGGCGCTGGCCATGTCCCACATGGCCCGGGTCGGCACGAGCACGCTGCTGAAGACGCCGATGTTGAACATCACGGCGCTTTCGAGCACGTCGCCGATCTGCTCGATCACGCCGCCGATCAACGCGGTGGCATAGAGCGTGAACACGATCACGCCATTCGGCAGCGCGCTCAGTCGCGAGCTTCCCGCCAGCGCCAGGCCGATCAGCAGCATCGCGGCCAGCAGCATCAGGAACGGACCGGCCCAACTGCCGCCGACGATCTCGCCGGTGATCACGGCCACGATCAGGATCATCAGGCTTGCCGACACGCCGATGAAAACCGCGAGCATCAACGTGAATCCGACGAACTTTCCGAGCACGATCTCACTGCGGCGGACCGGTCGGGCGGCAATGGCGTGCAGGGTGCCCTGGTCCACTTCGCCCGACAGGGCGCCTACGGAGAGAAAGACGGCGAGCACCGAGGCGATGAAGTTGAGGCTCCACAAGCCGCCCACCAGCATCAGGCTTACGACGCCTTCAGTCAGTCCCGGCGGCCCGCCCTGGGTCTCTTGCAGGTCGCGGTACCCGAACCACACCCCGACCCCGTAGAGCACCAGGTAGCCGAGCGTCAGCAATGCGGCCGCCAGTACCACGCGGCGCCGCAGGGCCTCCCGGAGCGTGAAGAACGCGATCAGGTGGGCGCTCACACGTCGCCCCGTTCGGCTACGCGTACGAACAGGTCTTCCAGTGAGTCGCCGATTTGCCGGACGTCGTAGACCGGCACGCCGGTTTCGACCATGCGGCGGATGAGCCCGGCGATTTCGTCATCGTTGGCCACGCGCACGCGAAGCCGTCCGTTGACCTGTCGTACGCCACCCTCGCCGAGTATTTCCCGGGCAGCCGCCTCGGCGCCCTGGCCGGCGCGAAGCTCGATTTCCTGCGCGTTCAGGAGCTCGTCCAGCTTGCCCTCGGCCACGATCGAGCCGTGATCGATGATGGCGACCCGGTCACAAACTTGCTCGACCTCGGACAGCAGGTGGGAGTTCAGGAAGACGGTCACGCCGTGCTCGCCCAGTTCCCGGATTCGGTCCCGCACGTCGCGGCGACCGATCGGATCGAGCGCCGAGGTTGGCTCGTCCAGGATCACCAGCCGCGGCTCGCCGACCAGGGCCTGCGCCAGGCCGACGCGCTGCATCATGCCCTTGGAAAACGTGGAAATCCGGTCGTTCGCCCGGTCCTTCAGCCCCACAAGTTCCAGCAGTTCCCGCGCACGTTGGCTTCGCACGTCAGCGGACACGCGCGCCAACCGTGCGTGAAAGTGCAGCAACTCGGACGCTGTCAGCCAGTCGTGGAACCGGAAGGTCTCGGGCAGGTACCCGACCTCCGCCCTCGCCGCCAGGCTGCCGACCGGTTGGCCCAGGACCTCAATTTCTCCCGCGGTCGGATGCGTCAGGCCAAGAATCATCTTGACCAGGGTGCTCTTGCCTGCCCCGTTGGGACCGAGGAATCCGAATACCTCGCCGTGCGCAACCGACAGGCTGACGTCATCGACGGCCAGCGTGTCGCCGTAGCGCTTGCTGACGCCGGACAGGTAAATCGCCGCCGGCTGGCTCAACGCTGGACCTTCGCAGTCTCGGCCAGTTGCAGCAGATCCTCGGGCGCCAGCGGGCCGGTCAGGACCAGTTGCGATCGATCCCGCATCCACATGACGGCTGGATCCCCGCTCGGGATCTCCGTGAGGGTCGGTTCGGCAGGGCTCGATTCATCGTCAATCTCGAGTCCCAGCGCCATTCGAACCAGGGGAATGTCCAACACCTCGGTCTCCCGGCTGATGATCGGCGGGAGGAAGGCCTGGGTGATCAGTTCGGCCAGCAGCTCCAATTCGCGCGGCGGAAGACCGGTGACGAGCGGCGCCTCGACCTGGTACAGGGTTATCGCGCCCGGGTCGCTTCCATTCGCCGGCCAGGTGCTCACCACCAGGGCGCCGCCAGCGACCGTGATCTCATCCGTTCCGAGTCGACGCGCGAGCCGTCGCGAGGGAAACCCGGGCGCCAGCGCCGCGGCCAGGTCGGCCGTGTCCAGGCCCAGGGTCAATGTCCCGAATCTCGTCACGCTGCGCGCGGGGTCGTCCGCGAATGTGGTCGGTGGATCAATCTCGATGACCGCAAATGGAAGTTCGTCGAGGTCCGCCGAGGTTGCGTCGGGGATCGACGTCGTCGGATCCACGCTCACGATCTCAACAACGTCGGCCAGGGTCGGCGCCGGCGTCGCGGCCTCGGTTGGCGCCGTTGCGTCGGCCTGGCTGTCGCCGTCATCGAGCTCCAGCGGCGACACCCGCAGCCAGCCCAACGCGGTGTGCGTGATGTCTCGCGCCGGGGCCACGGTGATGAGCAAAACCACAGCCAGTGTGATCGAACCGATGGCAGCCCACAGTACGCGTGAGCGAACGACCTCTCTCACGGAGTGCTTTCAGACCCCGGGCGGGCGCCGCGTACGGCCAGCAACAGTCCCAGGAACAGCATCAGCAGTCCCAGGCTGCGGACGGATTGTGCAGTCATGGATACATCAAAGATAGTCCCAAAAAGCCCGCCGTAGGCGTCCAGCGGCAGCGAGGCCAGCGCCAGCCCGGCTCCGCACAGGACCGCCGTCCAGCGGCTGGCGCCAGTCGGCCAGCTCAACGCGAGGCTCAGACCGACCAGCGGCAGCAGCCAGGCCAGGTAGTGCGGCCAGGTGACGCCGCTGATCACCAGCGCGGTCACCACGGCCAGGCTGAACTCCAGCACGTACGCCCGTCCGGTGTGCGCCGAGCGCCCCAGGGCCTTCGCCGCAACGGCCAGCGCGGCGAGCACGGCAACCACGCTCAGAATCCGCGACACCGCGATCTCGGGCTGCATATCCAGAAAGCCCTGGGCGAGTTCGGGTCCCATGAACACGCGCAGAATCAGTCCTGGCAGCGAGAGATTGTTGAACAGCGCGCTGCCCGCCAGGAGATCGGGCAGCCGATCGGTCAGGTAATAGCGCCACGTCTCCGGGCCGGCGAGCCCCAGGCTCAGCAGTCCAAGCGCGGCCACCGCGACAACCAGGCCGGCCAGCGCCTTCCAGCGACCGCGCCACAGCAGGTAGAGGGCCAGCAGACCCGGCGCGATTTTCAGCATCGCCGCGACTCCGATGAGAGCCCCGGCCCACGCATCGTCGCCGCCGCGCAGTCGGTAGGCCGCCGCCGCCAGTGCCAGGCCGATGACCAGGTCGACCTGCCCCAGGCGGAACGCCAGCAAGAATGGATCGAGCAGGGCCACGACGCCCAGGACGAGTCCCAACCACACCGGGGCGGGCAGTCCCGGCCGCACCATTCGCCAGGTCAGCGCCGCGGTCGCCAGCAGCGCCAGGTGGTTCACGGCCAGGAATGCCAGCCGTGCGGCCGCCAGCGGCATGGTCGTGTAGGGCGCAAAGTAGAGCATGGCCGTCGGTGGATTGGTCACCAGCGCCCAGAGTCGCGTGCCCACGTAGGGAATCGCCTCGCGGCCGGCAACTTGCAGCGCAACCGTGTTGTCGTAGGGGTTGAGTCCATCTCGCAGCGCCAGTGCGCCGATGTAGTTGACGCGAAGATCCGAGGGCACCTCGATGCCCAGGACATCCAGGAGCGCCAGCCGCAGGTAGGCCAGCGCTCCCACCGCGGCGATAGCGATCAGCCCACCGCTCGGCAGCGCGCCAATCCCGTAATCCTGCCCGAACGTGACGGGAGACGTCCGTCCGCGCCGCGGCGTGCGCGCGGCCAACGACGGCCAGCTAACCCACAGAAGGGCTACGGCGACAAACTTGACGGCCAGCCATTCGGTCACGGACGGCCGAGCGAACAGTTCCGGCGTCACCAGGCCAACGGTCAGGAGATGGTTGGTTGGCTCATGGGCGTACTGAAACGCCACGATGAGCCAGCCGTCCAGCGTCGCCAGCAGCGGAAGGCCGGCGCCACTCCAGTCCGTCCCGTGGCCGGCTCGGTGTCGAAGCCAGCCCATCGCGAACCAGACCAGGATGGCGCCGCCAAGGCTGCCGAAGGCCGCGGCCGCCCAGGCTGCGCTCGGCGCGGAGAGGTCGGCTCGCCCAATCGAAGAACTCGCCATGGCGAGCGCCATGCCAACAAGACTGGCCCATCCCAGCGCGCCGAGCACCAGCCGAAGCCGCGAGATGCCGGCGGGGAACCTACGCATGCGCGGAATCCAAGCCGCCGGCTGATTCGTGCGTTGCCGAGCGCCCCTCAAGCCACAATCGGCGCGCAAACACGACGCCGAGCGCCAGCACGGCGAGGGTTCGCAGAACGACGACGATCCAGAGCGACCACGGGTGAAAGTACGACCACAACACGAAGTACACCGGGTACTCCAGCAGGGCCAGGCCCGACAGCCCGGTCGCGATCAAAAAACCGCGCCCACCAGGAAAGGCCAGCAGCGCGAACGGCAAGAGCCAGACCATGAATTGCGGCGACCAGCCCCGCAGATAGAGACTAAACGCCACAAGGGCCAGTCCCGTCGTCCACACGACGCCCGCCGGACTCGGCGGTGACCGTCGCAGGGCCAATCCGGCGTACAGCGCCGCCACCAGCCCGGCGGCGGCCCACCAGGCGGCCCCTGGAATATCCGGCGTGTAGTTGAACTCAAGCGCGGTTTCCGGCGTCTGGCGGTAGCGGTGTATCCAGCCGAATCCAAAGTAGCCGTCGGCCAGGGCCCACAGGGTTTCCCAGGCCGGCCGGTGGAGCATATTTTGCAGCGAAGCCACAAAGAACTCGCGCCCGACCACGGCCAGCGGGGCAAGCGCGCCGACTACCGCCGCGACCAGCAGACCTGCATACCGCATGCGCGATCTCCACGACTGTCCCGCCAGGAGCCCGGGCAGCGCCGCGGCGGGGAACAACTTTGTCAACATGCCCAGCGCGACGGCCAGCGTGGCGGTGTGCCGGCGTTCCCGGATCACCAGGTACACCCCGAGCAGCAGGAAGAACACGGCAATGGACTCGAAGTGCCGGTTGGCAATGTAGATCGGGTAGAACAGCGCGGCGTAGGCCGCGGCCGTAACCAGCCCACGCGGCTCGTCCCACACGCGCACGGCGATGGCGTGGATCAGCCATAGGATTCCGGTCTCGAATACGACCATCACCAGGCTGAACAAGATCTGGAACGCGGCCTCGTCGCCGCCCAGCGGCACGCTCAGCAGCTTCAGGCCCGAAGCCATCCATGGAAACAAGGGTGGGTATTCGACCCAGTAGTCCAGGTACGGCTGCAAGCCTTGCAGCGCCAGTCGGGCGCGCTGCTCGTAGGCGCCAACATCACTGCCGCGCTCGAACAGTCCGACTGGCCGCCACAACAGCGCCAGCCCCAGCCGCAGCAGGACGAACTGGACCAGGATCAGACCGAACGTCAGCCGGGTGAAGCGCCCGCCGGCAAGCGCCGCCACGGCGTCGCGCACGACCCGCACTGGATTGAGTCGCACCTGGTCGAGACTGAGCGGCAGCCACAGCACCTGGCCGGCGATCCACACGCCAATGGGCGCCGCCCACAGCCAGCGCAAATCGTCCGTCTCGACCAGGCGGTGGTTCACGGCGTCCGAGGCAAACGCCATGACGGCAAGCGTCGCCGGCGCCAGCAGCGGCCAATGGGTCCACAGATTGCTGGTCAGCACGTCGTCCACCCGGCGCTGCGCCGCGAACGACACCAGCAACACGACCGCCAGGTTCCAGCCCATGGTGGCCGCACAGGTGACCCCGAACACAATCGCCCAGGCTGCGCTCAGGTCGCTCAGCGTCGTACGCCCTTCGCGCATCAGGGCGATAAAGAGGGCGAGCCCGGCAGCCAGCGCCAAAGTGACGACCAGGGCGGAGACCCCGCGCCATCGCAACGCCGGATAGCCCGCGTTTTCCGTGGCGCTTGCCTCCC
This sequence comes from Chloroflexota bacterium, assembly GCA_022825895.1. Lineage (GTDB taxonomy): Bacteria > Chloroflexota > UBA11872 > UBA11872 > UBA11872 > UBA11872. The sequence continues at coordinate 27,343 of JAJDVX010000042.1, read as the reverse complement.
CGGCGGCGCCTCCCGACGCGGATGTCTCTTGCGTCAAACCCGCGCGCTCAGTCTGGCGCGATGCCGGTTAGCAGGGTGTTCGCAAACGCATCGGGAATCGGAACCCCAAACGCCTTCACCTCGGCGTAGGCGCTCCTGAAGTCGTAGTCGACGCGCCGCAGTTCGGCCGACCAGCGGCCGGCGGCGTCGTCGAGGACCGCATAGGTCGCCAGGCCGGGTTGTCCGTCGTGCGAACGCCCCACGGCGCCGCAGTTCACGGCCAGCACGCGGCCGGCGTGCCGGATCATGGCGGTGTGGGTGTGTCCGCTCGCCACGGCCGCCGCCTCGGTGGGACCGATTACGGCAGCCACGGTTGCCTCGTCGTCGCGGCTGCTCCAGCCGGTCTCGTCGTCGCCGGGCGAGCCGTGGACGACCAGCAAGGCGCCGGCCGGCGACTGGATGCTTACCTGCCGCGGCATTGCGCCCAGCTTGCGAACCAGGGCCGGACCCAGCCGCTCGGCCGCCCAGGCCACGTTGGCTCGCAGAAACCTCGCTTGCGCGCCGTCGGGATCGCCGAGCGCGGCCAGCTTGGACGGCAGGTCGGCGATGTAGCGGTCGGTATTGCCCTGCACGCAGCGCCAGCCCAGGTCCAGTACCCGCTCCCAGCACTCGCGTGGCCGTGATCCGAACAAGGCCGCGTCGCCGCCAAACACGACCTCGTCCGCTCCAACGCGTCGTAAGTCCGCCAGGACCGCGAACATGGCGTGGCGGTTGCCGTGAATGTCCGTAACGACTGCGACCCGCATCGTGCCGGTCAGCGTGCCCTACCGGTCGTGACTCTGCCAGCGGCTCCCCGGTGGGTGCCCGATACGTTGGTCCGTCGCCGACCACTTTCCCCCATTCACATGAGATCTCGAACGACTGGTACCGTGGTCATGCGCGGTGGTGTTGCATGGTCGCAACCGGGCGTGGCCGTGCGAAAGGAGCGCCCGCCGTGGCGACCATTCCCATCGAGGAGCGCGTGACTCGCCTTGAGGCCAACTACGCGCACCTTGCGACCAAAGCCGACCTGCAAGAACTGAAGGCCTCGCTCACGCGTTGGGCCGCCGGTCTGCTAATTGCGTGTCTCGTATCAGCACTCAGCGCGGCGGGCGCGGCCATCGTGACGCTGATCGTTCAACTCACCAACTAGCCTGATCTGGCGTGGCTTGGCGCCCGTCCAGGCCGGTCTCCGATCGCGGCCCGACAGTTTCTCGCTCGACGGCTTCCGCTTGGTTTCAGGCCTGCTTTGGTAGTTTGAGGGCCTGCCGCCGCTGACCCGACGTATCGAGCAACCCCAAGCGGCGAATTGGCGAATATCTTGGACTTTACCGGGCCTGCCTTTGTCGTTGCCGCGGTTCTTGTTGTAATCGCGCTGCTGGCCGTTGTCGTTGGATGGGTGCTCTTCGGGGCCGCTGCTGTCTTGGCGGTAAACGCCGCGATTCACTTCGTTAAGGGGGCGTTTCACTGGCTTCACTATGTGATCGGCGGTCGAGAACCTGAGCTTCCGGACGCGCAGGGCACCGTTCAAGAGCCCGTGTCCAGTCGCGCGCCGCCAGTCCGCCGCGACCCGGCCGTACGAGCACGAGCCGCGCAGGCCATGGAGGATCGCCAGCGTCGCAGTCGCCGCATGCTTGGGGCGCTGGCTCTCGGAATCGCGCTCATCGGCGTGGCGATCCTCGGCTATAACCTCTGGCTGAATATCCTGGCGGAACGGCGCGAGTTTCGGGTCATGCACAGCATCTCGGATGGAGCAGAGAACCTGCCCGAATACCTCACCACGCAGATGACGCTGGTAGCTCGGGAGCCGGGCAATGCCGGTCTCCCGTGCACGGTCAAGCTCATCTGGATCGAGTCGGGCGGCAGCCGCAATCAGAGCCGCGTGATTCAAAGTCCCGACCGGCTCAGTATTCGCGACCTGGCCTTCAGCGACGGAATCCGCGAGAGTCCCCACTTCCGCGATTTGCCGGTCACCCTGAGTACCAAGGGCTGTCAACCGTGGCGCGTGGAAACGTCCGGCTGACGCGGACTGCTGCATCGGCGGGTCGTCCAGGCGCCGCAGCCTGGTCGCTGTCCTTGCTTGGCTAGACTGCGCTCATGCCAGCCGCCGCGCCCCGCATGCACCTGGTCCGCCAGGCCTTCACGACCGCTGAACTCGACGATCTCGAAGGACACCTGGCCGCCGGGCTGAACCGGCAACTCGACCGAGCCGGCCTGCCGCGCGGCGCTTCAGTAGCCATCGCCGTTGGCTCGCGAGGCGTGTCGCCGGTGGTCCAGGTCGTGCAAACCCTCGTGCGTGGGCTTAAGGCAGCTGGGCTACGGCCGTTCGTCGTTCCCGCCATGGGCAGTCACGGGGGCGGCACCGCCGAGGGGCAGGCATCGGTGTTGGCCGATTACGGGGTCCACGAGCGGAGCGTTGGCGCCCCCGTCCGGGCCACCATGGACACGGTCATTCTCGGCACAACCGCTTCAGGCATTACGGTCCACCTGGACGCCGAAGCGGCGGCCGCCGATGGCGTCATCGTCATCGGTCGCGTCAAGCCCCACACCGGATTCCGCGGGCCGATCGAGAGCGGCCTTTGCAAGATGAGCGTGATCGGTCTGGGCAATCGCCGCGGCGCCGAGTCGCTGCACGCGCATCCGCTGGCCACGGGGATTCCCGAGGCGGCGGCCCTGACGGTGGCTTCCGGCCATCTGCTCTGCGGCGTGGCCCTGGTGGAGAACGCCTTCGACCGGCCGGCCCGGGCCGAAGTCGTTCCACCCGAGGCGTTCCACGTCACCGATGAAGCCCTCCTCAAGCTCGCCCGCGAGCTCATGCCCCGTCTTCCGCTCGAGAAGCTGGATGGCCTGGTCATCGACCGCATGGGGAAGAACATCTCAGGCTCCGGCATGGATCCGAACGTCGTCGGCATGTGGCGTCGCCTGGGCGAACTGGAGCGCACGCCCGACTACGGCTGGCTCGCCGTGCTCGGCCTCACCCCCGAGTCCCACGGCAACGCCGTCGGCATCGGGCTGGCGGATCTCTGCAGCCGCAAGCTGGCCGACGCCATCGACCACGAAGCCCTGGCCATGAACACCCTTACGGCCATGGCGCTGCACGCGGCCAAGGTGCCGCTGACGCTGCCCAGCGACCGTGCCTGCTACCAGACGGTGCTCAACCTGGCCGCTCGCTCGACCAGTGAGCCCATACGTATCGGTCGGATTCGCAACACCCTCGACCTTGAGACCTTCTGGGTCAGCGAGAGCGCGCTTGGCGACCTGCCCGGGAACTGCCAGGTGATTGAACCGACGACTCCGTTCGGCTTCGATGCGGACGACGCCATCGTCGAGACCTGCGCGTTTGAACCGCGCGCCTAGCGCTTCGCCTACAGCCCGGCGCTTGGCTTCGGCATGAACATTGGCGGACGGCGCTCGGTCGTCCCGCGCTCCATGCCGTTCTATTTCACCATCGGCTTTTTGCTCGCGGTGCCGGGCCCTTCGCTTGAGGCCGTGCGGGCTGACTTCGATCTCACGTATCTCGTGGTCGTCCTGACCCTGATCGTGCCCGCAATCTCGTATGCCACCGGAACGAGCGTGGGCGGGCTGGTGGCGGATCGGCTCGGCCGCCGGCCCACGCTCACCGCGGGAGTGACGCTCCTGGTGATCGGACTGCTGATCGCCGGTTTTTCGCCGGCTCTGGGGATACTGCTGCTCGGTTCCTGCTTGAACGGATTCGGATTCGGACTCACGGAGGCCCCGCTCACCGCGACCGTATCGGACGTGGCGGGCGATGCCACCGGGCGCGCCATGACGATCTCCCAGATGCCGTTTGGCTTCGGCGCCCTCATGGCCCCGCCCATGGTTGGTGTGCTCCTGCAGACGCCGGTCGGCTGGCGCGGCGCGTATCTCGCCGCGGCGTTGCTCGTCGGGCTCGCGTCGGTCGTGCTGCTGTCGGCGCGCATTCCGTCCGCGACCGCGCAGCGCGCCAGCGGTGAGTCACGTTTCTCCGCCATCATCCGGCCCGTGCCAATCCTGCTCGGCGCCGTGGTGGTGGGCTACTTCGGCATGCAACTCGGACTTGGCGGATTCCTGGCCGCGTACCTGGAGACCGACCACGGCGTCACGCGCTCCGTGGCGGCCGCCCTGGTCGCGGCCTTTTGGGTCGGCCTTTCGCTGGGACGGATGATCGGCGCATGGCTGGCGCTGCGGGTACAGGCGTACAACCTGGCCCTTGGCAGCCTGGGACTCTCGCTGCTTTGCGCGGTCATTGTGGCTGGCGCTCCCCAGCCCATGGCTATCCTCGCGGCGGCGTCGCTCTCCGGTCTGGCCGCGGGTCCGGTATTCACCACGGTGGTCGGGATTGGAGTGCGCTACCGACCGGCAGATTCCGGCATGATTGCCGGGTTCATGCTTGCCATGGGCGGCACCGGATTCGCCGGACTCTCCCTGCTCTCCGGCGCCGTGGCAGACGCATTCTCCGTTCGCGCGGCCGTCACCATGCTGCCGATGACCCTGGGCATTGCGCTTCTGTGCTTGCTGCTTGCCCGCCGGCTGCACATGGCCGAACTCCGACGTTGACGGCTTCCGGATCGTCGGACCCCGGGCATGCCCCGTGATCCTGGCGGCCAGCATGTGGTTCTATGCCGCCGGCGGCGCCGCCATCAGCGTCTTCGGGCCGTCGGTCGAGTCGATTAGCGAGGACTTCGGCCTTACCTACAGCCAGATCAGCCTGATCATCACCGTCATCTCGATCGGATTCATCGCCGGATCGCTGGCCGGCGGTGCGGCGTCCGACCGCTGGGGGCGCCGTGCGGTATTGGTCCCGTCCGCGGCCGGAGCCGCGCTGTCCATGTTCTGGTTCGCCGCCAGTCTCACGTTCGGCTCGCTGCTGGCGGCCGGATTTTGCATCGGGGCATCCTTCGGACCCGGTCTTGCCGCCGCCACGGCGCTGATTGCGGACCTCGCGCGCCAACGCAGCACGCGGGCGCTCAACCTCTTCAACTCGGCCTTCGCGCTTGGCGCCATCGCGGCTCCGCCGCTCGTGGCCGTCGGCCTGGCCGCCTTGGCAAGCTGGCGCGTCGCCTACGTCGTCGTGGCCGTATGGTTCGCGACCAGCGGCCTCATGTTCACGCGCCTGTCGTATCCGCCTCGTCGCGGTTCAGTCCCACCGTTTCGGAGCATCGTTCGTGGGCTTGGCTCGCCGGTTTCGCTCCTCCTGGGGCTGGTGTTGATGCTGTACGTCGGCGTCGAAATCGCCTTTGGCGACTTCGGCGCGGCCTTCATGGAGCGCACGCAGGGGATTCCGCGAGCGGCGGCGGCGGCTTCGGTCACCGCCTTCTGGATCGGCGTCCTGCTCGGGCGCTTAGTCGTCTACCGCCTGGCTGACTCCTGGCGGGCGTCCAACATTGTTCGCTGGTCGCTCGTGCTGGCGCTGGGCACGTCGATACTGGCGGCGCTGGCGGGTTCCGCGCCGCTGGCCGTCCTGGGATTCGTCCTGACGGGCGCGGCGATCGGCGGGGTCTTCCCCACCGCGCTCGGTATCGGCCTGCGCATTCGACCCGGAATCGCAGGTTCCCTCGCCGGGGCCCTCACCGCCATGGCCAGTGTCGGCGGGGCGCTGCTTGCACCGATGATTGGCGCCGCGTCCGACGCCGCCGGACCGCGAGGTGGCATGCTGCTCGCGCCGGCCTTCATCCTGGCGGCCATGCTGCTGTTCGAAATCGTCCAGGCGCTGCGACGCCGAGGCGCGCGCGATTCGGCCGGACTGACGGCGCCGCCCGTCAGGGGCCCCAGTGATGCCTGACCTGTCCGGGCCGGTCGGCGCCATCGACCTTGGCGGGACCAGCGTGCGCGCGGCTGTCGTCGCTGTGAACGGTGGCATTACGGGCTTTGCAACCGGCGCTACGGAAGCGTCCCGGGGACCCGATGCGGTGATTGATCGCACCGTTGCCGTGCTGCAGGACTCGCTGGCCCGCGCGTCCGTCCACGTCTCGGACCTCGTAGCCGTTGGGATTGGCGCCCCCGGGCCGCTCGACTGGGACACCGGCGTCATTCACGAGGCTCCCAACCTGCCGGGCTGGAAGGAAGTCCCGTTGGCGGCGCGGATCGCCGATGCCGTTGGTCTCCCGGCATTCCTCGAAAACGACGCCAACGCCGCCGCGCTAGCCGAACGCCAATACGGGGCGGGTCGGGGTGCCATGAACATGCTCTACATCACCGTCAGCACGGGCGTCGGCGGCGGCTTGATCCTGGACGGCCAACTCTGGCACGGCGCTTACGGAAGCGCCGGCGAGTTCGGCCACATGACCGTCGATTTCGAAGGTCCGCTCTGCGACTGCGGCAACCGCGGCTGCATTGAGGCCATCGCCGCCGGGCCCGACATCGCGGCCTGGGTAGGCGAACAAATCGCGGCGGGCCGCGCCAGCAGTATCAGCGGCCAGGCCGACCTTTCCGGCCGCGACGTGGTCGAAGCGGCGCGACGGGGCGACAAACTTTCGATCAGCGCTTTGCATCGCGCGGGACGCGCCGTCGGCTTTGGCATCATCAACGTCGCGCATCTCGTGAACCTGGATGTCGTCGTTGTCGGAGGCGGCATCGCCAACGCCGGCGACCTACTCTTCGATCCGCTGCGGGCCACCGTCCGCGAGCATCTCCTGGAGAGCACCGCGCCCAACCTGCGGCTCGAACCCTGGTCGCTCGGCGAAGACGTGGGACTACTTGGGGCGGCTGCCGCCGCTCGCTCGCGGCTGGTCGGTGGCGCGTAGCGGATTGCCCCAGGCCGGCAGGTAGTCCGACGCCGGGTTGTCGGTTATCCGCTGCAAGTCCGTGCCATCCACTCTGACCGTATAAATCTCCCAGTTGGCGTCCCGGTAGCTGGCAAAGGCGATCTTGGCGCCGTCCGGCGAAAACACCGGGTTCCAATCCGGAGCGGGGTGCGTGGTCAGGCGGACTTCATTCGATCCGTCGGCGTCGGCAACGAACACATCAAAGGCATCCCCGATCCAGCGCGCAAACGTAATACGCGTGCCGTCCGGCGAGAACGACGGATCGCGGCCGCTGCTAATCACGGCGCGCGAACCCTGCGGATCGTCAAGATCCACGGTCACTATGTCCGACCCGCTGGTGAAGATGAGCTGCAAGCCATCGGGCGACCACGCGGGATAGCAGAGAAACCCGGCCTGGTCGCCGATGATCCGCTGCTCGGAACCGTCCGCCAGCATCGTGTAGATCTCGCTCTCGCCGCTGCGGGTGCTGGCAAACACCAGCCGCTCGCCGTCCGGCGACCACCAGGCCTCCCAGTCCGTGGCGGGTGTATTGGTGAGTTGCCGCGGATTGCTCCCGTCGCCGTCGGCCACGAAAACCTGGTACCCCCCGCTCGCAAACGCCGAGTAGGCAATCCGCCGCCCGTCCAGCGACCAGTTCGGACGGCTCGTCAGGCCGCCCGTCTGCGTGAGTTGCGTCAACTCGGTCCCGGTCGGCGTCATGGCCCACAGGTTCCAGGCCCCGTCGCGGTTGCTCAGGAATGCCAGTTGCCCGGTCGTCCCGGCCAGCGCCGGATCCGCAACGCCGGCGGTTGCCGCCGTCGGGATTAGACCGCCGTCGCGGAAGTGAATGCCGCTGAACGAGACCCCCACCATGGCTGGCCCGGTGGCCAGTTCCGCGTCGGTTTGCAGTTGCCAGAAGACCGCGCGCTGCGCCCGCAGTACCACCACGTGGCCGCGATCCTCGGTGGCAATGGGCAATCCATACGTCTCGAGCCAGTGTTCGTCGCGGAACCAAAAGCGCTCGATGTCGGGATGCCGTGCCAGCAGTTCAAGCCGCTCGGCCAGGATTTCAGCAAAGGGCCGCTGGTCGGGTGTCGTGGACGTTGGCGGCCGGGGCACGCCGCGTTCCGAGGCCAGCCAGTCGTCCCGTCCAGCCTGGCTCAGCTCGTCATAGATGTTCACAAACGTCACCCCGGCGCCTGCGCTCCCCTGCAACACGGCCCGCTGGAACGCCTGGTAGGTCAGGTCGCCCTGCGTCCAGCGATTGGCGATCGGATAGCCCAGTCGCGCGACGCCGCCGGCTTCCTGGAAGAATGTCCAGAACGGCACGTCGTCGGCGTCCGTGACTTCAAACCCCAACCCCTCATCCGGCCCGGCCTGCGAAAAGAACCACCCGTCGGCAATGGCGGAATCCGGCGGCGACTCTGCATGGGCAAGCCCGGCCGGCGCGAGAAACGCCGCGCCCAGGATCGTCAGTGCCAGGACCGCGATCCGAATCGCCTGCTGGCGTTTTGCTCGAGTCGGCATGGGCGGCCTAAACCGAGAGGGTGGCGGCGGGCACTGTAGCCCACCCCTGCGATTTCGAATGTAGTACGACTTCGTTTTCATGCAAGAATTGGCCCCGCATCCGCGCGGGCACGTCAGCTTTCCCCAGGTAGGTAGCCTCAATGGCCGAATATGTGAATCCAGACGTCCTCGTCGACACTGATTGGGTCGCCGCCCACGGCGGCGATGACAACGTTCGCCTGGTCGAGGTGGACGTCGACACGTCCTCGTACGACTCCGGGCACATTCCCGGCGCCGTGGGTTGGAATTGGGAGACGCAGCTCTCCGATGGCGTCCGGCGTGACATCGCCTCGCCGGATCAGTGGAAGGATTTGCTGGAAGCCTCCGGCATCGCCGCGGACACCCACGTCATCCTCTACGGCGACAACAACAACTGGTTCGCCGCGTTCGCCTATTGGCAGTTCAAGATGGCCGGCCACGAGCGCGTGAGCCTGATGAACGGCGGCCGGCTCAAGTGGGAGCAGGAAGGCCGCGAACTGACCACCGACGAGACCGTGGTCGAGCGCACCGCCTATGAGGCCGGCACGGCCGACCCCTCGCTCCGCGTCCTCCAGCCCGACGTCCGCGCCGCACTTGGCGACGGCTCCACCGTGCTGGTCGACGTGCGTTCGCCCGCCGAGTTCACCGGCGAGATCCTGGCGCCGCCAGGCCTCCAGGAACTGTCACAGCGCGGCGGACACATTCCCGGCGCCGACAACGTTCCCTGGCTCACCGCCGTCAACGAAGCGGACGGCACCTTCAAGTCGGCCGATGAGCTACTGGAGATCTACGGCCCGCTCGGCGCGACCGGCGATGCCCCCGTCATCACCTACTGCCGGATTGGCGAACGTTCCGCCCACACCTGGTTCGCGCTGCACGAACTGCTCGGCGTCGGCAACGTCCGCAACTACGACGGCTCCTGGACCGAGTGGGGTTCCATGATCGGCCAGCCGATCGAGCGCTAGTCCGCGCGGGTCGGTCGCGACGGCTTAGGCGTCCAGCCGTACCTGTGCCAGGTCGATCGCACCGCTTACCGGCTCGATCCCGAAGGCGCTCACGGTGGGCTTGAGCAGGAAAGCCGACGCATGCTGGCCGATGGCTATGGCCGGCGCCTCGGCTTCCAGCAGGCCTTCGGCGGCCGCGTAGGCCGCGCGCTGAGCCTCCGGGTCCGTGCTGGCCGCCGCCGTGTCCAGGTGCCGGTCAAACTCGGCGTTCGCCCAGCCTGATCGGAAGAAGTCCACGTCCGATCGCCACAGATCGTCCAGCCAGTTCGACGGATGACGGTACTCGGACGTCCACCCGGCGCGGTAGGCGTCAAAATCGCCGGGCGCGTTCGAAAAGTCCAGGAAGTCGCGCCACTCGCGGACGTCGGGCTGGACGTCCAGGCCAAGGACATCGCTCCATACCCGGGTGAGTTCCGCGGCAAGCCGGTCCCACTGGTCGGTGCGGTGATAGGTAAAGCGCAGCGGCGGCAGGCCTTCACCGTTTGGGTATCCGGCGCCGGCCAGCAGCGCGCGTGCCTCGTCAGCCCCTGGGGCGGGATTGGACTCGGCCGCCAGGATGGTCTCAGGCGTCACGCGCTGCGCCGGAAGCGTGGGCTCGTCAAACACCGCCGCGGTCAACGCCTCGCGGTCGAGAGCCAGCGACAGCGCCCGTCGAACGTCCGCCGAGTCCCACGGCGCCTTGCGCGTGTTGAACACGATGAACCAGGTGCCGGCACGCGCGAAGAGCCGCACCTGCGGCCGCAGGTCCGCATTGGCCAGTGCCGATTGATAGTCCGGGCCACTCACGCTGGCGGCGTGCGCGGGACTTGCGTGAAAGTCCTGGAGCCGGGAGTCGGCTGATCGGGGAAACCGGACAACCACGTCGCGGAAGCGAGGCGGCAAGGGTCCGCCGTAGTGGTCATTCCGGTGCAGCGTCATGCCCAGGCTGCGGTCCCACTGCGCCAGTTTGTACGGACCATTGCTTCGAATTCGGATCGGCTCGGTCCACGATGCCCCGGTGCCTTCAATTTCCGCGCGTGGCAGTGGTACGAAGGTCGAAGTCGCCACCCGCGCCAGGAATCCCGGCGTTGGGGCGTCAAGGTGCACCCGCAGCGTTGACGTATCCGGCGCCCGAACCTCCGGCACGTCGCGATTGCGACCGCCGCCGGCATAGCTCTCCGCGCCTCGGATCGGGAACAGCAGGTAGTTGAACGTCGCACCCAATTCCGGCGCCAGGTTGCGTCGCCACGCCCATACGAAATCGTCCGAGGACACCGCCTCGCCCGTGGTCCAACGGCCGCCGCCCGCCAGCGTGAACTGATAGGCATGCCCCGCGTCCGTGATCTGCCATGAGTCCGCCGCGGCCGGGTACGTCGCGCCGCCCTCGCCCACGCGCAGCAACGGCTCGAACAGGGCATCCGCGATCGTCGCTTCCTGCGGCTGGGCGACCAGCGCCGGGTCGATCGTCGCCGGTTCGTCCAGCAGCAGCTCCAGGCGCTGCCCGTCGCCGCCGCCCGTCTCCGATCCGGGAACGTCGCAGGACGCGACGGCCGCCAACGCAATGCCGCCGCTGGCCATCCGTACAAACCGTCGACGGTTCAGCGGCACGGCGCTAGTTGGTGATGGTCAGTTCGGTAAGCCATTCGCGGGTCATCGGACGTCCGACATAGCCTTCCACCCAGGGCTGCACGAGTTCGTGCGACACGTAGAACATAAGCGGAATCAGCACCGCCTGCGAAATCACGCGTTCCTCGATGGCCCCGTAGTGGCGAAGCCGCTCCTCGTCCGACGTGGCCAGTCGCGCCTTCGTGATCAGGTCGTCAACCAGCGCATCCGTAAATCGCCACGCATTGTCGGGCCGGTCTGATCCGAACAACTCGTCGGTGAAGTTGGAGGCGTCGGGAAAGTCCGCGGACCACCCCAGGAAGAACGCCTGAATGTCGTGGCCCGGGTCGTCCAGCGTCTCAACCAGATCGTCGAACGAGCGCACCTCGATCACCACATCCAGGCCCAGGTCCGTTCGCCATGGACGGATCACAAACTCCAGGAACGGATTTCCGGAGAGACCCTCCCCGGGCGCGACGACGGTGATCTGCGGCACGGCGTCGGCGTCGCCGTACCGTGACTTCGCCAGTTCCGCCTCCGCCGCCGCTATGTTAAACGAAAGCCCCTCGAAGTCGGGTCGATGCCCCGGCAAGCCTGGCGGAATGACACCCTTCGCCTCCCGTTGCGTGCCGGTCAGCACCACCTCATTGATGAAGGCTCGATCGGTCGCCAACGCCAGGGCCCGCCGCACGTGCTCGTCGTGCAGCGGCGCGAGCGTCGTGTTGAACCCGACGTAGTGAAAGGCCAGATCCGGCGTACTCACGAGTTGCCCGCCGCGCGGCTCATTGGGATCCCGAAACCGATCCAGGTCCGATCCGCCAATAGCGACCAGATCAAGCTCGTCGCGTTCGAACAGCAGCAGGTCCTCGCCCACGTCCAGCTGATGAAACTCCACCACCGCCGGTCCGCCCGACAGCCAGGATGCCGTGTCGGCGCGCCGCAGCGTGATGCGCGATTCCGGTTGCCACGCCTCGAGCCTGTAGGGACCCGACCCGTTCGGCGACCGCCACCACGCATCGCCCTTCGCGACGTTGTGTCGATCCACGATGAGGGTCGGACCGGCGCTCAGCTTGCTCGGAAAAAACGAGCGGGCGGATTCCAGCGTGACTTCGATCCCGTGCGATCCGACGACGCGCAGTCCTGAGACGGTGGCTGCCTCGCCGGCCGCGTAGGCCGCCGCTCCCTGGATGTCTCCCAGAAACACGGGCCCTGCAAGTGATCCCGTGTCTGGACTGAGCGCCCTGGCCCACGACCACAGCACATCGTCCGCCGTCAGCGGTCGTCCGTCGTGAAACCTGGCCTCGGGACGAATCGTAAACGTATAGACCAGACCGTCCGAACTCACCGTCCAACCCGAAGCCAGGTCGGGACTCACCGACAGATCCGGTCCAATCCGCGTCAGCCCGGCAAAGATCTCCTGGACGTACGCGCCGGCCCCTGTGTCTCGCACGTGCACCGGATCCAGGGAGACTGGTTCCGAACCCTCAATCCGCAGCGTTCCATGTGCCGACGGCTTGGCTGGTCCGGCGTCGCCGCCGCCGAGAAAGACAAACGCGAGCCCGAACGCGGCAACCAACGACAACAGGCGGCCGGGTGGCCGCCTGCCGCGGGCCTCAGGCACCCGCGCTCCCGGGTTCGCCGCGACTCAGCAGATCTTCCGCGCGCAGCATGATGGTCCGTTCGTTCACGTGATGCAGCATGCGCACCGCGTCCGGCATCGGGACCCAGCGCGCTTCCACGTGCTCGGCCGGGTCCGGACGAATGCTCCCGCCGGTGGACCGCAGCAGGTACTGATGCACGACCTTCGGCACAAACCCCGTCCAGAGATCCGGTCGGACTTCGTAGCGAATCTCGCCAAGGTCGTCCACGACTTCGCCCACGATGCCGGTTTCCTCCAACACCTCGCGCACCGCCGCGTCTTTCGGCGCTTCGCCCGGCTCGACGGCGCCTTTGGGCAAGACCCAGGCCCCGCGCTGCGTCTGGACCACGGCCACCTGAACCTGGCCGTTCTTCTGGCGATAGATCACGCCCCCAGACGACTCGAGGAAGGGTTCCTCGCTACCGGTGGCTGCTACGGACTGATCGGCGGCTTCTGCCATGGGTTACTCCTAAACCGTGCGGGTGTCGCGGACGGCGAATCCAAGATGCGACCGGCTGGGGGTCGACCCCTGCTGGTCCTGATACTTGCTGTTCAGCCCGGGCGAGCCGTACGGACGTTCCGCCGGGCTCGTGAGCTGCATGACCGAAAGTTGACTGACCCGCATGCCGGGCCACAGCAGGATGGGCAGGTTGGCGTGATTCGACAACTCCAGCGTCAAACTGCCCCGAAATCCTGGGTCCACGTAGCCCGCGGTGCTGTGCACCATCAATCCTAGCCGCCCCAGTGAACTCTTGCCCTCAATGCGGCCCACGAGGTCGTTCGGCATCTGGATGGTCTCCACGGTTCCCGCGAGTACGAATTCACCCGGATGGAGGACGAAGCTGGAGCCTGCGGATACTTCGACTTCCTCGGTGAGGTCCGGCTGGCTCAGCTTCGGATCGATGTGTGTCTCGGTCTGATTCACGAAGACCCGGAACACATGCCCAAGCCGCAGGTCGATGCTCGAAGGCTGAATCGCGGTTGCGTCGAGCGGCTTGATTTCCAGACGGCCTGACGCGATCGCCTCGCGTAGAGCCCGATCGCTCAGGACCACTCGCCCCCCTTTGGCGCCCCGTACGGACGCGCGGGCCCGATGCTACCGTACCCCTGCCTCGCCAGCCTGGCGGTCGCACCTCCGTGATTCTCGCCATCGACCAGGGCACCACCGGCACCACCACCCTGGTTGTCGACGCCCAGGCCCGCATCGTCGGACGCGCCTACGCCCCGGTGAACCAGGGCTATCCCCGGCCCGGCTGGGTTGAGCACGACCCCAACCAGATCTGGGAGGGCGTGTGCCGAAGCGCGCGCCAGGCGCTCGCCGCGACGCCCCCCGGCGCGGTCGCCACTGTTGGCATCACCAACCAGCGCGAGACCGCCGTCGCCTGGGACTCCGCAACGCTCCAACCGCTGGGACCGGCCATCGTCTGGCAGGACGTCCGCACCGCGCCCCGGATGACCGAACTGGAAACTACCGGCCACGGCGACGCTGTTCGCGCCGTCACCGGCCTGCGCCCCAGCCCCTATTTCAGTGCCGGCAAGTTTGCCTGGATGCTGGATCACGTGCCCGAGGTCGCCGCGGCCCGCGACGCCGGCCGCCTGCGCTTCGGAACCGTGGACGCCTGGCTGATTGCTCGCCTGTCGGGCGGCGCGCATCTCTCCGATGCCACCAACGCCTCGCGGACCCTGCTGATGGACGTGGAGACCGGTTGCTGGTCGAACGATATGCTCCAGCTACTCGGAATCCCCGCGCGGTCCCTGCCCGAGATCGTGCCCTCAAGTGGCCGGTGTTCCGTCGCCGGCGTCGACGCCCCGGTCGCCCCGGGGACACCCATCAGTGGCATTGCCGGAGACCAACAAGCCGCCCTCTTCGGCCACCTCGGCGTAGCGCCCGGCGCCGCCAAGGTGACGTACGGCACCGGCTGTTTTCTCCTCCAGCACGCCGGCGACACGCGCCCGCCGGACATTGACCACCTGCTCACCACCGTCGCGCTGGGGCGGCCCGACGGCTTGACCTACGCCTACGAGGGCAGCGTGTTCACCGGCGGCGCGCTGGTGCAATGGCTGCGAGACGAACTGGGATTGATAGAGTCCGCCCCCGAAATCGAGACCCTGGCGCGCGCCGTGCCCGATACAGGAGGCGCGGTGATTGTCCCCGCCTTCACTGGCCTGGGCGCACCCTACTGGGATCCCGACGCTCGCGGCGCAATTCTTGGTCTCACGCGCGGTGTCACCGCTCCTCACCTGGCCCGCGCCGCCCTCGAAGCCATCGTCCACCAGGTTCAGGACGTCCTGGAACTCATGCCCGCGCTCACCGGCCAACTGCTCGTCGACGGCGGCGCCGCCGCCAACGACCTGCTCCTGCAACTCCAGGCCGCCAGCGCCGCCCGCACGGTCGCCCGGCCGGCGGACATCGAAACCACCGCCCTTGGCGCCGCGTACCTGGCCGGCCTGGCCGAGGGCGTCTGGTCCGGTCTGGACGAGCTGCGCTCGCTTCGCCCCGCACCAGCGCTGTTCGAGCCTGGCCTGGAGACCCTCGCCATCGATCGCCCCACCTGGCGTCGAGCCGTCCAGCGCGCCCGCGGCTGGGCGGCGACTCCGAACGACGCGTGAGAGACTGCCGCCCATGAGCCTGCACGTCGCCTTCTGCCTCTGGGGCCTGGCCGATGACCCCGCCACCGCCACCGCCTTCGCCGCCGAAGCCGGCTTCCAGTCAGTCGACGTGCGCCCCGGCTACGCCAACCTGGAACTCACCGAGCGCACGCTTCCGATCACCTGCATGGCTGTCGCTCACCTCATGCCGGAAGGTGCGCTCCTGGACGCGACCGAGGACTCGGCCCGCCAGCTCGCTGTGGACCACGTCCGCGCCGGCATCCGCGAAGCCCAGAGCCTGGGCATATCCGACGTCTACCTCGCGCCGCCCGTCACGCCTGACGCCCTGGCGCTAGCTGCCTACCGCGAATCGGCCCTCACCCTGGCCGACGATGCCCACCGCGCCGGCGTCCGCCTCGGCATCGAGCACTTTCCCGGGCGCGGTCTGCCGACGGTCCGCGAAACCCTCGACTTCATCACGGCCTGCGGCCACGCCAACCTGCATTTGCTCTTGGACGTCGGCCATAACCAGATCGCCGGCGAGTCCGTCGCCGGGTCGATTGACGCCGCCGGCGACCGGCTCCAGTACGTCCACGTCAACGACAACGACGCCCAGAGCGACCTGCACCTCGGCCTGCTGGAAGGCGTCCAGGACGAAGCCTGGGTCAGCGATGCGCTCCGCGCGGTGGTCGAATCCGACTATGACGGCCCGGTCAGCGTCGAAGTCAACATGGCGCTGCCGGATCCCCGAACCTCCGCCGCCAGCAGCCTGTCGATCGTCCGCCGGCTCGAACCTGGCGCCTAGACCCGACCGGCCGCCCGGTAGGCGTCGTCAATCAGCTGCACCGCGTTCGCGCAGTCCCGCGGCGTGATCGCCGGCGGATCTCCGCGACCCACCCGCTCCAGGCAGTCCCGCACGAATCCCGGGTAGGCCGACAAGACGGTTACCGGCGTGTCCAGGTGCTCGTTGCGTCCCGGCGCCAGGATTTGCAGGCCGTCCGCAACCGCGCTGAGCATGGCGTTCGAGCCGGCCACCTTCATCTCGGAGTCGGATTCGTTCGCGGGCCAGGTAGGCATCGTGTAGCCCACCTCCACGTGGACCAGCGTCCCGCTCGAGCTGCGCAGGGTAGCCAGGGCGTAATCCTCGACTTCCGAGGCGTGGACGATGTTGCTGATGACGGCCGACGCCACCTGCACGTCCTCGCCCAGCAGGAATCTGGACATGTCCATGCCGTGCCCGCCCAGGTTGGTCAGCGCGCCGCCGCCGGCCTGCGCGCGGTCCAGCATCCAGGGCGAGTCCCACTCGACATAACGCTGCATGGTCGGCCGGATGATCCGGAACACGATGTGCGAAATCGGCCCGAACTCGTCCGCCGCAATCATCTCCCGAGCCTTCTCCGCCCACGGCGATTGTCGGTTGGGAAACGGCACCGACACCCAGGCGCCGCGCGCTTCCGCCAGGTCCGCCAGGCCGCTGACCACGTCCGCGCTCGTCCCCATCGGCTTTTCCATCATGAATGGAATGTCCGCCTCGATCAGGAACCGCGCGATCTCGGGCATCTCCACGTGCCGGCCCAGCGCGATCACGAAGTCCGGCTTCGTGGCGTCGACCATCTCGCGGTAGTCGGTGAACGACGTGGTCTCGTAGCGACTCGCCCGGTCCTCCGCGATCGCGGCGTCGCTGTCCGAGACGCCTACCAACTCGATGTCCAGGTCCAGGTTCTGCAGAACCGTCAGGTAGGCGGCGTCGTAGGTGGAATGCCAGTGGTTGACTTCAATGACGGCGATGCGGCGCGGCGTGCTCATGGGCGACGACTCCCGGGTCCAACAGCGGGACGGTAGCACGAGCCGTCGCAGTAAGCTCTAACCGAAGAAACTGCCGAACGAGGTGACGCCGTGAGCGCAGAGGACCAGGACAACAAGGGGTGGGGCCGTCGCATCGACGGCCTGATCAAGCGGGTCGGCGACGAAGTCGGCGGCGAACGCGGGGAGAAGGTCCGTGTGCGCCTGGCGCAAGCCAAGTCGCGAGTCGAAGCCGGACTGGAGAGTGAAGAGGCCCGCCGAGTCCGCGGCGAAATGATGGCGATTGGCGACAAGGCCATGGAGCGCGTGGACGACGCCCTCCGGCACGAGCGCACGCAGCAGGTCGTCAAGCGAGTGGACGCCACGCTCACCGAAATCGGCGACCGCCTGCGCGGCGAGCACGCGGAATCCCCAACGGCCGCGCCGACCCCGAAAGCTCGAGCTGCTGCTCAATCGGAAGAACCGGTCGCCGAAGCCGGCGAGACAGCCGCGGCAACCGATGCGTCGCCCGGTACCGGTGACGTATCACCCGTCGTTACCTCGAACGGCGAGGACGAAACAACCTCCAGGCAAGCCTGACATCGTCCCGTTAGCGCGGAGCGTCGGCAGCGATGAGCTAGCCGCGCCCGTGCAGCAGCAACCGCGCCAGGCTCCGCCACGACAGCGCCGTGCCCTCGCCCACCAGCAGTTCGATGCCTTCCCGCACGAACTCCGGCCGTCGCCGCGCCGCCCGCACCCCAAAGTCCGCAATCCAGGCCCGCTGCGCCAGCCGCTTGGCTCGCGCCGATGCCCGAAAGTGCTCGCCAAATCGCTCCCGAAACCACGCATCGAATCCATCGAACGGCCGGTCGTCCGCTCCCGCCCGCACCGCCCGCACTGCCCGCCGAGCCGCCTCGATGCCCGCCGCCATGCCGTAGGCAATGCCCTCGCCCGAAAACGGGTTGATCATCGACCCGGCGTCGCCCACCAGCGCCACCCGGCCCTGCACCAGCGGCGGCACGTAGCTGGCGAAGGGCAGCATGTAGGCCCGCGACCGCTCGGGTTCCAGGCTGACGTGCCCGCTGGATCGCAGGAAATCGCTTAGCAGTTCCGGCAAGCTCCGCTCCTGCCGCCGGAAGCGAGCGGCGTCGATCATCACCCCCACGTTCGCGCCCCGCGCGTCGATCGGGAACACCCAGCCATACGCCGGCAGCAACTCGCGCTTGAAGTAGAACGTCATGTGATCGAATCCGCCGGGCCGCTCCACGTACGCCCGGATCGCCACCCCGGTATGCGCCGAGTCGTTATAAGGCACTCCAAGCAACCGCCGCACGTCCGACCGCGCCCCATCGGCCGCGATCACGGCCCTCGCACTGACGGTAACCAGTCCGTTGGGCCCGCTCGCCTCGACTCGAACCGACCCACCGCCGGGCGAGGCCAATCCTTCGAGCCGGCTTTCGGTCCATACGTCCGCGCCCGCCTCTCGAGCGCGCGTCAGCAGGGCGTCATCGAACTCCGCCCGCGGCACCACGTAACCCCGCGCCGCTTTCCCAATCGCCGGCAGGTCGCCCACCACCTCGGCCCCCGACGGCGCCACGATCTTCAGCCGTTCGACTGGCCGACGACCCCGCACAATCTCAGTGGCGTTAAGGTCCGACAGCCGCGCTACGACCCCGGGGCCCAATCCGTCCCCGCAGGCCTTGTCCCGCGGAAACCGCTGCCGGTCCAGCACCACCGTCTCGAGCTCCGGCGCAGCCCGCCGTGCCGCAATCGCCGCGGCCGACCCCGCCGGACCGCCTCCAACCACCAGCAGGTCGCACGCTCGGGTATTCACGCTCTGTGCTCCCCCGCCGCCGGGCGCCGCGAAGTATAGAGACGCCCTGCGCCTAAACTGCCGTCACATCGACAGAGCGGAAACCGACGCATGGCGCGCGCCGCCTCCGGCGAGAGTGCTCCCCTCGTGCTCAGCATCGACGTCGGCAGCTCGTCCGTCCGCGCCGCCGCGCACACCGCCGACGGGGATCCGCTCCCCGGCAGCGACGCCCAGATCGCCTCCGGCTTCGACACCACGCCCGACGGCGGCGTGCAGATCGACGCGGACGCCCTGTTCGACCGCCTGGCGCAAGCGATTGACGTCACCCTCCAGCGCCTTGGGCCGCAAGCGGCGGACCTTCAGGGCGTGGGCGCCAGTGTCTTCGCCTCCAGCGTGCTCGGCGTCAGCGCCGCCGGCGAGCCCCGAACCCCCGTCTACACCTACGCCGACACCCGCTGCGCCGCCGACGCCGCCGTGCTCCGCCAGGAGTGGGACGTGGCGGCCTCCTACGACCGCACCGGCGCGCCCATCCACGCCAGCTACCTGCCGGCCCGCTTTCGGTGGCTCAGGCGGACCCAACCCCACGGTGTCCGCCAGGTCGCCCGTTGGATCACTTTCGGCGAGTACGCCTATCAGCGTCTGTTCGGCCGCCCCTGCGGCTTGGGACTCAGCCTCGCCGCCTGGTCCGGCATGTTGAACCGCCGCGAGCTGGATTGGGACCTCGCCACCCTCGGCGCCCTCAACGTCGATCCAGGCTCGCTGGGCGCCATCGACCCGGCCGGCGAGCCGCTGTGCGGACTCGCCGATCCCTGGCGGCAACGCTGGCCCACCATCGCCGACATCCCCTGGTTCCCGGCCCTCGGCGACGGCCTCTGCAGCAACCTCGGCACCGCCCCCGGCGAGGCCGACGCCATCGTCTTCAACATCGGCACCAGCGCCGCGGTCCGCGCCCTCGTGCCCGGACCGGTCCGCTCCGTCCCCGCCGGCCTCTGGGAATACCGGGTCGACCGCGCAAGATCGCTGCTGGGCGGCGCCGAAAGCAACGGCGGCATCGTCGTCGCCTGGCTGCGAGACTTTCTGCGCGGACTCCAGGGCGACGATCCCGACGACGCCATTGCCCACCTGCCGCCCGACGGCCACGGCCTCACCGTGCTTCCCTTCCTGGCCGGCGAACGCAGTCCCGGCTGGGACGACTCCGCCCGCGCCACCATCCACGGCGCCCGCCTCAACACCCAGCCCGCCGACCTGCTGCTGGCCGGCATGGAAGCCGTCGCCTTCCGCCTCGCCGCCATCTACGACTTGCTTGTCCCGGTCATCGGCGAACCCCACGTCGTCCACGTATCGGGCGGGGCGCCCCAGCGCTCCGATCGTTGGACCCAAATCCTCGCCGACGTCCTCGGCCGCCCCGTCATCCGCTCCGCCGTCGCCGAACCCACCAGCCGCGGCGCCGCCATCTGGGCGCTGCAGGCACTCGGCCATTCCGTCCCTTCCGACCAGGGGACCGATGGCGACCAGCCATTCGACCCCAACCCGGCCAACCACGCCGTCTACCAGGAAGCCAGAGCCCGCCAGCGTCGCCTGTACCAACGGATGGCCGGCGCAGGCGGCCTGGATCTCGCCTGAGATGCGCCAACGCCGCGTGCAAAGCCTCGCCCAGTCGCGGAAACTGAGCCAAAGCAAGGCGAACCCCTGGAGCCAGGAATGAATGTCGCCATCGGCGTGGACCACCGTGGCTATGCCATCAAATCCGACCTCGTCGCGATCCTGCGCGGCGCCGGCTGCGAGGTCATCGACTTCGGCGCCCATTCCGATGAATCCGTGGACTACCCCGACTACGCCGCCGCCGTCGCCGAGGCCGTCGCTTCCGGCCGGGCCGACCGCGGCATCATCGTCTGCGGCAGCGGCGTCGGCGCCTGCGTGGCCGCCAACAAGGTCGCGGGCGCTCGCGCCGGCATGTGCCACGACACCTACTCCGCCCGCCAGGGCGTCCAGCACGACGACATGAACGTCCTCTGCCTCGGCTCCGGCATCGTCGGCCTCTCCCTCATCGAGGAACTCGTCGAAGCCTTCCTCGGGGCCAGATTCGCGGACCAGGAAGAGCGCTACGTCCGCCGCCTCCGCAAGGTCCAGTCCCTCGAACGCGGCGAACGCCTGGGCCCCTAGAGAACTCGCGATTCCACCCGCATACCCTGGCAGCGGCGCTCCGACAATCCCCCCGTTCGGCCTGGGTTCGGCCGCGCCATGCTCCGCGCCCGCCCCGCATGTGCTCGATGGGCACAATCGGCCGCCGTTCCGGGTAGTGGACTGCACCGGCCAAACGTCTCGTGCTCGGAATGCTCTCGGTTAGGCATTCCCGCACCCGAGCCAGGGTCGGCGCACTGTTCCTGGTCGGGAACGTCGCGCTTACCCTCCCGCTGGCCTTCTTTGCGTCGGGCTGGTACGGGCCAGGGTTTCTCGACTGGTTCCAGCACCTGAATCTGGACAGCGAGCAATCGCTGGCCAATTGGTACGCCAGCGGCCTTTGGGCGATGGTCGCGATTCTCGCGGCGGCGCAGCTGTTCCGCCCGCCGCCGGACTTTCGGCGCCCTCGCTGGCTGTGGTCGCTCGGCTGGATCGCCGTCGCGCTCTTCGCCGGGCTCATTGCCTGGGAGGAAGCCGTGAGCATCAAGGACACGCAATGGGATCAGTCTGAATCACTATTCGCGAGCCTTGGCCTCGCTGACTTGCCCACCGGAATCCGTTGGGCGGCCATCATCGGGGTACTGTCCGCTCCATTGGCGGTGCTGGCGGGGTGGGTCGTCTTTACATCGCTGCGCCGGAAGCCCGCGCTCCTGTTGCTGACCGCGCTGGCGCTGGCGCTTGGTCTGGGCGCGATCCTTCGCGACGGCTTCGGCGTGCTCTATGGAACGACGCACTGGTGGGCAACGTTTCTCGACGACGGGTCCGAGGTCATGGCCGGCGCCATCCTGGCTGTGGTGTTCGTCGAGGCGCTCGTAACTCGGCATACGGCGAGCGTTGACGGCTGGCGGAGCCGCGGGAGTCGGATTCAGCGCTGGGCGGCCCTCGGCGTGACGCTCGTCGTAGTCGCTGCAAGTGTTCCCGCCTTGCTCGCCGACTACGAATGGGAGGAAGCCGGCTGGATGCGCCCCCGGTACTACGCGGGCCCTATCTCGCGATTCGAGCAGCCGTTTCAGGCCCATCTCGATAATCTGACGGCGATAGACGTCTGGGGCTTCGCCGAGGACGAGGACGGGAAGGGCGTTCCCGCCACAATTCTCGTGAGCCTCCTGCCCTCCCAGGGCGGACGCCCGGTGTGGGCACGAGCCGTGGTGCGCGGGGACCGGGACAGCCCCGCGATCAATCGCATCGCCTTCGAACCGGTCCCCGGCAGCCGGGGCGAAACGTACGACCTGGTGATCTTCAGCGAGCCGCTGCCCCGCGTACATCTCGGATTGATGGGCGACCGGGCCGGCCCCCAAGGCGACGCCATCGTCAATGACGTGCCGCACCCGCGTCAGCTCGCCATGGGGGTGTACTCGATCGGCACCGGCGCGCAATTGGTCCAGGACTTGCTGGTGCGTGACCCGCGACGGCTGTTTCTGCTGGGTGATGTCGTCCTCACGGCCTACGTCTGGCTGTTTGCCGCCACGGTCGTATGGCGCGGGCTCACGGGCCCGCCGGCGCGGTTTTGGCCCGGCGTGGTCTGGCCGTCGGTCCGAGTGAGCGCGCTTGTTCTGGCCGGGCTCGTCGCCATTGCCTTGGTCATCCTTCCCATCGGGTTTGGCTACACCCCGCCGGGAAACCTGGGCGCCGGCTGCTGCTGACGGCTCTCCGTCGCCGCCATTGGTACGATTGCCTGGGAAGACGTACTCGTGTAAGCCATCCGCTTGCGCGATCGACCTCGGCCGATCACCGTTGCTCTGGCCCCGGAGGTTTCGATGTCTCAAACCCCGCTGCACGAACTCCATGCGCATGGTCAAAGCGTCTGGTTGGACTTTCTCAGCCGGGACCTGGTCGACTCCGGAGAACTCGCCCGCCTGGTCGCCGAAGAGGGCGTCCGCGGGATGACCTCCAACCCCACGATCTTCCAGGAGGCCATCAAGGGCAGCGACACCTACGACGAAGACATCCGCCGTCTCGGCGCTCAGGGCCTCACGCCCGAGCAGATGTTCGAAGCCATCGCCGTCGACGACATCGCCGCCGCCTGCGACGTGCTGCGCCCGGTGTTCGACGAATCCGGCATGACCGACGGCTTCGTGAGCCTGGAAGTATCCCCGCGCCTCGCCCACGACACCGAGGGCACGGTCGAGGAAGCCCGCCGCCTGGTCGCCTCGGTCGACCGCCCGAACCTCATGATCAAAGTTCCCGCCACGCCGGCCGGCCTGCCCGCCGTCGAGACCCTGATCACCGAGGGCGTCAACGTCAACATCACGCTCATCTTCGCCCAGGCCGTCTACCGCGGCGTCGTGGACGCCTACCTGAGCGCGCTCGAGAACCGCGCCGCCGCCGGCGAGCCGGTGGACGACGTCGCCTCCGTGGCCAGCACCTTCGTCAGCCGCATCGACACCGCCGTCGACGCCCGCCTGGAAGAACTCCTGGCCGAGCGGGCGGATGACGCCGACGAGATTCGTTCCCTTCTCGGCAAGGCTGCCATCGCCAACTCCAAGGCGGTCTACGAGATCTTCGAAGAGATATCCGCCTCCGAGCGCTACCAGGCCCTGGCCGCCGACGGCGCCCAGCCCCAACGGCCCCTCTGGGCCAGCACCAGCACCAAGAACCCCGAGTACTCGCCCACCCTCTACGTGGACGAACTCATCGGCCCCAACACCGTCAACACCATGCCCTCCGTCACCATGGACGCCTTCCGTGAGCAGGGCGAGGTTCAGCCCACCGTGAGCAGCGACCCCGACTACTGGAACGGCGTTCTCGAACGTCTGGCCGCCCTGGGCGTCGACCTTGACGCCATCATGGACCAGCTCCAGGCAGAGGGCGTCCAGAAGTTCATCGACTCCTACGACGACCTCCTGCAAGACCTCGAGGCCAAGGCGGGGGCGCTCGCCTCCTAGCCAGGAACTGAGGCGGCAATGTCCGGCGACGGCCCCACCGCTCGCTTCGGCCCGGCCACCGATGCCGTCGCCGAAGCCTTGGACCGCGCCCAGACCAACGACCTCGCCCGCCGTCTCTGGGCCGCCGATCTCTCCCTCTGGACCCAGAACCCCCTCGTCCAGAACCAGATCGCCGAAAGCCTCGGCTGGCTGCGCGTGGCCGAAGCCATGCGAGCCGGCGTCGACGACCTCGCCTCCTGGAGCGCCGAGATCGCCGAACAGGTCGACGACGTGGTCCTCCTCGGCATGGGCGGTAGCAGCCTCGCGCCCGAGGTCATGGCCGCCGTTATCCCGCAGGCCCAGGGTTCGCCCCAACTCACCGTCCTCGACACCACCGACCCCGCCGCCATCCGCCGCGTCGAATCCGGTCTGGACCTCGACCGATCGCTCTTCATCGTCGCCAGCAAATCCGGCGGCACCCTGGAAACCGCAACCCTCGCCGAGTACTTCTGGTCGCGCTACGCCGCCGCCGGCGCAGACTCGCCCGGACGCCACTTCGTGGCCATCACCGACCCCGGCACCAGCCTGGCCGCCCTTGCCCAGGACCACGCCTACGCCCGCGTCTTCCTCAACCCGCCTGACATCGGGGGACGCTACTCCGCCCTTTCATTCTTCGGACTTGTCCCCGCCGCCCTCGCCGGCATCGACCTTGAACTGCTGCTCGACCGCGCCATCGCCGCCGGTCAGACCTCCGCCGCCAACTCCTCCGTCAACACCAATCCGCCCGTCACCGTCGGCGTGGCGCTCGGTGCACTCGCCGGGGCGGGGCGGAACAAACTCACGCTCGTACCCTCCACCTCCCTTCGGCCCGTCGGCGCCTGGGTCGAGCAGCTCGTCGCCGAGAGCACCGGCAAGGAAGGCCAGGGCATCGTGCCGGTCGACGGCGAGCCGCTCGGCGATCCCGGCGTCTACGACAACGATCGAGTCTTCATCGAGCTCGCCCTCGCCGGCGATCCCGATGACGGCCGCGCCGCCCGCCTCGACGCTCTCGCCGGCGCCGGCCACCCGGTCATTACCCTCCCGCTGGACGATCCGCACGACCTCGGCGCCCACTTCCTCACCTGGGAACTCGCCACCGCGGTCGCCGGCTCGCTGCTTGACATAAATCCATTCGACCAGCCGAGCGTCGCCGAGAGCAAGGACAACACGGATCGCGTCCTCGGCCAGATCACGGCCTCCGGTGCGCCCTTCGATATGCCCGCCGGCCCCAGTGCCAACGGTGTGCTCGCCGCCGGCAGCCAGGCTCCCGACCTCACCGCTGCCCTCACCGGCTGGCTCGCCTCCGTTCGCCCCGGCGACTACATCTCCATCCAGGCCTACCTCGACCGCACGCCCGCCCACGACGGGGATCTGCGCGCCATCCAGGCCCTCCTCCGCGACTCCCTTCACCGTGCCGTCACCCTCGGCTACGGTCCCCGCTTCCTGCACTCCACCGGCCAGTTGCACAAGGGCGGCCCCGACACAGGGGTATTCCTGCAGATCACCGCCGATCACCGGGCCGACGTCGAGATCCCCGGCCGCGGCTATACCTTCGGCACCCTCATCGACGCCCAGGCCATCGGCGACCTGGAGTCCCTCGCCGCCCGCGAACGCCGCCGCCTCCGCCTGCACCTGAACGACTCGGCAACCGGCTTGAGCGCGGTCGCCACCGCGTTACGCACCGCTCTGCAAAACAACAACATCGCCTGACGGAGCATTTCCCATGAGCATGAACGGCCAGGCCCTGGACACCGCGCTCGGAGTCAATCCCCTTCGGGAGGGCCTGTCCTTCCAGGAGGCTCCGCCCGGACACACCCTCATCATCTTCGGCGGCTCCGGCGACCTCGCTGCCCGCAAGCTCATCCCCGCTCTCTACAACCTCGAACGCAACGCCCTCCTCCCGTCCTCGCTCGCCGTCGTCGGCCTTGGCCGCCGCCCCATGGACCACCAGAGCTACCGCGTCCGCCAGCACGAAGCCACCACCAGCTTCTCCCGCACCGGCAAGCCCGACCCCGAACTCTGGAACGCCTTCCAGCAGGGGCTCTACTACGTCCGCGGCGACTTCAGCACCCACGCGGGTTACGAGGACCTCAAGCGCGAATTGGCCGAAATCGAAACACGCCACGGCACCGGCGGCAATCGCATCTTCTACCTCGCCACCCAGCCCAGCCTTTTTCCCGAGATCATCCGCCTGCTTGGCGAAACCGGCCTCAACCGCGGCCCCGGCGCCACCCGCATCGTCATCGAGAAGCCCTTCGGCCGCGACCTCGCCACCGCGCAGACCCTCAACACCATTACCAACAACGTCTTCGACGAATCCCAGATCTACCGCATCGACCACTATCTCGGGAAGGAAACCGTCCAGAACGTCCTCGTCCTGCGCTTCGCCAACGTGATCTTTGAGCCCGTCTGGAACCGCCGCTACGTCGACTCCGTCCAGATCACCGTGGCCGAGTCCGTCGGTCTCGAAGGCCGCGGCACCTACTACGAGGAAGCCGGCGTCCTCCGCGACATGGTCCAGAACCACATCATGCAGCTCCTCGCCCTTGTCGCCATGGAGCCCCCCGTCGACTTCCAGGCCGACTCCATCCGCGACGAGAAGGTCAAAGTCCTCCGCGCCCTCCGCCACCTCGAACCCGACCAGGTCGCCAGAAACGTCATGCGCGCCTCCTACGGCGCAGGCTTCGTTGACGGCCGCCAAGTCCCCGCCTACCGCGACGAAGACGGCGTCGCGCCCGACTCAACCACCGAGACCTACCTGGCCGCCCGCCTGCTGATCGACAACTGGCGCTGGAAGGGCGTCCCCTTCTACTTGCGCAGCGGCAAGCGCCTGGCCAAGCGCGCCTCCGAAATCGCCATTCAGTTCAACGAAGTTCCCCACCTCCTCTTCGGCGACTCCAACCCCGACGGTGTGCCGCCCAACGTTCTCGCCCTGCGCATCCAGCCTGATGAGGGCGTCTCCATCACCTTCGAGGCCAAGCAGCCCGGCCTCGGCATGCGCGTGCGACCGGTGCGCATGGACTTCGGCTACGGCCAGAGCTTCGCCCAGGAATCCCCCGACGCCTACGAACGCCTGCTGCTCGACGTCATGCTCGGCGATCAGACCCTCTTCATCCGCCGCGACGAAACCGAGGCCGCCTGGCGCGCCGTCATGCCCATCCTCGAAGCCTGGGAGGCCGACTCCGCATCTCGCCTTCCCACCTACGAAGCCGGCCGCTGGGGCCCCCGCCAGGCCGGCGACCTGCTCCGCGCCGACGGCTTCCGCTGGCGCCGCCTATGAGTCCTGTTCTCGGGTCTCTTCCTCGGTCTTCATGCCTCCTCTCACCCCCTCTCCCTCTGGAGACCTTTGCAGGACGCCCCGCGCACTCAGATGCGGGGCCACTCTTGCTCCCTCTCCCCGTGGGTGTCCAGACCGGACACATGGTTTACAGACGTTCGGACACATGGTTTACACATTCAGGCGGGGTTGCGGAGATCGATGGTGGCCACCTGGTCGGTCATAAAGTGCACGGTCCAGCAGCCGTCGGTGGCGGTCGGGCGGA
>JAJDVX010000031.1 GCA_022825895.1 Chloroflexota bacterium | reverse complement strand
TAATGTGAGCGTGCCTTCACGATTGGCCTGTGGCGGAGGGCGGTGTGGGACAGCGGTCGGCGCTTCGGCGCGGCCTGGCGGCGGGACGCGGGCTCGCAGCCAGGCGCCAGCCCTGGGCCGCTGCTGCTTTAGTCCGGGGCCTCCAGCCGCGCGCCTGGCCGGCCCAGCGGGTGGCGCTGGCGGCGGTGGCCGGCCTGCTACTGCTCAGCGCGGCGCTGCTGGGGCACTTCACACCCACACCGTCGCGCGCCCAGGAAGGCGAGGCGGCGGTGCCGCAAGCCACGGCGGCGTCCGGGGTCAGCATCCGCCTGGACGACCTGGTGGACCGCATCACCTACACGATCGTGGACCGGTTCGAGGTGCAAGTCGCCGGGCTTGATGCGTCGGCCGCCTACGAGGTTCGGGTGTCGAGCGACAGCGCCCGCCTGGGGTTCGGCGGCTGCGGGACGGCGACGCAGACACAGCCGGTGACGGGGGTGACGTCGCAAGACGTGCTGTTCATCGTCTGGGCCTGCGGGCTCGGGCGAGGGACGGTGACGGCGGAGGTGCGCGAGGCCGGGGCGGCCGCCGCCCAGGTCACGGTGAGCCAGGAGTTGACCGTGCTGCCGATCCCCGACTACGTGCCGGCGGCCGAGCGGCGGGCGGCCGAGCGGTCGCTGGCGAGGGCGTCGGGCGCGACGGCGGCGGTGCAGACGCCCGGCATCGTGATGAACCTGCAACACGGGCGCTTTGCGACGGAGATCGAGTACACGTGGAGCAAGCCCGCCAGCGGGTCGTTTCCGCTGTCGGGCTACGGGGTGCTGATGTGGAAGGGGTCGGAGCAGCATCCCGGGTGGGGCACGGCGGTCAACCTGCCCACCTCGCCGCGGCGCAAGCGCTACACGGGGCTGGAGCTGGACACCCTTTACAAGTTCCGCATCCACGCCTGCAGCGAGGATAGAAAGGATGACGGCACGCTCGTGGCCGTCTACTGCGGCTGGTGGACGGACATCCACGAGGTGCGCACGGGCAAAAAACCCAAGCCGCCGCATACGATCAGCTTCGATCAGCGAACCACGAGTTCGGCGCGGGCCACGTGGAGTATCGACGCGGACTCCGGCGGCGTCCCGCGAACCGGCTTTCAGATCCGGTACTGGCCGCGGTCGAATACGCGGAATACCACAACGGTGCACGTCACCAACGCGAATGCCCGGCAGCACACGCTCACTGGGCTGGCGGAGGGGACGCGCTACGCGGCCAAGCTGCGCACCTGCAACGACACGCAGAGCTGCACCGTCGGCGACTGGTCGGCGGATCACTGGTTTGAGACGACGAGCCCGGAGCAAGTCATGACCCCAACTGCTACACCGACGCCCGTGGCGATCGATCCGGAATGCCCAACGATTAGCGGTACGGCGGTGCTTCCCGAGAACGTGCAAGTGGAAGTGGTGCCTCAGCCCCGGCGCCTGGTCAGCCTGTGCTGGTCGCCCAGCCTGTACGCCACCTCCTACTTCGTCCAGGCCACCGATAACCTGAGCAATCTTCACGATCCCAACAGGTCGGGTTGGCAAGGAATCCATGGCACAGCAGACCAACCCCACGTTGCCGACAAGGCCCAGCGTCTCCAGCTCGATCTTGACCAACTAATTACGACGTCAGGCTCGGTCGTGGGCCTTGCCGATAACGCAGCTTATGGCATCAGGATTCGCATGCGCACCGTCACAAACGGCGTTTCCAACATTACGTACACCAAAGCGATCATCATCGTTGACTCGCCGATCGTCGAGGCCAATGGCGCGGGTGGGACGGCCAAGATTCAATGGGACACCACCGGGACCGTTCTCCAGAACACCGGTTTTGGGACGGGTTCGTATGAGTTGAGGCATCGGCAATCCACAGGAGATCTCAAATCCTTAGGTTGGACGCCGAAGGAATTTGCCTTGCCGGCGGCCACGCCGTTCACGGCCACGACGAATCCCGACACGTTGAACCTCACGCCAGACCACATCCACGCGGTGCAGCTCATTTATCGCGACGATCCCAATCGCGCGGATTCACCCGACGCGGACGTCTTCGCTGCTCGCAACGTGTACGTGTGGCCGTCGACAACGACGCCCACCGATGGGTATCGCCTGGCCACCTATCACCTGTCGCCGCGGCTATCCGACCAGACGCTGGTCTATCGAATCTGCCTGGAGACCTTCGGCCCCACGACCGACCCGCGAACCGGCAAGTGGGAAGCTCTGATTCCCCACGCGTTCGAGCGGTGGTCGACGGCGACGCACGGATTGGTCAAGGTCAGCCGCGTGCTCTCGCCATGCGCGGAGGCAGAAGGCGAGTATCCGCCTGGAACCGGGACCACGCAGACCTACAATTACAAGCGGATGGCGGATGACATTATCGCCCTAAGCGGAACGAGTTTCACCGATAGCCAGGTTCGAACCCAAATCCGCAGTTATATGAATGACCTGCGGGGCAACGGAGTCGTGGGCGAGATACGCAAACAGAACGCTAAACAGCGAGAGATCATCATGTTGAATGATATCGACCTAGACAGGGCTTTAAGGATCAAGTCTCTTTTTGATTTCGCCGACGATCTCGGCTACTGGAAGAGCTGCTGGTTTAAATCGGATGGAAGCTACGACGACAGTGCCGCTATGTGCACAGTGCCTGTGCCCGGCGGGTCCGCTGTGAATCACGATATCATCGTGCGACGTTCGGCGTATTATGACAGCGGCATGCCGAGTGACAGCGACATGCTGGAAGTCCCCGAGGCCAATGCTCGCTTCAACAAATGTTTGAACGGCTCAGATAGAGTGCCACCTGATGGAGGCAGCGCCTATAATCACTTGCTGCATGAAATAGGTCACGTAATTGGCCTTGGAGGCGGTAGCAGCAGTTTGCCCCCTTATTATCGGAGCCATCCCGGGCATTCAATAGTCTCAGTAATGAATTACGTCACCGAACCAGATTGTGCACCTCATGTCCTTGATGTCATGGCTGTATTTGCTATCTATCAGAATCGCTTTACAACCTCATGATGAGCTTCGGCCTAAGGGTCCTGATAACGAGGCGAGCAGGACGTCTGCTGGTCGCAGTCAGCTTCGCACTAACCTTCGCGCTGTCCGCATGCGGCGGGCGTGTGACGATCGTGTCGACCGCCCAGCCGGGTGACGCGGGGCCAACGGCGACCACGGCCTCTGACACCTCCTCAGTCTCGGCCGCGCCGACAGCGGCCGAGGCGACCCCGACGGCGACCCCGACGGCGACCCCCACAGTCCAGGTGGACGTTCACCGGCATCGGGTGACGGTTTGTATGACGCGTCTCCATGACTGGCAGGAGGCTGGCCAGGTGCGCTGGAGTCCAGACGGGACGACGGTGTATTGGCAGAGCTTCAGCGATGTCTACGCCATTTCCGTCGACGGCTCCGGCCTGCGCCAGGTCGTCGACAGCAAGCTCACGGACGATTTCAAGCCTCCGTCCGCGTTCAACTTGCTTAAAACAGCCACCACCTCGTTCAGCCTGTCGCCGGTCGGCCCGCAGGTGGTGTACGCCAGCTGTGGATTCCCGGATCCGGACGTTGTGGCGCATGAAGGCTATGGGCACGAGGCTGCAGACTATCAGTACGAGATCGTGCGCACGGCGACCGGCGGCGGCACGCCGCAGCGTCTGACGACGGACGACAGGTTCGACAATTTTCCGTCCTGGTCGCCCGACGGGGCGCGGATCGCCTATCTGTCCGGCGGGCACGGTCGTGGGGTGGAAGGGTTCCATCTCTTCACGATGGCGCCCGACGGCACCGACAGCCAGGACCTCACGCCCACCCTCGCGGAGGTAATCCAGCAACCGCCGCAGTGGGCGCCCGATGGGCAGCGGCTGGCCTTCGTCGCGCGCTCGTGGGGCAGTCGTGTGCCGGACGTGTACGCGGACGTGTACACCGTGCGGATGGACGGGACGCAGCTCCGGCGGCTGGCGCCCGCGGTTCGCTCGCCGGTGGCCTGGTCGCCGGACGGGCAGCGGTTGGCCTTCGCGCAGGCCGTGGACGACGCGGTCATGCTCGTCACCATTGCGGTTGACGGGTCGGATCCACAGCCACTCGTCCCGATTGAGGGCTGGCGGGGCTGGCAGCAGGAAGGTGGGCACGCGCCCGGAGCCTGGATCAACAGCGTGGCGTGGTCGCCGGACGGGACGCGCCTCCTGGTCAGCGTGAACGATCGCTACCCGGCCTTCATCGTCGAGCTGGACAACCCGCATCGGCGGGAGGTGGGGATCCTGCGCAACCCGGCGGGGCGGTTTCACGGCGTGCGGGCGGCCGCGTGGTCGCCCGACGGCTCGCAGATCGCGCTGGTTGGGCCGAGCCTGGTGGCGATCGTGCCCGCGGACGGGGGGCCCGTCCGCGGCCTGGCGGAGAGCGTCGGGATCACCGTGAACACGGAGGGTCAACCGTACCCCAACCCGGTGGTGCTCAGCGGCTCGGATTTTGACTGGCAGCCGCTCAACGCCAGCGTGCTGGACACGCCCGTCGACGCCGCGGGGTGCGGGGCGGGCGTGGCGGTGGCGGACCCGGCCGCCAATGCCGGGTTGGTAACGGATTGCGCCGCGCTGCTGGAAGTCCGGCAGGCCCTGGCCGACGGGGGCGCGCTGAACTGGAGCGTCGACCGCCCGATGGCCGCGTGGGATGGCCTGACGATGGGCGGCGCGCCGCGGCGCGTGCAGGCGCTGGCGCTCGGCGAGGCGCCGGTCACGCCGCCGCCAGCGCTCGGCGCGCTGCAGCGGCCGCTGCCGGCGGCGCTGGGCAAGCTGACGCACCTCCAGGCGCTCAAGCTGCGCGGCCATCGCTTCACGGGGCCGATCCCGCCGGAACTGGGGCAGTTGACGGCCTTACGGGAGCTCGACCTGTCCGGCAACCAGTTGACGGGATCGATCCCGCCCGCGCTGGGCCAGCTGATCAACCTGGAGACCCTGAATCTCGCCAAGAACGAACTGACGGGCCCGATCCCGCCCGAGTTGAGCCAGGCGACGACCCTGCGCGACCTCGACCTGTCGGAGAACCAGTTGACGGGGGCGATCCCGCCGGAGCTCGCGCCACTGGCCAACCTGGAAACATTGGACCTCTCGGACAACCAACTCTCCGGGCCGATCCTGCTGGCGCCGGGCCAGTGGCCGGTCCTGCGCGAACTCAGGCTGCGCGACAACCAGTTGCGCGGGCCCATGCCGATCGAGCTGACGCAGGTCACGAGCCTCGAGTTTCTGGACCTCGGGAGCAACGACCTCACGGGGCCGATCCCACCGGCGCTGGGCGAGCTGACCAGCCTTGTCGTCCTGGCGCTCGGGGGCAACCAGTTGACGGGGCCGATCCCGCCCGAACTGGGCGCGTTGACCAACCTGGGGGTGCTGTCGCTACCTCTGAACCCGCTGACCGGAACCATCCCGGCCGAGCTGGGCCAGCTCGGGAACCTCAGTGATCTTGACCTGTTCAACTGCCAGTTGACCGGGCCCATCCCGTCTGAACTCGGGCAGATCGAATCCCTGTTCAGCATTCGCCTCGGCGGCAACCGGCTAACGGGCTGCGTGCCGCCAGCGTTGATAGCCATCGTCCCGGCCGTTAACGCCGACTTGCGTGACTTGGGCCTGCCGGTCTGCGAGTCGGCGGAGTGACGGGCAGCCCGCGAGGGATTCCGCGCGTCCCCACTGCACGGGCGCCGGCCATTCGGTGGGTGACGTTCGGCTTCGCGCTGCTCGTGGCGGCGATCGGCATGAGTTGCGTGGGATCTGACCCGGTGGACCATGGGCCCCCATCGATGCCGGAATCCGAAGCGACATCGGCGTCATCAACGTCCGAATTGTCGGCAGCGGCTCAGTCGGAGCAGACGACTGTCGGCCGGTCTGTCGGCGGCGCACGGCCGGCGACCCGCAGTCGTGCGCAGGCCAACGCAGCGCTCACCGGGCCGAGCCGCGGAGTCGTTTCCGAGGGGGGTGGTTCCGCGTCGGGCGGCGAAGCGACCGCCAGCAGTACCGATGCGGCGACGGTGGAGGAACTGCTCAAAGACGGATTGCATGTGATCGGGGCGTCGCCGGCGCATCTGGCGATCCGGGGGACGCCGGCGGCGACCAGCGTGCGCTGCGCCTGGCGCGGGACCGCGCGAACGCCCGCGCAGCGTAACGACGCGATTCGAACGTGGCTGCAACTGTCGCCCACCGATGCGATCCCAGACGTTGCCTACCTGGAGGCCTTTTTCACGGTGGTGCTGGACGAGTTCAATCCGTCCTACCGCGAGACGGCCAAGGCCAATTTCCTGGCCATTGCGCGGGGCGGGGAGTCGATGGACTACCTGTTCCTAACGTGTTTCGCGGACTACGCGGTGACCAACTTCCTGCTGGGCAGCGGCACCACGCCGGCGACGGTGACCGTGGCGTATGACCCGCGGGGCGAGGCGGCGGCGTACGAGTTGTACGTCCGCGAGCACGAGGCGGGCACCTACGGAACCGATCCATTGCAGACGCGGGGCGCCTACGAGGCGGGGTTGCAGGCGCAGGTGGTGGCGGCGGAGGCGGCGCTGGCGGCCGAGATCGGCGGGCGCGAGGCGGTGGTGTTCCTGGCCCCCATGGGCGCCCACCACGCCATCGGGTTCGAGGCCTGGCAGGCCGTGGCGTCATGGGCGGTGGTGACGGACGATCAGAACGTCGTCCAGGCCATCCGCGACGACACGCCGGCGGGCGACCCGGAGCACACCCAGACGCTGGCCAACCTGACCAGCCGCATCACCACGGCGGCGGCCGCCGATGGCCAGGCCACCAACCGGGCCACCACCGTGGGCGGTCTGCAGCCTTACTACCGCGACACGCTCAAGGCCTACGCCGACATCACCCCCGGCGACGGCCAGACCACCACCTTCACCCCGGCCTGACCCCCGGCCGCCGGCCGCGTGTCGTCGTGGCCGATAGGAGCCGATTTCGAGTTCCGCCCGTATCCGGGCTGCGGCCATGCGTGCGTTGACACATCCGCGTTCATAGTGTGAATGTGCCTTCACGATTGGCCTGTTGCGGGGGGCGGTGTGGGACAGTGGTCGGCGCTTCGGCGCGGCCTGGCGGCGAGGCGCGGGCTCGCAGCCTGGCGCCAGCCCTGGGCCGCTGCGGCCGTGGTCCGGCGCCTCCGGCCGCGCGCCTGGCCGGCGCGGCGGGTGGCGCTGGCGGCGGTGACTGGCTTGCTGCTGGTCAGTGCGGCGCTGCTGGGCCGCACCACGTCGTTGCAGGCGCAGGACGGCGAGGCGGCGGCGCCGCAGGCCACCGGGGCGTCCGGGGTCAGCATCCGCCTGGACGACCTGGTGGGCCTCATCACCTATTCGATCGTGGACCGGTTCGAGGTGCAGGTGTCGAATCTCGATGCGGCGGTTACCTATGACGTCATGGTGTCGAGCAGCAACGCGCCCGCGCTGGGGATCGGCGGGTGCGGACAGGCGGCGCAGACCCGGACGGTCACGGGCGCGACCTCGCATACCCTGGCATTCATCGTCTATGCCTGTGGGCTGGGCGCGGGCACGGTGACGGCGGAAGTGCGCCGGACGGGCGCCAGTACCGCCGAGGTATCGGTCAGCCAGGGGATGACGGCCGAGCCGATTCCGGCCTGGGTGCCCGCGGACGAGCGACCGGTGCGGGGGGCCAGTGGCGCGGTGGCGCAGGTGGGCACGCCGGGCTTTGTGCGGAATCCCCGGTTCGAGCAGGTCATGACCACCTCGGTCGTGGCGAAGTGGGACACCCCCACCGGCGACGGCGGGGCGGATCTCTCCGGGTATGGGCTCTTGTTCTGGCACAAAGACGACGACCATCCGTCCTACCGGGACGACGTGCTGGTCAAGGGGCTCACGCCGCGGGAGCACACCTATACCGGCCTGCAGCACGACGCGACTTACAAGTTCCGCATCCACGCCTGTAACGAAGACGATGCCATGGTGGCCCGCCTGCGGCTGGTGGACCAATCCGCCCCTGGAGGTGACGACCAGGAAAGCGCCGGCGCCGCATCGCCCGCACACCATCAAATTCTCGGATGTGGCGGCGACCTCGGTGCGGGTGCGCTGGAGCGCCGCGGCCAACACCGGCGGGGTGCCGCTGACCGGCTTCGACATCAAGTACTGGCCCTACGATGCCCGGAATCCCGACGCCGAAGCCGGCGCCCAAACAGTCCCGGCCGACGACGGGAACGACCGTAGCGAGCCGGTGACGGGGCTGGCGTCCGGCACGGAATACGAACTGAAAATGCGCGCCTGCAACGGCCCCAAAGAGAGCCACTGCTCCATCTGGTCCGCCGACCACCGCTTTACGACCACGGCCGGCGCCACACCGACACCCGCACCGACCCCCACGCCGACACCGGAGGCGTCGCGGCCGCGGAATCTGGACATCACGCCACTGCGCGAACGCAAAGTGAGATTGACGTGGACGTGGACAGGTCCGCAGGTAAACGCATTTGTTATTTCCGCCCGT
Organism: Chloroflexota bacterium; assembly: GCA_022825895.1. GTDB lineage: Bacteria > Chloroflexota > UBA11872 > UBA11872 > UBA11872 > UBA11872. Next base: position 5,234 of record JAJDVX010000031.1, on the reverse strand, counting down.
GGGTTTCGCGTTAAAGACACAAGCGACCTGTACAGCTGGAGTACGATTCACTCGGGCGCTTCGGCTCCGGCTGTGGCCGTTGACGGGAAAACCTCAACTTACAAGTACGAATTCTATCTGCATGTATTCTATCGGGCCCAGGTTAAACCGAATCGAAGGGGCCTGCAAGATCACGCGGCGTATGAGGTGCAGGTCCAGGCCGTCACTGGCAAAGATGCCGCTAACAATGACGTCCTTTCGGAACCGAGCGACGCGATCATTCTCATCGATACGCCAATCACGTCAGCGAATGGTACGAGCTCGGGTACGAGCGGCCAGGCGACCCTCAGTTGGAACCTGATGCAAGATGTTCTTGGCGACAGCTATGCGGGCGGTACGGCCCGGTTCCGGTATCGGCACACGGGCACGCACGCATCAATTCCATGGCTTCCTGAAGAGGCCAACTTTACGCACGTTGGCGACATTCCTCAGACGGCATTGACAAACGGGAACACGCTGCAGTCGCTTGTACTCAATGCCGTCTATGCCATCCAGTTCTGGTATGAGCCGCCAGCCCCGGAAGCGAATCAACCGGCCAAGCTGCGGGTTTTTGCCGGACGCGACGTGTATGTCTGGCCATCCACGCGGGCAGGCGCGGAAGGTATGGACAGTCAGGGCAGGCCCAACGCCGGTGAGCGCGTTGCCAGCTATCCATTGAATTATCCACTGCAAAACACTCATCGTATACCTCGGGCAACATACGTCTATCGGATCTGCAGCGATACCTTTCCAACCCTTAACTTAAAAGCGGCCAATTGGGCCGATTTCATTTTCGATGCGTTCGACCGGTGGCGCATCGCGACCGACGGGCTCGTCGTGGCTGCCTACGAACGCAGGCCATGCGCGACGTACGCAGCCGTCGTAAGTAATCTCGTTGGGGCGGTCAGTCGGACGTTGGACAGCAATAGCGCGGCTCAGTACGACCTCGATACGCGACGCGCCCACGTACAAGCCCTCGTGGATCAGTCACGACACATCGGGGCGCTACGCGACGCGGTGCTGCGCGCGGCAGCGGGCACGAGCGATGGAGCCAATGTGGGGAACGAAGTGTTCATGTTTGAAACCAATGCGCGGCCAATGGTCTACGAACTTGGCCAAGAGATCCAACCCGGGCTGTGCGGCTCTAATGGCCTTGGCTGTGCACGTCTACGGGTGCACCATGAGACCAAGGGATGGATTACTGATATCGCGCTGAAGAAAGAGCGGGTCTTCGAAACTGAAACGGGTTATTACGTGCCAGAGATCCCGACCGTGCGGCTCGAAGAGTGCCGCACACGACATCCAGATAATATTGAAGATGATCGCGCACGCAGCAATTATAACTTTAGCACAGTCTATTCAATTCTCGTCCATGAACTCGGGCACGCTTTTGGTATTCGCAGTGGCACCGACGGCTCAGGGCAGCGGAAGCAACATCCTAACTACGACCTGAATTACGACACAGTTTTTGATCATTCGAGAGACACAAACAACCCTTGCGCGCCGACGCCCCTTGATGTGCTTGCACTGTATGCCCTCTATCAGACCAAGTCATGAGCCGAAGCCTTGGGCCGATGCTGCCCCGAAACGAAGCCGTCCGTTCTATTCTCGTTCTGGTCGTGCTGGCGCTCGCCGCGTGTCAGCCGCAGGCAGCCGGCATACGACCACCCGAGCCTTCTGCCGCGGTTACGCCGCCCGCGGAGCCGACGGCCCCCGCAGCCGCAGCTATTGAGCCGGACAGCACGACGGCCGCCGGCGCCGCGGGCGATGGGCAGAAAGTCGTGGAAATTTATGGGCCCCCCATGAACACGTGCCACACCCCACCGATCCACCTTTATTCCTGGAGTTGGTGGAAGACGTTCCTCCAGTGGAGTCCCGACGGCCGCACGATCTTTGTGACGCGCGGGCCGGTGCTGTTCGCGGCCAGCGCGGACGGCGCGAGCGCGCGCTCGATCGCCCGGGGTCCCGTGCAGTACGGGTCCGTGGTGAGCACGATGATTCCCTTTGACATCACGCCCGACGGCGGCCAGGCCCTGATCGCCGTTTGCACCGCCCCGCGTCCCACCGTTGCGCGGCATGACCAACCGGACGGTTTGGGGCGTCCGCTTGGCTGGGAAGTCGAAGGAGAATTAATCTACGGATCGTACGGATATGAGCTGGTGCAGGTCGATCTCGGCGACGTCCATCAGCCAGGCCCGGGCGGGATGGATCCGGACCAGGAGCTTGGGCATCCAGGCGATCCGCGCCGTCTCACGTTCAACCCGGTCTTCGACGGCTACCCGGCCTGGGCGCCCGACGGGCGACGGGTGGCATATCTCCAGGGGATGATCCCAGGGTCCGAGCACTATAACGGGGCGCGCCGCCTCGTCGTCATGGCACCCGACGGCGGCGATGCCCGCGTGCTCGTCACGCACGACGGTGACGAGGGGGAGACGGGGCTGGCCATGCAGCCGCCGGCCTGGTCGCCGGACGGGCGGCGGCTGGCCTTCACGGCGGCCGCGGGGCGGACGCGGCTCGGGCTCTACACCGTGCCGGTGGACGGCGCGGCGCCGCGACGGCTCAGCTTCCTGCGGGCACTGGCGTTGGCGATGAGCGGGCCGGCCTGGTCGCCGGACGGCCAGCGGCTGGCGTTCGTCAGCGTGGAGGACGGGATTCTCGGAATCTTCACCATCGGGGTCGACGGTTCCGACCAGCGGCGAGTTGCGGACATTCGTGCGTGGGACGACTTCGGCAGTCCGCGGTGGGCCGCGGGGACTGCGCGCAGCTTCGGCGCGGTCAGCGACGTGACCTGGTCGCCGGACGGAACGAAGCTGCTGTTTACCTACGGCGCGACCGTGTGCGTGGTGACGCTGGACGGGGCGCTGCTGGGCCGGGCCGCGCTTTATGAGGACGATCCGGACAGCGCGTGCCTGGCCCCGGACCAGCTCCGGTCCGGAATACCGCCGGGGTGGGGGGACTACAAGTTTGAGGGGGTCGCCGCCTGGGCTCCCGGCGGAGAGCGGATCGCGTTCGCCTACGCCGTGGCCGAACGCTTCCACCACGAAGATTCGCAGGACGTCGAGCTCCGGCTCTACACCATGGCGCCCGACGGCAGTGACGTGCGGCCGGTGGCCGGTACGGGCTTTGGGAACCAGGTGGTCCCCGCCATGGCGGCCACCGAGGATGCAGCCGTAAGTCGAGCCGCCTGTGCCGCCGGGTTCGTTGTGCCGGCGCCGGCCGCGCAGCCAGGTTTGGTGCGCGACTGCGAGGCGCTGGTGGACATGCGGGAGACGCTGCTCGGCAAACGCCGCGAGTTGGCGAACTGGGGATCCGGCACCCCACTCGACGAGTGGTACGGCATTGAGGTGACCGGCGTACCGGCACGGGTGACGGCAATCCGTCTGTCCGGGAACAGCCTTCGAGGAACCTTGCCGCCGAGGCTGAGCGACCTGACCTACCTTCAGGCGCTCGATCTCTCCCGCAATTCGTTCAGCGGGCGGATCCCGCGTGAATTGGGTCGACTGGCGGCGCTACGGCGCGTCGATCTCTCTAAGAACTTTCTATACGGTCCGATCCCGCCGGAACTCGGACGGTTGACCAACCTGACCGATCTGGACCTGTCATGGAATCGGTTGACGGGGGCGATTCCGGAGGCGCTCAGCCAGGTGTCAGGGCTTCGAGAGGTGCGACTGAGGGAGAATGCGTTAAGGGGCTGTGTGCCGGCGGAGCTGCCGGTGGTTGACCGCAAGGAGTTGCGGCTGCCGGACTGTGGAGCGGGAGCGTGAGGCGGGTCTTGCGGACCTGGCGGAAGGGGCTGGGCGCCCGGACGCCACAGCAGCTTGGCCGGCTGGCTGTGATTGGATTGCTTACGGTCCTTGCCGGCGTCGGATGGGATGGGCGTGGGGCGCCAAGTCACGATTCGCACGCAGCGATGCCGGCCGAAGCGGCAGCGACGACCGGATCATCCCGCGCGGCGTTGACCTCTGGCGGCCCGGTTCAGACCGAATCTTTCACCGCGCCAGCGGCCGAGTCCGTGGCGACATTCCCCCACAGCACATCGCTGCCGCATGGCGGCGGGTCAGCAGCGGCGGACTTTTCGGTCGGCCAGGCCCCCACCCTGGAGGAGGTGCTGGCCGACGGCCTGGATCTCGCCGGCATATCACCGGTGCACCTGGCGATCCGCGGGATGGCGATGGCGAATTCGGTGCGCTGCGCCTGGCGCGGGATCGCGCGCACGGCGCAACAGCGTGAGGACGCCGTCCGCTTCTGGCTGCAGTTGGGTCCGACAGAGGCGATCCCGAGCCCGGTTTACCTCGACGTGCTCTTCGGTGTCTTCGTCGACACGCTGGAGCCTCGGTATAGAGAGACCGCGAAAGCCAACTTGCTGGCGATCGCGCGTGGCGGGGAGTCGATGGACTACCTGTTCCTGACGTGTTTCGCGGACTACGCGGTGACCAACTTCCTGCTGGGCAGCGGCGCCACGCCGGCGACGGTCACGGTGGCGTACGACCGGATGGACGAGGCGGCGTCGTATGACCTGTACGTGCGCGAGCACGAGGCGGGGACCTACGGAACTGACCCATTGCAGACGCGCGGCGCGTACGAGGCGGGGTTGCAAGCACAGGTGGTGGCGGCGGAGGCGGCGCTAGCGGCCGAGATCGGCGGCCACGAGGCCGTGGTGTTCCTGGCGCCGATGGGGGCGCATAACGCGATCGGCTTCGAAGCCTGGCAGGCCGTGGCGTCGTGGGCGGTGGTCACGGACGACGCCGGGGTGGTGCAGGCGGTGCGCGACGACACGCCGGCGGGCGACCCGGAGCACACGCAGACGCTGGCCAACCTGACCAGCCGGATCACGACGGCGGCGGCGGCCGACGGCCAGTCCACCAACCGGGCCACCCGCGTGGATCAGCTCCAGCAGGAATACCGCGACCTGGGCGCCTACGCCGACATCACCCCCGGCGACGGCCAGACCACCACCTTCACTCGCGCCTGACCCCCGGCCGCCGGGCGCGTGGCGTCGTGGCCGGTAGGGGCCGAATTCGGGTTCCGCCCGTATCCAGGCTGCGGCCATGTGTGCGTTGACATATTCACGTCCATAATGTGAGCGTGCCTTCACGATTGGCCTGTGGCGGAGGGCGGTGTGGGACAGCGGTCGGCGCTTCGGCGCGGCCTGGCGGCGGGACGCGGGCTCGCAGCCAGGCGCCAGCCCTGGGCCGCTGCTGCTTTAGTCCGGGGCC
>JAJDVX010000026.1 GCA_022825895.1 Chloroflexota bacterium | reverse complement strand
AAGAGCACGTCCTTGTAGCGCTCCACCAAATGACGGAACGCCTCGTGCTCGCCGTTCTGACAACGCCGCACGGCTTGTTCATCGGTCATAGGCCACCCTCATGCGCCCCTCTCCTGCTGCCCTCCACCAATAACTACGCGCGGAATGGGCTAACCGTTCCACGAAATGCGGAAGCACGCTGAGGTCGCGCGGCTCGCAATCCGAAGCTCTCTGGACTCGGGGCGACCCCTCTTGGATTGAATTCCAAGATCCTCTGGTCGAATCTTCAGGCCGTCGGGACGATCGTGGCCTTCACGCACTCCATGGCCATAGCACGACGGATGGCCTCGGACACGCCCGCTTCCGACAGAGGAAAGGTCTGCTGCATTAGCGACCAGTCGTAGTGGTCCTGGATAGCATGCAGGTTGGTCATCGCCTGCGCCACTTCCTCGGGTGTGAAAGCCCAACTCGCCAGCACCTGCACTTCCTTTACGCAGATTCGGTGCCAGTTGGTAGCTATGCTGCCGGCGTCCGTGAATTGACCCATTTCCACGTAGGTTCCACCGTCGCGCAGCATTTCGATTCCTTCGGGACCGGCCTGGGGGGCTCCGCTGCAGTCCACAACCAGATCGGCGCCGAAGCCGCCGACCGCATCTTTGACCGCAGCAACTCGACGGTCAGTTGCGCGATACTCGTCGATCGATACCGTCGCGTCGGCGCCGAAGGCCCGGCAGAGCACCAGGCGCGGCTCCTCGGGCGCTCCCACCACCACGACTTTGCCAGCCGCACGCTGTCTGGCGGCGACCAGGGCAAGGACCCCGATGGGTCCCGAGCCCTGAATGACGACTGAGTCGCCAGCCTTGAATCCCTCGATGCCGAGGGAGGCTGCCCGATTGAATGCACGCGTAACCGAGGCGTAAGGCTCCACCAGCGTCCCCACCATGCCGGGCATGTCGTCGGGTAATCGAAAGACCTTGGTTGCTGGAAACGCGCCAAGATCGACAAACACCATCTCAGCCCAGCCGCCCCAAAGATGCGGTTGACGCTCGAAGCCGATCTTGCGCCCGTAGTAGGTCGGGTTTAGGCAGCGGTTCGCCCGAGTCGGATAGTGGACGCAGAAGTAACAGGATCCACAGGCCATCAGCGGCGGAATCATGACTTGATCACCCTCGTCCAACGGACACCCCATGTAGTCGTGGGTCAGCCCGGGACCGACTTCCTCAATGACACCCGCCAGTTCATGTCCGAGCGTGAGTGGCCAGGGTAGTTCGCCAGGCCAGTGGCCACGCAGGATGTGCAGGTCAGTGCCACAAACCCCGCAGGCGTCAATCCGGATGAGGGCGCCGCGATCGGGCACGGATGGCCGTGGCACCGTTCGCAGGACGGGTGGCTTTCCTGGTCCGTCAAACGTCGTGACGCGGACCGAGGTGTCGCTACCGACGTTTGAACTCATCGCAAATCGCCAACCGTAAGTCAGGCACTAAGGCTGGTCGGTCCAATCAAACAGCACACCAAGCCAGCCCTCGGGCCCGCGCGCAATCATCTCGTAGATCTCCGGTGCCTGCGTGTAAGGGACGTCATGCGAGATTAGATGGTCCACGTCCAGCTCGCCCCGTGCGATCAGGTCGAAGACGTAGGCTCGATTCGCGGGACGCGTCCACTGGAATCGGTGGTACGGCTCCGGCGGATAGTCCAGCGAATAGTTGCCCAGAATGTCCAATTCGTGCCGCAGTACCTCGGGCTGAAGCGCGATTTCCACGGTTCCCGGTGGGCTGCCAGACAGGCATACCGTGCCGCCGCGCGCGGCCGCCTTCAGGCAGTCCGCAAACACGGCAGGATTTCGCGCAACCATGAAGACGACTCGGGCGCCTCCGCCGGTGAGGTCGTGAACGGCCTGAACTGCATCTTCGCGCGATGCGTTTATCGTGTGCGTTGCCCCGTTCCGTCGGCTGTGCTCGAGACGCTCGTCTAGCAGATCGACTGCGATCACTGGGTAGGCGCCGGCGCGCGCAGCGAAGTACGTGGTCAACTGTCCGACCAAACCCTGCGCGAACACGGCAACGGACTCACCCAAATACGGTTTGGCGCGTCGGACTCCGTGCACGGCAACGTCGCCCAGGACGGCAAACGTCGCCTGTGCATCCGTTACGCCATCGGGAATACGACCCGCATAGCCGCTCCAGCTCGTGACGGTTCCAACATCGACAAGATCAGCGCCCTGATGGGGCGAGATGATCAATACACGCTCGCCCGCGGCGTAGTCGTCGACGTCCGTTCCCGTCTCCTCAACAACGCCGACCGCCGTATATCCGATTGAACTGTCACCCGACCGCGACATCTCGTAAGCATTGCGTTCAGATCCGGCACTGACCTGTGTCTTGCGAATGCGGACCAGGATTTCCCCTGGTGCTGGATCATCAAGCTGGATCGAACCGAGCGCGGCCTGCCCGGAAGGTGTAAACACGATTCTGGGAGCGTTTTGCATTTCCGACGCTTCCCGCTGATCTAACGGCCCGCCAGCGACGATACGGGCCGAACTGGGGCCGGTATTGTACCCCTGCGACTTCCCCGCAGGTTTCCCTGTAAGCCAGCGATAGGCCGGCGATCAGTGGAATAGTTGATGGGCTGGGACAGTCACAGATGTGGCCAGTTGGACCGATTGCCCGGAGTCATTGGACCAGGTTCGATACCTCGCCCACATGAGATTCCCTTGCCGAATCCGTTGCCTTCACACCGCCGCGGAATCAGAGATACCGAGACGCTCGGCACGATCTTGGTCGGGTCGGATCGAACGAACTGTCATCGACTCGGCCACGCAGCGAATCCAGCCTGAGAGAGGCTCCCTACTTCGCATCCGCAGCCGGCCGCAATCCACTCGTCAACGTCTGTAGCGTTCCACGAGTCCCTTCATGTATCCCGGGGGCAGACGCACCAGCTTTTCCCAGTCGTTCGGAATCGCCCACAATCTCCGGCACGTGGCCGCAGACAGACGGACCGTGGTGGCCGTCGTCCCGAAAGAGGCGCATCGCCGACAGTAGTTGACCCGACCGGCCGGCCGACGGCGAGGCTGGACGGCGCGGCCTAGCCCTCTTCGGGGAGCAACACCACCCGCACGTATCTGTCCTCTGTCAGGTAGCGCTGAGCCACGGCGACGATGTCCTCAAGGGTCAGGGCATCCAGACGGTCTTCAAAGTCGATGGTCCCGTCAAAGTCCAGACCCCGCTGAACCGAAGACTGGATTTGACCCAGCCAGAATCCGTTGTCCCGCAGTTGCTCTTCTCTCGGGTTGCGTAGCAACTCTTTCGCGGTGTCCAGATACCCCTGCTCGCCTCCCTCCCGCAGCCAGGCCAATTCCTCGAACACTTCCATCAAAAGCTCTTCCGCGCGTGCGGGATCGCTGCCGAAGCCGATGGATATTAGGTACTCGGCGTCCGGTATCAGACGTGCTCGAGCACTCGCGCCGACGCTATAGGTGCCACCCAACTGCTCGCGCAATCGCTCGCGCAGACGGGTCGTAAGCATTTCCGCCATCACCGTTAGTGAGAGCGCCTCCTGCCGGCTCCACTCCAAGTCCCCGGTAAAGTACACGCGCGTCCGGCTGCGCGGTTCGATGCCGATGTGCACGACGTGATCTTCCAGCTCCGTCGGCGGGTCGATCCCTACGTCCTTCCAATGCTCCACGCGCCCTGCGGTCGGCAGGCTGGCTAGGTAGGTTTCGGACAGGGACCGCAGGCTTTCCCATTCGAACGCGCCGACGAAGACGAACGTGGCGTCGCCCAGGTCTGCAAACCGGTCGGCGTACACGGCTTCGGCGCGCTTGATGCTGAGTTCGTCCACAAGCGCGGGCGTTAGCGGTCGTCTGCGGAAGTGATTCTGGCTCAGCACACTGTTCACGGTGTCCGCGAACACGGCGTCCGGCTGGTCGGCTCGCGTTTCGGCCAGAGTCCGCAGGCTCGTCTCATACGTCGTGAAGTAAACCGGATCCAGTCTCGGCGCCGTCACATACAGGCGTACCAGCTGAAACAGCGTTTCAATGTCTTCCGGCGATGTTCGGCCCCGAAGGCCCTCGAACAGTTCCCCGATAAACGGCGAAACCGAGACCCGCTTCCCGGCCAGCAGTTTGTCCAGGGCAACGTTGTCGTGCTCACCGACGCCGCTGCCGGCGATCAACTGATCGGCGTACAACGCGGACACGTGGTCGGCGTCGTCGACCAGTGAGTGCCCGCCCGGACTAAAGGCGCCGAACACAATCTCGTCATTCTTGAAGTCGGTCTGCTTGGCGATCACGGTGACTCCGTTGGACAGGGTCCACCTGACCGCGTCAATGGACTCAATCTGCTCCTCATCGAGAATGGTCCCCGCCACTGGCAAAGTCGCCAGCAGCGGGACATCCGTGAATTCGTCGGCGTAAGGCTCGACAACCAGTGCGGCGGCCTCCGCGAGTTGCACCTGCAAGACCGAAGCCAACGCTTCGTCGTCCAGTTCATCGCCACCTTCCGGACGCATGACCAGGAGCACGGTATTGCCCGGCTCCGCCCAGCTGGCGGCAACATCATCCACGTCCGTCAGCGAGATTTGGGGGAGTAACGCCTGGTACAACTCCCACTCAGCTTCGATTCCGGGCGCCGGAATCCCTCGAAGGAAATGATCCGTGTACTCCCCGGCAAAGTCAGCCGACTCTCGCTGATCCCGTTCCTTATAGATTCGTTCAATGGCACTCAGCAGGTTGGACTTCTCTCGAGCCAGTTCACTCTCGGTGAATCCGTGCTGTCGAGCGCGCTGCGTTTCCTCCAACAAGGCCACGAATCCGGGCTGAACGCCATCCTGCTCCACCCACGCCCCGAACTGAACGACGTCAATTGCAGCCACGAATGGCCCGCGCGAGCCGCCCGCCCCAAGGTAGGGCGGATTCTCGACCTGACCCCGCTCGAAGAATCGAGCGTTGAGCATCATGAACGCAAGCCGTTCCACCACGATGCGCCGAAGCGCCGCCAGATCCTGGCCGGTCTCCGGAGGCAGCTTTCTCAGAAGGAACAACTGCGTGCCCGGCGCCTCGGGGTCACTAAACACGTTGACACGGGGCGCCTCGTGCTCGGGCACCTCGAAGCGTGGCCGAAGGCTCGGCGCTGCGACGGCGGCACTCGCCTGGCCGGCTTCGCCCTCGGGAGGCGGTGCGAAATGCTGCCGTATCTTTGCTTCGATTACCTCCGTGTCGAAGTCGCCGACGGCAATGACGGCCATCAGATCAGGCCTGTACCAGCGCTCGTAGAACCCGCGCAGGCGCTCCGGCGGAGCGGTTTCGATGACCTCCAGCAATCCAATCGGGCTCCGCTCGTTATATCGAGATTCACCGAAAATCAGAGGAAACCAGTTGTCTTGAAATCGCGCGCCAAATCCTCGTCGGAGACGCCACTCCTCCACGACGACTCCGCGCTCCAGCTCAACTTCCTCGGGATCAAACGTAATGGCGTAGGCCCAGTCGCTGAGAATCTGGAATGCGGTCTCGAGAATCTCCGGATCGTCAGTCGGGATTTCAAGGAAGTAATTGGTGCTGTCGAAGCCCGTTGAAGCGTTCAAGTCGGGTCCAAAGTTGCTGCCGATGGACTCGAGATACTCGACGATTTCCTGCTTCGCGAAGCGCTCCGTGCCATTGAAGGCCATGTGCTCGACGAAGTGAGCTAGCCCCCGCTCATTCTCCTCTTCGAGGATCGACCCGGCTTTCACGACTAGCGAAAGCTGAGCTCGCTCTCGAGGCTCTTCGTTGTGCTTGATGTAATAGACAAGCCCATTCGAGAGCGTTCCACGGACTACGGTTGGATCGAATCCCAGCGGCGCGTCGGACTCAGGTGTCGGTTCTGCCGTGGCGATCGGTTCCGGAGTTGCCGCTAGTGTGGCGGTGGCCGCGAGCATTGGCGTGGGACTTGCCGTGGGGGTGGCAACCGGCGCGACGGTGGCCGTCGGCTCTGGACTCGCCGTCGCGGTTACGGCTTCAGGCGAAGTTTCGGGCGTATGCCGCGGGACCGGGGTACGCGCGACCGGGGTCCGCACAGCAGTCGCCGTTGCCTCCCGAGTCGCGGTCGGGGCGACGGCTACTGCCGCCGCGGTGGCTGTTGATGCTGGAGTCGCCGGGGTGGTGGTGGTGGCTGCAGGCGAGGGCGCACGACCGGGCGCTTGCTGTTCGGTCACCGCTGTTTCGGGATCACACCCGAGCAGCGACATGACGATCAGCGTCGTTCCGATTCCAACGAGTACTGACTTCAGAATCCGGGCCATCTAGATCATCTCTCCGTCACCACGCCCGCCCGGCGTGACGTCTATAGACGATAGTGGAAATGGATTCGGTCTGTCTGGAACGAATCTCACGAGTCGTGCCAGCCACAGCGCCACATCGCCAGAAGGGCGAGGGGCAGGATTCGAACCTGAGGCGTTAAGCCTTGACACACGACTGGCTCGGTATCCGACTGGATTTGCGCTCGAACGGGTTTGCGATCTCTTCTCTCGGTCTCATTCAGCCCGGCAGTCTTGTTGTCGCACGGTGTATCCCGGTGTCTCCAGTTCAATCCCCGAAGAGAATGCCGAGCACCTAGAGTTGTCCCGTGATGTTCCGGCGTACTGTCGATCACGTTCCAGGAGGAAGACAGTCATCAGGGTCGCCGGAGAATTCCGGCGATTTGCCAGAGCGACAGGCAGCGCTGCACGGCAGATTACGACGCTGGTCAGCCAGGTGTCTCACCAAGGGAATGCGAGAGGCACCTAATGGGGGACGGCCTTCCATTCGGAGGCCAATCAGCGTTCAGCGATGGACAGTTTGGCCGCTGATGCCCCTACTGGTTCTGTGAGTTCGATGGAACGAATCGCTCCTACTGCGCGTAGTTATTGGTGGAGGGCAGCAGGAGAGGGGCGCATGAGGGTGGCCTATGACCGATGAACAAGCCGTGCGGCGTTGTCAGAACGGCGAGCACGAGGCGTTCCGTCATTTGGTGGAGCGCTACAAGGACGTGCTCTT
>JAJDVX010000029.1 GCA_022825895.1 Chloroflexota bacterium | reverse complement strand
ATGGCGCGTTGCGGCCGACCTTTTCCGGCAGCAGCCCGTCCATCAACGAGGCATTCCCCATCGGCCGATGCATGCGTCACCTCCACCACCCTCCCGTCCGCCCCATGGTCGCCTGCCGGCCCAGTTATGCAAAGGTCTCCTCAAGGGAGAGGGAAAGAGTGGCGCCTGGCGTGGGAAGCGCACGGCGGCGCTCGTCCTGAAGCGCGTGGGGGTGGGCGGAAGACCCTTACCCCGGCCCTTTCGCCCAGGCAGGAGAGACTCTTGCATAACCCAAGGTTGGTTGCCCGGAAGACCCTTCACCGATTTCGGCCGAGAACGGCCGAATCCTTCGGCTAGCTCAGGACAGGTCCTGCCTCTCCCGCAGGAGAGGGGAAAGAGTGCCGCCGCCTCTGCTTAGGGGGAGGTTGGGGCAGGGGTGCGGAGGACCCCTCACCTTCCTTCTGGCGAAGTCGCCAAAAGTCTCCTCTCCCGTGGGAGAGGGGAAAGAGGGGCCGAAGCTTTGAGGATGCCGGGGCTGTGTAAAAGTCTCCGGGGAGAGGGAACTGGAGCCGCGGCGCCTTCGGGCACGAGGGTAGTTCTGAAAGGGTCTCCGCGGGGCCATGGATGGGATGATGGGGGTGATCTGAGGTGCGCGAAGACGCGGTGATCGACGTCGCAACTCGGCGGACGTAGCGCTGCTCCTCAGAGTGAGCCAATACCGAGAATCCAGCAGCCGCGAAAGGCAGGCGCCGCGATGAATCAGCTCGATGGACAGGCCGCATTGGTTACGGGGGCTGGGACGGGGATTGGGCGGGCGAGTGCGATTGCGCTGGCGGGGGAAGGCGCGGCGGTGGCGTTGGTTGGGCGGCGGCAGGGGTTGCTGGATGAAACGGCGGCCATGATTCGGGATGCGGGCGGCCAGGCGCTGGCAGTCGCGGCCGACATCACTGATCCCGAAGCCGCGCGCGAGGTGGTGGGCCGGACCGAGGCCGAGTTCGGGCGGCTGGATGTGCTCGTAAACAACGCCGGCGGCGGGAGCAAGTCGCGCACCGTACGAAGGATCGAGCCGGACGACTTCGAGGGCGTGCAGCGGCTCAACGTGACGGCTCCGCTGGTGCTCACGCAGGCGGCGTTGCCGGGGATGCTGGAGCGGGGCAGCGGCACCGTGATCACCATTTCGTCGTACGCCGCCGTCACCGCCGGCACGATGGCCGGCGTCGCCTATGGCGCCGCGAAAGCGGCCGTCGCGAGCGTGATGAAGAGCGTCAACAACGAGCTCCGCAGCCACGGCCTGCGGGCCTGCACGATCTTCCCGGGCGAAGTCGACACGCCGATCCTGGAACGACGCAAGCTGGTTCCCGATGCCGAGGCGCGCGCCACCATGATGCAGTCCGAGGACCTGGCCGAAATCGTCCGCCTCTGCGCCTGCATACCCGGCCGCACGCTAATCGAGGAGGTCTACGTGCGGCCTACGCAGCTGCGCGACCTCAGCGCGGACACAGAGGCGGCGCTGAAGACCTAGCGCCCCACCTTCGCAAGGAAGTCCTTGGCGCCTTCGGCTATCCAGGCGTTGAGGCCGGTGGTGACGAAGCCGACGCCCATGTCGACGTAGCGTTCGACGTTGGCGGACGTGACCAGGGTTCCGGCGTGGCGGCCCGAGGCCACGATGGTCGCCAGGGCCTGGTCGATCACCGCCTGTACCTCAGGGTGCGTGGAGTCCATGTGACCAAGGCTCTGACCGAGGTCGCCGGGCGCGACGTAGAAGATATCCACGCCCTCGACTTGCAGGATCTCGTCAAGGTTGTTCACGGCCAGGATGTCCTCGATGAGGATGATGGCCAGGCACTCGTCGTTGGCCCGCTCGTAGAAGTCCGAGGCGCCGTATCCCTGGCGGGAGGTGGTCATGCCGCGCTTGCCCACGGGAAAGAACTTGGAGGCGTCGGCCACGGCCTGGGCCTGGTCGCGCGTGTCGACATGCGGCACGCAGACGCCCTGGGCGCCGAGGTCCAGCACGCGGTAGATGGGGCCGTAGCGGTTCTCGTTGACGCGCACGATGGAGGTCATGCCCCAGAGGTCGGCGGCGCGCGACTGGTCGGGGATGTCGCGGTAGTCCAGCGGCCCGTGCTCGCCTTCCAGCCAGACGGAGTCGAAGCCCAGCGGCCCCAGCCACTCGATCAGGTCCGCGGTCATCCCGGTGCCCATCACGCCCGTGGCCAATTCACCGTCAGCCAGCTTGTGCTTGACGCGGTTCGGTCGCATTGAAGGCATAGTTCAGGTCCAATGTCGGCGGACGGGGGCAGTGTGACCGACCGCCGCGCAAGCCGCCAGCAGTCCGGACGGACCTCTGCTGGCGAATGCTGAGTAACCCCGGGGGGTGGGTGACTGAAAGACCTTCATACCAACCCTCGCCCACAGGAGACGGATTAAGAGGTTGGTTTGGCGAGCCTGGTTGCCGGACGCCGGCGTGGGCGTTGGGGGTAGCTGCCACCCTCACCCCAGCCCTCTCCCTCAAGGGAGAGGGAGAAAGAGGGACGCCCGGCGATTGGAGTGCGAGGGGTCTGCGGTGAGTTTGGGCAGTGGTTGCCCGGAAGACCCTTCACCCCAACCCTCTCCCCCAGGAGACCTTTGCATAACTCAGGATTGGGTGTGCGGAAGACCCCGCATCTTCCTTCTGGCGAAGTCGCCAGAATTCTCCTCTCCCCTTGGAGAGGGTGAAGAGGCGCGCCCCTTTGAGGATATTGATACCGCACACTCGCCCCTCGGGTTACGGAAGGGTCTCTCAGGAGAGGGGAAGATCCGGCGGCGGTTGGGTACGGGGCGTCAGCCCGCCAGGCGGTCGACGGCAATCACGACGCCAGCCGCGGCCGCGGCCGCCGCCAGGACGAGGCCGGCCAGCCAGCGGGTTTGGGCTGCCATTGCCCGGGTCAACCCGGCTATCTCGGCCGTAAGCCGCAGTTCCAAGCCTTTGAGGTCAGCCCTGGTTGCCAAATGCTCGTACGCACCCTCCAGGCGGGCCAATCGCTGCGGGTCAGTGGTCATCGGTTCCTCCGTGCGCAGGGATCCCTGGCCCTCGCCGATCAAGTGAGATCCGGTCCGTGGTCGGCGACCACCCGCCCAGTCGGATTGTAGCCAGCGGGGTTCCAGTTGCGGCCTTTGCGTAGCCTGAGGGTGGTTGGGACCGGCGGTGGAGTAGTTCAGGGGACGATGAGGGTTAGGCACAGGTCTCTCTTGGGAAAGAGTGGCTTGAATGGCGTAGGCTCACGGGCTCGCGTCGATTAGGTGAACGCCATGCCGGAACGCAAGCCCCACATCCTGATGCTGATCAACGACGAGCACCGCCCCGACGTCATGCCGATCGAGGGCGATCCGCACATCCGCACGCCGACGCTGGACTGGATGATCGACGGGGGTTTCTACTTCCGCAACGCCTATACGCCGTCGCCCATCTGCGTGCCGGCGCGACAGGCGTTTCTTTCGGGCCTGTATCCCCGGAATTGCGGTTGCGCGAACTTCGGCGACGCGATGCCGAGCGAGGTGCTGACGATTCCGGGGCACCTCTCACGCTACGGCTATACGACCTGCGCGGCCGGCAAGATGCACTTCGTGGGGCCGGACCAGATGCACGGCTGGCACCAGCGCATCGGGCGCGACATCGTGGGACGCAACGGCTACGAGCCGGCCGACGACCCGGAACACCAGGCCCTGATCGAGCGCGACCCCGGCACCGGTTCCTGGCCGGACAAGGTGAAGCAGGAAATCCGGTACGCGCGGGCCGGACGCGGGCACTGGCTGCAGCACGACCGCTACTCGGTGGACGGCGCCCTGATGTTTCTGGACGAGCACTTCGTCAACGAGCCCTACGACCGCACCAATCCCGCCCCGCTGCTGATGGCGGTCAGCCTGTGGTCGCCGCACTATCCCTACCAGTGCCCGGACGATCTGTTCGCCTACTACCTGCGGCGGGTCAAGCCGTACGAGGAGGACGTGCCCGAGCACTTCGATTGCCCGGATTTCTTCAAGGTCGAGGTGGGGAAGGACGTGACCTATCGCGAGGCCCACCGGGCCACAGCCGCCTACTATGGGATGATCGAGTGGATGGACGCGCAGTTCGCCCGGGTGATCGACAAGCTGCGCGAATTGGACGTCCTGGACGACTTCGCCATCGTCTTCCTGTCCGATCACGGCGAGATGCTGGGACAGAAGGGCTTATGGGAGAAACAGCAGTACTTCGAGGCGTCGGCGCGCGTGCCGTTTGCCGTCCGCTGGCCGCAGCGCTACCCGCAAGGCGGCGCCACCATTCAGCGCAACGTCTCGCTGGTCGACCTGTTTCCCACAATCTGCGACATCGCCAATGTGCCGATACCCGAGGGATTGGACGGCCGCTCGGTCGCGCCCCTGCTGGAAGGACGGGACGAGGACTGGCCGGACGACGTCTACAGCGAGCTCTGGGCCGTGCACAACGGGCCTTCGGTGATGGTGAAGCACGGCGACATGAAGCTCTTCCGTTTCGACGGCCACGAAGGCACGCTCGGCCTGGGTCCGGATTGCCCCGAGCAACTCTTCGACCTGGCCCGCGATCCCGACGAGACGGTCAACCTGATCGATCACCCGGACTACGCCGACCGCCTGGCCGACCTTCGCGCCCGGCTGGATGCGCTGCCGGATCCACGGAAGAAGGATGCGGACAACCGCTTTGTCGGCGAGGAACGGGAGCCCTATGCGCCACGCCGCCGCGCACAGCGCGGGGAGCGGAGGATCTCGGATATCGGCTTCCCTATTGGCTGAGCGGTTGTCTGGCCGGTGGGGTGGTGGCTGGTGTTTGTCTGTAGCAAGGGACTGGCCGAAGAAGAGACCTTTGCGTAACCAGGGGTTGGGTGCCCGGAAGACCCCTCACCGAATTCGGCCGAGGACGGCCGAGTCTGCCTCTCCCCTCGGAGAGGGTGAAGAATGGCGTCCCTGTGAATAGAGTGAGACCGAGCAAAACTGCACTCCCGAGGGGCGGGAGTAAGGGCGTCCGCTGACCTGAGGAGCGACGGCGTTGTGCAAAGGTCTGCAGAGGGAGAGGAAGCAAGAGCGGCCGCTCATTAGCTGACGAGAGACGTTATGCGAAGGTCTGACCAAGGGACTGGCCCATCGAGGGAGAACTACTCATGACACCTGAGACCAATTTGCAGGTGGTGCTGGCGCGGCGGCCGGTTGGCGTGCCGGTGGTTGAGGATTTTGCGCTGGAGGAGTCGCCGATCCCGGAAGCCGGGGAGGGCGAGGCGGTGGTGCGCACGGAGTACGTCTCGGTGGACCCGTACATGCGCGGGCGCCTGTGGGAGCAGCCGCACCGCGGGGACCCCGTGGCGATCGGACAGGTGATGATCGGCGAAGGCGTGGGCGAGGTCGTGGCCTCCAGCGATCCGGCCATGCCGGTGGGCGAGACCGTGCGCGGCTACTTCGGATGGCAGCAGTACGCGGCCGCCGCGACGGGCGAACTGGAACGCATCGACCGTCACGCTGCGCCGCTGTCGACCGCATTGGGCGTCCTTGGCATGCCCGGACTGACGGCTTACTACGGATTGTTGGAAGTCGGTCAACCTCAAGCAGGCGAGACCGTAGTGGTTACCGGCGCGGCCGGCGCCGTGGGTAGCGCCGTCGGGCAGATCGCCAAGATCCAGGGTTGCCGCGTGGTCGGCATCTGCGGCACCGAGGCCAAGTGCCGGCACATCGTCGACGACCTGGGGTTCGACGCCGCCGTCAACTACCGCACGGACTCATTGGACGATGACCTGGCCGCGGCCTGCCCCGACGGCATTGACGTGATCTTCGAGAATGTCGGCGGCGAGATCCTGGAGGCGATGCTGCGGCAGATCAACTTGCACGCCCGCATCGCCTTGTGCGGAGCGATTGCCCAGTACCACACCGCCGAGCCGCCGTTGGTTCCGCCGCACTCCCGAACCCTGCACCGCCGCCGGGCGCGGATGCAGGGCTTCCTGGTCAACGACTTCGCCGACCAGGATGACGAGGCCATGGCCGCCCTGACCGAGTGGGTGACGAGCGGCCGGATCATCTACCGCGAGAGCATCGTGGACGGCCTTGAGAACGCCGCGGCGGCGTTTGTGGGGCTGTTCAGCGGCGCTAATACCGGGAAGCAGTTGGTGCGTGTAGGTTCGGGCTAGGTTCGCGTAATCCGTCCGAAGAAACGCTGGTCCGGCATCGTGAACGGCAGGCTGCGTTTCGGCGAGTAACGGGCTGGCTCAGTCTCGCTTGCGCGATTGCGGCGCCGCGTTCGTAGGTGACAATACGGTTGATCCACCGGGAGGATTTGATGACTGACGACAAGGAGTTTCCGGTCACGGAAGCTCGCGAGGCCCTGGAACGGCTGGAGGACGAGATTGACCTGGCCGATGCCCTGGCGGCGCTGCGCGAGCCGGGACGTGTCTCGTGGGACGAGTTGAAGGCGGAGTTGAAGCTCTAAGCGCCGCTCGGTTGGCGGCGACTAGCGGCGCTGAATCCGGACGCCGATGCGAAGACCCGACTGCCGATCCAGAGATTCAGTCGTCCGGCTCGATAAGCCAGGCCGGGTCGAAGCGCGCCCAGGTGAGGCGTTCGTAGGGCACATCGTCGCCGGATTCGTACAGGCAGCCGAGGCGGCCGTCGGGTAGGTGGCAGAGGTCGGAGTAGGCCGCGGGACCGGCGTGAAGCAGGCGGCCTGCGCTCCAGGTCCTGGCGCCGTCGGCGCTGTAGCGCACGGTGAGACGCTCGCGCACGGTGCTGGCCGGGTTGGAAAAGACCACCCAGGTAGCGCCGCCGGGGGCGTCGTCCAGGCGCAGGGCGCTGCCCTGGCAGCGCGGTTCGATCAAGGCCTCATCGATTTCGCTGGGGCCGAAGGTTTCGCCGCCGTCGGTGCTGCGGGTGGCGACGCGGCGCTTGGTGTCCAGCTCGTTGCGGCTGTTGAGGTAGAGCGTGCCGTCATCCAGTTCCACGGCTATGGACTCGTCGGTACCGTCCGCGGCCGCGGCCCCGATGTGCCAGGACGCTCCGGCATCGTCGCTGTAGACCACGACGGACCGGAACGGCACGTCATCGCGCGAGCGCCCCGAGCGCGGCATGTGGTTGCAGGGGATCAGAAGACGGCCCGAGGCCAGTTGAATGGAGTGACCGGGGCCGAAGGCGTACCAGGTCCAGGCGGGTTCCATGACCTGGTCCTTCACATCAATCGGCTCGGCCCAGGTGCGTCCGTCGTCATCGCTGAAGGTCATGTAGGGGTGCCGCCAGGACTCTCGACGCACGACTCGCTCGACTGTGCCCAAGGGATCGTTGCGAACGAACGGCAGCCAGATGCGACCGGTCATTCGATCAACGACGGGGGCGGGATTGCCGGCCGTTTGTCCGCTGCCAGCCACGACCACGCGCGGCTCCGACCACGAGTCGCCGTTATCCGTGCTGCGTCGCACCATGAGGTCGATTTCGCCGTGGTCGTGCCGGCTGTTGCGGCGGCCCTCGCAGAAGGCCAGCGCGGTGCCGGCTGTGGTGACCGCGAGCGCGGGGATTCGGTAGGTGTGATAACCGTCCCGGCCGCTGAGCCAGAGGGTGGACTGGGTGGGCACTTGTACTTCCTTACACCGAGAACGCGCCTACGGCTTGCCGGCGTATTCGAACCATACGTCAATGCCGTGGCAGGCGACGCCGGGCAATTTGGCGCGCCTATACTCGCGCGCCCTCCGGCAAGCCGACCGGCACGCCATGAAGCTGCGGGACGTCAATACGACCGACATTGGCAGCGCAATTCGGGCGGGCTGCCGGACGATGGCCAGCGTGCTCAATGCGGACGATAACGACATCCCCTTTTTTGGTTCCCAGGTCTGGCCGGACCCGCACCTGGCCTTCAGCTCGGTCCATGACGAGTCGCACGTTCCCGGCCGGCACCTCAACGCGCTGCTGACGGCGGAGTCCCTGGGATTCCCAATCGATGAGGAGGCCGTCGAGAAACACGCCCGCGCCGCGTTCTTCTCGTACGGGGGTCCGCTTCCCCTGCCGCTGAACCGCCAGCGGATCGACGGCCCGCTGGAGAACTTCCGGCCCCACAATGTGCGCGAGGGCTTCCACGCCCTCTATGCGCTGGCTCGATTTCGGGACTCGCAACGGGCGCGCGAGGTAGCCGAGGCGAGCATCGAGGCCATCAACCGGCTCTGGGATCCGGATCGCGGCTGGGCCGAGAGACAGATTGGGGAGAGGTACAGGGTCAATTTCCACCACCAGGGCACGTTCATCACGGGCCTCGGCCGCGCCATCGGCCCGCTGGTCAAGTACTACCGGGCGACGGGGTACGGACCGGCGCTGGAGCTGGCCATCCTGCTGAAAGAGAAGGCCGTTGAGGAGTGCTTCCTTGCGGACGGCCGCTATGACACGGACCGCTTCGGCGACCACACGCACTCGACCACGTGCGTGATGTCGTCGCTGGCGCAGCTTGCCGACTTGCTGACTGATGCGCCGCTGATGGAACAGGTCCGGTCCTTCTACAGCCGCGGACTCTGGGAGATCCGGGACCAACTCGGCTGGGTAATCGAGAGCAGCGCGCCGGACGCGCCGCCCGACCGAGGCGAGGCCAACAACACCGGCGACATCCTGGAGACCGCCCTGATCCTGGGACGCTGGGGCTACGCGGAGGCCTACGACGACGCGGAGCGCATCCTGCGCGGCCACCTGCTGCCGAGCCAGTTGCGCGATATCTCGTGGATCGACGAGCCGGCGAATCCAGGCGGCGAGGACGGAAGACGCGACGTGGCCAGGCGGCATTGGGGGGCTTTCGGGTTTCCGGCACCCTACGGCCATCACCCGGTCGGACTGCCGCGGATCGCGTTCAACATGGACATCGTCGGCGGCGCGGTCGCGTCGTTGTGCGAGGCCTATCGCGAGACGACCCGCTTCGATGCGGCCGGGCATTGGGTCCACCTGCTCTTCGACCACGAATCCGACGCCATCAAGGTCGAGTCGCCCTACACGGGCAATGACCTTGTCGTCACCGTTAAGCAACCGGGGCCACTGTTCGTGCGCGTCCCAACCTGGGCGAATGACCGGCCAACGTTGACCGGCACCGTGGAGCACCCGGTACGGAGCGGGCGCTATCTGGTGCTGGGTAACCCGCCCGTCGGCGCGCCGCTCAGGTTCGACCTCACGCTACCCGTCAGCCACCTGTTGTTGCGCCATCGCACACGTGACATTCGCGTCCGCCTGCGCGGCGACGAAGTGGTGGCCATGGACAACTTTGGGCAGAAACACACCTTCTTTGACCCGATCGACTGACGTTCAAGTCCGCCGTGCCGGGAGCGGCACAGGGCGGCTAGCCTTGCGGAAGCAGCGACGTGCCGAGCCATTCGGTCGCGGCGGAGAAGAGCGCTGCCGTTCGCGGGTCATCGGCGTCCATCTGGCTGATGAGCAGTTGCCAGTCCGGAGCGTCCGCGCCCTGGGCCGGGCAATAGCGCGGAATGTCCAGTACACGAAATTTGTACCAGGTGACTTCCACCGACCAGTTCATGGCCTGGACCAACGGCGCCTGAAGATCGAATCCACCCTCGTCGCCCCACGGCGCGTAGGGTCCGCGATCAGTCACGGGCGCCAGCACCGATCGTCCTGATTCCAGCCACTTACCTGTCGGTGTCTCAGGTTGAACCAGACGAATCTCCACCCAGGTCCCGAGCGGCAGCCACTGGTGGGCAACCCCGAAGGATCGCTCGCGATCCAGTACGGCCCACGCGTGATTGGCGTCGGGATCACAACGCCAGCCCCACGCCGTGCGAAAGCCAAAGTAGCCGGCACATTGTCCGTCCACGACATGGCCGCAGTCCCAGTGGGTGGGCGGTCCGTAGCCCGACGCACGCGTCCAGCGCCAGGTACCCACGCCGTCGCCTGCGAGGGGTGACCCATCGGAGGTTGGAACTAAGGAGTCCGTAGGGCCCGCGGCCGCAGAGTCGCTGGGAGAACCGATGATCAGGAGGGCGGCGGCTCCGAGGGCAAGCACGCACCGCCGCTGGGTATGGCTAAGCAAAGGCGCGGCCCACTTGAGCGGCCGCTATCTCCGTTCGAACAGCCCGAGTCCTGGCCTCGCAGCCCTGCTGCGGCCAGGTCCTCCCGATACCTCGGGCACTTGGCCCCGAAGTTTGCCCTAGATTCTGGCGCGTGCCAACACTTTTTTGCGGTTGTGAGTGATGCATCTGACCCTCCAACCGGGTCTTGCGTTCTCGGTTCAGACGCGCGATTGGGCCGATGTCGGGATGGTCATCCTCCGTCTGAGATCAGGCGTGCCCGTGCAGCGATTCCAGGACTCTGGCTCGCGGCCGACTAGCGACCCGCGAGACGCCGCGACCGGTTACGCGTCAGCGATCGGTAGCGCGATGCGCTCCCCGCCGTTCGCCTGGGACTGCAGGGCGGCCAACATGACCTCCAACGACATCCGAGCTTCACGGCCACCTGACGACGGCGCGCCACCGGCTCGAATCAGCTGTGCCAATTCGGCAACACAGCCGGCAAACCAGCCATGCGTGTGCTGAACCCGAGCCAGCGGTTCGGTGACGAGGCGCTGGTTGCCGATATCGATCGTGACTGACATCTCATCGCCTGGAAACGTGCGGCCCCTGATGCATCCCTTCTCACCGTAGATATCGATGTCGAACACCTGCGGCATGGTCTTGCACAGGTTCCAGAACGCGCGGGCGCAGTTCTCGAACTCGATCAACACGCTGAGCGCCGGATCGGTGCGGGGGTTGTGACCGCCGTCGCCCGCGTATCGCGGACCGTACGTCTCCAGGCCGGGCTCGGGAAGCGCGTGCACCGCGATGGGCCGCGCACCGGCGAACCACAGCATGCTGTCGCAGATGTGCGTGCCGGTCCGAAAGAGCATCGCGCGCGGCCCACCCTGGCTGGCCACGATGCGCTGCACCTGGCCGATCGTCCCCTGGCGGATCAGCTCGGAAACCTGTAGCCACGGGGACATCCAACGACGGGTGTGGTTGACGAGCAGCGGGATGCCTGCACGCTCGGTTGCGGCAATCATGCGATCGGCGTCGGCCAGCGTGGTTGCGATGGGCTTCTCGCAGAGGATGCCGCGGACGCCGGCGTCAACGGCGTCGATCACGATTTGGGCGTGGGCGTCGTCGCTGGTGACCACACTAACGATGTCCAGGTCTTCCGCCGCCAGCATGGCGTGGTGGTCTGGGTAGACGCGTAGGTCCGGCAGCAATGTCGACCACTCGCGCTTGAAGTCGGCGGCCCGTTCAGGGCGGAGGTCACAGCCAGCAACGAGTTTTGTTTCCTGGACAAAGTCGTAGGCGGCGGCGTGGGACACCGGCAGCCGGATGCCCAGGCCGGGACCCTCGGCCGCTTCCGGCAGCCGCGCGGCTATGCCGGACAAGCCCACGATGCCTGCCCGCAACGTTCTGGCCATGGTTCCTCCGGCGAGGTGCCCGCGTGCTAGCGATGGCTACCGGGATGCCGTCACGCATCAGGTTGCAGGCGAGAGGCTACCCCTAGCTATCGCGTGGCAATCCTAGAGGTCGGCCGCGCGACGCCTGTGGCGTAAACGATTCCAGAGCGTCGCCAGGATTAGAAGGGCCAGCGCCGTCAACACAATGGCGCCTCCGGCCGACAGATCGCCGTAGAAGGCAAAGACCAGCCCGGCAATGGCACTGAATACGCCAACCACAACCGCGGTCGCCACAGCCGCACGCAAGCCGCGCGCGACCCGCAGCCCAACCAAGACCGGGATCACCAGCATGGCGCCAATCAAAAGCACGCCCACGACGCGCATGGACAAGGTGATGGTTGCACCGGTAAGCACGGCCAGCGCCAGATTGAGCCAATCGGTTCGAACGCCGCTCACCCTGGCCAGGTCGTCGTCAAACGCGATTTGCGCCAGGTCGACAAAAAACACGCCGACGAATAGCAGCACAACAACGGTCAAGGCGGCGAGCAACCACAGGTCCAGCGGGGCCACGCTCAGAATCGAGCCAAACAGAAAGGAGAAGAGATCGACGTTAAACCCTCCGGCGATTCCAATGACCACCACGGCAATAGCCAACGCGCCGTACAGCACGACGGCAAGGGCCACTTCCCCGGGCAGCCGGCCTTGAGCTCGGAGTCTCTCGACAATGATGGCGCCACTGGTTGCCGCAACAAGCGCCACCACCGACGGCAGGAACCTGGTGGCCAGCCCAATCGCGACGCCCATCAGGGCCACGTGCGCAAGCGTGTCGGCAATGAGGGAAAAACGGCGGAGCACCACGAACATTCCCAGCACCGGCGCCAGGACGCCAACCAATACACCGCCGGCCAGGGCGCGAAGCATGAACTCGTACTGCAGGATGGCCGGCATGGCTAGCGGTGCCGATGCAACGCGCCCTCAAATTCGTGGGCCGTGTCGTGAATCAGCACGTCTACCGGCGCCCCGTACAGGGTGGACATTTCATCGACCGTCAGGTCATGTGGCTGGCCATGCAAGACCAGCCGGCAATTGAGGCACGCCACGGTGGTGGCCTCGCGCAGCATGGCGCCGATGTCGTGCGACACGATGACGACCGCCATTCCGCGTTCCCTATTCAGCCCGTGCAAGACGGTGTACAGCTGCTCCTCGCCGGAGACGTCGATGCCGGCCGCCGGTTCGTCCAGCACCAGCAAGTCCGGGTTCCGCACCAGTGCGCGGGCAAGTAGTACCCGTTGTTGCTGTCCGACTGAGAGCTCGCAAAGCCGTCGAGATCGATATGCGGTCATGCCTGCCGTCTCAATGGCATCCATAACGTCGGGTCGCTCCGACCGGCGAAACACGCCAAGCGGCGACACTCCGCTGTAGGAACCGAGCGACACGACCTCAGAGACCGTGGCTGGGAAGTCCCGCCAGGCACCCGACACCACCTGCGGCATGTAGCCCACCCGCCCCCACTGGTCGAAGTCGTTTACATCGCGACCGAACAGACGCACGCAACCTGTGTCGGGCTTAAGCAAGCCCAGTGCCAGTTTGACGAGCGTGCTTTTTCCACCACCGTTCGGACCCAAGACGGCCGCCAGTTCTCCGTAGTGGATGCAGAGCGACACGTCCTCAATCGCGCGAACGTCGCCGTAGGAAAAGCTCACACGCTCCCACTCGATCACGCTGGGTGACGAGGGCTCGGTCATGCGCACTCCAGGGCCAATTTCAGCGCGGCCAGATTGTCGCGCATGAGGCCAAGGTAGTCGCCGTGCGCCTCAAGCTCAGGGCCGGTGACGCTCCCGATGGCATGGAACGGAATCAGCTCGATCCCGGTCTCGCGCTGGATGGTCTCCTCAAGTCCGCCGGCCAACACCGGCTCCACCAAGACGTGCCCAAGTCCCAGTTCGGTAACCCGATCCGTGATATCCGCCAGTTGCTGCGGCGACGGCTCCGCCTCAGGCGACAAACCCGTAATGGGGATCTGTTCCAAACCGTAGCGAGCGCCCAGGTAGGCGTACGCCGCGTGCGAAGCAACAAAGTGATCGTGCTTGCAACTGGCCAGGCCCTCAGTGAAGTCTGCGTGCAGCGTGTTCAATTCCCTGATGACGGCAGCTGCGTTTTCTCGGTAGGTGTCGGCGTTGTCGGTATCCGCCAGGATCATGGCGTCGCGGATTCGCTCCACCTGAACGATGGCGAGCACCGGATCGAGCCACATGTGCGGATCGAGTTCCTCGCCGTGATGCTCGCCTTCATCCTCGTGGTGGTCACCTTCGTCTTCGTGTTCTTCGCCTTCCTCCTCGTGATGCTCGCCTTCCTCGTGCTCTTCGCCTTCGCCCTCGTGGTGCTCGCCTTCCTCGTGCTCTTCGCCTTCGCCTTCGTGATGCTCGCCTTCCTCGTGCCCGTGGTCGTGGGGAAGGCCCTCGATCGCCAGAGATTCGTCAGCCGCTTCCACCACGGTCCGCGCGGGGTTTTCCTCCAGCGCCTCCAGGGCGCGCACCAGCCAGGGCTCAATCCCCAGCCCGTTCATGACAACCAGATTCGCCGCTCCTATGGTCCGAAGGTCCGAGGCCGTTGGCTCAAACCCATGCGCTTCCGCGCCCGGTCCAACCAGGGTGGTGACCGTTACCAGATCGCCGCCAATTCGTTCCGTGAAGTAGCCCAACGGATAGATGCTGGCCACGACGGACAGACCATCGTCATCGTCCGCGTGCTCCCCGCAGGCAAGACTGGCAACCAGGACCACGACAATTGCGGCAAGGGATGCCATTCTTCTGAAACTACATCTCATCTCATCAGCCTCCGTGGGTGGCGATTGGGTGGGCTTCAGCGGCCCGTTCCTATTGCAGGCAGTCCGGACAGTTCACATAAATATCGACCTGGTGACCGAGCACCCGGCCGGGAATCTCGTCGCTCAGTTCGCAGAGCAGCCGCTCCAGCTCCGAACTTCGAAACTCTTCGACGGTCTCGCACGACGAGCAGATGAGGTGGTGGTGATGCCACGAATGGTCAACTGAGTAGCGTGGCGAGCCGTCTGGAAGCAGGGACTTACACAAGACCCTGGCCTCCGCCAGAAGCCTGATGGTCCGGTAGACCGTCGCACGCCCGACGTCTGGAAGTTCCTCGTTGATCGACTCGGCGCTAAACGCCCCCCGCTTGCTCGCCAGCAGGCGCGCAACCTGTCGACGAGGGCCGGTGGTCCGGTGGCCAAGATTCTTGAGAATCTCGTCCACGCGGGTGTCGAGTGAGTCAGTCGCCATCACTTATTGATACCGCGTATCACCGCTAACGATACCGAGTATCACAAGCTGCATCGCCGCGTGCAAGTCCTTGATTCAAGCCCAGCCGGCGCGCAACGCGTCGCCTGACAAGCGCCTGGCTGAACACTTCGCTAGCCAACGCTCGCAGGCGCCGGGTGCCTCTCGAATCTCGGCCGCACCCACCGCAGTGCACACCCGGTTGGCTTCTCGCCGAGCTTCCACGTTCCAATCGCCAACGTATGCCCCGCTGGGCACGCGATTACCCACTGCAACTGGGAAGCGTCCGCTCAGCACACAGGAGTCACAGCTGGCCCACATGGCACGCCCGGAGGGATTCGAACCCCCGACCCCTGGTTCCGAAGACCAGTGCTCTATTCCGCTGAGCTACGGGCGCGTGTACCGGCGAGTCTAGCGACCTGACGGGGCGCCGATGACCCTGAACCCACGTCGTCAGCGATGCGCACCTGGCGAATCCGCCCTACGAGCAGTCGCCGGCGCGTGTGGTGGCCGCGGGCTCACCCGTGGTTACAGCCGGCCACGGTCGCGCGTCAGCCTTCCAACCGCTCCTTGATGGAGGTCATCCAGGCATTCCACCGGTCGGCGAACGTCTGGTCGATGTCGCGATGATCTCCGCGCAGCGCGCCAAAGCCGGACTGGATTACGTCCACCCGGCAGCCGCCGTCTTCACGGAAAAAATCGAACGACAACACGCTGGGCCAGTTCTGCACCATGCGCCAGGTCAGGCGCACGCCACGGTCGTGCTCGCCGACGCGTCCGATCGCCGGTCCCAACTCCGGGTCGCGAAAACCGATCCGTCCGCCCGTGCCCGGCGTTAAGCGCAGACGCTGGAGCGGCGCGAGGCAATCCGACAGCACCTCCTGATCGGTAAGCGCATCGAACACAGCCTCCGGCTCGGCGGCAATGACGTAGGACTGTTCCACGATGATGGACCGGCTTTCGGCCATGAATCCCCCTCAACTGGCCCGGTGTGTCTGAACCCGGCTCAAAAATGTACAACGGAATGCGGGCTAGGGGTGAGTCGAATCCCACAGGGCCCGCAGAATGCGTTCAGCCTCCTCGGCGTGCTCCGCACGAACGATCAGGCGATGCTGCATGCCGTCACCCATGAAGCTTGTCGGCAATGGTGGCACGGCTCGGGCCGGAATGCCGTGGTCGCCGAGCAGGCTCACCCATAATTCCGCGATCGCCCGTGTGGGCGCCGTACGTATCACTCGGTCGCCGGACGGCTCCCCCAACACCAGGCGACGTAAAGACGCAAGCCAGCGCCGGTGCATCAGGCAAGGGTTCCCCGCGGCGAAGCAATCCGAGGGTGTGTCGAATCCGGTCCGCGCACGCTAACTCTATCCCGCCGGGATGTCCTCCGGGGGCACGCCGGTCTCTCCCGCCGAAGGCTGCGGGGGGGTGGCCTGCTGCTCGGTGAAATCGCCGGGCACGAGAAATCCGGCGCCCGTGCGGATTTCGACAAAGTCTCGCCAGGTCCACACCGCCGGATCCACGGCCACCCCGCCGACGTGGACCTCCCAATGCAGGTGCGGACCGGTTGAACGGCCCGTATTCCCAACGCCGCCCAGCGCCTGTCCACGCGCAACCACGTCCCCGGCAGCCACGTCGATTCGGTCCAGGTGAACCACGACCGAGAACACTCCGAATCCGTGATCCACGACCACCGTGTTTCCACGAATTGCCAGCGGCCCGGCCCACGCCACGCGGCCCGCCGCCGGCGCCGCCACCAGGGCGCCCAGTGGCGCCGCCACGTCGTCGCCCTCATGGAGGTAGGGAATGCCACCGGGATGAAACACGCGTCGCTGACCATAGGGCGAGCTTTGCGTGCCGCTCGTGGGAATACCGAAGACCCCGGTCCAGGCAGGCGGCCCGCTGACTGCACGCACCAACGACTGAACGAATGCGCGCTCATCCGCCGCCGTGTGCGGATCGAGCAAATGCGCGATCTCCTCGTTCACCGTGATTTCCGTGAAGGGAAAGGATCCGCCCGCAACCTCGAACTCGTGCTCGCGGGCTTCTCCGCCAACCTCCACCAACAGCCGGCGGGGCCCCGGTTCGGCATCCGCGGCCAAACCAACGAGTCCGCGCCAGACGCCTCCATGACACGCCACCGGCACCGGCCGATCCTCCATCGATAGGCGCACGTCGGGCCGGCCGGTGCCCAGTTCGACCAGAACAGTCGCGCCCTGCACGGCGGGCGACTGATCAACCGTCAGCGCAACGTCTGTCGACAGAGCGAATCCAGGCGGTCCGGGAGCAACCGCCCATTCCGGAAACAACCCCGCCTCGCGCGCGATGTCGCCGCTGTTGGCGAAGATCACCTCGCCAGCCCGAGCCCACGGCGTGTCCGTGGTCCACTGCTGCAGCACGACCCGTTGGGCCCGCACGACTCGCACACCTCCGAAGTCCTGATAGGCGATGGGCAGACCAAAGCGAGTCAACCAGTTCGGCACCGCCAGAAACTCGGCGCGGATGTCGGGGTTGGCGTCCAGCAGCGCCAGGTGATTTGCCGTGACCACCTCAAACGGCTGGCCGTCATCCTGCGGCAGCGCCTGGTGCTTGGGAACCTGCCGAAACGACTCTAGCCACGGGTCGAATCCAGCCTGATGCAAACTGTCCAGAGTGTTCGCGGCGTTTGCGCGGTCCGCGCCCGGGTCCCACTGCAACACCATCTTCTGGAACGCCTGGACGGTGAACCCGTGTTGCTGGAACCGCTGGGAGACGGGATACCCAACCACCGGGATCCCGCCCAGGCCCTGAAACGCGGTCCAGAAGCGGGCCTCGGCGTCATCTCGCACGGCAAAGCCGTGGCCGTCACCGCCGGTCTGCGTGTAGAACCAGCCGTCGGGAACGGCGAAATCCGGTGCGCAGGTCGTCGGAACCGCAGCCTGAGGCTCACTCGCCCGCGCCCCGCCGAACCCAACCAGGACCAGGACGAACGAAAGTGCCGCGGCGCCAAGGACGGGACGAATCAAAAGTCGGGCCACGAAAAGGCAGCCTAGCACCGGTTGGGCACGTATGATTTTCCGACTGACCAACGTCGGGACGCGCCGCGCGTGACGCGCGGATGCGCACGAGTCGACCCGCCGACACTCAACATTCGAGCCACGCCCATGCCCCTTCAGTCTTCGCCAGCCGCCCGCCGTCCCCGTTGGGCACGGCCGCTTACCGGCATCGGCCGTCGGCGTTTTCTGAGCCTGGTTGGCGCCACCGGCGCGTGGCTGACGGCCGCAGCCAGCTCAGCGTTGGCAGCGCCAGCCGGGGATTCCGAGGCGCCGGAAGGACAAGCTGACGCCTCGCGCACGACGTGGTGGGTCAATGACGCGCCGAGCATCGACGGTATGGCGCCGCGCATTCGCGACACGCTGGCAGCCACCGCGCGCGAGTTGTCGTGGCACGGACGCACCGTCAAGGGCAATTCCGCCGGCGCCCTGTACGCGCCGATTTTTGTGCGCGACATGGCGACGGTTCAGCCGGTGCTTCCTTATTTCCTTTCGCCCGACTTCATGCACACGCCCGTGGAAGGCTTCCTGGCCTCCCAGGATCGGTTCGGCACCTCCAACGGCGCCGTGGCCGCCACCCTCAACGCCCAAGGGTCGGTGGACAAGGCCACGGTCGTAAGCGATGAGGAAACCAGCGCCGTGCACGCGGCCTACGCCTACTATCGCGCGTTCGGCGGGGCCGACTGGCTTCGCAGCGACGTCGATGGACGCCAGGTAATCGACCGCCTGGGCGACGCCCTCGGTTACCTCTGGACCAACCGCCGCTGGAGCGACGGCAGCCTGCTCTACCGCGGACACACGACAGACTGGGGCGATGTCAAGCGCAGGGCTGGCGCCGAGCCCACCGATCTGGAGACCGGCGATGGACTCACCATCTCGCCCTTCGACCAGGCCTGGCACTTCCGAGCGCTCCACGACTACGCCTCCATGCTGGACGCGCTGGGTCGGACCTCAGACGCCGAAAGCCAGCGCGCCCGCGCGGCGCAGGTGCAGGCCGAAACCCACGAACTGCTCTGGCAGGCGAGCCGCGGACATTACCGGGTCCACGCGCATGCCACGGACTGGACCGATCCCTTCGACGAGGACGCCGTTATTCCCATAAGCAGCGTGCTGTCGATTTATGCCGGAATCGCTTCGCCAGAACAGGTCACGCCGATCTTCGAGGCCACCGCACGGGCCGAGACCGACGCCGGCACCAACCGTGCCGGACTTACCCTGTCGCCACCCTATCCGGACGACTTTTTCCAGAGCCGGCGGATGGCGGGTGGGGAGTACCAGAACGGCGCGGTGTGGGATTGGTGGGGCGGACTGCAGATTGTCAGCGAGTTTGAGCATGGGCAAGCCGAGCGGGCGATTGCCCACCTGGACGCCGTAGCCCGGGCCTGGGAGTCCGTCGACGGCGTCCACGAGTGGTTTCACATCCCCAGCCAGTCCGGGCAGGGGTCGACGCAGTTCGCTGGCGCCGCCGCCACGATGGCCCAGGCAGTGATCCGCGGACTTTTCGGCCTCGATGTCTCGACCGATGCCTACCGCGTCACGAGTCGACTGGGCGGCTACAGCGGCGGCCTCCGAGCCGTGCGGCCGGGAGGAGGCCGGATCGAAGTCGCGCAGTCCACCTACCCGGCCTTCCTCTTCTTGGACATCCGGGCTGAAACCGGAAACGTCGGCCGCGTGGCGTTACGCGTGCCGCGCGGCTGGGACAACATCATTGTCTTTGTCGACGGTCGCGTCACACCAGCGACGCGTTGGGCGTCCGGAATCGACGACTACGTAGGTACGTGGTCGATCGGTTCGGGCACACACTCGATCATCGTGGCAAGGGTGGCCTGAACGCCGCCGATCCGATCCGAAAGGAACCGCACTCACGCGTCTGCAAGGCCGCCGAATCCTGCACTGGCGGGTGCGCTCGCGTATCGAATCCGCTCGCGCGACGGCATCCGCCGTGGGAGTTCTGATCCAGCGCAGCCTTACCGGGCTTCAACGGCAGGGCTGGCTGCGAGTGCCGATACGAACCGCGGAACGGATCGGCCAGGGCAACCTGCCCACCTATGCCGCGGCCATCAGCTTTCAATTCGTCATCTCCCTGTTTCCCCTGCTTGCCGCAATCACGGTCGGCGTGTCGTTCTTCGTCGAGCCCGACGCGCTGGCTGCACGGATCCTGGACGTCGCGGGGTTCATCGCGCCGCACTCGGAGTCGTTGCTGGGAACAACGGTTCAGTCAGTCACCGACCTGCGCGGTCAGGTTGGTGTTGTGTCGCTGCTCGGACTGCTCTGGACCGGGTCGTACATTTTCGCGGCGCTGCGCCGCGGCCTGAACGTGGCCGTGGGCGCTCAACGCCCTCGCACCTACGTGCGGAGCCGGCTGACCGATCTCGGGGTGGGCGCGATGACCGCGGCAATGCTGGCTGTTTCGCTAGCGCTCACCGCTGGCCTGACCATCCTGCAACAGACCGACGTGCTGGGCTCCGACAGTCCGTTGGCCACGCTTGGCGTCCTGCTCCGGTTGCTGACCGTCATCCTTCCGGTGGTGATGACGACCGGCATCTTCGCGCTTCTCTTCGTCGTGCTTCCGGCCCAGCCGCTTCCGCGACGGCCGGCGCTGCTGGCGGGTGCGCTCGCGGCCGTGCTGTTCGAAGTCGGAAAGAGTGTATTCGTCTGGTATGTCGTCAGCTTCGGCAACTTCAATGCCGTCTATGGCCCGCTGGCGACCATCGTCGTACTTCTGCTGTGGCTCTACTACAGCAGCCTGATCGTGCTCGGCGCCGCTGCGTTCGGGTCGGCGTTGGGGCAGTCGTCCGGAGTCGGAGCGGGAGGAGCGATTTCAACCTCCGGGTCCGACGCGACGGGCTAGGGAATCCCCCCTCGCACGCTGCCCGGCTCGCGTGTCAAGGTTGGATGCGGGCGCCGGTTGACCGACCTCGCACGCCATTGCTACCGTCCGCTCCGCAGTTGGGGCGCACGCAGGGAGTCACGCCTATCGAGAATGTCCAGGCAATCCGGGCCGGCCGGATGGTCGCGCCCGCTCTTCGGTGAGAAACGGCTTTCGCCGAACAGTTCTGTTCCCGCCGGATCGTCGGTCCGTTGCCGACGGTCGAAGAGCCAGCGGCCTCACGCGCGTCGCGGCTCAATGAGAGAGACGAAGGAGTGAGTTCATGGCAAGCGTCACCCTAGACCGTGTGACCAAGCGCTTCGGCGAGGTCACCGCCGTACAGGACGTGTCGATCGAAGTCGAGGACCGCGAGTTTCTCGTACTGGTCGGCCCCTCCGGGTGCGGAAAGTCCACCACCCTCCGCCTGATTGCCGGCCTGGAAGAGTTGAGCGACGGCAACATCTACATCGGCGACGACCTGGTCAACGACATTGCGCCCAAGGACCGGGACATCGCGATGGTGTTCCAGAGCTACGCGCTGTACCCGCACATGAGCGTGTACGACAACCTGTCGTTCGGGCTGCGTCTGCGGCACACCCCGCGCAAGGAGATTGAGCGCCGGGTGCAGGAAGCCGCCGAGATGCTGAACATCGCCGAGCTGCTGGACCGCAAGCCGAAGGCTCTGTCCGGCGGTCAGCGCCAGCGCGTCGCCCTCGGCCGCGCCGTCGTGCGCGACCCGGCCGTGTTCCTGATGGATGAGCCGCTGTCCAACCTGGACGCCAAGCTGCGGGTGCAGACGCGCGCCGAGCTGATCCGTCTGCACGAGCGCCTGCAGGCAACCGTGATCTACGTCACGCACGACCAGATGGAAGCCATGACGATGGGCAGCCGCATTGCCGTGCTGCGCGACGGCGTGCTCCAGCAGATCGGGCCGCCGCAGGAAGTCTATGAGGAACCGAGCAACATGTTCGTCGCCGGCTTCATCGGCAGCCCGGCCATGAACTTCTTCGACGCACGGCTGACGGGCTCGGCGGACGACATGTACGTCGAGACCGACTCATTCAAGGTCCCGGTTCCGCCCGACCGGCGCGCTCCCTACGTGGGGCACCTGGGCCAGGACGTGGTATTCGGCATTCGGCCGGAGGACATCTTCGACCCGAACTACAAGCCGGACCAGATTCCGCTAGACGCCACCATCACGTCAGACGTGGACGTCACGGAGCCGCTGGGCAGCGAGGTCTACCTCTACATGCTGGCCGGCGACGAGTCCTACATCGCCCGCGTGGACCCGCGAACGACCGCCAGTATCGGCAATCCGTTCGACCTGGTGCTGGACATGAGCAACATGCAGCTCTTTGACCGCGCCACGCAGGAAGCCATCCGCTAAGGACCGGCACACCTGCTCAACCGCTACCGAGGCGGCAAACAGAGCGGGGGACGGCCGATGCCGTCCCCCGCTCTGATTTAAGGATTCCATTTGCGTCTTGGCCCCCGCCCGCCCAGATACTGCGCGGAGTCGTGCCTGGCCTTCAGCATCATTCCGATCAAACTTCGTCAGGCAGTCGCACGTCACTCGCGAGGCCAGGGCCTCGCATGAGAATCGCAAGGACTCGGATGCCAGGAATGACCAAAGGGCGCCCGACCGCGGCCCGGCCGTTCTGACAGATGGCGCCGAGTCGCAGCACGACCGTCGCCTCAGTCGGCCTAAGCGCGTTCGTCAGCGGGGGCACAGGCGCCGTTCTCACGATCGGTAACCCGCTTCGACCAGACGCTCCGATTCTTACAGCCGCTTCAACTCTAGGGGTACTGGGCGCCGTCGTCATTCTCCATGCCCACTACCTGCCCACAAATTATCGACTACGTTTTTCCACGTTAAGTCTCTTGATATCTCTACCGTTTACGAGCCTAGCCGTTGCAACACTGATCAACGACGACATCGCCCAATTCCTGACAAGATCCAGTGCTCTGGGATGGGTGCTTGCCGCCACCTTGCCGCTGGTGATCACACGCGTCGCCCACCATGTCCGCGACTGCACTGCCGGTATAGATCTGGCATATGGCGGAGTGATCGGAGTCGCCTGTGCGACTCTCGTTCATTTGGGTACATCCTCTGACGTCGCATTCAGTCCAGTATGGGCGCTCGTCGGTTACATCGTCGGCGCAGTCATTATTCGCGGCATGTCGATGATGCAGCCGCAGCCGGTGCTTCGTACGTCACCGGGAATCGCCCGGCGAACGTCGCCGCTCGCCGCCGCATTTTTCGTGGCCGTCTTAACGGCATGGCCTGCCGCACCCCGACACGAACTCGCCACCTCCGCGGGAGGTCAAGTCCTGGCCGTCACGCTCGCCGGGTTCTTACTCATGTCGTCATTCGTGCTCTGGTTGGCAGAAGCGAATCCAGCGCACGAGGATTCATGGCTTGGACTTCGGTCCGCGCTGGGCCGTTTCTCACCCACTATTGTCGTAGCTTCACTTCTATCGATTGGCGGACTTCAAGCTGCATCCTACTCAGCTGTGACTATCGACGATTTAGGACGCTTCATGGTGACTGCCGAGGCCCTTATCACACGCGGAGAATTTCCCTTGTGGGGAAGCTATTGGTTCTTGCCGGGCTTACCCTTCCTTCTGGCGCTGTCGTTTTCCGTATTGGGCTATACATATCCAGCCGCCCTGGCCCCGATGTTCCTGGCAAACACATTGCTACCCTGGCTTATCTACCGTGGATCCCTGGCCGTCGGCGCTGGCAACGTGTCCTCGTTCGCGTTGGCTGTGCTCGCCGTCATATTGCCTCCGATCCAGATCTACAGCCTGGGATCCGCTGAACCAGATCCAGTGTTTATCGCCCTCCTGGCGGCCACTATCTGGGCGTTTATCCACGCCATCAACGCACCGCATCCAAGCTTTTCCTTGATTACTTTCGGTGTCTTGGCGGCGATCATGACTGCCACAAGGCCTGAAGGACTCCTGTATGGCTGTCTGTTCGTCATGGTTGCCTTGCTTGCCATTCGTTCCCGACGGGCAGTTGTCGGCAGCATTACCTTCGGTGTACTACTTCTTCCACTCGTCATCTACAGCGCCCTTCAGCTTGGACGATTCTGGCCAACGCCCGGCGAGCAATACTCAGGCACGGCCCTAGTTCATAAGGCCGGTGTCATTGGTGACGTCACACTGCCCAGACTCGCCAGGCTCCTCCTCCTGAATGACGTCCGATTTCTCCTGATAATCGCAGCAATCCTGTCGCTCTTTTCGATCGGCTCCGTCTACGCCTCGAGACGTCACTGGGCGCTCGCCGCCTTACCGTTCGCGGCAATTCTGAATATCCTCATCACGCTGTCGATTGTCGATAGCAGCACGACCGAGATCCGCGTCACATTAGTCGAGGATTTTGTGCGACATCGCGCGTATCCGTTGCCGATTGTCGCGGTGCTGGCAGCGGTTGGCGTCACCGCTGTCGGTCTGGCAGCCCGGCGAATCAGATTACTCCAGGTCTCGCTTGGCGTGCTGGCAGTTGCCACGACCGTGTACCTCGCGGCAGGAAGTCTCTATGTGCTGGGCAAACCCGAGGGCTTTCATCATGGCCAAGGCGTCGGAAGCCTGCTTCCATCCGACGTACACGTCAATGCACCTGAACTCTGGCTGCACCCCTTCCCGCTTCCAAGTGGAGACGGGAACTTCATGGGCATCCGGAGCTCGCTGGTTGCGTGGTACAAGCCATTCGACATCCATGGCAACACGACTGGCATGGCGTATCAGACCCTCACCGGGGCCTTTGCCGCCTTGGGCTTTGCCACGCTGCTTGCGGCAGCGCCGGTCCAAGGTTCGCGCGAGGGCTCCCGAGACTTCGAACGCAGGCGTCGTGGTCGGCGCCATGCACGCTGACTCACGGAGCGTGCGATGGGCGTCGCACCCGGTAGAACAGGCCGGTCGGCGGACGAGTTGACGGGTCATGCACGTCGCCCGATCACACGCGCAGCGGGTGCGCCGTTTCCTATTCTGAGGGTCCTAATCAGTCTGCACGGCAATCTGAGGTGCCCGTGGCACGCGTTGGGCTGAATGCGCTGGTGCTTCGAACGGATGCCTCGTATCGCAATGCGGGGCCGAGCCGCTACGCGACGAATCTGGTGCAAGCCCTGCTCGCGCAACCGAGCGAGCATCGCTTCACGGTCTTTCTCAATGAGCAGGTGCGCGGCCTGCCGTTCGAACCTG
This sequence comes from Chloroflexota bacterium, assembly GCA_022825895.1. Classification (GTDB taxonomy): domain Bacteria; phylum Chloroflexota; class UBA11872; order UBA11872; family UBA11872; genus UBA11872. The sequence continues at coordinate 64,690 of JAJDVX010000029.1, read as the reverse complement.
CACGGCCGGTACGGGTCATTCGCACGAGGGCCCCGACGTCTCGAACCGGCGTCCGAGTCCTCTGGGAGCACCTGCTGGCCCCCTGGCACATTGCTGCGAAGCGGCTGGATGTCGTGCATTCCATGCTGAATGTCGTCCCGCTGGCGTCTCCGACGCGCCACGTGGTGACTGTCCACGACCTCTCGTTCATGCGCACGCCGGGCGCGCACCCCACGCACCGGCGCTGGTACTTGACCGCCGCGACTTGGCTTTCGGCCCGGCGCGCACGCGTGATCCTGGCGGACTCGAGTGCGACAAAGCACGACGTGATTGAGCTGCTGGGGATTGACGAGTCACGCGTGCACGTGGTCTACCCGGGACGTGAGGCCGCATTTCGTCCTCGACCCAGCCGTGAGGTTTACGAATTCCTGGAAGGCAGGAGCCTCAAGCGTCCGTTCGTGCTGTTCGTTGGCACGCTGGAGCCACGCAAGAACGTTGACGTCTTGGTGCGAGCGTTTGGCGAAGTGGCGCGCGGAGGCTTTGAGGGCGATCTCGTCCTGGCAGGCGGCAGCGGCTGGGCCACGGCGGGCATCGACTCGGCCCTCGCCGAAAGTCCCGTGCGCCGGAGGATTCACCGGGTAGGTTATGTTAAGCAGGAAGACCTTCCATACTGGTACTGTGCAGCCGACTTGGTCGTGTATCCATCCAGCTACGAAGGCTTTGGTATTCCGGTGCTGGAAGCCATGGCCAGTGGGACGCCAGTCATCACCTCGAACCGGTCTTCACTGCCCGAAGTCGCCGGTGACGCAGCCCTGACCGTGGATCCGCGCGATGTCCACCAGCTGGCCGACGCGATGGCGGCCGTGCTCGCGTCGCCGGAACGGCGCGCCCAGATGTGTGAACGCGGGCTGATCCAGGCCCGGCAGTTCGATTGGACAGTAGCCGCCCAGCGATGTCTCAACCTGTATCGACACGCCCTCGACCCAAGCTGACTCGCGTGCCCAGTCCCCGGCCGACGCCGCCGGCCGCGACGAATGCGAACTCCGGCGCTCGACGGCGTCATCACCACGCGGCCTGGCGGTTCCTGGCCTCTCCGCGAGTGCTGGCGATGGGCGATCTGGCGCTGCTCTTTGGCGCATTTCTGCTGGCGTATACGACGCGCTACACGTGGCGCCTCGGTCCGACGCTCAACGAATTCCAGTTCACCCCCCTGGATGCCTACTGGGTCGTCGCCGGCCTGTTCATTCCGGTGACGCTCCTCAGTTTTGCCGGGCTTGGCCGGTACCAATCGCGGCGCGGCGCCTCGCTGGTGGACGACCTGGGACGGATTGCGGTTGGGACATTGATTGGAACCGCGGCCGTGATCGTGGTGTTTTTCGTCTCACGTCCCGTCTTTTTCTCCCGATTGATGTTTCTCTACCTGGGGATGTTTGGCCTCGGGTTTGCCGTTGTCTGGGTGCTCTTGCGCCGAATCGGACTTGGGCTGCTGCGCCGCGCCGGCTATGACAACCAGCGCATTCTGGTGGTGGGCGGAGGCGCCGTGGCCAAGTTCCTGATGCAGCAACTCACCGCCAATCGAAGCCTGGGCAATCGGGTGATTGGTTACCTTGATTCAAGCGACATCGGTGCAAGCGCCGCATTCGGCCGCTTCGCACGGCTGGGAACCGTGGACAACCTGGCCGAGGTAATTGAGACCGAACAGGTGGACGTGGTCTATGTCGCGCTGCCCTCAAGCGTGCAGCACGAACTTGCACCCGTCATCGAGCGGTGCCGCCGACAGGGGGTGCAGTTTCGGGTGGTGCCAGACCTGCTTGAAGCTCAGTTCGGTCGGATGGACATCCACCCGGTGGCCGGGATTCCGCTCGTGACCCTGCGCGAACCGGAAATCACCGGGTTTCGATATATGCAGAAGCGCGCGCTCGACCTCACGGCGAGCCTGGCCGGTCTCGTGCTGACGTTTCCGCTGTGGGTGTTGATCGGGCTGGCGATCCGGCTGGATTCGCCTGGCCCCGTCCTATTCCGCCAAACACGGATCGGGCGCGACGGCCAGTCATTCCAAGTGTTCAAGTTTCGGTCAATGGTGCAGGACGCCGAAGAACGAAAACACGAGTTGTTCGGTGACGAGCGCCACCCGTTGCTGTTCAAGTCGAGGGACGATCAACGCCGCACGCGCGTCGGTCGCCTGCTCCGACGTCTGAGTATCGACGAATTGCCGCAACTCCTGAACGTGCTGCTGGGCCACATGAGCCTGGTGGGGCCCCGAGCCCAGGTACCCGCCGAGGTGGCGCAATATGACGAATGGGCGCGCCATCGCCTGCAGGTGCTGCCTGGACTCACTGGCCTCTGGCAGGTGAGCGGACGTAGTGACCTGGGGTTTGACGAAATGGTGATGCTGGACACGTTCTACGTATCCAACTGGTCACTGGGTCTTGATCTGCGCATCCTCCTACAGACGATTCCAACCGTCCTGAGCGGACGTGGCGCGTATTGACCCAATACCCGACACGGTAACGCGGCCGCGCACAGCGCTGGTTCACGACTGGCTGAACCAGCAAGGCGGGGCCGAGAACGTGCTGGTGGAAATGCACCGCATGTTTCCGTCGGCTCCGGTGTACACCTCGTTCTACGAGCCCACGCTGGTCGATCCGGCCTTTCGGCGCCTGGACATTCGCCACACGTGGCTTCAGCGATTTCCACTCTGGCGCAGCAATCACCAGGCGCTTCTCCCTTTCTATCCGCTGGCCTTCGGCGGTTTGCGCGTTCCCAGCGCCGATCTGGTGCTCAGCAACTCAAGCGCTTTCTGCAAGGGAATCCGGACGGCGCCGGGCGCCGTTCACATCTGCTACTGCCTCACACCAACGCGCTTTCTCTGGATGCCAGATGCCTACCTGCCCGGCGAACGGGCGCCGGTCTGGTCGCGATTGCTACTGCCGCCGCTCCTGGCATGGGCGCGCCGATGGGATCGCAAGGCGGCAGAACGGGTGACCCAGTTCCTGGCTATCTCGCGGGCGGTGGCCGACCGCATCCAGCGCTTTTACGGTCGCTCGTCACGCATTGTCCATCCGCCGGTGGACGTGAACCGCTTCCGGCCAACAACCGACGTGGGCGAGTCGTTTCTGATCGTGTCCCGCCTGATTCCCTATAAGCGCATTGATCTGGCCGTACGCGCCTGTACCGAACTCGGACTGCCGCTGCGGATTGTCGGCGCCGGACGCGCCGAAGCTGACCTGCGGGCGCTGGCGGGGCCGACTGTCACGTTTCTTGGTAGGCTGCCCGACCGCGATGTGAGCGTGGAAATGGCGCGCTGTCGAGCGTTTCTGTTTCCGGGTGACGAGGATTTCGGAATCACCCCGGTCGAAGCACAAGCCGCCGGCCGGCCCGTCGTGGCCTACGGCTCAGGTGGGGCGCTGGATACGGTGATCGACGGGACGACAGGCATCCTATTTCGCGAGCAGACCGTTGAGTCGCTTGGTGCAGCGCTGCAACGGGTGCAAGCCATGAGCATTGACACGGACGCTCTCGTGACCAACGCCCGCCGATTCAGCCGCGAGAATTTCAGACGCTCTCTCCTCGAGGCGGTGAACGACTGCCTGCGCGCCCACGGACAACCACCGGTCTCCGCAGACTGATGACTGCGGATCGCGTGGGTCGGATCCTCGGCCGCTGGTGGTGGTTTATTGGCGCGGTGACGTTTGCAACGCTCGTGGGTTCGCTTCTCTGGCAGTCCTTCGGACCGGTGAACTATGAGGCTGAGGCGGAATTGCTGCTGGTGCTGGAGTTGCCGCCGGATAGCGAAGACCGCCAGTTCGGAATCGAGAACAGCCGGGCGCAAGCCTCATCCGTTGTCATTGAAGATCTCGTTCGGCTGGGGCGTGGCCGCAGCCTGCTCCGCGAAGTCGTGGAGGCCGTGGCCGAGGACGGCGTTGCGGTTGACCTGGAAGTGTTGGCCAGCACGATTGACGTGTTTCCGCTGGCACGAGGACTGCGGCTCGAGTTGACTTGGGAGGACCAGTCGGCGCAGACGATCATCGACGCCGCGGTGAAGCTGCTGGTCGAAGAACAGACGAGGCTGTATCCCAGCCTGAGCGAACTGGGAACGTTGCGCCTCATCGACAAGACTGACGAGGCCACACGTCCGCGGCTGGTGCTCGTGATTCTCAACGCGGCACTGGCGACGTTGGCCGCTCTGCTGGCAGCCGTACTTGCCGTGCTGATGATTGACTGGCGGCTGAACCGGCTGTTCGCGGACGACGTGCCTGACTTGCTGGACACGTGCGTGATCGGGACCGTCCGGTGAGCACGGCCAATCCGCCGACTCAGCCGCCGCTCCGCCTGTACCTGGTTGGAGCCGTTGCGTCCGCCGCCGTTGCTGCCGTGATCGCGCTGGTCGTCGTGCTGGTGGCGACGCCGGTGTATCGGGCATCGACGGACGTGTCGATCCGGCCGCGAATTGCCGATCTTGGGGCAGCCGAGGCTTCGGCGCGACTGATTCGGAATTACGCGGCCTGGGTGGACTCGGAGGCCTATGCCGCGCGGTTGCCGGAGGCTGATCGCGGTGGGCTGTCTGATGGGGAGATCGTCCGTAATGTCCGTACAAACGGGGACGGCGACCGGCTGGTGGTGACGATTCAGTCCGAAGATTCCGACGCTGGCCGGGCCGCGGCGACAGTGAATGGGTTGGCGGCGTTGCTGGTGGCGGAGGTGGCGACGCCGGAGCGAATGAATGATCGGCAACGAGGTCTTGAGGTGGCCGTGATCGACGCCGCACGAGCGCCGGGGGCGCCGGTGTGGCCGCGGGCGGAGGTTGCGCTGCCGATTGCTGCCGTGCTGGGCGCCGTGTTGGGCGTTGGGGCGATTTGGCTGGTTTGGCCGCTTACGCGGATGTCCCGTGGCTGATCCGAGGATCCTGGCGGAATTGCCAGATGGCGAGGGCTTGGCCGAAGGCTTTACGGAGTTGCGCGCCAACACCTTGGTGGCCCTCGGAGACACTGCGCACGCCGTTGTGACGGTGACGAGCCCGCATGCGGAGGAGCCGCGGCGGCACGTCGCGGCTCACCTGGCCGCGGCGCTGGCGCAGACGGGACGCCGGGTACTCCTGGTTGACGCAGATGTCGACGGCGAGAAGAGCGAGGGGTCACCGGAAACGCACACCGTGCCTGACCATCTCTCCGTTCTGACCGCTGAGCCGGTGAGGGCAGGAGATGCGGCGCTGCTCTCCGGGGCAGTGTTTCTGGACTGGGTTTGGGCAGAGGCGGGACGGCACGACCTGGTGGTGGTGGCTGGGCCGCCGCTGTTGGATGTGCCGGATGGGCGGACGCTGGCGGCGCGGGCGGATGGCGTGTTGCTGTCCGTGGTGCATGCGCGGACGAATCGCGACGACGCGATCCGGGCACGGGCGATCCTGCGGGAGGCCGGCGCGAAACTGCTGGGAGCGGTGGTCGTCGAAGGCTAGGTTCGGCGGCTTGGCCCCTGTTCGCGCGTGGTGGGCGCCCCGCCCGCGAGGAGGCGCTGGTAGGCCTCGAAGGTTGCCTGGTTGGGTTCGGTCATCAGACCGTCCGGCAGGTCGGCTTCAAGGGCCTCGACGGCCGCATCGACTTCGGCCGGCGTGCGGAAGCCGACGAGGGCGGTTGAGATGGCCGGCTCGTCCAGGACCCAGCGCAGCGCCAGTTGCGGCGTGGCAAGGCCGACTTGCTCGGCGGCGGCGGTGACTTCGTCCACAGCCTCGAGGGTTTCGGGCAGGTAGTCGGGATGGAAGAGCGGAAGGCCGAAGGCGATGCCCGTTGCGCGCCAGTCGCCTTCTTCGAATCGGTGGTCAGGCTTGAAGGCGCCGGTGAGGACGCCGTGGGCCAGGGAGCCGTAGGCCATGACGCCGATGCCGTTGGCGGCGCAGTAGGGAATGATCTCGTCGGCGTGGCGGCGGTCGAGCATGTGGTAGCCGACCTGGTTGGCGACGATTGGGGAGACGGCGAGGGCTTCGTCCATGAGCGACGTTGAGTAGTTGGAGACGCCGACGTGGCCGATCTTGCCCTCGGCCTTGAGGTCTTCCATGGCCCGCATCGTCTCGTCCCTGGGCGTGTCGAAGTCGGGCCAGTGGATGAGGTAGACGTCGATGAAATCGGTGCCGAGTGCCTTGAGGCTGAATTCGCACTGAGCCTTGATGGTTTCGGGGCGTGAGTCGCGATAGAAAGCGTCGGGGTTGTCGGGCTGGGGGACGACGCCGGTCTTGGTGACGACGACGATGTCGTCCCAGTGGCCCTGGAGGGCGTTGCCCATGAGGGACTCGGAGGTGCCGAGGCCGTAGGCGACGGCGGTGTCGAAGAGGGTGACGCCGAGGTCGAGGGCGCGGCCGATGGCGGCGGTGGCCAGGTCGTTGTCGATGGAGCCGTAGCGGGCGCCGCCCATGGGCCAGCCGCCGAAACCGAGTGCGGAAACCTCAGGGCCGGTGTCGCCGAGCTTGCGGTATTGCATGGTTGGGTTCCCTGGCGGAGTGTTTTGGGAAGGATGGCGGGGCGGGGTTCGGGAGTCAACCGACGGGCAGAAATGCCGGCTGGAGGCCGGTCGGATTCGGGGGCGATGGGCTCAGCGCAGGTAGGAGCCTGGGTTCGCTCTGAAGTGCGCCTTGATTGGGGATCGGGCACGGAGGGAGTGACAGACTCCCCGTTCGAACTGCTCAGGGCAGGCTCTTCGAGGGGCTCAGGCCGGCGGGTGCCGGCTGCGGCTCTAGACTGGGCGTGGATCCGGACGTTGAATCGGAGGCTGCCGTTGCCTGAATCCCGGACGGCCGTGGTGGTGATCTGCGCCGACGGCACGGAGCCGGCCTACGTGGACGCGGCGATCGACCATGGGTGCATGCCCACGCTGGCCCGCTTCCAACGCGAGGGCGCGTATCACCTGGTCCCGGCGGCGATTCCCTCGTTCACCAACCCGAACAACATGACCATCGTCACCGGCCGGCCGCCCGCCGCGCACGGCATTTCCGGCAATTACTTCTACGACGCCAAGCGCGAGGCGGAAGTGATGATGGACCACCCGCGCTTCTTGCGCTGCGAGTCCTTGTTCGCCATGTACAGCCAGGAAGGCCGCCGCGTGGCCGCCATCACGGCCAAGGACAAGCTGCGCACCATGCTGGCCACAGGCTGGCGCGGCATCTGCTTCTCCGGCGAGTTGGCGCACGAGACAACCGAGCCCGAGCATGGCATTGCGGGTGTCACCCGGCGCATGGGCCGGGACAACCCCGGCATTTACTCCGGCCGCATGAGCGACTTCGTGATGGCCTGCGGCGTCTACCTGGTGCGCGAGCGACTGGCCGACCTGCTCTATCTATCGCTCACGGATTTCGTGCAGCACACCCATGCGCCCGGCTCGCCCGAGGCCGACGCGTTCTACACATCGCTCGACCACCGCCTGGCCGAGCTGGACGCGCTGGGAGCCGTGATCGTGCTGACCGCCGACCACGGCATGAACGACAAGTGCCATCCCGACGGCACGCCCAACATTGTCTACCTGGATACGCTGCTGGACGGGGCGGTGCCCGGGCCGTTCCGGGTGGTGCTGCCGATAACCGATCCGCACGTGACGCACCACGCCGGCCTCGGGTCGTATGCGACCGTCCATCTGCCGCCCGATCAGGTGGATGCGGCCATCCAGCGCCTGCGGGAGGACTCGCGCATCGACGAGGCCCTACCCCGCGCCGAAGCCGCGACGAAGTACGAGCTGCCGGGCGACCGCATCGGCGACATTGTTCTGCTCAGCGATCGCGGCTCAGTCTTTGGCCGAGCGCCGGGCGCGCACGATCTATCGGTCCTGAGCGCCTCCCGCCTGCGCTCCCACGGCGGCCTGCACGAAGTGACGGTGCCGTTTGCGTCGAATCGCCGGCTGTTGCCCGAGGTGGAAGCGCGAGGGGCCACGCTGCGCAACGCCGATGCGTTTCCGGTTGCGATGGAGGGGCTGCAGATTTAGGCGAGCGTTCACGGCATGCGGCCGTGCGGCGGCGATGGCGCCCTCGACTGCGGGAGGCCCCTGAGAGACCTCTGCGCAACCCAGGGGCGGTTGCCCGGAAGACTCTGACCCCAACCCTTTCCCCCAGAAGAGACCGTTGCATAACCCAAGGTTGGTTGCGCGGAAGACCCTCACCCCAACCCTCTCCCACGGGGAGAGGGAGCACGAGCTGGCGCTCATGAGCAGACGAGAGTCGTTATGCAAAGGGTCTCTTGAGCGACGCAGCGCCGGTTCAATCGCCCAACAACGTTTGGCTCCTCCGCCGGCTAGTTACGGCCCCATTGGCGCCGGCCGGAAGCGGCAGTCGTGTCGACCGTCGTCCTGGTGGCTGTCGTGCTGCCTTTCCCCTGGCTCAGCAAGATCCTCATCGACGACGTCGGGGGGGCGGGAATATTGCACCTGCTCGGTCCGGCAGCGGCGGCGAGGGTTGGTCAGGGGTCGCCGACGGCGATGACCCAGACGTTGAGGCCGTGGGTGGGGTTGCCTCGGGTCAGGACGTCGAAGGCGGTGTCGTTGATGTAGATGAGGCGGTTGTTGAGGGTGACGCGGATGCCGAGGCCGTAGGTGGCGCGGGGGTCGATGTCGTCGGGTTGGTAGCGGACGGCGAAGTCGATGGGGAAGCGCTCGGGGTTCGGGATAGTCTGAGAGGCGATGAGCGGGGAGGGGGCGTCCTGGTAAGAAACGTCTCGCAGTTCGACGGTGAGGACGGCGCCGCTGGGGATGGTTGGGTCGCCGTCGAAGGTGATGGTTCCGGTCACGGCGTTTTGGCGCTGCAAGCAGAATGCAACGGCGAGCGCGATGGCGGCGATGAGAATGATGGCCAGGGCGATGCGCATTTGGGAGGTCTTCGGGTGAAGATGTCTCCTTCTGATCATTACGAGGAGGCGGGTTGAGGGATTTCTTGCCGGAGGGGAGACAGGCGAGTAGTGAGACGGGACGGGGAAGAGGAGGCGGGGAGCGTCAGGTCGGATCGGTTGTGTGCGCGGATTTGGCCAACTCTTCTCGCAGAACTCCGCGCACGATGTCGCGAAGTGCCGACGCCTCGCTCGCCTCCGGCCGGGCTGGTCCGTGACTGTCGATGAAGCCATCGAGACGCTGGCGGAGGTCGCGAATATCGGAACGAAGCCAGGCAAATAGCGCGAGGATCAGCCCGCCCAAGGCCGCCGCGCCGGTCACCGCGACCGTCAAAAAGGTTCCAACATCGAGCGATGCGGTCGTGTCCATCGGGTCCTCCGGGCGCAGGCTGTTCTTGCGCGCGGCACAGGCTCCTTGACTGGGCCGCTGATGCCGTCCGCCCCCGGCTCTCGATGCTAGGCGCGGGGGAACGTCTGGTCAAAGTGGGGCGTTCGGGTCGTGTGGATTCAGCTTGCGGAGGGCTTGGCCGCGGGGAAGGAGTGAGTTGAGACGTGGAGGGGGTGGTTGGGAGCATTTGGTCAAGCTGGGGTGCGAGGGATGATTTGGGTGCGGCCGAGCGGCGGGGTGGCGGGTGTAGCTGGGGGGGTGGTTGCCCGGAAGAGGCCGGTTACAAACCGGCCTCTACGTGAGATTGGGACCCCGGGATGGCGGAGGGGGGAGCTGGCTTTTGCTAGGATGGGTGGGTTGATGGCGTGGCGTGCCGAGGCACTGGCGCGCGGTTGGGACGCCGGGATTTTCTTGAGCTAGAACCAGCGGCGGGATCGTTATGGGTTACGCGATTTTTGCGTCCGGGGGCAAGCAGTACCGCGTGTCGCCGGGCGACGTGATCGAGGTGGATCGGCTGGATGCCGAGGCGTCAGGGTCGCTGACGTTTGACGATGTGTTGCTGGTGAGCGACGACGACGGCGTTCAGGTCGGGCAGCCGACGGTGGACGGGGCGTCGATCGAGGCGAGCGTGCTGGCGCATGTGCGCGGGCCGAAGATCCGGATCTTTACGTACCAGGCAAGTAAGCGCCGGCGACGCCGGATGGGTCACCGCCAGGAATTGACGCGCGTGCGGATCGAGTCGATCAGCGCGCAGGCGGCGTAGGTTCAGCAGACAACGCGGAAGGACAACGAGCAATGGCGCACAAGAAGGGCCTGGGCAGCAGCCGGAACGGTCGCGACAGCAATCCGAAGATGCTGGGCGTGAAGAAGTTCGCGGGCGAGGCGATCCGCACGGGGCAGATCATCGCGCGGCAGCGCGGGACGAAGTTGCTCCCAGGGGCTCACGTGGGCGTGGGCCGGGATCACACGCTGTTCGCGCTGGCGGACGGAACGCTGGTGTTTGAGCAGGTTCGGGGGCGGAAGCGCGTGAGGGTAGCTACGGCGGCTTAGGCTTCTCTGGATCTGGATTCGGTTGGCGGAATCGGGGCGGTTGGGCTGCTTGACGTGAGCCTGGGTGCTTAGGCCGGCAGCCACCCTCACCTGTGGCGGAAGGTGAGAGGGGAGAGGGGAGAGAAGTGAGAGGGGACTAGGAAGGAGTGAGTTGAGAGTGGTAAGGAGTGAGAGCGGAAAGAGCGGAGAGGAGACCGGAGGGAGCGGGCGAGAGGCGAGGCTGGTAGGGGCTAGTAGCAGTTGCGGGGATCAAGGGTAGGCAAAGACGAGGGCCGATAGCTCAGTCGGAAGAGCGCCGCACTCGCATTGCGGAGGTCGTGGGTTCGAATCCCATTCGGTCCACCAGGTTTGGCGACCGCGATGCGCGGAGCAACTCGCGGGTGAGGTCAGGCATTCGGGCTTTGATGCGACTGCCGATTGCGGTCACACAAGCAGTGCCCAGGCTCACATCGCGCAGGTTTGGCCATAGCAAGGGGCGGACCGGAGGGGTAGTGTGCCAACGGTTCGAGAGGCTATCCGGCTCCTGGAACGAGACGGGTGGCGACAGTCACGAACTCGAGGGAGTCACCGCATCTACAAGCATCCGGAGAAGCCAGGGATCGTCGTTGTGGCCGGCAAACCAAGCTTCTTTATCCCGAAGGGGACATGGAACAGTATCCTGAAGCAGAGCGGCCTGAAGTGAGTGGCGCAATGAAGTACGCCGTCGTGATTGAGCGAGGCCCCATGAGCTATGGGGCGCACGTGCCTGATTTGCCGGGCTGCGTGGCGGTTGGCGAAACCAAGGCGGAGGTGTGTGCGCTGATCCGAGAGGCCATCGAGCTATACGTCGAGACGCTCGAAGAGGACGGGCAGCCAGTTCCGGCTCCGCAGGCGTACGAGTTGATCGAGGTCTAGGGAGTCAGTCGAACGCAGCGGTGGCGGCCTTACGTCGACACAATCAGCGGCTGCGGGTGAAGAGAAGCTCAGGTGAAAGGGCGCCGCACTTGATTTGCGGAGGTCTTGGGTTCGAATCCTATTGGGTGGACTCAGTCGGACTCGAACCGACGACCTCCTCAATGCCATTGAGGCGCTCTTCAAACTGAGCTAAGGACCCCGAGACTGACATTAGGCCCAGGTGTCCCCCCGGGCAGCTCACCGCAAGTATCTGCGAGCCCCCGGACTGAAGAGTTGTTCCGCGTTGTTCCCAGAGAGCTTGACACACCAGAGTCGGGATGTAATATGGCAGCGCGTACAACGCAGAACAACACGGGGAAGGTCAATGAAAGCCACAATCTACAAGGCCAGCAAGACGCGCTCCAACCGTCCCGGCTGGAGTGTGACGTTCAACCATCCGCGCCGAACTGACGCTCGTGGCAAATATGGCCTGAAGGTACGTCGAGGGCTTGGCACGGCAGACGATGCCGAAGCGGACCGCCTAGTTGACCAGCTCGACGCACTACTCTCCGACCCATCTTGGTGGAGCCTGGACCGACGCCCTGAAGCGGAACAACGGTACGCGGGCGTCATCGTCGCGGCATTCTTCGACGGCATCGAAGTTGGGAAGGTCCGGTCCAAGGATTTGCGAGAGGAAGTTCTGCGCCTGCCGACGCCTGGGGAGGGGTATGCCCGTGTGATGTTGGTCGGCGTGACAGGAGCTGGCAAGACCACCCTACTTCGCCACCTTATTGGCTCTGACCATAAGCGTGACCGCTTTCCTTCTACGTCAACCGCTAAGACTACTACGGCCGACATTGAGATCATCATTGGCCCAGGACCGTTTAGGGCAGCCATAACATTCATGACTGAGCATGAGGTTCGCTGTGCCGTTGACGAATGCCTAGAAGCGGCCTGTGAGAGTGTTATCCGCGGGCACGATGATACGCGCATTGCCGAAGCTCTTCTTGAGCACAGGGAACAGCGATTCCGGCTCTCATACCCACTCGGCAATTGGAAACAAGCACAGCCAGGATTTTCGATAGACGATGAGTACGACATGGACTTCGAAGAACCTGACGAAGCGTATGAAGACGAGTCCTTGCCCGATGATGAAACTGTTGGCGGCATAGAAATCGCCGCGAACAATGACCGGCTGAGTCGGTACGTGCACCGCATCAGGGCAATCGCTACGGCCGTGGGCGACAAAGTGGCGAAGGAGCATGGTGGTTTTCTGGGCTTGAAGAACGCAAACCAGCGACAGGATTGGCTTGAGTACTTCAACAACGCGCTCTATGAGGATCAGGACTTTGGTCAACTGTCCCTGGACATCATGGATGTTCTCACAGATCGCTTCGACTTGACGGAGGCAGGTGACTTCGAATGCAGCGTAACTGGTTGGCCTACGATCTGGCGCTATGAAGAAGAAGACCGGGACGAGTTCCTCCGGCAAGTCCGTTGGTTTAGCAGTAACCACGACCAGCAGTTTGGGAGATTACTGACACCGTTGGTAGACGGAATTCGCGTGCGTGGCCCATTCCAGCCAGCCGCAATCGAATCGCAGGACAACCGCCGTCAGTTGGTACTGCTAGACGGTGAGGGGTTGGGCCACTCAGCGAAGGAGGCTTCAAGCGTGTCCACGAAGGTGACCGAGAAATTCACCGAAGTGGATATGATCCTGCTGGTTGATACTTCCCAGTCGCCCTTGCAGGCCGCCGCTTTGGAACTGCTGCGGTCAGTAGGCAGTAGCGGCCACGGGCACAAACTCGCAATCGCCTTCACCCACTTTGACCAAGTGAAGGGAGACAACCTTGGTAGCTATGCCAAGAGGCGGAGCCATGTTCGGGCCTCTATTGGCAACGCAATTGGCAGCTTGCGCGAGTCCCTGGGCGCACCTGTGGCCGAGATACTGGAAAAGCGGTTGGAGAGCGGAGACTTCTACTTGGGCGACTTAGACAGACCGACCGGGAAGATTCGGGTCGGCTTTGTCAAGACCATGAGGGAGTTGATGGAGCGGATGCGACAGTCAGCCGACCCGGTCGAGGTGCCGGACCTGGCTCCTTCCTACAACATTGCCAAGCTGGAACTCGCTCTCCGGGACGCCGCAGACGGTTTCAAGAATCCATGGCTGGCCCGACTCGGCCTCAACTATCACGATGGTATCCGAAAGGAGCATTGGGGGCGGGTGAAGGCACTGTGTCGGCGCATAGCCAGCCGTTGGGATGATGAATACGACGGGCTGCGTCCAGTAGCCGACTTTGTTCGACAACTGCAAGCAAGCATATCACTCTGGCTGGACAATCCCTCTGAATGGACCAGGGAACCAGCAAACGAGGATGAACGGCAGGCTGCCATCGACGAGATACGGCAGAAAGTGTTTATTGGCATTCACCTATTGTCTCGGCAACGCCTTATTGCTTCTCACTCTAGGGAGTGGCAAAGCGCCTATGCGTATAGCGGCATCGGCTCCAGCCGCGAAAGGGCTAAGGAGATGTCCGGCATTTATCACGAGGCGGCGCCCTCTGTCACGTCGGTGTTGGACCAAACGGCGCAAGAGTTCCTAGATCAGGTCATCCAAATTGTGAGTGATGCGGTTGAGGAAGCAGGCGGCTCGGTTGTAGGTGTGCAGACAAACGACGCGGTCCCATACCTTGCGACCTAGTCTGCGCATCCACGAAAGAAGGTCGCGCTTTCTAGTGTGGGGCGGGGAAGAGGGGCGGCTCTACGACCTGACGGACACTGCCGACCTGGAAATCGACGAATTCGACCCCAGGAGACGCGAGCACCGGGAACGGTAGGAGAGGCTTGAGGCATCGGTGGCGGCGAGGTCGTTGCCGTCGCAGCGCAGGGAGGTCCTGGACGACCTGGAGACCATCACGGCCTACGCCCTGGACCTGAGCATGTTCCTGAACGAGAGTGAGCTAACGGAGCGCAGAGCCTTCATCGAGAGCTTTCCTGGACGAGATCGTCGTCATGCCGATAACGCTGCGGTTCGCTAAACGATTCCGATGCCCGACGACAGATCAATACGGGAGAGAGACGCCGAGAAGATGGTGCTAAACGGCTCGATTCTGTCCACCGTCAAGTTCGGTGGACGAAGAGTAGAGTGGCGAGGCTGCGGAGCTCTGAAGGGACACACGGACGGTGAAGGCAGTGCCGGAAGATTCCGGGTTCACGATACGGCCAGCTGCGGAGGAGGACGTGCCGCGGTTGATGGGGTTGATTTGGGACCTGGCGGCGTACGGAAAGTTGACGCATGAGGTGGTGGCGACGGAGGCGTCGTTGCGAGCGTCGCTGTTTGGGGAGCCGCTGGCGATGGAGGTGGGCGAGGTTAGGTTTCCGTGGACTCGGCCGTGAGATTGGGCGGCTTGGACGGTTGCCCGGCTTTAGCGGAATTCTGGACAGGCTCGAGACGCAGCCTTAGGCCCAGGGCGCGGGTGATCTTGAGCAGGGTTGCGAGGGTGGGGTTGCCGTCTTCAGAGAGCGCCTCGTAGAGATTGCCCCGGTTTAGCCCGGTGTCACGAGCGAGCGCGCTCATGTTGTGGGTTCGAGCGACGTGCCTGAGGGCAGCACGAATCACGACGCCGTCCCCGACATCTTCCTCCGTCGCCGCTCGGAGAAGCCCTTGCGCATCCTCGGCGGTCTTTATGTAGTCCGATGCATCGAACTTTCGATACTTCTCAGCCATCGGTCAAACGCCACGCTCCGCAGGATTGTGACCATGGCCGCACTGTACGATATACCGTACACCCTGCGAAGGGACCCTGATCCGACTATTCAGGCCTCGCCCGGCTGGCTGACGGTGACGTTGCATCGCCAACAGCGGCCATTGCCCCCACATGCCCCCGTGTGCCCCCATGTCATCCCCAGGTCACCCCTCATGTGGGACGGGTGGTCGCGGTGGTTCAGGGGGAGTTGACCGGAACGTGCCTGAGGGCCGGTGGGTCAGGCGGAAGGGCGCCGCGCTTGCATTGTGGAGGTTGGGGTTCGGGTCCCGTGCGGTCCGCCATCACCCTCCAGGGCGGTCGCAGGGTCGGCGCGGTAGTCTGAGCGGGAAGCAGCAATACGTAGCAACGCAGAGGCATGAAGGTCATCCTCCTCGGGGCCGGACGGGGCGCACGCCTTATGCCCTTCACCGCGTCGCAACCAAAGTGCTTTACTGAATTCGCGGGCGCCAGAATTCTGGATTGGACGCTACGTGCGTTTCGACAGCATGGTCTGGACCGGATTGTCTTCGTAGGCGGGTATCTCATGGACGTGGTTCGGGACGCCTACCCACATCTCACTTATGTGGAAAATCCCGCCTGGTCCACGACTAACATCCTCGCTTCCCTTGTCTGTGCTCGTGAACACATGGCCCGCGGTTTCTATGCGACATACACCGATACGCTGTACCGTGGCGGCGCCGTGAAGGCGCTTCAGGATTCGCCACACGACATTACGCTTGTCATGGACACTCGTTGGCGTGAACGGTATGCGTTTCGGAGTATGCACCCGGAGTCGGACGCCGAGAAGATTCTCGCGGACGGCGACCGCGTGGTCGAGGTCTCACGGACGATCAAGCCGCACGAGGCATCCGGAGAGTATTCGGGCGTTCTCAAGATGACGGCCGAGGGAGCTTCTCAGTTTCTGCACTTCTACGACGAACTGCACGCCGAACTTGGCGACGAGCAAGTCATCGACGATGGCAGGCCCTTCCGCATGGCGTATGTCATTCATCTACTCGAACGGATGATCAGAAATGGAGTCCCGGTACACTGCGTCGCAGTCCCCGGTGACTATCATGAAGTCGACAACATCCAGGACTACCACCTAGCCACGGCCGACTGGATGCGGTTTGCGAACAAACCTGTACCTGAGCCACGTCTGACGACGAACAGCGAAAACGCACGACATCTTGCCTGAACGCCACATGGAACGAGGTCTGTTCCCAACCACCGTCGTCGGCTCGATGCCGCGACCTCAATACGTGCGAGACCTGATTGAATCACAGGTCGAAGGGGGCGGCTCTTCGGGCGATTTTCGGCGGATGATGGACTCCGCCATCCCATACGTCGCGCAGATGCAGGAGCTTGCCGGCATCGACATTATTTCCGACGGGGAATGGCGTAGAAAGTCATACGTCGGGGTGATTGCGGATATCTGCAGCGGTTTTGACCTGTCCATCAAGGAAGTCCTCGGACAGCGCCAGACGTGGCACGTCGTCACTTCGAAAATCGAAGTCGCAAATCCCGGCCTGCTGGCGAGGGAGGCACGGTTTCTCAAACTACATACGGGACGCGATGTCAAGGTCGCCATACCTTCGCCATACCTGTTAGGTGAACGGATGTGGGACCCCGAACTGTCAAGTGCCGCGTATCCCAATCGACGTGACTTCACAGAGGCGCTGGTGCCCGTGCTTCGGCAAGAGTTGGAAGCCATACGCGACGAAGGGGTAACGATAGCGCAATTTGACGACCCTCACCTGTGCCTGTTCGTGGACCCGAAGGTGCGGGCGGGATACGACGATCCGCAGGCCGAGTTGGCGTACTGCGTCGACTTACTGAACCGCGTCGTCACGGGAGTAGACGGAGTTCGGTTGGCAATCCACCTGTGTCGGCGCAATAAGGGTCGCGCAGGATGGGTCGGCGAGGGTGGATACGAGCCGATTCTTCCAGCCTTGTCCCGTCTCAAGGTCGATATTCTCATGCTGGAGTTTGCGATACCGGCGGCGGGCGACTTCGCCGTATTGCGCGACCTACCAGAACGCTTCGATATCGGTCTGGGATGCGTCGACTGCCGCAGCAGCCACATCGACACGCCAGACGAGATTGCCGCCCGCGTCAGGCGGGCCGCCCAATACGTCGCGCCCGAGCGCCTAATGCTGCACCCGGACTGCGGTTTCGCGCCGGGAAGCGCTGCCGATATCCCGCTGGACGAGGCGTACTTGAAGCTCAGGAATGAGGCCCTGGCGGCTGAGATGCTCAGGGAGGACTTTGGGTAGCTCTGCCCACTGCCGGAACGCGCAGTCCTCACAGAGCAACCTCCCACCGAGAAGCTCACAATTCAGTCTTACACGGCCCACATGTTCATAGCTAAGACCTGCCGAGGCTCGAATTTCCTCAGCAATGGTGTGCGACTGTCCCCACCCTTTCAGGAATGGCTGGTGCGTTTGCGCTCCCTCAGATGTTGCCTCTCACGGTTGGCGCCTATTGCGCTAGTTGTCGTGTGTTCTGATAGGACGCCGGCTCACAATGTACTCTATCATTGAGCACCACCAACCGGGGAGGCCCAATAGTGACCACTTCAAACAAACGCTAGGTCGAAGGTATGCCGGAGAAGACTGCGCCGATCACGGGGAGTGACCCATCCATGACCAAGCACACTGAACACGTGCGCGCCCTCGATGTCGAGGGCGCATACAACGTCCGCGACCTCGGAGGATACGAGACCCGCGACGGCAGGATGACCCGCTGGGGTAAGTACCTACGGTCGGACACCTTGGCGGATCTCAGCCCCGCGGGCGTAAACACTCTGCTCGAATACGGCATCCAAAACATCATCGACCTGCGCCGCAGCAGCGACCTGCAGTTCAGGACGAGCCCCTTCATTGGCAATGAGGCCGTCACCTACTACCATCAGAACATGGCAGGCGACGTGGACCTCGAGGGTAGGGAGGTGATCGACGGAATTGAGGACCCTGCTGAGCGGCGGGGCAGGGCGTACTGCTACATACTCGAACAGAGAAAGCACATCCTCCACCAGATATTCTCGATTCTTGCCAGCCCGAGCGGTCTCCCCGTCCTCGTCCACTGTAACGCGGGCAAGGACAGGGCCGGAATCTCTGCCGCATTCGTGCTGGATATCTGTGGCGTTCCTCGCGAGACCATCATCGAGGACTATGGCCTCACCGCGCAGTATCTGGTGCGGCGCTACTACAAAGACAGTCCTGACGTGAATCCTGAAGAATACACTTGGCGGGATTATCAGAACGATGTCTGCCATCCTCACAGCATGCAAATAACCCTCGACCACCTCGACAGGATGTACGGAGGCGTCGAGGGCTACCTGCGAGACGCTGGAATCACCGGCGACCAGCTCGCCGCCATCAAGGAGGCTATGACTGAATGAGCGCCCAGAATCCCCCGAAGTCGACCCCAGACGCGGCATGGGCTCGTCTTGTCGCCTGATCGACTCCTCAGATAGGAACTTCCCATCGGAAAGTTCGCAATTCAGTCTTACACGGACCACCATGCACGTGGTGAACCGTTTCCTGGCCGCTCGTGCGGCCGATCACCGGACGCAGGATCACCTGGCCCAACCAGGTGTGGGCAGCGCACCTACCTGCCCATGGCCCGGGGGTTTCTCTACCGGGTGGCGATCATGGACTGGCACCGCCGGTACGTGGCAGCTGTCCAAATAACCGGGTCTAGCCTCACTATGAGTGCCAGCTGGAAACACCTATGCTCTATCTACAAAGCCTTACGGGATGAACGGAGGCGTTGACGTGGCGCAGCCGATGGGCAAAGTCGTGCTTTTCATGGGTGTTGGAGAAGCACTGGAAGAACGCAGTTTCCCGTTGCCGCAAGAACTGGAGCCTGGAGCGATTCTGGTCAAGACGACGATGGCAACGGTATGCGGCTCTGATGTGCATAGCTGGCGAGGCCGGCGACCCTTCCCAGCGCCAACCGTCTTGGGGCACGAAGGGCTGGGAACAATCGTGCAACTCGGGCCGAACGTTAGAACCGATACTGCCGGTCATAGCCTGTCCGAGGGTGACCGAATAACCTGGAGCATCATGGCCAATTGCGGCGGCTGCAGCTTTTGCCGGATATATGATCTACCACAGAAGTGCCTTAGCCTTTTCAAGTACGGACATGCACATAGCGACGTACCGCCGCATTTCGCGGGAACATTCGGCGAATATGTTTACGTTAGACCCGGCACAAGCGTGTTCAGAATTCCAGATGATATGTCCGACGAAGAGGCGTCACCTTTGATGTGCGCCGCGGCCACCGTGACTGCGGGTCTTGCGACGATCGGTTTGAAGCCGGGCGAGAACGTCGTGATCCAGGGTGCGGGTATGTTGGGGATCTATGCCGCAGCCATCGCCAAGGAGCAAGGCGCCGGACAAGTCATCACGATCGACGTACTCGACAAGCGACTAGCGATCGCCAGTGCATTCGGTGCCGACCATGTCATCAACGCCGGCCAGTACGATGAAGAAGGGCTTGTCCTCAAGGTGAACGATCTGACCGGCGGTCGCGGCGCGGACGTGGTCGTTGAAGTGACCGGTTTCGCCAGCGTTATACCGTTGGGAGTCAAGATGCTGCGCATCGGCGGGCGCTATCTCATGCAAGGAGCCTTGTACCCCGACGACAACTTCATGCTTGCCTCACACGATGTGATTACCAAATGCCTCACAATCGCGGGCCTCCACAACTACGACTCCCGGTACCTGGGTCGAGCGCTGGACCTGGTCTACCGAAGCCGCCACCGATATCCGTACAAGAGACTCGCCGGCCCAGCATTCCCACTCACCGCCGAAGGCGTGACCGCCGCGCTCGAATCGCTGGAGACGCACGAGGGAATGCGGCCTATCGTGAAAGCGTGAGCCACTCATACATGCAGGAAGGTGTGAGCCAATGAGCAAGATCGGCATGGTCATGTTCGACCTCTCCGGGACGACGGTGCATGATGACACTGGCGTGAGAGACTGCCTGTACGAAGCTGCGCAGGAACATAATCTCGACACGACACCAGATGAGATCCTGCTGCACATGGGAACGAACAAGATTCATCTTTACCAGTTTCTCATTGCGCGGTCGAGAGGAGACAGAATCGACATTGAAGATTTTGACAAAACAAGAACTCTTGATACTTACGAAGAGGCGAAGAAGGTCTTTGACCGTTACGAGGAGCTCATGATCGAGCACTATCGCAGGGAGGTCAGAGAAGTGCCTGGAGCCACCGACACATTTCGCTGGTGCCAGGAACATGACATCAAGGTCGCCACTAATACCGGCTTTCATCGTGCCATAACCGAGGCAATCATGGACAGCCTCGGCTGGGTGATCGACGGGCTGGTGGACATCGCCGTGGACGTGGAGCATATCCCCGGACAAATCGGACGACCGGCGCCATTCATGATTTTCCACGCTATGACTCATTTGAATATTCAGAGCGTGCACGAGGTTGTCAAAATCGGCGACACGCCAGCCGATATGCTGGAAGGCCACAATGCGGGATGTCGCGGTGTTGTTGGCGTACTGAGCGGGCCCAGACCGGTCGATGCCTGGGGCAAGTATCGACACACGCACGTCATACCCAGTGTCAAGGAATTGCCTGAATTGATAACGCGCGAGTTTTCATGATCGGAGCTCGTTTACGATAAGGACAATTCGATCCGCGGCCATGCTTCCCGGGTGCTCCGCAGGAGCTCAGTGGTAGAGCAGCCGGCTGTTAATCGGCTTCGACCCGGTGGGGTCGCAGGTCAGCGGCAGGAGCAATAGCGTGGTGGACTACATCCTCCTGGTCCGGGTGGCCTTGGTCATTGTGATCGGGATACTGGCAGCGGGTCCGACTGGCTGAGGGCGGAGCTGGCGAACCGCGGCTGAAGCCGGGCCGGCGTTCCTGGGCAGGCACGCTGACCAACTGGCGGCGCAGGCGCCGGTTGGCTAACGGGCGGCGGCCAGCGTGCGCAGCGCCCAGCGCCAGTGGCTGGAAATGGATAGTTCGTTGTGGTGAAAATCGGCGACGAAGCCCTCTTCGTCAATGACGTAGGTCACCCGCAGGTTTCCCACCCCGGTATCACGCCCGAGGTCGTAGAGGGCGCCGACGCGGCTATCGGCATCATGGGCCAGGGGCAGGTCAATCCTTAAGAACCTGAAGTACGTGGCCAGGCGCCTTAGCTTCCTCTCCTCAGCACTGCCGATGGCGACCACAACGGCGTTACGGTCAGCCATCCTCCGCTGGGATTTTCCAAATCCCACGTTCTCGGCCATTCACCCCGGGGTTAAGGCGCCCGGAAAGAAAAAGAGGACAACCCTGGATCCCCGGAGGTCGGAAAGGGTGAACTCTTCGCCGGAGAGCAGGGTGATGGTGAAGTCTGGCGCCGCGCTTCCGGTTTCTAACATGAATGCACAACCAAGAGGTGCCAGCACTCCGCCCACACAGGATGACCGGCGGCCGACCAGTTGACCATCGGGGGTTCGCCGTCAATCAAGCGAATCCGGCGCCGCCGCATTGGGTTGGGCCGTCCGTTCCAAGGCCACAACTGCATTGTGGCACGAACGCATTCCAACCTGTTATCGGGATGCGAAGGAACCTGGAACCGTGTCCTGAGGCTGGCTGGGCTGCAATGCGTGGGGCGATGACGTACGCCTTCGGCATTGAGCGGGGGCCGTAGAGCCTTTGGGCGCAGATGCCGGAGTTGCCGGTGTGTGTGGCGGTTGGGGAGTCGCGGGCGGAGGTGTGTGGGCTGATTCGGGAGGCGATTGAGTTCTACATCGAGGAGCTTGCGGGCGGCGGCAGGCGGCGCCGGCAACCGGGGGCGTAGGAGCTAATCGAGGTCCAGGGAGTCTGACGCACGCAGCGGTAGCGGCCGTACGTCTACAGAAACAGCGGCTGCCGGTGGCAACGAGAGCAGTCGGCCGGGCAGCGCACTCGCATTGGCGCAGACGCCTGGCTCTGGCAATTCCCCAAGCACGAGCCCAGTCTTGACAGCACCGGGGTTCGTTGCGTATATCTTGCGTAGGCGCTCTCGTGGGAGCCCCCGAGTCCGCGACAAGGGTTTAACCCGCCCCCGCAACCGCACGGCTTCTCGGCACCACTCTTTTCGGCCTGATTACGCGGACAGCAGGCCACTTGAAAGGAGTGCGTATGCGTCCCCGCAGTCTTCCGCTGCGTCCGAGCCTGGAACACCTTCAGAAACAGGCCAAGGCTTTACTCAGGGCTGTGAGTGCGGGCGATCGAGACGCCGCGGCGCAATTCCGAACATCACGCCCCGCGCTGGGCACAGCATCCGACGCCGAAATCGCCACGGCCAAGCTATCGCTGCGCGACGCTCAAGCCGCGATAGCCCGCGAGTACGGCTTCGAGACGTGGTCCGACCTCAAGAAGCGCGTTACCGAGCTGTCCCAGAGTGACCTTGTGGAGGTCGAGACAATGGAGAACGCTATTTGCACCTCAGCGAGCTACGCGGATCGAATTCGAAGAGAGCTTTGCAATTGCCTCATTGAGACGACCATTTCTCAGGGTGCGAAGTCCACAGGCAAAGTACGAGATCGATACGATCTGGGGGATCGTCTGGCACTCATCACCACCGATCGACAGAGTGCCTTCGACCGGGTGCTGGCCGCTGTCCCCTTCAAGGGGCAGGCCCTGAACCTGACGAGCGCATGGTGGTTTGACCAAACCCGCCACATTGTGCCGAATCAGGTTCTATCCATCCCCGACCCAAACGTCACGATCGCCGAAAAGTGCACCGTTTTCCCGATTGAGTTCGTGGTGCGCGGGTACATCACCGGAACCACGAGCACCGCCCTCTGGACGGTCTACCAGAGCGGTCGGCGTCAATACTGTGGCATCGATTTGCCCGACGGCCTAGTGAAGAACCAGAAGCTCGCGACGAATATCCTCACTCCGACCACCAAGGGGGTTCACGACCGACCGATCAGCCCTGACGAGATCGTGTCCGAAAATTGGATGACGGCCGACGAGTGGGACCAATGCAGCCGCATCGCGCTGGAGCTTTTCGCGTTCGGTCAAGCCAAGGCGGCCGAGCATGGCCTGATTCTCGTCGATACCAAATACGAGATGGGCCGTGACAAGAACGGTGAGATTCTCCTGGTCGACGAGATCCACACCCCTGACTCCAGTCGCTTCTGGGTCGCCGACACGTATCAGCAGCGCATGCGGGAGGGACAGGAGCCCGACAACGTTGACAAGGAATTCCTCCGGCTCTGGTTCACGGAGAATTGCGACCCGTACGAGGATGAAGTGCTACCGGCGGCACCGGATGACCTTGTCGTCGAGCTCTCGAGACGCTACATCTACCTTTACGAAAAGATCACCGGGCGCTCTTTTGAGTTTCCGGAAGCGGACCAACCGATCGAGTCACGTTTGGCAAGCAACCTTCAAGGAATCACATGACGGTGTACGGAGGACTATAGGTACCTACGGTGAAGAAGTACATCCTCTTTGACCATGATGGGGTCCTGGTGGATACCGAATTCTGGTTTTACAAGGCCGGAGCGCGCGCCCTGGCCGACATTGGGTTTACGCTGGATCATGACCAATACCTGCGAGACATGACCCAGGGAATGGCCACCTGGGCCCAAGCCATAGCGGCAGGTGTTGATGAACAGACCATCAGCAGGCAGCGTGAGGTCCGCAATGCTTACTACCAGGAGTACCTTAGAACAGAAGACATCGAGATTGAGGGCGTCTTGCAAACGCTGGCTGAACTCTCGGATACGTATCGGATGGCTATCGTCACTACATCCAAACGTGCTGACTTCGACCTCATACACAAAGAGCGGTCTATCCTGGACTATATGGAATTCCATTTGGACAGGGAGGACTACGAGCGAGCTAAACCGCATCCCGAACCCTATCTGACAGGGCTCGAACGATTTGGCGCTTCCGCCGCTGAGACGGTGGTTGTTGAAGACTCGGCGCGAGGGTTGGAGTCGGCGGTAGCGGCGGGCATTGACTGCATCGTGGTTGCCAACGAGTTCACGGCATCTCACGACTTGTCCAAAGCAACTGCCAGGGTCGCTACGTTGAGGGAATTGCCAGCTGCCATAAGGGGCCTAACAAGCTGAGCCAGTCGACGCTGAAAGGTGCGCGTGCCAGAAGCGTCAGGTCTTAGAAAACGAGAGTCATTGAATAGTCGAGCCTCCAACCGTGGCGGATCGGAAGTTCGTGAGGCGCTTTCCGGAGTCGCCTGACCGCCTCCTCAAACGCGAGCCTGGCACCGGAACGCTCGCAAATCCGTACGCCTAAGGCCGCCAAGCGTAGAGTGGCGAGGAAGCCGAGTTTCAAAGACCTACAAGGGCGGTGACACCTGTGCCGGAAGACTCCGGGTTCACGATTCGGGCAGCCTCTGAGCAGGATGTGCCGCAGTTGATGGGGTTGATTTGGGACCTGGCGGTGTACGAGAAGCTGACACACGAGGTGGTGGCGACGGAGGCGTCGTTGCATGCGTCGCTGTTTGGGGAGCCGCCGGCGGCAGAGGCTTTGCTGGCGTTTGCGGGTAAGGAGCCGGCAGGGTTCGCCGTGTACTTCCACACGTATTCCACGTTCCTGGCGCGGCAGGGCATGTACCTGCACGACCTGTACGTGTCGCCGGAGTATCGACGCCGCGGGCTGGGCACGCAGTTGCTGCGACGGGTGGCGGCCATTGCGGTGGAGCGGGGCTGCGGTCGCTTTGAATGGGTGGCCCTGGACTGGAATACGGACGCGCACCGCTTCTACGAGGACCTGGGGGCGGAGATGATGCCGGAGTGGCGGACGTTCCGGGTGGTTGGGGATTCGCTGCGGCGGCTGGCGGAGGGAGGAAGGGGAGAGGGGATTGGGGAAGGAGTGAGCTGAGAGGAGAGAGAGGTGAGACAGGAGTGGAAGTGGATAAGGGGTTGGAGGTAGACGAGGGCCGACGGGTCGGTCCGGAGAGCGGCGCACGGCATTGTGGAGGTGGGGCGTTGCGGCTTAGGCGTAGGGGGTTTGGGGGATTCGCGACTCGCGACCGGGTCAAATCAATTCGGTTACGCAGCGGGTTCGTTATTGGCGGATTCAGGGCACTAGGGAGTCTTGAGGCAAGGCATGTCCATTTCTGAGCGGTATGTATCGGCGAATGGGGCGACGTTGTGGACGGCGACGCAGGGGGCGGGGCCGCCGGTTGTGCTTTGTCATGGGGGTCCGGGGATCTACGACTACCTGGGGCCGGTTGCGGCGATGATCGAGGATGTGGCGACGGTGCACCGATACGACCAGCGGGGATGCGGCCGGTCGGAAGACGTTGGGCCATACGAGGTGGGGGCGTTTGTGGACGATCTGGATGCTCTGCGAGGGCATTGGGGTTACGAGGCCTGGACGGTGATCGGTCATTCGTGGGGGGCGCACCTGGCGCTCTTGTATGCCATCCAATACCCCGAGCGCACGGCGCGGCTGGTGTATATGTCGGGGACGGGGATTGACCCGGCGTGGCACCAGGACTACCGCCGGAACCGGGAAGCGAAGCTGCCGCCCGCCGAACGCGAGCGCTTGCGGCTCCTCAGGCAACAGCAGCTGACGGCCACTGGGGAGGAGCTTGAGCGGATCAGGAAAGAGGAGGCTTCGCTGCTCGAAAGGACCGAGCTTTATGACGTGACGCGCCTGGACGATGTTCCACGGTATGACCGCTTTCCGATCAACTATTCGCTGAATGCCGCGTTGAACGCACAGAACAATCGGATGGAAGAA
Organism: Chloroflexota bacterium; assembly: GCA_022825895.1. GTDB lineage: Bacteria > Chloroflexota > UBA11872 > UBA11872 > UBA11872 > UBA11872. Next base: position 39,067 of record JAJDVX010000029.1, on the reverse strand, counting down.
ACGGGCGGGCTGGGCGCGAAGGTCTCGCAGGTCAGGGCGCCCACGCTTGTTTTGGACGGGGAGGGGGATCCGCGGCCGCGATGGGCACGAGCCCACGTGGCTCGGCTGATTCCGAACAGTCGTCACCTCACAATCGCGCGAGCGGGGCATGAGCCGTGGATCGAGCAGGCGGGGGCGACGGCGCGGGCTCTCCGCGGATTCCTGATGGATGACGTGTAGCTTCCGAGCCGCCCTTACGGACGCGGACGGAGATGGCGAGGCAGCTCCGCGACACCAGGGCTCCGTATGCTGTGAGTCACGGATTCTGTGGAACTGTGGGAATGCGGAACATTACGGTTTCGGTGGATGACGCGACGTATCGGCGGGCGCGGATTCGCGCGGCGGAGTTGGATACGTCGGTGTCGGCACTGGTGCGGGAGTACCTGAGTGGCCGGACGGGCGGGTTGTTCACGGAACAGGCCGCGGTAAGGCGGCAGGAGTCGCACGAAGACCATTTGAAGCGCCTGGACGAATTGTTCGCGGACTTCGATGCGCGGGGCGTGGGGCTGCGAATGTCCGACAACATGTCGCGGGAAGAGCTGTACGACCGCGATGCCGCGCGAGCGGCAGCTGAGAGGGAGCGGGAACGCCGGGGCTCGGACTAAGCACGATGCGTTTTGTGGACACGAACGTGCTGCTCTACGCCGTGAGCACGCGACAAAAGGAGTTCACCAAGCGCCGCCAAGCCAGGAACATTCTGCAGCGTTCCGACCTGGCGGTGTCAGTTCAGGTTCTTCAAGAGTTTTACTTCCAGGCGACGCACCCCGAACGTCCGATCCAGTTGAGCCACGATGACGCCTTGGCCTTCCTGCGAACTTTCCTGAAATCTCCAGTCCAGGAAGTCAATCTGGAGCTCTTTCGCGCTGCCGTTGCCAATTGCCAGCGCTTCGGGCTCTCTTATTGGGACGGGGCGATCCTGGCGGCGGCGCGGATACTGGGGTGTGAGGCTGTGTATTCGGAAAATATGAGCTCGCAGCAGGACTATGACGGGCTGCGGGTGATCAATCCGTTTCGGGAAGCCTCGGAGGTCTGAGGCGCCGGTGCAGCACCAAAGCTACAGCCGATTGAGGATGGGCAAGCGTGAGTGACGGTGGGTGGACTGACGAGCTGAGCCGTCGGTGGGATGAGGGGATCGTTCGGTATCCAGACCCGGCGGTGGAGGTCTTGGACCCGCGGTTCGGGGCGTACCGGCTGGGAAATGCGGCCGTTGAGTGCCTGTATACGGGCGTTCGATGGGCGGAAGGGCCGGTGTGGTTTGGGGATTCCAGGTCGCTGGTATTCAGCGATATCCCGAACAACCGGATGCTGCGCTACTGCGAGGTGACGGATGCGGTGACGTTGTTTCGTCAGCCCTCCAACTACAGCAACGGCAACACGCGCGACCTGCAGGGACGGCTGAATACGTGCGAGCACCTGACGCGGCGGGTTACGCGGACGGAGCACGACGGGAGCCTGACGGTCTTGCTGGATCGGTTCAACGGGAAACGGCTGAACGGGCCCAATGACGTGGTCGTCGATTCCGAAGGAGCCGTCTGGTTTACGGATCCCGGCTATGGGATCGTGATGGCGTATGAGGGAGAACGGGCCGAGGCTGAACTGCCGACGCGGGTGTACCGGCTGGATCCGGGAACCGGTGAGGCGACGGTGGTGGCCGAGGACCTGGTGAAGCCGAACGGGCTGTGTTTTTCGCCGGACGAGTCGCGGCTGTACATCTCGGATACCGGAAACTCGCACGATCCCGACGGGCCGGGGCATATCAGAGTCTTCGAGGTGGTCGAAGGGCGGACGCTGCGGGGTGGCGAGGTGTTTGCCGATATGTCGCCCGGGTTTGCGGATGGGATTCGGACCGATCGGGACGGAAACTTGTGGTCGAGCGTGGGCTGGGCCGGTCCGGGAACGGACGGAGTGCATTGCCTGACGCCCGAGGGTGAGTTGATCGGCCGGATTGTGCTGCCGGAGCCGTGCGCAAATTTGTGCTTCGGCGGCGCCAAGCGGAATCGGCTGTTCATGACGGGGAGCCAGTCGCTGTATTCGTTGTACGTGGAGGCGGTTGGGAGCCAGAGGCCTTAGCGGTCTCTTCGGCGATGAAGAGGATGGACCTCCCGGGGTTTCGATTTCACCAGCTTCAAGGACAGCTTCGCGGGCACTATGCCGTCTCCGTTTCGGGAAACTGGCGCGTCACGTTCCGATTCCAGGATGGCCATGCGGCCGATGTGGACTACACGGATTATCATTAGCACCGAGAGGAATTGAGCGATGGCGATGGTCGATCCGCCGCATCCGGGCGGAATCGTCAAGCGTGAGTGCCTGGAGCCGCTTGGGCTTTCCGTAACCAAGGCCGCCCAGGGTTTGGGCGTGAGCCGCCAGGCGCTGTCCGAACTCGTCAATGAGAAAACTGCGGTTTCGGTCGAGATGGCGATTCGGTTGTCGAAGGCGTTTGGGTCGTCGCCGGAGACGTGGCTGAGTCTGCAGACGGCTTATGACCTCTGGCAGGCGCGGGAGCGGGCGAGCCAACTCCAGGTGAGACGGCTCGCGCCGGCGTCTGCAACAACTGATCTGTAGCCGGGCTTCACTCAGAGTTCGACGCACCGTCATCCTCGGCCCGAGGCGACCGCCCTCATGGCTCCGGCGGGCCGCCCACCTCTAGCCGGTGAAACCATGGTTGTCGCTGACGACCTGGTCAGGCCGAACGGGCTAAATTTTTCGCCGGACGAGGCGCGGCCTTATTTCTCAGATACCGGGAATTCGCACGATCCGGATGGGCCGGGTCACATCCGGGCGTTACAAGTAGTAGAGGGGCGATTGGGCCTTGAAGAGGGATGGCGGCTCAAGGCAGGGGATTGGTGACGGGCCTGGAAGGGACGGATAGATGGGGGAGGGCGTGGAGATCTATCCGATGCCGATGTTTCCGACGCTGGCGGTGCGAGATGTGGAGGCGTCGGTGAGGTGGTATGCGGAGCAGGTGGGGTTTGGGACGGTGTTTGTGATGCCAGGCGCGGATGGCGAGCCGGTGCTGGCTCACTTGAGGTGGCGAAAGTATGCGGATGTGTTGTTGGTGCCGGATGCGCGGTCGGACGGCGAAGGTGTGAAGGGGATGGGGGTGACGCTTTCGTTCCTGGTGGGGGATTCGAGCGTTGATGCGATGGCCGAGCGGCTGGTGGGGATTGGGGTGGAGCTGGAGGAAGGGCCGGTGACGCAGCCGTGGAATACGCGGGAGATCGTGGTGATGGATCCGGATGGGTATCGGTTGCTGTTTTTCGAGGCGGTGGATGTCGGGAGGGACTTTGGCGACGTGATGAGCTCGGTGAGGGACCGTGGTTGAGGTCGCGCGAAAGTCGAGATTTCTCGGCGGACCTCGAAATGACAAGAGCGACGCGGGGCCGGCGGTTACCAGGGGTTGGTGGCGTCCATTTCGTATTTGACGATGTTCTGGGCGGTGATGGGGGTGTCGTGGGTGAAGAGTCTGTGGTGGGTACTGTCGGGGCGGGTGGGGTAGATGCGTTGGACGATGCAGATGCGGGAGTTGATGAAGAGTTCGATGACGGAGCGGTCGATGAAGCAGTCGATGTGGAGGGGTTGGTTGGGCTGGAGGGGGAAGGGGACGACTTGCCGGCGGGTGGCACTGGTGGTGTCGCGGGGATTGCGGCCGTAGATGAGGTTTGGGTCGAGGCTGGCGCGGTCGAAGTCGAGGATGAATTGCTGCCGCCGGGTGTCGTTGGTGAGGACGGTTTCCTCTTCGCCTCCGGGTGAGCAGCAGAGCTTGAGGCCGAAGCGGGTGGCGTGGGTGGGCTGATTGGAGTGGATGGTGAGTTGGAGTTCCATGCAGTCGGATTGGAAGCCGTGGAGGGCGCGGTCTTCGCCGGGTGACAGGTTGACGTCGGGGTGGTGCTGCTCGTCGTAGCGCAGGTTGCGGAGTTCCTGGACGGGGTCGATGCGGAGGGTGTTGTCGGGGGCGGGGGTGAGATGCCAGGGGAGGGACATGACGCCGCTCCAGCCGTGGTCGGACCAGTCGCGGGCTTCGCGGATCCAGCCCCAGAAGAGGCGGCGGCCCTTGTCGTCGATGAGCGTTTCGGGGCCGGCCAGCAGGCTGCCGAGGTGGCTGAGGCGGCCGTAGCTTTCAGGGTAGAACTGCTCGTCTTCGTAGCGGCCGATGTAGTACTGGGCGCGGCCGTACGGCTGGTGGGTGTGCATCAGGAGCATGTGCTTGTCGCCGAAGGGGAAGAAGTTTGAGCAGGCGCAGTCTTCGATCTCGTCGGTCCATTGGCGGTCGGACTTGTAGAAGGGGCCGAGGTATTGCCAGTCCACCAGGTTGGTGGATCTGAAAAGGCTGGTGGAGTCGCCTGCGTAGCCGGGGCGGTGGTTCTTGTTGCCGATAAGGGCGTAGTAGGTGTCGCCTTCCTTCCAGCCGCTCGGGTCAAAGATGACGCATTCGGGGAGCCGGCTGTTTGACCTGGTTGGCCGGCCTTCGGGGGCGGGATCGAGGGGGATGACGGGGTTCTGGGGCAGGGGGACCCAGCGGTCGAGATTGGGGTCACGGGACAGGTAGATGCAGATGCCGCGGCGGGGCATGTTGGTGATGATGGTGGGAACGGGCATGCCTTCCATGACGTCGCCGCTGTTGAAGTAGTCGCCTTTGGCGCCCTCGAAGGGTTCGCGCAGGGAGGCCCGGTGGTAGCGCCAGTGCAGGAGGTCGCGGCTGCTGATGTGCTGCCAGCTGGAGAAGTCGATCGGGCTGCCGGCGTTGGGGATCTTCTGCAGGTAGCCGAGGTGGTAGCGGCCGTTCCAGTAGACGGCGCCGTTGATGTCGTTCCAGCGGCCTTCGGGTGGGACGAAGTGGTAGCGGGGGCGGTGCTTGTCGGCGACGAGTTGTTCGCGGAGCTCGTAGGACTGCATGAGGTAGTCGTTGAAGTCGGTCACAGGCCGTGCTCCGCTTCCGGGCGTGGCTTACTGTAGTAGGAACGGTTGGAATCGGGGGAAAAGGCGGGAGAGATGGCAGCGGACGAGTTGAGCGCTTCGGAACAGATTGACAAGGCGATTGCGGACCTGGGGGACTGGCGCGGGGAGCGGCTGGCGGAGATCCGGCAGCTGATACGCGAGGTCGACCCGGAGGTAGTGGAGGAGTGGAAGTACCGGGGGAGCCCGTGCTGGTCGCGTGATGGGACGTTTGCGGTGGGGAACGCGCACAAGAACAAAGTGAAGATCACGTTCACCAACGGCGCGCAACTGAAGGATCCCGGCAAGGTGTTCAACGCAGGGCTGGGCGGGAAGAAGTGGCGGGCAATCGACATTCTCGAAGGGGATCAGATCGACCGGGAGGCGATGACGACGCTGCTGCGCGAGGCGGTGCAATACAACATCGAGAATTCGTACGAACGGCGGCGGTCCCGGTCGGGCGACAAGCCGATGTTGCTGTCGGGCGGGAACCCGCAGATCGCGAAGGCGGACGGGGACGCGCCGGTGCAGGCGTATATCGCGGCGATGCCGGAGTGGAAGCACGACGTGGGTCGGCGGCTGGACGCGCTGATCGAGCGGACGGTGCCAGACGTGCGAAAGGCGGTGCGGTGGAACTCTCCGTGGTATGGGGTCGAGGGAATGGGCTGGTTCCTGAGTTACCACGTGTTCACGCGCTACGTGAAAGTGACGTTTACGAATGGGATGCGGCTGGACCCGCTGCCGCCCGGCGAGGCCAAGGACCCGGATTCGCGCTGGATCAACATCCACGAGGGCGAACTGGATGAGGCGCAAATGGAGACGTGGGTGCGGCAGGCGGCGGCGGTGCCGGGGTGGTTTGGGTTTGACACGATGTGAGTGCCTGTTCGTCGAGGCCCGGGCGGTGTGGCGAAGGGCCTGGACGAATGGATCGTCAGCGACAGCCTGACAAGGAACGCGCCTGATCGATAGCTGTGGCGGCAGCGGACTGCGCATCTAGCTTCGCCTTGACGCGACGCGGCTGGCCTCGCATCGTATAGATACGAGACGGTAGCGGTTCGATATTGAAGGGGGCCAGGCGGGTATGGGAACGGTTGACGTGCAGCCAGTCGCGGCGGAGTCGGCCACCTACCGGCGGCGTTGGTGGACCCTGGGCATTCTGTCGATGAGCCTGCTGATCATCGGGCTGGACAACACGATCCTGAACGTTGCCATTCCGACGCTGCAGCGGGAGTTCGATGCGACCGCCACGGTGCTGCAGTGGATGGTGGACGCGTACATCCTGGTGTTCGCCGGCCTGTTGCTGCTGATGGGCTCGCTGGGGGACCGGTACGGGCGCAAGCGGGCGCTGCAGATCGGGCTGGTGGTGTTTGGCCTGGCGAGCTTCTTTGCGGCGTTCGCGCAGTCAAGCGAACAGCTGATCGCGGCGCGGGCCGTGATGGGAATCGGGGGCGCGCTGATCATGCCGTCGACCCTCTCGATTCTGACCCACGTATTCCCGCGGGAGGAGCGCGGCAAGGCCATTGGCATCTGGGCGGGAGTGGCCGGCCTGGGGATTGGGCTGGGCCCCGTCACCGGAGGTCTCTTGCTGGAGTACTTCTGGTGGGGTTCGGTGTTCTTCATCAACGTGCCAATCGTGGTGGTGGCGCTGCTGGCGGGGCTGGTGCTGGTGCCGGAGAGCCGGGATCCGCACCCGAGATCGCTGGACATCCTGGGCGCGGTTCTGTCCATTTCGGCCGTCACGGTGCTGGTCTTCTCGATCATCGAGGCGCCGGTACGCGGGTGGACCGACGGCCTGGTGATCGCCGGATTCGCCGTTGGCGTGGCGCTGATGGCTGCGTTCATTGGCTGGGAGATCAAGACCGATCACCCAATGCTGAATCTCGACTTCTTCAAGAATCCGCGATTCTCCGCCGGGGCCGGCGCGATTTCGATCGGGTTCTTCGCGCTCTTCGGGATGGTGTTCGGCCTGACGCAATACCTTCAGTTCGTCCAGGGCTTCACCCCGCTGGAGGCGGGCCTGCGGATGCTGCCGGTTGCCGTGGGCATGGCGATGGGCGCCGGACTGAGCCATCGCATCGTTGGCAGGGTGGGTAGCAAGCGCGTAGTTGCCGCGGGCCTGGTCTGCGTGGGGGGAATAATGGCGACGATCGCGCTCTGGCAGCCGGACACAACGTACGTCGTGATCGGCGTAACCTTATTCTTCCTGGCGATCAGCATGGGAAACGTGATGGCGCCGTCGACCGACGCCGTGATGGGGGCCGTGCCGGAGGCCAACGCCGGCATTGCCTCGGCGATGAACGACGTGACGCGTCAGGTGTCGGGGGCTTTTGGCGTGGCGGTGATCGGCTCGGTGATCAACACGGCGTACAGCGGACGCATGGATGCGGCCGTGGCGAGCCTGCCGCCTGAGGCGGCCGAGGCCGCCAGCGACTCCGTTGGCGCGGCCTCCAGGATTTCGTCGATGCTGCCCGACCCGCTCGGTGCGGAGTTGGCGGCCGCGGCCGACGTGGCGTTCACCGACGCGCTTGGCATTGCGGTGCTGGTGTCGGCGGGCGTGGCGGTGGCTGGCGCCATGCTCATCGCGCGGTTTCTGCCGGCACGCCACCTTCCCAGAATGGCTCCCGTCGAATCCCACGTCCGTGTCGCCAATTCTGAAGATGCCGAAGCCGAACGGGGATCGCCGAGTTGACGGCAGCGGACGACACATCACGTCGAGAGGGCGCCAGGCGCGGACGGCCACGCGATCCAGGTATTGATCGATCGATTCTCGAGGCCACGCTTCGGCTGCTGACAGTCCACGGCTATTCCGGCATGTCGGTTGAGGGCGTGGCCGCCGCCGCCGGTGTGGGAAAGACGGCGATTTATCGGCGCTATCCGTCCAAGGCCGAACTGGCCGCCGCGGCCGTTCGATCTCTGAGGGACGACGTGGGGCTGACGCCGAACACGGGCAGCGCGCGCACCGACATCATTGAAATGCTTGCAAGCTTCCAGCCCGCGCTCGAGCGCGCCGGCTTCGCGATGTTCGGTGCGCTCCTGGTCGAGGCGCGTCGCAATCCCCGTCTACTTGAGACCTTCCGAAAGCGCATTTTCCGGCCCCGTCGACGTGAGGCGATCAAGGTCCTGCAACGAGGCGTGGAACGGGGGGAAATCCGGGCCGACGCCGATCTGGATGTCGCGGTTGACGCGTTGATCGGGTCGGTGCTGGCGAATCACGTCATGGCCTCTGGCGATCCAAGGCAGCGGATCGAACAGGCGGTGGAGACGATCTGGGGCGGACTCAGAAGCGATTCGGGAACAGACGGATGCGACTGACCTGGCGGGAGCTGCGGCCAGGGCCGCGACATCTCGCTGCGGAGATCGCGTTCCTCGGACTCGGGGACCGGACGACATCCCCGGCCGGCGACGCCGGTAGCGCAGGCTAATCTTGAAGAACGGCAATTGCGCGGCGCTTGAGCATTGCTCGGACCCGCAGCTCCGCACGGCGAGCGGCGACGTGCGTGGAGAAGGCATGAAGTTCGGTAGAGGCCTGGTGCTGGCGACTGTCCTGGCGTCCTGCGTGGTCCTGGCGGCGTGCGATTCCGACAGCGAGGAGCCGACCGGCGGCGTTGCTACGACACCGGCAGGCGAAGCCGTCACGGAGCCGGCCGCAGCGCCAACGGCCGGAGCCGCAGCCGTTGCCGAGGGTCCCCAGGCCAACTGCGAGGCGACGCCGCGGCAGACGGAAGGGCCCTTCTATTTCGACATCGGGGAGATGCGCCGGGAGATCACGGAGGGGAAGCCGGGGACGCCGTTGCTGGTGGCGTTGCGGATTGTGGCGGCGGGGTCGTGCGAGCCGGTTCGGGATGTGTTCGTGGACATCTGGCATACGGACGCGGCGGGGCAGTATTCGGGGTATCCGGGGCAGGGCGACGATCGCGCGGATACCTCGGGCGAGACGTTTCTGCGCGGGCGGCAGGTGACGGACGCCGAGGGGCGGGTGGAGTTCGAGACGATCTATCCGGGCTGGTATCCGGGCCGGACGGTTCACATTCACTTCAGGGCCTTCACCAGCGAAGGGCGGCTGATCGCGTCGCAGCTGTACTTTCCGGATGAGGTTTCCGACGCCGTGTTCGAATCCGAGCCCTATTCCGCGCGCGGACCTCGTCGGACGACGAACGCGAACGACTCAGTCGGCAGGGACGATGTCGCGCTGCAGGCGCTGATGGGGCAATTGACGTCGAACGGCGATGGGTACGTGGTGTCGCTGACGGTGGGCGTGGTGCGCTGAGAGCGGATACGGCAGGGTTGCGGGTGCGGAGCGTGGTCTGACCGGAACCGGCGCCGGTAGGGGGAATGCAATGGCGAGATCCCGACCAAGGGTGCTGATCGTGTGCAATCAGGAGGTACGCGACCTGAGTTTGCTGGCGGCGGACCTGGAGCGGCTGGCGGCGGTGGCGGAGTGGGAGTGGTTGGAGCTGGAGGGCGGGGAGGCGTTTGGGGCGAATGAGGATGCGGGGGCGATCGGGCAGCTGATGGCGAAGGTGGGCGACGTGGACGGGGTGGTGGTGTCGCATGGGTCGCCGAGGATCAGCGCGGAGGTGATGGACGCGGCGCCGCACTTGAAGATCATCGGCGAGCTGGAGGGGGACCGGTTCGCGTACCGGATCGACGTGGAGGCGGCGTGGGCGCGCGGGATCCGGACGGTGGATACGACGCATGGGTCGTCGTACCCGGTGGCGGAGTGGGCGCTGGGGCTGATCCTGATCTCGCTGCGGAATGCGGGGGAGAGCTTTCGGAACATCCTGGCGGGCGATACCGACAAGCCCGCGCGCGACGACTTTGGGTTCGTGCATGGGGAGCTGACCGGGAAGCGGGTTGGGCTGATCGGGTGCGGGCACATCGGGCGGCGGCTGGTGAAGTTGCTGGAGCCGTTCGAGGTGGCAATTCGGGTTTACGACCCGTACCTGGCCAGCGAGATGCCGGATGCGATCGGGGTGGTGAAGACGTCGCTGGAGAGCGTGCTCTCGAAATCTGATGTGATCGTGTGCCTGGCGCCGCACACGCCGGCGACGGAGGGGATGATCGGGCGGCGGGAGTTGGACTTGATTCCTTCCAACGCGGTGTTCGTGAACGTGTCGCGTGGCGTGGTGGTGGACAGCGACGCGCTGATCGAGCGGCTGAAGCGCGGGGACATCGTGGCGGGGCTTGACGTGTTCGATCCGGAGCCGATTCCGCCGGACAGCGAGATCATCGGGCTGCCGAACGTTTTCCTGAGCCCGCACATCGCGGGGGTGACGCTGGCCAGCCGGCACCGCTTCTTCAGCCTGATGGTGGATGAGTTGGAGCGGTTCTTCAGAGGCGAGGAGCCGCTGTTTGAACTGACGCCGAGGTCGATGGCGAACCGGAGGGGAAGCGCGACGGCGGAGGGTTGAACGGATTCGTTCGCGTTAGGCTTCGTCTCGAAGCTGTCGTTAGGACTTGGCTTCCAATCCAGCAAGCGAAAGCGAGCTACAAGCGATGAGTGACAAGCTTGATTTCGTCGATTCGCATGTTCACTACTACGACATGCAGCACCCGGAACTGGTGTACGGCCACTGGCAGCCGGGGGTCCCGCATCACACGCTGGGGTGGCAGATACAGAAGCTGGCCGAGCGGAACTACGTCGCCGAGGACTATATCGCCGAGACGCGGAACGCGAACGTGACCAAGTCGGTACACGTGCAGGCCGCCATCGGCAGCCCGGACCCGGTGACGGAGACGGAGTGGCTGCAGGAGGCAGCGGAGCGAACGGGGTTTCCGCACGGGATCGTGGCGCACGCGGACCTGCGGGATCCGGGCATTTGCGCGGTGCTGGAGCGTCACTGCCAGTCGCCGAACATGCGGGGGATCCGGGACTTTTCGTACGGCGACTACCTGGTGGAGCCGGACTACCACCGGGGATTCGCGCTCTTCGAGCAGTTCAACCTGGTCTCGAGCATGCCGGCCCAGTGGCAGGACATGGAGAAGGTGCGGGACCTGGCGCGCAAGTTTCCGAACATCACGATCGTGGTGGATCACACAGGCATGCCCGATGAGCGGACGCCCGAGTACTTCGAGAACTGGAAGCGGGGCGTCGCCATTGCAGCCAGCTGTGACAACGTCCGCTGGAAGATTTCGGGCCTGGGGATGGGCGACCACGACTGGACGGTGGACAGCATCCGGCCATGGGTCCTGACGTCGATCGAGACGATGGGCGTCGAGCGATGTTTCTTCGGCACCAACTGGCCGGTGGACTGGCTGTGGAGCACGTACGACGAAGTGATCGATGCCTATACGGAGATCGTCTCGGACTTCAGCAGGGACGAGCAGATCCGGCTGTTCTCGGGGACGGCGGAGGAGATTTACCGAATCTGAGGGGCGTTGGCGCAACCCGAGGGACGGTTGCCGGGACGATCCCTCAAAACTCACCCCATACGCCGCTCCAGCGCCGGCTAGACTTCGACAGGGCGGATGTTTCTGACCATTGGCAGATGCCACCTAGTCGGCGGGGACCATGAGCCCTCGCCAAGGAGGGACCGATGGATACAGGCGCGACGCTCGATGTCGGGACGTTCTTTGCCGCGCTCGGCGTGATGTTCACAGGGATTGTGCTGCTTTTCGGTTGGGTGCTGACAGACATCCGGGACCTACGCAAGCGCGTCGATCGAATCATTGATCGCGGCGCGGACTCCGGAACCGTCACGCTTGATCGGGCGGCCCTGCGCGTGCTGATCCGCGAGGTGCTGCAAGAGGAAGGTGTGGCCAGCTCGGCGCCGACGCGCGATTCGGCCTGACGCTCTCCGCATTCCATAGCAGGAATCCGGCCCCGATTGGCGGGCCGCACGGGTCAGGCGCCCTCGGAGGCGTGCGGTCGACGTCCGGTCAGTAGACCCAGGGGCAGATGCGGTACTTGACGCGGGCCTTGTATTCGGCCCACTTTTCCTCGCCGTACTTCTCGGCGCAGTGCGCTTCGTCGTCCCATTGACGCCAGGTAAACAGCGAGACGATGAAGATGAAGTAGGTCCAGGCCCAGAGATTGGTGAAGTGCCCAAATGACAGGCCGATGGCAAAACAGGCAAACCCTTCGCCCATGTAATTGAAGTGACGGGCGGCGCCCCAGAAACCGCTGCAGAGGATCTTGCGGTCGCCAGCCTGAATGTACTCGGGCTCGATGATTCCCAGGAACTTGCGGTCGGGCCAGCGCTTGAACCAGTACTTCTGCAGGTTGCCGCCACGCGAGATGGACCAGCCGAAGACTAGGAGCAGGCCCGTTCCAATAAGCCACACGTAGGTCCAGGCCGCCGGGAAGTCAGGGTTCGGATATACGGCCATGCCCCAAAGCGGGAGGATATATAGCCAGCCGTAGATGACAAGACCGCCCCAAATCAGCTTGAAGCCGAGCTTTTCGTGAATCAAGTCATAGGTGTAGAGCTGGACGCGTTCGAAGATGAAGTAGTCGAATATGTAGAGGGTGAAGAAGGCGGTGTAGAGGAAAACGCCGGGATTGAAGTTGTCGCCGAAGCGTTCGTAGTGCCAGGCGGCTCCGGACATGGCGTTGAGAACCAGCATGGTGCCGCCGACGACGTAGAGGTACATCTTCAGATCGAAGCGTTCGTTGAATAGCGGGTGCTCGAGGGATCGCCCGGTCCAGAAGGCGTGGAAGGGATTCTTGACCTCGCCCTGCGGCTGGCTGAGCATGGCCACGAGCGCAATGAGGGCGGCAAACACGGTGCCGCCAGCCACGGCGTAGACGGCGGAGCGGTAGAACCAGTCGCGCGGCAAGCCAAATGGCTCGATGGCCCATACGACGATGGCGATGATGAAGACGAGGAGACCGTTAAGGCGATAGTTGCGAGATTGCCCGGTCTCCGGGTTGATGACGTAGCCCGGGACCCGGCGGGCGGGCAGGACGACCTGGGCAACGAAGAACACGGCAAAGATGATGAGAGGTGTGAAGAAGCCGAGGACTGCTTCGGTTGGGGAAAGCTCGAAGAGGTGTTCGATACCCAGCCATTCAATCATGATCGGTTCCCCCAACTTTCAGTGCCGCGGCGAGTATGGAGACGGGCAAGGAAACGGTCAACGAGCGACCCGCCTCTCCTTGCAGGGTTGGTGGTACACGTTTTGGCGCTCACGGGGTCCTGGCTCAGTAGACCCAGGGGCAGATGCGGTATTTCACGCGGGCCTGGTACTCGGCCCACTTCTCGGGGCCGTACTTCTGCGCGCAGTAGTGATCGTCTTCTCGCTGGCGGGTTACGAAGAGCGCGACGACCCAGATGAAGTAGGTCCAGGCCCAGAGGTTGGTGAAGTGGCCGAAGGCCAGGGCGATGGCGGAGGCATGGAACCACTCGCCGAGGTAGTTCATGTGGCGGGCTGCGCCCCAGAAGCCACTGACCAGGATCTTGCGCTCGCCGGCCTGGATGTACTCGGGCCGGATGAGTCCGAGGAAGTTGCGGTCGGGCCAGCGCTTGAAGGTGTACTTCTGCATGTTGGCGCCGCGGCTAATCACCCAGCCCATCATCCACAGCGCCGCCACCGCGATGAGCCAGACGTACGTCCAGACCGTGGAGAATCCGGGACTCGGATGCGCGGCCATGCCCCACAGGGGGAGGATATAGATCCAGCCGTAGACCATCAGACCGCCCCAGAACATCTTGAATCCAAGCTTCTCGTAGATCACATCGAAGGTGTACAGCTGGACTCGCTCGAAGATGAAGTAGTCCACTACATACCACGTATAGAATCCCGCGACCAGGAAGACTCCAGGATTGGTGTTCTCGCCGAAGCGCTCGACGTGCCAGGCGGCCGCGGACAGGGCGTTGAGCGAAAACATGGAGCCGCCGACGACGTAAAAGTACATTTTCAAGTCGATACGCTCTTTGAGGAACGACAGCTCCTGAACGCGCCCAAGCCAGAAGGCCGCGATCGGATTCTTCGTTTCGTCTTGCGGCTGGCTGAAGACGGCTATCAAGGTAAGAATGGCGACGACGACCGTTCCGCCGGCCACCGAATAGACGGCCGATTCGTAGAACCAGGTGCGTGGCATTCCGGTGACTTCGGTCGCCCACACAATTGCGGCTATGGCAAAGACCAGGATGCCGTTGAGACGATAGCTACGGGGTTGGCCGGTCTCCGTATTTGTAACGTATCCGGGAACCCGGATTCCCGGCAGGATGAGCTGCACGACGAACAATACGGCGAAGATAATCAGCGGGGTGAGGAAGCCAATAGTGGCTTCCGTTGGGGAAAGCTCGAACAGGTGTTGAATGCCGAGCCATTCAATCATGCTCAAATACCCCGACTGCTAATGATTCGGTCATTATGAATTTGCCCATGCGAGCGGTCAATTAGGTATCTCGAGACTCGCCAGGCACAACCGTCAGCGTACGTCGCCGGGACCGTTGCCGAGCGTGACGAGCGGAGGCTGGCGGTCTCTCGGCCAAGGCGCTCCGATCCCTCTCGTGCCGCGGGCAAGTCTGCTTGCCTTAGGCTGCGTGAACGCGGCACGCGTGCTGCACAGCCGGACGATCAACAGGAGACCGCAGCGTGAATCTTGAGCAGATGCAGCATTACCAGAGCAAGCTCGCCTTCGAGATGGACTCGGCGGATTTGTACGAGGCGCTTGAGAACGGTGAGCCAATCGCGGTGGTGGACGGGCGCTCCACGAGCGCCTACACAACCGAGCACATCCCGGGCGCCCTGAGCCTCCCGCATCGGGACATCAGCGCCAATTCGACCGCGTCGTTGGACCGGTCCAAGTTGTACGTCTGCTATTGCGACGGCATCGGGTGCAATGCATCGACGAAGACGGCGCTGAAGCTGCTTACGCTGGGGTTTCAGGTTCGGGAACTGATTGGCGGGCTGGACTGGTGGAAGCGCGACGGCTATGCAACCCACGGATCCGAGGCACGAACGGATGCCGACACGACGTGCGGGTGCTGCTGAAAGGCGTCCGTGTGCGCGCCGGTTCGCGGCGGACACGCCCTGCGTAGGCCCTCTAAGGTCGGTGCTAGGGTTCCAGGATTTCGCCAGGTACACCGTGGGGCAGCGGATTGCGCCGAATCGCCATTGTCGGTGGAGGCATATCAGGGCTCGGCGCGGCCTGGGCGTTGCATCAGTATCCGGACCGCTTTGACTTCCGGCTGTTCGAGGCCAACGCACAGGTTGGTGGGAACGCGATTACCGCGGACATGGCGCAGTACGACGGCAGTTCGATTCCCTTTGATATCTCCGTAACCGCATGCATCCCGTCGGTCTATCACCACATCCTGTTGTTGATGGAGACGTTTGGCATCGAGCTGATTGACACTCGATTCAGCTATAGCGTGAAGTACGGGGGCGGTGTTTACGCTCACGATTTCGACTCCGACATCAGGGAGGAATTGCAGCTCGAGATCAGGAAGTTCCAGCGACTCTTACGGGGATTGCATCGGATTGGCTGGCTGACGCGATCACGGTCGAAGCTGTTGAACGCGCTGAACCCTTTCAACTACATCAGCATGGGAACGGTGCTGAACGTGGGCGGGTTCTCCGGGGATTTCAGGTACAAAGTTCTGAAGCCGATGTTCGTCAATTTCCTGATGGCCACGAACGTGTTCGACATGCCAGCGTCGCTTTTCAGCCGATACCTCGAGTTCTTTGACATCGAGCGAGCAACGCCGATGCAAACGTGGGACCAGGGAACGCGACGTATCTACGAGAACCTGTCGGCCGACTTCCGGGACAAGATCTATTTCAACCGGCCGGTGCGCAAGGTATACCGGCGGGCGTCCTCTGTGGAGATCGAAGACGAAGACGGGGGACGAGAGACGTTTGACGATGTGATTTTTGCCTGTAATGCGAACCAGACGCTGATGATCCTGGACAAGCCGACACTAGTTGAGCGTTATCTCCTCTCATCGATACGTTACGAGAGCGAACTGCATAATCATGCAATCGTTCATTCCGATTCTTCGGTCCTGCCGAACAATGAGATGAAGCCGCTGGAGACACGAAGCAATTACATCGAGCAGTACGGGGCAAGGCCGGACAATTACGAGATCACGTACATCATGCATAACCAGCAGCCGTGGGCGAATCGGTCAGACAAGCCGTGCCTGGTGACGTATAACCCGATTAGCCGCATCGACGAAGGCAAGATCATCAAGCGATGGTGGTTTCAGCACATCGTGCATGACGTGAAGCACGTTGCGGTGCTGATCAACCTGTTCCAGTTCATCCAGGGGAGGCGGCGCACGTGGCACTGTGGGGCGCATACGCTGGTCAACAGCCAGGAGACCTGCTTCGTCAGCGGGCTGGCCACGGCCCGGCAGATCGGCGCCGATTACCCGTTCGACGATCCCGCGGCACGGCGGTGGTTCAACTATTACGGGAGCATCATGTACGGGCTGGGGTTCAAGAAGGCGTAGCGCCGACGCTCAGGTTGCGGAGTCCTCGACGTTGCCGGGTTCGGGATAGAACTGGGCGGCGTAGTAGCGGAAGGGCATGATCTCGCCGTCGGATCGGCAGAGGCGGGGCCGGTTGATGTACCGCTTGCGACCCCAGATCACCACATCCTGCAGGACGTCCTCCTTCTGCTGAAGCGACATGAACTTGTTGATGAGGGGGGCGCGGAACCTTCGGGGAAGAATGCCCAAGCCGACAAAGAGCCGCTTCGGGTTGCGGATCTCGCGTACCTGCGAGACCAGCGTCATGTCGATGAGTGTGCCGTCAACGGGGGTGGCCAGCACCCAGAGCCGCATGTTCATGCCGATGGAGTGCTCGCGGATGTCGACGAACGAGTAGCCCAGTCCATAGATGTGGGTATCGGCGGAAACGCTGAAGGTCAGCCTGGCGAACCTGGCGATGGTGCGGACGCGCTTGAATTTGAATCGGCTTTCGAGGCGGTGGCCGTCCACCAGCATTCGCGCGGACCGGTCCACGTTGTCGTAGCCGTGGACGTAGCGCAGGTGGGCTAGGTCGACCGAATTCTCGGTGGTCTCCTGGGGATGGCCGGGAAAGCGGAGGGTGGTGATCTCGTAGTCGCACCAGCC
Source organism: Chloroflexota bacterium (assembly GCA_022825895.1). Classification (GTDB taxonomy): domain Bacteria; phylum Chloroflexota; class UBA11872; order UBA11872; family UBA11872; genus UBA11872. Next base: position 22,067 of record JAJDVX010000029.1, on the reverse strand, counting down.
GTCCTGATTCAGGGGCTCCGTGGGCAGGGTCCATTGCGGCGGGCGCCCGTCGATGCCCCACCAGGCGAAGATCAGACCGTGGAAGTCGCGGGTTTCAAAGACGCGCAACCTGGCGGTTCGCGGCGCCGGAGCGAAGGGGGTGGCGACACACTGGCCGGTCGTGTCGAACTCGTAGCCGTGGAAGGGGCAGACGAGCCGGCCGTCGCTGACCTGCCCACCCGCGGCCGGGCCCAGATCGGCTCCCAGGTGCGGGCAGATGGCTTCGGCGACGCAGATGCGGCCGTCGGGGTCGGCCCAGGCGACGATGTTCTCGCCCATCCAGGTCTTCTGGATGAGCCCTGCCCGTTGGACGGCCCTGCGTGACGCGACGAAGTACCAGCCCTCCGGGAACGGGGAGAGCTCAGGCGCAAGGACAGCCTGACGTCGTTGAGCCGCGGCAGCCTCGCGCTCGTTGTCGCCAGCCCCGGTACGACCGGGTACCTGCTGGACCGCCATGTATGCCCGGTATCTCCTCGCCCTCGGCGATCGGCCCTTGGCCTCGCCGCCTGTGCTAGAGTCAATCGAGTCCCGACTCACCCGATATAGCTTCAGTTTACAGGCTTGTCAGGGTTAGGCGCGGGGAGCCAAGAGCGATGACTCTCACTTCTGAGCCTGTTGCAAACAAACAGCTAAGTTTGCCCGACGAGCTCGTGCTGATGCTCCTCAACGAGGAGTCCGGCTACTTTTACCAGGTGCCCGGTTGGCACTTGAACTGCGCCGTCGTGGGCGCCGTTCTTGCCGAACTCTCACTCTTATCTCGCATCGACACGGATATGGACTCCTTGTTTCTCGTGGACTCTTCAGAAACCGGGAATCCCATCCTCGACTCGATACTCAAGGAGATTGCCGAGGAATCCGACCAGCGGAACGCCCAATACTGGATCGAACGGCTGGCCCCGCGTGCTGAGTCAATTGTCGATTCGACGCTGCAACGACTCGTCGACCTGAAGATCCTGGAGTACCACGAGGGCGAATTCTGGACGCTGTCGCGGACTGCCTGGCAGTCCGAGCTTGCAGGAGGCCCCACCGAAGGCACGGCGGCTCAATTCGTCAGAACGCGCATTGGTAAAGCCATCTTTAACAAGGAGATACCTGATCCCCGGGATGTGATCATCATTTGTCTGGTGAACACATGCGATGTATTTCGCTTCATGTTCCAACTCGAAGATCAGGACGAGGAACGCATCCATCTCATCTGCAACATGGACCTGATCGGCCGGTCCATTGCGGCCGCGGTATCCGAGAGTCTCGCCGGACCGTTGCTTCAGCGTTCAGCGTTGACCAAGAAGATCCCGGTGGTCTCGCTGCGCCGGCTGGTATTCAATCGACATCTTCGCACCGGCAATTTTCCCGCGCTCTTCGCGGATCTGGCCGAAGAATACGGCCCGGTGTTTGAGCTCCGCCCTCCCTTCCAGAATCCAATGATCTTCCTGGCGGGGCCCGAGACGAATCGCTGGGTACATCGGAACGGCCGCATGTACCTCAGAACCAAGGACTATTTTTCGGATTTCGAGAAGGTTTACGGCGCGTCGGGCGTATTGCCATCCCTGGACGGCGCGGATCACTTCCGGCTTCGCAAGTCGTTGGGACCAGCGTATTCCCGCGGAAGATTGATGGGGCAACTGGACCAGGTCTACAAGGATGCGCGGACCCATATGGCGGACTGGACGGTGGGAGATTCCTACCCGGCCACGCGCATGTGCCGGCGAATGATAAACGCGCAACTCTCGCCGCTGATGATCAGCATTGATTCGCAGGATATTTTCGACGACCTGACTGTCTTCAAGGAACGGGCGCTCAACGTTCACATACTGAAAGTCCTACCCAAGTTCATGTTAAAGACGCCGAGCATGAAACGCCGGCTGAAGATCCTGGACCAACTGGTGGAGAAGGTCCAAAGCGGGCATACGCCGGCCCAGCGGGCTGGAAGTCCGCGGGACTTGGCGGATGACCTGCTGAGCCTGCACGCCAGCGATCCGCAGTTCGTCCCGGAGACGAATCTGCGCTTCGTCCTCTCAGCCGCGCTGATTGCCAGCGTCTACCTTGGCGATGCGTTCAGCTTTGTGCTGTACGCCATGGCGTCGCAGCCGGATCTCTACAAGGAAATCCGTGCCGAAGCCGACGCCTTGTTCGCCGACGGCGATCCGGATGCTGCGGCATTCAAGCCGCAGGCGATCGACGTCACGCACCGATTCCTGATGGAATGCCTGCGGGTGTATCCGATCGTCCCGGTGTCGTTGCGAACCGTGATGAACACGTGCGTGGTCGAAGGCTACCGGATTCCCATCGGCTCACAGGTCTACATTGCCCAGACGGCGTCGCACTATATGAAGGACGTTTTTCCCGACCCCTTGAAATTCGATATCGACCGCTATCTGCCTCCGCGCAACGAACATCGCAGTTCCGGGTATGCCCCCTACGGGCTGGGCACGCACCGATGCCTTGGCGTGGGGTGGATGGAACTCCAGTTGGCCGTCAATGTGCTCCTGGTCGCGCATCACTTCACGCTCGAGGTATCCCCGCCGAACTTCAAGCTCGGGTTCAACCCGCTGCCGTCGATGAAGCCGAGCAAGAAGCTGAAGTTCCGCGTTGCCGAGCAGCGACGCGAACTGAGCGTCTAGCCGAACAGGGAGTCTCCCGAGCGGCAGGGAACAGGCGCCTACAGGGGTTTGCGGGCCAGGAAGCAGTACAACGGCGTGAAGATCCCGGTCTTGCCGCCCGCGACGTAGGCGTTGGCCGTGCGATCCATCAGCCCAACGACTTCGGCAGAGCCCCTGGGGAACAACCCCAACATCTCGGCCAGCCTTGATGCCCCGATGAACGCCTTGCGGCCCAGCGGTAACCGGTGCAGGGCGTTGCCCAGCGTGCTGCGCCGGGTCACCATGGGCTGATACCACGGGACAGTCGGACCGTTCTCGGCGATGGCCCTATCCCTGCCCTCGATGACCTGGAATCCCACGGTTTCAAGGGCTCGGTCGACTTCCCCAGTCGTCGCGATGTCCTTGAGCGCAATGCCGTGCATGAGTTCCTGCTTGATGGCCCGGTGCCGATCGTCGTCGGCATCGAACCTGTCTGTCATGCACATTTCCTGACCCCAGAAGAGGGCGCCGGGTTTCAGCACGCGGTAGATCTCGGCGAACGCGCCCACCTTGTCCGGCGCATGGCAGGTCGATTCGATTGCGTAGCCGCGGTCGAACGTGTCGTCCGCGACGGCGTCCATGTCCATGAAGCTGCACGCGAGATAGTCGACCATGTGCTCGAGCCCCGCCTCGGCGTTCAGGGCTTTCGCCTTGTCCAACTGGACTTCGCTGCTATTGACACCGAGGACCTTGACTCCAGCCTCGCGGACGACGCGGCGCATCGGGCCGCCAATGCCGCACCCGACATCGATCACCGTCATGCCGTTGCGCAACTCCAGCTTGGCAATCATGAGTCGTTGATGCCGAATCTTGGAGTCCTCCAGGCTCTCCTGTGGGGACAGCGGCGCAAAGTGGAGGGATGCGCCCCAGCCAAACACCATGAACTCACTGCAAAGGTCGTAATACTCCGAGACGGTCTTGGCGTGGTCGTAGCCCGCCGCGCCGGCATCATCCGCCGTCGCTCGGCGCGTCCATCCATCGAAGTGCCGCACGCGGCCGCGGGTGTCCGATCCACGGTAGGCGGCCTTCAGCCCGTTGGATAGATTGCGGAAGTGCGCAATCTCCTTCGAAAGCGGGAATCGCATGGCTAGTTCAGGAGAAGCTCAGAGGTTGGGTGAGCAACAGGCACCTGCTTTGAGAGGGTCTGCCTTAACCGAATAGCGCGCTGTCAATGGCACCCGCATCAGCGTCTCTCGGCGGCCCGAGAACCGACGATGCCGAGTCCGCCGCCACACGGACGATCGACTGCCCGTCCGCAAGGCCCGAGGGTTTCAATCAGGACTGCGCCTGTTCCTCTTCGTGGCGCCGGTACACGTCGTCGATCGCGATATCGAGGTCAGACCACTCGCGCTCCACCATGGAGCGCAGGCGCATGTTCTGGTAGGCGCCCCAGATGGTCATCGCCGGCGGCACCAAGACGACGGCGACGATGAGCGAGTAGGCGATCGTGATGGCCGCGGTAATGCCGAACTGCTGCGACCCGGCCAATGGCGATGCCGCCAGCACGCCCAGGCCGAGGGCGGTGGTCATGGCGGAGCCCAACAGGGCCGAACCGGTCGTCGCGAGCGTCCGTACGGCCGCTTCCTCGGGGTTGCGCAGGCGGGCGAACTCCTCCCGGTAGCGATGGATTACATGGATTGTGTAGTCCACGCCGATACCAATCGAGAGGGCGGTGATGATTGACGTGATGATCGTGTAGGGGATCCCGAGCAGCGCCATCGTGCCGAGGACACAGATGAGGACCAGGACGATGGGACCGACGGCAACGATCGCCAACGCCGGCTGCCGCAGCGTCAGCCAGAAGAAGATGGCCAGGACCGTCAACGCCGCGGCAACCGTGGTTGCGATGGCCTCGGTCTGGCGCGCCGTGATCGAGTCGGTGACGGTGATCGAGATGATGCTCTGCGACGTCGCCGTGATCGCGTTGTCGTCGCCGGCCCAGAGCTCCTCGAGTTCCTGCTGGAGCACCTTGGTTGCCTGGGTATCGCCGCCGTAGCTCTGGAACTGGAGCAGCATGGTGTCAATGCCCTGCGGGTTGTTGACGAGCAGGCGCGAAAGCGCGGGATCCCTGGCCTCGATCCGGTCGAGCACTTCCTGCATCAGGTGCGGATCGAGCCGAACCCCCGCCGATGCCTCGCGGAACAGGGCCGCGATCTCGGGATCGTACTTGTCGCCGGGCTGGCCGCTCTGCGTGGTCCAGTCACGCACCAGCAATTCATATGAGGCCTGGATGGGACCAGCCGCGGTTGGCGGACGCCGGGTCTCGTCGGCAAAGGCGTTCGTGAGGTCCTGCACGTTGAGCAGGGTGCGCGTCTGCGTCGCCTCGGCCTTGATGAGCACGCTGGTTACCTCGGCCGAGCCACCGACGGCCGCTTCAAGGGTGTCCATATCCGCGTGCACCGCTCCGCCCCTCGGGAGGATGTCCTTGATGCTGAATTCCGACTTGAGACCCCGGACCGAAATCCCGAGAGCGACGGTGATCGCGAGCACGACGAGAATGTACGGCAGGGGCCAGCGGGTCACGCTGCGACCGATCACACCGGCCAATCCCTGGATGCCCGGCAACGCGTTGACAATTGGACGAGCGGGCTTCAGCTTGCCGCGGGCCTCGCGCCGTCGGTCGATGATGACCCGACTGGCCGGGACCAGCGTGAGCATGACGATCAGGCTCATGCCGACGCCCATGCCGGCGACGACTCCGAAGTCGCGAACGATGCCAATGGGCGAGAACAGGCTGGCCAGCATGCCCACGATGGTGGTGACAGCGGCCAGGACCAGCGGAACGGTGACGTGGCTCAGACCTCGGCGAATGGCCGTGAGCACGTCCTGTCCCTCGACGCGCTGCTCGCGGTAATGCGAAATGGTCTGAATCGCATAGTCAACCGTGAGCCCGATCACGATGATCGGGACGAGCGAGGTCAGCGAGTTGGGCGGGCCGATGAGGCCCAGCGCGTTCGGGCCGAGCCAGCCTTCCGCGCCGATAATCCAGATGATGGAGGTCAGGAGGCCGGCGAGCGTCAGCCACATATCCGACAGCGCGCGCGTGAAGAGGAGCAACAGCAACGCAATGAGCAGGAAGGCCACGCCGATCAGCGGCAACATGCCTTCCTCGATGCCGGCCTTGTAGGCGTCCTCAATTACGTAGAACGAGACGCTGGTTGCCTGCAGCGGTCCGGCTGACGCGGCCGCAAACTCGTTGACCGTCCGCTCGGCGTCCGCAATTCGCTCGTCGCCGGTGTCGAGCAGGCGAACGTTGCCTATCGCAATTTTGGTGCCGTCGGTGTCAGTACCTGTCATGAGGGCGAGAAGCGGCTGGACTTCTGGAAGGACGCGTACGGCGTCGATTTGGGCCTGGGTTACCGACGCCAGGCTCTCGGCTTGAAGTGCGAACTTGATCAGGGAGGAGGGCGCAAAGACCGGATTCTCGGGGGCCAGGAGCTGTTGCACGCCCGGATCGCTGACGATGTCAGTGAGCAGGGCGTCCATCTGGGCCAGCCCGCCCGGCGTAAGCGCGTCGCCGCGGAACAGGAGGGTTGTAGCGCTGATCTCACCGTGGTCGCCGAAGAGTTCATTGATCTCGTCCATGGCGTCGGCGATGGGGCTGTTGTCAGGCAGCGTCTCTGCCGTTGACGGGAGCGGCGCACGCACCGCGCCGCCGGCGCCGAGCGCTATCGTGACGATGAAGATGACGAGGAGCGTGATCCACGGCCGGGCCGTGACGAGCGAGCTGAACCTGGTGAGCACCTGGTTCATGCCGGGCAGCGATCAGCGGGGCCGAGACCGGCGCGGGATTCTGTCGGCGTCGTCACCGAGACTTGAATTGATGCAGAGCTAAGCGCCATAACTCTGTCTTTCATCTCAGCCGAGACGGCGGCGGAGACGGCGCAACCGCCTCACAGCTCCGCCCGGCAATCTGCCGACCCCTAGCATACGCCTTCTACGAGATTGCGTTTACTCTGGTATCGCGGAAGTACCGCAAGTGGTCCGTTCGACCGGTCGCTTGCGTGCCGGACAGTTACCAGACTTCGTCCTCGGCGTAGAGATTCTTGGCTGGCCCGATGAGCTTGGGATCGGGCCGTGGTACGCGCAGGCTGACATTGGGATCGTAGTCGAAGCTGCGCAGCACGAAGCTCATGCAGTTCAGGCGGGCGCGCTTCTTGTCGTCGGACTTGACGACCACCCAGGGGGAGGCCTTGGTATCGGTGGCCGCGAACATGAGCTTCTTGGCCTCGGTGAACTCATCCCAGAGCGGGAGCGACCGCCGGTCCACGTCGCTGAGCTTCCACTGCTTGAGGGTGTCTCGGGCGCGGGACATGACACGCCGGAGTTGCTCCTCCTGGGTGACCGAGAACCAGAACTTGAAGAGCCGCAGGCCTTCATTTACCAACATTTCTTCGAACATGACCGTGTCGCGGAGGAAGCGCACCGTCTCCGCCGGGGTGCAGAACCCCATGACCGGCTCGACCACCGCGCGGTTGTACCAGGAGCGGTCGAAGAAGACCATCTCGCCGCTGGTTGGCAGGTGCTGCACGTAGCGCTGGAAGTACCACTGGCCGCGCTCTCGTTCGGTGGGGGCGGGCAGCGCCACAACAGTCGCGCCGCGAGGGTTGAGGTGCTCCATGAAGCGCTTGATGGTCCCGCCCTTGCCCGCGGCATCGCGTCCCTCAAACAGCATCACGATGCGTTGTCCGGACTCCTTGACCCAGTTCTGCAACTTCAGCAGCTCAACCTGAAGCTCGGCCTTCTGGCTCTCGTAGGCGCGCCGGGGCATCTTGGTGCGATATGGGTATGAGTCGCTGATGATCCGTCGACGGTCGGCCCGATCGACCTTTTGCAGAATCTCCCGAGGGATCCCAACCGTGGGGATGGGAATGCTGGAACCATCTCGAATCGCGCTGAGATCTGTCACCAAAACACCGCGGGGGACGGGCAGACACCGTAGAAGGACGAGTCTGCCACGTCAATCACGATGGGGCTGCAGCGGGCATGATTGACAAAGAGCGGCTGACATCCGACGTCGTGGACCGCCGTCCCCGGCGGATCTGTGAGGCCGCATGGTCGACAGCCACGACCGGACCACCAGCCGGAGAGGAGCCCCAATGCCTGAAGTGAAACCGATTCCCGACGGATATGCGGCGGTGACGCCGTACCTGATCGTAGAGGATGCCGCCGGCTTCCTGGACTTTCTTGCGAATGCCTTCGGAGCGCTGGAGCGGACGCGCATTCCGATGGGTAATGGCCTGATCGGCCACGCCGAAGTGGACCTTGCCGGCTCGGTGGTCATGCTGTCCGATCCGGCGCCGCGGGACTTTCCGGTCACCAGTTCGCAGATGCATCTCTACGTGGAGGATGTCGACGCGGTCTACGCCCAGGCCGTCGCGGCGGGCGCCACCGCCAAGGACGAGCCGGCCGATCAGTTCTACGGCGACCGGATTGCCAGGGTGACGGATCCGTCCGGCAACACCTGGTCGATCGCCACCCACATCGAGGACGTAGACATGGATGAGATGTCGAAGCGGCTGGCCGCAATGGGGCAGGACTAGCCCCTTCCGATCTGTGGAATGACGCGTTCGCGGTTGGAGCCGGCCGGCGTGGGCCGACGCCCGTGCGACTTGCTGATTCGCAACGGGCAGGTCGTTTCGATGGATTCGGCGCGTGCGATCTATCGGCCCGGGGCCGTGGCGATTAATGGCTCGCGGATCGCGGCGGTCGGCGCCGACGCCGATCTGCGAGATCGTTTCGACGCTCGGAAGACCCTGGATGCCCGCGGGGGAATCGTGCACCCGGGCTTGATCGACGCGCACAACCACATCGTGCATACGTCCTGTCGGGGGGTGTTCGGGAACATTCACGACACCGGCTCGTCGCCGATCAATTTCGCCGACTGGAAGGCGGGGGTTACCGAGGACGACGAAGCCGCAGCCACGGCCATGGCCGGCCTGGAGATGCTGCGGTGCGGCTTCACGATGTTCATCGAGCCGGGTTCGCTGTTTTCGACTGACGCCGCGGCGTCGGCGGTTGAGCAAGTGGGGCTGCGCGCACTGCTTGCTCCGCTCTATCTCTGGGACCGGCGCGAGTGCTTTGAGGCCATGCCGGCGCTGGAGAGTCGGAGCTTGATGGCTCGGGCGCCCGTCGACCGTACGCGATGCCTCCGGCAACTCGACGCGGAGTTGCACCGGAACAACGATGCCGAGGCGCGAGTTCGCGGGTACGTCTTCGTCTATGGGGTGGGGACGGGCTCGCCCGAGTTGTTGCAGGCGGCGCATGCCTGCGCCCGCGCGAACGACGTGCCGCTGCACCTGCACGCGGGATATGTGCCCGAGGAGGCGGAGATCTATCGGGCCCTCAACGGCGCCAGCCAAGTGGCGCACCTGCACGAACTGGGCGTGCTGGACGAACACACGGTTGTGGTGCACGCGAATGCGCTGGACGAGACGGACGAAGCGGCGGTCCAAGAGTCCGGCTGCCAGATCGTGTGGTGCCCGACGGCGTTCTTCTCGCTGGGAATCGGCGGGCGCATGCGCTTCAGGATGGCGGAGCGGGCGCGGCGAGGCGTACGCGTGTCGCTGGGATCCGACGGCGCATTCGACTGCACGCCGGGCGAGACGATGCTGGCGGCGCACTTCGAGGCTCAGACCCATCGCGACTCGATTTCGCCGGGTGCGCTCCTGGAGATGCAGACGATCAACGCCGCCGCGGCCGCGGGACTGCAGGCAGAGCTGGGAAGCCTGGCGCCGGGCAAGCGCGCGGACGTGGTGGTGAGATCCGCGGGGTCGGCGGAGGCACATCCCGACAACAATCCCATCCATCGGCTGGCATTGACATTACGGAGCGGAAGCGTGGACACGGTTCTGGTTAATGGCGACCTGGTGTTCAGCGAGGGGCGCTCGACCCGACTGGATGAGGCCGAGGTTCTCCAGGCCGCGTCCGAGTCGGTGGCCGTGCGCGCGAAGCGGCTGGGTCTTGATTTGGCGCCCGAGTGGCCCGTCGTCGGCTGAGGCCCCAACCATCCCCGCCGGGTCGTTGTTCGACGCCGAACCTGAACCCGGACGCGCCGGTCGAGCTTGCCGGGACGTCGCGGTGAGCACGCCTCGCCTCCAATTGGAGACGTTGTACCTGCTTGACGGCGAACGCATTCGTGGTACTCGGGAGGCCGAGCCGAGTCCTGGTCCGCTGTTCGCGCTCATCCGCGGACCGGCGAGTTGCGCGTGGGCGGTGCGGTCCGATGTCGCGCCGGATGTGGCGCGGGAGCTTGAGCGGCTCGCGCGGGAGGAGCAGCCAGCGGCGGACGTTCGCGACGCGCCCATGCACGCCAATCGCTACACGGCGCTGGTTGCCGGAACGGTGGACGCGGGTCCATCGTTCGGGTTCCCGACGTCGATTGCTCAGCCCGCGGACGCCGTGCTGATCAATGCTGTGGAGTCGTTGGACCATCACTTTTCCGGATGGACGGCAGGCGAACTCCCGGCGTGCGGGCCGATCGTTGGCGTTCTCGTCGACGGGCAGGTGGTGAGCGTGTGCTTCAGCGCGCGGCGGTCCGACGCGGCGGCCGAGGCCGGAGTGGAGACGGCGGCGGCGTTTCGTGGACGCGGGCTGGCTCCGCGGGTCACGGCAGCCTGGGCGTGCGCGGTGCGCGCCACGGGTCTGACACCGCTTTACAGCACGTCGTGGTCAAACAAGGCCTCGCTGGCGGTAGCTCGTAAGCTGCGGTTAAAGGCCTATGCGAGTACGTGGAGTGTCTCCTAGACGCTGGCTGATCGCACCTTGTTTCTTCGGCTCGGAACTCACGGCCCGGCCGGTACGCCTTGCTCTGCTGGCGCTTGCCGCGAGCCTCTTCTGGTTCCAAGTGAATGTCGCCGATGTTCGCGCGTGCAAGTGCGCGGTACCCGGTCTGCCGGCCGAAGAGTTGGAAAAGTCCGAGGCGGTCTTCGCAGGAACCGTCGTCTCCATTCGACATTCCTTCGATCCTGACGTGACGCCGTACAAGCCGGGCGACCACACAACCGTTGGTTTTGACGTGAGCACGGTGTGGAAGGGCGCGGTGCACGAGCGCACCTACGTCACAACGCCACCAACCGGCGGGAGTTGCGGATTCAGGTTTTCCGAGGGCGAGCGCTACATCGTCTATGCGCACATCAGCCCGGCTGACAGTTCGAGCTTTAGCGCCACCATCTGCAGCCGAACGGCCCCGCTTGCAGAGGCACAGGCTGATCTCCAAGCCCTGGCTGAGGGTCGGGCTCCGCTTCCCGGGACGACAGGGCCGCCGGCTGAGCAGGCATCGGTCACAACCGCGACCAGTCCCTGGTTTGCTTTGCTTGCGGTTGCCGGAGCGGTCCTGATCCTGGGCGGAATCCTCGCGTACGCGCGCCGGCGCTAGCTGGACGTGGCGCGGGCCGACCTGAAGGCCAGGAACAGCGCATAGAGGAATCCGAGGGTGGGGACCGCGGCAAAGATCAGCGGGAGTTCCCAGTCGCCCTTCATTCTGCCGCTGGCGATCGCGAACGCGAGTCCCCCGTCGGCGGCGACGGTGGCCAGCAGCAGGACGGCAATCGCAAGCAAGATTCGCCTGGACGTCGTTGTCCGGAGAACCAGCAACAACACGGCGACCGCGGCCAGGGGCTGGAGGAGAATGAGCACAAGCCGCGAAAAGATGTCGCCGCCGTCAGCGAAGGAGCCGACCGCCGCGGTGAGTGCGGCCAGGCCGGCGTTCAGGACGGCCAGCACGAGCATTACGATTCGCATCGGGTGCACCTTTCGCGGCTCGACGGTTGGGCTTGCTTGTTGGCTCAGGAAGGTTCGACGTCTTCGCCGGTGTAAAAGGCGGCGGTGCGCGCCGCGGCGGCTCGGGCTTGCGTGGCGTCGGTTCCGGCGGCGGCCGCCGCCTCGCCCCAGGCCTGGCTGCTGCCGGACAGCAGGGCCTTGCCGTCCGTCGACATGGCGAATTCCATTGGGTCGGGCTTGGGCTGGTCCGGATCCGCAAGGTGCATGTCGAGCCCCAGCAGTCCCATCTCAAACCCGACGCCGGTCGCGCCAGGCCCGTAGATGTCCCAATGCTCGGACAGGTGGGCCGTGTGGGTGACGGTGAGGCCGGCGCCGCCGGGTCCATCGTCCGAGACTCGAACATCCACCCACGTAACGAAGCCGCCAAACTCCCAGGTTATGGCGTAGTGGGACGGCGGGTGACACGCGGTGATCGTGCCGCCGGCGTTGCCCTCCAACTGGTAACTCCCACCCAATGCAAGATTGCCGCTGATCGGCAGGAACCAGCGCGGGATCCGGTCGGCGCTCGTGACGGCATCCCACAAATCCTCGACGCTGGTTGGGTAGGTGCGGGCAAGGATGACGGCGCTCGCGGGCTGTCCATCGCGATCGAGGAATGCCACCGAGCGTTCGACGGCGCTGAGATGCTCCTCGACATCGAATTGCATAGTTCGCCTCAAGTGGTATTCCCGAAGGTACACCCAGACATTATCGCCTTGAACGATGTACGGAGACCCGGCACTGACGGATTCCAAGCCGGCTGCATCCCTTGCCTCCGGACTGCGTCAGACCGGCAAGGTCGTCTCGACGCCGCGTCCGGCGAAGGACGAGTCCCGGCGCCCGGCGTCTCTCGGCGTCTGGGTGCGTTCAGTCGCTGCCGCCTGCGTCGCGGTCCTGATTGGGATCGTGGTCATGCAGTCCCAGGGCGCGGACTGCCCGAACCCCTTCAATGACGCGAACGGCACGGCGCTGTCCTGGAATCGCGAGGTGTCATTGCCGGGTCGGGTGCCGCGTTCGGGCCGCGCCCGATCCTGGCGCCGTACTGACGGCCGTTTAATCTCGTGGGGGCCGTGACGGAAAATGCCGGCGGGACGCTCGTTTCCTGGATCGTGCACGTTCAGTTGGGAGGACCAGGCAGCGTGTGGAACATCATGGCAAGCCCCAGGGCGAGCTTGACGGCCTCGATCACCGTGACGCCGACCTCGGGTCCATCTGCAAGGGTGGTGGAAGTGTTTGACGGCGTGAATTCAGGAATCCGGGCCGGCGGGGATCACCATCGCCCTGGGCGGTCGCGTCCGGCGCCGCACGGGCGGAGATAGCAGGAGGGACATCTCGGAGTGGAGATCTACGACTCGCTCCTTGCCATTGGTCTGCTGCTGATTGTCGCCAAGTTGCTTGAGGGCGTATTCCGCCGCTTCGGGCTGAACTCAATCGTCGCCTACGCCACCACCGGCGTGATCCTGGGACCGATCACCGGCCTGGTTGAGGCCGGGGCCGAAGTCGAGATCGTGCTGGGCATCGGCATCTTCATGTTCTTCTTCGTCATTGGGCTGGACGAACTGGACATCTGGGGGTTTGTGTCGGCGATCCGCGGACGCTTGTTCCTTGCGTCGGTGCTGTCCCTGGCAATTTCGCTCCTGATATCGCTGTCCGTCACGACGGACATCCTGTTTGACCTGCAGCTAGGCCTTGACTTCACACAGGCCCTGGGGGTGGCCGGCGTGTTGTCGCTGTCCAGCCTGGGCGTGGTGGCCAAGGTCTTGATCGACGAAGGTCGTCTGCGGGAACCGGTGGGGATTCAGATCTTCACGGCGGTGGTCATCGCCGAACTGCTTGGCTTGTTCATTATTGGATTCGCGATCAGCGAGCACTTCCACTCCAGTGGCGAAGGTCACACGCTCGACGCGTTGAGCGCGGCGGCGCTGATAGCTCAGATCGTCGGCTTCACCGTCATTACCTGGTTCGTCTCCACCAAGCTGTTGCCCAGGCTGATTGTTCTGCTTCAGCGTTTCCTGCAGGTGCCGCAGTTGTCGTTTGGAATCCTGCTGGGGGGACTCTTCCTGGTTGTGGTCGGCGCCGAGCGGGTTGGACTGCACGGCTCGCTTGGCGCCTTGCTCTTTGGCGCCGCGCTCTCGCTCCTGCCGTACCAGGTGCGTCGCGACATCATGCCGGGAATGCAGGGCACGGCCGAAGGCTTATTCGTTCCGTTGTTCTTCGCCTCGGCCGGCCTGCACTTGAGCCTGGAGTTTCTGGAGTTGCCGCCGCTGACAATCGTGGCGCTGGCCCTGGTTCCCGTTGCCGGCAAGTTCGCCGGCGCCTTCATTGGGGCCTTCGTCACTCGGCTGGAGGCGCCGCTGGCCACCGCGTCGGGCCTGATGGCCAAGGGAGTGGCCGAAATCGCGCTCTTGCTCGTCCTCCTTCACACGGGCGCGATCGACCGGGGCCTGTTCTCGTTGCTGGTGCTGGTGATGTTTGTGTACATCCTGTTGACCCCGCTGGGCATCAGTTTCGCCGTCAGGCGGGCCGAGCGCTCGGACGACGAAACGCCGCGCGGACGGATCCCGCCGTCGCTCGACCGCTTCGCCCTGGAAGGCGTCAGGGTTCAGGACATCCTGGATCGGTCGCGACACTATCCGGACCAGTCGCTCACGGTTAAGGCCTTCGCCGAGAACTGGTTGACACCGGAGCAACACGACTATGTGGTCGTGGACGGCGGGGATCTGGCCGGAATCGTATCGCTGAGCATGCTTCGGTACCTTCCCAGGAGCGAGTGGGGGCGAACGCCGCTTCAGCAGGTGCTCCGGCACAACACGCCGCATGCGGATTCAGACGAATACATCGAGGATTCGCTCCAGCAGATGACCGACAACTCGCTGACGGTTCTTCCGGTGCGCGAGAAGGAAACCGGCGCGTTCATTGGCTCGATCTCAAGCCATGAAGTCATCGAGATGATTGTGCTCTCCGCAAAGGGCCGGGAAATCTAGAGGGCGAGTCGGCGCCCGGAAGTCCGCGGGCCCGGCCCACCCGAGCGCGGGCCAAATCGCGGGCAGTCAGGTGTCGGGCTTCGGGAAGGACTCGTGGCTGCCGGCCGGAGTCGCCGGCCATCACCCAATGGTCGTGTCAGTCGATCGACACCGGAACCCAGGCAAGGCCGTCGACGTGCTCGAAGTGCCGGTCGGCCGACACGAGGTCGGCGCCCGTTTCCATCGCGTGCGCCGCGATCCACATGTCGTTGGTCGGAATGGGACGACCTTTTGCACGCAACGACGCCGAGATTCGGGCGTAGCGGTCGGCTGTGACGGAGTCGACGGGCACTACAGAAACGTAGGGGTCGTCGAGAATTGCACGGAACTCGGCAAAGTTATCGTCAAAGCGGGTTCCCTGCCTGAAGCCAGACAGCAACTCACCGACAACGATTGCCGATAGCAGGATTTCTTCGGCAGCGTACACAAGCTGACCAACTTGCCTGTGGCCACCACAGAACAGCGTATAGGCATTCGAGTCAAGCAGAATTGTCACCGCCAGAGATCCTCATCGATCTTCTCGAATTGCTCGAGCGCCTCATTCATCTCGTCAACCTGCTCCTGTGTCCACGAACCGAAGAGGTGGTCCAGTGACGAACCAATCTTGCCGCGGCGCTCGGAGCCGTCGTCCAGGCCGGCGCCTTTGCGCAGGAGCCGCAACGCGGCCTTGTTGAGCGAGATCCCCTCACGCCTGGCGAGGCCCCGAATTGCGTCGCTCAGTTCGTCGTCGAAGCCTCGGACCGTGAGTTGCTTCACGCCGGCCTTCCGTGTGAGTCATGAAGTGAGTCATTCCGACTCATCTTATGACTCACCCAGGCGAACCGCAACCAACCCGCGGCTTCAAAACAGGTCGAGCCGGCGACACCTCAGCATCGCGGAGGGTCCGGGAGAGATCAGGAAAAGGCGGGGCGCCAGGCTTGACCGTGGCGTTCGAGGGTTGCGGGGTTGAGATGGGCGCCGAGGCCTGGGCCGGTGGGGAGACGCAGGCGGCCGTCGCGAACCTGTTCAGGCGGGTCGATCAGGTCGGCGCGCCAGGGGCATTCGTAGACGCCGAACTCCAGCGGGAGAGCCGCGGGCATGGCGGCGGTGACGTGCCCCCCGGCCAGGATGGACACGGGGCCGCTGGGGCCGTGAAGGGACGTGCGGCCACCATGGCAAGCAACAAGCTCGGCCGCCCGGACCGCCTCGCGAACGCCGCCGCAGTGCTTGATGTCCGGCATGGCGACGGTGACGGCGCCTGAATCGACCAGCCGCCGGAAAAACTCGGCCCCATAGGCGTGCTCCCCGCCGGCAACAGGCATGGAAACACGAGCAGCGATCTCCTCCAGGATGTCCGGATCTCGTTCCGGATTGACCGGCTCCTCGAACCAGCCGACATCGAGCTCCGCTAACGCCTCGGCCACGGCGCACGCCGACCGCAGGTCAAAGCGGCTGTGGCAGTCCACCAGCAGGGTGACGTCCGGACCGATGGCGCGGCGCGCGGCGGCCAAGCGTTGGATCGCCGGTCGGGCCAGTTCCGCGAGATCGGCAGCGGGAGCCCTGGGATCGACCTCGTCGAACGGGGTGCATTTGATAGTGCGGAAGCCATCACGGGCGGCGCGTTCGGCGGTAGCCGCGAAATCGCGGGGATTCCGGTCCGTCGTCAGCAAATACCGATTGGTGTTGGCGTAGAGCTCCACGCTGTCGACGGACTGACCGCCTAGAGCCCGGGTGAGGGAAAGGCCATCTCGCTGGGCGCGAATGTCCACCAGGGCAGTGCGTACGGCACTGACGGCGGTGGCCAGGGCGAAGTCCTGCGTGACCTCTCGCAGGCCGAGCCCGGCGACTCGAACGACCTCAGCCTCGTCGTCAATTGGGCGCCCGGCCAGGGCCTGCATGAGTGGGGTCAGCCGGCTGGCGACGTCGCCCCCGGAGGTCGTCTCAACGACGGCGGTCAGGCCCTGGTCGTCCCCGATCTCCGCGAAGTTCCACTGGGTACGGTCGTTGACGGTGACGGAGGCGTAGCGAAGGGTGCGGAAGGTGATGCTTTCAGACATCTGAATCACAGGCTACCGAGAGACCCGGGTAGTCAAGTATGTAGACGGTGCATCCACAGTCGCCTCGCGGGCTTACCAATCGCGCAGCGCGATTCGACGCTAGTTCAGTGGTCTGCCTGCCGGATCCGCGGCGCGCAGCCTGCGTCGTACTGACGTGACGTGTGGGTAGACGGGCAGATCGGCTTCCATGTCCCACCAAAGGAACCCATGGATTTCGCCGTCGGATTCGATCTTGTGTGCGTCGAGCATGCCGTCGGCTTCGATAATGAAGACGTGATGGCGATTGACTGCCGTGTCAAAGGAGTACAGATAGTCGATTCGGGTGGCGTTTAGGCCCGTTTCTTCAAGTAGTTCGCGCTCCGCGGCCGCCTTGATGGTTTCGCCAGGATCCACGCCACCGCCGGGCAGCATGAAGACGGATTCGCTATCCGCGACTAGCAGCAGCTTGCCGTCCCGAATCAGGACACAAGTCGCCCGGTCGCGGAGGTCGTCGCTCATGTACGCATCAGCATTCGGGTCTTTGGGGTCGGCGTTGGCGCCGGATCCCACAAAAAAGGCGCTCACCCTACCATCGCCGTGAGGTGAGGGGAAGAACGACGCTTGGACGTTGGAACCGGCCTCGATCCGGCGGCCCACCGCACCGCCACACGGCCTGAGCCACGCACGTTTCCGCGCGGCGGTGAAGGGAATCGACGGACACCGCGGACCGGTAAAGGCTCAGTGTCACGAGTGAACGGCAAGCGTGAGTGTGGCAGCATTTACCGCCGGTAAGAATGTCCTGGTGTGAACGATGGCGACGGAGCATGTGAACGAACACATCCGCTACGAGCCGGACGAGAAGCCTCCCGCTCCGCTCGCCATCGGCGCCGGCTTTCAGGCCGCCCTGATCATGCTGGCCCCGGTGGTCCTGGGCGTCGTCATCGTGCTCCAGATTGCCGGGCAGCCCGCGGAATACACGGCGTGGGCCGTATTTGCCGCGCTTCTGGTGAGCGGGGTCTCTACGATTCTGCAGGCGGTTCGAGTGGGTCGGATCGGGTCCGGGCACATCCTGTTTATGGGAACGTCCGGCGCATTCATCGCCGTCTGCATCGGCGCGCTCGCGGTGGGCGGTCCGGCCACGATGGCGACCTTGATCGTCATCTCGTCGCTCATCCAGTTCCTGCTGGCGTCGCGCCTGGCGCTGCTGCGGCGCATTTTCACGCCGGCGGTGACCGGGACGGTCATCATGTTGATCGCCGTGACGATCGTGCCGCTGCTCTTCGATGCCCTGGCCGATGTGCCCGAGGGTTCATCCGACGCGGCCGCACCGGTGGCGGCCCTGCTGACGCTCACAACCGTGGTCGCGCTGGTTTTGCGCGCGCCGCCGGCCTGGCGTCTGTGGTCGCCGTTGATCGCCCTGGTGGTGGGATGCGCGGTGTCGGGGCTCTTTGGCATCTATGACCTGTCCGGAGTGCTGGACGCCGACTGGATCGGCATTCCGTGGGGCGCCTGGCCGGGATTCGACGTGACGCCGGACGTGAAGTTCTGGGCCCTGCTGCCGGCCTTCGTAATGGTCACGATCGTGGGCGCCATCGAGACGATCGGCGACAGCGTGGCCATTCAGCGCGTCTCGCGTCGGCGGCCGCAAGCGACGGACTTCCGGGTGGTGCAGGGCGCATTGAACTCGGACGGGGTCGGAAACCTGCTCTCCGGCTTGCTGGGGACGCTGCCCAACACCACATATTCGAGCAGCATCCCGCTCACCGAGGTCACCGGCATCGCGGCGCGACGCGTGGGTGTGGTGATCGGCGTCATCTTTGTGGCGCTGGCGTTCCTGCCCAAGGTGGCGGCCCTCCTGATTGCGATCCCCTCCCCGGTAGCGGCCGCGTATATCGCCTTCCTGATCGGGATCCTGTTCGTCCAGGGCATGAGGATCGTCGTTCAGGGCGGAGTTAACCACCGGACCGCCGCGATTGTTGGCCTGTCGTTCTGGATTGGTGCGGGTTTTCAGAGTCAGCTGATCTTTCCCGACTTGCTGGGCGATGGCTTCATAGGGGTCCTGCTGGGCAACGGGATGACCTCCGGCGCGGTGGTGGCGATCGTCATGATGGTGTTCATGGAGCTGACCAGCCCGCGGCGCCGGCGGTTGCAGACGGCCCTGGCCATGGATGCGCTGCCGGCAATCGAAGAGTTCCTGCGCGGCTTTGCGTCGAAGCATGGCTGGAATGCCGCTTCAGCGGACCGCCTGGCTTCGGCCGGCGAGGAAACGTTATCGATCCTGCTTCAGGAATCCGATGAAGCGGCCGAGCGCGGCCGGCAACTGTCGGTTTCGGCGCGTATGAACGACCGCACGGCCGAGATGGAGTTCGTGACGGCGCTCGAAGGCGCCAACATGGAAGACCAACTCGCCTACCTGAACGAAATGCCGCCCGCTCCGGACGAGCGCGAGGTGTCATTCAGGCTGTTGTGGCACTACGCGGCGTCGGTGCAGCACCAGAAATACCACGGCGTGGACATCGTGACGGTGACCGTGGATCAGCAGCGGTAGCCCACGGTGGTTGGCGCAACTCGAATTCGGGGCCTCGTCGATTCCCCATCGGCGGATTCAATGTGCGAGTCACACCGCGCGTCGCGGCGAGAGGTCGCGGACCGACCGGACGTAGGCCCACTGGAGCGCTCCATGCACCAAGCGTTTAGGCGACGGCTTCTTGTCCTCGGGCTTCTTGCGATCCTGGCGCTGACCCTCCAGGCCTGCGGCGAAGACTCGAACAAGCCATTCCGCATCGGCGTGATGGAGTCGCTCACCGGCGCCGGCGAGACCTACGGCACCGTCGCCAGCCAGGCCAAGCAGATGGCGCTGGACGAGATCAACGCGGCAGGCGGGGTGAATGGGCGCCCGATCGAGTTCATCGTCGAGGACTCCAAGTGCAACGCGCAGGACGCGATCACGGCCTATAAGAAGCTGACCGAGGTGGATGGGATCAAGATCATCCTGGGCACGTCCTGCAGCGGGGCCATGTTGGGAGCGGCGCCGCTGGCCGAGGCCGACGGCGTGATCCTGTTCTCCGGGCTGGCCAGCAACCCGGATATTGCCAACGCGGGGGACTACATCTTCCGAACCCAGATCAGCGACATCCAGGTCGGCATTGACACGGGCAACGTGCTCTGGGCCGACGGGATTCGCGGGCTTGCGACGATTACCGAAACGACCGACTACGCCGAGGGCGTCCGGCGCACGACAGTCGCCCAATTTGAGGAGCGCGGCGGCACGATCGTGGCCGAGGAGTACTACGCCTCCGACGTGACCGACTTCAGGTCGCAGCTGACGAAGCTCTTCGACGCCAACCCCGATGCCCTGCACCTGGCGCCGCAGTCCGAGGCGTCGGCCGGCACCATTATCAAGCAGGCGCGGGAACTCGGCTATGACGGGCCGATCTACGCGGAGACGATTTCCGTGGGCACGACCGCCCTGGAGATCGCCGGCGACGCGGCGACCGGCATGAAGGCGATCACCGCGGACCTCGATCCCGACAACGCAAAGGCGCAGGAGGTTCTGGCCGACTTCAGGGAGCGCTACAACTACGTCACGCTGCCCTGGCACCTGGGCTCGGCCTACGACGACGTGTACATCACCGCCGAGTGCCTGAAGCAGACCGGCGACGACCAGGACGCCGACGGCTTCCGCGACTGCATGTACCAGATCACCTGGAGCGGCGCGATCGGTGACAACTACAGCTTTGACGAGCAGGGCGAGGTGGTTGGGCTCTCGCGCGTTGTGGTGGAAGTGCTGCCGACGGCTGAGCGGACTGAGGACAGAAAATACACCGTGCTGGGGCCGGCGCCGCGGCCGTAGTCCCTGAACTTCACGGCTGGCGGAAAGCCCGCGAATGACCCCGGACGCGTTGAGCACCGCGTGGACCATCACGGTATTCATCGCGTACTTCGCGATTTTGATCGGCATCGCGATCGTCCGGGTGCGCCAGATGTCGGCGATGTCGGACTACGTGCTGGGCCGCCGGCGGCTCAGCAGCTTCACGACCGCGCTGAGCGCCGGGTCGTCCACCACCAGCGGCTGGACGATGCTGGTATTCCCGGCGCTGGCGTTCACGAGCGGGGCGAATCAGCTGTGGCTGGTCGTATTCCTCGTGATTGGCGCCTGGATTAACTGGACCATCGTCGCGAGACGCCTGCGCCGCTACACCGTTTCGATGGAGGACGCGCTGACGATTCCCGAGTTCCTTGAGCGCCGCCTGGGTGACCGGAGCCAGGTTCTTCGAGCGATCTGCGCAGCGTTCACAATCTTCTTTGTCGTCTTCTACATCACGTCGGGCCTGGTCGCCGGGTCGAAACTGCTCAACACGGAATTCGGCCTGGATCCGACACTGGGGCTGATTCTCACCCTCATTGCCGTCTCGTCGTACACGTTCATCGGCGGTTTTCTGGCTGTCTCACGGACCGACGTTTTCCAGGCCGTATTGATCCTCGTTGGCTTCGTCATCATGCTGACGACGGTGATCGTGGCGGCCGAAGACCCGCTCGGCGGCGTGGGCGGCGGCGCGACGGGCTTTATGAACCCATTCACCGACGACCGGGGCGGGGTAGTCACTCCGGTATTTGTCCTGGGCACGATGGGGTGGGGGCTCGGCTTCTTCGGCGCGCAGCACGTGCTGCAGCGATTCATGGCCGTGGAGCGCGAAGACAGGATCAAGCAGAGCCGCAATCTGTCGACGTTGTGGCTCTGTCTTGTTTACTCACTGAGCTTCCTCCTCGGCCTTTTCGCGCGGCCCGCGCTTGACGAAATCGGCATCACGACGACGGATGCGGAGCGCGTGTACTTCCTCGTTTCGGACTATTTCTTTCCGGCCATCATTGGCGGCTTGCTGCTGACGGCGGTTATTGCGGCCGTGATGAGCACGGCGGACTCGCAGCTGCTGTTGGCGTCGGCCATTGCGGCCGGCGACCTGCCGCTGCTGCGCCGGTACGCGAGCGCCCTGGGCGCTTCGCAACGGGTGTGGCTGGGGCGTGCGCTGCTGGTGGTGATTGGAGCGCTGGCGGGATACCTGTCCATCGCCTTCCCCGATACGGTGCTCAACCTGGTGGCCTACGCCTGGGGTGGCATGGGCGCAACTTTCGGCCCGGCGGTGATCCTGGCGCTCTACTGGCGGCGCTTTAACTTCGGCGGCGCTCTGGCGGGCGTGGTGGTCGGATTCGTGGTGGCGTCGCTCTGGCAGTTCGTGCTGTCCGGAGGGCCGCAAGGCATGTTCGACGTAATGCCCGCCCTGCCCGGATTCCTCGCGGGCGGGCTGGCGGCCGTCGCCGGGACGTTGCTGACGGCGCCCCCGTCGGACGACCGCACGCGGGAGTTCGACGAGGTGCTGCGCGGCATCGCGGCCCAGGCCGGAACGCCCGCCTAGAGACCTTTGCAAAACGCCCCGCACCCTCAAAGGCGCGGCCCCTCTTGCTCCCTCTCCCCGTGGGTGTGCAGACCGGGGACATCATTTACACGTGTTCGGAGACATGGTTTACACATCCAGCGATGAGGTGGAGGACCGGGATGTGCCGTTTGCGGAGCGACACGTGAGTGATCTGCG
>JAJDVX010000038.1 GCA_022825895.1 Chloroflexota bacterium | reverse complement strand
CATGCCCGACAACGGCATCGTCGTGTGCGCCGCCGGCGGCCTGCCCGGGGAGCTGCACAAGCTGTGGCGCTCCCCCCGACGCGGCGACTACCACCTGGAATACGGCTACTCGTGCATGGGCTACGAGATCGCCGGCGGCCTCGGCGCCAAGCTGGCGGCGCCCGAACGCGAGGTCTACGTGATGGTCGGCGACGGCTCCTACCTGATGATGGCGCAGGAGCTTGTCACTGCCCTTCAGGAGGGCATCAAGATCAATGTCGTTCTGCTCGACAACCACGGCTGGGGCAGCATCCGGGCGCTTTCCACCGATGTCGGCGCCGACGGCTGGGGCACCCAATACCGATTTCGCAATGGATCGTCGGGCGAGCTGGACGGCGACACCATTCCGCTCGACCTGGCCGCTAACGCGGAGGGCCTGGGCATGAACGTCATCCGCGCCGACACCGCCGACGACCTGCAGGAGGCCCTGGAAGACGCGCGCGACTCGGACAGCTCAACGCTCATCGCGGTGGACGTCAGCGCCGTCGACGGCGTGCCCACCTACGAGTCATGGTGGGACGTGCCGGTGTCGGAGGTTTCGACCATCGAGGGTGTTCAGGCCTCGCGTGAACGCTATGCCGAGATGGTCAGGAACGAGCGCCCGCTCATTTGACCGACAATCCGCGCGAACTTCAATGACGTTGCATCGTCGCCAATGCGCCTCGCCGACTCACGGGAGTGATACGCCATGAAACTTGGCCTGTACATGGACATCCTCAGCGACATGTCATTCACCCAGGCGCTTGACTACGCCGCCGGCCTCGGTCTTGACGCCGTGGAAATCGGCACCGGCAACTTCTCAGCCGCGCCACACTGCGACCTGGACGAACTGGTCCAGAGCCGGGCCGCGCGCGACGACTTCATGGCCGCCATCACCGATCGCGGACTGGCGCTCTCCGCGCTCAATTGCTCCGGCAACCTGCTGGACCCGCATCCCGAACGACGTCAGCAGTGTCAGCAGGTTTACTACGACACGATCCGCGTTGCCAGCGATCTGGGGCTGGACATTGTCATAACGCAAAGTGGCTGCCCGGGCGCACCGGACGGTGGGACCTATCCCAATTGGGTCACGGCAACCTGGCCGGCCGAATACGTGGAGTGCGGCCTCCGCCAGTGGGCCGAAGAGGTCACCCCGTTCTGGACCGAGGCCGGCCGCTTCGCCGCCGACCATGACATGAAGATCGCCATCGAAATGCACCACGGCATGGTCGCCTACAACCCGCGCTCCCTCCTGCAGCTGCGCGACATTGCCGGCGATCTGCTGGGCGCCAACCTGGACCCCAGCCACCTCTGGCCCCAGGGCATGGAACCCACCGTCGTGGTGCAGGGACTGGCCGGCTGCATCTGGCACGTGCACGCCAAGGACACCGGCATTGACCCCAATGAAGCCGCCCTCAATGGCCTGCTTGAAATCCGCCCCTGGGACCAGTCCTTCGAACGTTCCTGGGCCTTTCGCACGGTCGGCTACGGGCATGATGAACTCTGGTGGCGCCAGTTCTTCAGCGCTCTCCGCAAGACCGGCTTCGACGGCGTGGTGAGCATGGAGCACGAAGACCGCTGGATGGGTCGGCTTGAAGGACTGGAAAAGAGCGTCGACTTCCTGCGGCCACTACTCCTCCAGGACCAGCAGGACGTAATCGCGCCGCGCGCTTAGCTTTCTGCCGACTCGGCGGCCAGCGCCGTAACGCCCTCGCTGAAAGCCGGATCAGTCGAGTCCAACGGCAACGCCATCGGGTGCCGCCGCGCTGCCGAGGCATAGCACGCCAGCACCGTGTCCACCGCTCGCGCCCCGTCCACGCCCGTGCTCCGCGGCTGACGCCCCTCGGTCACCGCCTCAACGACATCGCTTACCAGGTTCAGGTACGAGTTCTGCATGTTGTACCCGTCAAACGCCCAGGCCAGTCGCTCGTCCTCACTGGCGTGCGCCGAATCCGCGTCGGCGATGACGCCTTCTACCTCCAGCGGTTGCGTGGTCATCCCATCGGAGGTAAACGCCGAGTGGAACCGGTCGAACGGCGTCGTGCCGTTGTTGATATAGCGGAGCCACAGGCGTCCCTCGGTTCCGCCGACTCCTATCCCGCCCGGCCCCAGGCCCCATCCCAGGTTCAGGCTGGCGTATACGTCACCAAGTCGCAGGTGGCACATCGCCAGGTCGTCGACCGGCAGAGGACCTTCACCGGTTCGGCGGATCATCGCCGAGACTTCGCTCACGGGCGCGTTTGCCAGCCAGCTCATCACGTACAGCGGGTGCAGCATGTCCATCAGGATCCCGCCCCCCGCGCGCCCCAGGTCACGGCGCCAGCCCGGCTGAAAGGTCGCCGCGCCCGGGTTATCCGGCACGCACAGCAGATTGGCGCTCACGGTCTGGACCTCCCCGATCACGCCCTGGTCAATTGCCGCCTTCGCCGCCTCGAACTCGGGAAAAAACAGGTAGTTGTGCATCATCGCCAGCACGCGGTCGGCGTCCTCGGCCGCCCGAACCATCTCCCAGGCATCCTGCGGCACCGCCGCAAGCGGCTTCTCGGCCAGCACATGCTTGCCGGACTTCAGCGCGGCCAGCACCGGACCTTTGCGCAACCACGGCGGCGTCGCCACCACCACGAGATCAAGATCGGGCAGCGCTACCAGGTCTTCAGCGTCGGCAAATCGACGCTCGCCAGGAATCCCCTGCTCGTTGCCCACACGCTCAAGATTCGGTGGGGTCACGTCCGCGATCGCGCTCAACTCAATCCGCGGATGACTGGCTAAGCCCGGCGCGTGTACGCCGCCCCCCATGCTGCCGCAGCCAACCAGGCCCGTGCGCAGCTTCGTCATGTCAAGTGCCCTCTAGGCGAACCCCGCTGACACGCCCGCTCTGTTATTCGATAGCCTCCTGGCTTTCCCCGTCGAACAGTCGGATTCGATCCGGCTTCGGGCGTATCCAGATGTTCTCGCCGGGTTGACCGGCAAAGGCCGTTTCGGCCCGTGCCTTGACTCGCGTGTCCTCGTCCAGCAGCACGTCAACCAGCACTTCGCTGCCCATCGGCTCCACCGCGAAAATCTCGGCCTTCGCGTAGCCCGTCTCCTCCATGAACGAGAGTTCCATCGCCTCCGGGCGCGCCCCCGCAATGGCGGGCCGGTCCACCCGCGGCCGGCGCAAGACAGCCGTGGCGGCGTCGCCGGCGACTTCCCAGGAGAACCCATTTCCATTCATGCGAACCCAGCCGTTCGTGCTCGATATCGTTCCCGAAACCAGGCTCATCCCGGGGCTCCCCACGAAGTGCCCAACAAACGCGTTCGCTGGCCGGTCGTAGATGTCCATCGGCGACCCGACTTGCAACACCTTCGCGTCCCGCATCACCGTGATCCGATCGGCCATCGCCAGCGCTTCGGCCTGATCGTGAGTCACGTAGATGGCCGTCGTCCCCAGCTGCCGCTGCAGGTACTTCAACTCGCCGCGCATCTCCTGCCGCAGTTCGGCGTCCAGGTTCGACAACGGTTCGTCAAACAGGAACACGTTCGGCTCCCGGATGATCGCCCGGGCCAGCGCCACCCGCTGCCGCTGACCGCCACTCAGTTCCCGTGGTTTTCGGTCCATCAGCTCCGGAATCCGCAGCAACTCCGCCACTTCCTTCACCCGCTCGCCGATCCGCGCCTTTGACGTCCGTCGAATCTTCAGCGGGTAGCCGATGTTGTCGGCCACCTTCATGTGTGGGTACAGCGCGTAGCTCTGGAACACCATCGCCACGTTCCGCGCCCGCGGCGGCACCTTGTTGACGACGGTATCGCCGATCTTGATCGTCCCTTGCGTCGCCATCTCCAGGCCGGCGATCATCCGCAGCGACGTCGTCTTCCCGCAGCCCGACGGCCCCAGCAGGACCATGAACTCGCCTTCCTGCACGTGCAGGTCCACTTCGTCCACCGCGATTACGCTGCCGAAGTGCTTCGATACGTTCTCGAAGGTGACAGGCAGCGAAGGCATCCGAGTTGTTGAGTCGCTCATGCTCCCGAAACTCCACCGAGGGTCAGGCCCCGGATCAGGTTGCGCTGGACCAGCAGCGTGAAGATCAAGACCGGGATGATCGAGATGGCCGAGGCCGCCATCATGCGGCCGTAGAGGATGTCGAACTGGGTGATCTGGTTCGCCACCGCGATCGGCAGGGTCTGCGCTTCCGTTCGCGTCAGGATCAACGCAAACAGGAACTCGTTCCAGGACGCTATCAGGATCAGGATTGAGGTCGCGGCAAGCCCCGGCCGGACCAGCGGAACGATCACTTTGCGGAACGCCCCCAGCCAATGGTCGCCATCCACCATCGCCGCTTCTTCAAGATCGCGCGGAATATCCCGGAAGAACCCCAGCATCATCCACACCGCCAGCGGCAGCTCCAGCATCGAGTGCACCAGCCCCATGCCAATGTGGGTGTCGATCAGGCCAACCTGCGTGAAGAAAATAAACAGCGGAACCACGGTCACCGTCTGCGGAAACATCCGAACGGTCAGGATGAAGAACAAGATGTGGTAGTTCAGGCCCCACGGCAGCTGAAAGCGGGAAAGTCCGTACGCCGCCAGGCTGCCCACCGTGATCGCGATCGAGGTAGCGATCGCCGCGATGATGATGCTATTCATGATCTGCTCGCCGAACCCGCGCTTGCCAACCACCGCCTCAAACCACTCCAGCGTGAACTCCTGCGGCCAGATCGTCGGCGGTATCTGCGAGAACTCAGCCTCAGTCTTCAGACCGATCATTAGCATCCAGTAGACCGGCGCCAATACGATCAACACCACCCCGAGCATCAGTACGTGGCGGCTCAGGACGAGTGGAGCGGTGCGTTCACCAACCATGGCTACCTCATACCTATGTGCGCAGGATGCGTCGGATGTAGAACGTCGCCAGAATGATCAAAACGACTTGAAACATGACGGACAAGGCGGAGGCATACCCGAAATTAAAGTGAATGAACGCATACTTATAGATCGATAGCGTCACGGTCTCGGTCGAAGATCCGGGCCCGCCGCGCGTCATGGCCAGCATCCGGTCGGCGATCCGGGCCGCATCCAGCGTTCGCAGCAGCAGCACCACAACGAACGTCGGGCGCAGCAGCGGAATCGTGACGTCCCTGAAAATCTGCCACGGCGATGCGCCGTCGATCGCGGCGGCCTCATACGGGTCCTGTGGCAGCGACAGAATCCCCGCATACATCAGGATGAACACGAACATGCTGGACTGCCAGATGTCGATCAGCATGATGGACGGCAGCGCCGTCCGGTCGTCGGCCAGCCACAGCAGCGGCTCGATGCCCACCAGGCTCAGCAGGTAATTCAGCACGCCGAAATTCACGTCCATCATCACCAGCCAGCCCGCGCCCACGCTCACCGGCGGCAGCACCAGCGGAATGATCAGCGCCGCGGTGAAAACCATTCGCGCGCGCGAGTGCAGCTTGCTCATCAGGAACGCGATGATCAGGCCGACGACAATCTCCGCGGATACGACAACCAGGACCCAGACGGCCGTACGCACCGTGGAGCCGATAATGAGGTTGTCGCTGAAGGCCTTCGTGAAGTTGCTGAAACCGATGGGCTCGATCTCGAGCTCGCCAAGCTTGAAGGTCACCCGCGAAAAGGCCATGCGCCAGCTCATGATGGCCGGGAAGACCGCCATCACGGCCAGCAGCGCAAGCGACGGCGCTATGAAGAAGTACTTGAGGTGCAACTCCCACCAGGGAGTCTTGGCGATGGCCTGGATGTCGTCGCCGCGCCGCCGGCGCAGGACGTTAAGCACCGTCGTGCCGGCCGAACGCAGGTTGCATTGTTCGACAAGACGCAAAAGGCCCGGCGACGCTCACCTGCGTGAGCGCCGCCAGGCCCGTGCCTGGTTCCGTAACCAGTTCCGCGATCACGTGGAGACCGGGCGGCGCTAGGCCGGCGCGATCCCTGCGATCGAGGTGCCCAGCGTCCCTATGAGTAGGCGCCCTTCTCTTCCAGCGCCACTCGGACTTCCTCGTCCGCCAGCCGCGCGGCGTCGCCCACCGACTCCTGCTCGGCGATCACGGCCGACACGTGCCGGCCCACGATCTCCTCGACGATGGAGTAGTGCTCCGTCCGCGGGCGCGGCACCGCCACCGAAGCGGCGTTCTTGATGCCCGCCAGGAACGGGAAGTCCGCCAGCAGTCCGGGGTCGTCCATCAGGCTGAACCGAACCGGCGGCCAGTTGTTGGCGTACATGTTCTCCTTCTGGTTCTCCGCCTGGGTGAGCCAGTGGATCGCTTCCGCCGCCGCTTCGTGGTTCTCGCTGCCCTGGGGAACCCCAAACAGCCACACGCCGGTCATGTTGGCGTGGTCCGCGCCGGGCTGCGCCGGCTCCGGCAGCACGTCAATCTTGCCGACGACCTTGGACAGGTCCGGCGTGTACATCTTCAGCAGCTGGTCGGGCCATACGTCGCCTGACATGGCGGCCAGGCCCGTGTAGATCAGCTTGCCCAGCTCGTGGTGGCCGATGTTCTCGACGCCCGGGGGAGCGAGATTCTTCAGCGTCACCACCATGTCCAGCGCCGCCAGGCCCTCTTCCGTGTTCACCTGCGGGTTCAGGTCGCCGTCAATCACGTCACGCCCGAAGCCGCGCATGATCGGCAGGAAGCTGGTCATCGCCGGATTCCCCGGTTGCCCGCGAATGGTGTACCCGTAGAGATCGGGCGCCATGTCCCCGGTGATCTTGGCCGAGTACTCGGCCACGTCATCCCAGGTCACCGGCGGCGCGACGCCGAGATCCTCCATGACGTCGGTCCGGTAGGCAAAGCTCTGGATATTGCCGATGTTCGGCACGGCGCGCGGGCCGTACTTGCCCGGCGGCCAGTCGCCCAGGTCCACGATCGCCGGAATCATGTCCGGGTCTGGCCACACCCAGCCGAAGCCCTGGTACAGCGGCGTGATGTCGGCCAGGAATTCCGTGAACTGCGGCATCCACGGGTCGTCCATCGACGCGATGTCGTAGGCCGAGCCGCCCTGGCTCAGGTTAATGAGCAGACTCTGGTAGGTGGCCGCGTACGGCTGCTCAACGTGGTCCAGTTCGATCTGCGTCTCGGAAAGCAGCTTGTCGAAGATGCCGGTCTCCGGGGTGCCAAGCGGCCCAGTGCCTCGCAAACGCACGCGCGGCCTGCCGATCGGCTGCTCGATGACGACCGTCACGATCCGCTCGACCGGGACTTCCTTGGTGACGATCTGCTGGACGACCTTCTCTACCGGAACTTCCTTTTCGACCTGGACGATCTTCTCAACCTGCTGCGTCACGATCTTTTCTTGCGTAACAACTTGCGTCTCGCCGCAGGCAGCCAGGATCGCGGCCCCGCCCACGCCAAGCGCGACGCCTCCACCGGCGCGCAACATCTGCCGGCGGGTCATTGAACGTGGAAGCATGTGTCCTCCCCTATTCGTGCGACGTTGCAGAAGCACGTCCTCGTGCTCTGGGACGGACGCACGTAAGTGCGCGTTGGCCCAACCAGCCAACGTATGCCAGCTTCACAGCGGCAGGTTACAAAGGGGCCGAACTAGCGTCAACGACTTGAAGCACCGGCCATTTGTCCACTTCGAGTCGGACACCCCCGTGAGCTGGCCGCAGCGGAGCAAACGTGAAACGCGCCGCGGAAACTCCGACGGCGACAACATCATAATCTCCCTTCACAAGTCATCAGGAGGTGACCAATGCAGAGGCTCGAGGACTTTTTCAGCAACTTCGCAGCCTTCGACCTGGCCGCGGTCGACCCTCGCATTCAGGCCTCGATCGTGGTGCTCGCGAGTGTGATTGCCGCCAAATTGGTCGATTGGATCGTGACTAGGCTGTTGCTGCGCCGGGCGCCCAAAACCGAAGACGCCTTCTACAACCGCCTGGTCGAAACCCTGCACCGGCCCGTGTTCCTGCTCGTGTTGCTTGGAGGCTTCGGTGTGGCGGCAAGTCTCCTGGCGTTGGACGGATGGCTCAGAACGCTCACGTTCGGATTACTCGGGACGCTGGCTGTGTTGGTCGGTCTGACGCTTGCCATTCGATTGAATCGGCTGATCCTGGAAGGTCTGAGTCAGAGCCCAGAGCGTTTCCGCTACGTCGGGCAGAGCACCATGCCGCTCTTTCGAAACGTGACCAACGTACTCCTGGCCGGAGCGGCGGCATACCTCCTGCTGCTGGTCTGGGACCTGGACGTGACGGCCTGGCTTGCGTCGGCTGGAATCCTGGGCATCGCGGTAGGGCTCGGGGCCAGGGACACGGTCGCCAACTTCTTTGCCGGCGTGCTCATCCTGGCCGATGCACCCTACCGGGTCGGGGATTTCATCGTCCTGGATACGG
Organism: Chloroflexota bacterium; assembly: GCA_022825895.1. GTDB lineage: Bacteria > Chloroflexota > UBA11872 > UBA11872 > UBA11872 > UBA11872. The sequence continues at coordinate 41,661 of JAJDVX010000038.1, read as the reverse complement.
GCGAACGGGGCCAGGTGACCCACGTCGGACTTCGAAGCACCAGGCTGCTGACTCGCGATGACATAGAAATCACGATTCCGAACGGCGTCATGGGCAACATCAAGGTTATTAACGAAACTGGCGGCCCCGACCCCAAACACCGCATCCGTATCAGCGTCGCCTGCGCCTACGGCTCCGACATCGATCATGTAAAACAGGTGCTGTTGGAAGTCGCTCAAGGCCACGAAGAAGTTTGCGAGGAGCCCGAGCCCAGGGTCCGGTTTCGCACCTTCGGCGCCTCCGGGCTGGACCTGGAACTGCTGGCCTGGGTTGACGAACCAGTCCTTCGGGGACGCGTAGTCGATGCGCTGAACACAGCGGTGTACCGTCGGTTTGCAGACGAGAGGATCGAGATCCCCTACGCAAAGCAGGATCTCTACGTCAAGGAGTTGCCGAAACCCTTCGGCGGTTGACCGGCGATCGGCGGTCGTTGCCCCCGTCGCAAATCACTCGCGACCAGGCGCCGGGCCTTGGACCCGGTTCACCACCAACGAGGTGGTGAATCAAAGCCATGTCCAGGTTGTCGGCCGGCTAGCCCGCCGCGGTCGAATCCGCGGGCAGTTCCCGCACCTGATTCGACCCCGGACGCCGCAGCGAAATGACCCGTTCGACTTCCGCCGACTCGTTCTCCGGCAGCGGTGACTCCCCGTTCGCCGCGCCCATCTCCGCCACGCTGGCAATCCCTCGCAGCTTGTCGGTCTCCGCGATGGCCGTCAGATCGCCCCCAAAGTAGTCGAACCACGGCAGGCCGGCAGACGTGTACTCGCGGGCCGTCGGCGCCTCCGTCGGCGGACGCTCGCCCGTCAGCGCCATCCACTGCACCGAGTTGGCGATCGTCACGAAGCAGCGGCTGGCATGCCGCTGATCCCAGGCGTCCAGGCCGTAGTCATCGTCATAGATCTCCTGCCGCATCCGACCGCCCGGAGCCAGACCCATTGACGTGCTCTTCACGAGGGGAGATGCGTCGGCATCCGGCAACGGGGCCCCCGCGATGACACTGGCCATCATCTCCTCATACCGCTCCGCCTTCATCGGATACGCAATCAGTTGCAGACCCCCATGCTGGGCCTCGCCCGTCAGCTGCTCCTCCACCGTGTAGCCCTGGCCGAGCGGCATCGCCACGAACTGGCGAACGATCCCCTGCGCCACGCAGTACCCGTCCAGCCACGGCTGATCCGGCAGCACCGCGTAATCCTGCGGATCCGTGTTGAGATGATTCATCCAGGTCTCGCCCGTCAGCGCGCAGACCTTGCCGGTCGCAATCTTCACGGCGAATGGGTACCCCCGGCAGTCAAAATTGATCCACATGGCCTCGGCCTGGTGCATCGGCATCAGCACCCCGCCGCGCCGCAGCCAGTCGGTCGGCATGCGCCGGGCGTAGTCGTCCAGGTGCCGCAGCGGAAACCGGCCCATCCCCGGCGGCAGCGGATAGTCCAGGCCGTCGTCCGGAATTCGCAGCGTCCGCTGAAACTCGATGGCGCAGCGCGCATCCTTATGGACCTCTGGAAATCTGAATACCAGGCGGTCGTCTTCGAGGGTGATCATTCGTCACTCATCTCCTTGGCTTTGCGCCGTTCAGATCCGTTGCTTCGGAATCGGTCGATCACGAATTGAGTGCCATGGCTGTCGTTGACTTCTCGCCCTACCAATCTCCGTCGCGCACCTCGCGCACGATGCGCAGGACGGCGTGGTCCGGCGCATCCCGCAGTTCGCGGATCAGCTGGGCGAACAACCGCGGCCGCTTGCGAATGACCTCCTGCAGGTCACTCGAAACCTTGCCGCCCAGCGCCAGGAGCACGTCCGGGTCCTCATCGAGTTCCCTCGCCAGCCGCACGGTCGCGGCTTCGGAGGGCGGCGCCACCTGGCCGCGTTCGATCTTGCTCAGATACCCCGGCTCGACCCCGATCCGCCCGGCCACCTGCCGCAGCGAATACCGGCGGTCATGCGCTTGCAAGCTCCGCCGAGCGGTGTTGACGTACGTGCCAAACTGCGTCATGTTTCCTAAACACTACACACTTACGGCCAGCCTGTCAAGTCGACGTTGCCGCCGACGTGGTGTCCGCTCGTCGGGCGCGCGCGGCGGGATTCGCCTAGGATCGTCCCGCACGCGGCTCATAGCTGCGCTGACCCAGGGAAGGCGGTTCCAATGCCCACGATGACCGGCGCGCGCTTCCTCGCCGAGACCCTCCACGCCTATGGCGTGACCCACTACTTCTTCATGCCGGTCAGCGTCCCGGAGGCCATGCCCGAGCTCGAACGCGTCGGTGTCGAGCCCGTCATGGCCCACACCGAGAAGGGCGCGGCCTACATGGCCGACGGCTACGCCCGCATCAGCGGCGGCGCCGGCGTCTGCGGTGCCCAGTCGGTGGGTGCGTTAAACCTCGCGGCCGGCCTGCAGGACGCCTACCTGGCCTGTTCACCCGTAATCGCCCTGACCGGCCGCCTGCGCCAGATCATGCAGAACCGCCACGCCTACCAGGAGGTCGACCACTCCGCCCCCTTCGAAGCCGTCACCAAATTCAGCACTCCGGTGACCTCTTTGGAGGAGTTCCCCATCGTCCTGCGCCAGGCGTTGCGCGAAGTCGTGTCGGGCACGCCCGGCCCCGCCCACCTGGATCTCTGGGGCATCACCGGCGGCGACATCATGACCGCTGAAGACGACCTCGAAGTCATCGTCGAGGAACCCTTCCGCCGCACGCCCCCGTTCCGTCCGGAGCCGGACGCGGCCAGCGTCCGTGCGGCCCTGGCCGAACTGTCACAGGCCTCCCGGCCGGTCATCGTCGCCGGCGGCGGCATCCGAGCCTCTGGCGCCCGCAACGAACTGATCGAATTGGCCGAAGCCCTCAACATCCCGGTCATCACCTCCCTCAACGCCAAGGAGACGTTCCCAGCCGACCACCCGCTGGCCGTCGGCGTGTCCGGCACCTACTCTCGCGAATGCGCCAATCGCGTCTTCGCCGAAGTCGATCTCGCCTTCTTTATTGGCAGCCACAAGGGCGAGCAGGTCACCAACATCTGGAAGCTCCCCCGACCCGGCGCACGCATTGTCCAACTTGACATAAACCCCGCCGAGCTCGGCCGCTCCTTCCCCATCAACGTCGGCCTCCTTGCCGACGCCCGCGCCGGCCTCCGCAAGCTCCTGGACCAGGTCAAAGCGGATTCGATAGCACCTCCGTCGTCACGAGATCCTTGGATCCATCGCGTCCAGTCCCTCGTCCGTACCTGGAAAGCCCAGGTCGATCCCCTCATCACCTCCGACCAGGTCCCCATGCGCCCCGAGCGCCTCTGCGGCGAACTCACCCGGCTGCTCCCGTCCGACGCCATCCTGGTCTCCGACACCGGCCACGCCGGCATCTGGACCGGAACGATGATCGACCTCACCTCGCCCGGCCAGAGCTTCATCCGCTGCGCCGGCTCGCTCGGCTGGGGCCTGCCGGCCGCCATCGGCGCCAAGTGCGCCGCGCCCGACCGTCCCGTCGTCTGCTTCACCGGCGACGGCGGCATGTGGTACCACCTCACCGAGCTCGACACCGCCGCCCGCTACGGCATCAACTCCGTAACCGTCGTCAACAACAACGCCTCGCTCAACCAGGAACAGGCTCTTAACGAACGCATCTACGGCGGCGCCACCCCCGGATCGGACCGGCTCTGGAAGCTCACCGACGCCGACTTCGCCGCCATTGCCGAAACCATGGGCTGCCTGGGCCTCACGGTCAGGGATCCCGCCGATATGGACGGCGCGCTGGACCGGGCGCTCTCCGCCAATCGCCCCGCTGTCATCGACGTCAAAACCGACATCGCCGGCATCGCGCCCAGGGCTTGGGACGGTTGAACCGCTCGTCTGGATGACGTAAAGGAGCTTGGACATGGCTGATGGCATTCACGTCGTCCTGGTCGTCAACGACGAAGCCGCCCACTGGCAGGGCTACCGCGACCGCCTGGCCGCAAACGATGGCGCGGCATCCGTCTCCGTGGCCGTGCCGCCGGGCGAGCGCCGCGACTCCATCCTGGATGTCCTCGGCGAAAAGGTCCGCACCGTCGCTGAAGATCCCGCCGAACTCCTGGCCGCCGAGACGCCGCAGCTCGCCGTCATCACCGTCCCGCCCCTCGACTCACCGCCAATCATCGACGCGGCGCTCGATGCCGGCGCCCACGTCCTGACCGAGAAACCTGCCAGCGTCTCGGATGTCGTGCTCGAGCCACTCGCCCGCAAAGCAATTCAGTGTGATCGCCACCTCATGCTTGCCTTCGCCGGCAGCCAGCAACCGGCCGTGCGCGCCGCCGCCCGCATCATTCGCGACGAGGGCCGCCTGGGCGCCCTCTACGGCGTCACCGCCCACTACATCGCCGACCAGGCCCGCATCCGCGACGTCGAACAGCTTCAGCGCCGCACCGGATCCTCCAACACCTGGTTCTTCGAGAAGCGCGTGGGCGGCGGCGGACATCTCTCCTGGCTCGGCATCCACTTCGTCGACATGCTCCACGTCGTCACTGGCCACGACGTTGTGGAAGTCAGCGCCATGACCAACGTGGCCGGCGGCCAGCCCATCGACGTTGAGGACTCAGCGGTCCTCACCCTCCGCTACGACAACGGCATGCTGGCCTCGCTCACTTCGGCCTACTACCTGGACCAGCACGACGTCGCCGACGACAAGCAGGCGCTCTTCATGGTCTGGGGCGAAAACGGCTGGCTCCAGCTCGACCCGCACGAAGGCACCCCGCTCACCTGCTACAGCAACTTGCCCGCCTACGCCCACCAGCCTCGCGAACGCATTGACTACGACTCCGATTTCATCACCGGCTACGACACCCTCATGCACGAGGCGCTCCGCGCCGCCGCCGGCCTGGGCGACCCGCCCACCTCGACGCTTGACGCCCTCCAGGCCCTCCGGGTCGTCCACGCCGCCTACCGCTCAGCCGCCAGCGGTCGCGCCGAACCCGTACCGGCCCGCGGCCAGTGGACGCTCCCATGACGGCAATCCCCACCCTGGAAACCGATGTCCTGGTCTGCGGCGCAGGAATCGCCGGCCTTACCGCCGCTCGTACCGCCCAGGAGGCTGGCGCCCGAGTAGTTGTCCTTGAAAAGGGGCCCGAAACCGGGGGATCGTCCGCCGTCTCCGCCGGCATCGTCTGGACCGCCCGCGACCTTGCAGGCTGGCTCTCCGTCCAGCCCGGCGGCAACCCAACCCTCGGCAAAGCCCAGGTCACCACCTATCCCGAGGCCATCGAGTGGCTGCGGTCCCAACACGTGCGGCTCGAGCCCTTCGAGTTCGGCGCCAGCGGCTGGAATCCCCCGTTCCCGTACGCGGCCTTTCAGTTGGAGCCCAGGAAGGACGGCCGTTCCAATCCCCGCGCCGCCATGGATCGGTTGACCGCCAACATCGCCGAGGCGGGCGGCCGCATCCTCACGGAAACCGCAATCCGCAAGTTTCACCAGGACGCCGCGGGACGCATCATCGGCGTGGAAGCGCGAGGACCCACCGGCCGGATCCGCATAAGCGCCAAAGCCACGGTCATGGCCACCGGCGGCTTCCAGGGCAATCCCGAGCTCCGTGCCCGCTACTTCGGCCCCAACAGCGACCGCATGATCCTGCGCGCCAACCCCTACAGCACCGGCGAAGCATTCCAGGCCGCCCAGGCCGTCGGCGCGGGGACCGCGGGGCCCTTCGGCCGCTTCTACGGCCACCGGGTCGTCGCCCCGCCGGCCGTCGTCGACTTCCCCTCCTTTCCGCGCGTTCACCTTGGCGGAGCGCTGCCGGGCGCGATCCTCGTGAACCTGCGCGGCGAACGCTATGTCGATGAGTCCGAGAGCGACGAAGTCAGCGTCCACGCCCTGCCGCACCAGCCCGAGGCGCTCGGCTTCATGATCTACAGCGATGCCGACGCCGCCACGGAGGTCGGCTCGGCCGCGCTCGAAACCTTCAGGTCCGTCGGCACCGAAATCCTGGAGGCGCCGTCACTCGATTCGCTGGCCGCGCGGATGTCCACGCACTGGGGAGTCGCCCGCGCCCCGCTGCTTGAGAACCTTGCCGCGTACAACGCCGCGGCCGCCGCCGCCGACGCAACCATGCTCGCCATTCCGCGCGCCGGCGATCTCCACCCCCTGGCCCAACCGCCCTTCTACGCCATCCGATTCCTGCCCGGGATCACCGTTACCTACGGCGGCGTCCGCATCGACGCCTTTGCCCGCGTGCTGGACTCCACGGGCCGACCGCTCGGCGGCCTCTACGCCGCCGGCGCTGATGCTGGCGGCATCTACACCCGCGGCTACGCCGGCGGCCTTTCCATGGGCCTCGCCTTCGGCCGCATCGCCGGCCGCGAAGCCGCCGCCAGCGCTCTGGCGCCCTAGTCGATCACCTCCGCCATCACCCGCAGGAAGTTCTCCCCGGCAATCGCGTCCACCTCGCGCGCGCTATAGCCCCGGGCCTCCAGCGCCGCCAGGAACTGCGGCGTCTCGTGCGCGCCTGCAAAGCCCTCGACGACGTCTTCCAGGAACTCGAAGTCCGTCCCAATCCCAACGTGCTCGTATCCGGCCACGTTCACCATGTGATCCACCACGTCCACCAGCGCATCAAGCCCAACCGTTGGAAATCTCTGGTAAAGCGGCTGCGCCGATCCCGTGCGAACCCCGGCCTCCGCCGCGAACGGGTCCAGCCGGCCCGTCCTCACGTCATCCAGCAGCTTCATCCCGCGCTCGCGCTCCGAGGCGCTGATGCCGGGCCCCTCGCCACGCCCTCGCTGGCACTCGATGTCGACAAATGCCGACGAGCAGTGAATGCCGACGACTCCCCCGCCGTCCGCGATCCTGCGAATGTGCGCATCCGTCAGGTTTCGCTGTATCGCACTGATCGCCTTCGGATTCGAGTGCGAAGCCACGATCGGATCGGAACTCTCCTCCAGCACGTCATCGATCGCGCTCATCGACGCGTGCGAGACATCAATCAGGATCCCCAGCCGGTTCAACTCGCGAACCACGTCCCGCCCAAAGTCGGTCAAGCCGCTCGGCACGCGCTGCTCGCTATCGCAGTCGATCCACGTCTGCGGCGCCGCATGCACCAGCCCCGTCACCCGCAGACCCAACTCGTGATACGCCCGCAGCATCGCCAGGTCCTCGCCCATCAGCAGATTCTCGGTGTGCAGCAGCACTGCGATCCTTCCCGCGTCCACCGCGCGTCGTACATCCTTGGTCGAAGTAACAAGCTCCAGGTCCTTGGACCCCTCGCACAACCGCCGCACCGCGTCGAACCCACGCAGCAACCGCTGCACCCCTGAGGCCCCTTCAAAGAACGTTCGTCGAAACAGCGCCGTGCTCGGGTGCTGAACGGCCTGAAACGCCGGCGTCGGATCCACCGTGAACTCCCCCGGCGCCCCCTCCGACAGCCAGATGCAATCAACCCCGCCCCGCTTCAGCTTCGGAATGTCCACCTGCCGCCCCGGAACATCCGCCAGTGGCTCCCGGTACTCGATCCGGTCCGCCGTGAACTCCCGCTGCATGTGCAAGTGAGCAAGCAAACTCAATCGGTCGCTGGACATGGCTTCCTGACTTCGGATCGATTCCGCCGCAGCCTGAAAGACTACTTCGTCGTCAGATTCACGAGCTCTGGCCCTCAATGACTACTGACCGCTTGCCCATTAGTCGCGAGCCGATTGATTCCGCAGCCCTTTGCCCTCCTCACGCGATGAGTTCGTCGATATGCAGACGGGCCAGGGTGATTTTCTCGAGGTCTCGGACGTTGCCCACGCTATACAGGCAGAGCACGGTGCCATCGGGGGTAACGGCAAGGTCGGAGTAACGGCAGGGTCGTGGATCGATGAGTTTCGAGATCGGCCAGGTGCGCCCGGCGTCGGTGCTCGCATAGATGGTCATTTCGGTCCCGCCGGGGATGCGGCGGTTGACGCCGATCGGATGGGAGAACAGGAGAATCTCCGGTCGGTTATCGTCGCCCGAGCCATGGCGGGCGAGGCCCACGTTGACCGGCCGGCCGCTGAGGTCGGGATGCTCGCCGAGTTCGTAGAAGCTCCGTCCGCCGTCGCGGCTGCGGGCATAGGTTCGGCCGTCGCGGCGCTGCGTGTTTCGGCGATAGCTGACGTAGATCTCGCCGCCGGCGGTTTCCACCAGCGACGCCTCGTCGGACCCATTGGGTAGGACTCCGCCGACCGTCCACGTCGTTCCGTGGTCGTCGCTATAGAGCAGGCCGCCGCGCACGCCGGGCACCTGTCCGGGCTCCCCGTCCTTATACAGGAAGCCAGGAATCACCAGCCGACCGCGGTGCGGCCCGGCCACGAGTTGAATCCCGTGCTCGTTGTTGTTGGGCCACCCGGTCCAGCCCTCGGCGTTTGGGCTCGGATCGACGCGCACGGCGTCCGACCAGGTCCGGCCGTCGTCGGTGCTTTCGACGAGCCCGAACCCGCCGCCCTGCTCGGCGTAGGTGCTGAAATGCCCAAGGTCATCCCGAACCTCGGCGGGGATGTTCCAAAAGGTCACGAAGATCGTTCGCGTAACCCGGTCTTCGACAATCGCCCCAAGGAACGTGTACTGGCCTTTTTCGGCGTGGATGACCTGCTGGCGGGTCCAGGTCTTGCCGCCGTCCACGCTGCGCGCCGACAGGAGGTCGTTCTCGTGGCCGCCGTCGCTCATTGAATCGTGGCGCCGGCAACACACGGCCACCACGTTCCCGGCGCCCGTGACGATCAGTCCGGGCATGCCGACGCCAAAGCCGTCGTAGTTGTGGTATTGCAGGTTCGTGAAATCGACGGTTACCTTGGCCTGGGCCATCCGCTTGCGCATCGGCCGGTCGGTGCTGATGACCGCAATCAGAAGCTCGTTGGGGTCTCGAGTACTGGTATAGAAGTTCGCGGTCACCCCAAACGTGTGAATCGCATTCGAATCCGGCTCGTTCTGCTCCGAGAGGCCTTCCTTCGCCGAGACCTCCGCCGGCGCCTCCGTCCGATCCCAGTGATAGGCCGGCGCCTGGGTCAGCGTGTCGCCCTGACCCGGAAAAAACACGTCGACGAATTCGACCAACGGATCAGACACGGTCGCCTCCTTTTGCAGCCTCAGACCGCGCGGACCCCTTAGCGTAAAGGTCCGTGCGGGCTGCCCTTCCTACGAAAGTTAGTTGCCGGCCGCACTTTCCTGCATTGCCTGAATTGCCCTTCGCAAACCTTCGCCAGGCTCTGTGTCGCCCAGGAATACCTCGCGAACGATCGTGTCCCTGAGCGATTCCGACTCGGACCGCGAGGAGTCGTCGAACGCCGCGTTCTCAAGCATGTGCACGAGCACATGCTCGTCGTCGCCGTTCAGTTCGGGCATGAGCTTCCGAATCGCTGCCGCATCTACGCGAAGTGGCGGCAGAATCGAGGCGGGCGCGACGGCTGAGTACAGATGCCGCAACGCGTCGTAGGAAACCTGGGGATCCCTGGCCGACTTCACGATGCCGAGATGGAACGTATGGGTCGGGTTTCGCCCCGATCCGAACGACGGAAAGGGGTACACGCGATTGTCGCCGCGGAACTCGCCGATGTCCGAGAAGGCGACGGTTCCGAATCCAATGCCCCACGTGCCGGCCTGTACATACGGGAAAAGGTCATAGTCGCCAATCTTCAGCAAGCGCTGGCGGTGGATTAAGTCGCCGTAAAACTCCAGGACCTCACGAGCTTTGTCGCTCTGAAGCGACGTAAAGCCGCCGCTGGCATCGCGAAATCTCCCCAGCGCGGAGAGCAATGCAACCGTCACCGGCGGAAACACCAGGTAGTCGCCGCTCGACGTCGGCTCGGCGAGGACTCCGCCCAGAATGCCTCGGGTACCGAGGCCACCGTCCGGTGGATCAGGCTCGTGGAATGCTTGCGCGGTTCGCAGGAAGGCTTCGGCGGTGAAGGCCTGCAGAGTTGGCTCGGGCAGTTCAATGTCCCGCTCGGACGCCAGTTCGCCGTTGACCAGGGCGAAAGATGGAGAGACGCTAAACGGCAGCCCGAATTGCTCGCCCTCGTGACGGCCGCTCTCCAGGACGCCGGGCCAGAATGCTCCGGGATCGAAGTCCGGATCGGCAGCCAGAAAGTCGCCCAGCGGCGTGAGTTGGTCGTGGGCGACCAGGTCTTCAAGATCGATGTCGAAATAGGCGACGAGTTCGGGGGCCAAAGCTTCAACAGCCGCAAGCGTGCGGCTCATGCTCCAATCCTCAGTAACAGAAAAATCGAGAGCCACGTCGCTGAACTTGTAACGGCCCTCGGACTGGCGGCCGGCCTCCAGCAGGCCATTGGCAAATAACGCGAGAATCCTGGGGCCCGCGACTTCCAACGACATGACGGCCACGGGCACCTCGCGTCGCTCCCCCGGCTGCGGAAGTGACGGACCCGGCGCCGGAGCGCGCTCGGTCACGGTCGCCGCGGCAGTGCGAGCCCGCTGCAGCGCGGCATCCAGGTCGCGGCGGCCGGTGCTGGGCGGCGGCGTCGGTTGCTCCGGTGCCGACTCGCCGCACGCGGCGGCAAGGGCGCCCAGGCTTCCGCTGCCCAGCATGCGCAGCACGCTGCGCCGCGTGACGCCCGGTCTGACACTCACGCGGACCCTCGCTTCAAGACCACGAGCACGTCACCGTAGAGCCGCAGCCGCCCGTTCCCTAACCTTACCGCTCGCATGCCGTGCCATCGCTGGCGGCCTTGAGGGGCGCTTACCCCCGCGAGGGCTCGCTCATCGCCTCGCGCGCCTTGCGCGCCAGTTCCGGCAAGTGGCCATCATTCGCCAGGCGCTGTTCCAGGTGACGCATGCGCTTTGGTCCGGCCGTTCGGATCATGGCGTCGCCGTAGGCGCGCTCGATCCAGAAGCGGGCCCCGTGCCCGATGTCCTGGCGCAGTTCGTCCAGATCCTCCTCGGCAAACCGTTCGGACACATTGATGGTGAACATGCGCCGCCGCGTTCCGCCGCCAAAGGACGCGTGCTTGAGGTCCTGGTTGAACATCAGCAGGTCGCCGGGACGCGTCTCCAACGCCACGGCCGGCATCTCCTGGCCGGTGACGCCCACGCGCTCCGCCATCGTCCATGCCCGCTGGCTTGACATAATGTCCTGCAGGCCCTCCGCGTAGTCGTCGCCCCGATGGTGGCTGCCGGGTATGACCCGCAGGCAGCCCGTGTCGCGGTCGACCGGATCCAGGTAAAACGCGAACTTGATGTTCCGGTACTTGCTGCGCGCGTAGCCATCGGAGTGCCAGCGCGTGTCGCCCACGTAGAAGTTGCCGTCGCTGCCCGTGTAGTTGTAGTCCTCACCCAACAGGTCGCTGGCCACGTTGTCGATGCGCGGATCGTCCAGCAGCGCGCTCAGGTACTCGCTCTGGTCGATGAAGGGCACTAGCGCTGAGCGCTGCTCATAATCGTGCGCCTGCCCGTGATGCCCGCCGCCATGCTCGGCCCAGAGGCGCTCGAACTCGGCGCTGATGGCCTCCGCTTCCTCCGCGAAACGCCCGGGAAAGCCCAGGTAGCCAAAGGTCTCAAAGAACGCGTGCTGCTGGGTGGTGAGCTTCATACCCCGGCTCCTGCAGAGATTCGGCCACGTTCCGCAAGTCTATGTAAGCCGTTCGGTTGGGCCTTGACAGCGCTTCCTGTCCCGACACGCCGCAGACGGCCTCGGCGACAGACGCCGCCGGATGCCGGCCTACAGCCTGGCCGTCTTCACCGCGCCCGGGAATCGACCTCGCAGCGGCCGGACCGCCAGCAGAAGATCATGAAGCTGCGACACGACGCCCGGCTGGTCGGGCACCTTCCGCTCCGGCTAGGCGCCGACCCGCCGCTCAACGTAGCCGCGCGGCTTGTCGGGCTCGACGCACAGCGCTTTGGCGGCCAGCAACTCAGTCAGAATCGCCCATCGATGCGCATATGCGTGGCTCGGCCTGGCCGGCTTGTGGACTGCAGTCGATCGGTGGCATAGGCGCTGCCCGCGGCGCCGGGGTAGTTTCGGCGCCACGGGCAGGGGGGAGGGGATTCTCAGTCTGCGGCGTGCGGTACCGTGGGGTACGCGGTCCGAGGGGAGCGGACGCGCTCCCTCGTCCAGGGCGTGCCGAGCGCCGGCAGCAGCCATCGGTCAAGCCCCCAGTAGCCTGCGACTTTCCACGCCAGAATCAGTACCAGCGCCGCCAGCAGAAGCACGGCATTTGTGCTGGCTGAGCCCGCGAGCACGAAGCTGACGTTCATGGTCAGCCCAAAGAATGCCGCGATGGCGGTGAATGCACCCACGATCAGGGCAATGCCGACGGCCATCTGTCCAACGGCGATGAGCTTGGCGAACCACGAATACCACTCGTTGACCAGCATGAAGTTGATGAACTCCCGGTACCAGTCGAACGCGATGGCCGGCCGGCCCTCGTCCGGAATGCTGACCGCGCGCGTCCAGAACCCTTGAAGCGCCGCGCCGCCATCCATCCACGCTGGGCTCTTGATTTTGTGGGCCGAGGCATTAATCCACTCGTATCCCAGCCAGAACCGAAGGGGGAGGAATAGCCACGACCACCTCGTGTTCTGTAGGAGCGCCTTGCAAATGCCCGGATCGTCGACCACGTAGGCCTGACTCGGCGGGTTACCGGCCATTTCGCCTACCTTCCTTTCGACTGCGGAGACACCATCGCTTCCGCACCAATAGCGTCGCGCGACGATGTCAACGCGGCGTCGCGCCCCTGTCCGCAAACGTCACAGTTTCGTAACAGCGATTTGGGCTACGCCCCCGTCGGCTGGCGTGGCGGCGCTTAGGCGTCGATAGCGCCTGACGGCCGCAGCGGCAGTGTGAGGGTGATGGTGGTTCCGACCGTCGTCTGGGAGTCCAACGTGATGCTGCCGCCGTGCGCCGACACGATCTCGCGGACGATATAGAGCCCGAGTCCTGCGCCGCGCTGCGTTCCGTGACTCTGGGAACCCCGAACAAACGGCTGCCAGATTCGATCCTGGTCTGCCGCGTCGATGCCCGGGCCACTGTCCTGCACTTGGATCGTCGCCCGCGCCTCGGCTGAGCGGGCAACGATCCAGACCGGCGTGTCACCCGGGCTGTAACGCAGCGAGTTCTCAAGCAAGTTGGCCACCGCACGCTCGAGTCGGCGGCGGTCCCACCGGCCCCAGATTGGTTCGCTGGGAAGCTTCGCGATAACCCGGTCGGTGGCAAGCGCCCACCGCATACGATCGACCGCGGCCTGGCAGACCTGGCGCAGGTCAACCGTTGAACGTTGCACCCGGAGTGCGCCGCGGTCGAGTCGGGACGCATCCAGGAGGTCATCCACTTCCAGCGAGAGTTCATCGACGCCGCGCTCGACTTCGCGCAGAAGCTCGCGGATGGCGGCCGGTGTGTCACTATCCGTGGCTTGCTCGATGGCCGACTCAATGGTCAGCCGCAGCGCGCCGACCGGGGATCGCAGTTCATGCGCGGCTACAGAAAGAAACGCGTCGCGCGCCGCGCTCAGCGTCGCGCGCTCAATGGCCAGGGCGGCGTGATCGGCCAGAACCGTCGCCACCCATTCATCGTCGTCGTCGAATCCGTCCCCAGTCGTCTTGTCGGTGACATAGAGATTGCCGAGAACTCGCGTCCCCCGGCGAATGGGCACGCCAAGAAAGCTGGTCATGGGCGGGTGGTTGGGCGGAAAGCCGACCGCGCGGGGATCGCCGGCAATATTTGCGGACCGCAGCGGCCGGCCGTCGGCTATCACCGCTCCAAGCAAGCCGTGCCCTTGCGGCGCCTGGCCGATCGCCTTGATTTCGTCTTCACGTAATCCGGAAGTCACGAATCGAGCGATTTCACCCTCAGGGCCCAGCACCCCTACCGCGCCGTAGCGAGCGCTGAGAACCGACCGGCCGAGCCGCGCCAGGTCGCGGAGCACCGACTCTAGCGACAGCGACGTGTTGAGGATCTTTGCGGCCTCGCTGAATGAGCGGATGAGCGCCCGCGCGCGAGGGTCGAAGGCGGCCTCTCGCGCGCGAGGCCCGTTCGCCGAGCGACCCTCTGGTTCAGGCGCTGGCTTGGGCATGCGGTGATTCGTGCCGGCGCAGCATGTATCCCACCCCGGGTCGGGTGATGAGGTGGCGTGGGTTGCGACGATCGCGCTCGATCTTCTGGCGAACTCGACTGACGTACACGCGCACCAGGTGCTCGTCCCCCACGTACTCGGGTCCCCACACGTTCTCGAGCAACTGGTCGGGTACGAGCACGCGGCCGGCGTTGCGAGCCAGAAACTGTAGAAGACGGTATTCGGTGGCGGTCAGCCTGACTGGTTCGCCGGCAACGCTGACTTCAGCCGCCGCAAAGTCGATTCGGAGATCTTTGGACTCGAACGGCGGCATGATCTGAACTTGGGCCTGCGGCGTGCGCCGCATCACGGCCTGCAGTCGGGCCAGGAGTTCAGGAACGCCAAAGGGCTTGCCCAGGTAGTCGTCGGCGCCCGATTCCAGGCCCCGCACAATGTCCGTCTCGTCGCCGCGGGCGCTGATCACAATCACAGGGGCGTCGGAGAACTGGCGCATGCGCACCAGCACGTCCAGACCGTCGACGTCCGGCAGTCCCAGGTCCAGCACAACAGCGTCCGGCGCTTCGGCCGCAATCAGGTCCAGCCCCCGAGTGCCGGTTCCGGCGCTCAGCGTCCGGAAGCCCCGCTGCTTCAGAATAGTGCCCAGCAGGCGGACGTAACGCGCGTCATCTTCGATGATCAGGACGCATGGACGGGTGGCTCGAGCCATCACTGCCTAGGGGAGGGCGGCTTGGGGCTCTCGAAGATACTCGCCGGCTGGCGATTCTTCAGTGGCGAATGGTCCCGTCGCCGACTCAATGGCTAACCTGTGACCGCCCTTCGCAGGTGGCGCCGGCTAAGCGAGCGATGTGGACAAACGCCTCGACGACCAGAGACCTATCGAGTCTCTCCGTATGGACATACTCCGCTGACCAGCGTTGAGCGACCTCCGCCGATTGAGGTCCGCAGCCTCAATAAGCGCTACAAGGACGGTCCGCACGCCAACCGGGACATCTCGCTGGCCGTCAACTGGGGCGAGGCGCTGGGGGTGTTGGGGCCCAACGGCGCGGGTAAGACCACGCTGGTCCGGCAGATCACGACAGAGTTGCTCCCAACCTCCGGCGACGTGCGGGTGGTCGGCATCGACGCCGTGGCGAATCCGGACGACGCTAAGGCGCGGATTGGCGTGGTTCCGCAGGAGGCGCGCCTGTTCCAGGGGCTGTCGGTATACCGGCACCTGCGCATTTTCGGCGTGCTGCGCGGGCTGTCGCGGCGGGATGCGCGGGAGCGGGCGGACGAGCTGATCGAGGAACTCGACCTGACGGCCCACCGCGACTTCAACAGCGAACGCCTGTCAGGCGGCTTGCGCCGCCGGTTGCTGGTCGGCATCGCCATGCTGGCGCAGCCGGATGTCCTGATCCTCGACGAACCCACGGTCGGCCTCGACGTTGAGTCCCGCCAACGACTCTGGGAGGTCCTGCAGAGCTACCGGCAGCGCGACGCCGCCGTGCTCCTGACCACGCACTATATGGAGGAGGCCGAAACGCTCTGCGATCGCATCGGCATCATCCAGGACGGGCGCCTGATCTCGCTGGACACGATCACGAACCTGCGGGCCTCGATCGGCCACGAATACAAGCTGGTCTACGAGACGCCGGAGGGCCGTCAGACCGTGTTCGGCGACGACCACCTGGCCCTGGCCAACCAACTTCGTGCTCAGGGCATCGACGAATACTCCGTGATGCGCACGAGCCTTGAGGACGTGTACCTGGCCCTGACGCAGCACGCACGCAATGCAGGCGAGGCCGATGGCGCGGACTGACCGCCTCAGCAAACCCGGACCCCGCAAGTTCGCAAGCGATTCGCTGGCCGTCCTCGAGCTCCACGCGCTCCCGATGATCCGCCAGTGGTATCTCATCGTGCTGGGAACCCTGGTGTTCCCGATCCCCATGTTTTACGTCTTTCGTTCAATAGCTCCGGACGACGCGGCCGTCTGGCAACGCCTGCTGGCCGGGACGCTGATCTTCGGCGTGTCCTTCAGCACCGCCATGCTCGTCGGGCAGCAGATCGTGGCGCAGCGCTTCATGGGCCATTTGAAGCTCGTCATCACCATGCCCGTGTCCAAGGCCGCCTACGTCGTTGGCACGTTGGCCTATACGGCGATCTCAGGAACGCTCTCGGCCGTGTTTCTCTTGGGCTTTGCTTTCATCGCCGGCGTCGAGATCGAACCGACTTGGGCGCTGGCTCCCGCCCTGCTGCTCACGGTCTTGGCGCTTGCCGGCATCGTCCTGTTCGTCATGAGCTTCGCCCCGTCCCTGCCGGTGGGCAACGTCATCGCCAGCCTCATCGCCATCGTGCTCGTCATCATCTCGCCGGTCTACTTCACCATGGAGTCGGCGCCGCTGCTCCTGCGGTGGTTCGGATATGTCTCGCCGCTCCGCTACGCGGCCGACGCCATCGCCGCCTCGCTGGGTGGACGTGCGGATGTCTGGCTGGAACTGGGAATCCTGGCGGCCTACGCGCTCATCGCAATGGGCCTGGGCTTGTGGCGGCTGCCCTGGCGGGAGAAGTAGAACGCTTCGATTCCACACCTGACACATTCGCGGGCATGAGAACCGCGTAGCCTTCAGACAACCACTGCCGAGCGGGCGCCCCCGCCCTGGAGCAAATCCGGATCCGCGTGCGGCCCGGTGTTCAACGGTCAGCGAAAAGACCGAATCCGAATCTCCTCAAGCTCATCTGCGGTACACACACCGGCCCGGTACAGATTCAGATACTCATCCGAGACGCTCTGCCCAAAGATCATCAGGTCGTCGGAGTTGATCGTGACATCCACCCCGTGGTCGTACAGCGTGCGGATTGGATGCGACGCCAGGTCGGCCGCGGCGCCCAGCATCACGTTGCTCGTCGGGCAGACGTTCAGCCGGATCTGGTTGTCGGCGAGCCAATGCATCACGGCCGTGGACTCCGCGGCGGCGATTCCATGTTGCACCTCGTCAAGCTGGAGAATCTCGACCGTTCGCTTCACCTCGTCGGCGCCGCCGAATTCCCCGACGTGCGCCTTGAGTTTCAGACCGTGCGACCGCGCGTGCTCATAGAGGTCTTGTACGGCTTCAGGATCGCAGTCGCCCTCGAACGCGTACATGTCGATTGAACGAAAGACGCCTGACTCGATGGCCTCCCAGACCGAGGTCATCAGGTCATCCTTTGACACGTACGAGCGTGAAAACCCCACTTCCGGCCGAACGTCGACCTGGCCGCGGAACTGCGATTCCAGCGACGCGGCAAGAGCCGTAAGGCCGCGGAGCCCATCTGGGTGGTGCCGGACGGCCCAGATGTCGAAGCTCGCTTCAAGCAGAACCACGCCGTCGCTCTGAGCGTGTCGCACTGCCGCGCCGGCCACGAATTCAAAGGCCGTCCAGTTGTCCATGTAGGGGCTGATTGCCTGCCGCGAGTAAGCCCGCATGCCGTCCAGCCCGTCCATCCTGGGCGGCGGACGGTCAATCGCGCGGCCGAGCCACTGTTCGACGTCGGCAATGGGTGCGGCGAAGTAGGAGTGCGAGTGGAGGTCGGCCTTGGCCGCGCGTCGGACCGCTGCGAAGTCTCCTGCTGCCAGGGCCTCAGCGAATGCGGATGACATTCGCGCTACCGCCTGAGCGACAACTCACTAGCGAAGGCAAGAGTCTCTGCAGTTCGCACGACGAATCTCAGCCTCCGCTTGGCAATCAATCGAGTGTAAGCGTCACTGCACCTGGCGAATTGCCTCAAGGCAACGAACCGTCCCCGCGCCAGGCGCTAGACTGAGCCTGAAGCAATCATGGGCGGGAAAGGGTAAAACCGGATGACGGTGGACCTGACCGCCATTGAGATTGAGCGGCGACTGACCGCCATAGAGACCGCACTCCCGACCTTCGCTACCAAGGCCGACATTCAGTCGCTGAGAGCCGAAATCCAGGCCTCGCACGCCGAATGGAAATCCGACCTCCACAGCTTGACCCGATGGATGGTGATCGCGGTGCTGGGGTCGGTAACGGCCGCGGCGACCATTACCGGGTTGATCGTTCGGTTCGTCGGCGCCTGAAGCGGCTTGGCACCGCTGGTTCAAGGCGGGGTCGCCACACCGGGCGCTAAACTGAGCCTGAAGCAATCATGGACGGGAAAGGATAAACCGGATGACGGTGGACTTGACCGCCATTGAAATCGAGCGGCGGCTAACCGCCATTGAGACCATGCTTCCGACGTTCGCAACTAAGGCTGACATCCATTCGTTGAAGGCCGAAATGCACTCGGTGAAGGCCGAAATCCACGCCGCGCGGGCCGAGTGGAAGTCTGACCTCCAAAGCTTGACCCGCTGGATGGTGATTGCCGTGCTTGGATCAATAACGGCTGCGACCACCATCACCGGGTTAATCGTTCGGTTCGTCGGTGCCTGACGAAGCCTGAGCCGGGCAAGGGGTTCTCTGGGTTGGGCTGACTATCCGTCGGTCGACCGCTCCACGGTGAAGGAATACAACTCCGCGTTCCGCATCACGAACCGCAGCCGCCGGTGCGGGATGAATCGGGTGTAGACCGTTCCAGAATCCGCGTCTCGCGGTGTCGGCAAGTCTGCGTCGCCCCGCCAAGTGACCGTGTGGCTGACGCTGTCGCCGGTAAACAGATCGCAATCGTCCAATCCACGTCCGGGCACCACCCGGTCCCTCACGTCACGCACTTCCACCTTCAGGTAGCCGCCCGGCCCACAGGCGGCATGAGCGACCAGCCGGTCCCCCTCCGACACCAACGGCTGCGTGGCCACTAGGCCCTCGCGAGTCGCGCCGGCTCCGACCGAGACGAACCCATTGCGCCGCAGCTTGCCGACCCCCAGGGCGTACCGAGGGTCGCTTGCGGCCTGCGCCGCAGGGTTATCCGGACCTTCCTGATCCTCCGCGTACCACAGGTCGTGCTGCGAGGTCGCGCCGCCGAAGTACACCCGTGTCTCGTCATCGCCAACGTCCACGATCCGCGGAATCCCGATCTGGTTGGCGCACCAGCTACTCGGCTCGCCCAGCCCTATCCAGTCGTGCGTCGGCGCCAGCCGTTCCCAGCGTCGCCCGTCGCGGCTATGCGCCAGTTCCACCGTCGACGTGTTGGACACCTGGTGGAACACGCCCAGGAACCCAATCCAGTGACCGCACAGCCGGAACGGCCGCATGCCGTAGAACGCCGCGTCCAGGTTGTCCAGGTCTGGGTCCGGCGCCAGGATTAGCCGCGGCTCGCTCCAGTTCACGAAGTCGCGGCTCTCGCACACGAAGATGCGGCGCACCACCCGCCGGTTCGGTGTGGCCATCACCGCGTCAAAGCTGGGCGCCCCGCCAACCATCGGCGCGTGCGTCGGACGCGTGCGCGGCGCCAGTTCCATCAGCGGGTGGCGGGTGAGAATTCGATAAACGCCGCTGTCCGGATCGAACGTCGGGAAGATCGTGTCGCCGAGTCGATCTCCCAGGGACCCGAACGTAGGTATCTCCTCAGCAGGGGTCCACCGGACCCCGTCAGGCGAGTAGGCCAGCCGGATGTGCGCCCCCGGCGTTTCCTCCGCCACCCGGAATCGGGGGGCCCCTAGCTCATAGAGCATCTTGTAGCGACGCGCCGGATCTTTCTCCAGCGGGTCGTCCAGCACCGCCGGACCCCAGACGTTCCCATAGGTCTCGCTGCCAAGAACGATGTTGGTGTCGTGCCCGCCTTCCTGCACGATGCCCATCGCTGGCTTTTCCCAATTCAGACCGTCGGACGACCGCGCGTACATCACCCGGAAGCGGCTGATGTGCCAGTCGATCAGCGTCCCGCCCTCGCGCGCCAGCTTCTCCCGGTCCAGCGCCATGTCCGTGTACAGGCAGCGAAACTCACCGTTGTCATCACGCCACAGCGCCCAGTCGTCCGCCCCAAAGTTCGTGAAGTGCTCCCACGGCCGATCCAGTTCCAGCACCGGATTCTGCTCAAGCTGCCTGGGCGCATGCACCGTCCGCCTGACGTTCTGAATCTCCTCGATCAGCCCGCTGTCAAAGAAATACTGCGGCCGCCCGCCGATAATCAATTCGGTGGAATCGAGTCCCGTCACGCCCACCGCTCCGCCGGTACCGGACCCAACCTAAGAAAGAAGCTCGCCCTGGCGCTCGACAAACTGGTTTTGCCGTGCATCTAGTCCTACGAAACTTACCGCTTCCATCTCGGCAAACCGCCCGGCCATGACCTCAACGGCTTCTTCGTTGTCGTCAATCAGCACAAATCGACGACCAAGCTCGTAGGCAGCTTCGCCGAGCGTGCCGCTGCCCGCGAAGAAATCCAACACCGTGTCGCCAGGCCTGGATGACGCCTGGACGATGCGTCGCACAATCCCCAGCGGTTTCTGCGTGGGGTATCCCGTTCGTTCCTTCCCATTCGTCGGGACGATCGTGTGCCACCAGGTATCTGTGGGCAATTTTCCGCGCGCCGCCTTCTCGGGCCCGACTAATCCCGGCGCCATGTACGGAATGCGTTCGACTTCCTCCACGTTGAAAAAATACTGCTCGGAATCTCGTACATAGACGAGAATGTTGTCGTGCTTTGCCGGCCATTTCTTCTTTGTGCGAGCGCCGTAGTCGTAAGCCCAAATGACCTCGTTTAGAAAGCAATCACGACCGAATATGCTGTCCAAAAGCACTTTGGCGTAGTGAACCTCGCGATAGTCGAGATGAAGATACAGAGAACCTGAAATAGTAAGCACGCGATGCGCCTCTTCAAGTCGAGGCTCCAGGAATGCCAGGTAGTCGTCAAAGTCGTCATCAAACGCACGCTCGGCAACCTTGGTCGAGCGATACCGCTGCCCTTTGAATCCAGTCCGGTCACCGTTGGGATCTCGGACGGTGCGCAGTTGAGTCCGCGCCTGCTTCTTTCCCGTGTTGAACGGCGGGTCGGTGTAGATGAGATCGATGGATGCCGACGCCATGTCTCTGAGGATCGGCAGGTTGTCTCCGTAGTAGACGACGCCTCGTTCCCTGTCGTTGCTTCGCATCCCGCCTACATGCGTTGTGGCGAGGTCGCTCGTCATGTCCTCGGATGCACTCCGGTCAACCGCTCCACCAGCCACGGCTCGGCGACCACCCCGTACCACTGGTGCTCCCCTGGCTGCACGTCGTGCACCAGGCAGTCGCCTGCGCCGTGCAACTCGTAAGCCTCGCGTGTGATAGCCACCTGTTCGTACACGTTGTCCAGCCCGCGCGCCCCGTTCAGCGGATCCTCGTCGCCGGTCTCCACCAGCAGCGGACGCGGCGCGATCAACGCCCCCAGGTCGCCCATGTCCACCGCCTGCCACAGTCCGGGGACGAAGTTGCATCCGCAGTTGTCGTTGATGTCCAGCAGCGAGTCGCGGTTCCCGTAGAAGTAGCCGCTCACCACCGCGGCGCAAATCCGGTCGTCCAGCGCGGCCAGCCACAGCGTTTGCAGACCACCACCGCTGAGTCCGGCGCACGCAATACGCTCGGGATCGCAGTCGCCGCGCGTCTGCACGTAGTCCACCAGCCGCATCAGATCCCAGGTCCACATGCCGGTCACCGTCTGGCCTAGCGAGATCGCCGCGTTGTTCAGCGGCGTGCAGGTCGACCTCATGAACGAGTCCTCGTCGCTCGCCTGCCCCACCGGCTCGCGCCGCTCCCCGAAGGCCCTCGCATCTGGCGCGAACACGATCAGCCCCGCCTGCGCAAAGTGCTCCGCATAGGCGCCGTTGTACGTATCGATGGCGTCGGCCACGGCCGGAATGTCGCGCCGACCCGCCGTCATGTTCTTGCCCCCGCTGCCGTGCCCATGCGGCGCAATGACCACCGGCCGCCGCTCGCCAGCTTCCAGGTCGTCCGGCAGCAGCGCATACAGCGGCATCACCACGTCCGGCTCGGTATGAATCTCCATCCGCTGCCGCACGTAGCCGACGCACTGGACCGACTCCGTGACCACCGGCTGCGGATCGGCGGGCCGCAGGCTGTCCATGCCCGTGATCGCGGCCAGGTGCCGCCGCGTCGCCTTCCGCCAGGTCTCGAAGGCTGACTGGCTGCTGACATCCACCGGCCTCTGCCGCGCCTCGCGATCAAACCGCGCCTGCAACTCGGCGTGCGCCGGATAAAAACGCCTGACCGTGGGTACGCGGGTTGTTGTCATGGCCGGCACCGTATCCCTCCGCGCAACGCTGCGCAAATCAATGAGCAGCTACTCGATAGCTAATCGTGAGTCGAGTGAAACTCTACTCTGTGCGAGAGTATCGCTAGCCTGAGAATGGGTGTGTAGTCAATCATGCAGCTGAGTTAGGCATCTCAGCCGATAGAGACAGGTAGCGTGAGCGCTTGTGGGTCTGCTCGCTACCTGCCGACTGGACATGTCGTTCTCAATTCATGGCGACCGCGAAGTCAAATCATCAGAACATCTATCCCTCGGAGATTCGGAATTCGCTAGTCGCTAGTATCCTGCAAGTGTAGGGCCCCGTGTTCATCAACAAAAACCATCTTCTTCCTATTCTCGCTATTCCGGATCTGAGCAGCCATGCCAGTCACAAGCACGGATGCCACAACTATGAATGTGATCAATCCAACTGCGGGATGTGTATCGACGAATAGAAAGATGCTTACGAATCCAACGACAATAATAGCTACCACTCCTAATGCGAGGCAGGAAGTTGCAGCCAAGATGCTCTCGCTCCTCTTTGATATAACAGCACTGTAATCGGTTGTCAATTCAATGTGCCATCCGTCTGCAATGTACTGTGGAAGTTGTTCCTGAAGAATTGACATACGCATTGATTGGCTTACTGCATCCGGCTCGGCGTTGGAGTGGGTCATCAAATGCTCCACAAGTTCGGTTCTTGAAGACCGCGACAAGCTGGCTGTGGAATCTGAAGTGGCAATCGAGCTTCATCGTCGACTTCGCAAGCGCTCGCCACGTCGGGTCTCACGGGCCTGATTTCCACACGGATCAATACACGAGACTGCCTCGGGAGTGCCCAGGTCGCTCTTGCGGAGGAAGGAGAATATTCATGCATTCTTCATGATAGATATCTCTCGGTCCGGGCCAATTCGGTTTCAAGGCGCTTGGTTAGCACTCCCAGCAGCATGTCCGCCAGTTCGTCCTGGTTCACCGGCGTCGCGGCCTGCACCTGCGCGGCCCATTTAGGCCGGATAGCACTGGCCCCCGCCATCGCCCCGGCCACCGGGCCGCCCATGGCGCCGATGGAGTCGGCGTCGCGGCCAAAGTTCGCGGACATCAGCGCCACCTCGTTCGGGTCGCCGTCGGCCAGCAGCAGCAGCGCCAGCGCCACGGACGCCGACTCGCGCGGGTCAACCGCGTTGCTATGACCCTCCTCGGGTTGCTGCGGCCAGTCCCACAGATGGTCGGCGTAGTAGGCGGCGCGGAACGCGGCAAAGTCACCAGTCGACCGCGCCAGGCTCACGGCCGTGTCGATGGCTGCCGGCACGTCGCTCTCGCTATCCAGGTTGCTGACCGCCGCCTCGATGACCGATTCGGCATCGGCGTTCGGATCGAACGCCGCGGCGGTGGCGGCGGCCATGGCCAGCGCGCCGTCCTGCGGCGAGCCGCGATGGATCAGGCTGGTCACCTCATACGCTTCCAGCACGGCCCGGCGCGGATCGCCCGCGTTGATGATGCCGATCGGCGAAATGCACATCGCCGTGCTATTGGAAATCATGTTGCCGATGCCCGCTTCCCGGGCCCTGACCCCTCCGATTGAAATCTTGTAAAAGGAACTGGCCACCGGCGGATAGAACTTGAACGGGTTCATGCGCTCGCGCCACACCTGCGCCCAGTCCGACGCCATTACGTTGCCGTTGGTCCGCGCGATCGCCTCGCACAGCATGTGCTTCAACGCCGAGTCGTCCGTCCCGGCCCCCGGCTGCAGACCGCGGTGCTCCTTCAGATCCGTGACCTCGCCGTGGCGCTGCTCGATGAACTCGTAGTGCAGCCCTTCAACCGGCCCGCCCATCGCATCGCCCAGCAACCCGCCAGTCAGGCAGCCCAGGATCTTGTCGCGTAAATCGTTCATGGTCTCGTCCTCTCTGGTCCGACTTGTTTGGCCCGGCCGCCGCGTCCCGAACGATGGCCGCCGATCCGCAGACGTTCGCCGAGTGTATTGTGAGCCACCGAAACGCCGCCGCGTCGCCCCACCAAGGCCGGTCCAATGCTCGACTTCACCCGCTCTTTCATCACCTGGACCACCCATCCCAGGAAACCCCATCCGTATTACCGCTGGGATGGAGGTTTCGTCGGCGACCTTGGCGACGTCTACCGCGTGCGAATGCAGGTGGACTCGACCATGGACATCGTCAATCCTTCGGGATCGTCGATCACCCACTACCTCAACTATCCCTGCCGCGCCGAGCTCACCATCGCGACCGAGCAATTCTTCATGATCCCCAGCGGCGAGTGGCGGGCGGTCTTTACCCGCGAGCACGGCGTGCCGATTGCGCGAGGTCTGTCGGACGTCCCCGAGCCCGTCGCCCGCAGGCCGTGGCCCGAGCGCTACGCGGACATGGATTTCCGCCCCGTCACGCTCCCCGGCGCTGATCGTCTCCTGGACGGCCACGCCGTCAACGAAGCCACCCAGTCCGGCGCGGTCATCAACGGCCAGACGACCTACCGCGACAAGGCCACCGGACTCGATGTTCGCATCGAGTTCCCCATCCGCCTCATGAACCTTCATCCCGACTCCGGCAAGTTCCAGCTCTGCTGCGGACCGGTCATCCTTCCCGACATGGCCACCTGGGACGGCGAAGGCGTCGACCGCGTCTTCCTGGCCGAGGTTGCCTTGAGCGAATTCGACTACGTCGAGTTCATCCTCCGCCGCGAAATCGAGCCGGCCGAAAGCGAAAAGGAATGGTTCCACCAGGTCCGCGGCCGCGACCGCCTCGAACTCTGGGACCCCGACAACCCACCGCCCACGCCGCTCAAGCTCCAGCGCCCCCGCCCCCACGTCTACCACGAAACCTGGGCGCTAGACGCCGAGAACGTGGTGCTTCGCGCGCCCTAGGTCGAACCCACGACGGCCTGGAGCAAATCGGCGCGAGCCGCCGTCGAGGTCGGCCTTATTTCGGGTGATATCATCTCGTGATAGCATGGCTCCATGCGACGAAGGCACCGTCGAACGCTGGCGGCGATCTTCAAGCGGCCCACCCAAGCGGGAATCCGCTGGGCCGACATCGAATCGCTGCTGCGGGCCTGCGGTGCCGACATCGAGGAGCGGGCCGGTTCCAGAATCGCGATCGAGCTCAACGACGTAATCGCGGTCTTCCACCGCCCCCATCCTCGGCCGAACACTGACAAGGGCACCGTCGCATCGGTGCGGAGGTTTCTGGTTGCTGCGGGGATGGACCGGGAGGCGGACGGACCATGATTGAGTACGGCGGATATCAAGCCATGGTGAAGTACGACGACGCTGGCTTCTTCCATGGGGAGGTGATCGACACGCGCGACGTCATCACCTTCCAGGGCACGTCGGTTGCGGAGTTGCACCGGGCATTCAAGGACTCCGTGGACGAGTACCTGAACGTCTGCGCCGAGCGGGGCCGCAATCCCGATAAGCCCTACTCGGGCAAGGTGGCCCTGCGCCTGACCCCGGCTCTCCACCGCGCGGCGACGGCCGCCGCGCAAGCCGCGAACAAGAGTCTCAATGCCTGGCTCGCCGAGACCGTCGAGCGGGCGACGCGAATGTCGTGACTCACTAGGTCCGCATGTCGTCGGCTCAAGCGCGGGAGCGTCCTAGCGACCGAGCAAATCTAGCCCGCGCCGCTGCCCACGTACGCCTCCGCCTCAATCTCTAGCACCGACTCGCTGCCCACCAGGCTCGTGCAGCCAATAAAGGCCGACACCGGCATGGCATTTCCGAACGACTCCAGGTGCGCCCGGCCAACGGCATCCGCGTCACGGTCGATGTCGGTCAGAAACACCCGCGTTCGCACGACGTCATCCAGCGTCGCGCCCGCCTCGCCCAGCGCCTTCTCGATGATCCCGATCGCGTGTTTCGCCTGCGCGTAAGCGTCGCCCGGTGCGTCGCGATGTTCCGGCGGCAGCGGACCTGTCGTCCCCGCGATCCACACGTGCGGCCCCACCCGAACCGCCCGCGAATACCCGATCACCGCCTCCGTCGGCTTGCCTGACGAGATGCACTGACGTTCCATGTCCGTCCTCCTGGTGAAGTCGCTTCCGCGCATCGTGGCCGTCGAACCGTCCGGCGCGCAATCCGGGTCAGGCCGCGTTTCGTACTAATCCGGATCGATCGACCCCGCTACGTCAGCGAATAGGCGTGCAACCGGGCCGCCCCATGAATGTGGAATCGCAGGCGAACCTGCCGCCGGTCGCAGGCGCCGAGTTCCATACCCTGCCAGGTAGCCCGCGCCCGCACGTTATCGACCGCCAGCGGCACGCAGTCCTCGCGGCTGAATCCCGGAATCACCTCGCCCGTCTCCGCGTCAAGCACATCCACGTCCACCCAGCTCCGCCGCGCGATCACCTCGGCCACGTTCGCGGTCAGCCGCGTGTCCGCCTCTACTTCCAGCGGCGTCGTCTCCAGCGACCCCGAGATCTCCCGGTCCACCGTCTGCATGCACGTGAACCCATCCAGCCGCAGGGTCGCCAGTCCCAGCTGCGTCAGTCGAACGGACCCACTCTTCCCGCCCCCGAACTCTTTGGGATAGTTGCCCGGCGGCCAGAGGCTCCAGTCCTCGCCCTGTCCGCTGTAGTAGATGTAGATCGTGTCGTCCTTGACGATGATCCGGTCCCCTATCACCAGGAATCCGGCGTCCCACGTGCCCCGCTCGCCGCGTGAGACCACCTTGTCGGTCAGGCAGATGCGCGAGAAATGCTCACCGTCCTTGCTCACGGCCAGCCGCAGGTCCGCCGCGTACTGTCCGAACACCCCGAGCCCGTTAGGCACGTACCAGCCGAACTCGTACACCGAAATCCAGCCGTTGCCATAGCGGTCCAGCGTCAGGAAGTGGTTCTCCTGCTCCAGCCCGTCCTTGGGATCCAGAAATGGGTTGTCGGGACTGGACGTGAACTTCTCGATGCTTGGCCCGTAGGCGATGAACTTGCCCCGGACCGTTGCCGGCCCTGGCTTGGCGGCCGGTACACGCTCCTGCCAGATCAGGATGTAGCGCCGATCCGGGTCCGTGGCCTCCTCGTCCAGCGCCAGCACCACGATGTCGGGACCGTGCGCCAACGCCGGCAGGTCGACGGCCGGGCCCACCGTCCAGTTAATGCCGTCGGGCGAGTACGCGGCACGGGCGGGCCCACTCCCTACGAGATCTTTCGTGACCATCTTGAACCGGCGGGCCGGGTCGGGCTCCGTGGGATCGCGAATCACAGCCCCCAGCATGTCCAGGCAGATGTTGTTGTCCGTGGACCCGTTGAACTCGAAGAGCCCCAGCTTCGGCTTGATCCAGCGGATGCCGTCCTCGCTGTAGGCGTAGCCCATGCGCCGCCAGCGCAGGCGCTCCTGGTCGGCCCCCGTGTACCAGCACTTGAACAGCCCGTCGTCCGGGTCGTACAGCACGGTCCGCACCGACCAGACGCTGGCCCGAACCGCGTCCCACTCGTCCAGCCGCCCCACCGGCAACACCGGGTTCGCCGGATGCTTCGTCGCCTCGCACACCCGCTGCTCCACGTTATGCGTGGCTGCAACCTCGTCCAGGTCAAGAAACAGGTGCTTGTCCATCCGGCTTGACCTCCTACAGGCGATGCCGCCTGTCAGCTACGGAGAAACCTATGCATAACCCACGGAGCGAGTGCGCGATGTCAATCTGATCAGGGCGCCGCCCCTCTTCACCCTCGCCCAGGGGAGAGGCAGATGCCGCCGTACCCGGCGGCAATCGGTGAGGGGTCTTCCGCGCACCCAAGCCCGAGTTACGCAACGCTCTCTACGGAGCGGGCGTGGGCGTGGACTGGTACCCCGCGCAGCTCACCGCGCTCACACCGCCGCAGCGCTCCGGCGCGATCACCGAGTAATAGTCCTGGCGCACCAGCTTCTCGTCGCCCCCGCAGGCGGCA
This sequence comes from Chloroflexota bacterium, assembly GCA_022825895.1. Taxonomy (GTDB): domain Bacteria; phylum Chloroflexota; class UBA11872; order UBA11872; family UBA11872; genus UBA11872. The sequence goes on along the minus strand of JAJDVX010000038.1, from coordinate 13,599 downwards.
ACCGTCAGGCCAACCACCACCGCGGCAATCGCCACGCATACGCGCTGTCGGCTCCAGCGCGCTGACCGACCATCAGTCATTGATCGTTCGTTCTGCGGTGCCCGCTGCTTCCGTGAACCTATCACGGCCCGCGCCGCGGGCGGGCGCCGACGTGAGAGCCGCACTCGCGCACGATTGATTCCAGGCTGAATTCGCCTGGCTCAAAGGCACGTCCGGCCGGTCGGCTTCGGTTACGACAGCCCCGCAAAGAGGATTCGCCGACGCCGCTGGCTCTCGCGTACCTGCGCGCCAATTTCGTCCGGCGACCAATCCTCGAGAACCAGGGCGATGAGATCGTCTCGGACGCCGGCAAACGCCGGCGTCGAGGCCAGGTCCATCGTCTCGTACGGATCGGCCTCCAGATCGAACAGCTCGGGTGGCTCTCCGTGGTAGTAGTTCAGCTTGAACCGCCCCCGCCGAACCATTCGTCCCGGCCGGTCCGTAGCGTGCGCCGCGAATTCGGCGAACACCGCCCGGCCTTCATCCAGTTCCGGGTTCAACAGGTTGTCGCCCACGATGCCGTCGGAATCCGCGCCCGCTGCGTCGACAATCGTTCGGGTGAGGTCCAGCAGCGAAACCGGCGTGTCCACGCGCGAGCCGCCCTCGATCCGCCCCGGCCACGCCGCGATCAGCGGCACGCGCACCGATGGTTCATAGAACGAGCTTTTCCACCACAACCCGTGCTCGCCGATCATCTCGCCGTGATCCGACGTGTAAACGACCAGCGTGTTCTTGCTTGCCCCACCAGCCTCCAGGGCTTCCAGCACCCGCCCCACCTGCGCGTCCGTGAACGACACCATGCCGTAGTACGCCGCGCGTGCGCGCCCGATTTCGGCTTCTGAGAGTCCCTCCGCACCCAGGAACTCCCGAAACCGTCGGCTCTGCGGCTGCACTGCCTCGATCGGTTTCGCCGGCGCGTTCGGCTGATCCGCATGTGCGGGGTAATACCGGTCGAAGTATTCCGAACGCACCGTCAGCGGCGTATGCGGCAGAAACCAGCCCACCACGGCCGCCCACGGACCGTCCCGGCGTGCCGGGTCCGAGAGAAAGGCCACGGCGGCCTCGGTAACGTCGTTGTCGTACTGCTGCTGCCACGTATCGCCCGCGCCCGCGGTCTTGAGCCGTTCCCGCGTTCCGGCATGCGCTCGAATCGGCGCGTCCCAATTGGGAAAACTCGAACCCATTTTGCCCGGACGCATTTCCGGGTGGATGCGTCGTGCGAATCCGTGCATCTGGTTCGGCCCGCCGATGCTCATTCGCCCGCACAGCGTCGTCTCATAGCCCACCGCGTTAAGCCGGTGGGCCCATGTGGGCTCGGTAACCGGCAGCGGGCACGAGTTGTCCCAGGCCCCGATGGCGTGGACCGGCAGCCCCGTGAGAAACGCGGATCGCGATGGCACGCAGAGCGGCGAAGGACAGTACGCGTTCTCGAACGTCACCCCGCGATCGGCCAGGGTCTGGATCGCCGGGGTGCGGATGAAGGAATGACCGTACGGCGAACTCACCATCGGGTTGTGCTGGTCGCTCATCAACACGAGCACATTTGGCCGCATGTCCGCCCTCTCCCAGTCTTGTCCGGTACCGGTCCCGATTCGGCCGCGGACAGCGGTACCTCGCCGGGCCACCGAGCCGAGAGCCCGATTATGCGTCGGACGCGCAGCTGGCCGGCTCTGGCACCAGGTTGCATCAGGTCATCGGGTTCCCCTCTGGCGCGTCGGCGCACGTCTCGCTGCGCCGCATGCGAAAATCGGATACGACTCCGCGACCGGATGAAATACGTATGGCAGTAACCGCGCCTGAACTGAACGTCGTCGGCACCAGCCCAATCCGCCACGACGGCGTCGACAAGGTCACCGGACACGCGGTCTTTGGCGTGGACGTCAGCATTCCCGGCATGTTGCACGCCCAGGTCCTGCGCAGCCCCCACGCCCACGCGCGCATCACGCGTATCGATACCTCCCGGGCCGAGGCTCTGTCGGGTGTGCTGGCTACGATGACGTCGGCCGACATGCCGTTGGCGCCCGCCCAAGGCCCCCAGGCCTTCGGCAACGCCATCCGCCTCAAGGCCATGAACGTCATGGCGCGCGACAAGGCCCTCTACCACGGCCACGCCGTGGCCGCCGTGGCCGCGACCTCGTCCCACATCGCCGCCGAGGCCCTCCGCCTGATCCAGGTCGACTACGAAGTCCTCGACCCCGTCCTCGACGCGAAATCCGCCATCGCCCCCGACGCCCCCATCCTGCACCCCGACCTGCGCATGGAGACCGCCGGCGCGTTCGCGGACGCCCCCGGCAATATCGCAAAGCACATCGTCCTCGAAGAAGGCGACATTGAGACCGGCTTCGCCGCCGCCGACCTGATCCTGGAACGCGACTTCAGCACCTCCACCATCCACCAGGGCTACATCGAACCCCACAACGCCACCGCCTTCTGGCGCGCCGACGGCACCCTCGAAATCCACTGCAGCACCCAGGGCCACTTCGGCGTCCGCAACGAGATCAGCCAGATGCTCGGCATCCCGATCTCCAACATCCGCGTCGTCCCCGCCGAAATCGGCGGCGGCTTCGGCGGCAAGCTCACCAACTACGTCGCCCCCATCGCGGTCGTCCTCGCCCGCAAGTCCGGTCGACCCGTCAAGATCACCATGGACCGCACCGAGACTCTCCTCGGCACCGGCCCTGCCCCCGCCGCATTCATCCGCTGCAAGATCGGCGCCACCTCGGCCGGCGACCTCACCGCCGCCCAGCTCGAAATGCACTTCGAAGCCGGCGCCTTTCCCGGCTCCTCCGTTGGCGGCGCCGCCAACTGCGGCCTCGCCCCCTACAAGCTCCGGAACTTCCGCATCGACGGCTACGACGTCGTCGTCAACAAGCCCAAGTCCCAGGCCTTCCGCGCCCCCGGCGCGCCCCAGGCGGCCTTCGCCGTCGAGGGCGTAATCGACGAGCTTTGCGAAACCCTCGGGATGGATCCCCTCGAATTCCGCCTCCGTAACGCCTCCGGCGAAGGCGACCTCCGCCCCAACGGCACCCGCTTCAACGACATCGGCAACAGCGAGCAGCTCCGCGTTGCCCGCGCCACCACCCACTACCAGTCGCCCGTCGCTCGGCGGAACGGCCGCCTGTGTGGCCGCGGCGTCGCCTCCGGCTTTTGGGGCAACGGCGGTGGAACCTCGTCCGCCACCGCCCGCCTCAACGGCGACGGCTCCGTCACCCTCCTGGAATCCTCGCCCGACATCGGCGGCACCCGCACCTCCATCGCCATGCAACTGGCCGAAACCCTCGGCATCGGCGCGGACCGCGTCCATCCCCGCATCCCCGACACCGACGCCATCGCCGAAGGCGGCAACGCCGCCGGCAGCCGCACCACCTTCGCCACTGGCTGGGCCGCCATCGAAGCCGGTCGCGATCTTCAAAGCAAGATGCGCGACGCCCTGGCCGACATCTGGGACGTAGCCGAGTCGACGATCGACGTATCGCTCGATGGCTTCGCCGCCAACGGCCATGCCGTCGACTTCGCCGAGGCCGCCCGCCTGATCGTCAGCGAGGGCGAGGCCCCCGTAGGCGTCGCCACCACTACCCCAACCCTCCCAGGCCCCTCCTTCGCCACCCACATCGTGGACGTTGCCGTCGATCCCGAAACCGGCAAGGTCGACGTCCTTCGCTACACCGCCGTGCAGGACGTGGGCAAGGCCGTGTATCCGCCCTATGCCAGCAGTCAGATCGAGGGCGGGATTGCCCAGGGCATCGGCTGGGGAATCACCGAGGGCTACACCTACGACGACGCCGGCTGCATGACCAACACCTCGTTTCTCGACTACCGCATGCCCACCGCGCTGGACGTCCCCAACCTTGAAGTCGTCATGGTCGAGTACCCGAATCCCGGCCATCCCTACGGCGTCCGCGGCGTCGGCGAACTGCCCATCGTCCCGCCCCTGGCCGCCCTCGCCAACGCCATCCACAACGCCACCGGCGGCCGCATCCGCCAACTCCCAGCGTCGCCCGTCCGCGTGCTGGAAGCCGTAAACGGTTCAGAACGCGCCTAGCGCGCGGCTCATCCACCCTGGAGGACAAACCGATGCCAACCGACCTGCCCACCGCAACCCTCGGCCGCACCGGACTTGACATAACCCGTCTCGGCCACGGCGCCATGGAAATCCGCGGCGCCCCCCGCGGCCGCGACATCAGCGACGACGACGCCCGCCGCATCCTCAACGCCGTCCTCGACTCCGGCATCACCTACATCGATACGTCCAACGACTACGGCCGTAGCGAGGAGCTGATGGGCCGCTACATCGGCTCGCGCCGCGACGAGTACATCCTCGCCACCAAGTGCGGCTGCATCCCCGGCGGCGGCGAACACGTCTGGACCCGCCAGAACATGTTCCGCGGCCTCGAGGAGAGCCTCCGACGCCTCAAGACCGACTACGTCGACGTCATGCAACTCCACAACGCCACCGTCGAGCAGTGCGAGGCCGAAGGCATCGTCGACACCCTCCAGGACATGCGCGCCCAGGGCAAAGTCCGCTGGATCGGCGCTTCAACAACGCTGCCGCATCTGCCCACCTACATCGAGTGGGGCGTCTTCGACGTCTTCCAGATCCCCTACGCCGCCATCCTGCGTGAGCACGAGGAGTGGATCACCAGGGCCGCCCAGGCCGGAATCGGAACCGTCATACGCGGCGGCGTCGGAAAAGGCGAACCCGGGGTCGGCCTCGCAAGTGCCGATCGCTGGGCGGCCTATGAGCGGGCCGGCCTCGATGACCTCCGCGAGGAAGGCGAATCCCCCACCGCCTTCATGCTCCGCTACACCCTGTCGCACCCCGACGTCCACACCATCATCGCCGGCACCCTTAACCCCAACCACCTCGCCGAAAACGTCGCCACCGCCCAACGCGGCGCCCTTCCACCCGACACCTACGCCGAAGCCAAACGCCGCCTCGACCAGGCCGGCGAGTCACCAACCCCCGCGGACTGACCCAGGCAGACCACGCCTTCGCTTCGTGGCTGGTCTGTCGCCGCGTCTAGGTCCAGAACCGGCTGATCACCGACACAATCGTGCCGCTGGCCACCGATGCGGCGACTACCGACCCAACCATCCACCTGATCAGGCGCGTCTCCAGCGCGTGCAAATCGGCCTTGGTTGCGACGGTGGCTACGATCGCATCAATTCTGGTCAGCCGACGCTCAATGTCGAGAGCGTTTAGCTCGGCCGTCATCGGCTCATCCGTGAACCTCAGTTCCGGATTCCTGTCGTCCGGACGATGGTGGCTCGCCACACCGCCCAGCAAGAGAGCCTGCCAGATCATAGCCCTCAGGCCGTAATTCGAACCTCAGGGCGGTGGGTCAGATCGAGCCGACGCGGACCCTGCCCTCGCGAGTCACCGCTGCCAGGTTGACTCCGTTAATCGAATCGGGCCACGGTGCCGGACTCTTTGTCCGGCACCGTGGCCCGTTCGTCGATCAGTTGAGCTAGCCCGAAATCGCCGCGCTCACCAGCGGCAGGACCTCTCCGTCCTCCGCATGACGTCCCAGCGCCTTCTTCGAGAACACCAGGTCCCCGTCGACGACTACCTCGAACACGCCGCCGCCCGAAGGCATCAGCGTCATCTCGCCAACGTCGGTGCCATGCTCTCCCAGGATCTCTTCCGTCGCACGGACGGCTTTAGGGAGATAGTTTCATTGGCTGCAGTATTCGATCGAAACTCGGGCGCCGCGTCCCATCGTGTGCTCCCTTGTGTGGCGGAGTCGCTGGCTAAACCAACCCATTGTCGCATGCTCGCCGCCGCCAACAACAATGGCGGGCCTCAGCCGCAGTCTTCCCGCACCTCGACTGGCAGCTTGATCTCCCCGAACCACGAATCCTCGACCATCCCCAGCGTCAGTAGATAAGCGCCCGGTCCGGTCGGCGCCTCAATGCCCCCCGCAAATACCATCCCAGATCCCGTCCTGATTCCCTGCCCTTGATAGGTCTGGACTTGCAGCAGCCGCCCTTCCAGGTCCTCCAGTCGTTGCAGGATGAAGCGGTCGTCCGCCGTCGACCAGCGAAACCCGAGCAAATGATCCTGGCCCCACGGCTCGGCGCCAACATTCACCGCCTGCACCTGGGCCAGCGAGGTCGTCCCCGCGCGCAGGCAGGTCGGCAGCTTCAGGATGCGAAACTCCGCGGCAAGGGCGGAGAGCGCGTCTTCACTCGAAGCGCGAACCTCGACGTCCATCGATGCCTCCGGTGCATCGTCAATCACCAGCCGCACCCGGTATCGGCCGGGATCCGCAGGCGACCGTGTACTAATCAGCTCAAGCGCCGGAGCCATCGCTCCGGCGGCGATCACCGGCGGCAGCCGCAGCCGGATGTCCTGCCGAACAGCCTCGCCTCCCCCCGGCCGCTCCCAGACCAGGACGCCCGATGCGATTCCCCGGCCTGATGCCGGAACCCACGGCCGGTCGGCCGGGTTGGAAAACGTGACCGAAAGGTCGACCGTGGCCTCCGGCGCTATCTTGGACGCCAATCCCAGCCGCAACTCGACATCGGTCAACGAACTGTTCGGCGGCGTGCTGGGCGGACCCACGTCGATGACAATGAACCGCTGCGTCTCGCGCGCCGCCGCCAACGGCTGCACGGTTTGAATGGTCGCCAGCCATGCCTCCGTCTGGTCCGGAGCCAGGTACTCCCGGTCCAGCACGACCGTTCGAACGCCAAAGCCAACCAGCGCCTCCAGCACGTCTCGCCGGTTCCCGTCATCCGCCCAGTACGTCATCCGTCCCAGTTGCGACGTGCCGCGCGGCTCGTATCCGGAATACCCATCCACAATCGGCTGGCGCCCCCCGTTCAGCGTCCACAGGGCGCGCTCGACATTCCGAACCTGGTGCTCGTGAATCTGCTCGACGTCCAAACCAAGTCGCTCGCCGGCAAGTGGAATAAAGGCCACGGGCCCCTCCGGCGCCTCGGCCAGCGCCGCCTGCAGATTCCGGTCGTACGGAATCGGCGCCCCCGACGTCGGCACGCGAGCGAATTCCAATACGAGAAACCCAAATGCAGCCAATCCCACGGCCCCGGCTGCCCACCCCCCCAACCGTCGCCATCGCAACATCCGGTCCAAAGCAATGGCGCCGAGCAAAGCCATCGCCAGCACCATTCCAACGGCTAGGGACTGCGGATTCCGCATCGCGGCGAATCCCGGAACAAGCGCGTACGCGGCGGCAAACGGCAGTCCGATGCCCGTCAATTCGCCGTTCCACCAGAGTTCCGGCCCCAGCGTCAGGACGAAGATCAGCAGGCCGCTGAGCCCCAACCCAAGCGTCACCCGGCGCAAGCGCCGCGTCGCGGTACCTGCGGCCAGCCCCAGGCAGGCCAGCACGGCCGGCACGAGGGCCGGAAAGCTGACGTCAAACCCCTGCACGCGCTCGGCGGCCGCCCGGAACCAGTAATGCGACCGCGCGGCCGTTGGCAGGTAGTCCGGCAGTCGCGCGCTCAGCTGCCGGGCCTCGTCAATCGTTCGCACCTCCTGGTTGTCCATCCAGAAGCCTAGATAGCCGGCCAGCAGCGGCACGAACGGTAGGGCGCCAACCGCCGTGCCCGCGACCGCCTGCACCGCCAGCCGTCGGTCCACCGCCGGCAGGCGTCTGGAAGCGACGGCGGCGCCGATCAGCACAAGCAACGTGACCAGCGCGATAAAGCCCAGGTACACGCCGGTCGCGAACTGGATGAACACGCAAACCCACGCCCCGCTGAACGTCCACCACGTCGGCCGCCGCAGAAACGCGAACCAGCACGCCAGCGCCAGCGGCGTCCACCAGGCCATCAACAGGTGGTGGTACTGGAAAAACTCCTGCGAAATTGGCGCAAACCCAAAAACAAACCCGGCCAGGACGGCCGGCGCCCACCGGCCCAGCAGAACCCAGGCCGCCGCCGCCGCGGCCGCCGCATTCAGGACCGGGCTGGCGATGGTGAGCACGTTGATGCCCACCCCGGGCCCGAACAGCGTCGCCACCGGCGCGTACACCGGCAGTCCGCCCAGCAGCAGGTGCGTATAGAACACCGAATCGCCCATGCCGTAGTACATGAGGCCCTCAAAGAACCGCTGCGGCTCGCTGAACAGCGACACCCGCGCCCACTCCATCGAATACAGGAACAGCACGTTGTCCTTGTGCCCAAGGTGAAACTGGTCCCCGGGCAACGGCGGCAGGCTGGCCAGCGCCGCCGCGATATACAGCGTCGCGGCGGCGGCCGCCTGTACGGGCCACCTGATCCGCCGGTCGGCGAATAAGCTCAGCCCCGGCACGCGCTGCGTCGTGACTTGACTATTTGGCTCTGTGATGTGGTCCATGCCGCAGGGTATCCGCCAGTTCCCGGCGACTCGCGCTGTTGCCACAGCCAGGGCACTGGCGCACAGTGAGGTGCGGTCCGCCTGGATTCATGGAAACGTGGGGTTGAAGCAATGAGCACTGATGTAACCCACCTCGGCTCGCGCAAGCACCTCTTCATCGATCTCTCGCTCGCCGATCGAATCTCCGGCGTCTCACTCGGCGTCAACCCGCCCCGCCTCGGCGGCATCGCCATCGGACGCGACCGCGCTTGGGAACACCACATCCACTTCCAGAACACCGTCCTGGACGACAACGGCCTGGGCCGCTGCTGGTATCTCGCGTCCGTCATCCGCAGGGGCCTCGAGTCCGCGCGCTTTGGCTACGCCGAATCCGAGGACGGACGCCACTGGCGCAAACCCAACCTCGGCCTGGTTGAGCTCAACGGCCGCCGCGACATGAATATCATCCCGCCCAAGCCCAAGCGATCCAACGTCTTCATCGACCCGACCGCCCCTCCCTCCGAGCGCTATAAGACCTTCGGCCTCAGCCTGGAGGATGATCCGGGAGGCGTCGGCTACGGCGTCTTCGCCTCGCCCGACGGCTACGTCTTCCGCGAACTCGGCTGCAACGGCATTCGGCGCGCCGGCGACACCCAGAACATGGCCTTCTGGGACGACCGCATCGAACGCTACGTCGCCTACTTCCGCGGCTTCTCCCACCATCCCGATGGCCGCCGCCGCCGCGCCGTGGCGCGCTGGGAGACCGACGACCTCACCAGCCGCGACGGCTGGGACCTGTCGAACGAGGAAAGCGACCGGCACATCATCGAGCAGCTGCCCATCGTGATTGCCTGCGACGACGACGATCCGCCCGACATGGACATCTACACCCCGTCCGTCGTCAAGTACCCCGCGGCCGACGACGTCTACCTGGCCACCATGTCCATGTACCACCACTTCACGCCCGACGAGATGGACGACGTCGACCCGCCCCGCAACGACGGCCTCATGGACATCCAGCTCGCCGTCAGTCGCGACGGCATTGCCTGGGACCGCCCCGACCGCCGACCCTACGTCGGCATCGATGCCGAAGGCCCAGGCCAGCGCATGTGCTACGCGGTCCAGGGCCTCCTGGTGCGCGGCGACACCGTGCTCCAGTACCACACCGCGTACGACCAATCCCACGGCCACAAGCGCCAGAACAACCCCGGCGGCGTCATTCGCTGGACCGAGCAGCGCCTCGACGGCTTCGTCAGCGCCAACTTCCCCTACACCGGCGGCGAACTCGTCACCCGCCCGCTCACCCTCGATGGCTCAACCCTGGAACTCAACGTCGACGCCTCCGCGTCCGGCGAAGGCCGCGTCGAAATCCAGGATGCTGAGGGTCGACCGGTACCCGGACGCACCCTCGCCGACTGCGACCGCATCCTCGGCAACTACCTCCGCCACCCCGTCTCCTGGGGCGGCGATTCAAACCTGGGCGTATCCCCCGGCACCCCAGTCCGCCTCCGCCTCGCCCTCCGCAGCGCCCGCCTCTTCGCTTTGCAATTCGTCTGACCAGGCATGTAGCTGGTCGGTCGGGCTCTGGTGCGAATGGCGCTACGGGCATTCGAATGGCGTGAGGATGACGTCCATCAGGGAATGATTTTTAAGCACCCCGGCAAGTCGGTTCCGACCCGCGTCTGTGCGGTAATCGGGCGCGGGAGACGTCCGAACTGAACCGTCCCGATTCAGGTACAGGTGGGACCCGGAATCCAGGTCGGTCAGAATTACGGAGGCGACAAACTCGGCGGGAGGAATCGGCCGGCAATGCGGCGCGTGCCACACGTGGATGTCGCCATCGACCACCCGCGTGTTGTAGCCGAAGTCCGTCGGAGTCTGGACTCGTCGCTCGTCCAGGGTCGGTGTCGGCGGCGGAGGCGGACGAGGAGGTGGTGTCTCGCCACACCCACTGACCGTCAGCGGCAACAGGCTGGCGGCCAGCACGACAACAATCCACATGCGACGGCGCGACTTCATGACCGTCCTGCGCGGCTCCACCCCGGTCTCGGGTTCCTCGTCGCGGCGTGCCTCAGTAGTCCGCGGACCAGTCCGTTCACGCGCCCGGCCCCGGCCCACGCCCCCGCAGTGGCACCTCCCGCAGAAAAATCGTCACCACAAAGGCAATCCCCAGCGCCACCGCCACCACCACGAACACCGAACCGATCGCCGACGCCAGCGTCTCTCGCAGCGCGCCAAGCAACTCATCCAAAACCGCCGCACCCTGCGGCCCCCGCTCGGCAAACCCGGCCCTTAGCGCATCCAGGGCCTGCGGATTCACCAGCGCCTGCGGGTTCTCCTCCATTCGTGCCAGTTGATCCGCCGGCACCGCCCGCCTGATCGCCGGCGGCAGCGCCTCTTGTAGCCCGGCTGCAAACCGGTTGGCCATGAACGATCCCAGCACCGCCAGCCCCAGCGCCCCGCCGATCGACCTGTAGAACTGCGTCGCCGACGTCACCGCCCCCAACTGGCCCATCGGCGCGGCGTTCTGCACGGCGATCGTGAAGCTCGGAAACGTCATCCCCAGCCCCAGCCCCGTCACCATGATGCTGGCCACCGCCTGCCCGAACGAGGTGTCGGGCGTCATCCGCGAAGTCATCACCATGCCCCCGGCCATGACGCCGATCCCCATCAGCCCTTGCAGCCGGTAATGCCCGCCCAGCCGCGACAGCGCCTGCCCCGACAGCGTGGCGGCCACCACCATGCTCATCATCATCGGCGTCATGAACGAGCCGCTGCTCGTGGCCGAAGCCCCCAGCACACCCTGGAAGAACAGCGGGATGAAGATGATCGACCCGAACATCGCGAACCCCGTGATGAACACGGCCACCAGCGAGATGCTGACCACCCGGTTCGCGTAGATCCCCAGCGGCATGATCGGGTCCGCCGCCCGCCGCTCCACCAGGATGAAGATCACCGTCATCACCGCCGCGAACACCAGGATTCCCACGATCTGCAGCGACAGCCATTCGAACTGCACCCCGGCCAGCGACAGCCCGACCAGCAGTGGCACCACCACCAGCACCAGCAGCGCCATCCCGGCGTAGTCCAGCCGATAGCTGCGCTTCTCGGGCCGCGTGTTCGGGAAGAACCGGATAAACAGCGCGATCACCGGCAGCCCCAGCGGCACATTCACGTAGAACACCCAGTTCCACGACAGCGTGTCGGTGATGAAACCGCCCAGCGTCGGACCGATCACCGACGACAGCCCGAACACCGACGCCACGATCCCCTGGTACTTGCCGCGCTCCGCCGGCGGAAACAGGTCGCCCACCGTCGTAAACGACAGCGCCATCATGCTCCCCCCGCCAATGCCCTGGATGGCCCGGAAGGCGATCAACTGATCCATCGTCTGGCTCACCCCCGCCAGCACCGACCCCACCAGGAACACCACGATTCCGCCCAGGAAGAACGCCTTCCGGCCATACAGGTCCGACAGCCGCCCCACGATCGGCACCGTCGTGGTCGAAGCCACCAGGTACGCCGTCGTCACCCACGTGAACCGGTCAAACCCGCCCAGGTCCGCAATGATCCGCGGCATCGCCGTACTCACCACCGTCTGATCCAGCGACGCCAGGAAAATCGCCAGCATCAACCCGCCCATCGTCAACACCACCTGCCGCCGCGGCAGCGGCGTGGAGGAGCCGGCTGGATCGTGGGCTGTACTTGCTCTCATTGCCCGACTGGCGAACGAATACTTCGCCCTCTAGTCATTCAAGCCTTAGTGTCTCCGCCGACGGATTTGGCGCTCAGCGGTGCGCGCCACGTGGGGTGACAAGAATCGTGCCCTGCCTCTTCTAAATTGGCCGGTGCCGGCAGTCAGCCCCAATGTCTTGTACTTGCCGTGCATCCAGTTCAGGACGATTCGGTCCGCCCGCTCGGCGGTATCTCTTAGGACCTCCGGATCGCAAAACGGTCCGTACGCACCAAACCATCCGTCAGAATACGCGTGAATCTGCCGATATATTGACGAGGCGCCGTTCCTTTCCTGTCCAGTCACTATTTCCTCTATACGTTCCTCAAATTCCCTTATTTTTTCATTGGACGGCTTAATCACCGATCCATGATAGTCGAGGCCGACAAAGGAAAACCCTTCGTCTATTTTCTGAATTAACGAAGCCTTCTTGTCGCTCTCTGACTCCAAAGATCTGATCTGAAGATCTAGATTGCCAAGCACCTTTTTGCAATGATCGTGGGCTCGATATGTATCGTCCTTCGACTTGCAGAATGCTATGATGTCGTCGGCGTATCGAATTATCCTGAAACCTTTTTGTATGGACTGTCTATCGAAGTCCAGAAGCACAATATTTGAAAGTACCGGCGATATGGCCAATCCTTGAGGTAGTCCAGTTACCGGGTCCTCGTCAAACTCCTCCTCGTATTCGTCTTCGGCAGATGAGTCTGTTGGGTCAATTGTACGGACTGTCAGTGCGTCCCGTACTAAGTGACTGATCGAATCGTCTTTCGTCATCCACTCCAGATGAGAAATCGCCAGTTTAGGGTCGATTTTGTCAAAAAACTCTATAATGTCCGCAGTCATCACCCAGTTGTAGTTCTTCCTTAATTTGCTGATCTTGTCAACCATGAGCTTCATAGGCACGCGGGGTCGATAAGCGAAATTGCTTTCATTGCGAAAGACTGGGCGAAGCAGTTGGTGGGAATTCAGTTTTTGATGAATCGCCCGAAGGACAACCCTGTCTCGAATGGCTGGGATTCGAAGCTCACGTATGCCGCCTGACTTCTTTTCTAGCTGCCGCCGAACCAGCGGTCGGAATCTGTATGTGCCAGCTTTTATTTGGTCGCGTATTGATGCGAGGTTTTGGGGGCGTCGCACCGCGAATGCCGCAATCGTCTCGCCGTCGGAGCCTCGAGCGGTTCGATTCTTGCGGTCGGTGACGGCGTGCCAAGCGCTATTCAGATTTCGCGTTTCGAGAATCCGCTCGATGAGTGGTTTGCTGTTGTTCACTGAGTGTCTAGCAGGGCGGCGGCCAGCTCAGTGAGAGCAATAAGGCAATCCCTCGACGATCCGCCTGCGGTTCGAGTTGCGCTGGTTCATCGCGAGGATTGTGCGCGATGCTGGTGTCGGACGGCAACCGAATGGCCGCCGCGACTTCACCGCCAGGCACGGCTATCCCGTGGGATGAGCCCGTCGCAACAACGCGCCACACGCGCTGCGCCAAGCGATCCGAGCCTTCGCCGGCGCGTAACGCAGGCTCCGG
>JAJDVX010000006.1 GCA_022825895.1 Chloroflexota bacterium | reverse complement strand
ACCGCGACCGACGGTTGCTGGACCGTGCACTTCATGACCGACCAGCTGGCCACCCTCGACCTCCGGACGCCCGCCTAAATGTGTAAACCATGTGTCCGAACGTCTGTAAACCATGTGTCCGGTCTGGACAGTGGGAGAGGGCAGGGGTGCGGGTCTTCCGCGCACCCAACCCAGGGTTACGCCAAGGTCTCTAGGGAGCGAGCCTCAGGTCAAACGCGGGAACGAATGCCGGCGCGCCCGTGCATCGAAGCCGCGGATGCGGCACCGGGGGCTAGGTGTCGGGAGCCCGCTCGACGTCAATCCACAGCTCCCGCACGCCGCGCAACACCACGACGTCCAGGTGCTCCGGCTCGGCCGCCAGGCGGATCGAGGAGAACCGACGCAAGAGCGTGGCAAAGGCGATCCGCCCCTCCAACAGCGCCAGGGGCGATCCCAGGCAGTAGTGAATGCCCCGGCCGAACGACAGGTGGGTCTTGTCACCGCGCCCAATGTCCAGGCGGTTCGGCCTGGCGTATGCCTCGGGGTCTCGATTGGCGGCGCCGATCAGCCCAATGACTCGCTGGCCCTTGCGAATGCGCTTGCCGCCGATCTCCAGGTCCTCTTGCACGACCCGGCTGTCGAGCTGCACCGGCGCGTCGTAGCGCAGCAACTCGTGGATGGCCGACTCCATCAACTCCGGATGGTCGCGCAACCGCTGCAACTGGTCGGGATTCCTCAGCAGCGCCAACATGCCGTTGCCGATCAGGTTGCGCGTGGTCTCGTGGCCGGCCACCAGGAGCAACATCAGGGTCATCAGCAACTCTTCGCGGGTCAGCCTGTCGCCGGCCTCCTCCACGGCCACCAGCGCGCTGATCATGTTGTCCTGCGGGTCCCGCTGATAACGCTCGATCAGCCCGTTCAGGTACTCCCGCAGATTCCCGAAGGCGCGCTGGACTCGCCGCACTTGTCCCGGGTTCAGCGCCGGCTCGACCGAGAGCGCCGCGTCCTGCGACCAGGCTTTGAACCGATCCCGGTCCGCGGGCGGAACGCCGAGCATTTCGGCGATGACGATGACCGGCAGCGGAAACGCCAGGGTCTCGATAAGGTCGAATCGGGTTGTTTCTTCGACATCGTCGAGAAGTTCGTCGCAGGTTTCCTGGATGCTCGGCGCGAGCTGCGCGACCGCCCGCGGAGTAAACGCCTTGACCACGAGCGACCGCAAGCGCGTGTGATCCGGCGGGTCCATGTCCAGCAGTGAAATGTAGTCGACATACCCGTAGTCCCGGCCGCCGTTCGAGAACCGGCGGCTGTCGCGGAGCATCGCGTCGATGTCCTGGTGCTGGGTGATCGCCCACGCGTCGACCAGCCGCATCCGGTGCACCGGGTCCTTGCGCCGCAGCCGTTCGTAGGTCGGGTAGGGGTTGCGTTGGACGTCCCGGGAGGTGGGGTTGTAGCTGACACCCGACTCAAGGCGTTCCCAGGCCAGCAGCGACCGGATGACCAGCGGGCGGAGCACCGTTTCGGTCGTCTTGAGAAGCGCTTCCCGGACCCGGCGCCCGGTGGTGACATTGGCGGGAGCGTTACCGTTCGGAGTCTCAGGCAGCGACCGCGTCAAATCACAATCTCCATGGCCATATCTTCATCCCGGCGATTGTATTGAGTTCAGGCATTCACTTCTGAAGAGCGGAACTCACCAGGGCAATGCTCAACCGGATACTCGCACGAGTCCCTTCGAGCCTGAGATCTAGCCCGCGCCGGACCCTGGGCGAAAAACAGCCAGGCTGGCGGTGTACCCGTGCACGAAGTTAGCCGAGCCGATAGGACCGATCTCGCCGCCGCAGAAGAACCCCGTCACCGGCACTTGCTCGCCTAGCGCGTTGCTGATGATCGCGACGTCGGCGTCACGCTCGCCAAAGAAGCGCTCACCGCGCCCGTTGCAGGTAAACAGCAAGGCCCCGGCGGCGGTCTCTTCAAAGACCTGCGGCGTCAACAGCATCTCCAGGTCGTCGCGGGCGCTCTGCGCATCGCGCACGTGGAACTGCACGAACTCGCCCTCGCGCACGCGGTCGGCCACGCTGATGGCGCCGGACTCGCGGTCGGCACCCAGCACGACGCGGATTACGAACGATCCATGCCCGAGATCGTCGGGCTGCCGGGCAACGCCACGCCCGAGCAGGATGCCGGAACGCATCAGCTTCTGATCCTCGGGACTGGCCTCCGCAAAGACTTTCTGAAGGACTTCAAGTGGAGGCTTCCCGTCGAGCTCCTGCACCAGGTTGCTCCGGCTGCTCGTCACGGTGAACCAGTCGCCGACCGGCCGGCAGCCCTGCGAGACGATGGTGCTGACACGCAGATTCCCGCGCAGCGTCACTCCGACCAGGCCCGTGTTGACGACGTTTCCGTCTTGAGCAAGTCGGTTGCGTCCCGGTGCGGACGCCCAGCTGGCCACGCCGCCGACGACGGGGATTCCCGGAGCCAGCTGATCGAGCCTGCGCAGCAAGGCTTCGGTGGCGGTCGAATAGGGATCTACCAACACGATGCAGGCCTGAAGATCGTCTGGTGCAAGATCCACGGCCTCGTCGTCGAGATCGGGTAGCGGATCGACCCGAACGCCCGGCAGACGCGCGGCCAGGACCGAGGTGGCGTCGTCGCTCTCGATCTCGCGGCCGGACCCCACGACGCCGCCTGCCGTGCAGCCGATGAATCGTCGCGGCGCCAGGATCTCTCGCACCCCGGCCAGGACTTCGGCGCCCGCCGGATCGGTTGGAGGCCGGACGAATGCGACGACCAGGTCGAAGGGTCCGTCCGCCGCGAGTTGGTCGTGGATGTCCTGCGCGATGCGCGCCGGTTCGGTCTCAAGCGAGATGGCGGAGACAAACTTCATTCGCTGAGCCTCCCCGCATGCCACGCACCATCCAGCCTACACGCCGGCGAGATGGGGAAGGATCAGCCTGGAACGATCCGAGAAACACTCATGACGCCGGCGGCCCGGACGAACGGCAAGCGGTCGTCAGGCCCGCTGACGGGCAGCGGATGCCGCCGAGCGCGGACCCACCTGCACGAAAACCTGGCCGCTCTCGACTTCAACCGGAAACGCCCGCAGGCGTTCCGACTGGGCGCGGATCCGGCGCCCCGTGTCCAGGTCGAACTCCATGCTGTGCCAGGGGCAAATCAGCACCCGGCCTTCCAGCACCCAGGCCAGCCGCCAGTCCGTATCGGCGGTGGCCACCAGCGTGCCGCTGACCGGACCCGTGCACACCGGCCCCTGTTGGTGCGGGCAGCGGTTGCGGTAGGCGCGGAAGCCGTCATCCAGGCGAAACACGGCGATCTCGATCTCACCGTGCGTCACAAAGGCCGGTTGGCCGGGCCGAATCTCGTCCGCCGGCCCCACCCGGATCCGCGCCATCAGGCGACGGGAACGGGAACCGGCAGCTTGAAGAGGCGGCGGGCGGTTTCGCCCATGATGTTGCGCTTGAGCTGGGCGTCGAACGGCATATTCAGGACCTTGCGCGGATGGTCAAAGTCGTGGTGCGGCCAGTCCGAGGCAAAAATGACCTTATCCCGACCGTCGAACAGGTCGATCATCGTCACCAGGTCGCGGGCGCGTTCGGGTTCCTCGATCGGCTGCGTGCAGTAGTACATCTCCTTGATGTATTCGCTGGGCGGACGCTCCAGGAACGGGGCGCCGGTGGGAATCTCGGCGTACTCCTTGTCCATGCGCCACATGCAGAAGGGCACCCAGGAGACGCCGCCCTCCGTGAACACGATCTCCAGGTCCGGGTACCTCACCGGCACCCCGTTGGCGATCATCGTGAACAGGTTGGCCATCAGCGCGAACTCATGGTTGATGGGGTGGCGCACGATCCGCGACTCCACGTGCTCCAGGTTGAACGGAAAGTGCGGGTGGATGATCCCCACGCTGTGCAGCATCACCGGCAGGCCCATCTCCTCGGCCGCTTCATAGATCGGGTCGTACATCCGGTCGCCCCACAGCGGGCGCAGCCCCGCGACCGGCAGGTAGACGGCCACGAACCGGTCGTCCGCCCCGTAGGTCCGAATCTGCTCCGCCGCGTCTTTCGGATCCTGCGGCACGGCCAGCACCGCCCCGTAAAGACCCGTTTCCCGGCTCACCCACGCGTCCGCCAGCCAGGCGTTGTACGCGCGCCCCAGCGCCGCCGCGTAGTCGACGTGCGGGAACACGGCAATCTTGAGCAGGTTGTCGGGAAACAGGATGCCGACGTCGATGGACAGCTCATCCAACTCGTCCCGCATCTGCCGCGCCGAGGTCACCGTCCGGTTGCCCAGCCCGCGGTCCGGAAACGGCGGATCCAGGTTGAGAATCGGCGCGTAGCCGGGAATGTCCAGGTAACGCTGCGGCCCGCGGCCCAGCAACTCCAGCGATCGGCGCCACGGCATGTCGATATACGGCGCCAGCGCCTCGGGCGGTTCGTTGGCATGCACGTCGCAGTCGACGATGAAGACATCGTCCAGACCGAGCGGCTTCCTGGAGTCCCGTGTCATAAGCTTCGACCCGTCCCCCGAACGGCGTGGGATTCTAGCCCGGTGACCGCCGGGAAGCGGGGCGGGAACGCGGCGTTTCTCCTGAAACAGCCGCAACGATGCGGGTTACGGCCGCTTCGGCGCGGGGGTGCGAGCCGGTCGGCACGGGGTAGCGGCAAAAGGAGCAAGCCATGGCCGAGAACAAGAAAGTCGTAATCGTCGGCGGCGGGCACAACGGCCTGGTGGCCGCGGGCTATCTCGGCCGGGCCGGGCTGGACGTGCAGGTGCTGGAGCGCCGCGACGTGGTCGGCGGCGCGGCCGTCACCGAGGAGTGGTTCCCCGGCTTCCACATCTCCACCTGCTCCTACGTCTGCCACATCCTGCAGCAGAAGGTGATCGACGAGCTCGAACTCCGCAAGCACGGCTTCCACGTCTACCCGCTGGACCCCGGCCGCCTGCACCCGTTTCCCGATGGGCGCGCCGTCAGGCTCTGGCACGACGACGAGAAGACCGCCGAAGAGATTCGGCAGTTCTCGCCCGAGGACGCCGAGGCCTGGCTGGATTGGGCTGACTTCTGGCACCGCGCCGTGCGGATCCTGAGCGACTACTACCTGGGACCGCCCCCGTCCCTGGCCGAGCTCACCGAGCGCTTCAAGGACGAGGAAGAAGAGGAACTGCTGGAAACCCTGCTGACGGTCCCAGTGCGCGACCTGATCGACCGGACCTTCGTCTCGGACGAGATGCGGGCCATGGCCAGCATCGGCGCCATCGACATGGGCAACCTCAGCGCCCCCGGCAGCGCCTACATCATGGCGCTCTACCGCTTCAGCGCCTACCGCAAGGACACCGAAAACTACGGCATCGTGCGCGGCGGCATGGGATCCATCACCCAGTCCATGGCCCGCTCCGCCGAGTCGGTCGGCGTGTCGATCCGCACCGGCGCGGAGGTCGCCCGCATCCTGACCGACGACGGCAAGGCCACCGGCGTCGAACTGGCCAACGGCGAGGTGATCGAGGCCGACCTGGTCCTCTCCAACGCCGACCCCAAACGCACGTTCACGCAACTGCTCGGCGGAGCCGACGTGGAGCAGGACGTTGTGGACGAGGTCGAGGCGCTGAAAACGCAGTCCGCCTCGGTCAAGTTCCTCTGCTCCCTGCGCGAGTTGCCCGACTTCTCGCGCCACCTGGGCGACGACTACGACCCCAAGCACCTCTCCATGATCAATCTCGCCCCCTCAACCGACTACTGCGAGTCCAGCTGGCTCGACGCCACCAGCGGCCGGCTCCCCGAGACGCCTGTCATCCAGGTGCAGATTCCCACTGTCTACGACCCGTCGGTGGCGCCCGAAGGCCAGCACGTGCTGTCCATGTGGGTGTTCTTCGTGCCGGCCCACCTCAAGGACGGCTCCTGGTCGGAGAAGCGGCAGGAGTTTGGAGAAAAACTCATCGACGAGTTCTGCCGCTACGCCCCCAACTTCAGGGACGCCATCATCGACTGGACGCTGCTGACGCCGGAGGACATCGAAGACCGCATCGGCCTGACCGACGGCAACATCCGCCACGTCGACATGATTCCCCAGCAGATGATGTCCCGCCGCCCCCTCCCCGGCTGGTCCGACTACCGCACCCCAATCGAGAACCTCTATCTCTGCGGCGCCGGCACCCACCCCGGCGGCGAAGTCACCGGCGCCCCCGGCCACAACGCCGCGCATGTAGTGCTGGATCGACTGGGGCAATAGGCGCGGAGCGACGAGTTGTGCCGGATCCAGTTTTCGATGGCGATTACCGCCGGTTGATCGGGGAGCGGCATGCGGACGATTGAGGCTGCGCAGTTCAAGGCGCAATGCCTCGCGCTGCTGGACGAGCTTGAATCCGATGGCCTGATCATCACCAGGGGCGGCAAGCCCGTCGCGCGGGTCGTGCCCTATGCCCAGGGAGAGGCAGATCTGATCGGGAGCCTGCGGGGCAAGGTCAGAATCAAGGGTGAAATCTCGACCACCGGAGTCCGCTGGAACGCCGACGCCGAACCTTGATTCACAGATTCTCATCTCGCCACGTCAGCGGCTGGCCTCGCTGTACATCTCTCGGACTATTTCGAGGATGTCGTTTGGCACGTAGCGATTCTCGGCCTCGGCCCGGATGTCGGCAGGAATCCCATGCAAAGCCTCGGCAATCGGCCCGGCGATCGCAGCCAGGGTGTCTGAATCCCCGCCAAGGGAAACGGCATTTCGGATCGCGTCCTCGAAGCTGTCGGACTCCAGCGCGCAGGTAATGGCTTCCGGCACCGTCGTCTGGCAGATCTCGTTGAACCGATAGCCAGGCCGGATGTCATCAACGCTGCGGGTGAGGTCGTAGCCGTAGGCATCGGTGATGGCCGCGCGAATGCCCGCGGCCGGCTCGCCCTGCAAGGCCAGCCAGGTCGCATGCACCGTGGCGCGGGCGCCCTTCAGGCCCTCCGGGTGGTTGTGGGTGACGGCGGTCACCAAGTCTGAAGCCTCCAGCGCCGCCGATAGCTCGCCGTTGCGGTTCAGGTAGGCCGCCGGCGAAACCCGCATGGCCGCGCCGTTGCCAAAGCTGTTGTACGAACGCGGCGGGTCCATCCAGATCCACGACGCGAATGAGCCTCCGTAGCTCGCGTCCGGATAGCGCCGGCACCAGTCCTGCAGGGCTTGAGCCGGTTCTCGGTCGTGCAGCAGCGCATCCGCGACGGCGGCGGTGCACACCGAGTCGTCCGTGATGAATCCCTGATCGCTGAAGAACCCGAACGACTTGGTCTTGATCCACTCCCACTCGTACACCGAGCCGACAATGTCCCCGATGATCGCGCCAATCACGCCGTGTTTCTCTCTCTCTTCGCCCGGCGCTTGGAGGATACGGGTCTCCGCCCACAACCGGGCCTGCCGGCGAAACCCGTCCGCTGGGTCAGGACGCTTGCAACCGGTAGCTTCGGCGAAGTGTCACGGCTCCACCCGCTGGAGTCCTGCCACGCGGTCGAAGTCCCGGTCGTAGCTCACGATCTCCGAAACGCCCAGGCGCTCCATGTGAGCCACGGCCAGCGCGTCCTCGAAGTCAAGGAACGTTGACGACGCGTAAACGTCAAGCGCCCGCAGGTACACACGCTTCTGGGGAAGCCTGAGCCCTCGCAGCGTCAGGATCGGCACCAGGCGGCTGCGGATGCCCTCGTGGCTCAGGCCATACCCGGCGCGTGCCGACGACAGCACATATACGACCTCGCTTACCACCGCTTCACAGGTCACCAACTCCTCGTCGCCACGCTGCACCCGCTGAAAAAGCCGCAGGCATGCGTCGGCCGTCTCCTCGTCGTCGCGGGTCAGGAATCGCAGGATGACGTTGGTGTCGAGAAACCTCATTCCCCACGCAGTTCCCGTGCCGTGGCCGTTGCCTTCTCGTCCTTGGCGTCTCGGGCAAGCTGCTCGAGGTCCTCGGGCCTGGCGGACGGCCGCACCGACCCGAAGGCCGACTCCAGGCTGAACTCGGCAGCGGCCAGGCGAACCGTGCCGGCGTCGTCAATGGTGAAGGCCACCTTGTCCCTGGGCTTGATGCCCAGCCGGCGTCGCACCTCGGCCGGAATGGTCACCTGGTTTCGCTGGGTGGTCGTAGCGGTGAATTGCTTCATTCGCTGATCAATGATTCCAACCGAATACAATGCCTCCTCAGGCTACATTGTTTAAGCTGGCGAAACCTACAGGCCCCACGCCCCGCTCGATCCTCGGTGCCCTCTTACTGTCGCAGACCTCCGCACAACTTCCCTCGTCCTCAGAGGTGCAGCGGCTCTTGCCCCTCTCCCTGTCGGAGCGAGTTGGGATGAGAGATCTTCCGGGCAACCAACCCCAGGTTCCGCAGAGCTCTCCCGAAGGAGAGGCCCATCTTCCCTATCCCTCGAGGCGACCTTTGCACAACGCCCCTCCCCTTCAAAGGAAACGCCGTCTTATTCCCTCTCCCTGGCAGGGTGTGGGCTTGGGTGAGGGTCGAAAGCTCGGAAATCCTCGCAAGCCCGGGCGTAGCGCTCGCACACCCAACGACGCCGCTCTTCCGCCTCCCTGGGGACGAGGCTGAATCTTTTCCTCTCTCTTGCAGAGAGGAATTCGCTGCCTAGTGGCTCAGAATCACCAATAGATCCTCGCCTGCATCATCCAGGGAGTTCAGGGGAGAAAAACGACTCTCACGCATTGCTCGGCAGCCGAATCGTCACCCTAACCCCGTGCCCCATCCCTTCACTAGTTATGTCAACTGATCCGTCGTGCGCCTCGACAATCGAGCGGGCAATGGACAACCCCAACCCCCGGCCGTGCCTCCGGCGCAGGCGCGAGTCCTCGGTGCGGTAGAAGCGGTCAAAGACGTGCGGCAGGTCGGCGGGATCGATGCCGACCCCGTCGTCGATGACGGAAATCGCCACCACCGCCTCGCCTTCCACCCCCGCTCTCAGCACTACACTCCCGCCCTCGGGCGTGCAATCAATGGCGTTGCCCACCACATTGCCCAGGGCCTGGCTCATCCGCATCCGGTCAAGGCGCAAGTCCGGCAAATGCGGGCCGGCCTCAAGCGACAAATCGATCTGTCGAGCCTGCGCCTGCGGCCGCCACCGATCCAGCTCGGACGCCAGCAACTCGCGAACCGGAATCTCCTCGCGCGCGAGACTCAGCTCCCCATGGTCGGTCTCCGCCAGCGAGTTCAGGTCGGTCACCAGGCCGCGCAGCCGTTCCACTTCCTGGATCACGTGGGCCGACGTCGCCTCCGGTGTCTGAAGACCGTCACGCAGCCCAATGGCTTCCAACTGGATCACGCTCAGCGGCGTATTCAACTCATGCGCCACGTCGTTCACCAGCCGCCGCCGCAGTTCGCGCTGCGTCTCCAGGCTGGACGCCATGCGGTTGAAGGCCGCGCTCATCTGCCCCAGTTCGTCCCCGGACGTGACCGGCACGTTGGTCGTATCCCCCTGGGAAACCGCCTGCGTCGCCTTCGTCAGGGCCGTCACGGGTCCCGTGATCCGCTTGGACAGCCAGGCCGCCAGCAACACCCCAACGCCAACCGTCAACAGCCCGCCAATCCCGGTGATGTACAGGAGCGTATTCAGAAACCCGAGCGACTCGCTTGCCAGGAACTCCTGGTGGACATCCACGTAGACGTGGCCGACAGGCTGATTCGTCGCCAGGTCCACCACGGTCCCGCGACGCCCACCCAGGTCGGGCGCGACCGTTCCCGGCGACAGCTCGGCCGCGGTGTCCCGTACGACTCGTCCATCGACGTCGACCACGACCACGCGCAGCGAATCTTCATCGCCCGACTCGGCGCCTTCGCTCCCGTGCTCACCGGATCGCTCTCCCCGCGCTCTTGATTCCGCCAGGTATCCGGCCTCCGACAATGGGCGGTCCACCGTCTGCCAGCCGCCGGCCGTCGTGTACTCGCGGCTCAGATTCTGCGCCAGCCGGCTCGCCTGGGAATCGCCAAGATCCTCGACGAATACGCCCAGCCTCGCCTGCGTCGTGAAATAGCCCACCACCACGCTGACGACCACGGTCAGCAGGATGACCGACACGATGGACGCCATGATCCGCCAGCGCAGCGACATCACGCGTCCTCCACGACAAACTTGTAGCCGGCGCCGTAGACCGTCTGAATCGGCTGGCGCCCGTCTCGTCCGATCTGCCTTCGCAAGCGCGTGATCTGGCTGTCGATGGCGCGGTCGAATCCGTGGAATCCGTGGTCGAACGTCAACTCGATGATCTGGTCCCGCGTCAGAACCTGGTTGGGATGGCGCATAAAGGTCGCCAGCAGCGCAACCTGCCGCCGGCTCAGCGACACGGGTTGTCCATCAATCGTCACATTGCCGTCGGTCTCGTTGAGGCTGATATCGCCGCGTGTCAGCACCTGCTGAACTCGGCCCTTGACCCGCCGCAGCACCGCTTCGGCGCGGGCGATCAGCTCGCCCGGATCGAAGGGTTTGACGATGTAGTCATCGGCCCCGCTCTCCAGTCCGATCACTCGCTCCGTGTGGGCTTCCCTGGCCGTCAGCATGATGATCGGCACCTCCGACTCGCGGCGCAGGGTTCGACACACCTCCACGCCGTCGAGACGCGGCAGCATCAGGTCCAGGATGATCAGGTCCGGCGTCAGTTCGCGGGCCCGCGCCAGCCCGGCGGCTCCGTCGTGCGCCACCTCGGCGGCAAACCCGGCGCGCTCGAAGTACACCTGCACCCAGCGCACGATGCGCGGATCGTCTTCCACGATCAGGACCGTGCGGCTCACGGCGATACCTCCACGAGTCCGGCGATGCCGCGGCGCCTCATTGAGACGCCGCGGCTCCGCCCGGATGGGCTGTCGCCTAGGCTAGCCCTAGCCACGGCCACTCCGCTCGCCGCCCGGGCCGTGCTCGCCGCTGCCTTCACCGCCCTGGCTGCCGCCGCCGTGCTCGCCCCCGGCTTCGCCGCCGCTGCCCACTTCGGCGTGGGCGATCCAGCCCGTGAACGGTGCCGCCGTCGCCGGCAGCTTCACCGCCAGCACCTGGCCCGGCTGCAGGTCCACCGGCGTCGTCGGCCCCAGCTCCACCCCGTTCGAGAGGTGGACCTCGATCCGCACCTGCGGCAGGACGTTGCCGGTCGTGTTCTGCACGGTCCCCGTGAACGCGTTGCCCGCTGCGTCGTAGCTCAGGATCAGCCGCGCGCCGCCGCGCACCGCGTCAAAGGTCTCGTCCAGCGCCAGGTACGCGCCGCTGCCTTCTTCGCTGCCCGCCGCCCCGCCTTGACCGGAGCCTTCGCTGCCGCCTTCGCCGCCGGGCCCGTGGCCTTTGCCGCCCGCGCCCTCGCCGGAGCCGCCTTCGCCGCCGCTGTGCGGTACCGGCCCCGGCCCGCCGCAGTCGAACACTTCCACGTGGATCACGTAGCCGTCGAACGCCACCGCGGCCAGCTCCGGCTCACTCGCCACCGCCAGGCTCGAGGTCGCCTGCTGGCCCGGCTGGAGGTCGCCCACCTGACCCGGCCCCAGTTCGCCGACCGTCTGCGTGCCCGACTTCAGGTGCGGTTCCACCTGCACGTAGCACTGTTTCTGGCCCAGCGCGTTGCTCACCGTGGTGTGGATCGTCTGCGTCGCCGCGTCGTAGCGCGCGTCCACCGCGATCCCGCCCAGCACCCCGGTCCAGGGCTGGTCCAGCGGTGTGATCGGGCTCGACATCGCGGCCTCCCGCGCGGCTTCCGCGCCGGCCGCTCCGCCTTCGCCGCCACCTTCACCACCGGGACCATGGTGGTCGCCGCCCTCACCGCCGGAACCTTCGCCGCCCCCGCCATGCTCCCCAGCGGCCTCTCCGCCGCCTCGCTCGGCAAGCACTGGCCCGCCGGAGCCCGCCTGGCCGCATCCCGCCAGGACTCCCGCCCCCAGGATGGCGACCAGCACCGTCCCCGCCAACACCTGCTTCGTCCTCGCCGTCAGTCTCATGCCAGTCATCGCTCTCCCGCTTTCGTGTGGTGCCTTTCACACGAATGACGGTAGGGACGAAATGTGGCGGAAATATGTCGCCGCCGACGGACGTTGAACTCTGCTGATCTGCAGCCGACAGCGGCGAAGAGACGTCGAATACCCTTGCAACACGGACCAACCGTCCGAGCAGCTCCCGGCGCCGGTCAGCCTCGACCGAGACTCTTGCAGGCGCCCCTCGCCCTCAGACGCGTAGCCGCCCTCGCTCCCTCTCCCGCTGCATGCTTTTGCGCAATCCGAGGGGTGCGGGTGCGGTGTCAGTCCCTTCGAGGAGCCGCCGCTCTATCCCTCTCCGGAAGCATTTGCAAAACACCCCTCGCCCTCCCGAGAGGGACGGCTCTTGCTCCCTCTCCCCGTGGGAGAGTGCAGACCGGAGGAATCATGAACACGCGTTCGGAGACATGGTGAACACATTGGGGAGCCATGAGGGTGTGGGCCGGGGCCGTCTGAGGATCGATCGATGACGGAGCAGCGGGTCCGGTTGGTGCCGCTGGCGTAACAACACGGCTCCAACCGGCGGGCCTTGTGCCGCGCTTTCGGGATAGCCCCGATGAACGGCTAATAGTGGCTGCCTCGCTTAGCAATCAAACCAGGGCGAGCCCAGGACGTTCAGCCTCGAGCACCTCGCGCTCCCGCTCTTACGACAAAGGAACAGGACAGCAACGCTCTCCGCTCTGTTTTCACAATCTCCCGTACCCTCTACGCCACCTCCATCCATCAACCCCAATCACTTCGACCGGAACTCCGTCGCCGTCATCACCCGGGCCGCCCCATGCAAACACCTTGACGCCACAAGCGAATGATGCTTTGATGCCTCCATGCGAACTACCCTCACCCTCGACGACGATCTCGCCGACGCCCTCAAGCAGCAGGCGAAGCTGCTGGACGTCCCATTTAAACAAGTCGTCAACGACGCCCTGCGCCGCGGCCTCGCGCCGGAAGCCCCCGAGGATCGGCCGGTGTTTCGTATTCGACCGCTCCGCGGCGGATTCCGGCCAGGCATCGACCCCATGAAACTCAACCAGCTCAACGACCAGCTCGAGGTCGAGGACTTCCTCGAAGAGCAGCGGGAGATTCTCAAAGAGCACCGGGAGTGATCGTTCCCGACGTCAACCTGCTGCTCTACGCCTACAACGACGGAGCGCACCTGCACCGCCCGGCCAGCAATTGGTGGGAAGGGCTGCTCAACGGGACGGAACGAATTGGGATCCCGTGGGTAGTCACAGTTGGATTCGTACGCCTGCTGACGCATCCAAGTCTGCGTGATCATCCGGCGACCATTGCGCAGGCGCTGGACTTCGTCGACCTTTGGTTCCACGCACCCCATGTCACGACCTTGAACCCCGGCCGGCAGCACCTCACCCTCGTGCGCCGCGCCCTCGACGCGGCCGGTGTTGGAGGCAACCTTGCAACCGACGCCCACATCGCCGCCCTGGCCATCGAATACCAGGCCGAAGTCCACTCCAACGACACCGACTTCAGCCGCTTCCCCGGCCTCCACTGGCGCAACCCCCTCTAGTCGCGCGTTCCCAACCTGCCGCCCGCCCCTCTCGGGCGCCCAACCCCAGCCCGAAGATGGCCCCCGAACCGAGCCGTCCCCGCTCCGGGTGTTCAGTGGTCGCGACTTGGCGGCGTCAAGCAGCCGGCAGGCGCTCCCGGGCGCCGGCTTGCGGCTAAGCTCGGCTCTCACAGGCTGCTCCGGGGGATGGATGCTGACTGCCCTGAGGTCCGTGGGATGGCGGCCGGATCCCAGCGGACCCGCCTTCACGATCCGCGATTTCATCAAGCTGGAATCGGCCGGCGGGATTCTGCTGTTCGGGGCCGCGGTGGCGGCCATGATCGCCGCCAATTCGCCGCTGGCGAGCGTCTATGCGTCGTTGCTGGATACCGTCGTCGCCGTCCAGGTCGGCGACCTCGTCATCAACAAGCCGCTGCTGTTGTGGGTCAACGACGGCCTGATGGCCTTGTTCTTCTTCGTCATTGGCCTGGAGGTCAAGCGGGAGATCCTGGAGGGCGAACTCTCGTCCCTGCGGGCCATTGCGCTGCCCGGATTCGGCGCCCTGGGCGGCATGCTGGTGCCGGCGGCGATCTACATCGCCCTGAACTGGCAGGACCCCATCGCGCTGGACGGCTGGGGTATCCCTGTCGCCACCGACATCGCCTTTGCCCTGGGGCTTTTGAGCGTCTTTGGCCGGCGGATTCCGACGCCGCTCAAGACCTTTCTGCTCACCCTGGCCATCTTCGACGACCTGGCGGCAATCGTGATCATCGCGATCTTCTATACGGGCGACCTGGCCGTTCCGGCCCTCCTGGTCGGCGCGGCGGCGCTGGCGGCGGGGGTCGTGTTCAACCGGCTGGGCGTTACGCGGGTGTCGGCCTATGTGCTCGTCGGGCTCGTGCTGTGGGTCGCCGTGCTCAAGTCCGGGGTGCATGCCACGCTGGCCGGCGTCCTGATTGCCTTCTGCATTCCCATGCGTGACCCGCGCGGCGAATCGCCCTTGCGAAAGCTGGAGCACGATCTGCACACGCCCGTGGCGTTCGTGATCCTGCCCGTCTTCGCTTTCGTCAACGCCGGGCTCGCGCTATCCGGAATCGGCGTCGATGAGCTCTTGCATCCGGTGACGGTGGGCGTAGCCGCGGGACTCTTCCTCGGTAAGCCGGTCGGCATTCTCGCCTTTGTCGCCATTGCCGCCGTGGTCGGCCTGGCGGCGCTGCCGCGCGGCGTGACCTGGGCGCAGATTGCCGGCGTGGCGTTCGCCTGCGGGATCGGCTTCACCATGAGCCTCTTCATCGCGGGCCTCGCCTTCGAGCACGGCAGCGGCGACTACTTCGCCGGCGACCGGCTCGGGATCCTGGCCGGATCGCTGGCTTCCGCGGTAGCGGCCTACGTGGTCCTGCGCCTTAGCTGCCGGCGGGCGCCGCGGCCAGAGAACGCCGACACGGCCTGAAGGCCAGCGTAGGCCCAGCGAGACGCGCCCGAGCGCGGAACTGTCCGGCCGTCGAGCAGCGCATCTCCCGTCGCCGGATTGCTGAGGTCGTAGCCGATTCGGCCAAGCTGGATCTTCGGCATTGGGGCCGCCGGGCAGATCGGCGCTCCCCGGTCCCGCTGAGTTAGACCGGCCGGATGCGCTGCCCCGCCGCGGCCGTGGCATCGGCGCGTCCGGGTACCGCATTGCCCACGAGCATGGAGATTGCCGAAGAGGATTTACTTTTCTGCATGTGATATAACATCTCGTGAATTATTAGTAATGCCATAGGCACACCAAAGAGCCTGAGCATCCCATCCTGTGAATTATCTCGTCGCAAGGGTGTGCACCTCTCGCAGTCGTGAATTTCGACAAGTGACGGCGCGTTCATCGGGCTCCCGGTTCCGAGTTCCGGGCGATTTGTTGGCTGACGGTCCGTCCCGGACGGCGGTCGGGCGCTGGGTCGTGGCCGTCGCGCTGCTCGGGTCGATCCTGTTGAGTGGCTTTGGGGTCTCGCCAGCCGCGGCCTCCAGCCATTGCGCCTCGCAATCCTCCGCCGCCCGCATCCGCGATTGCGAAACGCTGCTCGGGCTGAAGGATCAGCTGCGAGGCGCGAACGGCGGCGCCCTGAACTGGGCCGGCAGTCTCGCCATCCCGTCGTGGGATGGAGTCGACGTCGAAGCCGGGAAAGGCGTCGTGAGGGTGTCTCTCCTTGGCAAAAGCCTCAAGGGCACGGTACCGGCCGCGTTGGGCTCACTGCCGGATCTGGCAACAATTCAACTCTCGACAAACGAGTTGACGGGCGGGATTCCCAAGGAACTGGGCAATCTGTCGAATCTCCGCTCCCTGACTCTGGAACGCAACAAGCTGAGCGGTCGCATCCCCAAGGAGTTGGGCAGCGCGACGGAATTGCGGCAATTGTTCCTGTCCTTCAATGAGTTGAGCGGCTCGATCCCCAAGGAGTTGGGCAACCTGACCAACCTGACGCACCTGAGCCTGCGTGACAACCGGTTGAGCGGCTCGATCCCCAAGGAGTTGGGCAACCTGACCAACCTGCAGGACCTGAACTTCTGGGACAACCAGTTGAGCGGCTCGATCCCCACGCAGTTGGGCAATCTGACCAGCCTGCAGCAGTTCTATGCGCCTAACAACCGGCTAAGCGGTCCGATTCCGACAGAGTTGGGCAGCTTGAGCAACCTGCTCTATCTGCAATTGCCGAACAACCGGCTGAGTGGCCAAATCCCGGCGGAGTTGGGAAACCTGAGCAGCCTGCAGACCCTGGACCTGGCGCGGAACGGACTGACCGGCGCGATTCCCACCCAATTGGGCAATCTGACCAGCCTGACGTTCCTTTCCCTGGGCGTAAACAAGTTGACCGGCGAGATTCCCAGTGAGTTAGGCAGCCTGAGCAACCTGACGACCCTGTGGCTCTGGGACAACCAACTGACCGGCGCGATTCCGAGTGAGCTAGGCAGCCTGAGCAGCCTCGCCAGCTTGTCGCTGTCGAGGAATCAACTATCCGGCTCGATTCCCACTCAATTGGGCGGTCTGACCAACCTGGCGTATCTCTTTCTGCAGAGCAACCAGCTCACCGGCGGCATTCCCGCCTCGTTGGGCGGCTTGAGCAGCCTGCTACAGCTATCGCTGCACCGAAATCCGCTGGGCGGCGAGATTCCGACCCAGTTGGGAAGCCTCTCGCAGTTGAATTCGTTGTGGCTGGACAAAGCCGAACTGACCGGCACGATACCCTCCCAGTTGGGCAGCCTTGCCGGGTTGCAGGTGCTGGGGTTGTCGTGCAACGAGTTGAGCGGCGCCGTGCCCGGCGCTCTGGGCAACACCGGCAGCGGGGTGACCGGCAACGATGCCGACGGCAACCCCCTGGGCACCCACATCTACCTTCAGGGCAACGACCTGGTGGACGCCGAGGGTTTACCGTTGCGGCGGACCGCGCAGTTGCCGGCCAGCCTGCGGTCGCCCGCGGACGGCGGCACCAAGCGCATCTCCCCCGAGCTTGAGTTGACGCTCACCGGGCGCTGTCGGGGGGACTCGCCGCCGAAGTCAGAGCCAGCGCCCAGGAAGTCTAAGCCCAGGCCCCCGCCCCCGCCTCCCCGCATTGGTGTCACCGACGCGGCCCGCGCGGTGCTGCCGCCGGGCAGTGCGGTGGTGCGGTTGGAGCGCCTCGACATGCCGGGCCAGGTGCTGGAAGTAGCGATCGGCAGCGTTTCCGCCGACCGGCAGACGGTGGTCCCGCGCGGCGTCATCCGCGACGTGGCCGAAGGGCAGACCTATATCGTGGTGCGGCTGGAACCGGCCGAGTCGGACGGACGGGTGAGGCGGCTCTGGGTGCCGCCGGACAGCCCGTGGGTCGCGCAGATTGTTTGGCCGGAGGTCAGCGCCAACTTCTCCGTGCCGACCGCCGTGCTGGCGGCCATTCCGCTGTACGGGCTGCCCACCGTCCCCGGCCAGGCGCTGCGCCGCGTTGACCCCAACGATCCCCGGATCTATAGCTGGGACGGCGAGACCCACCAGTGGCGGCATGTGCCGGACGTGGCCACCTTCCAGGCGCTCGGGTTGTTCTGGTGCGACATAACCGTGGCGGACCCCGAGTTCTTTACCCGGCTGCCCGACGTCCATTTCGGCCCGCCCTACCCGGCCACCACTCGACCCGAGCGGACCGACTACCCCACCTGCCGCGCGGCCTAGCCCACGCCGCTTCCGAATCCGTCGGCCTCACCGGCGCCATGGACGAGTGGATCGAGGCCACCGACCAGCAGCGCTAACTCCGGATAGCCGACCGGCCGAGGCGCTGGCACCATGGTCGGCGTGGGCAAGGGTTCGGATTTCTGGAGGCGCTCGATGCTTGGTATCGGAGTGGTCGGACTGGGCGGAATCGCGAAGTCGCACCTCACGGCGCTGCAGATCGCCGAGGACGAGGGGTTCGCCCGCTGCGTCGCCGCGGCCGACCTGGTGGAGGAGCTGCGCGAGTCGCACCGCAAGGAATGGGAAATCCCGGCGGTCTATCCCAACCACCACAAGCTGCTGGAAGACCCCAACGTGGACGCCGTGGCCATCATCCTGGGCCACCACCTCCACGCCGACCTGACCATCGACGCCCTCAACGCCGGCCGTCACGTCCTGGTCGAAAAGCCGATGGCCAACACCCTGGAAGAATGCGATCGCATGATCGAGGCCGAGCAGGCCTCCGGCAAGATCCTGCAGATCGGCCTGACCGGCCGCTTCCACCCGGCCACCCGCAAGGCCCGCGAGATCCTGGATTCCAACGAGTTGGGACCAGTCGTCACGGCGCTCTCACGCTTCAACAAGAACTGGGGCTACGGCGGGCGCCGCTATCAGTACCGCACCCGCTGGATGGGCGGTGGCATGTGGATGGGCAACGGCGTCCACGCGGTGGACTGGCTCACGCACTGCATCGGCGCCAAGGCCGCGGCGGTGAAAGCCAAGCAGAGCACCTCCATGCACTACCAGGGCGCCGACGACGCGACGACGGCCTTCGTGCAGTACGCCAACGGGATTCCCGGCCTGGTGGTGGTAGTGGGCAGCGCCCACGGTTGCGCCGTGGACGGAATCGAGGCGCACTGCGCGCTGGGCGAGATTCAATACACCATCCGCGGCTCGGTGCGCGTCGGCAGGAACAACGAGTGGCGCGACGTGGAGCACGACGGCAAGCACGGGTTCTGCGAGCAGTACCGCCACTTCGCGGAATCGATCGCCATGGGCATGCGACCGCAGACCAGCAGCCACTACGGCCGCCACATCATCGAGATCCTGCAGGCCGCCGAGACCTCGAGCATTACCGGCCAGGAGGTGCACCTGACCGACTACCACCGCATGCCCTGGTAGGCGTGCGGGCTGCGCCCGGTCCTGAGGGGATGACGCGCTGATGGCGTCCGGAGCCGCCGGGCACGCGATTCCGCCATTTGAGGAGCGGCTACGCGAAGCGCTGGAGTCGGACTCGCTGCCGGTGGCGTTGGGCCGCTCGCTGCCGCAGCTCAGCGAGCGCCGCGACGCGGCCTTCCGCACCCGCGACTTCCAGGGCAGCCAAGCCGACCTAGGCGGCCGCCGCCAAGCGGCGCTCGAGCGAATGCCGGAGTTAGTTGAGGAGTTCACGGCGGCGGCGGAGGCGGTTGGGACCGTGGTCCACGGACCCACGGATGCCGCCGGGGCGGTTGCCACGGCGCTCCAGGTGCTGCATGACCACAAGGTCCAGATGGTCGTCAAGAGCAAGTCGATGGCCACCGAGGAGATTCAGCTCAACGCGGCCCTGGAGGACGACGGGATCGAGGTCGTGGAAACCGACCTCGGCGAGTTCCTGGTTCAGGTAGCCGGAGAACGCCCGTCGCACATCATCGCCCCCGCCCTGCACATCACCCGCGAGCGCGCGGCGGAGTTGATCAGCAAAGCCACCGGCGAGGACCTGCCGCCGGATCCCGACGTGCTGGTGGGAGCGGCGGCCCGCCACTTGCGGAGCCGCTTCATCAACGCCGGCGCCGGGATCACCGGCGCAAACGCGCTGGTGGCCGCTACGGGAACCGTGATGCTGGTGAGCAACGAGGGCAACGCGCGCCTGGCCAGCGCGCTACCACCGGTGCACATCGTAATCGCCGGCATCGACAAGCTGGTGCCCTCGCTGGCCGACGCGACCACGATGCTGGAAAGCCTGCCGCGCAGCGCGACCGGCCAGCCCATCTCGACCTACGTATCCTTTATCTCGGGTCCGAGCCGGAGTGCGGACATCGAGCTATCGCTCTCGATGGGGGTTCACGGGCCGCGCCACGTGCACATCATCCTGCTCGACAACGGGCGCGAGGCCATTCGCACCAACCCACGGATGCGCTCGGCCTTGCAGTGCGTCCGCTGCGGCGCCTGCTCGAACGTCTGCCCGGTCTACCAGCAGGTCGGTGGCCACGCGATGGGCCACATCTACACCGGGCCCATCGGGCTGCTGGTGACGCCCTATCACCACGGCCTGGAGCACATCGCCGGACCGCAGTCCCTCTGCGCCGGCTGCGGGGCGTGCGCCAGCGTGTGCCCGGCAGGCATCCCAATTCCGGACCTGATCCTGGACGTGCGCGAACGCGCGGTGGCCGAGGGTCACTCCAGCAGCGGCTTGAAGAAGCGCGCACTTGGCGCCCTAGCCGACGAACGTCTGCTGGAACGCAGCGCCCGGCTGGCCTCAAAGGCCCCGTGGTTGCAGGCGCTGGGACGACGTCTGCCCGGCTCGCCGCTGAAGCGTCGGCCGCTGCCACGTGTACAGGGGCGGCCGTTCCGGGATCGCATTGGCGGTCTGGCGAAACCGAACCCCGAGGCAACCACGCGGGTTGCCTACTTCCCGGGCTGCCTGACCGACTGGCTGTCGCCGGAGACGGGAGAAGCGGCGGTGGCGGTCCTGGAGGCGCTCGGGATAGCTGTTCAACCGGTCCACTTCCCGTCCTGCTGCGGGCTGCCGGCCATCAACGCCGGCTACAGGGACCAGGCGACGCGGATGATGCGACAGACGGTCGAAGCTATCGAAGCCTTGGAAGTTGACGCTCTGGTTAGCACGTCAACCAGCTGCGTCGGCGCGATGCTGCACGACTACGCACGGCTGACGGACGACCATCCAGCCTGGGCCAAGCGTGCCAACGCAGTGTCCGCCAAGGTGAGGGACTTCACCAGCTTCGTGGCCGAGCGCGGTCTTCCCGACGAGTTGCTCGGCCGCACGAGCGGCGTTGTGACCGTCCACGACGCCTGCCAATCAAAGCACGGCATGGGGCTGGGTCCCGAAACCCGCGAACTGCTGACCGACGCCGGCTACACCGTCGTGGAGGCCCCACCGTCAGGCGAGTGCTGCGGCTTCGGCGGTTCGTTCTCGTTCGATCACCCAGAAGTGGCACAACGAATGCGCGTCCGCAAGCTGGAGGCGTTTGCCGAAACGGGCGCCGAAGCCGTTTGCGCGGATAACCCCGGGTGCCTGATGCACATTAAGGAAGGGCCGGCTGTAACTGGGGCGGGTCGGCCAGTGCATCTGGCCGAACTGCTGAGGGCGGCGATCCCCTAGGACATCACCACCGACGAGCACGTGGCGCGCTCACGAACGCGTTCTTGGCCGAGGCTTAGTCGGCCACCATGCAAATCCACATCGTGAAGGACACGCCGTCTCTGGCGATTTCCTGCGTACTGCACACTGTGAAGCCTGCGATCGCCAGCGCATCGTTGAACGCTTGGCGCGCTCTTGACCCACCAGGGACCGCACCGTCTTTCACCACCGCCAGCCGTCCCCCTAGTCGAAGAATCCGTCGGATCTCAGTCAATCCTGTGGTCGTGTCTTGCCAGTGGTCGAACGAGTCAAAGGCGAACACCACGTCGGCCACACCATCCGCGACCGGCAGGGCCTCGGCACCGCCGCTACGAAACTCGATCTGAGCACCGTACCGACGGGAATCGGTCCGCTCGCGGGCGATCTCGAGCATGCGCTCAACCGGATCGACTCCGATGAACGTGCCGTTCCGCACCCTGGCCGCGGCATGCCGAAGGGCCGACCCAGTGCCGCACCCAACGTCAACGACGACCGAGCCCGGCTTGAGTTCCAGAGCTCTCACGGCCAGCCGGTTGGTGGCGTGCTCTCCATACTTGCGGGCGTACCACTCGGCCGTCTCGGCATTCCACACACTCATTAGCTTGACTGCGAGGAATCTGATTCAGCCTCTGCCTGACCCAAAGGACTTGCCATGACGAGGCAGCGCAAGTCGGGCGGTGGGCGTTGCGTCAGGCCCAAAGCCGATCAACGGCGATGATGAGGCCGGTGGCAACTCCGACGATGCTGAGCATGCCCAGGGTGAGACGCAACTCGAGATCCTTGAGATCAGCCTTGGTGGCCAGGTGTTCGTAAGCGCCTTCAACGCGACTCATGCGGTGGCCGAGCCCAACGATCTCAGTTGTCGAATTGGCGCGGGCTTCGCCTGCGGTCATGGCGGTCCTCCAATGCGCGCGGTCCACCCTGCCGCTCCGCGCGACGCTTGGTCGTTCCAGACGTCACGCTTCAATCCTAGGCGATCGCTAGTCGCCGCTTCCGTTGTGAGCGTCGATGACCGCCCAGAAGTCTGAAGTCACCGGCCAGTCGAGTTGGTGACTCCCAACCCAGAGTTTGCGCACCAATCCCGTCGGATCGATGAGGATCAGTGATGGCCGCGCGGTGTTCCACGATTCGAAGTTAATCCGCACGTACACGCCATAGTCGCGAGTCATTTGTCGGTCGGGGTCGGCCAGTACGGGGAACGGGATTTCCTCGCGCCTGGCGAACGCGGACACGGCATCGAGGTTTTGCGGAAATATGCACGCGAGAGAGGCGCCTCTTCGTGTCCACTCGTCCAGCTCGACCTCGAGCCGCGCCAGGAAGCCCTGGCAGCTGAGTCACCAGGTATGTCGCAGGAAAACGAGGCACAGCCACCCGCCGGCGTAATCCCTCAAGGTGGCGCGTGTATCCCTTCCCGCGACTCGAACATCGAAGTTCGGTGCGGGATCACCGGACGCGAACGTGGTTGAGCCTTCGGCGCGGGGCATAGTCGGAATTCTGAGTCACAGCTCGCCGGCGGGGTCACGGTAGTACCGAATCGGCGGAATCGGCAACAACGCTAGGGAGTGACTATCACCTTGATATTGGTGTCCTTGCGGGTGCGGGCGCTCTCAAGGGCGTGGCCGGCGCCTTCCAGCGGGTAGTGCGCGGTGATGAGCGGCTTGATGTCGACCGCGCCACTCGAGAGCAGGTCGACGGCGACGGGCCAGGTGTTGGCGTAACGGAAGACGCCGGCAACGTCGAGCGCCTTGTCCACCAGTTCGTTGGTGTCGATGGGAGTCAAGTCGGCGTCCGTCATACCCACCAGCACGACCCGGCCGCCACGGCGGGTGATACGGGTGGTCTGGGTGAGGGTGGTGGAATTGCCGGCGGTCTCGAAGACCAGATCGAATTCGGTGGAATGGGTCCGGCCGATGTCCTCGGTGCGGGCATCGATGGCATCGGCGGCGCCCAGGACTAGGGCCTTCTGGAGACGGAATGGCTCGACGTCGACGAGGGTGACGTCGTGAATGCCCTGGCTCTGGAGGGCCAAGAAGGTCATGAGGCCGATTGGACCGGCACCCAGGATGGCGACACGATCGCCAAGGCGGGCACCTCCGCGGCGGACGGCGAAGAGGCCGACGGAGAGCGGCTCAATGAGGGCGGCCTCGTCGTAGGTGACATGGTCGGGGATGCGGTAGGCAAAGTCGGCGGGGTGGGCGACGTATTCGACGAATGCGCCGTGGACAGGCGGCGTGGCCATGAAGACCACCTCATCGCAGAGGTTGTAGTGACCGGTCCGACAGCGCACACAGGCGCGGCAGGGCACACCGGGCTCAATGGATACGCGGTCCCCTTCAGCGAGGGAATCGACGCCAGATCCGAGCGCCACGACTTCACCTGCAGGCTCGTGGCCGAGGATGAGCGGCTCGCGCACAACGTAGCGGCCGATGCGGCCGTGTTCGTAGTAATGGACGTCTGAGGCGCAAACGCCAACCGAGCGGACGCGGATGAGGACTTCGCCGGGGCCGGGCTCGGGCCGCGGGACGTCGCGGGTGTGGACCTGGAGGGCTGATTCGAGATAGGCGGCCTTCATTCGGGACTCCCTGGGTTCTGGGTCGAGGGCAGTCGCTAGGCGATCGCGATAGGGCGGACGGGCGAGGCCGTAGCGCCGACGATCTTGAGGGGCGACATGACGAAAAGGAATTCGTGCACGTCTGCGGCGGCGAGAGATTCGAGGTCGGCGTTCTCAAGGATGTGAATGCCGTTATCGACCAGAAAGATGCCGTGGACCGGGAGACGGTCGTCGCCGGCGGGGATGAACTCAAACGTCATGGTGTCCGCGCCACCGAGGTAGACGCCGGTCTCGGCGAGCCACTCGGCGCAGTCGGCGGTGATTCCAGGCTGGCCGTTCTCAAGATCGAGGAAGGACGGATCGTTCCAGCGTTGCATAAGGCCGGTGCGAACGAGGAGGGCGTCGTCCTTGCGAACTTCGACGCCGTGCTCGCGGGCGACGGCCTGGGCAACGTCGGCGGTGATGGCGAAGTCATTGGGCAAGATGTCGACACCCTCGGCGCCGGCCACGTCCAGCAGAACGCCGCGCCGCACGATGGGCGGCACGCGCTCGATACCGTGCTCGGTCATGCCGCGGCCGCCACTCTGGACCCTGGCCGCTTCGAGGCCTCCGCACATGACTCCGTCGCGCGCGAAGTGGGCAAGCGCGTCAAGGTGCGTGCCTGTGTGGCCGCACATGACAATGAGCTCGTTGGCGGAGCCGAGGCCGCCGGGACGCATCGTGTCTCCGTGGCGCCGCTGCAGGGCAAATACGTACGGCGGATGCGACGGATGCACGGGCATGCCCATGTTGTAGGGCGTGCCGAGGTCGAAGACCGGGCGATCGACTATTGACTCGAGCACGGTCGGATCCATGGCTGGGGCCTCGCGGAGACACGCCGTCCGAATCCTGCCGACCTACGTTCGGGCAAGCAAACGCGCATAATCGGCGACGCTCAATCAGTTGACCGGAGTTGGTGCTTCGGTCGGCGCCTTCCGCGGTTGCGCGACGACCGCGAACGAACGCACAGGTCCGAATGCGAATCGACACCCAGAGCCACATCTGGCCGGAGCCGTTCCTGGAATACCTGCAAACCCGTGACGAGGAGCCGTTGGCGTTTCGGGACGGCGACACGCTCTTCATCGACACCGGCAAGTGGCGGCGGACGGCCATGCCGGGGCACTCGGACATGGACGCCAAGGTGCGGACGATGGATGCGGCGGGAATCGATCTGACGGTGCTGTCGCCGAACGATCCCGGGCCTGAGCGATTTGGTGACGACGGGCCGATGGTGGCGCGGTTGTTCAACGACTACATCGCCGAGCAGACCCAGGCGTATCCCGGACGTTTTGCCGGGCTGTGCGTATTGCCTCTCTACCATCAGGCGGAGGCCCGCGAGGAACTAGACCGGGCCGTGCGCGACCTGGACATGCGGGGCGTGCTGCTGTACGCCAACCTTGACGGACGGCACCCGGACGAGCCGGACTTCGAGTGGCTGTTTGGACGGGCCGAAGAGCTGGGCATCCCGCTCTACCTGCATCCCGCCTGCCCGGTGACGATCAACCAGGTGGAAGGCCGTAACCTCACGGGCGCGCTGGGTCTGATGTTCGACACGACGATCGCGTTGGCGCGCATCATTGTGAGCGGGCTGATGGACCGGTACCCAGACCTGACGATCGTCTGCCCGCACGTCGGCGGCGCGCTGCCGTACCTGATCGGACGGCTGGACCACCAGACCATGGTGCTGAAGCGGGGCGCCGAGAACCTGACCAAGCCTCCAAGCGAGTACCTGCGCCAGATCTGGTTCGACACAGTCTCGCCCTGGCCGGCTGCGGTGCGCTACGGCCTGGAGATGGTGGGGCCGGATCAGCTGATGTTCGCGAGCGACCATCCGTGGGTGGAGCCGGACGTGATCAGCCCGATCGTGGACGATTTGCCTGTGACCGACGAGGAGCGGGCGAAGATTTATGGGGGGAACGCCGCGCGGCTGTTTGGGTTGGACGCGTAGGACGTCAGATTCCAAACGTTCGCAGACTTTAACTCCGGGCTGCGTTGCGGGCTGGCGGCCTGGACGCCAAACGCCGAGCACTTGAGCACGATTGCGTCTGCGGAGACTAGGGGTTCAGATAGCCCAGTCGTACAGCTTCGTTGATCAGATTGCGGGCGAAGGCCCAGAGGGTCTGGGAGCCCTGGGCAATATGGGCATTCACAGATAGAACCTGATCGCGGGTGACGCCGTGCTGGCGCCAGGCCTGGCCCTGAGTGTGGAAGTTGAGGAGGAGGGGCTGGAGGCGGTCAAGAGCGGCGGCGAAGCGGGCTTCGGGGGTTTGGCGGGCTTCGAACTCTTCCCAGAGGGCACGGAGACTGTGGCCCTGGCTGGCCGGGAGCAGGCCGTAGATGCGGTCGGCGGCGGCGCGTTCGCGTGCGGGTTGCATGGACTTCGCTTCCTCGTCGTAGACGAAGGCGTCGCCGGCGTCGATTTCCACGATGTCATGCACCAGCAGCATGGCGATGACCCGTGCGATGTCGGTGCCCGGAGG
Organism: Chloroflexota bacterium; assembly: GCA_022825895.1. Classification (GTDB taxonomy): domain Bacteria; phylum Chloroflexota; class UBA11872; order UBA11872; family UBA11872; genus UBA11872. The sequence continues at coordinate 10,700 of JAJDVX010000006.1, read as the reverse complement.
AGCGTAGTCGGCCAGCACCAGGGCAAACATGGTGACGTGCCAGCCGTGCTCGGCGTCGTTTTCGCGGCGCTCCTCCGCCGTGATCAGGTTACGGCGTAGGACGCCCTTGGCCTTGTCGAGTTCCAGCAGGAACTCGACCCGGCGTTGCAGGTCGGCGTCAAGGCCCGGCGGATCGGCGCTCAGGGAATCAGGAGCACCTTGCCGCTCGTTTCACGGCCCTGGAGGGCGACGTGCGCGTCGGCGGCGTTTGCCAGTGAGACTTCGCGGTCGATCATGAGGGTGAGATCGCCGGCCGCGACCCAGGACAGGACATCGCCCGCGCGCCATTCCAGTTCGTCGCGCGTGAGCGTGTAGTGGCCGAGGCTGGGGCGGGTGAGGAACAGCGAGCCCTTGGCGTTGAGGATCTGTGGGTTCAGTTCCGGCACCGGGCCGCTGGATGCGCCATAGAGGGCCAATAGGCCACGCGGCTTCAGGCAGTCGAAGCTGCGCTCGTAGGTGGCGGCGCCAACGCCGTCGTAGACGACTTCCACGCCGGCTCCGTCGGTCAGGCGTCGAACTTCCTCCAGGAAGTCTGCCTCGGTGTAAATGATGACGTCGTCCGCTCCCGCCGCTGCCGCGATCTCAGCTTTGGCGGCCGTTCCGGCGGTGGCGATGACGCGGGCGCCAGCGCGCTTGGCCATCTGGCTCAGCAGGCGCCCCACACCACCAGCGCCCGCATGAACTACCGCCGTGTGACCGGCGGCCAACGGATAGGTGCTGTGGGCCAGGTAGTGCGCGGTCATGCCCTGCAGCATGGCGGCCGCGGCCTGGCGGGTGTCGATGGCGTCCGGCAGCTTGACCAGCTGGGCGATGGGGACAGCCTGGAGCTCGGCGTAGGAGCCCAACTGCATCGCGTGTGCGACCCGGTCGCCCTCCGCAAAGCCGCTGACATCGGATCCGACGGATTCGACGACGCCGGCGCCTTCCATCCCCAGGGTGAACGGCGGATCGAGTGGATACAGGCCGCTGCGCTGGTAGGTGTCGATGTAGTTGACGCCGATCGCCTCGACTCGGATGACCGCCTCGTCGGCGGCCGGTGTCGGGTCGGCAATGGTCTCGTAGGAAAGGGCGTCGGGTCCGCCCGGCTGGTTGACGCGAATGGCTTGCATTGAAATCCCCTAAAGGCACGACTGCTTGCGCCATTGTCCACGTTCGAGCCGGTCGTTGTGTCTTACCATGCGCGCCCGTGCACTCCGGGCGCGCGCTCAACACCGTCATCTCGCTAGTTCCGCGCGTCTACGTCCAGATATTCACCAGTTCGGTGGGCATGGGCATGCTGGTGCCCACGCTGCCGCTGTTCGTGGCCGACCTGGTACGAGACCCGGTCACGGACCAGGAGAACATCACGCTGGTCGGCCTGGCCCTCGGGATGGCGGCGCTGGGCACATTGCTCTGGACGCTGCCATCGGGTCTGCTGCTCAACCGGATATCAGAGTCGGTAGGACAGGTTGCCGGCCTGGTGGTCATGGCCACCGCCGTGATGGTGCTGGCCGTCTCGCCGCCGTATTCGGTGCTAATCGTTGCCCGATTGCTGATGGGCGCGGGGATGGGCCTGTGGGCGCTGTCGCGCATGCAGTACATGCGGCGGGTGACGCCACGGCACCAGCGCGGGCGGATCATGTCGCTGTTCGGGGGCACGAACCGGATTGGCATGTTTGTCGGTCCGGGCGTTGGCGGACTTGTCGCCAGCACGTTGGGCTACGAGGCGATGTTCCTGATCGCCGGCGCCTGTATGGCCGTTGGGCTGATTCCGGCTCTGGCGTTTCGGGACGCGCCTGACAACGATTCGGCAAGGACGCAGTCAGCGATGAGCCTGCTGCGCGGGCTTGGGGAGACGTTGCACACGCACCGCCGAATCCTGCTGAGAGCGGGAACCGGACACATTTTCGCCCAGGCCATCCGCTCGGGGCGCCCGGTGGTGCTGCCTCTGTACGGCGCCTTCGCGCTGGGGCTGGACGAACGGGAGATCGGACTGGCAGTGAGCGCCTCCGCGGCCATCGATATGACCCTGTTTCCGCTGGCCGGCTACCTGATGGATCACTTTGGGCGGAAGTTCGCCATCGTGCCTTCGTTCGCGTTGTTCAGTGCCTCGATGGCACTGCTGAGCCAGGTCCGGGACTTTACGGGGCTCATCCTGATCGGGCTGCTGATCGGGTTTTCCAACGGGATTGGGTCCGGCTCGATGTTGACGCTGGGGGCCGATCTCACACCCTCCCAGAGGCCAGGCGAGTTCCTGGCGGTGTGGCGCCTTGTCGGAGGAATAGGCGACATGGGCGGGCCGGTTGTCGTGGGCGGTGTGGCCGACCTGTTCGGTCTGATGCTGGCCCCGTTTTTCGTGGCCGCGATGGGACTTTGCGGCGCGTTGACGTTCGGCCTCTTTGTTCCCGAGACGCTGGAGAAGAGGTCAGCGCCGACAGCGGCAGAGCCGTAGCCGGGACTGGTACCGTGATCGGCGGAGAGTGTCCGGAGTCACTGGATGTCGGACGTGTTTGCCGGGTTTCCGCGCGAAGGCTTCGACTTCCTACGGGACCTGGCCGAGAACAATAACAAGCCGTGGTTCGAGGCTAACCGGCGCGGCTGCGACGAGGGGCTGCTGGGGCCCGCGCGCTTGTTCGTCGTGGCTATGGGCATGGCGCTGTCTGAGTTCGCGCCCGGGATTCATGCCGAGCCGCGGGTGAGCGGGTCAATATTTCGCATCCATCGCGACATCCGGTTTAGCCGCGACAAGCGTCCGTACAAGACCCACTTCGACATGTGGTTCTGGCAGGGCCATCGGCACAGCCGGGATTGTCCGGGATACTTTCTGCGGCTTACACCCGACGCGGTTGTGGCGGGGGCCGGACGGCACGCGTTCGACAAGGCAACGCTGGAGGCCTTTCGAACGGCGGTGGCGGACGAGCGCCGAGGTGCGGCGCTCAAGCAGGCGCTGGCGACAGTGTGCGCGGCGGGAGCCGAGGTGGGCGGGGCGCACTACAAGCGGGTCCCGCGAGGGTTCACGGCCGATCACCCACGGGCCGACCTGTTGCGATACAACGCGCTGCATGCCTGGATCGAGGAGCCGTTGCCGCCTGAAGTGCATGCGGCGGACTTCGTGGACTTCTGTTGTGAGCGGTTTCGGAAGGTCTCGCCAATTCAGCGTTGGATACTTGACCTGCATGACTGGTAGCTAGCCGACGGCGGCGAGAGGGAGCGTGACCCCGATGACGACGACGGACATCAGCACGGCCTCGCGTGCCGTAGCCGTTGCCGCCGAGATGGCCGAGGCGGCCAACGGCTTTGTGGATTCACTGGATGGCGGTCAACGGGCGGTGGCGACGTTTCCGTTTGCCGGCGACGAGCGGTACCTCTGGCACTACACGCCGGTTGATCGGAATGGGCTGCGGCTCAAGGACATGACCGCGGCGCAGCGCGCGGCAGCGTTTCGAATGATGAACACGGCGCTGAGCGCACACGGAGCGCGCAAAGCACGGGAGATCATCGAGCTGGAAGCCATCCTTGACGAGTGGGAAGGCATCCAGAACGACCGAATGCACTGGCTGCGAGATCCTGAGATCTACTACTTCAGCGTATTCGGGGAGCCGGGCGGCGAGGAGCCCTGGGGCTGGCGAGCCGGCGGACATCACATCGGAATCCACGCCACAGTCATCGCCAACACCTATGTTTCTGTGCTGCCGCTGTTCCTGGGCGCGAATCCCGCAGAGGTACGGCACGGAGAGCACATGGGCGTGCGCACGCTAGCCGAGGAAGAGGACCTGGCGCGCGAACTGTTGGGTCGGCTGAATGCCGAGCAGAAGGCGCTGGCGATCGTGGATCCGATTGCGCCCGACGACATCCTGACCAAGAACTACCGGGTGGCCGACCCGGACGAGATTCCCGTTGGAGGAGTCAGGCTGGCCGAGTTGCGCGACGGGCAGCGGGACGGGCTGATTGGGTTGCTGCGGCATTACGTCAACCGGAAAGCCGCTGAGCTGGCGGAAAACGAGTGGCGAAAGATCGAGTTGGATGGGTTGGATGGTGTCCGGTTCCTGTGGGCGGGGCCGGAGTCGCGGGGCGAGGGGCACTACTACGCGGTGGTCGGGCCAGCGTTCGTGATCGAGTACGACAACACGCAGAACGAGGCGAACCACATCCACTCGGTGATGCGCAACTACTCGGGCGACTGGGGCGAAGATCTGCTAGCGGCGCACTACGAACGCGGGCATCACCACTAGGAGTTAGCTGGCGGCGGCCTCGGCGGCACCGGAGTCGGGAGGTGGGGGCCAGCCGTTGATGAGGGTGAGTTGTCGACCGGGTTGGGCCGGGACGCGGGCATCCGGCGTGATGACACCGGTGAGGTTGAGGGGGTCGACGGCGGCCAGGCGGAGGGTTTCGTCGGAACCTTGATCGCGGCGCGCGCGGCGGAGGGCGTTGACGGCGTCGGGGAGGGCGAACTGCTCGCCGGCGAAGCCCGCGACGAAGCGACCACCACGAACATCGCCGCGGGCTTCGAGGCGTCGCAGCGCTCGGAGGACATCGCGCCAGGGAAGGCGGAAGCTCTCGCGGCGGACGACGTCGCGGAAGACGACGCCGTAGCGGTCTAGGAGGGTAGTGGCGACGGCTTCGGCGACTTCGTCGGCGTCGATGCCGACGGCGGGTGGCTGGAGGGTCGACCAGCGGCCCGGGGGTCCGCCGACGGCGAAGCGACCGGCGCGGCGGGTGTGGCGCCAGCGGCGGCGACCGGTGCTGGACCAGCCGGAGGCAATGGCGCGGAGACCCTCGTATCCGTCGGAAGTGACGCGACCGGCGGCGATCAGGTCGCGCAGGCCGTCCTCGACGTCGGCGGCCAGGCGCCGGGTGCGCATGACGATCTGCTCGAAGAAAAGCGCACCGCTGTCGCTCAACAGGGCGTCGATGGAGCGGGCGGCGCCGGCGAGTTCGGGTGGCTCGGCTTCCGAGTCCGTGCCGCCGTTACGCCAGCGGGCGGCTTGAAGCAGCAGGTCGAAGTCCTCGCGCATTCCGAGGGTGACAGGGGTGGCGCGGGTTGCCGGGGCGCTGCGGCGTTCGGGGTCGGAGTTGCGTTCGCTGAGGCGGCCCCAGACGACGTCGCCCGCGAGGCAAAGCTCGTCTAGCCACTGGGTGCGAAAGCCGCGGACGCGGGCGGGTAGCACCGCGCCTTCCCAGGCGGCGGCCGGCAACTCAAACCCCTGCAGGCGCTGGATGGCCTGCCGAAGGCCGGCCTTGCCGTAGAGGGTGTGGCCCTGGGCGGCGTGTTGCCAGCGGATGAGAAAACGCATGAAGTCGCGGACGGATACCGGCTCGATTTCGCGGCGGAGTCGGTCGAGGGTGAGGCGGTGGATGCGGGCCAGAAGGCGGCGGTCGCAGACGTCCTCGGTGCCGGGGTCGCGGAAGTGTCCGGGAAGGATGAAGCCGCTGACTTGAAGCTGCATCAGGCCGCGGGCGACGTCTTTGGGCGTCAGGCCGCAGCGGGCTGCGAGTTCCTCGGGAGTGGTTGGTCCGCAAACTTCGGTGTGGCCTCGTAGCAGCAGGCGGCGGCCTTCTTCCCGATCGGCCACCTGGATAGCCACGCCGGTGGGGAGCGCCAGGCTGGGCACGGCGTCAGCGCCGAAGAGGGCGCGCATGACGTCCACGTTTTCGGCGGCAAACCAGAGGGTTCGACCGTCGACTTCGCACTTGGCGGAACGGCCGTGGCCCTGGAGTTCGTCGAGCCAGCGGTTCCAGTTGGCGACGGAGGTGGCGTCGATGGCGACGAGGCCGAGTAGGGCGTCGTGGACTTCCTCGGCGTCGCGGGGCTGAGGCCAGGCTTCCTCGACCACGCGCTCGATGGCGGCCGGGTCGAGGCGGCCGAGGTCGCGGGCGCTCTCGGGCAGGGCGCGCCGCGTGGCCACGGCTCGCGAGCGGCGCTCTTCGAGGGGGGCGTCGTCGAGGAAGGTGTAGGGGCGACCGTTGAGGATCTCGTGGGCGAGCGGGGACGGCTCGGTGGTGTCACGGGCGTGAAGCGTGATCTGGCCGTCGTCGATGCGCTGCAGCACCTTAGTCAGGCCGCGGACGTCCATAGCTTCGTAGAGGCAGTCGTCGAGGGTCTGGCGGATGAGCGGGTGGTCGGGGGGAACCAGGGGACCGTGGACGTTCTCCTGGCAGCCGATCTGTTCTGGAAAGACGGCCGCCATGAGGTCGTCGGAGCGCATGCGCTGGATGTTGGGCGGGACCTTTTTTCCGCCGCGCAGGCGTGGGACGGCCAGCGCGCGGGTGAGGTTCCAGCGCCAGCGGGTGGGGAACATGGGGGTGTAGAGGATGGATTGCTCCACGGACTTGAGGGCGTTGTTCGGTTTGACGTAGCGAAATGTCTCTTCGAGCGGGAAGGCGTGCTGGGGGCCGAGCGAGAGGAGGATGGCGTCGTCGTTGGCGGCGGCCTGGAGTTCGAAGTCGAAGCGGACGCAGAAGCGCTTGCGCAGGGCCAAACCCCAGGCGCGGTTGATGCGCTGGCCGAAGGGGGCGTGGACGACCAGTTGCATTCCGCCGGAGTCGTCGAAGAAGCGTTCGAAGACGACGTCGTGATCCGAGGGCATGACGCGCAGGCCGTCGTGGGAGGCGCGCAGGTAGTCGGCGACCTGGTGGGCGCCGAGTTCGGAGACGTTGCACTCAGCTTGGAGCCAGTCGACCAGGTCCGGGTCGGTCAAGCGGTGCGCCACGTCGCGGCGGAGGCGGCCTACGGCTTGCGAGAGCTCGATGGTGCGGCCGGGGGCTTCGCCGAGCCAGAAGGGGATGGTGGGCGGCGCGCCCTGGGCATCGATAACCCGGACGGTGTTCTGGACGACGCGTCGGATCTGCCAGGAGGTGTTGCCGAGCAGGAAGATGTCGCCGGCGATGCTCTCGATGGCGAAGTCTTCGTTGACGGAGCCGACGAAGGTCTCGTCGGGCTCGACGACGACGCGGAAGTCGCCGAGTTCGGGAATGGTGCCGCCGTTTTGCAGGGCGGTGAGGCGGGCGGCGCGGCGGCCACGGACGACGTTGTTGATGCGGTCGAAGTGGATAAGGGGCGGGGCGCGGCCGCCGCCGTCGCCGATGCCGGTGGCCAGCATGTCGACGATTTCGAGGTAGGACTCGCGGGTCAGAGCGCGGAAGGGAGTGGCGCGGCGGAAGAGGTCGAAGAGGTCGTCCAGTTGCCAGTCCTCGCAGGCGGCCTCGGCCACGACCTGCTGGGCGAGGACGTCGAGCGGAGCGACGAGCTGGATGATGCGGTCGAGTTCGCCGGCGCGGACGGCTCGCATGAGGGCGGCGCTTTCGACCAGTTCGTCGCGGGTGGTGGGGAAGAGGCGGCCTTTCGGGCGCAGGCCGAGGGCGTGGCCGGAGCGGCCGATGCGTTGCAGGAAAACGGCGATGCTGCGAGGCGAGCCGATCTGGCAGACGAGGTCGATGCTGCCGATGTCGATGCCGAGTTCGAGCGAGGCGGTGGCGACGAGGGCTTTGAGCCGGCCGTCCTTGAGCTGCTGTTCGACGTGCAGGCGGCGTTCGCGGGAAAGGCTGCCGTGGTGGCTGGCGACGCCCTCCTCGCCAAGGCGGTCGCGCAGGTTGTGGGAGACGCGCTCGGCCAGGGCGCGGGTATTGACGAAGACGAGGGTGGTGTGGTGCTGGACGATGAGGTCGGCGAGGCGGTTGTAGATGTCGTCCCACTGCTCGCGGGGGGCGACGGCTTCGAGGTCGGAGGGCGGGGTTTCGACGGCGAGGTCGAGGTCGCGCTGGTGACCGAGATCCACCGTGACGCAGGGGCGGGCGTCGCCTTCGTCGTCGGCTCCGGTGAGGAAGGCAGCGAGTTCGTGGATGGGGCGCTGGGTGGCGGAGAGGCCGACGCGCTGGGGGCGGCGCCGGCAGATGTGGTTGAGGCGTTCGAGCGAGAGGGCGAGGTGGCTGCCGCGGCGGTCGCGGGCGAGGGCGTGGATCTCGTCGACGATGACGGTGTCGACCTGGCGGAGGGTCTCGCGTGCCCGCTGGGAGGTGAGCATCAGGTAGAAGGATTCGGGGGTGGTGATGAGGATGTGGGGCGGGCGGGTGACGAGGGTGCGGCGGCGCGAGGGCTTGGTGTCACCGGTGCGGAGGCCGACGCGGATGTCGGGGAGGTCAACGCCGCGCTCTTCGGCGAGTTCGCGGATGGCGGCGAGCGGGGTCTGGAGGTTGCGCTCGATGTCGTGGCCGAGGGCCTTGAGGGGCGAGATGTAGACGATGCGGGTGACGGGTTCGAGGTCCTGGGACTCGCCGCGGCGGATGAGCTGGTCGATGCCGGTGAGGAAGGCAGCGAGGGTTTTGCCGGAACCGGTGGGGGCGGCGACGAGGGTGTCCCGGCCGGAGCGGATGGCGGGCCAGGCGGCGGCCTGGGCGCCGGTGGGGGCCTGGAAGGTGGCGGCGAACCAGTCGGCGACGAGGGGGTGGAAGGCCGTGTCGGTGGCGGTGGGGGGTGGGTCAGGCGGGGACATGGGAGGGCATTGTAACCGAACAAGAGGCGAACGGTGGGGAGTGGGGCGGGGCGGCGGAATGGGGGGTCTCGCGCGCAGTAAGAGTTTTTTCCAAAGGGGTTTATATAGATGGCTAGACGGGCCGCGGGCTGAATTAGTCGGCCCGCGTGTCCTCGCCAACCTCGCGAGGCGGGCGCGACGTGTCGGCCTTGACTTCAATTTCCGGCTGTCGCACCGGCCGCAGTAGCGCCTTGGCCAGTTCCTCCGGCGTCGCCGTATTGGGCGGCACCACCACCGACAATTTCGGTTTTGCTCGCCGTTCCTCGCTCATGCCACCCCCTATGACTTCGCAACCACGGCAACGATCAACCACCAGACCGAGGCCACCGTAAACCATCCAACCTGGTAAATCTGGTGCATCGCCGTTTCGGGTGTCAGCAGGAGAGCTTGCATGCTCGCCACGGCGGCCACCGCGACGACGGCCAGTACCACCACAATTCGGCCGGCCGATGTCCGAGTCTCTGCCGGGACTTCCGGCGCTTCCGTTTGCGGTTGGTCGGTTGCTTCGCGTGACATGGTGCCCCCTTGCGGCAGTCGGACGGTGACGGTTGCCATAGCCATCGCAATCCAGGCGAACCGGCAAGGGGACATGGCATCCCCGCCCGGCTGCACGCAAGGTGCGCCCGGATAGTCAATGGCTATGGCGGGCCGCATGGTAGGGCATCGTGTCGGCATGGGAAAGTCAGGACCTTGCGCCGAACCGTCAAGCCGTCGGCTTCAGGAGGTCGGCGTCGATCTCCCACACAAGGCGAACCGTCCGTTTCGTGTCGTCCATAGTGAGGACACGCCGCAAGTGATCAAGCAGGTCCCGTTCTGGATAGGGGCAGGTCCGCGCACCGTTCGGCCATAACTGCGCCTTACAGCGAGCACAAAAGGCCGGGAGGTCCATCGGCTCGCTCGGCTGATGCAGGTGATCGTGCCCGCACTCCGCACAGCGAATGCGAAGCATCACGAAGTCTGCTAGGTCAATCAGGATGCGCTTCTGAACCGCGGCCATCGCCGCCTCCTATCGCTTCGGGTAGGCCGGGCCGCCGGCCGTGAGCTTCCCGTAGGTGAGCCGTCGCCCGATCATGCGGGCGGCGATCTCACCCATAAGGTCCCTGGTGTCAAGCTCCCGCAGGTTCTGCCGCGTCGCGACTTCGTGAACGTACCGGGCCAAGTGTTTCGGACTCATGTGGTGATGCACGCCGTGATAGCTCCGCTTCAACATCGACCAGAACGATTCCAAGCCGTTCGTGTGCGCCTGCCCGTTGACCCACTGGCCGACGCCATGCCGAACGGCCTCACGGTTCGGCAGGTCCCGGTATCCCCACCATTCGTCGGTGTAGACCTTCGCACCTGGAACCGTCCGCGCCTCTACAAACGGCTGGAGCGTCGCCTTGCTGAGGTCAGGGACCACGTCCGCACTGACCTGACCCGTCGCCCTGTCCAGCACGCCAGCGACCGCCGTCTTGCCGACCTTGCCGCGGCCAGCTCGCAGCTTGCGGTTCGCATGTTTGTTGATTTCCTTCCCGCCGACGAACGTTTCGTCGGCCTCAACCGGCCCCTCGAACAAGTGGCCGCCATCGGCCAAGGCTTCCCGAATGCGATGCGCCATGAACCAAGCACTCTTTTGCGTGATCTTCAAGTCGCGATGTAATTTCAGACTTGATACACCCTTTAGATTTGTTGCCGTTAGATAAATCGCAAACGCCCACTTCTTAAGACTGATTTTAGAGCGTTCCATAACCGTGCCCGTCCGAACACTGAAATACTTGCGGCATGGGCGGCAGCGCCAGGGCATCGGCTTGCCACTCGGAACCTGCGCCACCTTTGAGCCGCCGCAGCGCGGGCACTCGGTCCCATCCGGCCACCGCTGGCTCTCAAACCAAACGCGGGCGGAATCATCGGTCGGAAACATCTCCGCCAACTCAATCAGGCTGATGCCTTGCCGGTGTGATCGACCAGGTCCCGCCATCGCTATCTCCTTTCAAGTCTTGACATTATGGTACGGGATTATTTGGAGGCTGTCAAGTCATGTATATAATTTCCTTTCCAAAAAACTCTTGAGGCGGCGCGGGGTGCATTTCTGCTGGTTTTCGGGCGCCGTGGGCGCAGGGGTGGATGCCAGCGAATGGGGGGATGACAGAGGGGGTGGCGGGGTGCTTTTGGTCG
>JAJDVX010000022.1 GCA_022825895.1 Chloroflexota bacterium | reverse complement strand
CGCTGGCGCAGAGCCCGAACAGGTGCCGGGGCCGTAACCACGAGCCCGAATCTGCAAGGCAGGGCGTGTCGCCAGCGTCGTCGGAGGGTACCGAATGGCAGCTCCCACGGACGTCGCGGTCGGGATCGATGTGGCCAAGGCGCAGTTGGACATCGCGGTCGAGCCCAGCGGCGCGACCTGGACGGTGCCGCGCTCGCGGGGCGGGTTGCGGCGGTTGCCGGAGCAGCTCCAGGCGCAGCGGCCGACCCGCAGCGTGCTGGAAGCCAGCGGCGGCTACGAGCGGCTCGTGGTGGCCACCTTGGCCGCGGCCGGCCGGCCGGTGGTCGTGGTCAATCCGCGCCAGACCCGCGACTTCGCGCGGGCCCTCGGGCGCCTGGCCAAGACCGACCGGCTGGACGCGCAGGTGCTGGCCCGCTTCGCCGCCGAGGTGCGGCCGCCGGTGCGGCCCCAGCCCTCGTCGGCGGTCGAGGACCTCCAGATCCTCAGTCGCCGGCGGCGCCACCTGGTCAACGACCGCGCGGCCCAGCAGCAGCAGCAGCGCCAGGACTGCGCCCACCTGGACCTGGGCTTCGACCCCGTGGTCGCTGCGCTGACCGCGGCCCTCGCCACGGTCGAGCGCCAGCTGGCGGCCCTCGTGCAGGCCGAGCCGACGCTGCGCGCCCGCGCCGCCTGGCTGCGCAGCATCCCCGGCATCGGCCCCGTGGCCGCCGCCACCTGACTGGCCGAAGTGCCCGAACTGGGCACCTGCTCCCGCCAGCAGATCGCGGCCCTCGTCGGCGTCGCGCCCTTCAATCGCGACAGTGGCGCCCGGCGCGGACGCCGCCGTTGCTGGGGTGGGCGCGCCCAGGTGCGCGCCGCGCTCTACATGGCCGCGCTGACGGCCGCCCGCCGCAACCCCCACCTCCACGCCTTCTATCAGCGCCTCCTCGCCGCCGGCAAGCCGGCCAAGGTGGCCCTCGTCGCCTGCCTGCGCAAGCTGCTCGTCCTCTGCAACGCCCTCTGCCGCGACTGCACCCTGTGGGACCCCACCATGGCCTAACCCTTGACACCCAACACAGGTGCTCTCAGCTCACTCCTTCCCCAAGCCCCCGCCCTCTCAGCCGCCCCCACCCCAAGTCGTGCGACGCCGGCTCCGATCGCTTCCCCATGTCCCCCTCGTCTCTCACTTCTCACTACTCTCAGCTCACTCCTTCCCCAGGCCCCCTGGCTTCCAGCACCCCAGGCGCTCGATGCCTCTCAATCCCCCGCCAAGCCAGCCAGACCAACTGCTCCCAACCTCCGCCCTCAACCGTTCGTGGTCAGCCGGGCCGGACTCCACGAAGGACCGAGTCGAACCATCACCACCACGCATCACCACCACCCATCACCGCCACCCATCACCACCACCCATCACCAGCCCCCACCACCCGTCCCCACGCATGCCCTTGACTTCCACGGTACCACGCCGTACTCTATCTGAGTAAGACATACCGCCCCACCCCCAATGCCCCTCGCCGCCGCCCCGTTCCCGCTCCCCCCACCCCTCGCCACCCTGCTCGCCGTCGTCCTGAACCTCTCCCCATCGCTGCCCGTCCCCTTCCGATCTCACGTCCCTGCCCTCGCCCCTTCCTGCCCCTCTCACTGCTCTCAGCTCTCTCCTTCCCGTCCCTTCCGCCTCTCGCTTCTCACTTCTCTACGCTCACTCCTCGCCTTCCCCTTCCGCCCTCGCCCCTTCCTCCACCCGTCATCCCCGTGCAGAGCCTGCCCCGGACGCGATCCGGGGCGGGGACCCAGCACCATGCGCAATCCCGGCGCACCCAGGCCACCCCTGGCAACCCAGCCAGACCAAATGCTCCCAACCTCCTTTCCCCCCACTCACTCCTCTGCCCTCTACCCTCTCCCCTTCTCCAACACCCCCACCCGCCAAAAAAATCCGCCCAAACTGTCTCCGGCCAGCCGGAGACAGTTCCCCCCTTCACCCCCAAACCAAAGTCCGCCGCCAGCCGCCCGCCCGCGGCCCCGCCCCCTCCCCCTGCCCGCCGCGCGTACCCTCGCCAAAGCAGCAGCAACCAATCCGTCATCCCCGCGGAGAGCCTGCCCCTGCCTGCCCTGGACATGATCCAGGGGACGCGATCCGGGGCGGGGACCCAGCAGCAACCACCCACCAAACCTCACCTGGCGTCCCTGGTGAGCCTGTCGAACCACACCCCTGGCCACCCAACCAGACCAACTGCTCCCAACCTCCGACTCCCCCCTCGCTCCTTCCCCAACACACCCCGCGCCGCCTCAAGAGTTTCTTGGAAGAAACTCTTATTGCGCGCGAGCCCCCCATTTCCCCGCCCCATTCCTCACCCCGCCGTAGAATCCGCATGGGTCGCCTTCACCACCTCAAAGCACGGGAGCAGCCGGTTGCCGTCCGCACGCGCGGTCGCATCGTCCCCCGTCAGGGGCCAGCCCGAGTTGACCCTCCCCCAGATCCGCCGCCGCCTCTTCACCCTCGGCTGGCCCGCCATGCTCGAAAACCTGATGCAGAGCGCCCTGTTCATGATCAACACGGCGCTCGCCGGCCGCCTCGGCGCCGAGGCCCTGGCCGCCGCCGGCATCTCCAACTTCCTCATGTTCTTCACCTTCTCGCTGTTCTTCGGCATGAGCATCGGCGCCCTCGCCCTCGTCGCCCGCTCCTACGGCGCCCGCGACCTCGACACCGCCCACACCGCCGGCCGCCAGGGCATGCTCACCGCCGTCGCCGCCTCCTTCATCTCCGTCTTCGTCCTGGTCTTCCTGGCCGACCCGATCCTGCGCCTGGTCGGCGGCTCCGAGGACATCGTCGCCATGGCCGCCCCATACCTGGCCATCAGCGCCCTCAGCGCCCCCTTGCAGACCGTGGTGGTCATGGTCGGCGCCGTCCAGCGCGGCGTCGGCGACACCCGCACCCCCATGCTCGGCTCCGTGCTCATGGCCGCCGTCGACCTGGTGATCGGCCTGCTCCTGGTGAACGCCGGCTTCGGCCTGCTCGGCATCGCCGTGGCCATGGGCGTCGCGCGCCTGGCCACCGCCGTGTTCATGCTCGCAACCATCTACCGCTCACGCCACCGCGCCGGGGCATTCGGTTCCTACCGCCCCGACTGGATCATGCAACGCCGCCTGATGAAGGTCTCCGGCCCCGCCGTCGGCGAGATGTTCATCTCCGTCGGCGGCATCATGGCCTTCAGCATCATCGGGCTGCAGTTGGGCACCGTCTCCTTCGCCGCCCAGAACGTCGTCGGCCCCATCATTTCGCTCGCCTACATGCCGTCACTGGGCCTCGGCATCGCCGCCTCCACCGCCGTCGGCCAGAGCCTCGGCGCCCGCGATCCGCAACTGGCCTACCGCTATGGCCGCGAGGCCGCCATCGGCGCCACCCTGGTGTCCACCGCCGTCGGCGTGCTCATGTTCCTCTTTCCGCGCGCCCTCCTATCCACCTTCACCACCGACCCCGCCGTGCTCGACGCCGCTGAACTCCCCGTGCGCACCGTCGCCCTCTTCATGCCGCTCGTGGGCGTCGCCACCACCATGCCCGGCGCCCTCCGCGGCGCCGGCGACACCCGCGCCATGCTCCTGATCTCCCTGCTGGCCCTCTGGATCATCCGCGTCCCCCTGGCCCTCGGCCTGGGCCTCGTCCTCGGCTTCGGCCTCACCGGCATGTGGATCGGCGCCGGCGTCAACTACGTCACCATCGCCATCGCCTCCCTCGTCCGCTTCACCTCCGGCCGCTGGAAGACCATTCGCCTGTGACCCTCGTCCGCGTCGAACTACTACCGGGAACCCTCGAACCCGATCCCCGCGGCGTCTGCGCCGTCGTCGACGTCATCCGCGCCACCACCACCCTGATCGCCATGGCGGAAGCGGGCGACCCCGAAGTCTGGATCGCGGGCGACGTCGCCTCCGCCCGCCAGGCCGCAGACCAACTCGGCCCCAACACCCTCCTCTGCGGCGAACGGGGCGGCCTCCCGCCCCAGGGCTTCGACCACGGCAACTCCCCCCGCGGGTTCCAGGAGATCGACCTCACCGGCCGCTGCGCCGTCCTCTCCACCACCAACGGCGCCTACGCCATCGAACGCTGGCGCCACTCCCGCCGCATCTTCATCGCTGCCCTCCGCAACGCCGGCGCCGTCGCCGAAGGCCTGCTCGGCGACCCCGACGTCCCAACCATCACCATCGCCTGCGCCGGCCGCTCTGGCGCCCTAGCCCTCGACGACCTCTACACCGCCGGCGTCATCGTCCAGCGCCTGCTACAGAAGTCACCGGACCTCAACCTCGACGAATCAGCCCTCACCGCCCTCCACGTCACCAACGCCTACCCCTCCACCCAGGCAGCCCTCGCCGCCTCCCACAGCGCCCTGGCGCTCAAGCCCGTCGGCCTCTGGGACGACGTGACCTTTTGCGCCCAGGTCGACGCGTCCCAGGTAGTCCCCGAAGTCGGCCACCACGGCCGCATCCAGGTCTGGCCCGCTATTTAGCCTTCAACACCCCGCCGCGCCACCAGCTTCGCCGCATCCGCTTCCAGCTGCCCCGCGCACTCCTTCGCAATCCGCACGTTGTAATTCGTCCCCCGGTCCTCCGGGTAGATCTGCGCCGTATTGCAAATGTAGAACCCGGGAATCGGCGACGCATACGGCGGCTTCCGCCGCTGGTATCCCGCCTCGATCACCGGCTGCGCCACCGGATCCCGCGACACCCACGCCTCCTCGATATGCTCCCGCCGGAACGTCGGGAACACCTTCGCAATCGGATCCACGAACCGATCGATCAGCACATCGTCATCCAGCTGGAAGAACTCGTGCTCCGGCGGCAGGTAATTGCTCACATACAGCAGCCGCTTCCCGCCATAGCGCTCCCGATCCACGTAATTCGTGTGCTCGATCAGCCCCGCGAACGGCAGATCCCGGTCGCCGATATTCGTCCAGTAGTAGCGCGACAGCTGCTCCCGGATCTGGATCAGCGCCACGCACGCCCCCACATACGCCGTAGCCGCCAGCGACTCCGTGAACCCGCGACGTGACGCCGGCAACAACCGCCGGATGATCGGCAATCCCACCGTCGCCACCACCGCGTCGGCCTCCAGCGGCTCGTCGTTCACCCGCAGCGCCGGCGCGCCGGGCTCGCCAATCGTGATCTCCTGCACCGGCGAAGCCAGCCGCAAGTCCGCCCCGCGCGCCCGCACCGAGTCCGCCAGTGCGTCCACGATCACCCGGAAGCTTCCGCGGAAATACCCCAGCCGCTCCCGCCGCTTGTCCGGCGTCCGCGTGCGCGCCCGAGCCATCAGCCGCGCCCACATCCACGCCATCGACACCGACTCCCAGTGCCCCGCGAACTTGGCCCGCAGCATTGACGCGAATATCGCCTCAAACGCCTCACGCCCCATATATCGCGGCAACACCTCCGCCGCCGTCAGGTCCTCAAATGGCCCGTAGTCCGATCGCCGCTGCAGCAGCAGCGACCCAAGCCCCAGCCGCAGCCGCGCCCACGGACTCAACGCTCCGAATCGCAGCAGATCCAGCGGCGACGTGAACGGATACAGCCGGCCACCCAGGAAATACCCCATCTCCGGCTCCGGCCACTCCAGCCGGTCGCCAACCCCCAGTTCCTCCGCCAGGCCGATCATGAAGCTGTCGTGCGTGAACAAGTGGTGATAGAACCGCTCCACCGGCTCCCCGCCCACCTCCACCGTCGCCAGCTCTCCGCCCGGCCGCGGCGCCGCCTCCACCAGCGTCACCTGGTGCCTGCGCTTCAGCAGCTCATGCGCCAGCGCCAGCCCGGTAATCCCGGCGCCAACAATCACAACCTTCACAGCCGGAACGGTCCCAGCGGCCCGTCCTTCAGCAAGTCCGTCCGCACATACAGCATGAAGTCATACGAGCCCTTGGGTACGGGCGGCTCCTCGCGCGTCAGCAACCAGTGTAAGAACGAACGCCGCGCCTCCGGATCCGCCAGGAACTCGCCCAGGAATCCCAGGCCCCAACTCTTATAGGTGTGTTCCGGGAACCACCAGCGCAGCTTCATTTCGCGGCCCACGTACTCGGGAAGCTGAATGCCGAGGATGTTGGCGCTCGAAGGGGACATCAGCACTATCTGCGCTTGTTGGGCGTCTTCGAGGTTCATGTCCTTGGTATAGAGCGCGTCCGCGTAGTCGCGCAGGTACCAGACGGTCGGCCACGCATAGTTGTTGTCGATCAGCAGCGGCAGCTTGTCGCCCAATCCGGTCCGCCTCGCGGCCTCATCAACGATTGCGGCAACCGCCTTTACGTCGTCCGTGGTCTGCACGTACACGACCAGATCGTTGGGGACGCTGCCGCGCTCGTACGTGATCGGAATCGCGTACCACACCGTCCAGCACAGGAGCCCAGCGCTCAGCAGCCCCACCACGAGTCGAGGAACACGAGGCCGGGGTTCGTCAAACCAGCGGCCTACCCACCAACACGCCAGCAGCAGCGGCGGCCATAGCAGGTGCAGAACCAGCCACGGCGCCTTTTCGCCAGCGCCGGAGTAAACGATCCAGGTCACCACGATCCACACGCCCAGCACCAGCGGCAGCAGGTGACGAGCTTGGCGCGCGCGGATCAACGCGACCACGCCAAAGACCACCGCAAAGGGCTCATACAGACCCAGGAACATCGCGTAGTAGAACCACGGCTGATTGACCCGTTCGGACTCATGAACGCTGGTCCAGTACTCGATGGAACTGGTAAACGCGGCGCGAAAGCCCGGTAGGTGCGTGAGGAACGACGTATAGAACGCGAAAACGATCAGCACGAACGTCAAGGCGCCGTAGACCACGTGCTCCACGTCGTAGCCCAACGACCGAAAGGCGTTGAGCGCCTGTTCGCCCAAGGGAGAGGCGCTGGCGCCGCGGCGTCTGGCGCGGTCGGCCAGCCCACCCGCGGCAATCAGAACCACCAGCAGCGCAAAGCCGTGGATGAAGGTGTTCTCCTTCGTCGCCAGCGAGAGTCCCAGCGCCGCCCAGGCCAGGTAAATCCAGCGCCGTCGCGGTGCCTCCAGATAGCGCATGACCGAGCCGACAAGCAGAAGGGTGAAGAGCGCCACGTAAATGTCCATGCGCAGGAATCGGGAGTAGTAAAGAAACGACGTGGAGAGGGTCATGGCCGCCATGGCCAGCGGCGTGCCGGTGCGCCCCAGCTCCGGGCGGAAGATCAGCAGCGCACCCACCGAAGCTACACCGAACAGCGCCGGGATCACCCGCCCCATGGCATCGGTGACCCCGGCCGCCAGGAACACGAGCACATTGCCGAAATAGAGCAGGGGACCGTGATAGGCGGGGTCATAGCGGAACTGTTTGCCGTTGATCATGTCGTTGGACTCTTTGGCGTGAATTGCTTCGTCGTGGTGATAGACCCGCTCGCCAAGGTCAAAAAAACGCAGGCTCGCGGCCAGCGCCAGGATGAGGGCGTACAGCAGCCACTCGCCGCGCGACCAGCCAAACCAGGCCGGACGCGCCAGCCAGCTCTGGATCGGTGACGTGCCCGCGCTCACGGAGATGCGTCAACCTGGAAAACAGTGGTCCCACCGTTGCTGTAGGCCACGGTGAAGTCCTGGCGCAAGCGCTCGTATACCTCGGGCCCATATCGGTTTCGCTCGCTATCGCCGACCACCACATGCGTGACGCCATAGCGGTCCAACACGGCACGCCGCAACTCGGAGTCTTCGGTTTGGTACGCGGTGTTGATGTCGGCCGTTCGAGCGTCGATTCGGGGATCAGACTCTCGCCAGAGTTCTTCGTGCTGCGTCCAGCCGATCACGGTGGGTATCCCGGTCCACGTGGACATACGCGAGTCGCTGGAATACGGGCGGCCGGGCGCTTCCAGTAACACGGAGTCGCCCCGAGCGTGCGTCCGCAACCACTCGGCCGCCGCGACCTCTGACGGGCGACTGAGCCGTGCCGCGGCCAGCCCGTCCAGCGATCCGGAAACCAAGCTGGCCTCGGTCTTGGCCTTGGTAGCGACAATCGGGTAGGCCAGCGCCGGGACCGCGAGCAGAACGAAAGCCGAAACCGCCGCCGTGCGCGCCAACGTCAGGCGTAGACCGCCGGGTTGGGCGAGACGTCGCCAAGCCAGAACCAGGCCCGGTCCGGCGGCAATGGCCAGCAGGCTCCAAGCCTGATAATGCAGCTTGAACACGGTGTTCATGCGTTCGTTGGGCGCCCCAAAGAAGTCGTCAACATAAAGAGCCTCGACAACCGTCAGTAGTCCCAGTCCCGCAACCAGCAGCCAAAGCAGCGCCGCCAGGCCGGGATCTCCGCGGTGCGACCAGAGCGCGTAGAGGCTGAGGACGGAGAGAGCGGCCAGCGCCGCAACAATCTCTCCACGGGCTATCAGCGTAGCCCCGATTCCGGCGACAAACAGCACGACCAGAATCCAGCGGCCATCCGGTCGCACATCCCAGAGCAAGACAGCCAGCGTCACGACAGCCGCGGCCAACAAGAGCCCAAAGACCTGGACGTAATCCACCGCCTCGCTTCGTACCGCCACCACGCCGATCCCACGACGACCGGGTGAATAGTCCAGCGTATAAGGCAACCAGGCGACGACGCCCACGATCAGCGCCGTGGCGGTTGGCGGCAAGAGGGCCAGCAGCCGTGATCGCTTGCGCCAGGCTATGACCACGCCTCCCGCCAGCACCAGGCCCGCAAACGTGGGCGCGTCCCAGGCATTCAGCGCATACAGACCGCCCAGCACCAGCCCGGTCAGCGCGCCACGCGCGAGTCGCTCGGCCAGCGAATCGGGCTGCGGCTGCGACCCGGCAACCACCCACTGCACCGCCAGCGAGACGGCCACCAGCGTGACCGGCAGCGCCATCACGTGCGGGTGCAGGTCGCCCAGGATGAAGGAGAAGGCCGGAAACTCGTTGATCGTGTAGTCGATCACCTGGCCGGCCTCCTCGCGCTGAATCGTCCGCGAGGCATTCCACCCGATGCCGCGCCAGAAATCGGTGGGCGTGTCCGCGCTGTCGGAGAAGATGTCGCGCAGCACGGCTAGGTTGCCGGCCAGCATGGTCAGTCCCAGCGCCAGCCCCGCCGCCGCTCGCCGGGCGCGCTTTCCGGCACCGGTGAGCACGGCCAGGTCGTAACCGGCCGAAGCGGCGGCCACTGCGCCGAGCGCGAAAAGCGCAGCCAGGGCCAGGTTGTAGCCGACGGCCGGCTCGGCGCCACTGAGATGGACCCCAAAGGCGGCCATGGAATAGCCGAGGTAGTAATAGTTGACTGTCTCGCCGGCAAACCATGGATCGGGCGGAGGGAACGATGTAGCGCGAGCAGCAGCATTGAGCAACGCCAGGTCCATCGGCTTTTCGGTTCCGCTGATCTCGGGATTGAGCCAACGCAGTCCGGCGCCCACCGCGAAGAGCCCGAGGAACGCGATGCAGCCCGCCAGCCACAGCCGCTGCCGGCCACGGAGGTCAGGCAGTCGTGGATGCAGTTTCCAGGCCAGGGCGGCGCTGAGGGCGGCAAACGTCAGCAGGGCGCCAACCGCATAACCTCGTCCATTGGGAAACAGCCCGGTGAAAAGCCCAAGCCAGGCGAGATAATGGGCAAGGAACAGCCCAACCGGCGCAGCCAGCAGCACACCACGCGAGGGCAGACTGCGACACAACACAAACGCCCACGGCACCCCGAGAATGGACAACACCGCCAAGGCGCCTGCCCAGAGCAACAGGTCGATGGCGCGATGCCTTTCGAGTTCGCGAGTCGTAACAGGATTGTGGTCAGAATAGCCAGTGAGCAACATTCGACCAGGGTTTGCCCATCATCTGTGAGACCAAGGCCCGGCGCGGCGCGGGTGTGAGCCGGCGTCGTCCGGCCGCGCGTGAAGGTCGCCGGCACCGTCTTGCAGCCAGGTCGGAAGCACGCTCACGACGAGACTTGCTGCGCGGCGCACTTGCCGCGGCGGGCGGGCTCCTGGCGGCTTGCACCTTGGATCGAATGGACCGCGAGCTTCCGCCGGTCACGCAGCCTCCGGCAGCCGTGGTTCAGCCGCCGCCGCTACCGACGCCCACACCGGAGACCTTCGCGGCGGCGATGCCGGCGGCGGTCGGCGTACCGTGCGCCGCCGCGGCCACGATCCACTTCGAAGCCTGGGGGCCACGCGTGCTGTTGGAGGCCTTTCCCGGAATCGAGCGGGAGTTCCGGCGGCAAGCCCCGTGGGTTGACGTCCAGGCTCGCCTTGACAACGCGCTGAACTCCGATGGACTGCGCACGCGTCTCCGGGTAGGCGAGGGTCCCGACGTCTCGCGCCTCGCTCCGGAGGACGTCTTTGACTTTACGGCCGCGGGCTTTCTGCACGGTCTGGGCGCGCGGATCGATGCCGACGCCGAGTTGCGGGGCGCGGCGCCGGCTGCCGCCGCGTCTCGGACCGGGGCCGGCGGTGAGCGATCCGCGCTCAGCCTCGGCGCCGCGCATCAGTGCGTGCTCTACAACGAGGATCACCTCGAAGATGCTGGCGTCGAGGCGCCCGTCACCTGGAACCGAGCCTGGTCAGTGGCGGAGTTCGAGGAAGCGGCCCGTCGGCTCGTGGTCGCGGACGGCGATCGGGTTGAACGATTCGGTCTCACCGCCATTCCAGCCTACGCGCGCCCCGTCTTGGCCGAGGCAGGCGACGGCAGTTTCCTGGACGCCGCGCAACGCGCCTCCACGATGGCTACTCCGCAACGCCAGGCCCGCCTGCAGCGTCTGACTGGCTGGCAGACCACGCTGGCCATTGAATTACCAATCTCGTTTCGTTTCGTGGCGCCGTTCAGTGGAGGCCTGGCGTCCATGCACATCGATCGCACCGACGTCGGACGCTGGATCCGCGCCAGCGTGCCCTGGGCCGTGGCGCCACTGCCGGCCTGGGACGACCGCGACGTCCTGACCGAGGCCGAGGAACTCTGCGTGGCCGTGCCTGCGGCCAGTTCCGAACCCGACGCGGCCTGGGTTTTCGCGCGCTTTCTGCTGAGCGCGCCCGCCCAGCGCGCCCTGGCCCGAACCAGCCTGGTGACGCCCGCGAGGCCTGAGACGCTGGACGATCCCGCCTTTCTGAACCCCAACCGGCGGCCGTACAACCGCACCCCGCTGATCCAGGCGACGACCCGGGCCATGCTCAGCCCGGCGCACCCAGGCGCCAAGGCCTGGCACGCATTGACCGGCGACGCGATAGCGCCGGTGCGGCGGGGTAGCGAGGACGCGGCCGCCTATCTGGAGCGAGCCGATGCTCTGATCACCCGGCAGTTGCGGTTGCGCGGCTGGTCGGCCGCCGCCGACCGTCCCGGCTACCGCCAGCCGCTCCCGTACGGCAACTGGTTCCTGGCGGATCTGGAGGAACGCGGACTCTAGCGGGCGGCGGTGTCGGCGAGCAGCCGAACGTCGACCGTTCGGCTTCGTGGCCCATCGCACTCGATCAGCAGCACGTCTTGCCACGCGCCGACCTGCAAACGTCCGTCAACAACCGGAACTAGCACCTGGTGACCGATCAGATTGGCCCGCACGTGACCGGCCGCGTTGTCCTCGGACCCGACGTTGTGCGCGTACCGACTGTCCCACGGAACCAGCCGCTCCAACGCCTGCGCAAAGTCGTCCAGCAGTCCTGGCTCAGGCTCGTTCATCGTCACCGCGCACGTCGTGTGCGGAACGCTGACCAGCAGCAAACCGTCGCGCCCAACCTTGCCCTCGATCGCCGCCTGGATCTGTCGCCCGATCGGATGCACGGACGTCCGCGACGTGGTGGTGACGCGAATCCTGGCAAGGAGCATGTATCAGGCGTGCGCCCCGGCGCCGTGTGGCTCGGTCAGCGAGAGCGTCCGCCACCCGGGCGCCAGCGCCATCTGCGCCGCGTCCGCCAGGTCGCGGGCCGCGGCCACTCCCGGAGGAGCCGTCGCACCGTCACGGGCGATCCACACCACCGGCATCCCGCAATGGCGCCCGCCCGCCACGTCGTTCTCCAGGTCGTCGCCGATCAGCACGCAGTCGGCAAGCTCCGCGCCCACCGTCTCGGCCGCGGTCTCGAAAATCCGCCGATCAGGCTTCTCCGCGCCCACCGCCGCCGAGAACACGATCGGGTCCAGCCGCTCGGCCAGTCCCAACCCATCAAGCACCAGCGGCAGCAGGTAGCTGTAGTTGCTGAGCACGCCGACCCGCACCCCCGCCGCCTTGACTGCGTCAATCGCCGGCCAGGCATCCGGAAGCACCCGCGTCGCAAAAGCCCCGTGCAATTCGGCGGCCATGTCGGCAACGTCCAGGCGCACCGGCCCCGTATCGCCAAGCGCCTCCACGTACACCCGCGCGTCGTCGAACTTCAGCCGCTGAAAGTCCTCCGCCGTCCGAACCGCCGAGAAGTGAGCCTTGAAATACCGCATCTCGGCGTGCAGCGCCGCATCCAGCCGCTCGCGCGGCAGGTCCACCCCCGCCCGTCGCACCGCGTCCGCCATGTAGTCGAACGGCGAGGGGTCGGCTGGAAAGTGAATCAGCGTGCCGTACGCATCAAAAAACACGGCCGCCGGTAACGAACCGCTCACCCCCGCACCGTACCACCGGAGGCCCGGGCCTCCCGCCGCGTTTGAGCAAATCCCCTGCCCTTCGCCATAGTCAGGGCGGCGCTTCCAGGGAATCCGTACGTGGCGAGTACCGCGGCCCCGACAACCTACCGCGCAATGGCGGTGTTCTTTCTGCCGCTGGCCGCCGCGCAGGTGTTCCAAACGCTGCGCAATCCGGTCCTCGACGCCGGCATTTCCCGCGCGGCTGATCCCGAGACCTCCCTGGCCGCCTTCGCCATTGTGGCCAGCGTCGTCCAAATCCTGAGTGCCTCCGGAACGGCCATCCAGAGCGCCTACCTGGTGCTGGTTCGCGGCCGCCAGTCCTTCGCCGTGATCCAGCGCTACATGTTCCTGTACATGTCGGTCATCACGGGCATCAGCGCCTTGTTTGCCCTTCCCGGAATCGGCGAGGCCTTTTTTCGATTCGCCATGGGCACGCCCGAAAGCCTGCTGCCCGAAGTGATGGCGATGATGCGGATTTCGCTCGCCATCCCGCTCTTCAACTTGCTGCGCGTGTTCAACCTGGCCCAGCTGGCCCACCGGCGTCGCTCCAACCTGATCTGGGTAGCGCCGGCCGTGGGCCAGGTGGTGTTGATGGCGCTCGGTCTTGGGGTGGTCCCCCAGCTCCCGGTCCCCGGCATCTACAGCGCCGCGGTCGTGTGGGTCATCGTGGCGGTCGTTGAAGGCGTGCTGGCCGTGCTCCTCGTCCGCCAGGTCGACCGCACCGCCCCCTACGCCGCCGATCCGGACGGCGAAGCGCCGCTGGACTTCCGCTACCTCACCGGCTTCCTGATCCCGCTCATCATCACCCAGTTCGCCCTCACCATCGGTCATCCCATGGTCAACGCGGGGTTGCTGCGACTCCCTGATCCCGAGGCCACGGTCGGCGCGTTCCGCGTTGCCTTCAGCCTCGGCATGTTGCCGCTCACCGCCATGGCGGCCCTGCGGCAGGTCGTCCTGGTGCTCGGGCGCGACGCCGATCAGCAGCGCCGTGCCCGCCGCTTCGTGTACGCCGTGGGGCTGGGCATGGGCGGCTTCATGGCCCTCATAGCCTTCACCCCGCTGAACCGCTTCGTCATCGCTGATCTGGTGGGCGCCCCCGACGCCCTGGTGCCCGACGCCATCACGGCCCTGAAGATTCTCTCGGTCTTCCCCCTGTTGATGGCCGTGCGCCAGTTCTACCAGTCAATGACGATGAACCAGCGCAGGACGCGACGCGTCGCCTTCACCGCCTTTTCGCGGCTGTTGATGATGGCCTCGTTCCTGTTCCTGATCACGCCGCTGGCGGGCTGGACCGGCGCCGGCGTGGGCGCCGTGGCCCGCATCGCCGCCATGGGCACCGAGGCCGGCGCCGCCTACCTGGTCGGCCGTCGCTTCTTCGGCATGGACCCGGCCACCCGGTCTGTGGGCGGCAAGTCCGCCTCAGCTGCCCCGGTCCGCCCGAAGTAGCCGCCCGTCCAAAATAAACGGCCATGCGCGTGACAGAATCGACTATCGAGGCTCAGTGAGCTGGATATGTTGTCAGAGGTGATGGAAGGACTGGCGGAATTCGTGGCGAGCACCTGGGCCTTCGTGCGCGAGGGCAGAAACTGGAAAGGTGAAAAGCGTCGGCCTTTGGACGATGCGCGCACAGACCGGCAGGCGAATTGGAAGGCTGACTGGAACGCCAGCGCGCGCAACGATCGTCTGGACCGCCGACGAGGCGCCTAGTCAGCGCGTCGCGCTCGCCGGAAGCCAACTTATGCTGGTCAGCCACGATTGGTGCGCGCCGGGCTGCGCCTATCGCTCACCCGTATCAGTTCGAAGTAGCCGGATCAACTCCGCATTGCGACGCCGCAGCGCCTCGTCGCGCCGCTCCTCGGTCCACGAGTAGAACCCTTGCCCGACGGCGGCGCCGGTGTTGCCCGCTCGTACTGCATCGTCCAGGGCTTGCGGAGGTCCAGCGGACCTGCTCAGGTCGGCCGCCAGGTACCTAAAGATCTGGCGGTACACGTCCAGCCCAGCCAGGTCGGCTTGGCCGAAAAGGCCCGTCACGGGCATCCGGCGCGCGATCGATCCGCGAACCGCGCGGTCGATTTCCTCGGCCGAAGCCACACCCTGCCCTAGCAGGTCCATCGCCTCGCGCAGCAGGGCGAACTGCAGGCGGTTGATCAGATAGCCCGGCATCTCCCGTTCCAATACCACCGGCCACTTGCCCAGCCGCGCCAGCAGGTCCCGCACGGCCGAGATGGTCGCCGGGCTGGTGCGCGGCCCCGGCGCCACCTCCACCGCCGGAATCAGGTGCGGCGGCAGAATCCAGTGCGCCAGCGCCACCCGCTCGGGCCGCTCGCAGGCCGCCGCGATATCGCTGATGGCCAAGCTGGAGGTATTCGAAAGCAGCAGCGCCGTGGGCGGAGCCGCGCGGTCGAGTCGAGCAAACACGCGGCGCTTGACGTCAAGGTCCTCCGCCACGGCTTCGAAGACGACCTCCGTATCCGCCGCCGCGCTCTCCAGGTCGATCGCTGGGGTGAGCCGTCCAATGATCGTCGGAATGTCGGACGCCTGGATGACGCCCGCCGCCACCAGATCGTTCGCGTCCGCCTTGGCTTCCGCAACGGCGGCCTCCGCCCGACCCGCTTGCGTGTCGTAGATCGCCACCTGAAAGCCGCCGCGCACGGCCTCCAGGGCAATGCCATGCCCCATGCGCCCCGCGCCGATCACGGCGGCGCGGGCGCCCCTGGACGGCCCGTCCGTCACGGCCATTGCATCTCGGCCATAGTCAATTCGACGCTAATGTATCCCTACCCGCCGCCGATATACTGCCGGGAACTCAGTAATGTCTCGACCCGACCCGCTGCCGCCGGCCCACAGGCTGAACGACCCCCTGCACCTCCTGGAGCCGCTTGGTGCGGCTGTATCCACCGTGGCGCAGCCGGGAGCCCTGGCCGTTGGGCTTGGCGTTGGCGCGCTCGCCGGTGCCTTGGCTGGCTTGGCCGGTGGTCTGGCCTTCATCCGCTCGCCGGCCGCCTTGGCCGCCGTGCCAGTGGCCGCGGTCCTGCTCTTCCTCTTCTGGCCCTGCGCCCTCGGCGCCGCGGCCCTGATCACCGATCGCGCCACCGACGAGCGGGACACCTCCGCTCGGCGCGCACTCCGGGACGCCTGGCGACAAGCACCCTCCCTGGCGCTGGCCTCGCTCCCCGTCCTGTTGGTCGTGGGCGCGTTGGCCGTCATGCAAACCGCCGTCTTTGGCTTCACACGGCCGCCGGACACCGACATCACCACCGAGCGGCCGGTGGCCCTCATCGCCGCGATTTACGTCGCCCTGTTCCTGATCGACGCGATCGTGTTGGCCGCCGCGAATGTCCTGCTCTGGACGCTGGTTCCCCAGGTCATTGTGGCCGGTCGGACCGCCGGCGCGGCTTACAACGAGGTCTTGGGCGATTTCCGTCGACGCCCGGCGTGGACCGCAACCTCAATGGCCGGCGTGCTCATTCTGGCCGGCATGGTCACCGGCGTCGGACTCGGCGGCGTCGCCCTCGCACTCGCCGCGGTTTCCGCAACCCAACTCGCTGGCGCCACCGAACTGATCCTGCTCCGCTTCTGGGCGCCGCTGGTCCAGGGATCCTTTGCTGTTTCCGTCGGCGACTTCGTGGCGGTCGTGATCGCCCTCACCGGCTTGGGCGCGGCAATCGGCGCCGCTGTTGGCCTCGGCCACATGTTCGGAGTCGCCGGGGGCACCGGCCTCCTGCGGGCTTCGGCCAATTCCACCCACTGAACAACCCACCCAACCGCAGCGCCCCCGGGTAGCACGCCATGCCTGAATTGCTGGCCGTCGGCCTGGAAGCCATCACCGTGGTCCTGGCCATGTCGGCGGCGTGCATGGTTGCCGGCTACGGGCTGACTCGCCTGCTGGCGCCGCCGGAACTTCGGGTAGCGGGACTGCTGCCGGTCCCCCTGGTCGGGGCGGCCGTGTTGATCGTTGGCGCCTACGCGCTCAACCTGGTCGTCGATCTGCGTGTCGCAACCGCGCTCCTGCTCGGCGCCGCAACCGCGCTGGCCGCCTGGACCGTGCGTCGCGACGGCTGGTGGCTGCCGCGGCCCACCAAACCGCAGACCGTCGTCCTGGTTGCCGGCGCCCTGCTCCTCGCCACCGCCTTCCTGCCGCACCTGCACGGCCGCTCCGGCGCGATGTTGGGCCTCAACATTGACGAAGACCTCTACGTCCCCCTGGCGGAAGCCCTCAAGTGGAACAACGTCTTCATGCACGGGCTGACCGAAGGACCCTTCCAGGAAGAGTTCCAGGGCCTGCGCAACCACTCACGCGGCTGGGGCTTTCCGTACCTGCTGTCCATCGGCTCCATCCTTTCCAACGCCCCCGCCTTCCACGCCTTCGCCCCGCTTCTGTACCTGCTCCTCGCCGCCAGCGTGCCCGCCGTCTACATCTTTGCCCGAACTGGTCTCCAAATGTCCGAACGCCCCTCCGGCTTGGCCGCCACGCTCTACGCGCTCCACGGGCTGCCCCTCTGGTTCGCCGGCATGGGTTTCGGACCCCACGCCGTCGCCTTCGCCCTTTTCCCGCTGGCGGCCGCGACGGGCATCGTGGCCCTGCGGAGCGGCGGCCCGCGGGCACTGACCTTGGCCGCGCTGATCAGCGCCGCCCTCCTGGTGTCCTACTTCTGGGCAATCTCGGCTGTCTACCTGGCCGTGGTGGTCACGCTGGTGGCGGTGCTTGTCGTCACCGCCCGCTCGCGGTTCGCCACCATGCGTCGCGCCCTGGCCTTAGGCGCTGGAACCGCCGTCCTCGGCGCCCCCGGGATCGTCTGGCTCCTCGTGTGGGCCCTGCCGCAGCTAGTCGACATCGCCGGCGACCTCAACGGCCAGTTCGGCAACGCCTGGGGCGACCGCCAATTCGCCAACGTGGAACTCGCCTTCGGGCTGGAGGCCTACCGCCTCATCCCGCGCGACGGTCCCCTGGAACTGCTCCTCGGCGCGGGCGGCACCAACGCCCTCCAATCAGTCCTCGGCACCCTCTTCTGGCCAACGCTGGCCCTGGCCCTGCTGGGCGCCTTCACGGTGCGCGGCGATCAGCGCGTGACCCTGGCGCTGGCCGCCGGCTTCGCCGGTTTCATGCTCTGGGTCGCCGCCGGCGCCGGCTACCACTACGGGCACTTCAAAAACCTCTCCTACGTGGCCTTTCTGGTTGCCGTGCTGGTGGCCTCGGGAATCGCCAACATCTACCACGGCGAGTTCAAGCTCTGGAGCGAAACCGCCACCCGACGCCTCGAGGCCCGCTTCGCGCCCGTCGAGCCCGTCCTCGGCCGCGTCGCCGTCGCCATCATGGTCATCCTCTCGCTCGCCCTCATCTACAACACCTACCTCAGCGTCTGGTGGAACTGGCAGGGCCTCGGCTGGAACGCCGAGCGCCGCATCGCCCACGACGCCCGCGCCGTCGCCGACCGGGTGCCGCCCGGCAGCCGCGTCTACTTTGCGCCCACCCTCACCTACCCCGTGCCCGAGGCCCGCCGCCGCATCGGCGACCACGTGCTGGCCTTCCACTATCCTCGGCATCAATTCGAATCCTGGGCCCGGCGCGCCACCAGCGTGTGGGCCGGGCTATTGGTCGGACGCCAACTCGCCGGGCTGGCCAGTTCCCCCGCCTATCCCTTCGAAAACCTGGCTAACCCGGCCTACGACTTCCTCGTCCTCAACACTGCCGACGATCCCCGCACCCACGGCCTCCTCCAGTCCGACGCGGTCTACATCACGCCCTACTGGACGATCTACCGCGACGCGCCCGGACAGCGGCTGACCGCCAACGACCTGGGACAAGCCCTCGGCGTCCTGGACCTCCCAGCCAGCGGCGGCGTGCGGATTGGACTGCGTGACGGGCGGCTGGCCGCCGGACCCAATCTGCAACCGGCCGAGCAGCCCATCCTCTTCGGCGTCGTCACCTCGACTCGCGGCCTGATCCGGGCGGGACCGGCCGAAATCCCCGTCAATCCCGGCCTCACCTGGATTATCGTCCCGTCCACTCCCGGGGCAGTGCTCCAGGTCAGCTCGGGCGGAAACGCCATCCGCCCCCAGATCGTCGCCGCCCGCCTGGTGCCCGCCGGCGCCACGCAAACCTTCACCGCCGAACACATCCCCCGCCACGTCATCTCCGTCGATGTCAGCGCCCGCGACGGCGCAATTACCGGCGCCATCATCACCGCCAACCCCACCGGCACCGGCGGCAGCGTCGGCATGGCCTACGCCGAAGACCCGCGCAACAACGCCCGCCCCTCCCACGGCTTCTGGTCAAGCGCCGCCCACATCACCGCGCCCGCCCAACGGATCGACTTTCGCTACGACCCGGCAACCCGCACCCTCACCGAAACCGCTGACGGCCAGCCCCGTCCGCCCCAGGTCGCCCGCGACACCCAGCTCTCCGGCGACTACCGCCTGCGTCTCCTGCTGTCCCGCGGCCTCATCCACGACCTCGCGATCCTGCTGATGGACTACCGCCTGCACGACGGCGCCCTGAGCTCCCCCCAACCCTTCCGCCAGGCCTACGTCTTCGACATGCCCATCCGTCCCTTGCCGGACTGGTCGTAGGCTCAAGTCACTTCCCGCACGCGAGTCGCCACGTGGCCCTCAAATTCCCCCGCTACGTACTCTCCGGCACCGCCTTTCCGGGGCATTCACCCACCGAACTCGTCGCCGAAGCCCGCGCCCTTGAGCTGGACGCCATCGACTTAGTCGTCGCCGCGGGCGGGCAGGTCGAACCATCCGAGGCCATCGACCTCATCGAAGTCACCGTCGACTGCGCCGACGCCGGCGTCAACGTCGCAATGGTCACCACCGACCTGACCTCCCCCTTCGACGACCACGCCGAAGACATCCACCGCGGCTGCCAGGAAGCCCGCGTCCCCTACATCCGCTACGGCGCGTGGTCCCGGCTCGACGGCGCGTCCTACCTCGACTCGCTACAGGCCGCGCGCGCCGGACTGCGTGGGCTGGAAACCCTCTGCCGCCGCCACGACCTGCGCGCCCTCGTCCGCCAGCTCCCCGGATCCCTCCAGGAACAATCCGGCCACGCCGGCGCCCTGCTGCACGGCCGCCTGCCCGGCTACGTCGGCATCTGCCTCGCGCCCGGCCAGCTTGGCCCCATCAATCCCGAATCCTGGCGCCTGGACCTCGACGCGCTGGACGACCACGTCCAGGCCCTCAGCATCTCCAACACCGCCATCCAACCCGGGCCGGACGGCTGGTCGCGTACGCCCGCCTCCCTTACCGACGGCATGGCCGACTGGCCCGACTTGCTACACGAAGTCACCCAACGCGAACTCGATGTCTTCGCAATCCTCGAAGGCCCCTACCACGCCGGCGCCGTCTGGAGCCACGACCCAAAGGCGTCGCCCGCCCCGCGCGACCTGCTACGCGACGACCTTCGCCTCGTCCGCCGGCGCCTTGGCCCCAAACCCGTCCGCCGACAGTCCAACAAGCCGCGCCGTTGGTACCGGCCCCTCTAGCCGCACGCCCCCCAGCCGCAGGCCGGACAGCTCAGGCAGCGACCCAGCGGCCGCAGCGGGATCCCGCAGTCCGGGCACGCCTGCATCGCCCGAACCCGCCCTTCACCGCGCCAGGGTGGCCTCGGACGCGCCGCCGTCGCCACCGGCGACGACGGCCTCCCCGCGTATCCCGCCACCCGTACGGCAAACGTTCGTTCGGTATTCATACGGCATCCTAGCAGGTCGTTCGTTTTTTGTCAGGCCGCAAGGCTGCTATGCCGATGAGGCATCACGACTTCCGCACTTGGTCGGACGAGTGGCTCCGACGACTGCAGGAGACAATCCTGCCGAATGGGACACAATGCGGAGTGCCCACACGCTCTGGGAGTCTCAAGCGATGCTGAATAAGGCTGCCGCCGAGCTTCTGGAGGGCTTTGCCGACGCGCTGGAGATTCGGGGGGCCAATACGTTCCGCGTGCGGGCGTTTCGGAATGCGGCGCGGCGGGTGAATTCGCTGACCACGGACGTGGCGGAGCTGGTGGAGAGCGGCGAAATCTCGAAGGTCCGAGGAATAGGCAAGGGCATCGCGGGGGTGCTGGGCGAGTTCGTGGCGAACGGCCGCGTGGACGAGTACGAGGAGATGCGGGCGGAGATTCCGGACAGCGTGTTCGAGATGCTGCTGATTCCAGGGCTGGGTCCCAAGACGGCCGCGACGCTGTACAACAAGCACGGGATCGACAGCGTGGATGCGCTGGAAGCGGCGGCACGCGCGGGGAAACTGGCCGGTATCCGCACGATTGGCGCGAAGCGCCAGGCGCGGCTGTTGCGGGAACTGGGCCGATTCCGAGAGCGGATTACGCGGCGGCGGCTCGGGGACGTGCTGCCGATCGCGGAGCGGCTGATCGCGCATGTGGAGGCGGCGCCGGGGGTTCAGACCGTGCAGTACGCAGGCAGCCTGCGGCGCGGACGGGAGACCATCGGCGACCTGGACATCCTGGCGGCCGCCGACGAACCCGGACCGGTAATGGAGCACTTCGTAGCGGCCGACGATGTGGAAGAGGTGGTGGGTACCGGCGGGACCAAGACGGCGGTCCTGGTGGGCGGCGGGTTCCAGGTGGATCTGCTGGTGGTGGCGCCGGACGAGTTTGGGGCGGCGCTGGCGTATTTCACGGGGTCGAAGGAACACAACATCGAGATCCGGGCGCGGGCGCTGCAGCGGGGGCTGTCGCTGAACGAACGCGGGTTCCTGGATGCGGAAACCGGACAACGGCAGCCGGCGGCGACCGAGCAGGATGTCTATGCGGCGGTTGGGCTGCCCTGGATCGACCCGGCGCTGCGGGAGAACCGGGGCGAGATCGAGGCGGCCGAGGCGGGGGCGCTGCCGGACCTGATCGAGCTTGGCGACATCAAGGGCGAGTTGCACGGGCACTCGCTGTGGAGCGACGGGGCGGCGTCGATCGGCCAGATGGTCGCTGCCGCCAGGCGGCGCGGATTGGCCTACTTTGCGGTGACCGATCACTCGGGCACCCTGCAGGTGGCCAACGGGCTGAGCCCCGAGCGGCTGGCGGAGCAGACCGAGGAGATTGCACGGGAGCGCGAGGCGTCGCCGGACGTGCGCGTGCTGCACGGCAGCGAAGTGGAAATCCTGACCGACGGCAGCCTGGACTTCAGCGAAGAGATCCTGGCCTCGCTGGATGTGGTGGTGGCCTCGATTCACAGCAATTTCAACCAGCCGCCAGAGCAGATGACGGAGCGGCTGATCGCGGCGATCGAGAACCCGCACGTGGACATTATCGGGCACCCAACCGGACGGATGTTGGGTCTGCGGGACGGCTATACGTTTGACGTGGAGGCCGTGCTGAAGGCCGCGGCCGCCACCGGCACGGCGCTGGAGATCAACGCGGCGCCCGAGCGCCTGGACCTCGACGACACGACGGCGCGACGCGCCGCTGAACTAGGCGTTCCAATCTCCATCAACAGCGACGCCCATCACCCCGACAGCCTGGCCTCCATGCGCTACGGCGTGCTGACGGCCCGCCGGGCGTGGCTGCGCGCGGCGGACGTGATTAACGCCCTGTCGCTGGACGACCTGCTGGAGTGGCTGGCAACGCCGAAGCCGCGGCATTGGAAGCCCGAAACGAACCAAAGCTAAAGGAGTGAAGACATGGACCTGGGATTGAGCGGGAAGGTTGCGTTGGTGACCGGGGGGAGCCGGGGGATTGGGCGGTCGATTGGGCTGGCGTTGGCGGCTGAGGGCTGCGACGTGGCGATTACGGCGCGCGGACGCGAGCGGTTGGAGCAGACGGTGGGAGAGATCGAGGCTGCGGGCGTGCGGGCGGCCGGGTTCGAGCTGGACATGGCCCAGGAATCGGCGTCCGCGCAGGCGGTCGAGCGGACCGTTGGAGCGTTTGGACGGCTGGACGTGCTGGTGAACAACGTGGGGGGATCGACCGGCGGTGGGACGTTTCAGGCGGCCACGGACGACGATTGGGCGGCGACGCTGGACGTGAACCTGTGGCCGGCCATCCGGGCCAGCCGCGCGGCCCTGCCGCACATGCGGGCGCAGGGCGGCGGGCGGATTATTCACATCACGTCGATCTACGGGCGCGAGCAGGGCGGTCCGCCGACCTACAACGCGGCCAAATCGGCCATGAACAGCCTGTCCAAGACCATGGCGCGCGAGTTGGCGCCGGAGGGGATTACGGTGAACGCGGTGGCGCCCGGGTCGATCATCTTTCCGGGCGGCGGCTGGGAACAGCGGATGCAGGCGGATCCAGAAGGCATGGCGGAGTTCCTGCGGCAGGACTTTCCGATGGGGCGCTTCGGGCACCCCGAGGAGGTCGCGGCGGTGGTGGCGTTCCTGGCTTCCGACCAGGCCAGCCTGGTCACGGGGGCCTGCCTGAACGTGGACGGCGGGCAGACGCGCGCGAACGTTTGACGCGACCACGGTCTCTATACTTCGAGTCGCCGACCTGATTGGGGCGCCAATACCATGACTCGATTCCAGGAACGCCTGCACGGCGTGATTCCAGCTTTGCTCACGCCGTTGACCGCGGACCTGGCGGTGGACGGTCCCGCCATGCGTCGGCTGGCGCGGCGGGTTCTGGACGCCGGCTGCCACGGCTACGTGCTCCTCGGCACGACGGGCGAGTTTGCGGCGATCGACGACGACGAGCGCGCCGTGGCGATCAGCGCAGGGGTGGAGGAAGCCGACGGAGACGTTCCAGTGATCGTGGCCTGCGGCCAGCCGTGCGTGGAACGCACGCACCGCCAGGCGGTTCAGGCCGGCGACCTGGGGGCCGACGGCCTGCTGGTCAACCCGCCGTTCTACTTTCCGATGAGCGACGACGAGGTGGTTCGCTACTTCGAGGACCTCGTTGCGGCATCGCCGGTTCCGGTGTTGCTGTACAACATCCCGGGCATGACCAAGGTGTCGGTGGACGCGGCCACACTGCTGCGCCTGCGCGACGTTGGCGTGCAGGGCACCAAGGACAGCTCGGGCAGCCCGCAGAACCTGCTGGATTACCTGGACGCGATGCGCGGTGACGACTTCCGGGTGATCGTGGGCGGCGACGCGACGTTGCTGCACGCGCTGAACTCCGGTGCCGCCGGAACCACAGGTCCCGCGCCGAACGTGGCGCCGCAGCTGGTCACAGCTATCTACAACGCCTGGTGCGACGGGGACCTGGAGGCCGCGGCGACCGCCCAGAACCGGCAGAACGAGTTCATGCGGGCGCTGTCCGGCCATTCGCCATTCCTCCAAGCCACGGCCAAGGGTGTATTGAACCGGCTGGGGATCATGGAGCCCTGGGTGGCGCCGCCGAAGACTTCGCTGGACGACGCGGCTATCGACGCTGCGTTTGAGGCCGTGAAGGAATACCTGCCCGAGTACGAGCCGGCGGCGGTAGGCGTCTGAGCGCCGTCGCCAACGGAATCGTTCGACACGCCCAGCGGGCTCGCGTCACCATAGGGTTGCCGCGCGTCCGCCCGCCTGAGTGAGGTTTGCCGCCGTGAATCGACCGCCCGAGGCCTACATGCACATCGGGATCGTGCAGTTCATGCTGCACCCCGAACTCCAGAGCGGCGACGGACCCGCCGTGGAAGCCGCCGAGGCGTTGGCGGCCGACGGGTTCTTTCATGCGCTGGAGATCGCCCACATCAACGATCCGTCGGAGCGCGCCGCCATGCGCCGGCTGGCCGAGTCCGCACACCTGACGCTGGGCTACGGGGCCCATCCCCTGATTCTCAGCGGCGGGCTGAACCTGGCCTCGACCGACGCGGGCGCACGCCAGGACGCTGTTTCCCAGGTCAAGGGCGCCATCGACCAGGCGGCCGAACTGGGCATCACAATGGTGACACTGCTGGACGGGCCGAACTCGGCGCCGGCACCAGGCGGCGAGGAGTCCGCCGTGGCGAGCGTCGTGGAGTCGCTGACCGAGCTGTGCGACTACGCGGGGCGGCAAGACATCTGGATCGCGCTGGAGCAATTCGACCGGGCCATCGAGAAGAACTCTCTCCTTGGCCCCATTGACCTTTGCGTGCGCGTCAGCGAGATGGTACGCGCGTCCACACCGAACTTCGGCTTATGCCTTGACCTTAGCCACCTGCCGCTGCTGGACGAAGATCCGCCGACCTCGTTGCGGGCGGCCGGCGAGCACCTGATCCAGGCGCACATCGGCAACTGCGTCATGCGCGACCGCAATCACCCGCAGTACGGGGACCAGCATCCGGTGTTCGGGGATCCGGCGGGCGAAAACGACGTGCCGGAGCTGGCCGCGTACCTGAAGACCCTGCTGGAGATAGGGTACTTCGAGCGCGACCTGCCGACGCCGATGCCGCTCGTCTCGTTAGAGATGAAGCCGGCCCCAGACCAGTCGGCAGCGGCGATAATCGGCAACTGCAAGCGCACGTTCCAACTCGCCTGGGCGCAGGTCTAGCGCCAGGCAGGGCAGCGAGGGAGCACTCCGACATGCGAATCGGCTACATCGGTCTCGGAAAGATGGGCATGCCCATGGCGGTCAACCTGCGCGCGGCGGGGCACGACTTGATCGTGCACAACCGCAGCCGCGGCAAGGTTGACGACTTCGTGGCCGACGGCGGCGTGGCCGCCAGTTCGGCGGCCGAGGTGGCGGCGCAGTCGGACGTGGTGTGCGTCAACGTGCCAACCCCGGAAGTTTCGCTGGCGTTGCTGCTGGGCGCGGATGGCGCGATTGAAAGCGCTCGCGAGGGGCAGCTGTGGATCGACTTCGGCACCAACGGCCCGGACACGGCGCGAACCTGCGCGGAGGCCGCCGCCGCCAAGGGCGTGAACTACCTGGACGCACCGGTCAGCGGGGGACCGGGCGGCGCGCAAGCCGGGACGCTGGCCGTGTTCGTGGGGGGCACCGAGGAGTCGTTCGCGCAGGGCAGCGAGATCCTGGACATCATCGGCGGCAAGATCGAGCACTTCGGTCCCGCGGGCACCGGCTGCATTGCCAAGCTGACCAACCAGATGATCATCGCCAGCGTCCGCCAGGCCAACGCCGAAGCCTTTGTGCTGGCCGTCAAGAACGGCCTGAATCCGCGGCAGCTCTACGAAACGCTAATGGGCGCGTTCGCCGCCAGCCGCTGCATGGAAGTGGATATCCCGAACCTGGTCCTTCCGCAGGACTACAGCGCCAACTTTGCCGTGGACCTGTTGCTGAAGGACCTGGGGCTGGCGCTCGAGGTGGGTCGCCAGAGCGGGGTTCCGCTGGTGGCCACGGCCCAGGCGGACGCGATCTACCAGGAAATCCGGTCAATGGGCTGGGGCGACCTGGACGCGGCCGCCACGTTCAAGCGCCTGGAGACGATCGTCGGCGTGGAAGTGACGGAGCCCGACGCAGGCTAGCCTTAACCGTCACGAGGCCGAAAGCGGGAAGGGACTGTGGGTGAAGAGCCTCACCAATCCGGTCCTGCTCGCGCGGTGAACGACCGGTCTCCAAAGGGCAGGCAGGCAGCCTTCGCCGGGTTCGGCTTGTGACGTATGGGGTGGCTTAGTCGCGAAATCAGCTATCTGCTGGCCCGGCTCGTCACGAATTTTTTCGCGGTTCTGGCGGTGACGCAGCTGCTGGAAGACGGCATCGTCCTGCCAGAGCGCGGCAGCGAGCGGTTCTGGCTGGCAATCTTCGCGCTCGCCGTGGCGCTCGCCATTCTGAATTCCTATGTGCGCCCGGCGCTGGAACTGGTTCTCAAACCGATTAGCTGTCTCTTGAAGCTCCTAACGTTCGGGCTCTCGCACTTCGTCATCAGCGCGCTGGTGTTTTGGGGCGCGACGATGTTGGTCGACGACTTCACTATCGTGGACCTCGGAACCGCTCTACTTGGGACCGTGATTGTGGCGGCGGTCGGCGCCTTCGGGTCGCTGGTGTTCGGCGGCCGCTCCACCGACGAGTGAGCGAGGCGAAGGCCACCGACGAGACCGCGCCCGGCCGGCGCAGCGTGCTGGTCGAGGCGGCGGTATCAACGCTGGAAGACGCGGGACGTCCCATGACCCTGCAGCAACTGGCGCGCGCTGTCCTGCACGTCGAGGCCGGCGGCGCCCACATCGGTGCTCGGATTCTGGCGCCACTGCTGGAAGCCGACATGCGTTTAGCAACGGTAGCCGCGGGACACTGGGGGCTGGCGGCATGGTCGCAGCGCTCCGATGCCATCGATGAAACCGAATTTGTCGTATTCGATATCGAGACCAACGGCGGGCGCGGCGGTCGGCACCGGATCCTCGAAGTCGGGGCACTGCGGCTGCGGGCGGGCAAAGAGATCTCGCGCTACGCCTCGCTGGTACGCGTGCCCGGCCGCGTGTCGAAGTTCGTGACGCGTTACACGGGCATCACGGACGAGATGCTTACCGACGCACCGCCAACCGAGACAGTGCTGGACGAGTTCCGGGAATTTCAGGCGGGTGGCGTGCTGGTCGCGCACAACCTGCCCACGGACCTGGGCTATCTGAACCGCGAGGCCGTGTGGTCGCGACGCGCGCTCTTCCCTGGCGACGGCCTGGACACTATGGAGTTGAGCGCGGCATTGATGCCCGATTTGCCGGGCACGGGGCTTGCCACGGTGCTGGCGTCGGCCGAGATATCCGACACGCCCACGCACCGCGCGCTGGACGACGCCGGGGTCACCGCGAAGCTGCTCGAATACTTGCTGGATCGCGCGGCCCAACGGGATGTCCGAACCCTCGGCGACCTGCGGCAACTCGCGGCGAGAGCCGGGCCCGAAGGCCGCCATCCGCAACGGGCTCGTCAACTGGCTCGCTGGGCATCCCGAAATCTTCCGCCGTCGCCCGGCGTGTACATCTTTCGCGACTCGGCAAACCGGCCGCTCTACGTCGGCAAGTCCACGTCCCTGCAACGGCGCGTGCGCAGTCACTTCACGGACTCAGCAGGATTCGTTCGACGGCGCGATGGGATGCTGGAGCAGATTGACGCCATCGAGTGGGAGCCTACCGGCTCGGAACTGCGCGCCCTGGTGCGCGAAGCCGAGCTGATCACCACGCTATCCCCGACGTATAACCGGAATCGGCGCTGGCGAATTGGTCGGCGGTTCGTACGAGTCGGTCCTGCGGAGTCGGCGGTGACGTATGCGGCCGCCGTGCCCCGGGATGACGGAGCCGACTACCTGGGGCCGTTTCCGACATCGCGGGACGCGAGGCTGGCAAGCGACGCGGCCCGGCGGATCTTCGAACTGCCCTCGCGACGCAGCATTGACAAGCAAGTTCCCGCGTGGCGACGCGACGCGGCCGTTGCATTCCTGGGTGTGGGCCGCGAGGCGGCCCTGCGAATCGTGGATGCCGCCGAGGGCGCCGAGCGCGGAGCGTTTGCACGCCGCGTTCGGCGCGCGCGTGTCCTACGGCACCCACTGCGCGGTGGTCTCGGCGCCGCACCCGTGCTGGCGATCTCACCTGGCGCTACCCCGGGAGATGCAGAACTCGTTCGGATCGAGAACGGCGCTATCGCCGCCATCGAGTCCGTCGCCCGCCCACGCCGGCCTGCGCTGCGCGCCGCTCTGCAACGCCTTGGACGTGCGGACGCCCCGCGCGCCGACACCAGCGACCACGAGCGGCACATCGTGACCGCCTGGCTACATACGCATGCCGATGATCCGGACGCGATCGCGTGGGATCCCGACCTTTCGCGAGCATTCGTGGATCGCGTGTGGCGGCGTGTACGTCAGGCGGCCAGCGCTGGGTGAGGCGTCACGATCCCACGCAGACATCTGCCGATGGACGCCGCGTGCAAGGCCAGCGTGTGGGTACTGGAGGCGACGCTGGGAATCGAACCCAGGATAGGGGTTTTGCAGACCCCCGCCTTACCACTTGGCTACGTCGCCGAGAAGCGTTCGGCGCTTATCAAAGGATATCCAGAGCACCGCGCCGCGGCCAACACACGGCGGCCGGGATTCGAAAGAGCCCGCTAGCCCACCGGGGCGCGCTGCACCACGCGCCATCGCTGATCGGCGGTACGCGCGAGGAAAAAGCCGACATCCTGACTCAGCGGTCCGCGCTGAATGGTCTCACCGTCCGCCCTGCGGCGCGTAGCCAGGTTTCCGGACTCTCGAACCAGAACCCCGGCGCTCTCGCCGTCCAGCCTGGCGTCAATCACCTGAATCGAAACATCGCTTTCCAGGTAGACCCCACTGGCGCGTAACTGCTGCACCCGTGCTTCGATCTCTTGCGCCACGGCTTCGTCATACACCGAACGCAGCGCACTTGAGTCGAGCGACTGATAGGCCTCGAACTCAAGCCGCGCGGCCCGCACGGCCGTATCGGTCGCCCGGTCCAGGCTGGCCGCCTCGGCATCCTGGCGGCCACGAACCACGACGACCGCGATCAGCACGCCCAGCAATGCGGCGAGCATGAATCCCATGCGAATAAGGCGCAGCCGGCGCACTTCCGCCTGCTCGAAAGCCTCGGCCTCGGCGAAGGACTGCTCGTGCGACTCGATATTGGATCGAAGCGTCGATGGAATCGGCTCGGGATCATCGTGTCCACCAGAACCAACCGCCCAGACATCCGGATCGTCGACCCGCCCGACGTTGCCCTCCTCGCGCGGCGACGGCATGTCATCGACGTTAGAACGCAACACCTCGCCGTCTTCCGGCCGGAATTCAGAGTCAGGCTGATCCGGCAAGTCGGCTGGCGGAGCCACGCGCAGGGAAATAAAGCGACCGTGCGCAGCCTGTTCGTTGTGCTTGAATCGTGCGGCTTGACCCAGCGTCCAGCGGCCCTCCAGGAGCAGCGAAAGGTCCCGACCGTCCAGCAAGACCAAATGGTCGGCCCAGTCGGGATCGACCGTCATTGACAGCGGGAAGCCCTGGACAACGATCAGGATGTCGACCTGGTGCTCGCGCGCCACCTCGGCCAGCGCTCCGGGATTCTCGCTCTCCCACCACAACGCGATCCGTCGCCGCACGCGCTCAAGGCGCACGGCGCCTTCCACGTGGTCGCCCACCACCGAAAGCGGCTCGAGCGGTTCGGCGTCGGCTGCCATGGCCAGCGCTTCCACCACGTTGGCCAGCTTGGCCAGGCGATCCGCTTCTTCTGTCAGCGCTTCGTTGAACAACTCGGCGTGCGCGGCCAGGACTTGTCGCCGACGCGCGCCGGCGTCGCCGCCCGCTGTTGAGTCAGTCTTGGGTGACATAAACGTTAGGTGAGCCAGCGACGCACCGCCCTCGCACGGTGCTTCTTGATTGCATCGTACGACAACTGGCCGCTTGACCCATGGGCGTCAACGTCTTTGCCCCCACTTAGCTGATCGGGGGAACGCCCATCGGTACCGCCGAAGCAATAACCGGCATGAGATTCGTGAACACGATCACACCCAGGGCAATCAAAAGAACGCCGCCACTGGCGCCGGCAATCCGAAGCGCCCGTCCGTATCGCCGCAGCAGCAGGCGCGTCCAGCCCGAGAATACGCCCGCCAGCACGAACGGCAGCATGATGCCCAGCGAATACGAGGTCAGGAGGACGGCGCCTGATGCGGCAGAGGCCGTGGTTGCCGCCAGCACCAGGATCGCCCCGAGAATGGGTCCAACACACGGGATCCAGCCCACCGCAAACGTGCCGCCAACAACCACCGAACCCGCATAACGCACGCGCCGGGCGAAACGGTCGTCTACCGTGAACCCGCGCTCCAGGATCGGAATGCGGAGCAGACCGAGCGTCATCAGGCCAAAGCCGATGATCAGAAGGCCCCCGACCCGGTTGAGCCACGCGGCCTGGTCCCCGGCGAAGCTGGAGAGCGCGCCGAGCGACGATCCCAGCACCACGAATACAGCCGTAAACCCGGAGGCGAACAGCACCACGTTCAGCACGGTGGCCGCTTGCAGGCGCCTGGGGCTCGTGCTACCGGGATCAGTCAGCGTGAATCCGGCCAGATAGGCCAGGTACGCCGGCACCAGCGCCAGCGTGCAGGGCGCAATGAATGAGGCGATCCCGGCGACGAACGCCAGACCGACGTTGAGCGGCTGTTCCACGCTACGCGCCCAACACCGGCGGGCCAATACCTACGTGAGCGAGACGGCGTACAGCGCCAGCCCGGGCGCACCAACGCTGAACTGCAATTCGCCAACGCTCTCCGAACCGTTCCGCAGAATGTCGTACAGCCGAAACTGATCCACGAAAAAGTGCGTCTGGCCCCCAGGCCCGACCATGACATCGCCGCCCCTGCGTTCCGCCGGAATTGGCTCGCCGTCGACGGTGACTTGCACGCGAACCGGTTCTTCACCCGCCGCCCCGAAACTGACCGAGACGTTCTGGGCGTGAAACGGCACGCTGACCCGCGCCGTCTCATCGGCCTGGGGCTGCGCCAGCGCGGCGTTTGGGACCCAGTCCCAGCGGCCCTCAAGGTAGAGGCGCTCGGCATCGTGTGCGACATCGTCAGTGAACAGGCGCGCCCCATCCTCGGGCGTCCCAATCGGATTGCCCAGGTACGAACCGAACGCGAACCCGCTGCCCGCAAAGAGCGACCGGGGCCCGATGGACGGCGAGGGCGTGGTCTTGCGCGGGATGGACGCGCTGGAAAGCGGGATGTGCGAGAGGTCCGTTCCGCCTTCGGCCAGCAGCGCGCGGATGGCCTTCTCGGTCTCCTGGTAGGCGCCCTCGCCGATGTGGTGAAAGCGGATCTGGCCTTCCTGGTCGATCAGGAACTTGTGCGGCCAGAAGCGGTTGTTGTAGGCGCGCCAGGTCTTGTAGCCGTTATCCATGGCGACCGGCCAGATGACGCCGCGCGAGGGTAGCGATTCGCGCACGTTCGCTTCCTCGTACTCGTGCCTGAACTCCGGCGTGTGCACCCCCACGATCACCAGCCCGTGCGGTGCGTAAGCGTCGTGCCAGGCGCGAACGTGGGGCAGGGTGCGGATGCAGTTGATGCAGCCGAAGGTCCAGAAGTCGATCAGGACAGGACGCCCTCGCAGGCTCTCCATTGTCAACACTTCGCTGTTGAGCCAGGCGGTGACGCCCGCAAATTCCGGCGCGGTGCCAATGACCGGCAACTCGGGTAGCTGGCCCACGACGACCTGAGGCGTGGGAGCCGGCGTGGGTGCGCTGGTGACAGGAGCCGGGACGCTTGTCGGCGCGGTGGGCACACTGGTTGCCAGCGGCGCAGTCTGTGTCGCTGCGGGAGCGCTGGTAGCAGCTGCGGTCGTACCGGCGGTAGCCGCGGGCGGACTCGCCACGACGGCTTGGGTTGGAGCAGCTGTCTGAGCCTCGTCCGCGCCGGGGAGTCCGACGCCAACCGTCGGATCGGGCGGCGATACCACGATCTCGATCAACGCAATGGCGGCGATCACCGCGACGACCACAAGAGCCAGCGCCGCATAACGCTGCCGGCCGGTCATCGGGTCACTCCTGCGAAGCCGACGGGCGTCGCGACGCGCGAGCGGTGCGAAGGCACTTCATGGATCAGGCCGCCCGGTTCCTTTTCTGGCCGCGCACCATCAGCCCGTCGCGGCCTAGTCCCTGGCCCGACGACTGGACGTTGTCCGGGTCGCGATAGCCGAACCTGACGAGGCGCCGCCACTGGTCCGTGCGGTTGGGCGCCGAGCCGTGGATGGTGTAATAGCTGAAGAACACGACGTCGCCGGCGTCGGCCGGAACGGACACGGCGTCCTCCAGGCGGTACTGGTCCGTGGGCAAGTGCGGGCTCGATTCGGGGCCGCGGATGTGCTGGAGCGGACCCAACTTGTGGCTGCCTTCAAGAAATTGTAGGCAGCCGTTTTCCTCGTTTGCCGTATCGATATGCACAATCGCGTCCACGTAGGCCGGACCCTCGTGCTCGTAGAACGGGTGGTCCTGGTGCATGGGAAACGGCGTGCCCATGTCCGGGGCCTTGGCGTGCAGCGTGGTGTGGTGCAGTTCAACATCCGGCCCGATCAAATCGGCCACGGCGCCGGTGAGCCGGTCGTTGACGACCGCCCGCGCGAAGGCCTCGGAATAGTTCTGCAGCTCGTGCATGGCCGTCAGGCGGGCGCGCTCGTCCTCTTCGGCGGTCATGTACGCCTTGCGCCAGGGCCCGCGCCAGCCAGGCGTCTGCTGGGCCCATTCCAGCATCAGCCGCTCGAGTTCCACCGACTGGAATTCGACCTCGTCGGGAGAGAAGACGTTCCTCAGCCGCAGGTACCCGCGCTCGTTGTAGAACGCGACTTGATCGTTGGTCAGGGTGAACATGGCCGCACGCCTCCCCTACTCGCCCCACTTCTCGATTATAAAGAGGCGGCGTCAGCGACAGCCTCGGTACCATGAGCCGCGCGCTTCGCCGCAAGAGGCTCGAATGTCGCCAGTTCGGCAGCAGATTCTGATCCTGCATCTCCAATCGGGCGACCTCGGATCGCAGACCGTCGCCTGGGCGCTCTACGACGGCGCGCTGCCGGCGGACGCCGTGCAGATGCAGACCGGCAGCGAATACCAGGCGCCGTACGAGTCCGTGCTGGATGCCATGCGCGACGGCTGGCGCGTGTTCCAGGCCAGCCCGCAGCCCGAACGCAGCGCGGCCACGGGAACCGGCCAGTTGGCAAACGAGTTCTGGCTGGAGCGCAACGTCGAAGTCGAGGGGTAAACCTGACCGGCGCCGCCTGGGCGCCGAAACGGAAGGGGCGAACGATGGCGATCGCAGAAACCGAGGTCGTGGCGCAGAACGAACTCCTGGACGTGCACCAGATGGCGCGGTTCGTCATCGATGGCTTCATCGAGTTCGACGACCTGATTCCCGACGAATTGAGCGAGGCCGTCTACGCGGACGAGCTGGCATCGGTCAACGAGGACGGCCCCATTCCCGAGGTGCGCTGGCACATCACGGATAACCCGCACGGGTTCTACGAGCGCTCCGCCGCCGTGCGCGCCGTGCACAACCTGCCGCGCGTCAAAGCCGTGCTGCAGAGCCTGCTGGGCCCCGGGCACGTCGCCAGCCATTCGGCCCTGCATTGCACCGGGCCCCGCCAGGAGACGGCGCAGCAGTGGCACGTGGACGCCGGCGGACGGCGCCAGGTACGCCTGCCGGGCGTGCATCCCTGGTCGTTCGACATCCTGACGGCCTACTTCGCGCACGACACCCCGCACGAGATGGGCCCCACGCTGGTGCTGCCCGGCTCGCACATGCGCTCGGTGCTCGGTCCCGACGTGGCCCGCTACAAGAACATCGCCGGTCAGAAGCGCCTGTCCGGCAAGGCCGGGCGCATCGTTTTCATGCACGAGGCCCTCTGGCACTGCGCCCAGACCAACGAGATCGACCAGTGGCGCTTCATGTTCAAGATTCGCTACAACCCGCGAGTCCCGCAGCGCGGTATCTTCAACACCGACGGCTGGGACAGCGAGGAAATCCGGCGCTACTTCCGCATGAACAAGAACGCCCACAATCTCACCGGCGAATCCTCAGCCGTCGCCCAGGAACGCGCCGACTGGTGGCGCTACCTCTGCGGCGCGGACGAACTGGCCGACCCGAGCGGGACCGGGGCCCACGGGGACTACGCCTAGGGCGAGAGCCCCCTAGCCGCTCACATCGACGACGATCGTGTGGTGACCCGTCGCGCCATCGGG
Organism: Chloroflexota bacterium; assembly: GCA_022825895.1. GTDB lineage: Bacteria > Chloroflexota > UBA11872 > UBA11872 > UBA11872 > UBA11872. The sequence goes on along the minus strand of JAJDVX010000022.1, from coordinate 154,059 downwards.
GTCTGAGCGCTGGACGACGGCCGTTTGCGGTTCGCCCGACGTGTCGGTGGCGCGGACGGCGATGATGTGGCTGCCCGGGGTTGCGTCCCAGGGCAATACCCACTGGCGCCAGGTGTCCTTGGAAATCGCCTCGCCCAGTTGGGCTTCCTGCCAGTCGGTGTCGCCCACCTTGACTTCGACCCTGGTGATGCCTCGGTCCTGCGCCCAGGCCACGCCGGCGATGGGCTGCAGGCCGGGCTGCACGGTCTGACCGCGACGCGGCACGTCGATCCGTGACTGCGTCTTGATCGGTCCTTCCTTGGACCAGCCGCGCGGTATCCAGTAGCCGTCGAATTCCTCCCACCGGTTCACCACGATCGCGTCCAGCCATTTCGTGGCAGATACGTATCCGTAAAGACCCGCCACGACCAGCCGGGCCGGGAAGCCATGCTTCGGCGGCAGCGGCTCGTCGTTCATGCCCACGGCCACCAGGGCCTGGCGCCCGTCGTAGACGGTGTCCACCGGGAACCCGGCGGTGAAGCCGTCCACGGACATTCCGACGATCTGGCTGGCCTCCGCTTGCAGGCCGGCACGGTCCAGCAACTCCGTCAGCGGCACGCCCAGCCACTTGGCGTTATCCACCAATTCGCCGCCGACCTCGTTGGAGACGCAGCAAAGCGTGACGTGGCGCTCGACCCGCGAGAGGTCCAGCAACTCGTCGTAGGTCAGCTGGTAGGGCCGGTCCACCAGGCCCTCGATCTTGAGTGTCCAGGTTGACAGGTCGACCTGGGGAATGCTCAGGGCCGTGTCGATGCGGTAGAAGTCCTCATTGGGGGTGACGATGGGCTCGATACCCGCGGCGTCGACCATGGCGCCCTCGGGCACCGGCCTCGCGGCGTCGCGCGGCTTGGGCAAGATCACGTCCAGGCGGCTGGACGCGATCGTGCGCGCGCGTTCCAGCATCACCCGCCCGCCGGCCGCGGTGCCGACTGCCAAGACCGCGAACGCCCCGGCCATCCGCATGAATGAGCGGCGGCCGAGTCCCATCAGCCGCGGGTCGCGAACGGGCTGGGGCATTGCTTGCGCTTCCAAGAGCTTCAGCAGCATCGCCAGCGTCCACATGCCGGCCGAGGCCGCCAGCAGGGCGCCGATCAGCGCCAGCACGGGCGAGAGCTGTGGTTCGGCGATTCCGGCGACGGCCGCCAGGATCCCGAACGCCACGAAGCCAAGCTGGGCGATCCAGAACTTGCGCGTGCCGGCGACGCCGACAACCGCACCAACGCCCAGACCGATCACGACGATGGAAATCAGCAGCGCCAGCTTGTCGTTGGTGCCGAAGACGGCGATCGCGAAGTCCTTGGCGAACTTCGGCGACAGGTCGATGACCCCGGAGCCCACGGCGATGATGAGCGACGGACCGCCGGAAATGAGTCCGGCGAAGATTTCGGTGATTCCAAATGACACGCCGGCGGCAATCAGGCCGGCCAGCGCCGGTCGCGCCTCGCGCCTGAGCACGGGACCTAAACCTCTACGAGCGTCGTACATGCTTGCGCTCCCCCTTGAGCCCTCGGTCTCAGGATACGTGCCCCGCGGCTGGCGAGTTTGTGGGTTTTCCTGCTTTGGGAAGCTCTCAGCCTCGAAGTCGGCGCGCCAACGGGCTCGCCGTGCAGTATGCGCGGGATGTAGCGTCCAATTCACGCAAGGCCACATCGTCGAGTTCGATCAAAGCGGCATCGGCATTGGACTCCGCCTGGCCGGCGGTGCGCGCGCCCACGATGGGCAGCACCGCCGAATCGCGCAGGGTCCAGGCCACGGCGACCTGCCCGGCCGTGGCCCCCACGGAATCCCCGATTCGTCGCAGGGTATCCAGCAGGGGCATCACCGTTTCCGGGGTCTTGGCCCTGAGCACGCGCCGCAACGGCCGCGAGCGCGGCTGGCGGCCTCCGGGTCCGTACTTGCCGCTGAGCAGTCCCTGGGCCAGCGGGCTGTAGGCGATCAGGGTCACGTCCAGTTCGTGGCAGGCGTCCAGCACGCCGTTTACCTCGGGCGCGCGGCGCAGCAGGCTGTAAGACACCTGGTTTGAGACCAGCGGCACGCCGGCATCGGCCAGTACCGCGTGGGCGCGGCGCATCTGCGGTTCGGTGAAGTTGCTGACGCCGATATAGGCGACCCGTCCGTCGTGAACCGCCCGCGCCAGCCGCCCAAGCAGGCGGCGGTGCGGGATGACGCTGTACGGCCAGTGCACCTGGTAGTGATCGATCCGGTCCTGGCCCAGGCGCTTGAGGCTGCCGTCGATAGCCGCGTCCACCGAGCGCAAGCGCCAACGCGTGGGGGCCGGCATGTACTTGGTCGCCACCACGGCCGACCGCGTGTCGCCCGCGCGCAGCTTGCCGATCACCCGTTCCGACTCGCCGAAGCCGTAGAGTTCCGCTGTGTCCAGGAAGTCGGCGCCACGGTGCATCGTCGCGTCGTAGGCGGCAGGGATGTCGGTGGGTTCGCGGCCGTCGTGGTCGTCCCAGTACCGCCGGTCGCCCCACTGCCAGGTGCCAACGCCGACGGCGCCGGCTTCAAGATCGGAGGCGCCGATGCGACGACGCGGGATCCGGTCGTCAGTCATGCGGATGAGGCGACGCCTTCAAGCTGAAGATAGTTGGGCGACCCCGAGAGGACTCGAACCTCCGGCCTTGTGGTCCGCAACCACACGCTCTGTCCAACTGAGCTACGGGGTCAGGAAAAATCAGTCTAGCAACGGGTTGCCCTTGCAACCCTATGAAGCTTGCTCGGCGGGCGACGGCGGCAGTGGAAGCCGTATGCCCACGCCCAGGCGTTCGAGCATCGGCGCGGCGGCCACGAAGATCACGGCGTCGGCCGCGATGTGCAGCACGATGGCCGGGGCGACCGACTCGAAGTGCGCCGCCGCGATCCCGAAGAGCAGGCCGCCCAGCGTGCCCAGCACAAGGAACGAACGCGGGAACTGCCGGTCCAGCCCGTGGTGCAGGCCGAATACCAGCGAGGTGACGACGATCGACCAGGGCATCCCGATCAGGTTGGCCAGGCCGAACATGGCCGGGCCGCGGAAGAAGAGCTCTTCTGCCACCGGGTTCAGGATCAGGAAGAACGGCAGGTTCAGCAGCAGCGCCGAGCGGTCCCCGGCGACTCGCACCGGCCAGAGCCAGCGGCGGTAGCTGAGTGTCACCAGCATCACGCCGACCGACCATAGGCCGATCAGGACCCAGTCCAGCAGCCCCAGGCCCAGTTGCAGGCCGATGGCCGACGGGTCGATCCCGGCTACCGCAATCCATATCAGCGGTGCGCCGATCAGGAACGCGACGCGGGTCGGCACGTCCCAGCGCATCCAGCGCCAAGCCTCCCGCCAGGTGTAGCGCGGGAGCCGCACCTGTCCGGGGGAGGCCGGTTCGGCCTCGCTACCCGCGGAAGGCCTCCGCACCGGCCAGCCGCTCGCCGTATTGGCGTTCGTAGTAGTCCTGGAAGTCGCCGTCCACGATCGGTCCCCACCAGTCCTGGAACTCCAGGTACCAGTCCACGGTGGCGTCCATGGCCGACTCGAAGTCGTAGCGAGGCGACCAGTCCAGCGACCGGAGCTTGGCGCTGTCCAGCGCGTAGTTCCAGTCGTGCCCGGTCCGGTCCTCCACGAAGTGGATCAGGTCCTGCGGCGCCCCGACGCGTTCGCAGATGCGCCGCGCCACGCTCAGGTTGTCGCGGTTGTTGTCGGCGGCGACGTTGTAGACCTCGCCGGGTTCGCCTCGCTCCAGCACCGCCAGGATGGCGCTGGCGTGGTCCTCCACGTACAGCCGGTCCCGCTGCTGCTCGCCGCGACCGTAGAGGGGCAGCGGCTGGCCGCGCATGGCGTTGATGGTGAATAGCGGCACGGCCTTCTCCGGGTGCTGCCAGGGACCGATGGTGTTGACGCCGCGGGTGATGCAAACCGGGAACCGGTGGGTCTGCCAGGCCGCCAGGACCATCAGGTCGCCGGCCGCCTTGGAAGCCGAGTAGGGGTTGCGGGGCGCCGGCGGGTCGGTTTCCACGAAGGCCGCGCCGCGGGTTTCGCCGTAGACCTCGTCGGTGCTCACGTGCACGGCCTTGGAGACCCCGGCCTGCCGCGCCGCCTCGAACAGCCGGTAGGTGCCGGTGACGTTGGTTCGCAGAAACGGCTCGGCGTCCAGCAGCGAGCGGTCCACGTGGGTTTCGGCCGCGAAGTTCACCAGCCAGGTCACCCCGTCCAGCGCGGACTGCGCGGTTTCGGTATCCGCGATGTCCCCAACGATGAGGTCGCAGCCGGCGCCGGCCAGCCGTCGACGGTCGCCCGCATAGGTCAGCGCATCCAGCACGCGCACGTCCCAGTCGGGACGCACGGCCCGGACGTGATGCACGAAATTGGCGCCGATAAACCCGGCGCCGCCGGTGACCAACAGGATGGGACGCGCGGACATCGGGCACCTCTGGGGGCTGGAATTTCAGTCTAGCAACGGGCCCATTCACGTCGGTGTGACGACGGCTGCCTAGACTGGAACGTCGGGAGTAGAACCGAGCCGGGAAAACGCATGCACGTTGCGCTGGTGATGGAGGCCGACGAGCAGGGGCACCGGGCGTACTTTCTGCAGGCCTTGCGCGATCTTGACCTGGTGGACTCGGTCACCGTTGTGGACGAGTCCGGCGGCACGTTCGCCGAGGCGCGAGAGACGCTTGGATGCAAGCTGCGTGGCACGCATCACGAGCTGTCTGACGGACTGGCCAGCGCCGCGCCGGACCTGGCCATCGTGTCGCTGATCGCCGTGAACGCGCCGCCAGCAGTTCGTCAATGTCTCGAAGCCGGCTGCCACGTGATGGTGGAGAAACCGGCCTGCACGCATCCCGATCAGTTCGCTGAACTGGTCGAACTCGCCGAGCAGCGCGACCGGCACCTGATCGTTCCCCTGGCCCGGCGCCTTTGCCCCTGGGTGCAGGACGCCCGCCGCATCTTCGCCAGCGGCGCGCTGGGCCGGGCCTATGCGCTGCGCGGCGCGGTGATCGCCGACCAGACGCGCATCTGGCCCGCGAACGGGGTGCGCGACTGGACCTTCAAGCGCACGCTGGCCGGCGGCGGGCACCTGGTCTGGCTGGGCATTCACTGGATCGACCTGATGACCTTTATCACCGAATCGCCCGTCGTGGAAGTCCAGGCCATGACGGATGTGGTGGGCGGCGCGCCCATCGACGTGGAGGACCTGGCGCTGGTGAACCTGCGCTTCGCCAACGGCGCCTACGGCTCGCTGGTGTCCGGCTACCTGCTGGACAAGCCCTACCAACTGGACCTGAGCCTGTGGGGATCCACCGGCTGGCTGCGCTTCGGAGCCTCCGACCGGCACCTGCTGGAGTGGCATTCCGCGTCGCCGGACCCGGGCGGCGTGCCGGACCGCCGCATCGCCTACAGCGGCCCGGATTTCGCCAACTACACCCCGTGGATCGAGCGCACGCTGCGCGCCTGCCTGGGCGAGCCGGCGCCAATCACAGGCGCCGATGCCCTGGCCGCGTTACGCGTTGTGCACGCCGCCTATGAGTCGGCTGACGGCGGGCGGACGGTTCGGCTTTAGGCGCTGTCCCAGCGGCGGGGGCTGATGCCGGGGGTGTTCAGAAAGGTAACCGCACCTCCCTCGCGAATCCGGCGTAGGTGGTTGACGCGCTCAAACAGATTCGCGGCAGCGCGGTACCCGGCGACCCGATATGCATGTCACGGAAAAACAGTCCACTGAACGGTCGCGTCAGTCGACTCCGCATCAAGCAGATTGTCGAAGCGCCTGGCCGTGATCCAGCCGACGACGTCGGGCACAGTCCGAGAGTCGGTTTTTCGATCATCGTGACGCAAACCGGAGCGCCGCTTCAGGCCGAGCAAGGCCCCGGCGTCAGAGGTCGGCCAAAATGTCCGCACGCTATATCCGCAGAATCCAGGATTCCGAGACGCTGCGTTATCTGTACAAGTCTAAGATTACGGGCTGATGGGCGTGGTCCGCATGGCGTGGCCGGGGGCGGGACTTAGGTCGGCGGTTCTCACCGGAAGAACGTGATGTACTGGGTCGTGATGCGGACAAAGAACCGTTCCGTCGAAACCTCTTGGTGCATGGCGTACGCGGTGTCGATCAATTTGCCTAGCTCCACTACCCGCTCGGCACCCAGCGCCTCCCCGCACTTGAAGTCGATTCGACCCAGGTGGCTTTCCAACTGGCCGGTCCGGTGCGACCGGGGAAGTTGACGAAAGTGCCTGATATTCCACGTGACCACGATGGCACCAATCTGGTCGGCGTGGTGCTGGACCCCGTGGTCAGGGGTTTCGGGACACTCGTCGCGAGCAAAGTGAATCTCGTGCCCCCGGTCGCCAAACGCGTCCGCCACCAGGTCCGGCACACACTCGTCCATGAGCAGCCGCATGCGTGGTGGCGCCACGTGGACCACCCGACCTAGCTGGCACGTGCGGTGGTGTCGGTCGAGTAGTGGGCGACCACGGCTTCAACGTCGGCGACGTCAAGCCGTGGGTACTGGTCCACGATGGCTTCCGGGCTGTACCCCGCCTGATGAAAGGCCCATACCGCCGCAATGGGGATTCGGGTCCCTGCGACGACGATCTGGTTGTGGGCGGTGAATCGGTGCTGGTCAAAGTGTCCGATCTGCTCGGGTCGACGATGTCGCATCCCCTCGACGGCATCTCGCATGTCCCCGATTACCTCAATGAGACCGATGTCAAAAGCGTGTTGGGCCCCACCCTCTACAAGTAGCACGGGTCCGGCGCCGATATCGACGAGCACGTCCCGCCCGGCCGTATAGAACCGCAGGCTGGCCCACGGGTCGTCGAAGTGCTCCTGGAGATACTCCCCAATTCTTCGCAACGACTGAAGCGATGCTTTGCCCCGGAGCACCGCCAGCGTCCGCAGGCCAACCACGTCGCGGAACGAGTAGAACGCTCCATACGGGCCACGCACCGATGGGTTGGACGCCGGCTGAAAGAACCCGGTCCTATTCCAGTACCGCAGGCGGCTCGTGGACAGCCCCGTGAGACGGCACACCTGTTCAGCCGTCAACGCATGAACCGGGATGTTCTCGGCGTCGGGCGGTGTCACGGTGGCTACCCTACGGTCTTGCGAACCTCGATAAGTGTACTGAGGCCGGCTACCAGGAAGATTGCTGGATGGTGGGTATGTGTGATGAGCGGTGAGCAATTCTGATGCCGGTGGGGAGCACCGGGTGGACGGTTAGACATCGTGCCCGCAGATTGTGAGCACCCAAACCACGGGGTGCGTGGTGTCGTCCGGGGATCGGCAGTCGACGTCGGCTCACCACCACTGGCCGTCGGCATTGGGATAGGCCCCGGTGGCCAGCTGCTGCGCGTTTAGCAGGTGACGGGCCCACGCCTGATCGGCAACTGATGGTGCAAACATTTCCGTGCGACTAATGGACAACTCCCAAAGCTGGGCGACGCGAGGCTCGTCGTCCAGCCGTACGAACGCACCAGCCACATCGTTCTCGTTCCCCAACAATCAACCAGGTTCGTCGAACATCACGAAGAGACGCAGCCTGCCGGATTCGGCCGAACACCGCACGTACAGTCGGTCGCCATCTGCCGAGAGGTGGAGTGCGTAGATGTTAGGTGTGGTCTTCGACGTGGAGGACCTGGCGCTGGTGAACCTGCGGTTCGCCAACGGCGCCTACGGCTCGCTGGTGTCCGGCTACCTGCTGGACAAGCCCTACCAGTTGGACCTGAGTCTCTGGGGTTCCAACGGCTGGCTGCGATTCGGAGCCTCCGACCGGCACCTGCTGGAGTGGCATTCCACGTCGCCGGACCCGGGCGGCGTCCCGAACCGCCGCATCGCCTACAGCGGCCCGGATTTCGCCAACTACACCCCGTGGATCGAGCGCACGCTGCGCGCCTGCCTGGGCGAGCCGGCGCCGATTACCGGCTTCGAAGCCCTGGCGGCATTGCGGGTGGTGCATGCGGCCTATGAGTCGGCTGAGAGCGGGCGGACGGTTCGGGTTTAGGCGCTTTCCCAGCGGCGGGGGCTGATGCCGGGGGCGTTGGTTCGGGGATCGATGGGCGGCATGCCGGGCTGGTCGTGGGTGTCGCGCTGGTTGCGGTCGCCGCAGAGCTTGAGGACAGCGGGCGGGAGACTCGCCAGGACTTCGTCCGGCCACGGTTCCAGGTCCTGGACGGTCGGTCCGCACCAGGCCGGGCGGTAGGACAGCGCGATCATTTCTCGCGCCCGGCTGCCGGTGTTCGGGCCGTTGGCGTGGAAGAGCGCCAGGTTGATCACCACCGCCGTGCCAGCGGGCGCGGTGATGACGACCTCATCCGGATGCGAGGGATAGCGCTTGTAAGGATTCGCGTCCGGGTGCATGGACAGGTGCGACCGCGGGACCACGCGCAGTGGCGCCACGTCCGTCGTCAGGTCGTCCAGGTAATACAGCACCCGGACCTGCCGCGGCGCGCTGAAGGCGTAGCCCCAGTCGCTGGTCCCGTAGGGATGCGAGTCGGTATGCAGGTTCATACCCGGATGCCCCGGCGCCGAGATGGCGTAGTGCGCGTGCATGAACACCAGGTCCGGCCCCAGCGCCGCCCGAAGGAAGTCGATTACCGGCGGATGCACGATGAGTTCCGTCACCGCGCCGCCAGCAAACTGCACGTCCGACTGCGTGCGTTGATTCGGGCTGTAATGCACCGGCGTCGGGTCCCACGCGGCGGCCTGTGCCTTGAGCCGGGCGACGGTTTCGGCATCCAGCGTGCCAGGCAGGACGACGTAGCCCTCCACCTCGAGGCTGCGGATGCGTTCGCCCGTGCCAAGTTCAGCCCAGGCAGGCTGACCGGCCGGAGGATCGGCGCTCATGGCACGTTCTCGCTACGGGAGGGTGTGTCTGCCTACGGTAGCCGCTCGGACGGTCCCAGGCTGCACGCAGCCTGGGCCACATGGCAGCATCAGGCTGGCCTCTAAGGGAACCGACATGCGCTACCGAATTGAGATTGAACGGGGGCCGCGGAACTTCTCGGCGTACTCCCCTGATGTCGATGGCTGCGTTGCCACCGGAGCAACGGAGGATGAGTGCCGTTACAACATGGCCGAAGCCCTGGCATTCCACTTCGACGGGATGCTTCGACAGGGTCTTCCGCTTCCGCAGCCGTTCCCTTCGACCGATGCGGCTGGTGATTCGGTCGAGGTCTCAGTGCACGCGGTCCCGGTGCCTATCACGTCGTAAGGAAATCGGGTCAGGGTGGGCAGCCTGGGCCACATGGCTGAACGGCCGGCGGTTCGGCGTTCATTGCGAGTTTCTGTTGCGGCCGGGTGGGGCTGCCGAGCGTGGGTGCGCCGCGGATCCCAGGCTGCGCGCAGCCTGGGCCACGTGCGGAGTCGCTCTCAATCCACCGCGTCGTCAATCCGCTCCAGCCGCTGGTGGCGGCCAGCGGCTACGACACCATTGCTTCCGCGTGGGTAGTCCGCTAACCGCCCCTACTCTTTTTTGAAGGGAGTCAAGTCGCGGCGTCCTACATCGGGACGTTCTTCACCAAGCCGATCACCTGGCCCTCGGGGTCGGCGAAGATCCCGATGACCACGTCGTCCATCACTTCCATCTCCGGCATGATCACGCTGCCGCCCATGCTCGCGGCCTTCTCCAGATATTCGGTCACGTTGTCCACGCCCACGTAGAACGTGACCCTGGTCGGCGGCTCGACATCCCCCATGCCCATGATGCCGCCGCCAATGCCCGGACCCTCGCTGGGCGCGCTGACCACTCCGTAGCCCATGGGGTTGGCGACGCTGATCTCCCAATCGAAGAGATCGCCGTAGAACTTCTGCATTGCCGGCCCGTCCTTGGCGTTGATTTCCCAATGCACCACGCTGTTCGCCATCTGCATGCTCCTATTCCGCGAACTCTCGGTCAGGACCGACGCGGCCCGTGTGGCCGGCTTGCGCATGTGCGCCGATCCGCGCGGAAACGCCCATCCTATAGGGCCAACGCTGGCCAGGTGATCGAGACGACACGCACCATTCGGACCGTAAATCAGTGGGCTGTCCAGTTCAGTAGGTAAACCCACCGAGTCGGTATGAGACGACCTTGGCGACGTCGTTCAACGAGCCTGCCCCGATCGTCACGACGGGGTCCGTGGGGCGGCCCGGCTTCGCTCTCCTGTGGATAGAAAATGGCTAGAACCTGCCCCGGACTCGATCCGGGGCTAAGGGCGGTCGCACATCGCCTGGTACACGTCCTCGCTGGTAATGGGCTCGGCATCGGGCGGGACGGCGAACATGCTGCCGTCATCGTCGTCAGCGGGAGATTGATCCGTGGACGCGGCGGCTCTCCAGCCCGTCTCCCTGCGCGCGTGGGACCTCGGCAGCTTCGCCGCGATTAGAATGCTGCGGAAATACCTTGATCGCCGGGTCTCGCGGCCCTGGGGAAAAGCGGGAAGAAGAGCAACATGACCAACAACCAGTACTGGTGGCCGGAGCAGTTGAGCCTGAAGCCACTCCGCCAGAATTCTTCCCTGTCCGATCCGATGGGCGGCGACTTCGACTACGGCAAGGCCGTCGAGTCGCTCGATGTCGAGGCGCTGAAGCGCGACATCGAAGCCGTGATGACCACCTCGCAGGACTGGTGGCCGGCGGACTATGGGCACTACGGCCCGCTCTTCATCCGCATGACCTGGCACGCCGCCGGTACCTACCGCATCAGCGACGGCCGCGGCGGCGGGGGCTCGGGTCACCAGCGCTTCGCGCCGCTGAACAGCTGGCCCGACAACGCGAACCTGGACAAGGCGCGGCGCCTGCTGTGGCCGATCAAGCAGAAGTACGGCCGCAGTCTCTCCTGGGCCGACCTGCTCATCTTCACCGGCAACTGCGCCCTGGAGTCGATGGGTTTCAAGACTTTCGGGTTCGCCTTTGGGCGCCCGGACGTCTGGGAAGCCGATGACACCGACTGGGGGGCCGAAGGCGAGTGGCTCGGCGACGAGCGCCACGACGCCGAGGGTGAGATTGAGGGACCCTACGGCGCCGACCACATGGGACTGATCTACGTGAATCCGGAGGGGCCGAACGGCAACCCGGACCCGACCCTGGCGGCGCGCTACATCCGCCAGACCTTCAAGCGCATGGCCATGAACGACGAGGAGACCGTCGCGCTGATCGCCGGCGGCCACACCTTCGGCAAGGCGCACGGCGCCGCCGCCGAGTCGCACGTGGGCCCCGACCCCGAAGGCGCCGACATCGAACAGCAGGGCCTGGGCTGGACCAGCGACTACGCCAGCGGCAAGGCCAACGACACCATCACCAGCGGACTCGAAGGCGCCTGGACCGACAACCCGGTCAAGTGGGACAACAACTTCCTCGAAAACCTTTACGAGCACGAGTGGGAGCTGACCAAGAGCCCCGCCGGCAAGTCGCAGTACCAGCCGGAAAACGCGGCCGCCGCGGCCACCGTGATCGATGCGCACGACCCGTCCAAGAAGCACGCCCCGATGATGCTGACGACGGACCTCTCGCTGCGGATGGACCCGGCCTACGCCGAAATCTCGACCCGCTTCCTCAACGATCCCGCTGAGCTGGAAGACGCGTTCGCCAGGGCCTGGTTCAAGCTGCTCCACCGCGACCTGGGTCCCCGCAGCCGCTACCGCGGCCCGCTGGTTCCGGACGAGGCGTTGCTCTGGCAAGACCCCGTCCCCGCCGTCGACCACGAGTTGATCGGCGAGGCGGAGATCGCCGACCTCAAGGGGCGAGTCCTCGCCTCTGGCCTGTCCGGCTGCCAATTGATTTCGACGGCCTGGGCTTCGGCGGCCTCGTTCCGCGGCACTGACAAGCGCGGCGGGGCCAACGGAGCGCGCGTGCGCCTGGCGCCGCAGAAGGACTGGGAAGCCAACGACCCGGCCCAGCTCGCCTCGGTGCTGGCGACCCTGGAGGGCATCCGGGCCGACTTCAACGGCTCGCAGTCCAACGGCACACGCGTTTCGCTTGCCGACCTGATCGTCCTGGCCGGCTGCGCCGGGGTCGAACAGGCCGCCAGCGACGCGGGCCACGACGTGCAGGTCCCGTTTGCTCCCGGCCGCACGGACGCCACCGAGGATTGGACCGACGCCGAGTCGTTCGCCGTCCTGGAACCCAGCGCCGACGGATTCCGCAACTACCTGCAAGCCGACCAGGAAGGCAACCCCGAAGAGCTGCTGGTGGAGCGGGCCTACATGCTGAACCTCACGGCCCCTGAGATGACGGCGCTGGTGGGCGGTTTGCGCGCCCTCAACGCCAACAGCGGGCAGTCCCAGCACGGCGTGTTCACTGACAGGCCCGGGTCACTTACGAACGACTTCTTCGTGAACCTACTCGAGCCGAACACCGTCTGGCAGGCGTCGGGCGACGTGTTCGAAGGCCGAGACCAGGCGACCGGCGAGGTCAAGTGGACCGGCACGCGGGTGGACCTCGTCTTCGGTTCTAACTCCGAGCTTCGCGCCTTTGCGGAGGTCTACGGATCCGACGACGGGCAGGAAGCGTTCGTGGGCGACTTCGTGGCCGCCTGGGACAAGGTGATGAACCTCGATCGCTTCGATTTGAAGTGATCGCCAGGTGGAGTCCTTTGCGTTACCCAGGGTTGGGTGCCCGGAAGACCCCTCACCGATTTCGGCCGAAGACGCCCGAATCTGCCTCTCCCCTTGGAGAGGGGAAGAACGGCGGCTTCACGAGGGGATTGACACCGCACACCTGTCCATCGGATTACGCAAGGGTCTCTAGATAGGCGTTCGCAGGGGCCTGGCGAGGCCAGGCCCCCGGCGCGCCACTCCGATGCCCTCGTCACCACCCGACTGGCTCAACGCGCACGGCGATGCCACGCCGGTCATCGACCCGGAATCGCATGTCCGCGAGTACGCCGAGCGCCGCGGCCGCGATCCCAACGAGAACTGCCCCTCGCTCGTCATCGGCGGGTTCATCAACCTCATGGTCGAGCCCCTGGCCGAGGCCGTGGGCGCCGCCGAGTCCGACGTTCGCCTTGGCCTGCAAGGCCCCAAGACCATCGATCGTTCGCAAGGCGCGGCCGTTGAAGCCGATTCCCTGCGCCCCGGCCTGCGCATTGGAGAACTGGACGGCCACCCAATCGGCGTAGCTCGCATACCCGTCGGCGGGGCGCGCTCGGTCATGACCCTGGAAGAGCTGATGGCGCTCGGCGCACGCACTTTCCTGATCGCCGGCGCCACCGGTGCCCTGAGGCCGGGGATCAAGGTCGGCGACTACGTCATCGCCACCAGCGGCCTGCGCGAAGAGGGCGCCTCGTATCACTACCGACCGCCCGACCACCCGGCCCGCGCCGACGGGCCGGCTTCCCGCGCGCTGATCGAGGCCGCCAGGAACAGCGACCACGCATCGCATGCCGGCCGCGTCTGGAGCACGGACGCTCCGTACCGCGAGTTCACGGGCAAGGTCCGGCATTACGGCGAACAGGGCGTCCTCAGCGTTGACATGGAAGCCTCTGCGCTGATGATCGTCACCGAGTTCCGCGGCGCCGACCTGGGCTTGATCCTCACCGTCAGCGACCTGGTCTACCGCCCCGACTGGCCGAACATCTTCGGCACCGACGAATACCGGGCAAACTGTGCGGACATGGCGGGCATCGTGGTACGCGCCGCTCGCGCGCTGCTTGCCGCTCGCGAGGAATTTCCGAGGCCCTGAAGTTAGCGTGTTGGGTGTGATAGCTTCCCAGCCATTCAGACTCAGCCGCGTAAGAACATCGCGATGTTCTGCACACCTTGAGGCTAGGTCGTCATTTGATCGCACCGTTGAGGTGCGGGAACCGCACCGATCTTTAGACCTAACTGGAGATCAAGTCGTTTACCGCAGTAAAGAGGGAGATTGATACGTTGATTCTCAAATCACTCAGAATGCTCGCCATATTGGCTGTGTTGGCAGCCATGCTGACAGCATGTATTCCAGACCAGTCCTGCTCGAATCCACCACATGTTCGTCGAGTGACGAGCATAAGTTCATCCAACGATGGTGCCACCCGGCAGAATCCCGTCGAGTTTGGCGAAGTGTCCACATACGCGGATTGGGATCTGAGTATCGTTGATTTTTCTCAGACATCCGACATTGTGTATGTACGCGTCGAAGTCGAGTTCTCTGGCTCTGAAGATGACGAGCCAGGTGATCTCGACAGCCTGAAATTCTGCTTGGCTGGATCGCAACACTCTTTATATCTAGCTTCGACTGACACCACCAGCGACGACGGCCCTTCCCCGGTATTTGGAGACGGATACGGCGAGGATGAAGTCCGCAACGGTTGGCTTACCTTCAAAGACGTTCACGAGGATGACGACGACTTTGTGCTTGCTGTCCGTGAGTCAGCCTCGATCCTTGCTCGCGATGCGAGCTTTCTGTACTTCGAGTTGGAAAGCGGCGTAGACATTTCAAGGGACCGATCCGAAGTGAAGAGGGCAACCACGAACGGTACCGAAATCGACTCGCCGGTCGAACTTGGTGAGTCCGCGGTCACGTCAGCGTTTCAAATCGAGATTGCCGAAGCTTATCTTAACGCGGAGGCCGAAGATTTACTCAGCTCGACCAGTTTTCTCAACCCCGATCCTCGAGATGGGATGACCTTCTTCCTGTTCAAAGTTAAGGTTACAAATACTGCCAGCGGCAACTCTCCGGCCTCGATCTCGTCGACCCAGTTCTCTGCCGATGGCTTCGTGGAATCCGTATCTACGCTGATTGCCGGTACTACCGGCAGTCAGGCCAGTGGTTCAGACTTGACCAAGGGCGCCGCCGCCAGTCCCTTTCTTGAACTGCCCGGAGAGAGACTGGAGGTGACGTTGTTCCAGGGCGGATCGTTTGAGGGCTGGGTTCTCCTTGAAGTTGATAGCGACACTGATCCGATCGTTGTCTACGACCCTAAACTGGGCACCGGACTACAACCAGATGAGGACCGAAGGTACTTCTCCTTGACTCCGGAGTCAGCCACCGACGAGGATGAAGAGGATGGCGAGAGCTAGACTTCTTTGACACCGGCTGCGAGCCAGTCTTAATCGACAGGGAGAAACAGCTGAATGAACTGCCGACTTCAATGACCGAGGGTACGCAGGAGCGGTCATCGCCCCGCATCAACCGCTGCATCGAGCTCTACGAATCCGGCGAACCGCTGTACTACACCGGCATGTCCGAGCGCCTGACCTACGAGAGCGGCCGCGAGATGGTCGGGACGTTTGCCGACTTCATCCTCGTTGAGTTCGAGCACCACGGCCTGGATACCCGCGGTCTCGTTGACTTCATGCGCGGCCTGCGCGACGCCGGTCCCACTCCCAGCGGCCACCTCACGCCCACCGTCCTCTGCACGCTGCCCGTCAACGGACTCTCCGAAGAGGTCGTACAGGCCAACGACTGGCAGATCCGCCACATCCTGGCCGCCGGCGTGCATGGCCTGGTGCTCTGCCACGCCCGAACCCCGGAAGCGGTGCGCGCCTTTGTGGAAGCGGTCCGGTATCCGCACGCCCGGCTGGGCGTCGGCGAGGGCCTGGGCGAAGGCACCCGCGGCATGGGCGGCCAGGGCGTTGCCGCCGAGATCTGGGGCCTGGACCCCATGGACTACATCCGCAAGGCCGACCCCTGGCCCCTCAACCCCGAGGGCGAGTTGATCCTCGGCCTCAAGATCGAAGACCGCCACGGCATGCACCGCGCCTTCGAGATCGCCGCCGTCCCCGGCCTCTTCTTCAGCGAATGGGGTCCGGGCGACATGGGCGTCTCCCACGGCAACCCCGACTGGCACGACCCGCCCTACGGCCCGGAGATGGATCACGCCCGCAACACCATCCAGGCCGCTTGCGAAGCGGAGGGGCTGGCCTTTCTCTGCAGCTGGGCCGATCCGAACATGGACGACGACGCCCGCATCCGTCACCTGTTGCACAACGTCGGGGCGCGCATCGTCAGCGGCGGCGAGGAGATGGCGCGCATCGGCCACCAGATCACCGGCCGGCCGACGCCCTGACCTCTCAGGCGGCTTCCGGTCAAGAGTGGCAAGCTGGCGCCCTGACCACTACAACGAGGCACACGCCATGAGAGTCGGATTTATCGGCCTGGGGGCCATGGGCCTCCCGATGGCCCGCAACCTGCGAGCCGCAGGATTTGACGTCGTCGTCCACAACCGCAGCCGGGGCAAGGTCGACGACTTTGTGGCCGCCGGCGGCGAGGCCGCCAGCACCCCGGCCGACCTGGCCAGCCGCGTGGACGTCGTCTGCGCCTGCCTGCCCATTCCGCCGGTCTGCGACGAGGTCTTTCTGGGCGACGACGGCGTCATCGAAGGCGCCAGCGAAGGCCAGCTTTGGATCGACTTCAGCACCAACGGTCCCGACACCTCGCAGCGCATCAGCGACGCGGCGGCATCAAAGGGCTGCGGCTACCTGGACGCCCCCATCAGCGGCGGCGTCTGGGGCGCGGAGGCCGGCACGCTGGCCATCATGGTCGGCGGTGAGGCGGCCGACTTCGAGCGGGGCGGACCCGTGTTCGACGCCGTCGGCGAGAACATCCGCCACTTTGGCGCGTCCGGCAGCGGCAGCGTGGTCAAGCTCTGCAACAACCTGATCGGCGCCGCCACCAACGCCGTGATCTCCGAGGCGTACGTGGCCGCCGTCAAGTACGGCATCGACCCGGCCGCCATGTACGACACGCTGCAAAGCGCCACCGCCGCCAGCCCCGGCCACGAGCGCATGGTCAAGGACAGCGTTCTGGCCCGCGACTTCGACCCCAAGTTCGCGCTGGACCTGCACGCCAAGGATCAGCAGCTCGCCGCCGACCTGGGCAAGCTGACGGGGGTGCGCCTGGCGGTCACCAGCACCGTCAACGAGCTCTACAAAGAAGCCCAGGCCCGCGGCTACGGCGGCCAGAACACCTCCGCCATCATCCGCCCGCTGGAAGACTTGCACGGCGTAACGGTGGAGCCGGCGTCGTAGCTCGCCAGCAGCTTCCCCCATCGCGCCCAGGCCCCAGAGCCTCGGGGCGCCCACGCTTCATGCTCTAAGGAGACCTGCCGGTGGCCGACGCGATCAAAGTCCTGGGCATCTCAGGCAGCCTGCGCGCGGGCTCGTTCAACAGCGGGCTGCTGCGCGCCGCCGCCACGGTGGTCCCGCCGAACATGGAGATGACGACCTTCCCCCTGCACGACATCCCGCTTTTCAACGCCGATGTCGAAGCGCAGGGCAACCCCGCGCCGGTCACCGCCCTGCAAGAGGCCATCGGGGCCGCCGACGGCTTGCTGTTCGCCGTGCCCGAGTACAACTACTCCATCACCGGCGTGCTCAAGAACGCCTTCGACTGGGCCTCCCGCGGCCGGCCCTCAACCCTTGACGGCAAGCCGGCGGCCATCATGGGCGTCGGCGGTCGCTCCGGCACCGTGCGCGCCCAGATGCACATGCGCCAGATCGCCCTGCACAACAGCATGCGCGTGATGATCGACCCCGAACTGCTGCTGGTGCGCTCGCGCCGGCGACAAGACCCCGACGGCAACGTCATCGACGATGACTTACTGGAGCGGATTCGCGAGTTCATGGCGGCCTTTGACGAGTGGATCCGACATTGCCGCGTGGACCCGACGCTCCGCTTCGCCTGAGAGAGAGCGCCTTGACTCCCAAGAGGTCGGATGACGCGTTGAAGCGCCACGACCCGCCAGGGCCGCCCCCATTCCGGTTGGTGACGGTGCGCGGCGTTCGACCGCGTCCCGGCGTCGATCTCGACCGGCCGCAGGAGCTCGAAGTCCAGGACGACGAGGCGCGGTTCCGCCGCTTTCCGGGCCTCCGCTGGCAGCATCCACTCGGCCCGGACCGAATCTAGCGCCACTTCGGAGTAGGAATGACCGAGCCAGTTTTGGGAACGTCGCGGTCGTCATGCCCCCGAGGCCCCGCGTGCGGCGTCCGCGTTCTGCCTAGGTTGCGTATCCTTGCCGACGGAACACGTTCCGGAGTTTCCGCGCATCCCGCCCACCGACCCATCTACCCATACGCTTCCAGGGTCCGGGCTCGCGCGCCGCTCACCGTTCCACGGCGTGGGCCCACGGCCTGCGTCTCTGACGACCATCGCTCTCACCTCGCCCCGAACGCCGTCGTAGCCACTGACGTGTCCGCCGCATCGTTCGATTCAACGCTGACGCGCCGTGTCAGCGCTCAGCCTGGAGTTAACTGATGAATCAAGCCACCCCCATCACCGTCGCGCATGGCGACGGGATCGGCCCCGAGATCATGCCCATCGTGCTGGAGATCCTGGACAAGGCGGGCGCGCGGCTTGATATCGAGACCATCGACATCGGCGAGCAGGTCTACCTGCGCGGTAATCCAGCCGGCATCGATGACGCGGCCTGGGAGTCCATCTATCGCACCCGCGTCTTCCTGAAGGGCCCCATAACCACCCCGCAAGGGCGCGGCTACCAGAGCCTGAATGTCGCCACCCGAATCGCGTTGGGTCTCTACGCCAACGTGCGGCCCGCGGTGACCTACCACCCCTACGTCGAGACTAAGCACCACCCGGACATGGACGTGGTGCTGGTTCG
Organism: Chloroflexota bacterium; assembly: GCA_022825895.1. GTDB lineage: Bacteria > Chloroflexota > UBA11872 > UBA11872 > UBA11872 > UBA11872. The sequence continues at coordinate 135,540 of JAJDVX010000022.1, read as the reverse complement.
CGAGAACGAGGAAGACCTGTACGCCGGCATCGAACACCGGCAGACGGCCGACGTGATGCAGTCGCTCAAGCTGATTACCCGTCCGGGCTGCGAGCGCGTCATTCGTTTCGCCTTCGAATACGCCACTCATCACGGTCGCAAGAAAGTCACTGCGTTTGCCAAGGACAACATCATGAAGCTGTCGGACGGCCTCTTCCACGAAGTCTTCGACGAAGTGGCGGCCGACTATCCGGACCTGGAGAACGAATACTGGATCGTTGACATCGGGGCCGCCAAGCTGGCGGACACGCCGGAGATGTTCGACGTGGTGGTGCTGCCCAACCTCTACGGCGACATTCTGTCCGACGTGGCCGCGCAGATTGCCGGTTCGGTTGGCCTGGCGGGCGCCGCGAATATCGGCGACAGCGCCGCGATGTTCGAGGCGGTACACGGATCAGCTCCGCGCCGGGCCGGTCAGAATCTGGCCAACCCTTCCGGCCTGCTCACGGCCGCAGTCCTCATGCTGGATCACGTCGGCCAGGCCGAGGTGGCCGCACGTGTCCAGAACGCCTGGCTCAGGACGCTCGAAGACGGCGTTCACACCTACGACATCCACAGCGACGCTCACAGTGCGTCAAAGGTGGGAACACGCGAGTTCGGACTGGCCGTCGCCGACCGCCTGGGCGAAATGCCCAGGACCCTGCGTCCCGCGGCCTTTGGGATCGGTGGGCCAATGCCGGTCATCCGAGCAAGCGAGCGCGCAACGAAACCCGAAAAACAGACCGTGGGCGTGGACGTCTTCCTGGACTGGAATGACGGCACGGCGGCGGACCTGGCGCAACGCCTGCAGGCCATTGCGGGCAACGGTCTCGACCTGAAGTTGATCAGCAACCGCGGCGCGATCGTCTGGCCGCAAACCATGGCAGGCGGGCTGCTGGTGGACCACTGGCGAGCCCGATTCGTGGCCGACAACGGTGCGGCCGTCGACCATGCCGAGATCGTCGCCCTGCTCGGTCGCATCGGCGGCGCCGGCCTCGATTTCATCAAGACCGAAAACCTCTGCACGTTCGACGGCAGGCCCGCCTACTCGCAGGCCTAGAGGAGTGAGACGGCCATGACGGATTCCAACGAGACCCCGCGCGTCGGCATCGTGATGGGCAGCACGTCCGACTGGGACGTGATGCAGCGCACCACGGCCACCCTGCGCGACTTCGGCGTGCCCTACGAGGTTCGCGTGCTCTCCGCCCACCGCACGCCTGACGAGACGGCCGAGTGGGCGCGCAGCGCCGACGAGCGCGGAATGCGCGTCCTGATCGCGGCCGCCGGTGGCGCGGCCCACCTGGCCGGCGTGGTAGCCGCGCACACGGTGCTGCCCGTGCTGGGCGTGCCCATGCAGGCCTGGTCGCTGGACGGCCTGGACTCGCTGCTGGCCATGGCCCAGATGCCCCGCGGGATCCCTGTCGCCACCCTCGCCATCGGCAGCGCCGGCGCCGTCAACGCCGCGCTGCTGGCTGTCGAGATCCTGGCCCTGGGCGACGCCGGGCTTCGCCAGAAGCTGCTCGACTTCCGGGCGCAGCAGGCCGAAGAAATCCTGGGGTCTTCGCTGGAGTAAGCCGGGCATACGCGCCGCCTGCCAACTCGACACCGCGGCGGCCGCTGAACATACTCAAGCGCCTGACCGCCCGCGGCAGATCTGCATGGACCGGCATCTCGCCATCGAAGGCAGCCCACCCGCCGTAACCGCGCCTATTGACGACCGCTGGGAGGCGGTCACCGAGCGCGAGCGCACGCTCGTCAACGACGCGCTCGAAGCCGGCTCCGCGGTCTACGACGAAATCGAGAAGTTCGAGGCCGAGTTCCGCGAGTTCGTCGGCACCCGCTTCGCGCTGGCCGTCTGCAACGGTACCGCCGCCCTGCACTCGGCCATGTTCGCCGCCGGCGCGTCGCTCGGACGCGAGGTCATCGTGCCGTCCGTCACCTGGCACGCCTCCATCTCGCCTGCCCTGCACTGCGGCGCCTCGCCCGTATTCGCCGACGCCGATCCGGAGACCTTCTGCATCGACCCGGCCGACGTGCGCCGCAAGTTGACCGGCCGCACCTGCGCCATCGTCGCCACCCACGTTTATGGCAATCCGGCCGACATGGATGCGCTGCTCGACATCGTCGACGGTACCGACATCACGCTGATCGAGGACGCCTCCCACGCCCACGGCGCGATGTGGCGCGGACATCAGGTCGGGTCGGTCGGGCACATCGGTTGCTTCAGCATGCAGGCCAGCAAACCCATCAGTGGGGTCGAAGCCGGGGTTGCGACGACAAACGATCCGAACCTCTACGACCGCATGGCCGCGCTGGGCCACTATGGTCGCGTCAACCTGCTGCTTCAGACCGATGCGCTGCGCGATCTCGGGCGCATTGGCCTGGGCGTCAAATACCGCGCCAATCCCCTCGGCATCGCTCTGGCCCGCGCCGGCCTTGAACGTCTCCCGGACTTGAACGAGCGCCGCGGCCGCTGGTTCGCCCGCCTGGACGCCCTGCTGGACGACGTCCCCGGCGTCTATCCGCAACGCCCCTACGCCCAGGCCGAACGCGGCGGCTATCTGCTCTACACCGCGCGCATCGACCCGGACGAAATCGGCGCTCCAATCCAGGCCATCCTTGACGCCCTGGCCGCCGAGGGCGTCGGCATCCACCCCGACCAGCCCTCCGCCCTCTACGGCGCCATGCACCGGCAACCGCTGTTTGGCGACTTTCCCTTCGACGGCCTTGGCGGACCGTGGGGCGACCTGCCCGCCGACGTCCGGCCGCCCTTCGGCCCTGGCTCCCTGCCGGTCAGCGAACGTCTCAACGAGACCTGCGTCTGGCTGCCGACTCCCATCGATCCCTCGGACGCCTGGGTCGAGCAAGTAGCCGAAGCCTTCGAGAAGGTGGCGTCACAGGGCGAGCGCCTCCGCAGCCTGGCCCCGGAAGGCTCGTGACGCCGGGCACGCCCACAACGCTTCCGTACCGGGTACGAGGCGGCAACGAACCGGGCCGTCTCGAGGTCACTTTTCATCCGGCCGACGGACCGAGCGTCAGGGGGCCGGACCTCCGGCTCACCGCCGGCGCCGTCGGAACCTGGGAGTTTCGAATCGAAGTCGAAGCCCCGGTGGCCGCAGGCGGCGGCTTCTTTTTCGAGCGTTATGGCTTCCTGCTGTCGCACAGCATCCAGGACGCCCGCCCGCGCGGCCGCGACTTCGTCGCGCTGCGGACCAGGACGGATGCACGGGTGCGGTTGGAGCTCAACGAACTCAACCAGGCGAACTCGCCGCCAATTGCTCGCATCGTGGTCGAACGCGGAACGCTGCTGCCAGGCGACCAGCTATGCCTGGTGGTCGGCGACACCAGCCGCGGCGGTCCCGGCAGCGAGGTCTACGACGTTACCTGCCAGGGCCGCATCGTCCTTTCGGTTGACCGCAGCGGCAGCCTCGCCTATCGCCAGCTGAGGAACGGCGAGACTCGCATTCAGGTGGAATCGGACCCCCAACCAACGCTCCTGCGCCTCCTGGGCCCCTCCATCGCTCGTCCGGGCGAACCGTTTGCCCTGCACCTCGCCGTCTACGACCGCAACCACAACGTCTGCACGCAGTACACCGGAGCGGTGGCGCTGCGCGACGAGACTGCGTCGCTTACCGGCCTCCCGAGCCGCGTCGAATTCGGTCCGGAGAACTCAGGCCTCGCCATCATTGAAGGCGTCAACGCCCAGGCGCCCGGCCTGATCCGCATCAAGGCACGCGACTGCCAGCACGGGCTCTCCGCGCTCAGCAACCCGATCCTCGTCCAGTCCAATCCCGAGTCGCTCGTGCTCTGGGGCGACCTGCACTCCCACAGTTGGGGCGACGTCAGCATGGGGCTCATGGACGACCCGACGCCGATCCTCCATCCGTCCGGCCGGCACGCCCAGGCGCGCGGCCAGGCCCGCCTCGACTTTGCCGCCCCCGGCCCCATGGCCCCGCCCGACCAGACGCACCGGCCGGCGGTCTGGGAAGCCCACCAGGCGGCCTACCGCTCCAACGATGAGCCCGGAACCTACGTCCCGTACCTGGCCGGGGAGGCGCATCCCAGTGTCGGCGGCGACCGCAATGTCATATTTCGCGATTGGGAGGAGCGCCACGCACCGGCCTGGGCCGAAATGGACGACCTGGTGGAAGCCTACGGCGAGCGCACCGACGTCCTGCTCGAAGCCCACGTCGGCGGTGGCCCGGCCGACTGGGAGGCCTACCCGACCGCGCACGAGCCGGTGGTCGAAGTGGCCAGCGGTCACGGCTCGGCCGAATGGATATTGCAACGCGCGCTCCGTCACGGCCATCGCCCCGCCGTCATCGCCTCCGGCGACACCCACCTTCCCCTGCTGGCCGCGCCCATGGCCGCCCACCTCTTTCGCGGACGGTTCGGCAATCACCTGAACATCCGCGACTGCGCCATTGGCTGCGGTCCGGTCGCCGCGGTCCGCGCCGAGCACTGCGAGCGCCACGCCATCTGGAACGCGGTGATCAGCCGCCGCACGTATGCGACCACCGGCGCCCGCATCATCCTGGACGTTCGAGCCAACGGCCACCCGGCCGGCTCCGAAGTCGAAGTCGACGACAATCCCCACATCGCAATCACCGCCCACGCCTGCGCGCCGATCGAGCGAATCGACCTGCTCCGCGACGATCGTGCCCTGGCCGCGTGGCATCCCAACACCCTGGACGCCGCCCTCGAGTTCCACGACTCGGATCCGCGCCCCGAGGCCGCCTACTACGTCCGCCTGCGCCAGGTCGACGGCGAGTACGCCTGGAGCACTCCGATCTGGGTCACGTGCAGCGTCGCAACTTCGGGTGCCGGCGGCGACCTGCCCGCCTGGAATCAACACGAACCCATCGACCTGGCGGCCGTCCGTCCCAACGACGCCGAGCCCCACGAGGTGCAATTGCTCGAATACCTGGCTGCCAACGAGGACCCAAGGCACTTCCACGACATTACGCCGGTCCGCATCGTGAACGAGGTCCCCGGCCGCGCCGCGCTCTTCTACGCCTCCCTGGGCGACGCGCGGGAGCCGATCTCCATTCGCTGGTACTTCGAGTTTTCGATGCCCCGCCTGCGTCTCGACTGGGGCTGGCGCGACTTCGGAACCAGGGACGGCGGCTGAGCGCCGCAGACGCTCGAGTCGGTCGGAACCGCGACAGCCGTCTCAATTGCCCGACAGCCATCCCTGTGGCCTATATTTGTTCAGGCTTCTCGGGCGGGGAGGTAAAGCATGAAGCGCGTGGTTCTTGCGATCGTTGGTGTCGTCTCACTCCTTGGAATCACAGCCGCGGCGGCGTTGGCCGATTGGCCGACCACCTGCGTTGAAATCAACGACCTCATCGAAGCCGGACGCGGCAATCATCACAACGTCGGGATCTACCAGCGCGTCCACGGCGACCAGGCCGAGGCCGTCTGTCGAAGCGAACACGCGGACTCCGGTTTCCGGTTCGGCGCCCGGCCGTACCAGCTTCCCGCCAGGTCCGATCCCGCGGCCTACTCCCAGGCCTTCGTCGAACGCGCGATCAACCGGTACAACACCCAGGGCCTCCAGGCCACGCTCGACTACTACAACGCCCCGGAGAGCACAGACGGGCCGTGGTACGTCTTCATCTTCGACGAGAGCGATGTGCTCATCGCACACGCGCCCACCCCCGCGATCGTGGGACTCCATGCGCGCGACGTCGTCGGTCCCGACCGCTTTCCGGCTGGCCTCGTAGTCCTGGCGGATGCGACGCCCGAGGGCGCCTGGTCGTCCTATTCGTGGGTAAACACCGAGACTGGCGAACCCCAGGCCAAGCACTCCTGGGTCGTCCGGCACGACGGCCTGGTCTTCGGCTCGGGCTGGTACGAGCCAGGCCCGTCCAAGGCCGACCTGCCCGGCTACACGCAGGCCCTGGTGCAGCGGGCCGTCGATCTTCACGACTCCATAGGCCGTGATGAAACGCTGGCCTACTACAACACGCCGGAGAGCGCGGACGGCCCCTGGTACGTCTTTGTCATCGAAGACCGGGACGGCGTGCTCTACTCCGTGGCGAACGCCAACCGCCCGGACATCGTCGGCACGACCCGCGAGCGCATTGACGCCAACGGCTTCAACTACGGTGAAGCCATGGCCGCCGTAACCGAGGAGAGCGGCGGCGCCTGGGTGAGCTACCTGTTCACCCATCCGCAGACCCGCGAGGACGCGCCCAAGCACTCCTGGGTCGTGCGGGTCGGCGACCTGATCTTCGGCGTCGGCTGGTACGAAGGAATCGAGTAAGCCGCCTCCGGGCGCCGCCGGCCTGGTTGTAGCGAGGCAGGTCGGCGGCGTCGCGCGGCTCTCGGCTGCGGGGATGCCGTAGGGTACACACGGCTTGGCTCACCCGGAGCGTGAACTCATGGCGAACCCCGAAGCGGTATTTCAGCGACATTGGGACGCGGTGCAGTCCGGCGATTTTGACGCCATCGCCGCCGACTACGCGGCCGACGCCAGGCTCATGCAGCCCGGGCAGGTGCATATCGGTCACGCCGGCTGTCGCGCCTTCTTCGAGGCGCTGTTTTCCGACCTTGCGGGGTTTGCAGCACGGCAGGAATCCGTCACCGTGGAGGGCGACGCCGTGCTGCTCACCTGGTCGGGTACCCACGAGGACGGGCGTACCGCCCAGGGCGTGGACACCTTCATCATCAGCGACGACCTGATTCACGTGCAGACGCTCGTCTACCAGATCAGCTAGGCACGACCACGCCGGGCCGAGCGTCGGGAATACACTTGATTCCTGCCCACCCGTACCCGGAGAGTGCATCGTGACCGTCGACGACACGCAACGCGCGCGAGTGCGGGCCGAGTTGCCCGAAGTCGAGTGGATCGAAGACGCGGACCTGGCGGTCAAAGTCGTTGAGGCCTGGGCGCTGGCCCTCTCGCAAAGTTCCTTCGGCGCCATCGCCGACATTCGCGGCTCCGGCAACCCCGACACCCCACCGCTCGAGGACGGCACGCAGACCGACCATATCCGCGGCGTCACCCGGCTCGCCGTCGCCATCGCGAACGAACTGGGAAGTCTGTTCCCTGGCCTGGAATACGACCGCGATCTGCTGATCGCCGCCGCCCTCTGTCATGACGTCGGCAAGCCCTGGGAGTTCGATCCCGAAAACCAGGCCCGCTGGGCGTCAGAACGGGGCCGAACCGGTTGGCCTTCCGTCCGCCACCCCGGCTACGGCGTCCACATTTGTCTCACCGTGGGCTTGCCAGAGGAAGTCGCCCATGTCGCCGGCGGCCACTCCGGCGAAGGCGAACTGGTTCAACGCAGCCTCATCAACCAGATCGTCCACCAGGCCGACTACGCCTTCTGGCGCGTCTTGCAGGCCGGCGGCCAACTCGTCGAGGACTAGGCCGCGGGCGTCGCCGGCCGAATCTTCAACTCCTCTTCACCGTTTCGCACCGCGTCGCCGGCCAGCGTCGCAATGTCGTTGCCGCGCAGATCAAACGTGAACCGTCCGGCCGCGTCACGGCCCGGATCGCGCCCTTGCGCGTCGAAGACGCCAAGGCGAACGTCCGTCCCGCTCACCCGCATCCCGCCGCCGTCCCCGCCGCGCGTGTAGTGCACCGTGCCGTCGGCCTGGATCTCGTTCTCAACCGTCACGTTGGGATCCAGCAGCAACGCATAGCCGTCGAACGCGATTCGTACGTCGACCCGATCGCCGTCCACGACCCGCTGCACCGTCGCCGTGCCGCTGCTGCCATCGATGATTCGGGTGCCCTCCAGTTCGACCACTCGTGGCCGCAGTTCCTGCTCGATGACCCGCGACACGAACGTCCGCATCAACCTGGCGGCGCGCTCCTCGGGCGTAGGCGTTGGCCCGGCTTGCGTGGGGGCCAGCGTGGACTCGTCCACGTCAATCGCCACGACCACGACGGCCGCCGCGATCAGCGCCGACGCCAGCCCCGCCAGGAGCCAGTTCCGGCTCAACCCGCGATATCCGGCGCCAGTTCGGCCACCAGGGCCTGCACGCGCGCGGAAATGTCGTCGCGGATGCGCCGAACCACATCGATCGCCTGGCCCGACGGATCGTCCACCGGCCAGTCGCGGTACTCCGTCCCGGGCACCAGCGGACACCGATCGCCGCACCCCATCGTGATGCAGAGGTCGGCCGCGGCTACGTCCTCGTCTGTCAACCGAGATGGTGACGCGTCGCCAATCTCAATGCCCACGTCCCGCATCGCCCGAACTGCCATCGGATTCACGCGTTCCCCGGGGGCCGTACCTGCCGACTTGACGCTGATTCGTCCGCCCGCGGCTGCCCGCAGTAAGCCCTCGGCCATCTGGCTGCGCCCGGCGTTGTGCACGCAGACAAAGATGACCGACGACGTCGGGGGCAATTCCTCAAGGGATGCGGTCACCGATTCACTCTGGAGTTGAAACTCGTCGCCGCGCCATCATAGGCGCGACTCCAGGATCGTCGGCGCGGTCTAGTAGTGAACGACCACCCGCGTCCCGTGGTCGCAGAAATTCCACGCCCACTGGGAATCGTGCAGCCGTAGATTCACGCAGCCCGCGCTCCGCTCCGTACCGAACTCGGCATGCCAATAGGCGTAATGGAATCCGATCCAACTCTCCGTGAAGTACTGGATGTGCTGGACGTCGTCCAGGTTGTATACGGCCTGCGTGCTGCCGTTCGAAATCAGCCGCGCGCGGGGAATCCGCACGAAGATCCGATAGCGCCCTTGCGGCGTGAAGTCCGGGTACACACCGGTCGAGGTCGCGGCGATCCGCACCGGGTCATCACCGTCGAAGAACGTCACAACCTGCCGCGTCAGGTCCACTTTGGCGTGCCGGTCGGATTGCGGCCCGTGCACCGGCTCCAATGCCGCCAGGTCAACGATCGGTGCATGCCGGGCCTGCCTCACTGGAGCCGTGGGCAAGCGCTGGCGCTCCGCCTCCATCAGGCCAAGGCGCAGGTCCGTCACCCGCCCGCCGCTTTCGGAGAGCACGGCGCGTTCAAATACCTGCCAGAGTCCACCGCTGCCAATGACCGCCGGCGCCAGCGGATAACCGAAGCGGTAAACGCCCCCGTTCTCTCGGTGAAATGGCCAAATCGCGGGATGCACTCCGGTGCCTGTCTGCGCGAAGAAGTGCGCCGACTCGGGCGCTGGCTGCGGCACCGAGGTCCGGCTCGCGTACGGGCGGCCCAGGTTCACGGGAATGACGCCCAGCGGATCACGTGACGTTGGCGTCAGCGCCACCGCACCCCGCTCGAAGTACTGCATGAGGCGGCCGCGGATTTCCAACTGCTCCGTAATCGGCCAGCCAAGCCCGCGATCGCGTCCGTATTGCAACCACCAGGCCAGGAATGGCCCGCCGACGTGATGGCCGGTCTCGCGCAGGTAAATCGCCGGTACCGGAACATCCGGCGTCGCCGGATCGGCTCGCACCACTCCCGCCCCGGCGCCCACGGCTGCGCCAATCGCGACCGACAGGCGACCAAGAAAGGCGCGTCGCGAACTACGGGCGCTCTCGTTCAATGCTTGGCGTGAGATGGTTACACGCTCCTCTGCGGCAAGACCCCGCCCACCGGCCCTCCCGGCGAAGTCACAGTGCCACCCGACCCCATGTTAGGGCATCCGCGCCGTGCGGCAAGCCCGGGCTAGTCGAACCTGTAGCCGTACACGCTGGCTCGCGCCGCCGTGACGTGCAGGCGCACCCGACGGCCACGCAAGGCCTCCAGCGAATCGCCGGTGTCCCAGCAAACCCGCGCCTCGATCGCGTCGCGTTCAATTGGCACGGCCGCATCGTGGCCGAACCCCTCCAGCGCCCCGCCATGCTCGTTCAGCACCGCCACTCGCACGTCCCCGAACTCCGCATCCACGTTGAGTGTCAGACGGTCGCCGCGTACCTCCGCCGGCTCGGTTACGAACTCCCCGCCGTCCTGCCCCGCCGTGAGCGCCGCCCAGCGGTCGCGCCCGAACTCAAGCAGCCCAATGCGGCACCGCGCCGGCCGCATCCGGTAGCGCCGTCCCGCGTGCGCCGTCCCGCGCCCGCCAAACGGCACCAGCATCCGGTCCCCCACGACCAGCGGGTCGTTGCTGGATGGAAACACCCACATGTCATCCCACGCCCCCTCGGTGCCCCGGTCCAGCCACGGCGTCCGCTCCACGCGCTGCCAGTGGTCTCCGTCCCGGCTCACGATCAGCTCCGTGTGCAGGCGCTCCACGAACCGGTCGTAGAACTCCAGGTACCCCAGGTAGCCGTTCCCCGCCGTCATGGGATACATGCTGTAGAACTCGGTGTCCACCGGGTCGGCATCGTCCGGCCGCATCAGGATCTCCGGACCCGTCCACTCGCGCAGGTCCGGGCTGCGCCAGCGCTCCACGCTGCGAATGCGCGGAAGCGGCGGATCCGCCTGGGTATCCCGGTCCATGTGCGCGCGGCGTGAGGTCAGCCAGTACTCCCCCCGCCTGTCGTCATGAACGCAGTGAAACCGATCGCCCGACTCGGTCAGGAACGGCTCGTTGCGCCAGGTCCAATGCAACCCGTCGGGACTGGTCAACACGAAAAACGCATGGCGTCGCGCCGCCCGGTCACGCGCATAGATCACCATCCGGTACCGCTCGTCGCCCGGGGCTTCCGGGTCAACGAACACCCGCGGGCTGTCCAGGTAATTCCACGGTGCGCTCTCCCGCATCACCCAGCAGATGTTGTTCGCGCGGCTCCCCTCCCACTCGAATAGCCCAAGATCCGGCTTGTCCCAGGTCACCCCGTCGGCTGAGGTCGAATAGCAGACCATTGAGTCCAGCGGCTCCGGCCGTTCGGCGTTCCATGCCTCGTACCAGAGCTTGAAGAGCTTCGTCTCCGGGTCGTAGTGCGCCGTCCCCCAGGTCACGACCGACGTGCCTTCCCAGGGTTCGGTAGGCGACAGCACCGGGTCCATTTGCACCCGCCCCGGACGATTCCAGGTCCGGCGCATGTGCACCACCGTCTGCAGTTCCCAGGGGTGACAAAACAAGTGGAGCGAAGGGTCGTACGGCATGGCTAAACCTCGCGACCTCAAACCGCCCCGCCAGCATACGCAGCCGCGCCGGGCGGCCGCTTGCGGGTCAGCGCTGCTGAATCGCCGCCGGCAGCAGAACCAGCTCCGGCACGTACGCCCGCGGCGGCAGCGACGTCACGAACAGCACCGCTTCGGCCACGTCTTCCGGCTGCAGCGCGTTCGCAATCATCTCCGGCGGCGTCGGCGCCGGCCGCCGGTCGATCATCGGCGTCTCGGTCAGCCCCGGGAAGATCATCGTTGCCCGGATCCCGTTTCCGGCCTCCTCGTGCATCATTCCGTACACGAACCCGGCTTCCCCGTGCTTCGTGCTCTGGTAGGCCACGCCCGACATGTCCGGAAGCTGCACGGCGGCCGACGAAATCACCACCACCCGCGCCCCGGCTTCGCGCAGCGCCGGCAGCGCCGCCTGCGTCACGTCATACAGCCCCCACAGGTTCGTCCGCTGCATCAGCTCCCAATCCGACGGACTCAGCATCTCCAGCGCCCGCCCCGGAATATTCCAGCCGGTCGCATAGACCAGGATGTCAATCCCGCCCAACGCCTCCACCACGGCATCCACGGACGCCCGCGCGGCCGAGGAGTCCTGGATATCGACTGGCATTACGACACCCTTGCGCCCGGCTTCCCGAATCTCGCTCGCGACCTCGTCCAGCGCATCCTCGGTCCGCGCCAGCACCGCCACGTCCGCGCCGGCCCTGGCAAGCGCCAGCGCCGTGGCTCGTCCCATACCGCTGCTGGCGCCGTAGACCGCCGCCCGCTTCCCGGCGTGGCAGGAACTCATCGGCGTCTAGAAGCCGCGCTGCGCGCCGTGACCGGGTCCATAGGCGCCTTCCAGCGTCGTGCGCTCGAATCCCTCGCCCACGCGTCCGTCGGCCACGTAGCCGTACAGCGCCGCCTTGAAAATCGCCTCCAGCGTCGAAACCGTCGCAATCGCCAGGCCAACCGTCACCACGCCAACAACCAGCCCGGCCATCGGCGACAGCGAGGCAACCAGGATGGCCGGCACCAGCCCGATCAGCGCGGCCACGAATCCAACGATGCCGAACCCGAAATTCGCCACCACCTGCTCACCCCACGTCCGCTTGAATAGCGAACTCGACCGCTTTATCGCCGTGATTGGCCCCGTCTCCTCCGCCACCAGCACCGGCACCACGAAAAACGTCAGGTACGCCCACACGCCGCCCACGATCGACAGGGCAATCTGCCCCAGGAAGTTGTCACGCGACTGGTTCCGCAGGATCTGCAGGATCAGGCCAACCGTCGCCGAAATCAGCGCCCAGCCCGCGATCTGCGGCAGGCGCGAATTCGCCAGCCGGAACCCGTCGCCCAGCGTCGGCGTCCCGCCGGCCAGCCGCACCATCGCGGCCCCGATCAGCGCCGCGTTGAAGTAGATGATCACGAACGCCAGCAGGAAGTAGGTAATCCCCAGCAGCACGATGTCCGCCTCCGCCAGCCCAGCCGATCCGGCGCCGCCCAACCGGTCCAGCGTGCCGACTCCGGCGCCCACGCCCGTCAACAGGGCCGCCAGAATCACCAGCGCCACGCCCGACATGATCGGAAACGCAATCAGCTTCCGATCGCTCTGCAACACGCCCCAGCTCATCTTCGTGAGCTGCCACGTCCGTCCAAACGTCGCGAACATTCGTATCAATCCCCCGGGTGTCGACGCTGACTGCTCAAGAATAGACGCAGCCGGGGCGACACGCGATAGCTTCCTGGCCGCTACCGAGTCTTTAGTTGTTCTGCCTAAAGGCCGCTCAACTCCACCGTGCTGACGATCTGGGCAGCCAAATCCACCCGCCGCACCACGTGATTATTCGTATCCGCCACAAAGAGCATCCCGTCCACCAGCGACACCCCGCCCGGCTCATGAAATCTGGCCTCCGCCAGCCCGCCGTCCGCATCGCCGTGCTCCGTATCGCCGGCAAATGACGTAATCAACCGCCGCGCCGGATCCACCACCTTGATCTTGTTGTTGTAGGTGTCGGCAATAAACACGCCCTCGGTCCCTGCTGCCACCCCCAGCGGATGCTGCAACCGGATCGACGTGCCCTGTCCGTCCACGTCCCCGAAGTCGAACAGCCCAACCCCCGCAATCGTCCGCGCGTCGCCCCGGCCGTCCAGCGGCAGCGTCCGAATCGCACTCGTCTCGCTATCCGCCACCAGCAGCCGGTCCCCATGCACCGCCAGCCCGCTCGGCTGAGCCAGTTGCGCGGTGTCCAGCGGCCCGTCCTGCAGGTTCTCGATCCCCGACCCCGCATACGGCCCGAGCACTCCGTCCGCCGGATCCATCACCCAGACCTGGTGCATCCCCGCCATCGCGATGAACAGCCGCCCGTCGTGCCAGGCCAGGTCCCACGGCGAGGCCAGTTCGGCCGTCAGCGCCGGATGCGATCCCGGCGCCGGATACCCCCGCGCCCCAGTCCCCGCCACCGTCGACACCTCGCCCGACCCAAGCTCGATCCGGCGAATCCGGTGGTTCTCCGTATCCGCCACGAACAAGTCGTCGCCGACCACCGCCAGCCCCTGCGGATACGTAAACCGTGCCTCGGAAGCCGATCCGTCCCGATGCCCTTCCTGCGACGACCCAAACACCCGCCGCACCACGCCGTCATGGTCCGTCTCGATAATTCGGTGATGTCCCGAATCCGCGATATACAGCGCGTCCTCGGTGGCCAGCACCTTCCCCGGAAACGCCAGGCCCGTCTCCGAGTCCGGCGCCCGCTCCATCAAGTCCAGCGGCGCGTCCGTCACCACCCCGTTCGGCCGGTGCTCGTTCAGGATGCGGGTTACCGCCCGGTCCAGCGCCTCGAACGGCGCCTCGCCCGAATGGAACCCGATCACGTGCCCCAGCGGGTCCACGAACACCATCGTCGGCCACGCCCGCACCCCGTACGTCTGCCAGATCTGGAAATCCCGGTCGTTCACCACCGGGTGTTCCAGCCGGTGACGCCGCGCCGCGTAGCGCACGTTGAAGGTCTCGCGCTCCGCCGGGAACTTGGGCGTGTGCACGCCCACCGCCGCCAGCGCCGGACCGTGCTTCTCTTCGAGTTTCCGCAACTGCGGAAATAGCTGCAGGCAGTTAATTCAGCAGAACGTCCAGAAGTCCAGGATCACCAGCCGGCCCTGCAGGTCCGCCATGCGAACCGGCCGCCGCGTGTTGGCCCACTCCAACCCATCCGGAAACTCCGGCGCCGGAATCGGCGTCTGCGTCGCCATAAGCGCTCCAATCGGCAGTCACCCAGTCTCCCACGCCCGGGCAGGGCGTTCCCGCACCCGGCGCCCGTGAAGACCCATCACGACCTGCCGGAGTCCCGTTCGTTCCCGGAGCCTTGATTCCGTCAGCCGCGTATCCTGCTGGGACCGGAACCCTTGCGAGTCGTTCTCATCCACTTTCCCTTCGCGGAATTCTCTGGAACCCCGTACGACCTTGGCCTTCAGCACGGGCAAAGCTTCCGCGACCTCGTCCGCCTGCAACTCGCCGAAACGATGCAGGCGGCTGCCGACAGCGGCCTCACCGCCGCCGAGGCCCTTGAATGGACCCTGGAACGGCAAGCCCGCGTTGAAGCCATCGCCCCCCACTGGATGGATGAGCTTCAAGGCCTCGCCCACGGCGCCGGCATTCGGTTTGACGAAGCCCTCGCGGTCCAGCTTCGCCCCGGAACCGGCGGCCTGCCCGAAGGCTGTACCTCATTCGCCGCGGTGGGCCAGGCCACTGCCGATGGAGAGACCATCGCCGGCCAGAACCGCGACCTGGGCGAGCCCTACCTCCACCGCATGTTCCTCGCCGCGTTCAGGCCCACCCACGGCCCCCACATCCTCATGCACTGTGTCCCCGGCGAACTCGGCGGCGTCGGCCTCAACAGCCACGGGGTCTGCGTCTTTGCCAACTCCCTCTGGGGCAGATCCGGCCGCACCTGGATGGCCCCGCCCATCCTCCGCCGTGCGGCCCTCGAGTCCGACTCAGCGCAGGCTGCCGTCCAGCGAATCCAGGCCATGCCCGGCCCCGCCGTCGGCAACTTCCTCATCGCCGACGCCAAACACGCACGCAACCTCGAAATCCTGGCCGAAGGCCTCGAAGTCACCAATGTCGACGACGGCGTCTACGCCCACGCCAACAACTGCGTCACCCGCACCCTCAAACCCCACGAAGCCACCCGGCGGCCTCTGCCTCACTCCGAAGGCCGCCGACAGTCCCTCCAGGCTGGACTCGAACGACACGCCGGCTCGGTCGATACGGAGGTCTGCCGGCAACTCCTCAGCGACCAATCGGGCCGCCCCGAACCCGTCTGCCGTCCCTTCCGTTCCGGCGACCCCTTCGCCACCATCGCCGCCCTCATTGCCGTCCCCCACACCCAAACCCTCCACCTCAGCTACGGCCCGCCCAGCGATAACCGGTTCACCGTCTACCGCCTGTAGACCCCTTGGTTGACCCAGGGTGTCAAGTCTGGGGGCGGGCTTTGCTAGAAGCGTCCGTCGCGGACCTCGAAGTGCGTAGGTTTGGCCAGTGTGCGGCCGCCGGCTAGCAGCCAGTCGGCCGTCCAGCCCAGCACCGTCGCCAGCGGCGTCGTTGGCTCGCCCACCAGTCCTGCCATCCGCCGGCAGTCCACGAACAGCGCGCTGTCCGACTCAGTGCCCTCGAACTCCGGCTCAATGTCCAGCAATTCGCCCATCGCAACGGCGACCTCGCGAATCCGAATCGGTTCCAGCCCTGAGACGTTGAGCGTCAGCGGCGGCGCGCTCGTGTGCTCCAGCGTCCGCAGGATCAGGTCGCAGGCGTCGCCCTGCCAGATCACGCTCGCCGTGCTCATGCCGACATTCACCGGCTGGCCGTCGCGCACGCTCGCCCCCACGTCGTGCATCACGCCGTAGCGCAGATCCAGTGCGTACGACAGCCGGATCAGCGCCGAGCGCGTCCCCCAGGTATGCGCCGCATATTCGAACATCCGCTCCCGCGCCAGGCACGACTGCGCGTACTCGCCAATCGGTTCGGGCACCAGGTCTTCATCCGCCCCGGCCCCGTCGGTCGGCACGAACGGGTACACCGCCGCCGTGGAGAACACCACACAGCGCGCCTTTCGAAAGCGCCGCGCCACCAGTCCAGGCAGGTGCGCGTTCATGGCCCAGGTCAGGTGCTCGGCCCCGGTCGAGCCGAACTTGCGCCCGGCCATGAACACCACGTCCGGCGCATCTGGCAACTCGAGCAGAAAGTCTGGTTCCAGCAGGTCGCCCGCCAGCGTCGCCACGCCCGCGGCCTCCAGCCCGGCGCGCGCGGCGGGATCGCTGAAACGGGATACGGCAATCACTTGCCCTTCGCGTCCGGCAGCCTCAAAGGCGCGCTGGGCCATGCGAGCGACCGTGGGACCCATCTTGCCCCCGGCCCCCAGCACCAGCAGATCGCCGGAGCCCCGGCCCACGGACTCGACCAGGCCCGCGCTCGGACGCGACATCACCTCATCCAGCGTCGCCTCGTCCGGAATCGAGTCCGGGAGCGAATCAGCCATCAGCAAATCAGCAAGGAGTCACGTCTCAGACGCCCCCGGCAATCTCCGACCACTGGCTCTCGGGGAACACCTCAATCGTCTGCGTCACGCCGCCAAACTGCTCGCGCATCGCCAGCATCGCCTGCGCGCAGGCCTGCGTGCTGTCGAACTCCATCACCATCAGCACGTCGAACGCGCCCATGGTCAGGTAGACCTCGTGCAGGGTGCCGCCATGCGCCTCCACCAACTTACGAGTTTCCGGTGCGCCTTCGCCGATGGCGTCGGCTACCGTTCCAGGCTCCGCCGGCTCGCCGGACATGCTGACCATGCTGATGTAGTGAGGCATCGGATTCCCTCGCAGGCATTCGTTGCGCGCGGCGATTATGGCACCAGTTGAAACCGCCGCTGGCTAGACTCTCCAGCCCACCGCTCGGAAGCAATTCCCAATGCCGCCCAACGTCCTGATCATCACGACCCACGACACCGGCCGCTTCATCGAGCCGTACGGCGTCACGACGGTGGACACGCCCAACCTGAACCGGCTGGCGGCCGAGGGCGCGCGCTTCAACGCCTACACCACCGCCCCCCAGTGCTCCCCCAGCCGCGCCAGCCTCACCACCGGCCGCTACCCCCACGCCAACGGCACCATGGGCCTGACGCATCGCGACTTTCGCTGGGATCTGCACCCCGACGAGCGCACCATCCCGCAGATCCTGCGCACCGCCGGCTACCGCAGCGGCCACTGGGGCGTCGAACACGCCGCCCGCGACCCGCGCCGCATCGGCAACGACGTCTTCGACGAGACGCGCGACATCGACTCGATCGTCACGGGCGTCACGCAGTTCATCGACGCCGGCGACTCTCGCCCGTTCGTGGTGCAGGTCGGCTTTGGCGAGACCCACCGGGTGGGGGGCCACGGCTTCGGCGGCCGGCCCTACGACGAGAAGGGCATCACGGTGCCGCCGTACCTGGTCGACGCCCCCGACACCCGCGCCGACCTGGCCGACTTCCAGGGTTGCGTCAACCGCGCCGACGCCTATATCGGTCGGCTGCTCGCAATCCTGAAGGACCGGGACCTGCTCGACCAGACGTTGGTGATCTACGTCGGCGACCACGGCATCGCCTTCCCACGGGCCAAGTGCACGCTGTACGACCCCGGAATCGAGATTTCCCTCATCGCCCGCCTGCCCGGCAGCCCCTTCAGCGGCGGCGTCGCGCCGGCCGGCATGGTCAGCAACCTGGATGTGGTCCCAACCCTTATCGAACTCACCGGCGCCAAAGAACCGCCCTACCTGCACGGAACCTCGCTGCTGCCGGTGGCTGCGGGCACCGCCTCCGGCCACGCCCAACTCTTCGTGGAAAAGACCTACCACAGCTACTACGACCCCATGCGCGGCATCCGCACCGACCGCTGGAAGTACATCCGCAACTTCGAGACCGGCCTCGGCGTCGAAATCCCCAGCGACATCGCCGGCAGCGGCGCCTACCGCGACCTGGCCGGCCGCATGGACCCCTCGCACCATGTCGAAGTCGAGCTGTACGACCTGCACGCCGACCCCAACGAACAAACCAACCTCGGCGGTCACTCCGAAACCGCCGCCATCCAGGCCGAACTCGGCGCCAGGGTCATCGACTGGATGCGCGCCACCGGCGATCCGCTGCTGGATGGTCCGGTGCAATCGCCCTTCTACCGCAAGACCATGAGCGAGATTCTGGCCTAAGTGGACTCCGCCCAGGGGTCGTAGGACCCGAAGTGCCAGAGGTTGCCCTCGGGATCCAGCGCGAAATACAGGCGGCCGCCGTAGGACGCGTCCTGGATTTCCAGCACGATCTCCGCGCCGGCGGCCTTGGCGTGCTCATAGTGGGCGTCGATTTCGGGCACGATCACATAGGCGCTCTGCGTATTGGCGCCTACTTCGTGGGGCGTCCGGACGTGCGGGCCGAAGTCCCGGTTCTGCGCCGACCCCAGCATGATCATGCCGTCGCCCAGCGTGAGTTGGGCGTGACGGATGGTTCCCTCCGGACCCGCTATGACCAGGTGCCTCGCAAACCCAAACACGTCGCACAGGAATTCAATCGCCGCCGGGGCATCGCGGTAACGCAAGCTCGGAACAATCATGGCCTTCCGCGATTCAGGCGCCATTGATTAGTCCCACTTGTTGCTGCGTACCCAAAGGCGATGACGACACGTTGACAATCACTTGATCGTCACGCCCGTCTGAGCTGCTTGGTCAGCAAGGAAGGAGTAGACCCCAGGCGCGTCCTCCGTCGAGCAGCCCTCCACGATCAAGTAAATCTCAGGATCCAGCGCTTCCAGCCGCTGCATGTACCGCTGGTGGTCGATGGCCCCTTGGCCGGTGGTCACCGTATCCAGGTGCACCGTATGCCGGTCCCAGAGGTCGATGTCCTTGCTGTGCCCGCTGCCGATGCGGTCGCCCAGCGTGTCGAACATGGCGTCGATTGCCGCGCCCGTGTCGTAGTAGGTATCCAATGTGATCCAGTTCACCGGATCCATGTCCACCCGCACCCACGGCGACCCGACCGCATCAACCACCCGCCGGGTAACTGATGCGTCGCTCAGGGTCACAAGCTGGTGCCCCTCCAGGTGAATCCGCACGCCAGCCTCCGCGGCGACTTCGGCGGCCCGGCCCAGCGAGTCGATCAGGTTGGCCTCGGCCCAGGGTTCCCAGTTATCGGGGTGCGGCGCCCAGGGGCCGCTCGTGCTCATGCTGCCGGGACCGGTGTCGATGCAGGCCGCGCCCAGCTTGGCCGCCAGCCGCAGGCCGGCGCATAGCACCCGGACGCTGCGCTCCCGGCTCTCGGCATCGGGGTGAACCAGGTTCTGCCAGTACCCCGTACCCATCACGTGATCCAGCCCTGCGTCGGCCAGGATCTCGCGGAAATGCCGGCACTCGGCGTCCGACGGCGGATCGAGAGGGTCGTTCCCGCCCAGCCGTGTAAACACGCCGGTATATCCCCACGAGCGCAACCTGCGCGCCGTTTCGGGGGTCAGGTCCCGCAGGTCGTCCGGCAGCAACGTCCCCGATATCCCAAGTCGCATCGTCAGCCTCCCCCATCCACCGGCACCATGCCCCCGGACATGTACGTATTCCGCTCGCTGGTCAGGAATGCCACCACCTCCGCCACCTCCTCGGGATCCGCGTAGCGGCCGATCGCGACCGGCGGATTGCGCACGATCTCTTCGGGGACTCGCGAAACCACCATGTTCGTCAGCGCCCGGCCCGGCAGCACGGCGTTCACCAGCACACCGCGCGAGGTGAACTCCCGCGCGAACGCCCGCGTAATCGGCACGATGCCCGCCTTGCTCACCGCGTAGGGAATCAGCGCGGGCGTCCCGTGCCGGGCGCCCGACGTGAAGTTCACGATCCGTCCCCACCCCCGCTCCGCCATCTCGCCCACCACCAGTCGCGAAGCCAGGTACGTCCCCGTCAGGTTCACCGCCAGCACCCGGTCCCACTCGTCCAGCGGCGTCTCCAGCACGCTGGCGTCCACGCCGATGATGGCCGCGGCGTTGATCAGGATGTCGACCGGGCCAAGGAAGTCGCGGGTGGTGATCAGTGCGGCCTCCAGCGACTCCGGCGAAGCCACGTCAACCTCCACCGCCAGTGCCTTCGCATCGCGCCGGTTCAGCTCCGCCATCGTCCGTTTCGCGGCGGCGGCGTCCCGGTCCCAGATCGCAATCGCCCGCCCGTCCTCCGCCAACCGCAACGCCGAAGCCCGCCCCAACCCATTCGCCCCGCCGGTCACGACCGCGACGCGAGGTCTTTCCATCAACTCCACGGTCTAGGCGCGTTGGCGCATCGCTCGGGGTCGGACCCGTGCAGCGATCTCCCGCCCGGATGCGGTCTGCGCCACGCGCAGCTCGAACGTCTTCTGGAGGTTCAGCCACAACTGCGGCGTGGTGCCGAAGTAGCGAGACAGGCGGAGCGCCGTGTCGGCGCTGATTCCCCGCTGCCCATTCAGAATCGCGGTAACGCGATTGGTCGGCACATCCAGCGCCCTGGCCAATGCACTGGCCGATAGGCCGAGTTCCGCCAGTTCCTCCCCCAACACCTCACCCGGATGCACCGCCCGCATCCCGTTGCTCACACTCATGCTGCATTCCTCATCCGAGACCTTTGCACAACTCCCTCTTCCTGAAGGCGCGCCCCATCTTGCCTCTCCTGGGAAACCTTGGCGTAACCCGAGGGACGGGCGTGCAATGTCAATCTCCTCAAGAGGCCGTCCCTCCTCTCCTCCCCCTCCTTCTCTCCCCTCTCCCCTCTCCCCTCTCCCCTTCCTCGCAGGACACATCGGCTCGAAAAGTGGATACATTCGCCCAGAAACTGGACACATTGGCCGAAAAACTAGGCACACCTCCAAAAAACTGAACACGTTGGGCGGCAACCCTGAACGCCCACCCCGAAAACCCGGCCGCCCCCCGCGGCCTTGCCGGGAGTGCTCATATAGTATACACTAGACCTGCGTCCGCCGCCCATCCCTGAATCGTCCATGCCCCTGCCCGCCTCGCGCTGCCAACCCTCCTCCCCACCCGGCGCCTTCCCTCACCCCTCCCGCCTGCCCGCACCATTGCCGTTATGCCCAAATCTCTCGCTCCCGCACCCCTCCCCGCGCTCCCGGAAGTTCCAAGATTCACCAAAAAAATCCGCCAAAACCCTCTCTCGCCAGCCCGACCCCTTAAGGGGTCGGGCTGGCGAGAGAGGGTTCCCCCCTTCATCCCCCACGCCTCAATATGCTCCCGGACCACGTTGCGCGGCCCCGGCCGGTTGACCGCGGCGACGCAACCTGACCAATATGGCGAGCGCCAGAGGTGCGAAAGGCCCTATGCATGGCCGCTGAAACGCTCCGGGCAGTAGTGGTGGGTTGCGGTGTGGGGCGCAACCACGCCGACGCCTACACGCATTCGGACGCCGCCGAACTGGTGGCCCTGTGCGATATCGACGAAGTTCCCCTCAACCGGGTAGCCGACGCGAATGACGTCGAAGCCCGCTACACCGACTACGAGACGATGCTGCGCGAGCAGCGGCCGGACCTGGTCAACATCGCCACGGCGCAGCCGCTGCACGTGGACATGACCGTCCTGGCGGCCACGCAGTACACGCCCAAGGGCATCCTTTGCGAGAAGGGCATGGCCAACAACATGGGCGAGGCCCGCGCCATGCTGGCCGCCTGCGACCGCAACGGCGTGAAGCTGGCCATCGGCCACGAGTCGCGCTACCTGACCCAGATCCAACAGGCGCGCGAACTGATCACCGGTGGCGCGATCGGCAAGGTGCGCCTGGTACACGGCTGGTACGACCAGGGCGGCATGCTGAACCAGATGTGCCACGGCTGCGACCGCGCCCTGTTCGTCCTGGGCGACCCCGAGCCGCAATGGGTGATGGGCAACATCCAGCGCAATTCCGACGTCTGGGAGCGCAGTTGGCCCTGTGAGGAAATGGCGGTCGGCGTCGTCGGCTTCGCCGACGGCTCGCGCCTGATCCTGGAAGGCGAAACTCCCGGCGGCGACCAGGTCGAAAAGCACCGGCTGACCTTCGTCGGCGACGAAGGCACGCTCTACGTGCGCACCGAAGGCGAAGTCCGGCCACCGGGCACCGTGCCCGAGGATCCGATTGGCCTTCGGATTCAGCGCGGCGACGGCAGTGTCGAGGCAATCGAGTTTCACAACGACCCCTACCTGGACGCCCGCCATCGTGAAATCGACGCCTTCGCCCGCTGGGCCGGCGGCGAACTGGACAGCCACTACCAGGACGCGCACTTGTGCGTGCAAACGCAGGAGATCCTGATGGCCATCTACGAGTCGGCGCGGACCCACGGCCTGGTGCAACTGCCAATGAAGACCCAGTCATCGCCGCTGATCGAGATGATCAACAGCGGCGCGTTGCCGGTCAGTAATCCCGGCTGGCACGACATTCGGCACGGCGCGAGAATTGCGCCGGTCGATTACGGCGGAGGGAACTCGTGAGCGCCACACCCCTCCGCGCCGTCATCGTCGGCGGCCACATCGGCCGCAGCCACGCCATGGGCTACCTGGCAAGCGACCGAATCGACCTTGTCGCCGTCTGCGACATCGATCCCAACACGCTGGAAGCGTTCGGCGACGAGTTTGACGTCGAGAATCGCTATACCGACTACGAAACCATGCTGCGCGAGGAAGAGCCGGACCTCGTCAGCATCGGCACGCCGCAGCAGCTCCACGCCTCAATGACGATCCTGGCGGCCACGCGCTATACCCCGCGCGCCATCGTCTGCGAAAAGCCCATGGCCAGCAGCACCGGCGAGGGTTACGCCATGCTGGCGGCCTGTGAGCGGAACGGCGTGAAGCTGGCCATCGGACACCAGGGCCGCTGGATGCCGCGGCACGAGAAGGTCCGGCAACTGATCGCCGACGGCGCGATCGGCACGGTGCTCACCGGCTTTGCCGGGCCGCCCAAGCCGGACGCGGGCCTCATGAACATCGCCACTCACCAGTTGAATTACTGGCAGTACTTGCTGGGCGACCCCACGCCGCTTTGGGTGCTGGCCAACGTGCAGCGCCAGACCGACCGCTACGAGCGCGGCTGGCCGGCCGAGGACCTGGCGGGACTGCTGGTGGAGTTCGAAGGCGGAATCCGCCTCTCAATGGAGAGCGACACGCCGCCGGAAGGCCTGGAGCGGGACCTGCGCGTGATCACCGGAACCGAAGGCGTGATCTGGCTGGCCGGCGGGACCGCCGGCAACGTCATTCGGCTCCTGCGCCACGGCGCCCCGGGCTGGGAGACCATCGAGGCCAGCGAGGCCGAGTTCAGCGACGCACGCACGCTTGAACTCGACGCGCTGGCGGCCTGGGCAACCGGTGGGATCGACGAGCACCGCGGCGACGCCAACCTAGCCATCCACACCCTCGAAATCCTGATGGGTATCTACGAGTCGGCTCGGACGCACAGCCTGGTTCGGCTGCCGCTCAAGACCAAGGGGTCGCCGCTGACCGCCATGATCGACGCCGGCGATCTGCCGGTCCGCTATCCGGGTCACTACGACATCCGCCACAAGTCCGCCACGCCAGACTAGGGGCCGCTGACATGACGACATACCGCGCTGGAGTCATCGGACTGAATCTCGGCCAGTCGCACGTTCGCGGGTTCGACGAGGCCGACGGGGTTGAGGTCGCGGCCGTCTGCGACATCGACGAACCACGGCTTGAGGAAGTTGCCGACCGATACGACGTACCCGGTCGCTACACCGACGCCCAGGCCATGCTTGAGACCGAGTCACTGGACATCGTCAGCGTCACCACGCCGGCGGCGCTGCATCCCATGATGACCCTGCTGGCCGCACGGTACCCGGTCCAGGCGATCATCTCCGAGAAGCCGCTGGCCAACTCGATGGGCGAAGCCGACGCCATGCTGGCCACCTGCGACGCCGCCGGCATCAAGCTGCTCTGCGGCTACCAGGGCCGCCACATGCGCGCCTTTGAACGCGCCCGCGGCCTGATCGCCGACGGCGCCATCGGAAAGCCGTTGGCGGTGAAGGTTAGCGTGGACGAGGGCGGCCTGCTCAACCAGGGCTCACACCTGATCGACCGCGCTCTGTATCTGCTGGGCGACCCCGAACCGCTCTGGGTGCTTGGCCAGGTGCAACGCGAGACCGACCGCTACGAGCGCGGCTACGTCTGCGAAGACCTCTGCTTCTGCATCGCCGCCGTCGAAGGCGGCGCGCGGATCGTCTACGACAACGACATCGGTCCGCATGGCGATCTGGGCAATCGGTCGTTTGTCGTCACTGGCGACGACGGAGTACTGATCGTGGAACCGGAAGTTCCCGAGATTTCGATGTCGTTTGGCATCAAGCTGATTTCAGGCGGCCGCGGCGACCTGCACGAGCCATGGGACGGCGTGCAGCCGAACTTCATGCTCGAACAGGCCAACGAGCTTGTGGCCTGGCTCAACGGCGACATCGACGACCACCGCCAAAACGCGCACCACGCGATCAAGTCGCAGTCGATCCTGATGGGGCTCTACGAGAGCGCGCGTACCCACACGCTGGTCCAGGTACCCATCCAGACCAAGCTCGCCCCTCTCGAAGCCGCGATTAACGAAGGGTCGTTGAAGGTCCGCTACCCGGGCGCCTACGACATCCGCCGCCCACTCGTCTACGCCAAGGACGACGTCAACTAGCCGGACGCAGGTCGACCGGGTACTTCAGCGGATCGACTCTGGGCGTTATTCGTCCTCGAATACCGCCTCGCGCAAGGTGTCATTGATACGCGTCTGCCACCCCTTCCCGGTCTCGCGGAAGTGGAGGACCAGATCCGCGTCGAGCCGCAAGGTGATCTGAGACTTCGTGGGCGCCCGCTGCTTGCCGCGCGTGCGCCGGTACCGCTGCACGACGTGCGGCATGACCTCGCTGGCGGGCCTGGCGCGCTTGAACCAGGCGTCATCCAGCTCGGACGTCTCGGGGTCGGCGGCAACGGCAACGTTGATCTCGTAGTCTTCGTCAGGCGTCGGGCTGACGTGGCCCGGCTTAAGCTTGGGCATATTTCCGTTCCTCCCGTCGGCTGGCACAGCGCAGGCTGATCACTCGAATCCGCGCGCGGCGTTCCGTGAACACGATGCAGCAGAGCCGGACGTCGATGTAGCCGATGGCCACGTAGCGAACCTCGCCTCCGCGATCGGAACGTGCGACCAGCGCGCTTTCCCAGTCGAACGCTTCGACCTCCGCGAAGTCGATCCCATGCTTCTGCGCATTCGACTGACGCTTCGCCTCATCCCACTCGTACTGCACGTTTATATTGTAACTACGATTTACTCATGCATCAAGTGCCCTGTCCGAGTTGCAGCCCGGAACGGGATGCCGATGCTAGACAACCTCTTCCTCGACGTCGGTCTCGCCGCATATGTCCATGAGGGTGTGGTGGACCGCTCGGTCGTGGGCGTAGCTGAAGCGGGGTTTGCGTTCGCCGCGGATGCAGGCCACGAAGTGCTCGACGTCGTCGCGGAACGGGGCTTCGCGGCCAGTGCCGTATACCTTCCAGCCGTCCGCGCCGGCGCCGGGTCCGCCGCGGTGAACCGCCACGGCCGGCGCGCGGTCGCCGATGGACGCCCAGGGGGAGACGATGGCCTGGGCCTCGGAACCGTAGACCTCGAAGCTGCGCGGGCGAACCTGCTCGGTTT
This sequence comes from Chloroflexota bacterium, assembly GCA_022825895.1. Lineage (GTDB taxonomy): Bacteria > Chloroflexota > UBA11872 > UBA11872 > UBA11872 > UBA11872. Next base: position 109,832 of record JAJDVX010000022.1, on the reverse strand, counting down.
CCAGGTGGCTGGATTCCAGGGTGGCGATAGCGCTCGGGTATTCCAGCACCACCGTGGCGTTGTCGATATATCCCGACTCGACAAAGCGGTCGCAGCGCAGGAACGAGTGGACCGTGGCGGGCGTCCCCAGCACGGCCATCGCCATGTCCAGCGCGTGCGAACCGAGGTTGTAGAAGATGCCGCCCTCGAAGTAACGGTCGCGTCCGAGATACGTGTCGGCCAAGGGACGGTAGGGGCTGCACATGTGCGAGCGCACCCGGTAGATGTCGCCGAAGTCGCCGCGATCCACCATGTCCAGCATGCGCCGGAAGTGCGGCGTCAGGCGGTTGTTGTAGCCCATCTGGAATAGGAGGCCCGCCGACTCTGCCAGGCCAGTGAGTTCGTCGACATGGGCGTGGGTCCAGCCGCAGGCCTTCTCCATCAGGAGGTGCTTGCCCGCCCGCAGCGCGCTGCGGGCGTAGGACGGGTTCTGGCGCTCGGCGCCGCCTATGACGATGCCGAGCACCGAGGCGTCGTCCAGAAGCCGGTCGATGCTATCGAGATAGGGAACCCCTGCCGAGTTGGGCTCGCCTTCATTTGCGGCGCGAGTGGCGAAGCACGGCTCGTAAACGCCAGCAAGGTCGATTTCCGAAAGATCCCGCAGCCAGCGCAACTTGCCCGCGGCGTGGCCATGCTGCGCGCCGAGCACACCAAGACGTACTGACTGATTGCTCACGATAGACGCTCCTCCGTGGAATTCGGTCGGATCATGAGCGGCATTTGCACCTCGGCAGGTCGTGCGAGCCGCAGGAAAAAGTGCCCGAGCCCGGCCGACCCCAGCATGAAATCCGGACTGTAGTTGCCTGGCTCGTCACCCATCCATCGCACTTCGCCGTCATGCGCTTCTCGATAGGTGAGCGCCTGGTTCCCAAAGGCGCGCGCATGAGCCAGCCAGGAATCGTTCCCTGTCACGCGGGCCAGTTCGATGAACAGCTCGGCGTTGCCGGCCAGGCCGTGGCACTGGCTGGGGTTGTTGCGGATGTCCCCGGCGGCCAGCGTCGCCTGAGCGCAGCGCTCGGCAAAGCGGCGCAGGTCGTGGTCCTCGAAGATCTCAGCGGCCCGTGCGGCAAACAGCCCGATACCCGGCGCGCCGTGGCACCACTGCACCCGTGGGCGGTGCGGGTCGCCCGGCCAGCGGTTCCAGCAGATGCCGCGATCGTCTTTCAGCGAGACAGCTCCAATCCACTTCCAGGCCTGGAACGCGAGGTCCTTGAGCATGTCCTTGCCCGTGAACCGCCAAAGCTCGGCCAGCGCGTAGGCGATGCCGCTGGCGCCGTGGACGAAGCCGGCGCTGAAGCGAACCTGGTCTTCCCGCAACCAATCCCAGCGCGCGCCTTCCGTGTCGCGTTCAACCGTCTCGGCAATGTGGTTTCCGGCCAGCACCGCGGCATCCAGCACGCCCTGATCCTGCGTGGCCTGGTGAAGGCGGAGGAGAAAGATCACGCTGCCGGCCGACCCACTCAGCACGTGCGCGTCCGGCCAGGATGCACGGGACACGGCCCTGGCCCGCGCCTGCGCGTCGCGCAGCCAGCGCTCGCGTCCGGTGGCTTCATAGAGGTGCAGGCACATCTGACCGTGGCCCGACATGCCGAAGTACAAGCCCGCGTCGGCGCTGGGATCTCGGAGGTCGGCCTTGGACTGGCCTTCCACCCACATCGCCGCCGCTTCGGCCACTTCGCGGGCTTTCGGATCGCCGGTCACGCGGAACAGGTCGGCGAACAAGAACACCACACCGGCCGTCCCGCCAAACACGGCGGTCGAGTACTGCGACCTGCCGGTGTAGCTGCGCGTTTCCCAGCGCGCGCCGCCAACGGCGGGACGCGCCTGCGCAGCGATGCTATCGGCCACGTTCTGGGCGGCTGCCAGGAATCCGTCGTCGGGCATAGCGATTCAGGGCGCTGCGAGCGGCCTCACGGTACCCGATCACTTTTGACCCGGCGCGACAAGCTGGCGTGGGGCACGTAGTCTCAGCCAATGACGCGGGAGACCGAGGCACCAATGCAAGACGCGAAGCTGGCGGACACGCAAATCACGGATACCTATCCGGGCCTGAACAACCTGGTTGTCGACTTCAACCAGATGAAGAGTTTCATGGACGACCCGCTGGTGCTTGTCGAGGGCGATGGCGTTCGGGTTCGCGACCACACGGGACAGTGGTACATCGACGGACTGGCCGGGGTCGCGGCAGTTCAGGTCGGCCATCGCAACCAGGGAATCATCGACGCGATGACCGCGCAACTGAATCGAATTGCGCTCACCCTCCCCCTCTACGCGGCCTCCGAGCCGGCAATTGCGTTGGCGGAGCGGCTGGCCGAGATAACGCCCGAACCGTTGACTCACGTGAAGTTCACCAGCGGCGGCTCAGAGGCCAACGAGACCGCCTTCAAGCTCGCGCGGCAGTTCCACGCCCAAACCGGCAACCCCGGCAAGTACAAGATCATCTCGCGCTACAAGAGCTACCACGGCGCCACCATGGGAGCGTTGGCCGCCAGCGGGGGCGCCTCCCGCAAGCTGCCCTACGAACCGTTTCCGACCGGCTTCGTGCATGTCCTCCCGCCGGACGGGTATCGCTCACCGTTTGGGCTCGACGAAGTGGAGAGCGCGATCCGCTGCGCCGAACTCGTAGACCACGTCATCGTTGGTGAGGGTCCGGAAACAGTTGCCGCGCTGATTGCAGACCCGGTCGTAATGTCGGCCGAGGGATTGATCGCGCCGCCGATCGAGTACTTCAAGATCCTGCGTGAGGTCTGCGATCGCCACAACGTGCTGCTGATCTTCGACGAGATCATCACGGGCTTTGGTCGTCTCGGCGAGCTGTTTGCAGCGGATGTCTACGAGACGTGCCCCGACATCATGTCGGTCGGCAAGGGCATCAGCGGCGGCTACGCGGCGCTGGCCGCCGTGATGATGACCGAGCGCGTTGCCAGCGCGTTCTGGGGCGAACTCGGCGACGGGGTGCATTTCAATGCCGGGCACACCTACTCGGGGAACCCGGTTGCCTGCGCGGCGGGACTGGAAGCCGTTCGACAGATCGTGGAGGGCGGCGCGCTGGACAACGGCCGCGAACGCGGCCGGCAACTCCGGGCTGGTATGGATGCGTTGATGTCTCGATACGAGCACATCGGACGCGTGGCCGGGATCGGCATGTTGCAGGGCGTGGAGTTCGTGAGCGATCGGGCCACGCGCTCGCCCTATCCCGACCATAATCTGCTCTGCCGCGCGGTGGGCCGAACCGCCAGAAGCAATGGCCTGATCGGGCGCATGGGGGACCACACGTATGTCCTGGCGCCGCCGCTGACTTCAACGGCGGAAGAGATCGACGAGATGCTGGACATCCTTGACGCGTCGATCGCGGAGACCCTGGAGACGTTCGAGGAGTGAGCCAGGCGGCATTTGACGACCGCGTAGCCGCGTATGCGCAGTCGGCGAGCCATCGCGAAGGCCCGACCCTGGATCTCACGCGCGAGTTGGCACAGGCGCGTCCGGGCGACCTGGTGCTGGATGTAAGTACGGGCACGGGCTTTACCGCCCATGCGCTTGCGGCTCAGTCGGCCCGCGTGGTGGCGGCCGACATTGCCACCAACATGCTGCGGCACACACGGACCACAGCGCCGACGGCCCTCCAAGTCGTTCAGACCGACACGCTCGCGCTGGCGTTCGGCGAGCAGACGTTCGACGTTGTGACATGCCGCCATGCCTTCCATCACTATCTCGACGGCAATCTCGCCATCGCAGAAATGGCCCGCGTCGTTCGGGTGGGCGGACGGGTGGTGATTGCGGACACGATCTCACCCGACGACGTCGAAGTGGCCGAGGCCATGCACGCGATCGAGCTGGCACGCGATCCGTCCCACGTCTGCAATCGCTACGCGGCCCAGGTGCTCGAGTTGATGACAGAGGCTGGCCTCGTTATCGAGCGCGCCGTCCACACGCACACCGAGCAGGACTTTGATTCCTGGTGCAGCCGCACGGGCGTATCCAACGAGCTTCGAGGCCAGCTGTGGGGTGGTTTCAACGGTAGCGAGAAGGTCCGCGCAGCCTTCAACGTGCGCGAGACGGCGGACTCACGCCGCTTCGACTGGCCGGTCCTGATCGCGGCCGGGGTGCGGCGCGCCTAGCCTCCGATACGATACGGCGGGAGTCGGGTCCCTGGAGATGACGACATGGCAACGGCGCCACTGAGAGTTGGCTTTGTAGGTTGCGGCGGGATATCGCGCCTTTATACGGACATCTACCTCGGGCTCCACGAATTGGCGCAGGTCGTCGCCGTGGCGGATCTGGTCCCGGAGCTGGCACGCGATCGGGCCGAGGGACTGACGCACGGCTATCGAGCCGAAGCCGCCCGCCAGCAGGCCATAGCCACGGGCGCCCGCAGCGAGGGCGAGCGAGACGACGCGCTGGCCAAGGCCGAGTCGGCCGAAGACGCCGCCTCGAACTCGATCCAGCAGTTTTCGAGTCATACCGAACTGCTGGCCGGAGCCGACGTGGACGCCATCGTGCTGCTTACGGCGCCTTCCGTACGAGGTGGGCCGACGGTTGAGGCCGCTGCCCAAGGCGTCCACGTCTTTACGCAGGGGCCGATGGCTCGCAGCGTGGAGGAAGCCGACGCCATGCTTGAAGCGGCGGAAGCCTCGGGCATCAAGTTGCACGTGCAAGTCGGTTCGCGCTACAGCCGCGGGATGCGGCACGCCCAACGGGCCGTCGCCAGCGGCCTGATGGGCCAGATGGCCATGGCCCGCGTGGAGTTGAACCTCTTCCGACCGCAGTCGCCCTATTTCCGATCAACACATTGGCATGGCACGTGGGGCGGCGAAGGCGGAACGTCGGTGTTCCACCACGGGCGCTACATCATCGATCCGTTTCTGTTCGTTGTCGGTTCACCGATCGTCGAAGTGACCTCGTATGCCGGCGCCATGCTGCGCTACATCGAAACCGACGACATGACCCTCTCGCTCGTGAAATTCGCCAACGGCGCTCGTGGCCTGGTGCAGTCTTCGCTGCTCCATCACAACAACCCGCTCAACCCGACCTATCGGATCGAGGTGATTGGGAGCGAGGCTTCGATGGTTCTTCACCAGGAGTACTCGCCGCCCAGCGCGCCTGCAGTGATGCTCGGCTCGCGCGAGAACGGTTGGGAAGCCAAGGTGAAGTTTGGGTCAAATCACGACCCGACCCTGGTTCAGCGGCTGGAGGCGCTGGAAGCCGAGGTGTCGGACGCACCTGTGCGCGCCACCGAGATGTACCAGAGCCAGATTTGGTTGGAGTCGATCCTGGGTGATTCGGACACGCCGGCGCCTCTACGCGTGCCCCATCACCACGCCGAATTCACGCGCGCGGTCTACAAGTCACAGGAGACTGGCCAGACGGTTGCCCTGCCGCTGGCCAAGGATGACCCCTTCTACACCTTCGAAGGACGCCTGAGCCACGGTCGCACGATCCCCGAGGACGACTAGTCGACAGGGGGCTAACTTTGGCCGCGCATGAGGGGCGGATGCTCGGTGCCTGGGCCCACGCCCATAAGTTTCGGTCCTCGCGCCTGAGACTCGGGGCTGGGCTACCTGAGCTGGGCTTTCCGCGCGGCCTTCCGGCTAGTAGGCGCCCCGACCTCGCGCGACCACCCATAGGGTGCGCAGCAGGATGGTGAGGTCGAGCAGCGGCGAGTAGTTCTGGATGTAGTAGAGGTCGTATTCGACGTTCTCGTGCAAGGGGAGTTCGCCGCGGCCGCTGACCTGCCACCAGCCAGTGATCCCCGGTAGCACCGCCAATCGCTGCCGCTGCCAGGACTCGTAGCGCTCCACAACCCAGGGCAGTTCGGGACGTGGGCCGACCAGGCTCATTTCGCCGCGCAACACGTTCCATAGCTGGGGCAGTTCGTCCAGGCTGGTTCGTCGCAGGAAACGGCCGACGCGAGTCACTCGTGGATCGTTGAGCGGCTTGTAGACCGCGTTGACCGCGGCGCCGCCCTGCAGCGCGGCTTCCTGACGGCTCTCGGCGTCCGGCACCATCGTGCGCAGCTTGAACATGGTGAACATTCGGCCGGTCTCGCCAACGCGCCGCTGGGCAAAAACGACCGGCCGTCCGCCGTCCAAGTAGACCGCGAGCGCCAGGACGGCGAGCAGCGGAGCCATCAGCACAAGCGACACGCCGGCCAGGACCAGGTCGAACACTCGTTTGACGAAGCGGTCGAAGCCGGTGATGACGGGCGCCCGCACGCTGATCAAGGGGAGGCCCCACACGTCCTCGGCCATCGCGCGCCCTGCCGTGAGGTGGAACACGTCGGGGACCAGCCGGACTCTGACAGGAACGCTATCCAGCGCCACGACGATTTCGCGAATCCGCTCGTGGGCGTGCATTGGCAAGGCAACCAGCACGTCGTCCACTTCATGGCGCTCAATCAGAGCCTCAAGCTCGTTACAAGCGCCCAACACCCGGGCGTCATGAATCCGCTCGCCGAGCTTGTCCGCGTCGTCGTCAGCGAATCCGACGACCTGAAAACCTGACCACGGACGTTCCCGAATCATGGTTGCAACGCGTTCGCCGACGGGTCCGGCGCCGACCACCAGGACCCGAGTCGCGCCGCGGCCGGAGATTCGACGGTTTCGCATCACGAGGTTGAGCAGCCAGCGGAGGTTTATGAGTAACAGCGCATCGAGCGCAATGAAGTAAAGGAACAGCAGGCGCGAAAGGAATTCGACTTTGAGGACGAAGAAGGCCGCAAAGAGAACGACGGTGGCAAAGATGATGGCCGGAATCAGCACGCGGATTTCGTCCACGACCCGCAGCAGCCGCCGGTGATCGTAGAGGTGGACTATTCGGAAGAAGAATGCCCACACGAATCCGACGACCACGTACTCGCGAATCGTTAGCCAGGAGAGAAGGCTGGCGTCGCCGGCGCCAATCGGCAGAGTGTGCCGAAGGATGTCGGCCAGATAGAGCGCCAGGAGCGTGAGCGCAATGTCAATGACGGCCAGCGTGCCGCCGAAGAGGCGCGCGCGCTCTCTCACCTCAGCGCTCTCCCACCATTTCGCGGTATACGGCCTCCGTCGCGCGAGCCATCGCACCGGCGTCGTGATACGCCGCTACAGCCGCACAAGCATTCGCTGCTAGCGTGCGAGCCTCGTCCAGGTGTGTCAACAAGCGCAGCGTTGCCGTGGCGGCGGCTGGAATGTCGCCTGGATCGACCAGAAGCCCGGTGCGACCGTGCTCAATCAGGTCGGTGGTTCCGACGGCCCGAGCGGCGACAATTGGAACGCCCGCCGTCATGACTTCCATGATCGAGTAGGGCACGCCTTCCCAGCGGGCCATGTGCAAGTAGACGTCCAGAGCCGTTAACAGGGTCCGTGCGTTGGTAACAAACCCGGGAAGCGCCGTCGCCTCGTGGACGCCCAGCGCACGAAGGCGAGCTTCCACCTGCGTGCGTAGTTCACCGTCGTTCGTCCAGAGGAATCGAGCGTCGGGACGCTGTCGGTAGATCGCCGCGAACGTCTCCGCGATGTCAAATGGCGCCTTTTGCTCGGTGAACCGCGCCGTGGTTCCAATAATCGGCGCGTCAGCGGGCAAGTCGAGTCGTCGGCGGGCCACCGTGCGCGGCTCAGGCACGAAGGGGGCGAAGGTAAGCGGAATCTTCCGAATCTTTTGGGGCGCCACGATTTCGCCGGCGACTTGCTTTTCGCCTTCAGACAGGGCGATGAGACTCGCGGTTATGCGTCCCAGCGCCATTTCCAGCCATCGCAGCGTCGTGCGAGCAAACGGAGCGTCGAAGTTAAGGAAGTAGAACCCGTGCGGCGTGTGAACGGTCCGCACTTGCGGAAATAGTGCTGCGGCCACGCGGCCAACCACACCGGCCTTGGTGCTGTGGGTATGCACGATGTCGTAACGCCCCTGGCGAATCAGCGCGATGAGATCCCAAGTCGCCCGGAGGTCGTGGATGGGTCGAATGGCTCGAACCATGGGCACGACATGCATCTCAACCTGCAGTGCGGACATGTCGTCGAAAAAAGACGTGTCGCCGCGCGGTTCGGACCGCACACGGGGGCACGCCACCTCAAACTGAAATGCCCGGCCATCGGCAGCCGCCGCCAAATCAAGCAGGTGGCGCTTGGTGCCGCCAATCGTGGCCTCCATGACCTGGAGGACTCGAATCGGCCGGTCGGACATCGGCAGCGCTAGCGCAGCACCGCCCGTCGCATCCATGCGTACTCCGCCGCGATTCCCTCCTCGATCGTGGTGGACGGGTCGAAACCAAGCACACGGCGCGCTTTGGACGTGTCGGCCTGACTGTGGAGTTGGTCGGCGGGGTGCGCCTCGCCGTAAATGCGCTCGGCGGGCTTGCCCACGACCCGTTCCATCGTGTCGATCAACTCGTTGACTGAGGCCGTGGGACCGCTGCCGATGTTGAAAGTCTCGCCAATCGGCAGCGCATCAAGCACTCGCACCTGTGCGTCGACCGCGTCGGCCACATACGTGAGCTCCCGCGTTTGCTCACCATCGCCGTAGATCGTGATTGGCTGCCCCGTGGCTATGGCCTTCAGACCAATGTGGACAAGCATGTCGGGCCGCTGGCGAGGTCCGAACAGCGTGTAATAGCGCAGCATCACCACCGGCAGACCGAACAGGCGGTGATAGGAACCGAGCAGGTGTTCGTCCAGCAGTTTGGTCATGGCGTAGAACGACCGGGGCTCCAGCGGATGGTCTTCCGGAGTCGGCATCCTGGGATTGAAGCCGTAAATGGAGGAGGTGGACGCGAAGCTGAAGAGCTTGACGCCAGCGCGCAAGGCGGCGTCGGCCAGCCGCTGGGTCGAGCGACTGTTGTCCTGCATGTAGCGCTGGAAATTCGTCGGAGTCCAACCCTCGCGGACGCCCGCGCGCGCTGCCAAGTGAAACACGTACTCCACGCCTTCGAACACCTGGTCAAGGTCGAGATCGGAGTCCATGACGTGGGCTTCCACAAACTCGAAGCCTGCGTGCTGGTGGAGCGTGTCGAGATTTGCGCGCTTCTGGTCAAGGTCATAGCTGTCCGTCATGCCGTCGAGGCCGACCACGCGATGGCCCCGCGCAAGCAACGACTCGCAGAGATGAGAAGCAATAAACCCAGAAGCCCCGGTAACAAGAGTCGTTGGGCGGCCGCTGGCCTCTGGCATCAAAGTCCCACGTGAAGAGAGCGCGTCAGCCGCGCGCTGCGAGAGTATATCGGCGGGTTCGTGCCGCCGTTACGCCCGGGCCTCCTGCAAAACCTCGGCATAGAGCGAGCGCGTGGCAGCGTGCATGCGCTCAAGGTCGAACGCCTTGGCGGCATGTCGTCGCGCGTCAGCGCCCATTCGCGCCCGTTGGTCCGGATTGCGCAGCATCGTGGTCATTTCCGAGGCCAGCGCTTGCTCATCGCTCTGAGGAACCAGCAGCCCGGTGACTTGGTGCTTCACGATTTCCGGCACGCCTCCGACGGCGGTCGCGACGACAGGACGACCTGCCATCGCAGCTTCCATCACCACGAGACCCAGCCCCTCCCAGTCCGACGCCAGCACCACCAGGTCGGCCGCGGCCATCAGATTGGGCATGTCGGAGCGAATACCCAGCCAGTGCACCGTGTCTTGCAGGCCCAGGTCGCTGGATAGCTTGAGCAGCCGAGTCCGGTACGCGGGGCCGCCCAACTGCGTCTCGCCGGCGCAAAGCAACTGGGCGTTACCGAGCTCCCGTCGCACCTGCGCAAACGCCCGCAGAAGAACGTCGTGGCGTTTCTGCGGATCGAGCCGGGCAGGACACAACACCACCGGAACCTGCGCCTGGAATCCCAGCTCTCGACGCACGGCCTCTCGATCCAGGCCGCTGAAGGGCTCGGGATCCAGACCGTATCGGATGACTTCGATCCGGTTTGGCGGAACCCCGAGATGCTGAGTCGCCCACCGTGCGACGGCTTCTGAAATGGCAATGGTGCGCCGCGTGGGACGGGTAGCCAGCGCGTGCAGGGCCCGCGCCGACGACGATTCGAGCCGAGCTTCGATGTTGTGCTTGGTGGACACGATGGCGCGAACGCCGACCGCCCGCGCCGCCAGCGCGCCGTACATATCCGCGCGTAACAGGTGTGTGTGCACGAGCGCATATCGCCCGCGCCTGATAAATGCCGCCAGATGGGGTAACCGGACGGCGCCAAACGGTCCGGCCATCGGGAGATGAGCTATGCGTTCGATGCATGCCTCAAACTCCGGCCGCAAGTCGTGATCGCGAAAGTAGACCAAGTCAATGTCCGCGAACTGGCGCAGCCCCGGCAACAGTTCAAGGAGATGGCGCTGTGCTCCACCGACCGCGAGCGACGTAACGATCTGAAGAACGCGTGGCCGGCTTTGGGTCACGTGTGCGCGGTCAGCACGGCGGCGTAGCGCGACAGCGTCTGATCGACCTGTCGCTGGAGCGAAAACCTGGAGGCCGCGCGTCGGCGCGCGGCCGTCCCGAGCGCCTGTGCGTGCTCGGGATCGCCAACTATCAGGTCGATCCGGTCGGCCAGGGCCAGAGCGTCGTTGGGGTCCACGGTGTATCCCCAGGCGCCGTCCTTCACGATTTCGGGACCGGCGCCGAGCGTGGAGGCAATGGCCGGGCGACCGGCCGCCATGGATTCGATGAGCGTCAGGTTGAACGGATCGGGATACGTCGAGGGCGCCAGCGTCACGGTCGCGGCTGCATAGGCATCGCGCAGAGCCTCTGGCTGCATCCACCCCGGCAGCAGTAGTCGTTCCCCGACGCCTAGCTCGTCGGCCAGTCGCTTGAGCTTTGGCGCGTAGCGTGGATTCTCGCCGGCGATCAGCAAGTGCAGATCCCGATGTTGCGAACGCGCGAGCGCATGCAGCGCGGCCTCGGCGCCCTTCTCGCGCGAGACGCGGGCCGCCAGAAGAGCGAGCGGCGCTCCGTCGAGACCATGCGACGAGCGAAACATTGCGCCGTCGCCGCCCCCCCACCAGTCCGGGTCCACACCGTTGTAGACGACTTCGGCGCCCCCGAAGCCGTTGGCGCGCAACGCGGTTTTTAGCGTTCGGCTGATGGCAAACAGGTGACTCACACGCTTGGCCATCTGCCGGTCTATGACCAGGTTGCGCGCCGGATTCCAGCGGAATCGCTGGCACTTGGCGCAGTTGAACCAGCGCTGGCGGAAATCCACCGGCCCGCCGGTGCAAATGAACTTGATGCAACAGAACAGGAGGTAGTCGTGGGCTGTGTAGAGCACCGGCGCGTCAAATCGGGCAGCCACGGAGAGCGAGGCAAATGACAGGTGCTGATGCACGTTGTGGGCATGCACCACATCCGGCCCGAATTCTCCTAATTCCCGACCGACGCCCGGCAGAACCATCGAGTTGGCCATGGCTACCGTATTTCGAAACCGTTCCGGATAGCGCGATCGCAGCCGACGCACCCGCACCCCGCCCTGGTCGCTGATCGACCCAGCCCCCGACGTGGTTGCAATAACGCAAACCGCATGCCCGGCTTTGACGAAGGCGCCGGCCAGCCGCTCAACCACCACCCCTGCCCCGCCGCGATTCTCAGGGGGGTACGTGTCAGCAAGAAGGGCGATGCGCATGTGAAGCGGTCCGACGGATCGGCGAACCGATTCTAGGCGGTGTAGGCGGTCAGACAGCGATCGGCCACAGCGGACCACGTAAAGCGGGACATCACGTGCTCTCGTGCGGCCTTACCCCGGGACGACGCCGTCTCGACCGATGCCGTAAGCGTCGCCAGGGCGCGCCGCAGCGCGTCGGGATCGCTCGGCGGCACAACGATGCCTCCCACCGGTGGAATGATCTCAGGCATGCCAGCCACGTCGGAGACCACCGCCGCAGTCCCGCACGCCATGGCTTCCAGTGGGGCCAGGCCCACCAGTTCCGGCAGGGCCTGATGGCGCCCACGATAGTCCTCATAGACCGATGGCATGACAAACGCGCAGGCCGACTGCAGGGCGGCGATCACCTCGTCGTCCGACGCGCTGATGTGGATCCGCACTTGACGGGACGACGCCTCCGAACGAATGAAGTCAAGGTAGTCCGCGTCATAAGGACGCCCGTAGATGTCCAGCGACGCGTCGGACGGTAGCCCGCGAATCGCAGTCTCGATGCCTTTGTGCGGCAGCAGACGACCCACGTAGACGACCCGACCCGGCGACTTGTCACCGCCGGGCGAGTACTTGGACGTATCGACGCCCGCGTAAATCACCTCCGTCCGGCGTCCGACATAGGGAAGCGTGGCGGCCGCGAATTGGCTCTGCGCCAGTTGGCCGTCGATCCAGCGACCGATGCGCAGCCGGCGAACCCAGTTCACCCCTCCGCCACCGTGATCCGTAACAAAGACCCGCTTACCCAGCGGACGCGCCAGCAGCGCGACAAGCGCCGTGAGACCCGACCTGGCCTGGTGGCAGTGGACGACATTCGCCCACGAAAGCGCGGGCAGGAATCCGGGACCGACCGCGTCGTACATTCGTCCTCGCAGCCGCCGCCAGGTTCGATGCACCTCGATATCAAACCCGTTCACCCGGCGAGTTCCGGGCTTGTCGCCAAACGAGACCAGCCGCGTCGGCGAGCGCTTCCGCATGGCAATTGCCAGTTCCAACGGATAGCGCTCGCCGCCGCCGCGCACCGACTCGTCGCCGAACCAGGTTGGGGAAAGGTGCAGAACGCGCAGGTCGCTCACGAAGGCTGTTCAGCCACGATCAATTGGCCCCCCGGTTCGTCGATCGGTCGCCGAAACGGTCGTCGAAGCAGCGCTGACCACAGGGCAACCCAGAGCGGCATCGGCACGAGCCGGCGCCGATGAAGACCGCGGAACCAGTCCAGCACACGGCGTCCGGCAATTCGCCGAACCATGAGTTCGTCCAACCGCCGCCAGGTTCGTTGTGTCGCGTCCGGCAGATGCCCCCGACTTGCCACGACTGTAAGACCGAAACGGTGGAGATGCGCCGTCCATTCCTCAAGCGAGCGATAGTGAAAGTGGCCAAGTCGAGCGTTCGTTACCGTCAGGGCGTCGGACCCGGACTCAGACTCGATTCGCTCGGCAAAGGCCGGCGCGGGAACCGTGAACACCAGACGCCCGCCAGGCCGCAAGACCCGTGCAGCTTCCTCGACAGCGCCCAGATCGTCCGGGATGTGCTCAAGCACGCTATGGCTATAGACGGTGCCGTACGTGGCCGAAGCCAACGGCAGCTTCGCGCCGTCCGCTCGCATGACAGACCGGTACACGCCTGATGCGTGTGCGACCCGAGCTTCGGAGGACACGAACTCAAGCCCATCGACCGGCCAGTGCGACCGCAACACCGAACGTGCGACTTCGCCGGTTCCGCAACCGAGGTCCAGCACGGGCGCGGCGAATCTGACGTCGCGCAGCATGGCGAATTCGGTTGCCCGCCAAAGCGCAATGGCCGGCTGATGCGGATGCGCGCGCAACGCCAGACGCAGCAATTCGGCATCGCTTCGAGCCACCAGCGCCGTTGGAAAGCGATCGTCAACCATCGCGTACGTCGTCGATAAGTTGCCGCATGCGGACTTCGTAGGTGTGATCACGCTCCACCCGGTGCTTTCCCGCTCGCGTGATGGCGCTCCGGGCGGACTCGTCGTTGAGGTATCGCTCAATTGTCGGTACTACGTCATTGACATCCTGGTAGACCGCAAGCTCGGTTCCGATGTCGAACAGGTCGTCCATTCGAGCCTTAAAGTCCGTGAGCTGGAACGCGCCGGCGGCCGGGATCTCAAACGTTCGCATGTTTGGACCCTCGCGCATCTGGGCATGGTGGACGTTCAACACGATCTTGGCGCCGCGATAGGCCCGCGCCACGGCTGACGCTGGAAGGAGCGTTAGACCGCGATGCGCTTCACGCGCCCGATACTCGGCCTCTAGCTTCTCCCAGCCGCGGCCCCAGATGGCCAGACGTACGCCGGATCGAGCGATCGCTTCGAGAACCTCAACCCTGGACCGGTTGGCCGGCAGGTGACCCATGTTATGGCGCGAATCGCCAACGAAGATCACATCCACCGGCATGTCGTCCGCGTCGTGCCCTGCCCAGGCCGACGGCTCGACGGCATGCGGCATGAATCTCGCACGGACACCGCGCGGCTCGAGGTCCGCGGCGTAGGTGGAATCCGCCAGATAGAAGCGTTCATAGAGATGCGCCGCACCAATGATGTTCGGAAACCAGCTCGGGTCGTCGCCACACCACTGAACGACTGGCCCGTTGGTCAGGTTGCGCAGGCGCTCAACGGTTTCCGGAACGAGAACTTCGCCCTTGAGGACCAGCGTGAACTCCGGACGCCATTCCGCTGCGAGCCGTAGTACGTCCAGGTTGTCGGCTCGGGCCGACTCGAATACCCGGCCGATATGAAACCGATCGGGTCCAGACAGCCGCCGGCGAATTCGCGCCCGGAGACCAACCGGCCGCTCAAGTCGCTCGCTATAGCGGTGGATCCGCACGTCATGCCCGGCGGCGCGCAGCCCCTGGCCGCAGTACTCGGTCCAAAGTCCGGTGTCCCAGTGCGGCCCGATCAGCAATACACGCACGACGCGTTCAAACTGCCGCGGCTCGCCGCCGCCACAGGGCGCCGAGTTCGGATCGCAGCGCGCTGCGATCAATGACGTAGAGAAGGCCCGCGTAGACCAGCACGACCACCACGCCACCCTGAATCAGCAATACCGCATCGGTCAGCATAGGCAGCAGGATGAATCGTCCAAACAACCCGGCCCCGACTGCGGCCGCGAGCGGACGGGCCAGGTGGTGCAGCAGTCGCAGATTGAATTCACGGCGCGCGATTGGCAGCAAGACCAGGGCCGCCAGCCCCTGCGATGCCGCCAGGCCAATCGGAACCGCCAGGAAACCGGCGCCCAGAGCTGTGAGGATTCCGGCCAAGCCCCACGCGGCGGCGGCCCATCCGATCGACACGATCAGCACGGTCTTCGTCTTGCCCACCGCGTTCAAGATGGGAGTAATCAGACCGTTGATGGGAATGAGCGCGTTGTTGACCGCCAGGATGAGCAGGGCCGGAACGGCTGGCAGCCACTGTTCGCCGTAAATCAGGCTGGCAATCTCCGGCCCGAAGGCGATGACGGCGACGAAACCCGGGAGCGTCACGATGGCGTTCCACTTCAGCGTAAGTTCGGCGCCTCGACGAACCTGATCGGGCGCGTCCTGGATCCGTGCAAACGTTGGCAGGCTCACGCGCGCTACCCACTGCGTGAGCGCCAGCGGCTGCGCAGAGACGCGATTCGCCCAATTGAGATATCCGGTTGCGGTAGCCCCATACGCCCGCGGCGTAAAGAGGGGGATGAGCGAGTCCTTGACCGTTATGGCCAGCCGCGATCCTTGAAATCTCGCTCCGAAACCAACGTGCGGGGCCAGGACGCTCAGCTTCCGGGTTGGCACCGGCAGCCATGGACGCGCCATCACCACGGCCAGCGTCGAGACCAGACTGGCGCCGACATGGGCAATGACCAGGCTCCACACGCCGGCTGCGCCGATAGCGAAACCGATGCCGGCGCTGTAGTAGAACAAGGTCCCGGCAATATCGGCGGCGGCCAGGCGGCCAAACTGCAGATGTCGTTCAAGCAGCGCCGCCGGAACGATTCGAAACGCCGTGAAGAAGACCGAGAATGCGAATACCCGGGTCATCCAGGGATCGATCTGATCATTGAGCAGAGCATCGACCACAAATGGCCCGGCCAGAAAGACGACGACCCCTCCTGCAAAAACCAGGAGCAATTGACCGGTGAATACCGCTCGCAGGTCGCGGGTCTGAGGCTCACTACCGCGCTGAATCAGGCTGGGTTGGAGTCCGAGATCAGCAAACTGCTTGACCAGGCCGGCGAACGTGGCGATCGGAACAATGACTCCGAAGTCGGCCGGCGTCAGCAGACGGAAGAGCGCGATGCTCCCCAGGAAGGAAACGAGCTTCATGCCGCCTTCGCGCACGCCGAGCGACACCACGCCGCGGAGCGCGCGGTCCTCAAGGTTCCCGGCGCGGGCCTCGGAAGCCGCGGGACCGCTCACGCTCGCGCCTCCAGGCGACGCCCCAGTACGTCGGCGTAGACCTCCAGCAGCCGCTCCGCGGACCGGCGCCACGACATGGCGGCCGCCCGGCATCGCGCCCCCTCGGCCAGCGCTTGCCAGTAGATCGCATCGGTCAGCACGGTGCGAAGCGCATCGGTCAGGGCTGGAACGCTGTCCGGTTGAACGAGCAGACCGTTCTCGCCGTGCACGACCGGCTCCTCGGCCCCGGAGTCGCGGGCGCTGACGACGGGCGTCCCGCAGGCGTTCGCTTCCAGCAGCACCAGGCCAAATCCGTCGAAATCGGATCCTGCCAGCCGGTACGGCATCGTCACGACGCGTGCGCGGTAGTACCAATCCACGAGTTCGTCCTCGCTGACCACGCCGGTCAGCGTGACGTCCCTATCGAGCCCAAGCTCGCGGATCCTGCCGCGCAGCCCAACGACGTATGGCGAGGACGGATTGACCGGGCCAACCATTACGTACCGGTCGGCAACGCCCTCGGACTTGAGTTGCGCAAATGCCTCGAGCGCCAGGTCGAATCCCTTGCGAGGTTTGCATTCACCGACCGACAGGATGAGGCCAGGCTCCCGAGGCGGCGGATGCGCGCGCCGAAAGTCCTCGGTCCGCACCGCCAGAGGTACGACGCTCGTTTGCGTCACGTCCACGTCGCTCTCGACCCGCCGTCGCGTGTAGCCGCTGATGGCAGGCAGGCCTCGCGCCCGCCGCAGCGCCCAGCGCAGCGCCCAGCGCTCCAACTTCGGCCGCCCGGAGGGGATGGAATACGTTCCAACCAGCGACACGAGGTACGGACGTCGACCCGCCGCCAGTGCTACCGCTGGCGCGTACGGCTCCACGAGGCAGTGAATGACATTCACGCCTCGGAGGGCTCTTTGCAGCGGCGGAAACGTGCGCTGGAGGATCCGAACCGGATGGCGGCGCCCGTGCTGAAACGAGGGGATGGCTACGTGGTCGCGGTAATCGCGTAAGTCGGCCATCGTCGACAGGCTGCGGGGACTCACGAGACGCAGGTCAACTCCCGCGGCGATTAACTCCCGTGCCAGCTCGCCCGCGTAACGTCCCCATCCATTGGTTGGATCGAGTGCGTCGCTGACCAGCGCCAGCTTCACCGGCGGTCGGCCCAGAAGCCCGCGGCGGCCAGCACGACCATCGCTCCCAGTGCCACGAAGGAGACCACGAGACCGGCAGCAAAGCCCGGCGGCTCGTAGGTCATCGCGACGGTGTGCGTACCGGCGCTGTCGATCGGCACCCCGCGCATAAGCGCGTTCACCGTGACCATTTCCGTCGGGCGCCCGTCCACGCTCGCCGTCCACCCCGGAAACATCGCCTCGTTGAACACCAGCAGGCCAGGCTCGCTCAGTTCCACTCGCACGATTACCGCGCCTGCGCTGCGTTCCGGGGGATGCACCACGTCGATGCCGTCGCCGTTCGTCGCACGAATCCCGGGATCACGATCAACCATCGGCAGGTCCGGACGATCGGCGAGAGCATCCAGCATGGAAGACGTTGACGCCCCCGGCTCGATGATCCGCCAGTCATGCGCGACCCACGCGCGCGGAGCCCAGTCCGCAACTTCATATACGTACAGATTCTGGTTAACCGATGCCCACGGCGGCAGTGCAAGGTCTTCCACCCGGACCTGGCGCAGGGCGGGTACATCAACCGGCACGCCTGAGGTCACGAAGCGCACGTTCGCGGCCGCCAGGGCAGGCGCACGACGCCGCAGCATCTCGGTGCGCGCATCGGCATCCAGGGCCGCGTCCGATGCGAAGCCGGCAACCGTGGAGCGCTCGCTGCCGACATGGGCAAGGTACTCGGCGGTGGCCCGCGGCATCAGGTTCTCGTAGCCGTCGATTGACGCACGCCCACCCGCCATGGGGAGGTTGGGCGCGAGCGTTTCATTGAGAAAGACGTACTCCAGCAGATCGCGGCGCGTTCGATCCAACTCCGTTCCCGCGGCGGTTGACAGCTCAAACTTCTGTGCCTGGCTGCGGTACGAGAACACCCGCCAGTCGCTGTCGGAGTCCGCCGGCACCACGCTGGCGGCCTGCGGATCTCGGGCGTACCAGTCACCGGGCACGGTTGGAATCCCGTGGAACGGCGCCAGCAACACGTCAAACGCCAGCACCACGCCAAGCGCGGCCCGGGTACTGGTCGGTGCAATCCGGCCACGCAGATAGCGCCAGAACACCAGGGCGGTAAGCAGCGCCGCCAACAGCGTCCAGCGCGGCGCCCAAAACTCAAGGCTGAACGCGGCCGTCATTTGTTCGTACAGCTGATCGAACGTGCGGTAATAGCGTTCGGCGGTCAGGAATCGCCCTTCCGAGCCGACGATGGCCCGATCGATGTAGTCGTAGGCGTAGGGAACAATCAGGAAGGCAAATCCGGAGAGCACGATCGTGGCAGCGACCGTTCCCGCTCCGATCAGCCCGGCCAGCCACACCCAGGCGCGGCCGATCCAGCGCACCAGCAGGCTCGAGCGGAGATCGTCGGCGCCGATCCGCTCAATCCCGATCGCCGCCAGGAATGCCAAACCGAACGACGCCACGATTCCGAAACGTGCTGGCTGGCGGAAGAACTCAAAGAGCGGCAGCTTATGGAGCAAGGGAAAGCCGAGGCTGTACGAGCCCATGGACAGGATCCAGGTCAGCAGGACAAGACCGCTCAGGAACCAGATGAGCCGCCGCCGCCAACCGGTTACCACCGCGATCAGCGCCAGCGCCGGCCCGGCAAGCCCGAGGTAGAGAAGTTCTTCGGCATTGAGGGTGTCATTCAGCACTCGGGGAATCTCGAATGACGGATACAGGTAGCCCACAATGAGGCTCCATGGCGGAATCGACCCTTGCGACGCGGTGGCAAAGTCAAGCCCGCCAGCGCGAGCGGAGAGATCCGTGGTTGTAAGCGTTGGCAGGAGTCGGACGGCGCCGACGGCCAGGCCCACGACGGCGGCGACACCAATCCATCCCACGTCCTTCGCCGCCCGTGCAAGTCCAAGGTCACCCCAGTTCCACCAGAATCGCGTGGCGGCGAAGAGCAGCCAGACGAAGCCCCACAGCAACGCAATCTGCGGATGGCCGGCCAGCACGGTGATCGCAGCGCTGATCGCCAGCAGCCCGGTGTAGCGGCGCTGGCCTCGCGAGATCAACTCAATGGCGCCGACGCCGGCCGGGAGGGCAAAGAAAATATCGGCGTAGTTGAGGAATCGAGACGTTGCGAAAACGAAACCGCCGTAGGTGAAGAGAAACGCGGCCACGAAGGCGCCGGGCCGGGTCAGCCCCCACACCCGGCCCAGCCAATAGGCCGCCGCCGACGCGAGGGCCAGGCCCAGCGCCAGTTCAATGAAATAGGCGCGCAGCGGCTCGAAGATCCACAGCAGCAGCCAGGTCAGCGGGTAGAACCAGCCGAATTCGGAAAACGCGACCGGGAACCCCGCTAGCATGCCGTCGGCCCACAGCGGGATTCGCCCTTCGCGGACGCCCTCGGCAAGCAGGGCATACCGGGGCTGGTAACTCAACAGCAGGTCAAGGTCCAGCCAGGGAGCGCCGGCAAAGAGCAGATCTCGATAAAGCACCAGCAGCGGAGCCAAGAGGCCAGAGGCTACGAGCGCGCGACGTTGCGCGATCGAAGTATGTTCAAGCCCACCGACGAGCCGGGCCAGGGTTCGGCTCAGTTGGGTCAAGAAGCCGGCACAGATTCCAGAAACTCGCGGATAGCCGCGGCGCGCTGCGTCCATGTACGGCTCTCCACCTCCAGACGAGCAGCGCTGGCCAGGCGGGCAGCCAGCGCCTTGTCGGTCAGCAGACGATTGACGGCACCTGCCAGCGCGCTCGGCTCGTCGGGCGCCACGAGCAGGGCGTTGCGTTCATCGTGCAAGACCTCGCGCAGTGAGGGTAAGTCACTGGCCACGATCGGACGCTCGGCGGCCATGTATTCGAACAGTTTCAGGGGCGACGTGTGTTCGCGGGAGATGACCTGCCGAGCGCTGAATGGGATCACCGCCACGTCCGCGGCGACCAGGTACATCCGCGCATCGTCGGGAGCCAGGTGGCCGGTGACGTGAACGTTTGGAAGGTCCGAGGCAGCGGTCCTGATGCGATCAAGGTCCGGCGGAATCCCTCCCACGATGATCCACTGGACGTCCGTCGACGCGCAGCGCGCCGCCTCAACCAGCGTATCCACGCCCTTCCATGGATACAGGTGGCCCAGATAGCAGACCACGGGCGCGTCGTCGGGTATACCGACTTCGGTCCGAGCCGCGCCACGGTCGCGATCTGCAAACGCCTCGATGTCCACGGCGTCCGGCGCAACGTACAGTCGATTCGGTTCGAATCCAGCCTCGACATACCACCGCCGCAGGCCTTGGGTTATGGCAATCACCGCATCCATGCGACGTGCGGCCCACAGGTGCAGGACTGCCGACAATCGCGAGCGAGGCACGGTATGCACCTCAAAGCAAAAGCGGGCGGGATGTCCCAACAGCAGCCGCAGGACCGTCAGCGGCAACAGATCGCGGCTGTAGACCACGTGCGGCTTCCACCGACGCACGACGGTGAGCGCGGCGACGGCGAACGACCAGAGCTGCAGCAGGTGCGCGGCAAGCCTGATCGGGCCGTGATTGAGGATCGGCCAGTCGATCGTGACGCGCTTAATGGCGTCGACCGTCGGCAGTCCGACCAATGCGAATGTCTTGGATACGCCGGCAAACTGGAACGGGTCGCTCACGGCGCGCATGGCCGCCGTGTTCGCACGGCGGGCGTAGGCGAGCAATACGGTGGCCCCGCCTGCCGCAAAGCCAGCGGCCATGTGCATGATCTGCAGCGGATGGGCGCGTTCGCTGGGAATCCGCGCGTTCGCAACCATCACGATGCGCGGCGAGGCGTCCACGCCTAGATCCGATACTCGACGCACACCGTGGCGTCCGCCGGGAGCGGGCAAATCTCGATGACGTTCCCCGCCCGGCGCCAGGGAGCATCCGAGTCGACCTGCAGCTCCCGCGTCGCGGCCGGCAGCCAGTACCGAACATCAGGCACGCGTTTGGAAGTCTCAATTTGGTCACGGACTGCAAGGTCGCTTGCCTCAACCCGATAGGTTCGCCTGGTTCGCACCCCGTCGTGTGCATGTCCGTCGGCAAGCGCCACACCGGATGCGACCGTCAATTCGTCATCCGTGACTTCGACGTCGCCCTGAAGGGCATGGCTGGACAGCCAACGGCGGCTTGCACGCCAGGCCGGCGGACCAACGTGACGCCACAGGAACTTGAGCGCGTACGGCCAGCGCCCGGCATACACGTGTGAGCGTGCGATGTGCAGGAGAAAGCGCGATTCGCGACGAGCCAGGACGCGCCGGATGTCCGGCAGCATTCGACGCCGAGGTTCTGGCAGAACCTCCCAGGTTGCCTCCGGAACGTCCGGCTCTGAGCGAAAGCGCAGCTCGTTCCGCCAGCCGGCACGGGCGTTCCCTACGTAGACCAGGCCGCCACCGCCAATGCGGCCGCCGACCAGCCGGTCGGCCGGTTGTTTGTGTGTTCGAACCAGCGCGCACCGACGCGGCGACTCCAGCCGGGCCACGCCGGCGTCGCACGCTACGGCCGGCGCGGAGCGTTCGCCGGTTGGCGGGTTGCTCGGCAGGTCGTCCAGGTCGGCCGCCGCGTGAGCCCGCGCCAGCCAGGCGAGGTCTGCCGTGTGCATGTAGCGGCAGACGAAGGCCCGGGCGCCCGGGGTCGCATCAATCAGCCCGCCTTCGCCAAGCGCGGCGGCGCTCTGGGCCGCGACGCGCCCGGCCAGCGGCAACAGCGACGAACGACCGTCGGCCGCCAGCACGTACGCGCCGTACGGCGCCGAGCCGACCTCCGCGTCCGCGTCCCAAAACCACCGCTTGCCTTCAAGGCCCAGCGGCATCACACCGTCGGGCCGAAGCACAAACGCCAGAAAATCAGCGCCGTCACGCAGGCGGTCCTCGAACGACGCTTCCGCATCGATGTGCCGTAGGGCGTAGCGAGCAAAGGCCACACAGCGGCTGTGGTAGTAGACCGTCAGGTCGGATATTCCGACGCCCTCCCCCAACAAGGCCGCATCGCGCACGTAGGCAAACGATCCATCCGACCGCATTTCGGCCAGCGCGCCGCTCACCGAGTCCACGACGGCCCGTGCCCAGGCCGGCTCGTCCAGCGCGGCCGAAGCTGCCGCCAATCCCATGGCGCCCCAGAGCCGCTGATTGACGACCGGCTTGTCGATGACGTTGCTCCGCAGATAGGTGTCGCAGCAGAGCCGAATCGCCTGTTCGATCGACAGCCGGTCAGCCGCCGCCAACTCATCGTCCGCGTGTAGCAACAGCGTTGCCAGGGCGTCCACGCATTCGCCGGCGTCGATGATGTTGGTCGAGTTGTTGCGAGGATCGTGAAGGCCTGGAAAAAACACCCAAGCTCCGTCTGCGCCTGGGTCGGGCGCGAGGCGCGCCGCCACGCGATTGGCCGTTGCCACGGCCCTTGTCAGATACCGATCCTGATTCGTGTGCGCGTGCAGCGCACAGTTGATCACGATGCTTCGCGCTGTCTTACCGGTATGGTCGACCCTGTGTTCCGGGCAGGGCGTGTAGCCGTTGTTGTCCCGCAGGCGTTCAAATGCAGATGACGCTGTTGCCAGCACCCATGCGGCGCGCGCGGTCAGCGTGGACGACTGAATGACATCAACCATCACGACCCTACGCTCGCTCCCGAATGACCCGTGCGGGCATCCCGGCCACGATTGCGTACGGCGGCACGTCGTCGGACACGACGGAACGCACGGCCACCACCGCTCCGTCGCCGATGGTCACGCCGGGAAGCACCACGACCTCGCTGTAGAGCATGACCTGGTCGCCAATGATCACCGGCGCCGTCTCGATGGGCGCATCCAACGCTGGCGTGTCCCGACAGTCCAGCACATGACGGTGGGTATAGATGGTCGACCGCCGTCCGATGTGTGATCGCTCGCCCACCTGAATGCCGCCGGTGCAATCAAGGCGCGTTTCCGAGAGGATCTCCGTTCCAGGCCCGATCGAGAGTTCGGCGTTGGGCGCACGCCCCGGCTCCCACCCGGCACGCACGTCACGCTTAACGCGCGCGCCGTCGCCCAGGTTCAGTCGCAGGCCGGCCGGGTAGTAGAAGCGACTGTCCACTCGGACTCGCTCGCCGCAGGTCACACCGGACGCCCGCCGCAGCAGCATCGCTCGAAGTGTCCAGAGCAGGCGCTGGTACGGGGGGATGATCTGCAGGTCCGGCAGCTGGCCAACAAGACGGGCAAGTTGTCGCGACAGATCCAGGTTCATTGCGCGTTTTCCGATTCGGCCACTGACGGGTATGGCGGGCGCTCGCGCGCGCACAGCGCGTTGCAAACGCGTACCAAGCGATCGGCCCAACCGGCCGCGCCGTGTTCGTGCACTACGGTCGAACGCCAATGCTCGACGGATTCCCGCCGTTGTTCAGCCTGCTTACCGAGCAGACGAGTCAGTCCGGCAGCCAGCTCCGAACCGGAGTCGCCGACGAGGCTGTCAGCGGCGAACTCACCCAACACTCCGCGGTAGGCGCCGTTGTTGGTCACCAACGGTGTGGCGCAAGCCAAAGCCTCCAGGCCGGTCTTATCCAGTGCAGGTTGCGCACGCCAATTCACAAACACATCCAGCGATCCGTAAAACCCCGCCATCTCGTCACCGCGTACAGCGCCTGCAAAGTCCACCGCGTTACGCACGCCTAGCCTATCGGCGAGATCCCGCAACTCGTCGACGTATGAGCGATCTGACGAATAAAAGGGCTCGCCGGCGATTCGCAGCGTGGCTTCGGGGTATTTGGCGCGTCGCAACTCCGCGAGAGCCCGGATTCCCGGCTCAAAGCCCTTGAGCGGCGTCAGGCGTCCGGCCATCCCGATCACCGGGCCGGTCCCCTGCCTGCGCGCGGCCGGTGGCCGAAACCGCTTGGTAGCAATCCCGTGCCCTATGACGAATGCTCGATCGCTACGTATTGGGTAGCTATCGGGCGAGGCGGTAACCGCGGCGTTTATCAGCCGGTCGGCCCGTCGCAACATTGCGGTCGACCCGTGGCTCGTGTACCAGAGCACCAACGGTGTACGGCTCATGCGAGTGATTGGCGACATGGCCACGGCGTAGGCGGGCACCATGTGAGCCAGCGCCACATTCACTCGACGTTGAACGATGAGCTTCGCGCAAACCCAAGCGAACGCCATCGCCGTCGACCGGCGTGACCGTCCACGCTCGCGGCCAAGACCGTGGACGAAGACGTTGGACGGGAGGTCAACGTCACCCACCCGCGCGGCCACCACGTGAACGGCGGCGGTCCTCTGACTCAATTCCGCCGCCCAAGTGTGAGTAACTGCCAGGTTGGTGCTCGATCGGTCGAGTTCCTGGGTCACGAACAGCAGCCGAAGGTCGCTGTCCGATGGCCGGCTCACGTCACCCCGCTCTCGGCGAGCCGACGATACGAAGCAGCGTAGGCGCCAAGCACGGAGGACTTTTCAAACTGAGCCGTGGCCGCCCGAGCGGCGTGGCCTGCCTCGCGCACCTCATCGGAGTCACGAAGCACGCGCTCGACCATCGCCGCGCCGGCCTCGGCACTCCATGGCAGCAGCCAGCCGTTCGCGCCGTGTTCGATGGTCTCCGGCATCACGCCAACCGGCGTGGCAAAGACCGGCGTGCCGCAGGCCATGGCTTCCAGGCACACCCGTGGGCCTCCCTCGCTGAGCGATGGCGCGATGAGCGCGCCCATGCGTCGATAGAGATCGGCCAGATCGGCGGGACGGTCCAGCCAATCAATAAACCGGACGCGGTCCAGGATGCCGGAGCGCGCGAGCCCTCGACGAAACGCACGAATCCCCGGCCCCTGGCCGGCGACGGCAAACCGGGCTTTGGAATTCCCGGCTGCAACTCCGGCGAAGACCTGAATGACGTAGTCCAGGTTCTTGTTCGCGACCAGTCGCCCAACAAAACCGAGGGCGTAGTCCTTTGTCGAATCTTTGGGTGCGAATACATCGCGATCGATGTAAGCCGACGGCAGCACCAGAACCCGCTCCGCGGGCACGCCCCATTTCGCCAGCAGGTCGGGAACTTCCCGCCGATTGACCACGCGAATGGCGGCCGCGCGGCGTGCCACGCGCGTCACATACGCGCGATAGACCATCTGCGCCAGCGGTTCCCACCACTGGGCCCGCTTCGGGTGACCCGGTACGTGGTGAATTTCGCTGACATAAGGCGTCCCAAAGCGGTCCGACAGCCGCGCCGCGGCCCGTCCGTTGGCAAAGATGCCGTAGTCGTGGCTGACGATCAGACCATGCCTGTGGTGGTGCAACAGTTCGGCGCCCCGGCGACGCATCCAGGCCGACTGGCGCACGCGCGAGGTTGGCGCAGGTTCGATGCGTACGCCCGGATGCGGCTCCACCGTCCGCGCACCGTCGGCTCGCGGCGAAAGCACGTCGATACGATCGAATTCGGTTGCAAGGCCTTCGAGGGTTGTGTGAAAAGGCCCACGTCGGCCTGTCGTGAGATCCCGATCACCGCTGAGCATCAGCAGTTTGGCGCTCACGGCCAGGCGCGCGACGTTGAGCCGGTGACCTCGGACAGGATCTCCATCGTTTCATCCACCAGCCGGTCCCACGTGAAGTGATCGAGTCCCTCCGACCCCTTGCTCACCAGACGGTCGGCAAGCTCGCGGTCCGTCAGCAGTTGGTTCACGGCCGTCACGAATGCGCGATGGTCGCCGAGCGGCGTCAGCAGCGCGTTGTGCCCGTGGGTGAGGATCTCCCGGTTTCCGCCGATGTCCGTCGTAACAATCGGCGTTCCAATAACGCGAGCCTCAACCAGCGTGTGTGACAGACCTTCGTACGACGTGTTCAGCACAAACACGTCGGCGGCACGCAGGTACATGCCAACGTCCCGGTGCGGCACCCGACCGACGAAACGAACCCGGTCGCCCAGGCCCAACTCGGCCGCGTAGCGTTCCAGGGCCGGCTGCTCCGGCCCGTCGCCAACGATGGCCAGCACGGCGTCGTTCGCGAAGTCGGGAACCATGCGCAGCAGGTCGTCGACCCGTTTCCATCCATAGAGTCGGGACACCGTGCAGACCAGCGGGCCTTCAAATCCGAGCTGCCGCTTGGCTTCCTCGCGGGGGAGGTGGATCTCCGGAATCTCGGTCAACGCGTTGTGGACCACCCGGATCTTCTGCGGCCTGGCGCCCCAGGTGCGCACGAACGCGCCCACGTATCCGCTGGGAACCACGATCACATTGGCCAGCGTCGTATACATGCGTTGGATGAATTGGAACGCCCGCGTGAGCGGCCCGTGACGGGTCCGCTGAAACTCCTCGATGCCCAGCGACGTCATACCCCGCCGGTGCGCGGACTCCCAGGCCCAGTCGCCCACGATCTTGAGCACCCGGGGCCGACCGGCCATCAGCGCGGCCAGCGTTGAGGGCGCCTCGATACCGTTGATGTAAACCACGTCCGAGCGCAGCGCGGCTCGCAACGTATGCCACCAGACCAAGGCGTAGCGCAGCGGAATCGGGGCGTTCCAGGAGACGCGCACAATCGGAAACGGCGGACGAACCAGCCCCTCCGGATCGT
The DNA here is from genome assembly GCA_022825895.1 of Chloroflexota bacterium. Classification (GTDB taxonomy): domain Bacteria; phylum Chloroflexota; class UBA11872; order UBA11872; family UBA11872; genus UBA11872. Next base: position 83,165 of record JAJDVX010000022.1, on the reverse strand, counting down.
CCGGGCAAACCACCGCCCGAACCGTGTGGCCGCGGTTGTGCAGCGTCAGCGCAAGGTTGTAGATGTGCGTTGCGGGCCCACCGACCGTCGGTGGAAAGATGTTTGAGACAAAGGTGATGCGCATTGCTCGGACGCTAGCACCGGCTTCGGCACGGGACAACGGCACCAGCGGCGTTCGCCGAGTGGCGGAGCATTGCACTCCGCCTGGCAATCAGTGGTCGGGCGTCTCTTGCCCGTTGGTTGCGTGCGAGCCGTTGGTCGAGGGCTGGATCACCGGCAGCGGATCCCCCGTCACCACGCTGCGGGCGCCGGCAAACAGGTTCCAGCTTGAATCCCCGTCCTGCCAGATCGCGTCACAGCCGCGGCAGAGCTTGTAATCGTCCAGCTTGCCGCTCACGTGGGCCTCGCGAATTGCGCGATAGGCCGGATTGTTCCAGATGTCCAGCAGCGACTCATTGGCCAGATCGCCCATGATCTGGTCCTCGCCGAAGTCCGCGCAGCACGAGGGGACCTTGCCGTCCCAGTAGATCGCCATCGACTTCCAGAGCCAGTTGCAGGGGTAGTAATTCGGCCCGTGCGGGCGTGCCGTGTAGAAGTCGGACGAGTCCATCTGTCCGGCCCAGCCGTGCGCCCAGAATGTGTCCCACTCATCCACGGGTAGTCCGTCGAATCGCTGCCGGAAGTGCTCCGGAACGACTGGCGCCGCACCCGTGGGAAAGCTCGAGTCCCAGAGTTGAATTACCTGCATCACGAAGTAAGGCTTCGGGCCGGACCGGCGCTTTCTGGACTCCAGCAGTCGCAGAACCCGCTCCAGCGTCCGGTCAAACTGCGCACCTGCTCGCATCACCTCGTACTGTTCCGGTTCGCCCGAGTCGAAGCTGATGGTCAGCTTGCTCGGCGCGGCGTCTAGCAACTGCTCGATCTTTTCGTCACGCAACAGGGTGGCGTTCGTGTTGATGTGGGCGGCGATTCCGGCGCGCTCGCAGACTTCAATCATTTCGTAGATGTCCGGGTGCATCAGCGACTCGCCGCGGAAGAACAGGTTGGCCTCCTGCACCGACGACCGTGCCTCGTCGATGATCTTGCGGAACAGGCCCATGTCCATGAACGGCTTTTGCTTCTTGAGTTCCTCGGCGAGCACGCTCTGCGGACACATGGGACAGCGCAGGTTGCAGGCGCTGGTCGGTTCGATGTGCAGCTTGATCGGCCCGTACGGCAGGTCCGTCGAGCCGCGCATCCAGTGATACGCAAATCGACCAAGCGACGGACGCAGGATGGCCCGATGCCGACGGTACTTGACCAGCAGGTCTTTCGCCTGGCTGATCGAATTCACGAGCGGGCGGCTTCTTCGCGTCTCGGTGGGATCGCGTCTTCCCACAGCATGTTGGGAATCCCGTCCTCGACTTTGTATCGATAACCGCAGACCGTACAGACCAGGAAGTCGCCCTCGATGCGCAATACGCCGTCATCGCGCGGATGATCGTCGTTTACGCAGCGCAGGATCGCGAGAAAGTCGTCTGGAATGAGCGGCGGCGCGGACGGCGCGTCCGAATCAGCCATGAGTGTCGCCTGCTCCCTTCATTTGAAGCTAGAGCATGAAATGTAGCGTGTCAAAGCTAATCAACAGCGCGGCAAAGGCGCCAATCGAAAGAAAACGGAATGACCACACGCCGCGCGCGGAGGGCCAGATTCGACCGCTCAGGCCCACCCAGGCCCCCAGCGCGGTGAATTGCAGGACCAGCAGGAGGGCAGCCACCCAGAACAGGAATCCCGGATAGGCCAGGAAACTCTCCGTGAGGCTTAGCGACCAGAAGTCCAGCCCCAGGCCATGTTCGGGATTCGCGGGCACGGCATCGATCCCGAAGCGCAGCCATGGCGTGCGGCCCAGGGCGTCGGCCAACCAGTCCGTTCGATCGGGCGCAATCAGGTTGACGGCGTCGGCTCTAAGGAGCCAGGCATGGGCCAGCAACGGTGAGAACTGGTACGCATAGAGCACCGCCGCGAAGTCGCCTTCAGGCTGGATCGACGACCACGGCTGATAGTCAGCGCCGCCATAGATGGCGCCATTCTGCGGCACCGCTCCCGCAACCTGCTGCTGAAAGAGATCCAGGTAGGAGATAAAGTCCTTGGCGACGCCCATGAATTGCACGCTGGCGCTGACGAGCACCACACCGGCCAGGGCCACACCTGGCAGCCAGCTACGCGCTCGCTCAAGAACTCGCTCAAACAGCGGGGCCCCCACGATCACCAGCAACGGAAGCGCCGGAACCAGATAGCGCGGGCCCCAGGTGTTGCCGCCGTACCAGACTTGCTTGCGACTGTAGAGCAGGGCGTAGGCAAGCGGGATGCCGACGAATACGAGCGACCGCCAGCCATGCCGACGAATGAACCAGGGCAGCACCGGCAACGTGACCAGCAGAATTGGGTTGTACCAGAGCACGCCTTTGCCCCAACTGCTGATGAGGCCGACAAGTCCCAGCCGAAACGGCAGTTCCAGCCAACCCCGCTGCAGACCGCCGATGAGTTCACTCACGTACAGCAGATGGAAGTCGAACAGCAACGCCGCCGCGACGAGGGCTGGCGGAATGACGACCAGAAACGGCGCTGAAAACAGAAGCGCCGGTCGAATCGAGTGCCGGAGGGTCTCCCTCCACGTACGCTCCGACCTGGCGCCAATCACAAGTCCGGCCAGCAGGATCGGCACGGCGATCACACTGACGTACTTGGTAAGCACGGCCGCGAACGCCACAGATCCGGCCAATAGTGCGTAGCGTTGCCGTCCGCTCGAGCCGTGTATCAGCAAGAGCCACACCGCCGCTAGTAGCAGCGTGGTAACCAGCGGCTCGGAGAAGTCGAACTTGGCGTAGGGCCACGCCATCGTTCCGACCGCGTAGATCAGTCCGCTGACAAGCGCCACGCGCTCGCTGTAATTCAGCCGTCGCACAATCCGCGCCACGAGGACGACTCCAAGGGCCGATACGAACGCGTTCGCTAACGCGACCCAGATGCGTCGGAAGAACTCGCGGTTTTGCCGTTCCGACCAGACGCGTCCAACCCCAGGCCCGTCGATCCAATCTCCGTCGGGTGAACGCAGGGCCAGTCCGTCGACATAGAAATTGCCGTCCGGCAGCAGATAGGTGATTCGCGCCGACTCGAGTTCCCGCGGCGAGTCGAAGCGCCACGTCGCCCCGTAGTAATAGGCGCGTGCGTTGCCGATGTGCCGTGCCACCGGCGGCGGTTGATCGTGCTGAATCACGGCGCGCACGTCGCCGCGGTCGTAGGCCCACTCTGCGGTTTCGATGCCGACTCGAATTGGATGCTCGGTGGATAATCCCGTGGTGTCGGTGAGCTCGAGCCGCGCGATTTCAGTCCCCTGGGTAAAGCCGGCGCTCAGCCCGCTGTGCGACACCAGCGCAAGGCGGTCGTAGGCCCCGGGTTCGATTTCGAGAAGAAGCTCTCGCCGGACATCAGGTCCCGGTGTCCCGCCGAGTGCGGGTTGATTCACCAGCAGCACGTCGTACTCGCCCAGGGGAATGCGGTCCCGCTGCGGCGCCATTCTGGCCAGCGGCTCGGCAAACGCGACGATCGGCATGAAGGCTGTCGGCAAGCCCACGCCCCAGCGAGCGAAGTTTCTGTTCTGGTCGCGCAGATACGCGTGACCTCGATCAATCATCACGCTCTTGGCCATTTCGAACGCAAACGTTCCGTCCGCGCTGTAGCCCGAGCCGTTGCGCGCCGGGCCCAGGCTCATCGAGTAGAACGTGAAGGCGACGAGGAACAGGAGAAACACGGGGCGCGCCCGGCTCCAACCCATCAGGCGGCGCACCTGCGTCATTCGACAGCCCGGATGTGGGCGCGGCTACTGGCCAACGAGATCCGTGACCAGTTCGTTAAGTCGATCCCGAAACGCCGATGTGCTGAAGCGCTGGCTCGAGCGCCTGGCGCGAGTCGCCATGCGACCTCGCAGCTCCTGATCCCGGATCAGGCTCCACGTCCGCTCGCGCAGCTCGCTGGTCGTGGTCCACAGAAAGCCGTCCTGTCCATCGTGAATGACTTCAGGTGGTCCACCCTGATTCAGCACGACTGGCACGACCGCGTTGGCCATGGCCTCGACCACGGAAATCCCAAAGTGCTCAAACTTGATCGGATGGCGATTGACCTTCTCACCGTACCCGGCGGCGTGCCAGTAGACCTGCGCTTCACCGTAGAAGCGCTGCAAGTCTTCAAACGGGGCATCGACGGCAAACTCAACCGGATACCCGTCCGCGCGCCGGCGTAAGTCGTCGGTGTAGTGCAGATCTGCATCTCGTCGACTCTGATGGCCGGCCAATCGCAGCGTCCAGCCCTCCAGACCATCCCGGCACATCTGCTTGAATTGATCGATCAGCACGCCGTGCTTTTTTTCGTGCGAGCCTCGAAAAAAGCGACCGACGCTCAGAATCGACGGCGACTTGGCCCGAGGTTCGGCCCAACTCGTATCCACCGGCGGATACAGCAGTGGCCCGCTACGTTGCCAGTAGCTTTCCATCCACGTGCGACTGTACGCCGAGATTGGACAGATCAGATCGTACGTATCGAGATTGGCCAGTGAGTGCGGCTCCGGCAACCATTCGAGACGCCAGCCCAATTCCGGCAACGCACGACGGAACAGCAACTCATAGAGCAAGTGCCGGGGATGGCGCACCCGAACGTCGGTAACGGCCAGGCCAATCTCGCGATTGTCCGCCTCGGCCGTCTCCTTGGCCGGATTCCTGGTCGGCGATGTCAGCAGCAGATTGGCGAATCCGTCCTTCACATATCGTCGGTCAAGGCTGATGCGCCACGTCTCAAAGTTGCCCGGACGCGGCGCAAACGCGTGTTCGGCTACCAGGTGCCCGTCCGCCAGGCAACAGACCGGCAAGCTTCCGTCGGGCCTGAAGTTTCCGGCCACAATGTCGATGGGCACGGGCCCGCGGCCGCGGGGCACGCGCAATCTGACCCGAGCGTGATCGGTCGTGTACCGAAACCACCCGCGGCCAAGCTCTTGGACGTCGTAGAACCCGTCGCTCCATTCGGGCAACAGCAGCTGTCGCTTGAGGAACCGGCCAACCGATTGACGCACCCGTTCGGGCCAGGTGCGATCGATTGGGGATGGGAAGAGCACGAGCATCACGCTATGGCGCGCCGCCGACGGCTGGTTGGTCATGAACGACGAGTTGACGAACAGGTCGTACTCGCGAGTGACCTCGGTAAACCGATTGGGCGGGAGCGCCGGAATCACGCGCACGCCAATCCGATCCAGATCAATGTGCAGGGCATCCGCCAGGGCGTCCCGCTCAATCGGGCGATGCGTGATGAGTTCAGTCTCGAAGCGCTCGGCCAGGACGCGCGCCGCCATGACGGCGTGACGCTCGCCCCCTCCCTTCTCGTGCAGCCAGCGGTTGTAGACCGCCGCCTTCACGACGACTCCAGGAACGGACGCAACTCCCGACCGTCCAGTGGGGCAAGGCGGGCTTCCTGGCCCCGCAGCCGCCAGGTGCTCGGCCCGGCGAGGGCGGCGTCGCCGAGTGCCCGCAGTCGCGCCGCCACGCGGCGCGCCGCTTCGACATCACGCAGCGCCAACGCATTCCGGAAATCGCCTGAGGCAAACTTCAATGCGGCCGCCGCGTGCCGGCCCACCCACGACCGCGGCGCATTTTTTCCAAGCATCCGCAGCTTGCCGAACTCAACGTTGCGAACGAATCCCGGCGACCACTCCCGACTGAGCGCTGCGTGTTCGTGGCGAACGACGGATGCTGGTTCGTACCAGAACCGCCAGCCGCGGCGTCGGGCGCGCCAGGCAAGGTCGGCGTCCTCGTAGTACATAAAGATGCCGTCATCCAGGTAGTCCAGCCCCTCCAGCATCGACCGCCGATACAGCACGGCCGCGCCCTTGACGGCGAAGACTTCCCGCGGCTGGTTGTAGGAGGCGTCGTCCCAGGCCGACCAGGGAACGCCCGCCAGGAGGTGCGTTCCACGATCGCGCATCGAACCGTCGGCCAGCGGCCAGATCCCGGCACATTCAATGGCCGGCCGCGCCAGCCGCCGCACCATGTCGGCGCTCAAGTCAATCTGAAGCGTCGTGCGCTCGCTAGGCACCCGGGTCTCGACCAGCGGCTGGTCGCCGGCGCTCACGCTGATCGCCACCGGCGCTCGTCCGTCTCCCGAGGCCAAATCCACGGAAAACGTCGCTTCCCCGTCACCTACCGGCACGGCGAGTTCAAGGTCGGCCTCTGTCCAGCGAAACGGGTGGCCGTACGCATTCAGTTCCACACCATGGGCGCCGCCGATCACGTCGGCGGCGCCCGCTCGTGACTCCGCGCCGTAGAAGCGGACGCCAAGCTGGCGAGTGTCCGGTGGCGGCGGGGAAAACGTCGGGACGTTCAACCGCAGCGGAAGCCGGTCGTACTGATGCAGTAGCTTCGCTCCCACACCGCCGGCCAGCGGATCACCGGCAAGGCGTGCCACCAGCGGCTGCAGCCAGTCGGGCTCCACCTCGGTGTCCGGGTTGAGCAGTCCCAGGTATGGCTCGCTTGCCGTCCGCAGTGCGCGGTTGTTGCCTCGCGAGAACCCCAGGTTGGCACCGTTCTCAATCAGCTCAACCTCGGGAAACGCTTGTTCGATGCTCGCTGGCGAGCCATCGCTCGATGCGTTGTCCACCACCGTTACGCGGAAGTCGGGATAACGAGTAGCGAGCAATCGCTCCAGGCAGCGCTCAATCCGCCCGGCGCCGTTGTAGTTCAGCACGACGATCCGAACGGGCGGATGGTCCGTGGTCATTCCACCCGGATTGCGCGCACGGCGATGCCGAGCGGGCGAGTGTCCGAGTCCAGGCCAACCTCGGCAGGTACCAGGGCATCGTCGACTTCTATGACCAACTCGTGCGACGTCGGCGATGTCACCGGATCCAGCGGCACGACTACGTCCTCAAAGTCCATCCCGTGGAGTTGAAACGTTGCGATGTGAAGTCCGTTGAGGCTTACCCGGCCCTCGGCCTGTGCCCGGCCATGCAGCGGACGGCAGGCGGAGAGCACGAGCGATCCCTGACCGACGTCCTGGCAGACGTAGGCCACGGCGCGTTCGCTGGTCCACCGCACGCGCGGCGGCCAGTTTTCCGCCGGAAACCAGCCTTCGCCGAGCCATTCAGACTCACGCGCGCCCATGACCAGCTGCTCCGGCGGCGGCGCCCAGAAAGGCCCGGCCGCTTCCGTGAGCATGTCCGGCTGGGCGATAGGCGCCAACGCGGATTGCAATTCGTCCTCGGGTGGGGCTAGCGAGACTCTCCATTGCGACGGCACCACGGCCACGCCGCGTTGGGAGACCGTGGCCTTGCCAACGAATATCGTGATGGCGTCAGGCCACATGTGGTACGGACGTCTTCGATTCTCGGTCGGCCACACGCCCAGCGATAGCTGATAGCTTCCAGGTCCGAGCGGCAGCGGACCAAGTGAGCACTCCACGCGCGTTCGTCCCGGCTGCACGGCGGTCGGTCCAAGCGTTGCCGCCGTGGATGTCTCGTGCACGAGCAGGCCGTCGCTTCGCCGGACGGCGCATCCAACCACCACGTCGTCAAGGTAGTCGTCCGCCTCCAGCTCCAATTCCAAGCGCATCACGCCGCCGGGAAGAAAGGCATAGCTCTCGACCCCGGTGGCGCTGTCGGCGACCGTGGCCGCGCGGATCCGAAGTTGCTCGCCGCCTGGGTCGGGCGCTGCTGACGCTTGCTCGGACTCCGTCAAGGCTTCCGAACCGCGCATGTGCTGCAGATACTGCTGAATCACGTCGCGCGGGTCGCCTAGGGCCTGGATCTTTCCTTGGTCGATCCACAGCACCCGGTCGCAGAAGCGGCGCACCTGGATCGGATCGTGGGACACGAATACCAGCGTGCGCCCGCGGGCCTTGATCTCAGCCAGCGCCTCATAGCACTTGGCCGTGAAGCGCGCGTCTCCGACCGCCAACACCTCGTCGATCAGCAAGATGTCCGGATCGACGTTGATTGCAATCGAAAACCCAAGCCGCATGAACATGCCCGACGAGTAGTGGCGAACCGGCGTGTCGATGAATCGGTCTAATTCGGCAAAGGCCACGATGCGGTCGTAGAGCTGCCGCATTTCCTGACGCTCGATGCCCAGGAACGAACCGTTAAGGAAGATGTTCTCGCGCCCGGTCAGGTCCGGATGCATGCCGGCGCCAAGTTCGAGCAGACCGAATACCTTGCCGCGCGCGACCACGTCGCCTGTCGTCGGTTCAATGGTGCGTGCCAGCAGCTTGAGTATCGTGGTCTTACCCGAGCCGTTTGGGCCGATGATGCCCAGCGTTTCGCCCGCGGCCACGTCCAGGTCAACGCCGTCGAGCGCCCAGAACTCTTCATGCTCAATGCGTCGGCGGCCCAGCAGCGCCAGCGCCATGCCCTGCCAGGTGCGCGCGGCTTCATGTCGAATCCTGAAGCGCTTGCGAACCCCTCGAAGTTCAATGGCGGTAGGCATTTAGACTCTGACGTCCGATCGTCGACCTACGCCAGCCAAGGGTCGCGATGGAATTGCCCCAAGCTGGCAACTGACGGGGAGAGATGCGCGATGTCGCTGAGTTTCGAGACACGGCAGGTTGAATCCCAGCCCATCCTGGGAATCCGAGCCTCCAGCACCACGGACGAACTCAGTGATCTCATGGGGTCGTTGTTCGGCGAGGTTTACGGATACATCCAAGAATGCGGCCAGAATCCTGCCGGTATGCCCTTCTCCCGCTATCACAGCATGGACGGCCACACGGTCGACCTCGAATGCGGAATGCCCGTGGCGTCGGCCCTGGAGGGCACGAGTCGCGTTCAAGCAGGCGAGTTGCCCGCCGGAACCGTCGCCACGGTCACGCACATGGGGCCCTACGAGAGCCTTCCGCAAACCTGGTCGGCACTGACCGAGTGGATGAGTTCGCAAGGGCTCGAACCTGCCGGTGCGCCCTGGGAGGTCTACGTCACGGACCCCGGCGCCGAGCCCGACACGTCGAAATGGCGGACCGACATCTTCTTCCCGGTACGCTGAGCGGCCGATCACGCTGACCGCTCGAATACGCACGGCCTGAAAGACGGAACGCGGCAATCGTGAGGTGATGCTGGGCGTTCAGGGTGGCCTGCGCGCCACGGCCACGCTCGTCGTCCCATCAGGCCTAGAGCTCTTCCGCGAAGCGACTCGCCAGCCGGCGGAACATCCACCAGCCCACGCCCAGCAGCACCAGCGCGGTCACGATCGTCACTAATGAGTGCCGGATCGGCGGGAAGCCCCACATAAACGCGTAGCGATAGTCCGTTACGAGCGTCGCCATGGGATTGAGCATGAACACCCATCGGTGAATGTCCAGTCCCAGCACCGTGTTGTTTGGAACGATGGACATGGCATAGAAGATGGGGGTCAGGAAAAACCAGGCCAGCATTCCAACCTCAACGATGTGCTCCGTGTCGCGGAAAAACACGTTCACCGTCGCCAGCAGCAGGCCGAGTCCCAGCACAAAGACCAGGTGCAGCAGCATCACCAGCGGCACGGCCAGCATGGTCCGGGTCACACCAACACCAAACGGGAGCGCCACCAGCCAGAAGACCACGTACGCCAGCACAAAGTTGATGAAGCTGGCCAACACCGCGCTCAGCGGCAGTAATTCACGCGGAAAGTAGACCTTCTTGATGAGCAAGGCGTTGGAGGTCACGCTGCGCATCGCCGTCGTCACCGCGTGCTGGGTGAACAGCCAGGGGACCAACGCGCTGAGCAGAAAGAAGGGATATCGCTCGATCGGGTCCGTTTTGGCCAAGACCTGAAAGACCAGCGTGAAGACACCCATCATCAGCAGGGGGTTGAGCAAGGCCCAGGCAAACCCAAGCACGGAGCCGCGATAGCGGACTTTCAGGTCGCGTACGACCAGGTTTTGCAGCAAGTCGGCGTACGAAAGCAGTTCGCGCGTGGCCGCTACAACGTTTCGGGCTGGGGCAAACGGCCCCTTCGCAACAATGGTGCCCATGGATAAGGGCCCCTCAACTCGGGGGCCGGCTATTCTAGCGCGGGAGGCTGCCCGACAGCCGCTGGCCCGGCCCCGTGCTACGCTTCGGAGACCGACAGGCGTTGGAGCCTGCGCAGCGCATGGAAATCACGTGGGTCGGGGGCAGTTGCTTTCGATTCCGCGGACGCGACGGCGCGCTCGTCACCGACCCGCAAACCTCCGGCCAAACCCGTAAATCCACATTTCCGAAGGCCGATTTGGTCGCTATCACGAACCCTGAATTGCCGCCCGGCGCCGAACGCCTGGTCCTTCCGAACCACGCTGGTCGCGAGACGTATGTGGCCGCTGGCCCGGGCGAATACGACGTTTCCGGCGTGTACCTCCACGGCATTGCCGGATCCCCGGCGCCCGACGCCGGATCCCCCCGCACGGTCTTTGCGCTTGACATCGACCGGGTCACCGTAGCTGTGATCGCCAGCCTCGAGTCCGACATGACCACCGCGATGCTCGAGGAGTTGGGTGCCGCCCAGGTGCTGATTGTGAATGCGGATGACGGCGTTGAGCGCGTGGTCCAACTCGTCAACCGTATCGAACCCAACCTCGTGATCCCGTTTGGTCGGTCCGAGAACGGCCGGATCTCCTGGATGGATGCCGCCAGGGCCCTCAGTGAAGCCGAACCCACGCCCGAGACGTCAATTGGCGTCACGGCGTCCAACCTTCCCGAGCCGGTAGCGACGCGCGTGCTGGCGCCGCGCGCCGCCTGATGGCCGCACGCGGCGACCTCGGCGCAAGCCCTCCGTCCGCGCGCACGGGCTTCGCATGAGCCGAGACATGCCGCGGAAGTTCATCTTCGTCACCGGCGGCGTGCTTAGCGGCGTTGGCAAGGGTGTCAGCGTTGCCAGCATTGGCCGCCTGCTCAAGAGTCGCTCGCTCAAGGTCTCCGTGATGAAGCTGGATCCATATATCAACGTGGATCCCGGCACCATGAGCCCGCTCCAGCACGGCGAAGTCTTCGTGACCGTGGACGGGGCCGAAACCGACCTGGACCTCGGGCACTACGAGCGGTTTATCGACGAGAACCTCCGGGCGGTGAGCAATCTCACCACGGGCGGCGTCTACGACAGGGTCATTAGCCGCGAGCGGCGCGGCGACTTTCTCGGTGGAACCATTCAGGTCATTCCCCACATCACCGACGAAATCAAGGCGCGCATCCACGATGTGGGCAAGACGCACGATGCCGACGTCGTGATCGTGGAAGTCGGCGGAACCGTTGGTGATATCGAGAACATTCCCTTTGTCGAGGCGCTCCGCCAGATGCGCCGCGAGGTGGGCGACAGAAACGTGCTGTACGTGCACGTGACACTGGTCCCGCGCATTGGCGCCACCGGCGAACTGAAGACCAAGCCGACCCAGCACAGTGTGACGCAGCTTCGGGGACTCGGCATTCACCCCGACGTGGTGATCTGTCGATCCGACGCCCCGCTCAACCTCGAACTTCGGGAGAAGATCGCGCTGTTTGCCGACATCGATGCGCGTGCTGTGATTTCCAATATCGACGTGGACACCATCTACGAAGTGCCGCTGGCTCTCGAGGCCGCCGGCCTGGGCACCTTCATCGCCGAGAGCCTGCAGCTACCGAACGCCAAGCCGGATCTCAACGAGTGGCGAGGCATCGTCGCTGCGCTACGCGAGCCTCGTCCGCAACTCGAAGTGGCCATCGTTGGGAAGTACGTCTCGCTGGCGGACTCCTACCTCAGCGTGATCGAGGCCGTTCGCCATTCGGGCATAGCGCTGGGCATCGATCCCGTGATCCGCTGGGTCGATTCAGAGGATCTCGAAGACCGCGACCCGGCTGACCTGCTGGACGGCGTGGCGGCGGTTATTGTGCCCGGTGGTTTCGGGCCTCGCGGCATCGAAGGCAAGATTCAGGCCGCCCATTACGCCCGGGTCAACAAGGTCCCGTATCTTGGTCTCTGCCTGGGCATGCAGATTGCCGTGATTGAGTTCGCCCGCAAGGTTCTCGGCACGGACGACTGCGACAGCATTGAGTTCAACCCCGACACTCGTCATCCGGTGATCCATCCCATGCCCGAGTACTACGATGTGGCCGATATGGGTGGATCCATGCGTCTCGGCCTCTGGCCGTGCGAACTCGTCGAGGGCACGCTGGTACGCGCAGCCTACGGCCAGCCCTCAATCAGGGAACGTCACCGCCACCGCATGGAGTTCAACAACAGGTACCGCCGGTTGCTTCGTGCGGAAGGCATGACCTTCAGCGGACTCTCACCGGATAGCAAACTGGTCGAGATCATCGAGTTCGAAGGTCACCCCTGGTTCGTCGGCTCCCAATTCCACCCGGAGTTCGCCTCGCGACCCAACCGTCCACATCCACTCTTCACCGGCCTGCTTCGGGCGGCAATTCGTCACACGGAGGGCCGTCAGCCGGTTTCACTGCTGGAATCCAGATCCGAGACCGTCACCTAACGACCCCAATCCCAGAATTGCGGAGACTTATGCATTTCCACACCGTCACGCCCCCTGGAAGGTGGCTTCCATGAGCACCGTGGCCGTCCTTGGCGCCCAGTGGGGCGACGAAGGCAAAGGCAAGGTTGTCGATCGCTTCGCCCAAAACGCGGAGATGGTCATCCGGTTTCAAGGCGGAAACAACGCCGGCCATACCGTCATCAACGATCTAGGCACGTTTGCGCTTCACCTGGCGCCGTCGGGAATCTTCAATCCCAACGTCACGAACATCCTTGGACCGGGCACCGTCATCAATCCGGCGGCCTTGCTGGAAGAGCTAGAAGAACTCGAGACCCGAGCCAGCCTCTCGTTTGACAACTTCTGGATCGCCGAGCGCGCGCACGCCGTGATGCCGTACCACGTGGCGTTGGACGCCGCTGAGGAAGCCCAGCGCGGCGACCTGGCCCAGGGCACCACGCTCCGCGGCATCGGCCCGGCCTATGCCGACAAGGCGGCCCGATCGGGCGTGCGGATGGGCGACCTGCTCGACGCCGACTTTCTACAGGAATGGCTGCCGGCGATCCTGGAACCCAAGAACCGGCAATTGGAAAACGGCTACGGCGTGGCGCCGCAGGATCCCCAGGCGCTGATCGATCAGGCCCTCGCCTGGGGCGAAACCCTCGCGCCGCTCATCGTGGACACGCTGCCGATCGTAGGCGCGGCGCTGGCCGAAGACCGACGCATCCTGCTCGAAGGCCAGCTTGGCGTCATGCGCGACCTTGACTGGGGCCACTACCCCTACGTCACCTCGTCCAGTCCGTCGGCCGGCGGCGCCTGCGTGGGCGCCGGCATTCCGCCGCGTGAACTCGACCAGGTCTGGGGCGTGGCCAAGGCATTCTCGTCGTCGGTGGGCGAGGGACCGTTTCCAACTGAGCTATTTGATGAGACGAGCACCCATCTGCGGGAAGTCGCCGGCGGTGAGTATGGAGCGTCGACCGGCCGGCCCAGGCGCTGCGGGTGGTTTGACGCCGTGGCCGTGCGCACCGCCGCCGCCCTCAGCGGCATTGACCGGCTGGCCCTGACCAAGGTCGACGCCCTTGACGGTCTCGAGCGCATCAAGGTCGCCGTCGCCTACGAACTTGACGGGCAGCGCACGGAACTGGCGCCCGATACACGCAGATTCGATCGTGCCCGCCCGATCTACGAGGACTTCCCCGGTTGGATGACCCCGACCGAGGGGATCAACGACCTCGACGATCTGCCGCCGAATGCCCGCAGCTATGTCGAGTCCATCAGCCAGATCACCGGCATTCCGCTCGGTCTGATCGGCACCGGCCGCCACCGCGACGCCGCCATCATCCTGCAGGACCCCTTCGCGCCGGTTTAGGCCTGACAGCCGCGTTCGGTACGCTGGCGGCCGAAATCCCGCCCGGGCGGAGACGAAGCTATGGCCACGGTGTCCGAGGGCGTACAAGCGCCTGATTTCCAGCTCGCGTCCACGGAAGACGAGTCGTTCTCGCTACTCGCTCGGCGCGGACGCGCCAACCTGGTGCTCCTATTCCTCGACAACGCTTCAGGTGGTACTGACACCGAGATTGCAACGTCGTTTCGCGATGCGAGTGACATCTTCCGGTCGGTGCGGGCCACGGTTATTGGGATCGCCAAGGCTGAACTGGACGACCTCAAGACCTTTCAGTCGGCAAACGCGCTGGCCTTTGAGCTCCTGAGCGACGACGGAACCGTGGCCGCGGACTACGGCGTTCGTGTGCGGCAGGGCTTCGGCCCCTTTTCGCGCGAGCGCTTCCGCCGCAGCACCGTCCTGGTGGACCGCACCGGCGTCGTCCGCCGCATCTTCCGCGACGTGGATGCCGGGGAACACGTTAACGAGGTGCTCGGCGCTCTCGATGAAGGCCTTTAGGCCGCTCTCGCCGTACCGTACAGTCATCCACAGCACGCTCAGGCGTCAGCCGTTCGCTATAATCTCGCCGGCCTTTAATCCAGTCCGGCGAGGCGGAAAGGCTGCTCTTCGCGGCGTGCCGTGTCTGGCGGATTAGGGGCCTTTCGGGCCCTTTCTTTTTGCCCGGCACGCCATGGGAGGCAACGTGGCGGTGAACGGCGGCGGCCGCTTGGTCATGTCGGCTGACGACTTGCGCCGGACCTGGACGCGCATCGCGCACGAGATCGTTGAACGTAATCGCGGCGCGACCAACCTGGTGTTCGTGGGCGTTCCGCGGCCCGGTCCCATCCTCGCGCGTCGCTTGGCCGAAGCCGTTGCTTCCTTCGAGGACGTACGGGTGCCCACCGGCGCGGTCGACATCTCGCTGTACCGCGACGACCTCGTCAGCCGGGCCACCACGCCGCCCATGCACCCAACCGACATCCCGGTCGATGTGACCGGCCGCGACGTCGTGCTCGTTGACGACGTGCTCCACACGGGACGGTCCACCCGTGCCGCCCTGGACGCCCTCACCGACTTTGGGCGTCCCAGCACGATCCAGCTGGCCGTTGTCGTGGACCGCGGACACCGGGAACTGCCCATTCGCGCCGACTACGCCGGAAAGAACATCCCCACCGCGCTCTACGAGAACGTGGAAGTGCGCTTGGAGGAACTGGACGGCGAAGACGCCGTACGCATCGTCGCCAATCCGGAGGTCGCCAATGCCGCTGCATCGTAGGCATCTGATCGACGTTGCCGACTTCTCCCGCGACGAGTTCGACACGGTCCTCGATACCGCAGTGTCAATGCGTCAGGTGCTCGACCGTCCGATCCGGCGGGTGCCGACCCTGCGCGGCAAGTCCATCGTCAACATGTTCTTCGAGCCGAGCACCCGCACGCGCGTCTCGTTTGAGCTGGCCGGCAAGTCGTTGAGCGCCGATGTCGTCAACGTCGCCGCCTCGGGCAGCAGCGTCGAAAAGGGCGAGTCTCTCGTCGACACGTTCCACACCATCCAGGCGCTCGGCGCCGACATGGTGATCATTCGCCATGCATGCGCGGGTGTGCCCGACCTGGCTGCTCGTCACCTGAACTGCGGGGTGGTAAACGCCGGCGACGGCCTGCGCGGCCATCCGAGCCAGGCCCTCCTCGACCTGTTCACGGTCCGTGAGCACGCCGGCGACCTGGAAGGGCTGAAGATGGTCATCGTGGGCGACATGCTGCACAGCCGGGTCGCCCGCTCTGACATCTGGGCCTTCGCCCGCATGGGCGCGCACGTCTATCTCAGCGGCCCGCCCACCGTGCTGCCGCCCGACTTTGGCAACCTGCTGAACGGCGACGGCATGGTGCGCGTGGAGTACGACCTTGACCGCGCCATTGACGGTGCCGACGTCGTGATGGCTCTTCGCATCCAAAAGGAGCGCATGGCCGGCGGCCTGCTGCCCGATCTCCGCGAATATGCGCGGCGCTGGGGCATCACGCCCGCCCGCCTTCGTCGCGCCGACCGCCAGGTTCTGCTCATGCACCCGGGACCCATGAACCAGGGCATCGAAATCTCGTCCGAAGTCGCCTACGGCGAGCAGTCGGTGATTACCGAACAAGTGACCAACGGAGTGGCCGTACGCATGGCCATCCTCTATCTCTTGCTGACAGGAACGCACTGATGAGTCCCTACGCCGCCGCCCCGCCGCGCGAGATCCTGCCCGGCGTCTATCAGTGGACCGTGGCCTGGCACCGCTATCCGCTGGAGTCGTACCTCGTCGAAACCGACGACGGGGTGATTGCCATCGACCCGCAGGACTTGTCACCCACAGCTCTTCAGGGCGTCCTGTCCCGCGTTCGCCACGTGATCCTCACCAACCATTTCCACGAGCGGGCCGCCGCGATCTGGCGGCATCGGTTCGATGCCCCCGTCTGGGCGCCCGCTGGGGATGTGGGTGACCTGGAAACACTGACCCCGGACCATGTCTATTCGGCCGAAAGCAACCTGCCGGGCGGCCTTGAAGCGATAGGCCTCGGCGGTATCAGCGCCGGCGAGCACGCACTCTTCACGCCGGAAAACCGCGGTGTGCTCTTCGTCGGCGACGCCTTGGGCACTACCAGCTACTGGACGCACGGCGAGGGTGAGCTAGGCGCCCATCCGCGCATGCGTCCGCCGGCGCCGCTCCAGCAGCTGCTCGACCTGGACTTCACCAGCATCGCGGTCGGTCACGGCGAGCCGATTCTTGATCAGGCCAAGGTCGCCTTGGCCATGTACCTGGAGCATGCCGGTGGCCGCTAACGGGTCGCTCGTCATACGGGGCGGGCGTGTACTCGATCCATCTCAGCGAATCGATCGCGTTGCCGACCTGGTAATCGAAGGCGGCCTCGTGGCAGCCATTGACCCACCCGACGGTCAGCTGCCGCTGGGCGATCCCATGGTCGTCGACGCTCGCGGCCTCGTCGTCACGCCGGGCTTCGTGGACATCCACGCCCACCTCCGCGTGCCCGGATTCGAATACAAGGAAGACCTGGCCAGCGGAACCCGCGCCGCGGCCGCGGGCGGTTTCACCACCGTCTGCGCCATGCCCAACACCAATCCGGTCATCGACTCGCGCAGTGCGGTCGAGTACGTCCTGGAGCAGGCGGCTGCTGATGCGGTCGTGCGCGTCCACGTGCTCGCCGCAATGAGCATGGGCCAGGCCGGCAAGCAACTCGTGGAGATGGGCGATTTGAGCGATGCGGGCGCCATCGGATTTACCGATGACGGCATCCCGGTGTCGAGCTCCAAGCTCATGCGTCATGCGCTGGAGTACGCCGCCCAACTTGGACGACCAATCAGTAACCACGCCGAGGATCTGGCGCTGACCGCCGGCACCGCCATGCACGAGGGACCCACGTCCATGCGCCTGGGCCTTCCGGGCACCCCGCGCCAGGCCGAAGAAATCATGCTGGCGCGCGACTTGCTCCTGGCCGAACTCACCGGTGGGCGTTACCACTGCATTCACGTCACCTCGGGCGGATCCGTCGACTTCATCCGCCGCGCCAAGGATCGCGGCGTCAACGTCACGGCGGAAGTTTCGCCGCACCACCTGACGCTGACCGACGACCTGGTTGCCGGTCGCACCGAGCCCGTCAGCGCCGCGTTGGCCCCCTATGACGCCAATACCAAGGTCGCGCCGCCGCTGCGCGAGCAGAGCGACTGTGACGCCCTGCTCGCGGCGCTGCGCGATGGCACGATCGACTGCATCGCAACCGACCACGCCCCGCACGCGCTGCACGACAAGGACGTGGAGTTCGCCAACGCTGCCGTCGGCTTCACGGGACTCGAGACCGCCCTGCCCCTCGTCCTGACCCTCGTCCACGACGGCCGTTTGGAATTGGGTGACGCCGTGCGCTTCCTCACCGTGGAACCCGCCCGCTGCTACAAACTGTCCGGCGGAACGCTCCAACCCGGACAGCCGGCCGACGTCACTCTCTTCGACCCCGACGAGGAATTCGTCGTCGAACCCTCCCTGTTGCTCTCGAAGGGCAAGAACACACCCTTGGCCGGAATGCCAATGCATGGTGTGGTACATCAGACATTCGTGGACGGCGTTGAGGTCTTCAGCCGCGCCTCACTGGAGCCGGTAGGCGCGCGTGCCGGTTAGCGACCACGCCGTCCTCGCGCTCGAGACCGGCGATACTTTCTTCGGCTTCGCCTTCGGCGCGGAGGCGCCCGGCGCTGGCGAGGTCGTTTTCAACACCAGCATGACCGGCTACCAGGAAATCTCCACCGACGCCTCCTATCGCGGGCAGATCGTCGTGATGACCTACCCCCTGATCGACAACTACGGGGTCAATCCCGACGACGTGGAGTCACGCCGGCCCTGGATTGCGGGCCTGGCCGTCCGCGAACTGGCGCCGACCCACAGCAACTGGCGCCAGCAGAGCGACATGCAGAGTTTCCTCGCCCAACATGGGATCCCTGGCATCCAGGGCATCGACACACGCGCCCTCACACGCACGCTGCGGATCAAGGGGCACAAGCGGGGCGTGCTGCGTCGCGCCCCGGCAGCCGTTGCTAACGGGTTGGACCCTTTTACCTGGATTCGCGGCCAGGCGCCCTCCGCGAAGGCATGGGCAGCCGAGCAGGTACAGGCGGCCCGGCGCGTGCTCCCGTACAGCGAGCAGCGCTATGTGGCCGAAGTCACTACTCCGGATCGCCAGGTGGCTGGCCCGGTGCGCTGGGCGCCCTGGCCAACGCCGCCGCAGCGAGCCGGCTCGCCGCGCATCGCCCTGCTGGACGTTGGGGTCAAGACCAACATCGTGCGCTCGCTCGTCAGCCGCGGTTGTCACGTGGACGTCCTTCCCTACGGGGCCAGCGTCCACGAAGTCGAGGGCACCGATCCCGACGGCGTCCTCGTCTGCAACGGCCCCGGCGACCCGGAACAGGCCGATCAGGCCATTGAGACGGTCCGTGACTTGATCGGCCGCCGCCCGCTCATGGGCGTCTGCCTGGGACACCAGATTCTCGGCCTGGCCATTGGCGCCACCACCAGCCGGCTGCCCTACGGCCACCGGGGCGCCAACCAGCCAATCAAGGACCTCGACACAGGCCGCGCCCACATCACCTCCCAGAATCACGGCTTCCAGGTGGATGCTGCCTCCATCCCTCCCGGCAGCGGATTCCGAGTAAGTCACGTCAACCTGAACGACGGCTCAGTCGAAGGTTTGGCTCACGACTCGCTGCCCGTCTTTTCGGTGCAGTATCACCCCGAGGCCAGCCCCGGCCCTCAGGACAACCAGTACCTCTTCGACCGCTTTCTCGATCTCGTCGACGACAACCGCCGTTCATGACGCGGCCCAATCTCAGCTCACCAACCCATGCCTGACCTCTCCTCGGTTCTCATCGTCGGTTCCGGCCCGATCGTCATCGGCCAGGCGGCCGAGTTTGACTACGCCGGCACGCAGGCCTGCAAAGCCATGCGTGAGGAGGGGGTCCGCTCGATCCTGATCAACTCAAACCCGGCCACGATCATGACCGACGAGGACATCGCCGACCGCGTCTACATCGAACCGCTGACCGTTCCTCTCATCGAGCGTGTCATCGCTCGCGAACGTCCCGATGGCTTGCTGGCCTCGATGGGCGGCCAGACCGGGCTCAACCTCGCCGTGGATCTGGCTGATGCCGGCATCCTCGATAAGTACGGCGTCCGTGTCCTGGGCACGCCGATCGAGGCCGTCCGCGACGGCGAGGACCGCGAACGCTTTCGCGCCCTGATGCAGCGCATCGGCGAACCCGTCCCCCAGAGCCGCATCGTCACCTCGCTGCCTGAAGCCTGGGACTTCGCCCAGACCTGCGGTTTCCCCCTGATCATCCGGCCGGCCTACACCCTCGGCGGCAGCGGCGGCGGTGTCGCCTATCACGAGGACGAGTTCGAAGCCGTCGTCTCACTCGGTCTGCAAACCAGCCCGATCCGCCAGGTACTCATCGAACGCTCGCTGATCGGTTGGAAAGAGGTCGAATACGAGGTGATGCGCGACGGCGCCGACAACTGCATCACCGTCTGCAATATGGAGAACTTCGATCCGATGGGCGTCCACACCGGCGATTCCATCGTCTTCGCGCCGTCCCAGACGCTGAGCGACAAGGAGTACCAGATGCTCCGCAGCGCGTCGCTCAAGATCATCCGCGCCCTGGGCGTCGAAGGCGGCTGCAACATCCAGTTCGGCCTGGACCCCAATTCGTTTGACTATTTCGTGATCGAGGTCAATCCGCGGGTCAGCCGCTCGTCTGCCCTCGCCTCAAAGGCCACCGGCTATCCCATCGCCCGCATCGCGGCCAAGATCGCGCTCGGTAGACGGCTCGACGACCTGCGCAATCCCATCACCCAGACCACGTCGGCAGCCTTTGAGCCGGCCCTGGACTACGTCGTGACCAAGATTCCCCGCTGGCCGTTCGACAAGTTCGCACGAGCGGATCGGCGCCTGGGCACCCAGATGAAGGCCACGGGCGAAGTCATGGCCATCGAACGCACGCTCGAAGCCTCACTCAACAAGGCCGTTCGCGGCATGGAGAACGGCGGTCGCACGCTGCTGTGGGAAGACCCGGAGTGGGCCGGCAACGAATCCGCCATCTGGTGGCGCATCGAGCACGCCCACGACGAACGGCTCTGGGCCGTAATGGCGGCCCTGCGACGCGGCGCAACCCCCGACGATATTAATCGCCGATCCGGGATCGATCGTTTCTTTCTCGACAAGATGGCCAACATCCTGGCGACCGAACGCCGCCTGTTGGCCGAGCCACTCACGCCCGATCTCGTCTGGCACGCTAAGCGCCAGGGGTTTTCCGACGCCATGATCGCCTCGCTTGGCGACACCCTGCCCGAGCGCGTCCGCGAGTTGCGGGAGTCCGCTGGCATGCGGCCAACTTTCAAGATGGTCGACACCTGCGCAGCCGAATTCGATGCCGCAACGCCCTACTTCTGGAGTACCTACGAGTCCGAGAACGAAGCCGTCACCAGCGGCGAACCCGCGGCCGTGGTGCTCGGCAGCGGGCCGATCCGAATCGGACAGGGGATTGAGTTCGACTACTGCTCCGTGCATTCGGCCTGGGCTTTGGAAAACGCCGGACGCGAAAGCGTGCTCATCAACTCCAACCCGGAAACCGTGAGCACCGACTTCGACACATCCACCCGCCTCTACTTCGAAGCTCTCGACGAAGAAAACGTCGCCGAGGTGCTGCGTAACGAATCCACGAACGGCAGCGCTCCGCCGATCGTGGCCCAATTCGGCGGACAGACGGCAATCAACCTGGCTGGGCCCCTGTATAACGCCGGCTTCCAGATCGCCGGCAGCGGCGTCGCCGCCATTGATGAGGCTGAAAATCGCGACAAGTTCGACCGCTTTCTGGAACGCCTCGGCATCCTGCGCCCGCCCGGCGCCACCGTCACGCGCATACGCGATGCTCTGGACGTCGCCGATAGCCTCGGGTATCCCGTTGTGGCGCGCCCTTCGTATGTCCTCGGCGGCCGCGCCATGCAGGTCGTCGACGACCGCGCCGAACTCGAAAGTTACATCGAGAAAGTCACCCAGCCATCACCCGAACACCCCGTCCTTATCGACAAATACCTGCAGGGGCGCGAGGTCGAAGTAGATGCGATCTGTGACGGCCGTGATTCCCTTATCCCCGGCATCATGGAGCACATCGAACGCGCCGGCGTGCACTCCGGCGACAGCTTCGCCGTATACCCGCCGGTCAGCGTCACCCCGGATGAGGAGGCCGTACTCCTCGATTACACCCAGCGCATCTGCGCTGGCCTCCGCGTGCGCGGCCTCGTCAACATCCAGTACGTGCTTTTCGGGGGCCAGGTCTACGTGCTGGAGGTAAACCCGCGCGCCAGCCGCACCGTGCCCTTCCTCAGCAAGGCCACCGGCGTGCCCATGGTCAAGCTGGCCACCCGGGTGATGTTCGACGCGACCCTCGCCGACCTCGGCTACGAGCCTGGCCTTGTCCCGTCGCGTCCCCTGTTCGCCGTCAAGGCGCCCGTGTTCTCCACCGGCAAGTTGTCCGGCGTCGACACCTACCTCGGCCCGGAGATGAAATCCACCGGCGAGGTCATGGGCGTTGACGCAACCTTCCCCGCCGCCCTCCACAAGGCAATGATTGCCTCCGGCATCGACGTGCCGGCCAGCGGCGACCTACTGGTGTCGATCGCGGACCGCGACAAGTCCGAAGCGGCTCCCATCGTTGCCGACTTTGCCGATTTGGGCTTCGGCCTATTGGCCACCGACGGCACCGCTGACTACATCGAGACCCACCTCGAGTTGCCCGTGCGACGGGTGGGCAAAATGCGCAGCGGGAGTCCGAATGTCGAGGACTTCATCCGCGAAGGCCGCGCGGCGCTTGTAATCAACACCCTCACCGGACGCCGCGAAGCGATCCAGGACGGCCACTACATGCGCCGGGCCGCCGCCGAAACCCGCACGCCCTGCCTGACCTCACTCGACACGGCACAGGCGCTGGCCGCCGCCTTGCGCGAGGCGCGTGGCGAGTTCGCGGTGCAAACGATCGACGAATATCGCGCCGCACCCGCATGACCCGGCGGATTGAATCCGCCCGCGTCCTGCGCAACACGCGTATCACCGAACGTCTCTGGTGGTGCGAATACGAAGCGCCGCTCATCGCCGCCGGCGCCCGCCCCGGTCAATTCGCCCACGTCCTGTGCAGCGCGCCCGATCAACTCGATCCGCTATTGCGCCGGCCGCTTAGCTTTAGCCGCATTGAACCCGACCGCGGGCACGTCGCCTTTCTGATCGATACCGTCGGCCGCGGCACGGCCTGGCTGGTGGATCAGCCTGTCGGAACCGAAATCGACATGCTGGGACCGCTCGGCGGCAGCTTCTGCTTTGAACCTGGCGGCGGACGGGCGCTCATGGTCGGCGGCGGCATTGGCTTGGCGCCCCTCATTGCGCTCGCCGATCTCGCGCCGGCCCAAGGTGTGCAAGTTCGCCTGCTGGCGGGCGGACGCGATGCCCACCAGCTGACGCCGCGGGCGTGGGTGGATTCAGGTGTCGACTATCGAATAGCCACCGACGATGGCGCCCTCGGCCATCACGGCTACGTAACCGACCTGGTCCCCGACCAGTTCAGCTGGTGCGACCAGATCTTTGTCTGCGGGCCCACGCCCATGATGCGAGCCATGGCCGAACTTACCTGTGAACTCGCGGCAACCCACGGACCTCGGCCGGCATTCACCTCCCTGGAAGCCCGCATGGGCTGCGCTATGGGCGTCTGTTACTCCTGTGTCGTCCAAACCACCACCGGTCCCAGGCGCGTCTGCCACGACGGCCCCGTGTTTCCGCAGTCCTCGCTGACCTGGACCTGGGACCACGTCCCCGTCAGAACCCTGCCTTCCAGCTGCTAAGCGAGATTCCGATTCACGTCGCGCCCAGCGCTGGCGAGGCGGAAGGCGGAGTAGCTCCAGTCGGAGTCCGCTTCAATCCAACCGGCGACATTCGCCTGGGCGGCAAGCGCGTCGCGAGCGGACGCGAGCTGGTAGGCGGCGACTCGGTGGGTGGCGGTAAGGGCGGGCCAGAACTGCGCGTCGAGGGGTGCAGCCTTGCGTCCGGCCCGTACGTCGAGGAGCAGCTGA
Organism: Chloroflexota bacterium; assembly: GCA_022825895.1. Taxonomy (GTDB): domain Bacteria; phylum Chloroflexota; class UBA11872; order UBA11872; family UBA11872; genus UBA11872. The sequence goes on along the minus strand of JAJDVX010000022.1, from coordinate 59,654 downwards.
AGAGCGTGATCGATCGTGAGGTTTGCGCCCGAGTCGATGCCGAGGATCTCGGCGGCCAGCTCGGGACGGTGCACATGCCGCTCGGCCAGAGGTCGCCCCACGGCGGCCAGGCAGGCCACGGGCATCACGACGGTTGTGCCGGACGGCATGGCGGGTTCGTGCGCGGCGGGGGCCTTGAGCAGCCGGCGGCGGGCGCCGTCGGCTTCGACGATCAGGACGTCCGCGCCGGATGCGCGCAGCAGGTTGGGGGCCAGATCAGGCGGGATGCCGTTGTAGCGGCGCGGGGTGGGAGCGGCGGTTACCACGGTGATGACGGGATGCGCATCCAGCGCCGGCGGCAGGTCGGTCTGCCAACGGTCGGGCGGCGAGATCAGCAGCTGAGGCGCGCGGGCCATCGAGGGGCGGTGAATGGTGGTGGACTTCGTCGTCACCACCCGCAGGCCGCGCTCAGCCAGCGCGTTCGCCAGGGCGAACATGGTGGTGGTCTTGCCGCCCGCACCCACGACGGCCACGATGTCGCCCTGCCCGGCGATGTCCGCCAGCGGGATGATGGATGCGCCTTGCGAAGTCACGAATCGAATCTCATGCGCAGGCTCCCGGCGTCACGATGCGCATCGCGCGGCTGTTGTACAAGCGCCGCGCGTACACTGCGAGCGGGTTCCCATGAACAGGGGTTGTGCATGCCCTGCGCGTTGATTACGGGCATTACGGGTCAGGACGGTTCATATCTGGCGGAGTTTCTGCTGGAGAAGGGCTACAAGGTCGTGGGCGTGGTGCGCCGCACCAGTACCGAGAACAACGGCCGCATCCAGCACTTGCAAGACGACCTGGTGCTTGAGCCGGGTGACTTGCACGATCAGTACTCGCTGATCGAGATCATGCAGCGGCACCGGCCGGACGAGGTGTACAACCTGGCGGCCCAATCGTTCGTACCCGCGTCGTGGAAACAGCCGGTGCTGACGGGCGAGGTGACGGCGCTGGGCGCAACCCGGGTGCTGGAAGCCATCCGCGCGGTGGATCCCACGATCAAGTTCTACCAAGCCTCAAGCAGCGAAATGTTCGGCCAGGTGCAGGAGTGGCCGCAGAGCGAGTCCACGCCGTTCTATCCGCGCAGTCCCTACGGGGTGGCCAAGCTCTATTCGCACTGGATCACCATCAACTACCGCGAGAGCTATCGAATGTTCGCCTGCTCGGGTATTTGCTTCAACCACGAGTCTCCCCGGCGCGGACTGGAGTTCGTAACCCGCAAGCTGAGCTATTCGGCGGCGCGTGTGCATCACGGCGTGGTTGACGAGGTGCCCTTCGGCGACCTGTCGACGCGGCGCGACTGGGGGTATGCGCCGGACTTCGTGCGCGGGATGTGGTTGATGCTGCAACAAGACGAGCCCCGCGACTACGTGCTCGCGACGGGTGAAACGCACTCGGGCAACGAGTTTGCCAACCTGGCGTTCGGCCACCTGGGGCTTGACGCGGAGGACCACATCAGCGTCAGCGAGGACCTGTTGCGGCCGGCGGAGGTGCATCGGCTGATCGGGGATCCCACGGCCATCCGCGCGGACCTGGGATGGGAACCGTCGGTCACATTCGAGGAACTGGTCCGCATCATGGTGGACGCGGACGTCGAGATGGTTGCCGATGAAATCGCGCACGCCGAGATAGCGGCCGGGCGCAACGCGGGCTGAGCCTGGCAAGGCTGGTGTCGGGCGCGGTCCTTGTCACCGGGGCGGCGGGGTTTATTGGGACGCGCACGGTCGATGCATTCCGTAGTGCCGGCCGTGACGTCGTCGGGGCGTCCCTTCGAGGCGATGCCGCCGCAGGACTTGAGGCGATGGATTTGCAGGACGCCCGCCAGGTTGAGGAGGTCGTGGCGCGCGTCCGGCCGTCGGTCGTGGTGAACCTGGCGGCAGTCGCCAATCCCGGCGAGGCCCAGGCCAACCCTCAGCGCGCCTACGACATCAACGTGCTGGGTCAGTTGCGATTGATCCAGGCCATGCTGCGCCACGCGCCAGGCGCACGGCTGGTGGCGATGAGCAGCGCCGAGATCTATGGACGTATCGAGACCGGCGAGTTGCTCAGCGAGGACGCGCCACTGCGGCCGGCCTCCGTTTACGCGACCACCAAGGCGGCGGCGGACCTGCAGGCGCTGCAATACCATCTGTCCGATGGTTTGGACGTGGTGAGGTTGCGCTTGTTCGGCAGCGTTGGGCCGGGTCGTTCGGCCGAGTACTTTCCTGGCCGCCAGGTGCACTACGTGGCGGCAATGCTGGACGGGCAGGCCGAGCCGGTGGTGCCAACCTTCAGCCTGGCCGGAGCGCGGGACTATGTGGACGTGCGCGACGTCGCGGAGGCGATTGTGGCCGCGGCCAATTGCGGGCGCGCCGGGGCGGTTTACAACGTCGCGACCGGACGCGCGTGGCCGCTGCGCCACATCGTGGAGCGACTGATTCAGATTGGCGGCGTGGCCGCCGAAATCAACGAAGAGCGGAAGCTACCGCCCGGACGGCAAGGCGCCGTCGTGGCCGGCGACGCAACCCGTCTGCGTGAGGACACCGGCTGGCAGCCGCGCATCACCATGGAGGACTCATTGCACGACGCACTTATCGAGGCCCGCCGGGCGGCGTCCAGGGCGGAAGCCTAGGATGGCGCCCCTGATCGAAACGCCTATCAGATTTGGGACGGACGGCTGGCGCGCCGTCATCGGCGGCGACTACACATTCCGCAACGTCGGCCGCGTTGCGCAGGGCTTTGCAACCTTCGTGAGGCGCAACTGGCGCTGGGAGAACGGCATCGTGGTCGGGTACGACCGGCGCTTCGGTTCGGAGCGCTTCGCGGCGCACGTTGCGTCGGTGCTGGCCGGCAACAGCATTCCCGTGCACCTTGTGGACACTCCGTGTCCGACACCAGTGGCGGCGTTCAGTACCGCAGACCTGCGAGCGGCCGGCGCGGTGATGATTACGGCCAGCCACAACCCGCCGGCGGACAACGGATTCAAGGTTCGCACGGCCACCGGTGCGGCCGTTGATCCGGATGCGCTGGCGCTGATCGAGGACGCTGTTTCGGCCGTCGACGGCGACGCGGTGGGATTCCTGGACTCGGCCACGGCCGAGCGAGCCGGACTGCTGCGCCCGTTCAATCCGGATGCGGCCTACCTCAATCACGTCGCCAACTTGGTGGACCTGGAAGCGCTGCGCGTCCGCGACATGCGTGTAGTGGTGGACGCGATGTACGGCTCGGCGGCCGGATGGCTGCCCCGGATTCTCGAGGGCGGGCGGCTTGATGTGACAGAGATTCACAGCGAATGGAACCCGCGGTTTCCAGGCCTGGCGCGGCCGGAGCCGATCCCGCCGCAGACGGATGAGGCCGCGGCGGTGGTTCGAGACACTTCAGCCGCCGTCGGCATCGTGACGGACGGCGACGGGGACCGGCTGGGGGTCGTGGACGAGCACGGCGAATTCGTTGACCAACTACGCACGATCGGGCTGCTGGCGTACTACTTCCTGGAACACGGGGGGCTGCGGCAGCCACTGGTGAAGACGTTGACGACTTCCTCGATGCTGGAACGGCTCGGTCAGCTGTACGACGTACACGTGGAGGAAGTGGGCGTCGGGATGAAATTCGTCGCCCCTGCTATGCGGGACCTGAACGCGGTGATGGGCGGCGAAGAAAGCGGCGGATACGTGTTTCAGCCGCACATGCCCGAGCGCGACGGCGTGGTGGCCGGGCTGTACTTCCTGGACCTGATGGCGCGCGAGGGCAAAACCCCGGCCGAACTGGTGGAGTTGCTATTCGACAAGCTGGGTCGCGAGTATCACTACGCTAGGTACGACCTGGAGTTTCCGGCCGAGGACCGGGCCGAGATCGAGGCGCGAGTGCAGGCCTGGCTGCCGGACGCCGTCGATGGGTCGCGCGTATTGCGCCGCAACGAGATGGATGGGTTCAAGTACTACCTGGACGACGAGAGCTGGCTCCTGATCAGGTTCTCGGGAACCGAGCCGCTGCTGCGGGTCTACACGGAAACCACGTCGACCGAGCGCGTGGCCACCCTGCTGGAGATCGGCGCAAGTGCCGCCGGGGTGGAGGTCCCGTCCACATGAGCGACCAGGACGTCACCATCGTCGCGAAGCCGTGGGGTCGCGAAGTGATCTACGCCTCGACCGAGCTGTACATCGGCAAGATCATCGAGATCAACGCTGGCGCGCGGCTGAGTCTCCAGTACCACGAGGCGAAGGACGAGACGATTTACGTGCTCGACGGGCGGTTGCGGCTGGTAATCGGCGACTCGGCCGAGGAGCTGGAGACGCGTGACCTGGACGAGGGCGCCAGCGTGCGCGTGCATACCGGCACCGTGCACCGCTACGAGGCGCCGCACGGCGACGTACGCGTACTGGAAGTCTCGACCCCACACCCCGACGATGTCGTGCGCTTGGTCGACGACTATGGACGCGAGGGCACGTTCGCGCCCTGACGGTCGGCCCGGGCTCCCTCGGTGCGCCTGTGATGGGCTAGCGCGATTGCCTCCGCTACCAGATAGATGGCCGCGACGGCCGTCCCAATCAGAAGCACGGTGAGGACGGTGCGCGGCGAGTCGTGAGCGAACGCGTAGCCGGCGACTGTCGCGGCCAATAGAACGACCAGGCCAATCCAGACGCGCAGGTGACCGGCACCGATGTGCAAGCTGGCGGTGACCACGGCGATGGCCAGCAACGCGGCGGCCGCCACATAGAGGGGAAGCAGTTCGGCGTAGGGTGGGTAGCGGTCGCCGAAAACCAGGCCGTACACGCCTTCCGGCCAGGCCAGGATGATTAGCGCGCAGGCGCCGGAAACCGCGGCCATCAGCGCCAGGCTCGCCAGGTAGGCGCGGATGACTCCCGCGCCGACGGCAGCCCGCCAGACGACGAAGGGCAAGAGCACGATCCCCACCATCATGCCGCTCCAGAAGACGATGCGTCCGATGAGTGCCAGGGCCGCATAGGCAGCGGCTTCATCCGGGCTGAAGAAGGCCTTGACGGCGAGTACATCCAGGTGCAGCAGGCCGGCGAGCGCGAAGAGAATCAGCGCCACGCGTACGTGATCCGAGATTCCCAGCGGCGCAGCTTCCGTTTCAGACGGAGCGTCCGGTCGGTTCAAGACGCGTCGAGCACTCAGCCAGCCGAAGATGATGCCGCCCAACGCGGACGCCGGACTGGCCAGCAGGGCGCCCGTGGCCCCGCCGCCGGCCAGCACAGTTGCCGCGCCGACGATGAGGCGGCCGAAGCCGTGCGCGGACAGGGCCAAGCCGAGCCCGACGAATTCACGCGCGCCCTGCGTGATACCGCGCGCCACCGGTTCGAAGGTCAGGGCGCCGGCTGCAACGCCGGCAACCACGACCGGCCACGGCGAGGTCAACTGCAGCGCCGACTGAATGAGGGGCGACGCCGCCACGATTCCGAGCATGAGAATCAGGGAAACCAGGCCGGTCCAGCGGACAATCGTTCGAGTCAAGGCCCGCAGTTCGTTCAGGCGACCCAGGGCGACCAGTTCGGCGGCCTGGCGCGCCACCAGCGTCTGAACGACCTGCGCCGGGGTGACCAGCAGCGACAGCGCGCCCAGCACCGCGAAGGCCTCGGCGTAGGCGCGCGGCTCCAGCCCGCGGGCCATGATGAGCTGAAATGTCGAGGTGGCCGCGCTGCCCAGTAGCAGGAAAGGCGCCAGCCGCCCGTTGTCCCGCAGGATCGTTTGGACGATGCGCGGGGCCGACGCCGAAGCGTCAACCCTGGAGGTGTCGAAGCTGGTGTTCAGTCCTTGTAATCGTCCCGGGCCGGGCTCCAGGCCTCAATCAGAAAGCAGCGGCTGGTGGCGGTGGCCTCGTGCGGCACGCCGGATGGAACACACCAGCAATTGCCGGGTTCAATGGAATGCACGACGTCGCCGATCTTGAGGTCAAAGGTGCCCTCAATGCAGTAGCCAATCTGTTCGTAGACGTGGTCGTGCAAGGGCACCACGCCGCCTTCCTCGAGGTGAATCTCGGCCACCAGCATCGTCTCGCCCCATATCAGGGTGCGTCGGCGAACGCCGGGCATCATTTCAGCGAAGGGTCGGTCGGCATTCGAAACGATTGGCACGATCAGTCTCCGTGTCACTCACGCTTGGCGCATTGTCGCAAGCTGCGCGGGTCCGGTGGGCTATTCGGTTTGCGGGCGGCCAAGCGCCTGGCGAATCAAGTCCAGGCTGGGTTCTTCGCCCCGCACCTGGAGCGGAGGCCAGTCGCCCTTGAGGCCGGTTTCCGAGGAAATGCACACGATTTCGTCGTCGGGGTCGATCTGGCCTTCGCGGGCCAGGCGGGCGGTGACGGCGAGGGGAACGGCGCCGGTCGGTCCGATCCAGAGGCCTTCGACCCGGGCCAGCCGGCGCTGCATATCGAGGGTTTCCTCGTCGGAGACGTCCCCGGCCAGCCCGTCCTGTTCGCGGATGCGGCGGAGGGTGAGGCGTCCCTTGGCGCCCATGTCGCCGACAGCGGTGCCTTCGGCCACGGTGTAGCCGATCGTCTTCGCCCCTAGGTCGTCGCCGCTCCGCCAGGCTTCGGCGATGGTGTTGGCCTCCGAGGACTGGGCGGAAACCGGCCGCGGCGGTCGCTCAATTCGTCCCGTGGCCGCCAGGGCTGCCCAGGCGCGCTGCCCAGCCAGCAGCGTTTCGCCCATCCCGACCGGGTACACCATCAGGTCTGGCGCGCGGCCGAGTTGCTCGTACGTCTCCAGGGCGATCGACTTCTTGCCCTCCTGCTTGAACGGATTTCGGGAGGCGCCGCCGTCGAAGAACCAACGGCGATCAACGGCGGCGTCGAAGTGTCGGATCATGTCGTCGTAGACGCCCTCGTACCAGACAACGTCGCTGGCGACGCCGGCAATGTGGGCCATCTTGGCCGCCGTGCTTTGCGTGTAGCAGCAGACCAGGCCGCGCAGACCGGCGCGGGCGGCGTAGGTGGCGATTGAGGAGGCGGCATTGCCGGTGGAGATCACGCCGATGGCGTCAAACCCGAACTGCCTGGCGCACGATACAGCTGTCTGGCTGGAGCGGTCCTTGACGGTTCCCGTGGGGTTGGAGCCGTCGAACTTGATCCAGAGACGGCGAAGGCCAAGTTCAGCGCCGAGGCGTGGAATCGGGAACAGCGGCGACGGCTGCTCGCCCAGGGTGACGAAGTTGGCGGGGTCGTGCACGGGCATCCAGGCGGCGTAGCGCCAGACGCCGGTTCGCCGCGGCTGGACCAGGGGCTCGTTCGACAGCCGCTGTATGTCGTATTGGATTTCCAGCAGCCCGCCGCAGGCCTGGCAGTTCAGGGTGTATTCGAGCGCGTGGGACTGCTGGCAGTCGACGCAGCGCAGGCTGGTTGCGGCAGATTCAGAATGCACGGGGCCGGTCGGTGAGAACGGGAAGCGACAGGGTACCGCCCCGAGTTTGCGAAACGCCTCGCCGGGGGGCGCCGGCGAGGCGTTGGAAGGGACGGGAGGTCCCCGAGTTAGTTCAGGCTGAACGTCCGAATTCGCGCATGACGCTGTGCGCAGCCGGCGCACTTGCCGGTGCCCGGCAACAGTTCGAGACGGATTCGCTCGATCTCACCACCGCAATCCTGGCACTGTTCGGGGCTCAGGCCGCGGGGCAGCGCGGCGAGCACATTCCGAATCACCGCTTGTAGGTCGCGATCGGATGCGTCGCTTGCCCTGTCGGCGAGTCCGTCGATTTGCGTATCGTTCATGGACACACCTTGGTGGGCGGTCACGGGCGGGCCACTTGTCCGGCCCGCCCGCGCGACCGCCGAGTCCTACGCGGACTCGATGGCGATGGTGGCGGCCCTGGCCTCATCAGCCTTCGGGATGCGCACCTTCAGAACGCCGTTTTCGTACGTCGCCGTCGAACCGGTCGACGTTGTGCGGACCGGCAAGGGAATGCGCCGGAAAAACCGACCGGCGCGACGCTCACGCACGTGATAGCGGCCACTGTCTGACCCTTCGTTCGATGGCTTGTCGGCGTGGGCGCCCTCGACAATCAAGGCGCCGTCGGCCGACGTGATCGAAATGTCCTCCTGCCGATAGCCGGGCAGGGAGGCAGACACAATCACGGCGTCATCCGTCTCTTCGATGTCGACGGGCGGCAGCCAGCCGGGGCTGTCGTTGAACGCCATTCCGAGCGCACGCGAAAGCCACTCGTCGTCAAAGAACCGGGGGGTGAGCGCCTGCCGGCGCATGCGCGGTCGCGAACGTCGAATAGCAAAGGTCATCTGAATCCCTCCATGACCTACTGTCAACTGCTGACGATAGGATCATAAGACTTGAGCCTTGTACTGTCAAGGGATTACTTAGAAGATCTGCGTGTGATACGCGCAAGTCTGGCCGCAAGTGCTGGACCGCTATCGGATGAGACCGAGACGGCGCGAGGGCGACCGATGTGATGCGGTCAGAAGCCGGCGGGCGCGTCCAGTCCAAGCCGATCGGCCATCCCGGCCAGCGGCTCGATCGCGCTTGTCGGATAGGCGATGCCGTTGGCGACCCGGTCGTCAAACAACTCCCATTCCGGCTGCCCGGGCATCTGCACCTTGGCAAAGCCGGCCGCGGGCGGCAGCGCGTTGACGGCCGAACTCTGTTCGTCCATGGCGGTGCGGAAGGCATCCAGCGGCAGGAAGGCGCTGACATCGACCGTCAGGAAAAACAGGCTGCCCCACGGCACTCGATTCTCGGGGTCGAGCGGGCCCTTGATCAGCGTGGCGCCGTCGCCGGACAGCACGCCGGCCATCAGGTCGTGTACCAGGCCGATCCCGTACCCCTTGGGCCCGCCGGCGGGCAGGACGTAGGCGAGCTTGGAGGCGTCGGTGGTTGGATTGCCGTCACGATCGGTCGCCACGCCCTCCGGCAAGGCGCCGGTGGTCGTTCCCACCATGTGGAGCTTGTTGAGGGCATACGCGCCGGACGCCATGTCCAGCACCACGGGCTGCGATCCGTGCGTCGGAAAGGCCCAGGCCAGTGGCGTGTTGCCCGTGGCCGGCTGGCGGCTGCCGGTGGCGAGCATGCACGGACCGGCCATGTTGCTGGCGGCGTGACCAATCAGCCCCGAGTCGGCCGCCATCAGCGCCCAATAGGCCGCGGCGCCGAAGTGGCCGGTGTCCGACACAACTGCGACGCCCACGCCTCGATCGTGCGCGATGTCGATGGCGGCCTGCATGCCGGCCCGGGCCCCGAGCTGTCCGAGAGAGCGGTCCCCGGCCACGCGCGCGGCGCCGTCCGAGCAACTCATGCGAATGTCGGGTGTCGGGTTGATCGCGCCGGCTTGCAGGGCTTCGGTGTAGGCGGCGAGCAGCCGTGTCCCGTGGGAAAACACGCCGCGCAGATCACAGTGAACCAGAGTCTCAACTACAAAGGCCGCGTCGTCGCGGGGAACACCGGTTGCGGTCAGCGCGTTCGTTCCGAAGGCGCGCATCGTGTCGGCCGGGATTCGCGCGTGGCCGATGTCGTAGCGCAGCCGGTCGCTCATGCGTCCCACTCAGGGTTCACGCCGTAGGCGCGGCCGGTCTCGGCCACGGCATCGAGCAGCCCGGCGGGATAGCCGATCCCATGCTTGAACGCGTCCGCGCGCTTGAGCCATTCCGGCTCGCCGGGAACCAACACACGATCGAAGCCTTCGGCAGGCTGCAACGCATGGATGGCGTCAATGGTTTCGTCCATATCCGCGACGAACTCGGCCAGCGGGCGGAATGCCTCAACTCGAATCGCCGCGAAGACCTGGCCGACGGTGCCCAGGTGGTCGGGTGTTCGGTTCACGGCGGCCGTAGCGCCGGCCAGGATTCCGGAGAGCGTCTCCATGACGATGCCGAACCCGAAACCCTTGGGACCGGCGAAGGGATTCAACCAGACCAACTGATTCGGGTCGGTGGTGGGGTTGCCGTCGGCGTCCACGCCAACGTCCGAGGGAATGGACTGCCCGGTCGCGGCGGCAACACGAACCTTGCCGAGCGCCGAGAAGCCAACGGCCATGTCGGCAACAACCGGGTTGTTCCTGCCGGCCGGCAGTGCCCAGGCGATCGGTCCGTTCGTGAGCGCGGGTGTGCGGCTGCCAAACGCCAAGACGCCGGAGGCGCCGCCGCCACTGCTGGTGACGAAGGCCACGCACCCGGCGTCGACGGCCTGCAGGGCCCAATGCGCGGCGGGACCGAAGTGACGTCCGTTATGTACGCAGACTACGCCGGCCGCGCCGTCGTGCGCCAGGTCAATGGCCCGTTGCATGCCGATCTGCGCCGAGACGGCGCCGGGTGCGCCGCCCGCGTCGAGCGCGGCCGTTGCCGGGCGCTGGTGGAGAGTCTTGACTTCCGCGTCGGGTCTTACGAGCCCTGAGCGAATTTCAGCCGTGTACGGTGTAACTCGGGTTACGCCGTGGGAAAAGACGCCGCGCGCGTCGGCTTCCACCAGCACGTCGGCGATCAGGGCGGCCCGGTTCTCCGGCACACCGGCGGCATGCATCACACGGGTAGTAAACGACCGCATCCGCTCCACCGGCACGCGCTGACCAACCGCTGCTTGGGCAAAGTCGGCGCTCATGGGTTGGCTGCCTCTGAAGCCCTGATCGCTTCGCCCAGAATCCGCACGCCGGTGCGAATCTGGTCGTGCGGGGCGTGGCTGAAAGCCAGCCGAATCGCGCCCAGTCCGTCGCTGTCCACGCGAAACACCGAGCCGCTGCGGACCAACACCCCGGCGCGCTCACAGCGTTGAAGCACGTCGTCCAGGAGCTCGGGTCGACGCAGCGTCATCCAGAAAAAGAACCCGCCGTTTGGTCGGGCCCAGGTTGCGAGGTCGCCAACGTGTTGCTCCAGTGCGTCGAGCATGATGTCGCGCCGCTCGCGATAGAGATTCTGCAATCGCGCAATCTGCTCTTCCATGTGCTCGCGCATGAACTCCGCGGCCAGGGCCGACGCGAACGGGCTGGTGCCCCCATCGGTCTTGAGCGGCAGAATGCGGTCGGCCAGGGCGGGCGAAGTCAGAATCCAGCCCAGCCGGATACCCGCGCCCAGGATCTTCGAAAAGGTGCCGGCGCGCGTGACGAGGCCCGTACCTCCGTCTAACTCGTATATGGATGGTGGCCGCTCGCCGTCGTAGTGCAATTCGTAGTACGCATCGTCTTCGAAAACCGGCACGCCGTGCCGGTGACAGATTTCCAGCACCTCGAGTCGCCGTTCGCGCGAGATGGTGGACCCCATCGGATTCTGAAAGGTCGGGATGGTGTAGAAGATGGCTGGCTGCTGCTTGGCAAACAGTTCGTCCAGCGCGTCCGGCAGCGGACCGTGGATGTCCCACGGCACGTGGACGCCGTGGTCGCAGACTCGCCGCACAAACAGGGCGCCGAACGAAGCCTGGTCCAGGGCGATGATCTGATCCCGGTTGACAAACGTGCGAAGCACCATGTCGATGGCCTGCCCGGAACCGTTCGTGATGATGATCTGGTCGCGATCGACCTCGAGTCCTTCAAAGACCCGCAGCTTTTCGCGAACGACGTCCACGAGTTCCAGGCTGCCCTTGCGCCGGCCGTACAAGAGCGCTGGGTAGTTCTCTGGGAGAGCGTTGCGGGCAGCCTCGACCATGGACGCCAGCGGCAGGGCCTCGTTGGCCGGCTGGCCCACCAGCAGGTCCGCCACGATGTCGTCGGGGGCGCCCGAAGCCGAAACCATCGTTCCCGGCTCGGCGCGCTGACGGGCCTCGTCGCTCAGGCAACAGTCAAAGTTAAAGGTCGTAGTCACGGCGCCGGCGGGATCCGAGGGTCGGCTAATAGATGCCGCCCTCGCTCATGAAGTCGTCGTCCGGCTTCTTGGCCACGGGAATCGGGCGGTTTTCGCATACGATCGCCTCGGTTGTCAGCGTCATGATCCCCACGCTCACAGCAGCCCGTATGGCGGCAATCTCAATGGCCGCCGGGTCGATGATTCCACGCGCATAGAGGTCCGTGTAATCGCCCACCACCGCGTCCCAGCCGTGCCAGTCGGGCAACTTGCGCACCCGGTTGACGATGACGGAGGGATTCACTCCGGAATTTCGAGCGATGCGGCGCATCGGCGCCTCCAGCGCGTCAACCAGGATTCGCGCGCCGACCGCTGCATCGCCCCTGAGCTCGTCGGCGACCTCCTGAGCGGCTACCTGGGCGCGCAGCAGCGAGGTTCCGCCGCCCGGCACGATGCCTTCGCGCAGGGCCACTTTGACGGCGCCAACGGCGTCGTCGGCCTTATCCTTGAGATGGTTGATTTCCTGCTCGGTTACGCCGCCCACGGCCACGATGCCCACGGCCCCGCCGAGACGAGCAATCCGGCGCTCGAGTTTCTTCACAAAGTTCGGATTCGTCTCTTCTTCAAGCTGCGCGCGCAATTGATTCTGGCGATCCTGAATGTCCGCCTCGTGGCCCGCGCCCTCCAGGATTACGGTGGCTTCGCGGTTGGCGACGATGCGCCGGCAATAGCCCAGCCACTCCAGCGGCACGTCCTCCCAGCGGATGCCCAGGCTGCTCGATACAACCGTGGCGCCGGTCAGGACCGCCAGGTCTTCCAGCAGGTCACGCATCTCGTCGCCGAAGGAGGGAGACTGAATGGCGACCACGTTCAGGTTGCCGCGCAGCTTGTTCTGAAGCACGAACGTCAGGGCATCGTGCCTGAGAATGTTGGAAACCAGGAGCAGGTTGCGGTTATCGCTGGCCGCGACCTTATCCAGAATGCTTCTGAGTTGATCGGCGGAAACCAGATCCTGGTCGGTAAGCAGGACTCGGGCATTCTCCAGCGAGCCCTGCATCTTGTGAGTGTCGGTAACGAAATAGGGTGAGATCCAGCCCTTGTCGATCTGCATGCCCTCGACATAGCGAGGTTCGAGACGTTTGCCCCACCGGTGGTAGTCCACCGTGACCAGACCGTCGCGCCCAACGCGGCTCATAATCTCGCCGACGATTCGGCCAAGCTCGACATCGTCACCCGAGATCGTGGCGACGTGGCGGATTTCCTCGGCGCTTTCTACGGGCTGAGCCAGGTCGCGCAGGCGCTCGATCGCGGCTTCCTGAGCCCGCCAGAGTCCCTCGCGCAGAAGCATCGCGTTCGCCCCTGCGGCAATGTTGTAGAGACCCCGGTGCACGATGGCCTGCGCCAGGACGGTGGCCGTGGTTGTGCCGTCCTCCGTCATGGAGTTCGTCTTGGACGAGGCTTCCTTCATGATCTGGATGCCCAGATCAAGAAGCACGTTGTTCACCCGCTCGATCTCATTGGCGACGGTCACGCCGTCGTTAGTGATCTGTGGCGGGCGTAGTGTTCGCGCGAAGGCCACGTTCCGGCCACGAGGCCCGAGCGTGGACCCTACGGTGTTGGCAACGATGTCGATGCCGGCACGCAGCGTCTCGCGGGCCTCGTGACCGAAGCGAACTTCCTTCTTCTCGGGCGGGGGGAGCTTGTCCCCAATCGTGCCCGGAATATTGGGCAAGGCGGCTCGCTAGCTGATGATGGCGAGGACGTCGCGCTCGCTGACGATCAGGTAGTCCTCATCGTCCAGGCGCAACTCGGTTCCCGCGTACTTGGCGTAGAGAACCTTGTCGCCTTCCTTGATCTCCAGCGGGATCGTCGTGCCTTCGTCGTTCACACGACCGGACCCGACGGCCAGCACGGTGCCTTCTTGCGGCTTTTCCTTGGCCGTGTCCGGCAGCACGAGCCCGCTCGCCGTCGTCGTTTCGCGGTCTTCGGGCTGAATCAACACGCGGTCGCCAAGCGGCTTGACCTTGGTCGCAACCGTGGCCATGCAATCTCCTCCGTGACAGTCCGACGCGAGATTGAAGGTCTGCGTCGCAGATAGGTGGTAGCTGCCGAGTCGTCAAGGGCAGCAACAAAGCATGATAGCCGATGCTATCGCCGGCGTCGCAGGGGACGCTCGACTGCCCGATGGTACCCCACCGTCGCGCGTGCCGCAGCGATTCTTCGTAGGATGCGGCGTGCCGTGCCAGTGCCCACCGCCAGGGATTCGACTTGACGCCGAGCCACGAGACCAGCGCCTGTTCAACTCCGTTCGACCTGCTCATCCGCGGTGGAACCGTCATCGACCCATCGGTGAACAAATCGACGCGGGCCGACGTGGGCGTTGTCGACGGCCGGATCGCGGCGGTTGCCCCTGATCTGGCGGGCCGGGCCACGGAGGTTGTCCACGCGGACGGCGCCTATGTCGTACCGGGATTGGTCGACTTTCACGTCCACGTGTACTGGGGCGCCACGGTCTGGGGACTGGAAGCCGACAAGATTGGCGCCGCGGGTGGTTCCACCGCATTCCTCGATACCGGCAGCGCCGGGGCCATCACTCTGGCGGGGCTTCGCCGCTATGTCATCGAACCTGCCAGCACCCGAATCCGTGCCCTCGTCAACATCTGCACGGCAGGTCTGGTCACCACCTTGGGCGAGTTGCGCGATCCGCGCTACCTGGATATTGACGGGACCGTCCGCGCGATCGACGCGAATCGGGACATCGCGCCGGGCGTCAAGATCCGCTATTCGGAGAACATTGTCGGCGCCGGCGCCCAGGCCAGGGCCGCGCTTGACGCGGCCGTGGAAGCTGCGGAACAGGCGGGGGTCTGGCTGATGGTCCATATCGGCTACACCCCGGAAGCCATTCCTGACGTGCTTGATCGGCTGCGGCCTGGCGACGTCGTCACCCACAGCTACACCCCGTTGGAAGGCGGGCTGGTGGACCTGGACGCCCGCGGCGTCCTGCCGGCAGTGATGGAGGCTCGAGCCGCGGGAATTGAATTCGATATCGGGCATGGTAAGAGCAGTTTCGGATGGGAGACGGCGCAAACGGCGTTGGATTCAGGATTCCCGCCGGACTACGTCAGTTCGGATTTGCACCGCGGCTGTGTGCATGGCCCCGCCTTCAGCCTGCCCAACGTGATGACCAAGTTCTGGTTCCTGGGTATGCCGCTGGAAGAAATCGTGGCGCGCTGCACGCTCGCGCCGGCCAGAAAGCTGGGTCTTGACGCCGGCACGCTGCGCGTCGGCGCGGAGGCCGACATTGCAGTCGTGGCCGTGGACGAGGGTCCGGTCACGCTGGTCGATTGCACCGGCGTGCAACGAACCTGGGACCGAGAGTTGCGCGCCGCCCACACATTCCGCGCGGGCGTACGGCTGGATCCCGAGGTGCTCGGGCCCTCCGAGGAATTGCCCGTCGAACTGTCGTCTCAGCCTATGACTCGCGACGCCGACGCCTAAGGCTAGTCCTCCAGGTATCGCGCCAGCGCGGTAAAGGCCCGGGCCAGTTCCAGGCCCTCCTCTTTCTCCATGTGCATGATCAGACCGCGTTCGAAGAGTTCCAGCGTGACCGTGCCGTGGGTCGTCTCCTCGGAGATGGCTACGGCGTCGCTCAAATAGACCTCCTGAAACACGTGCTCGTGCTGGTGGTCGCCGTTCGGTGACGTGCTTTCCACGTGATCACCCCTTCCGCCGCGGCCGCTGCGCCGTGGTCGAGAGTCTACTGAGGTTGCTGCATCTGCGTCTTCCCGGGACCGCCCTGATGATTGCGGTCGCTCAGGCGCGACTTGCCTGCCCGGGGTTAGGCGGCGATATACGGAATCGTAAAGGGCCCGCGAGGAAGCACGCAGGTACGGCCCGAGGAACCGCTCAACTCGCGGGTTCGCTGCGCGACATCGGGGCAGGGAACACAGTGCGCGGCGCGAATCTCATCGTCCGTGAGACCGTCGGCGCGTAGATGCACGGTGGCGCTGTCGAGCACTCGACCGAGAATCTGATTCTGCCACTGGTCGCCGCGAACGTATCGAGCTTCCCGGATGGACTGGACCATCGCGCCCGGCGTTGGGTGTTCACGCAGAATGTGTACGAAGTCGCCGTGTCCAGCGCCTTCGCGACACTCGGCGGCCATCACGATGTGGCCGCCCGGGCGCACGATCTGTGCTGCGGCGTCCATCCCTTTGACGGCCTGGTAGAGATTCAGATCCAGCGGATGACCGCCGTTGGTCGTAATCACAACGTCGTACGGCTTGTCGACCGGCTGCATCGCCGCTTGCAGCGCCGTCGCGCACCCGGCGTCATGCACCGCCTCCAACTCGCCGGCAAATATACCGGTGATCGCGCCGTCGCCCGCGATCGTGACGTTCACGCTGAACTCGCAGCCCGCCAGTCGGGCCGCTTCGCGTTGCTCCCGGTGAATGGGATTGCCGGCCAGCGTGCCCCACCGAGCGTTGGGATGCCCGATCATCTCGGCGTCGTGATTGCGCAAGATGCTCGCTTCCCCCGCGACGCCGGGGAGAATCAGCTTGGCCCCGCCGCTGAAACCGGCAAAAAAGTGCGGCTCGATCAGGCCCAGCGTGATGCGAACGTCGGCGTCCAGGTAGCGACGATTGATGCGCACGGGTCGCCCCGATGACGTCCGGCCGATTTCCCGCAGGCTTGACGCGTCATGAGCGTCGTGATTGGTGATCCGCAGCTGACGGCGCAGGTCAGGGCCGAGCATCCGGTCGAGTTCGTCGTCGCGGGTAGGTCGATGCAGGCCGGTGGCAACCAGCACGTGCATGCGGTCCGTCACGTCGGCGCCCAACTCGCCCAACAGCGCTTCCAGCATCAACCGATTTGGCGCCGGCCGTGTGCTGTCACCAATTACCACTACGATCGCGTCATCCGGACGGACAAGATCAGCCAGCGGCGGGCCGGCGATGGGCCGGCGCAGGGCCTCACGCAGGGCCTGGCCCGGATTGCCGACGCGCGCCGGGTCGCGTGGTTCGATGACGGCGGCGTCTTCGTCAAGCTCGATGGGCAGAACGCCGTCGCCGTAGGCGAGATCTACGCGCATTCCGGGGGCTTTCGAGGACTTTGCCAGAGTCTAGGCGACAATCCGGGTTGTACGCGGTTTTCGTGTTAACATAACGGTCCCCATCCGCACGGTGTGCGCATCGGGAGGCGGGAAAAAGCACCCAGCCGCCCGTTGCCAGGGAGTACGACGTCCGAATGCTTGTCACCCATCCAAGGCGATGATGCGCGCCAGCGTGGACGACTTCGTCCAACACTTGCGGACCGAGCGCGGATTAGCAGAGAACACGTTGGCCGCCTACCGGAGCGACCTGCGGCAATTCGAGACGTTTCTGCACAAGGCCGGCTACGGCGACTGGGACATTCCCCCCAAAGTGATTCGGTCCTTCATGACCAATCTCATTCAGCGTGAATACCGGCAGACATCGAGGGCGCGCAAGCTGGCAGCGGTCAAAGCCCTGTATCGCTACCTGTTGTCCTCGGAAGCGGTGACCACGGATCCCACCGCCGGGATGGACGGCGCTCGCGTGGCAAGACGTCGTCCCCGAATAATCTCCACCGCCGAGGTCGAGCGCCTGTTGGAACAGGCGGCGGACGCATCCACGCCGGAGCGCATGCGGGACCGCGCGATGCTGGAAGCCCTGTACGCCACCGGAATGCGTGTCTCTGAGCTCGTTGAGTTGAACGTGGATGACGTCGACTGCTGGGCACGTGAGATTCTGTTGGGCCGCGACGGCGCCAACGCCCGCACGGTACCGTTGTCGGAGCGCGCGGCCGAGGCGCTACAGGCCTACATGACCAATGGGCGTGAAAAACTGCTACGTCGCGTCGATGAGCCTGCGGTGTTTCTGAATCATCGCGGCAACCGGCTGACCCGTCAGGGCTTCTGGCTGATTGTCAAGGCCTATGCAAAACGCTCCAACATCGAAACGCCAATCACCCCGCATACGCTGCGACACTCGTTTGCCGCGCATCGCCTGCAGGGCGACAGTAGCGTACGCGAGGTCCAGAAGCTGCTGGGTCACGCCAGTCCCGCGACCACCCAGGTCTATGCTGAGTTGGCGCGGGAGAATCGCCCGCCGGCGTAACGCGGAACAGGAGCAGGAAGCACGGCGTGACCGAGGCCGCTCGCGGTGCCGAGGTCCTGCGGGCGGCCGCCAGCGGAACCCTGCCGCGCTGGGCCGTGGTGAGCGGCAGTGGGCTTTCTGAGCTCATCGGAGCCTTCAACCTCTGTCGAACGCTTGACTACGCCAACATTCCGGGTTTCCCGGCCGCCACGGTCGTAGGACATCCGGGCCGCTTGCGCCTGGCGGTCGCGCACGGGGTGCCGGTATGGATCTGCCAGGGACGACCTCACTTTTACGAACACGGCGACATGCAGCCGATCGCCACCTTTGTCCGCGTTCTGCTCGACGCGGGTGTCACCCACCTGCTGCTCACGAATGCCGCCGGTGCGCTTAACCCGCACTACCGGCCGGGCGACGTCATGGTGGTTTCCGATCACGTGTTTCTGCCAGGGCTGGCGGGACATCACCCCCTGGTGGGACCCAACGACCCGCGCGGCGAGCGATTCCCAGGGATGGCCGATGCCTATGGCCCAGCGCTCATCAAGGGTCTCGTGCGGGAACTTGCGCGTGCCGGCCTGACGGTGCGCCAGGGAACCTATGCCATGGTCGCCGGGCCCTCCTATGAGACGCCGGCGGAGACGGCACTCCTGCGCCACGTCGGGGCCGACGCGGTCGGCATGTCAACAGCGCCTGAGGTCGTCGTCGCGCGCCACGCGGGCGCCGAGGTGGGTGCCGTGACCACGATTACGAACGTGGCTGGAACTGAAGAGCCGGCGGATGACGGGCATGCCGCGGTTGTGGACGCGGCCTCCGCCGTCGCGCCGCGCCTGGGCACTGCGCTGGCGGCAGTCGTCGGGAAATTCGGCTCGGCCTAGGTCGCGCGCAGCCTTACGAGGTGGCGCAGAAAGCGCACGCCCTCAAGTGGAGAGGCCTTGCTGGCGGCGCGCGTGCGTCGGTCAAGCGTATAGGGCACATCGACAACGCGGCGGGCGTGGCCACGAACGAGCACTTCAATCAGGATCTTGAAGCCGACGGGTTGAAGCGTGGCGCCATCGAGAATGGCGCGACGAATCGCGAAAAACCCACTCATCGGATCAGTCGTTTGGCGAGCCTGCGGCAGCAGCAGGCGCGCGGCGCGCGTCGACTGCCGGCTCACGAGCCGTCGAATTGGGCCGCTGAGCCCCAGCTCACGGCCACCCGGCGCATAGCGGCTGGCGACGGCGATGTCAGCCCCCGCCGTCAGCGTGACGATAAGCGACGGTAGGAGCCTGGGCGGGTGCTGAAGATCGCCGTCCATAATGACGACGAACTCTTCCGTCACGTCAGCCAGGGTCTCCACGACGGCGCGCGCCAGGCCTCGCCGACTTGAACTGTGGTTCAGGCTGATGGTGACGCTCTCCCGCGCCAGATCCCGGATTTCACGCGTGGTGCCGTCGGTACTGTCGTCAGCGAACACGATGCGAAACGGCCGGTCGGCAAGCGCGGCCGATACCTGCTCCACCAGGGGACCCGGGTTTCCCCGCTCGTTGAACGTGGGCACGATCACGGCGATCGTGGGCGCGTCGTTAGGCGGCATGCGTTTGCTTCGGTAGTCCGCGGCAGCTGGCCGCGCGCGAGCCTAGCACCGGCGTTGACAGGGCAAGGCCGGACCGTAGACTAAAACGCGACCCACGTTACGGCTCGTAGAATCCCCACACACGCCGTAGTCATGGCCGGTGGCGAGGGCTCCCGGCTGCGACCGCTGACCATTGAGCGCCCCAAGCCAATGGCGATGCTGGGCGACGCGCCCGTCATGGAACACATCCTGCGGCTGCTGCGCGCGCACGGCTTTACCGACATCATTGTGACGCTGCACTATCTCGGTTCCACGATCGAGAACTACTTCCAGTCCGGCGAGGACTTCGGACTGCGAATCACCTATACCTACGAGAACGAGCCGTTGGGCACCGCCGGCAGCGTGGCGCTGGCCCGCGACCAGTTGACCGAGCCATTCCTGGTGATCTCGGGCGATGCGCTAACGGATGTGGACCTGACGGCGCTGGCAACCGCGCACCAGTCCAGCAATTCGCAGGCCACGTTGCTGCTGGCGCGCGTTCCCAATCCGTTGGAATACGGCGTTGTGGTGACCGAAGACGACGGGCGGATCGTGCGCTTCCAGGAAAAACCATCCTGGGGCGAGGTTTTGAGCGACGCCGCCAACACTGGCATCTACATGCTCGACCCGTCGGTCTTTGATCTGATTCCACCGGGGCGGGAAGTGGACTTTTCGATGGACGTATTTCCGGCCATGCTCACCGGAGGGCGGCCGCTGTTCGGCCACATCGCCGACGGCTATTGGACCGACATCGGCACGCTCGACGCCTACCGGGCCGCGAACGCCGATCTGGTGTCGGGGCGAGTGCGGACGTACGACGGCCCGACGTATCGACCGGACGCGCCAACCGTAGATGCAACGGCTCGTGTCGATCCCGCGGCGCAATTGAGCGGTCCGGTGTACGTAGGCCGTGGGAGTGAAGTTCATGCCCAAGCGGTCATCAACGGTCCCGCGGTGATTGGGGACAACACCGTGATTGCCGAGCGCGCCCAGATCAGCGACGCGGTGATTAGTGGCAATGTGGTGGTTGGGGTCGGCGCCAGCCTTGAGCAATGCATTGTGGCGCGGCACGCCAACCTCGGGCGCGGAGTGACCATTCGCGAAGACGTCGTGATCGGCGACCGCAGCACGCTGGCCGACGGTTCGTCCGTTCGACCCGGGGTTCGCATCTGGCCGCGCAAGTTCGTGGACGAGGGCGTGGTGGTGGACCGTAGCTTGATCCACGCGCCGCAGGCCCGGCGCACAATCTTCACGCACGGCGGCGTGGCCGGGCTGGCAAATTTCGAACTCACCCCCGAGTTTGCGGCGCGGCTGGGCGCGGCCTGGGGCAGCACGCTGCCGGTTGGCGCGTCCGTGGTGGCGAACCGAGACCAGACACGGCCTGCGCGCATGGTGAAACGCGCGCTGATGGCCGGACTGGCCTCCGTGGGGGTGCGCGTGATCGACATCGGATCCACGCCGTTTCCGGTGGGTCGGTTCTCATGCGCTCGGTTTGAGGCCGATGGCGCCACCCACGTGCGCACGTCGCCCTACGACGCGGCGGCCGTGGACGTGCGCTTCACGAACCCCCGGGGCGTGGACATTCGGCCGACCGAACAGCGCAAGATCGAAGCCACGTTCATGCGCGAAGATTTCCGGCGCGTGGGCTCGGAATCGATCGCCGAAATAACCGTTGCATCCGCCGTGGAGGCCTACCAGGAAGCGCTCCTGCGCGTGGTGGCCAATCCCGAAGTCACGCACCGACACGTCGGCGTGGTGGTGGATTACAGCGATGGAACCTGCGGCGAAACGCTGCTCAGTGTGCTGACCCGCCTGGGCGTGCGAGATACCGCCGTGGACGCCTCACCAGTCGACGTCGGCTCCGGCGGAATGGCGATCGAGGAACGGTTGGCCCGACTGGGGCGAATCGTCACGGCGGTGGGCGCGACCTTCGGCGCGGTCGTCGGTCCTGACGGAAACCGCATTTGGCTGGTGGACGAGCAGGGAGCGCCAATCGACAGCCTGACCGTCATCGCGCTGGTCCTGGACGGGCTGCGGGCACGAGGAATCGCCGGTCCACTGGCCGTCCCGTTTACGGTGCCCAACAGCCTGACCTCGTACGCCAGCGAGTTGGGCTTCACATCGATCCGGACGCAGGCCAACGTGGCCAACATGATGCAGGTGAGTGACGCTGAGCAGGCGGTGGTGGCGGCGAACGGCCGAAATGCATTGGCCTTTCCGGACCTCCACCCGGGGCCAGACGCCATGGCGACCCTGGTTCATCTGATAAGCGCCCAGGCGCTGAGCGACTTGTCTGTGTCGGCCAGAGTCGGTTCGTTGCCTGCCTTCACGCTGGCGCACCGTGAAGTTTCGGTGGCCTGGGAGCGGCGCGCGAAGTTGATGCGCGTGTTGAACTCGCACCCCGACCGTGGTGACGAGGGCGAGATTGATGGCGTCGTCTTCGGCAAAGGCTTTGAGCGAGCGGTGGTCGTTCCCGACGATGACCGGCCGGTATTTCGCGTGATGGCGGAAGGCGAGGGACCGGTCGCGGCGGCCGCGTTGGCCGATGAGATCGAGCGCCTCGTCGCTAGCGCCGCCAGGTGACCGCAAGCTCGAACGCCCGGGCGCGAGTCACCGCGGTGGGCATCCACCGCGTCGGCGATGCCGCATTAGGTATCGATTGGGCCGACGGCGTGACCTCGGAGATTCCGTTGCGAGAAATCCGCTTGGCCTGCGGCTGCGCCGTCTGCCGCGATGAACTGACCGGCGCGCCCCTGCTTGACCCAGCGTCGATACCGGGCAGTATCCGCGCCTATCGAATTGCGCCGGTGGGGAACTATGCGCTCACGTTCGACTGGAGCGACAGCCACAGCACCGGAATCTTCCCGTGGGAGATGCTGCGCGCACTGGCCGATCGGATCGAGTCCGAGAGCCGGTAGGCGCGAGTCAGCTGGAGATCTTTTCCACGGTGCGTTCGTAGCGGCGCTGCATTTCGGGTCCACGCCAGGTCATGAACTCCTCAGCGACGGCGCGGGCGTTGACGTCCGACGGTGGCAGCGGGACTTCGATGGTGGCGATGGATATGCGGTCGGTTCCCCAGACGTAGGCGGCAACTTCGCCCTTGCTGACGATCAGATTCACGCCAACATTGGCTTCAACCACGGGCACGCCGTTTTCGCGCGCCCGCGCAATCACGTTCAGATTCTGGTCGCGGCTGCGCGAGCCAAAGGAAGGGATCAGTAAGGCTTGAGCGCCGTCCATCACCTGGGCGCGGGCAATCAGTGGATTCCAGCGGTCGTTGCAGATCATGGTGCCAACGCGGCCCACCGGGGTGTCGATGGCGCGAAGGCTGTGGCCGAGTCGATTGAAGTCCCAGTCGTCGCACGCGCCCTCGGCAAGCTGCGTCTTGTAGTAGGTTCCGCAGTGCTCGCCATCGGGCCCCAGGATGATGGCCGCGTTGTAGACGCCGTCGTCGCGCCGTTCCGCGTAGCCGAAGCAGAGCACGATGCTGAGTTCGCGCGCCAGGTCGCTGAAGCGCTGAATGTAGGGACCGTCCGGCGGCTCGGCGATCTCCCACATGTCGGCACGGAGATCCGGGTCCTCGATGACCTCCATGACGACGTAGCCTTCGAGGAATCCTTCGGGAGCTACGACCAGTTCCGCGCCCTGGGCCGCGGCCTGGCGCACAAAGTCCTCCAGCTTGTCGGCATTGGCGGGCTTGTCCCACTTCTTGGGCTTAATGGACAACGCCGCCGCTCGAACTGACCGATACATGGCGTGGATCCTTTCGACCGTGAATCACCCAGCCCTACGCGGTGACGCTGACGAGCCGGTGGCAACTTGTCAAACGAGGGCGGTTCGCAGCCCGGACTGAGAGCTGTTGTGCCTGGAGTCGATCAGCCGCCGGGTCGGTCGCGCGGGCCGAGCCATACGCGTTCGGGGACGCCGGCCTCGTGGTTGAGGGCACGCGCAAGCTCAAACAGCACGTCGCTCAGACGGTTGAGGAAGACAGGCACATCGGGACTGACGGCGGCTTCCGACGCGAGACGGAAGACCTCGCGCTCGGCACGGCGACAGACGGTTCGGGCCAGGTTGACGCCGGCCGCCGCGGGAGTCCCACCGGGCAGGATGAAGTGCAGGAGCGGCGGTAGATCCGCTCGATAGCCGTCGAGCCATGTATCCAACGAGGCGATGTCCGACGCCGAGACTCGGTCGCCACGGGACCTGCCGCCAGGATTGGCCAGGTCCGAGCCCAGGGTGAACAGGCGGGTCTGAATCCACGCCAGACGGTCCAGGTGATCGCCAGGAGGACAGAAGCTCATGGCGACGCCCAGAGCGGAATTGAGCTCGTCGACCGACCCAAGGGCGGAGATGCGAGCGTCCGTCTTCGCTACGCGCGCTCCGTCAAACAGGCTGGTCTCGCCCTGGTCGCCGTGGTGCTTACGGGTCATCGGCGGCTTCGCGGGGTGGCCGGCAACGAGTGTTTCACGCGAAACATCCGGGCGTCGTCATCCGGATCTGTTCTCGGCGGGCAGAAAAACCCGGGCTACGGCGTCGCCCCCGATCTCGCGCCAACCGGAGTCGGCCCGGGCCAGCCGGCGGGCCAGCGCAGAGTCGGTCTCGATCACCAGGGCCTCGGGGTTGATGTTCGACAACTCGTCCCGCCAGCCGGAACCCAGGCCAATAACGGTGAGGTAGACGCCGAGCGAGTCGGGTACGAAGAGGTCGAATCGGCCGTCAATGTAGACCAGGGCGTCGGGCCAGAGGCTCCAGGTGAGGTACGCGCCCCAATGGTAGGTATTGAATATCCGGACAGCGTCGGTCTCGGCCACGAGATCCCGCGCGACCGTTGGCATGGGCACGACGGTCGGGCCTTCGAGCGTACGCGGGCTGATGGCGATAGCAATCCCGAGAGCCGTAGCGGCAACCAACGCCGAACCGACACCGACCGCCCAGGCCGGGGGAGACATGCGAATGCTGCGGGCAATGGCCAGCGGGTGCACCAGCAGGAGCGGCGCCAACACCGCGGCAAAGGGCATGACCTTACGCGTGCTATACCCGGCCGCCAATACCACGAGCAGCAGACCCAGCATGGCGGGCTCGATGCGAGTTCGACGCAGGATCAGCAGCAGACCCAGCAGGACGAGAAAGGCCGCGAAAAACCACCAGGTTTCGCTGAAAGCCTCGGGCGGACGCCAGTCGCTGTTGAAGCGACGAAACTCGCCGCCCCACTGAAAGAACGGCTGGGCCAGCAGGCGGGGTCCGGACGGGTTAAGGGTCGGTGCGACGACGGACAAGGCCGTGACGGCAGCGAAGGGTCTAAGACGTGTGCGGGGGCGCGGACCAACGAACGGCAGCCGGGACCGCGCCCAGAGTGCTTCGATAAGGAGCGTGCCGAGCAGAGCGAAGCCGATGGGGAACGACGCATGCACATTGCCCCAGATGACGAACACGAGCGGCAGCAGCCACACCCAGCGCGAGCTGGTGCGCCGGTGATGCAATGCCAGAGCGGCGGCCAGGACGGCAGCCAGCAGTCCGAACGCCAGCGGACGGATACCTGCAAATGGAAATAGCGGCAGGGATGCTGTAATCAGACCGGCGGTTCGCATCCACGGGCCGACGCCGTGGGCGGCGAGCGTGCGATCGAGCAGGCCCCAGACGAGGACGTAGACGGCAGCAATGCCCAGGACCGCGGCTATAACGCCGCCCTGGTCGACCAGTTGAAAAATGACCAGGGCGGGAAGCCACTCGTGGACAGTCCATACCGCGTCCCCGGAGCTAAAGGTGAATGGATCGGGATAGGGGAGTTTGCCCCGGCTGGCGATGAAGCGACCGTTGTTGAGGTGGACCCAGAGGTCGGCGTCGAGCGGCTGGGCAGCGGCCAGCGCGGCAATGGTCAAAACCGCGGCGACGGGGGCCGCGCCAATGCGCCGACCGACGTTGGCGGACACCTGCTCGGCGGCCTGAGACAGCGCAGGCACGGCCCCTGTTTCCTAGCGCGTCGTCGGCAGATTTCGCCGCAAAAATTCGGCGCTGTCGCGGACGACAATCTGAGCGCTGGCGTTTAGCAGATGTCCCACGCCCTCGTAGATGTAGAGGTTACTTGCCACGCCGGCCTCCCCCAGAGCCAGCCGGAGCTTTGCGCCCCACGCCGGGTCGACCGCGAAATCCTCCGCGCCCTGGTGAATGTCCACCGGCCCAGTGAGCCCCTCAAGGTAGTTGCCCGCAGACAGCGCGGCGCGCAACTGGTCGCTTGAGCGAGAGGTCGGGACCCGGTAGTAGTCGGAGATGTCGTCAAGCCAGACGCTGAGCGGCGCCCAGAGCGCTATTGGCCCAATCCAGGGATCCACGACGCCGGCGCGGATGGCCAGCTCACCGCCCAGGCTATGCCCCCAGATGCCAATGAGGCCTCGCTGGGCTTCCGGAAACTCGCGCGCCGCCGCCGCCAGGTTCAAGACGTCAATCACGAACTCAAGCCTGGCGCCGATGTTGAGCCGCATGTCGTCTTGGGAACCGCCAAGCCCTCGATAGTCGGTGGCGAGCGTCACAAAGCCGCGCCGGGACAGGGCGTCGGCCATGACACGCGTGCCCACGCCGGTAGCGTACTGACTTGGCAGCACGTAGCCATGATTCAGCAGCGCGACCGGAAACGGACCCTGGCCGGTTGGGATTGTGGCCATTCCCGTGATGTGAAGGCCATCGGAGTCGTAACTCATCAGGTATGACGTGTAGGCGTCGTGGCGCGCGGCCACCCTGTGCAATCGAATCTCAGACGGTGGAAACCGGCGCGCCCGCAGCGCGGGAATCGAGAGGGGCGAACCGCCGGGGCTTCGGGCATCGGGTTGCCCGACAAGGTTCCAAATGTCACAGCCGCTAACGGCCAGAGCGCTTGTGCCGGCGGCAGCCAGACCGAGAAGGCGGCGACGGCCAAAGCCCGGTTGAGCGGTTGCCGTCGGTCGGGCTGACGGGATGAGCGCTCGCTTGTGCATGGATGGCGGATTCCTCGGGCGCGTTGGGCGGCGGCTCCCGGCCTGTTACCGACTGATAGACGCCATTCCGTCCGCCACGCGTTCGACAAGACGGGACTCGACGGCGCGCGCCGCGGCGTGCAGAGCGTTCTCAACCGCGACGGCGTTGGAACGCCCGTGTCCAATGATGACAACACCGTTCACACCCAGCAGCGGGGTGCCGCCATATTGGGCGTAGTCGGTGCGGCGCCGAACGGCGCGGAAGGCCGGATACATGAACGCCACGCCAGGCAAGGTATAGGGACGGCGGCGGACAGCGGCGCGTAATTCGCCCACCGCAAACTCAGCCGTGGCTTCGAAGGCCTTCAACACGAGGTTGCCCGTGAAGCCGTCGCAGACTGCGACATCAACGCTGCTATTGAAGAGCCCCCCTGGCTCGACATTTCCGACGAAGTTGAGCGTCGACTCCGCCAAGAGCTCGGCGGCTGCCAGCGTGAGTGGACTGCCCTTCGTCGCCTCTTCGCCGATGCTGAGAACGCCCGTGCGGGGCTTCGGACTCCCCAGCAACTGCCGTGAGTAAACGGCCCCCATCAGGCCGAAGTCGCGCAGATGCTCGGGGCGGGCCTCGGCATTGGCGCCGACGTCTATCAGTAGCGTCGGGGCTTCCCGGCTGGGTATGAGGACTGCGAGCCCAGGTCGGTCCACGCCCCGGGCACGCCCGACCAGGAGGACGCCGGCCGCCATGGTTGCGCCCGTGTTGCCCATGGATACAAGGGCCTGAGCTTCGCCGGCGCGCACAAGTTCAGCGCAGCGGCGGATCGAAGCGTCGGGTGTCGAACGCACGGCTTGGACGGGGTGTTCGCCCATACCGATGGTCGAAGGCCCGGATTCCAGGCGCCAAGCGGAGGGATTCTCGCCGCCGTTCGACAGAAGGCCCCGCATGATGTCGACGTCGCCGACCAGGATGGCCCGCCGGCCGGTGGACCTGGCGGAGCCGATCGCGCCCTCGATGGTGGCCTCGGGCGCACGGTCACCGCCCATGACGTCCAGTGCGATGGCCGGTCCCTCGGCAGCGGCCGTCATGCGTGAATCGTCAGACGTCCAGGTTACGGACCGTGCGGGCTCGGTTGATGATGAAGCGGCGGCGCTCGGCCACGTCGGTACCCATCAGCCGTGAGAACACCTGGTCGACGTGCGTGTCACCGTTGCCGTTCATTCCGACCTGCAGAAGATGCCGGTCCTCGGGGTTCATGGTGGTTTCCCAGAGCTGTTCGGCGTTCATTTCGCCGAGGCCCTTGTAACGCTGCACGCTCACCCTGCCTGAAATCTGGCGAAGCAACCGGTCGCGCTCATCTTCGCTGTAGGCGTAGTCGGCCCGTCGGGAGTTGCCGACGCGGAACAGCGGCGGCTGAGCAATGTAGAGATTGCCGTTCTCGATCAGTGGCTTCATTTCCCGGTAGAAGAATGTGAGCAGCAGGGTGCGGATGTGGGAACCGTCGACATCTGCGTCCGTCATGATGACCACGCGACCATAGCGAATCTTGGTGACGTCGAAGTCAAGGCCGACGCCGCCACCGACGGCCGTGATGATGTTTCGGATGGACTCGTTGGAGAGGACCTTGTCGACGCGGGCCTTCTCGACGTTCAGGATCTTGCCGCGGATCGGCAGGATGGCCTGGAATCGCCGGTCGCGGCCCTGCTTGGCGTTGCCGCCGGCGGAGTCGCCTTCGACGATGAAGAGCTCGCAGCGGTCCGGGTTGCGCTCCTGGCAGTCGGCCAGCTTGCCGGGCAGGGCAAAGCCGTCCAACGCCCCTTTGCGAACCACCAAGTCGCGCGCCTTCTGCGCGGCAACGCGCGCCCGGGCGGCCAGTTTGGTCTTTTCGACGATCTTGCGGGCCTCGCTGGGGTGCTCGTGGAGGTAGGTGCCGAGCTGGTCGTTGACGACGGACTGGACGTGCCCGGCGACCTCGCTGTTGCCGAGGCGAGCCTTGGTCTGTCCCTCAAACTGCGGCTCCGGAATCATCACGCTGACGATGGCGGTCAGTCCTTCGCGGACATCATCGCCTGTGAGATTCGGGTCGCTGTCCTTCAGCTGACCGCTTCTGCGAGCGTAGTCGTTGAGCGACCGGGTAAGGGCGGCTCGGAAACCGGTGAGGTGGGTACCGCCGTCGATGTTGCGAATGGTATTGGCGAAGGTGTGGATCTGTTCCGACACGGTGTCGCAATAGGCCAGGGCGACTTCAACCTGGGTGGAATCCACCTGGCCGCGGAGCACGATGGGGTCGGGGTGCAGCCGGCCTCGCCGTCGGGTAAGTCGTCGGACGAATGAGGTGACGCCGCCCTGGAAGTAGTAGGTCGTCTGGCGGTCGGTGCGCTCGTCGTGCAGGCGCATGGTGGTGCCACCGGCGAGGAAGGCCATTTCGCGGATGCGCTGGTCGAGAATGTCGAAGTCGTAGTCGAGGGTTTCGAAAATCTGGTCGTCGGCCAGGAACTCGACCTCGGTACCACGCGCTCTCGTCCGTTTGCCCTTGACGACATTGCCGAGCGGAATGCCGCGCTCGTACTCCTGGGTCCAGCAGAAGCCATCGCGCTTGACCGTGACGCGCATGCGGCTGGAGACGGCGTTGACGACCGACACACCCACGCCGTGCAGGCCGCCGGAGACCTTGTAGGCGCCGTTGTCGAACTTGCCGCCGGCGTGGAGGGTAGTCATGACGACTTCCAGCGCGGGACGCTTGACCTTGGGATGCTCGTCAACCGGGATGCCGGAGCCATCGTCCGTCACGCGCACCCACCCGTCACGGGTGATGACGACTTCGATCCGGGTGGCCCGCTGGGCCAGGGCTTCGTCGACGCCGTTGTCCACGACCTCAAAGACAAGCTGGTGAAGACCCCGCGTATCCGTGCTGCCGATATACATGCCGGGCCGCCGCCGGACGGCTTCGAGGCCCTCGAGCACCTGGATGTCTTTGGCCGTATACGCCATTCGGCTTAGAGCTCCTTTGCCGACCGACTGGCGGGCTCGTTCGCCACCACGATGTGGCTGCATAGCGGCCCGAAGGCTTCAGTGGGACGGGTATGCCTGACATTCGCAGGATCAGCAGGCCAGTGGGGTCGGCCAATCACTGCGCGGACGTGTGCTGCCGAGCGGCGGTTTCGGATAGGTTCTTTCCGTTGATGCCCGAACCGCCTCCGCTTTCTCGTGCCCGGGATCAGATGGTCTGTCCGATGGATTCATAGTACCACAGGACGGTGGATTCAGGACTGCCGTCTCCCAGACTCGACAGGCCTCGACCAGACTCGGCCACCCAGTATGAAGCTACAAAGTCACCATTCGGCTACTCGACAAATGCGCCGTTTTGCTGCAGCAGTGCACCATCGAGGTACAACGCGCCATCCGTGCGCAAATCCTTCACCATGTCCCAGTGAACCGCGGACTGGTTCCTACCGCCCGTGAACTCGTAGGCGCGCCCGACGGCCAGATGCACCGTACCGCCCATCTTCTCGTCAAAGAGGATGTTCTTGGTGTGGCGCTTGATGCCGTCGTTGGTCCCGATGCCGATTTCGCCAAGCCGGCGGGCTCCCGGGTCGGTGTCGAGGATGGCGTTGAGGAAGTCTCCGCCGCGCTCGGCTGTGGCTTCCACGATCAGGCCGTCCTTGAACGTGAGCGAGATGCCGTCCACTTGGCGGCCCTGGTAGATCGCCGGGAACTCGTACCGGATGCGACCGTTGACGCTGTCCTCGATCGGGGCGGTGAAGATCTCGCCGTCGGGCATGTTCTTCTTGCCGTCGGCGGGTTCCCAGGTGCGCCCTTCGGTCCGGAGGGTCAGGTCAGTGTCGGGGCCCACGATGCGTATTTCGGAGCCGGCTTCGAGTCGCGTCTTGAGCGAGGCGAGCTTGGCGGTCATTTCAGACCAGTCGATGTTGGTGGCGCCATAGAGGAAGTCGGCGTACTCGCTCAGCGACATCTCGGCCTCTTGGGCCAGCGCATTGGTGGGGTAGTCGCAGAGAACCCAGCGGACGTTCTCGATGATCTGATCCATCACGGGACGGCGCGCGATCATGGTCTTGGCCAGTCTCGACGGGTCCACGTTGGCCAGGGCGCGGGTGTTCTCGCTGGCGCGGATGCGGATAGCGACCTGGATGGCGTCGGCCTGGAACTTGGCGATCGGGTCCAGGAATTCAAGCTGCTCATCGCTGGCTTCGGACAGGAACACTTCCTGGGCTTCCTCGAATCCCACGTTGAGCCTCGGGTGCCCGCCGGCCGCCAACACGCGCCGGTAACAGGCCATCAGGAGCGGTTGGGCATTGGCGGTGCCGTCGATGACGACCAGGTCGCCGGGGCCGACCTCGGTCGAGTGCTGCACTAGGATGTCGGCGAGCGTTTCCACGCGGGGGTCAGTCACGAATCGGATCCCTCGGCGGTTAAAGGCGGAGATGAACCCATCCTCTTATGCCACCCCCGCACCTCTCAACCAAATGTCCGCACGGAGTCCGGCTGAAGCTCGTCCCGGACGACGTTCAACAGTCCGGGGCGGGTATGGCTGACCTTCGGCCCTGGGAAATCCTGGAGTCGCGGACGGTCTCCAGCGACCGCTGGCTGACGCACACGCTGGAGCACGTGCGACTGCCGAGCGGCTACGAGATCTCGGAGTACCACGTCCTGAATCAGAACGACTTTTGCCTGATGGTGGCGGTGACGGCCAACGGCGATGTTCCACTAGTGCGGCAGTACAAGCACGGCGCGCGCGATGTGGTGCTGGAGTTTCCCGCCGGTCTGGTTGAAGACGACGAGGCGCCCGAGGCGGCGGCTGCCCGCGAACTGCTGGAGGAGACCGGCTTCGCGGGTCGGATGCACTGCGCGGGGACGCTGCTGACCGGTCCGTCTCGAAACCGCAACCTGGCGCACGTGTTCGTGATTCTGGACGCCGAGCAGGTCTGTGAGCCGGAGCCCGAGGAAACGGAACAGATCGAGGTCGTCATGACGCCGCTCGCCCGACTGCCCGGACTGGTTGGCGAGGGCGCCATCCGTGACCTGGGTTCACTGGCGACCTATGCCCGCGCGCGGGCGGCGTTTCCCGATCTTGGCTGGGAGGGCTGAGGCAATCGTGGGCGCAACACGCGGCCAGTAGGTAGCATGCGGTCCCGAATGCCCGCGTAGCGCGCGACGGATCCCCCCAGCCTTTCTCATGGTTCGCATACGTCCCGAGATCGCCGCGCTGCATGGCTATACGCCGGGGCACCAGCCGAGCGAAGGCGGTTGGATCAAGCTGAACACGAACGAGAGTCCAGCCGTGGCGCCGGCTGTGCTCGCGCGTCTGCGCGAGGCCATCACCGAGGATGTGCGGCTATATCCGAACCCAGTGAGCCAGGAACTTCGCGAGCGGCTGGCGGAGCGCCACGACGTGACGCCTGAGCATGTCATCGTGAGCAACGGGTCGGACGACGCGCTCACCCTGATCATTCGAGCCGCGTGTGGGCCCGGCGATCGGGTGGTAGCCCCGAATCCCAGCTACTCCCTATATCCGGTGCTGGCCGAAATCCAGGGCGCGCGGATGGTGCACTGTCCACTGGGGCCAGGATTCGAATTGCCCGTGCGGCAACTCGCGGCGGCGCGCGGCGCGGTCACGTTCGTGGCCAGCCCCAACAACCCAGCCGGCACGCACTACGGGGCCGGCGAGCTGCGCTGGCTGGCCGAGCGCACGAACCTGCTGGTGATAGACGAGGCCTATGTGGAGTTCGCGTCGAGCGACCGGATGGATTTAGCGAAGTCGTTGCCGAACGTGTGCGTAACGCGATCGTTCTCGAAGGCGTTTGGTCTGGCCGGCATGCGGTTGGGCTACGCGGTGGGCGATCCGGCGTTCATCGAGGTCTTGCACCGCGTCAAGGACTCGTACAATGTCAGCCGGCTTGCGCAGGTTGCCGGAGTGGCAGCCTGCGACGAAATCGCGTGGGCGGAGGCGCACTGGGAGGCAACTCGCGTCCGGCGGGACGCATTTGCGGAGGAGCTCCGCGGACGCTTTGATCTCCAGGTTTATCCATCCGAAGCGAATTTTGTGTTCGTTGAGTGCGCGCCCCACGATGCGGGCGTCATTCAGCGTGACCTCGCCACCCGTCGAATCCTGGTCCGCCGCTTTGCTGAGGAGCCCCGGCATGCCAACGCGCTGCGCGTCTCGATTGGATCGGACGCGGACATGCGGACGCTACTCGAGGTCCTCGGGGAGATCCTTTCGCATGGACCGCTTCGCGACGGCGAGGATTGAGCCAATGTCTTGGTCGGTTTTGGACGCTTCACCATGCACTCAGCCATTACGCCGCATGGTTCGCAGGGAGGTTTCGTAGTTGGAAGGTCTGGTCTGGCTTGTACCTGCGTCGATCATCGTCTCGGTGCTCGTCGTCATTTACCTGGCGCGCGATGTTCTGACGCGTCCGGTTGATCGTTCGGCAAACCCCGCGGATCTCATTCCGGCCATGCAGGGCCTGGAGGCCGAGGATCGGTCGGAACTGTTTGGTCGAATGTCGCTCAACGGCGACCGAATTTTCGACGGCGCCACCGCATTCCTGCAGCGGCAATACCGCACCATCGCCTGGATGGCCATCGTCGCGGCCGCCTTTCTGGCGGTGCTGCTGCTGTTCTTTGGCGAAAACGAAGCCAAGGGCATAGAGGCCGGCGACCTCGCCTGGCGCACCGGAGTGTCGTTCCTGGTTGGCGCCGTGTTGTCCGGCCTCTCGGGCGTGATCGGCATGATCATTGCCGTTCGATCCAACGTGCGAACGGCCAGCGCCGCCACGCGGTCGCTCGGCGACGCGCTCACGATTGCCCTGCGCGGCGGAGCGGTTTCCGGAATCCTGATCGTGGGACTCAGCCTGCTCGGCGTGTTCATGCTGTTCTGGCTGTTCGGCGGGTTTGAGAACCCGAAAGTGACGCCGGAACTGATCGTCGGGTTCGGGTTCGGGGCCAGTTTCGTGGCCCTGTTCGCGCAGTTGGGCGGCGGCATTTACACCAAGGCCGCTGACGTGGGGGCGGACCTGGTAGGCAAAGTGGAAGCCCGTCTGCCCGAGGACGACCCGCGAAATCCCGCGGTCATTGCGGACCTGGTCGGCGACAACGTGGGCGACTGCGCCGGACGTGGCGCGGATCTGTTCGAGTCCACGGCCGCCGAGAGCATCGGGGCCATGATTCTGGGTGTCGCCGTTTTCAAGGCGACCGGCGAAGACAACATTGCCTGGATTCTGTTTCCGCTGGTGGTTCGGTCGTTCGGGGCCATCGCCTCGATCGTCGGACTGCTGGTGATCCGGCCGGACCGCGTGCGCAACGCGCAGCGGGCGCTGGACGTGGGGTACTGGACCACGGCCGTGCTGGCCACGGTTGGCATGGCGATCTCGGCCCTGGTGATGCTGGAGTCGTGGTGGTTCTTCCTGTGCGGCTTGATCGGCATCCTGACCAGCGTGGCCTTTGTCTACATCACGCAGTACTACACGGCCTTCAATCGACCGGTGCGAGAAATCGCCGAGGCCTCCCGAACCGGGGCGGCCACGAACATCATTTCCGGACTGGCCGTTGGTCTGGAAAACACGGCGATGCCGATCATCGTCATTTCGGTGGCCCTCTGGGCGTCGTTCCAAGCGGGCATTCAAGGGTTTGCTGACCTCGGAATCACGATTGGCAACTTTGAGGCCGGCGTGTTCGGCACGGCTGTCGGCACGATGGGCATGCTGATGAGCGCCGCCTACATCCTGGCCATGGACACGTTCGGCCCGATCGCGGACAACGCGGGCGGGATCACGGAGATGGCCGAGGCGCCAGAGGACGTGCGCGACATCACGGACGGTCTCGACGCAGTGGGCAACACGACCAAGGCGCTGACCAAGGGTTACGCCATCGGTTCGGCCGCGCTGGCGGCGTTCCTGCTGTTCAGCGCCTACCTGGAAACCGCCGAGCTGCACTCGGTGGATCTTTCCAAGGTCGAGGTCTTTATCGGCGCCATGTTGGGCGGGATGCTGGTCTTCCTGTTCAGTTCACTGGCGATTCGCGCGGTAGGCCGCGCGGCTCAGGCGATGATCCAGGAGGTCCGCCGCCAATGGCGCGAGGAGCCGGGAATCATCGAAGGCACGGTGGAGCCGAATTACAGCCAGGCGGTTGACATCAGCACGCGCTCGGCGCTGCGGGAGATGATCGCGCCTGGACTGCTGGCCGTCATCATGCCGATCGTGGTCGGGCTGGTGCTGCGAGCCGAGGCCGAAGCCGCCCTGCTGATGGTCGGCACCATCGCCGGCGTCCTGCTGGCGACGGTGATGAACAACGGCGGCGGCGCCTGGGACAACGCCAAGAAATTCATCGAGGCGGGGCACTTGCGCGACGAGAACGGCAACCCAATCGGGAAGGGCACGGACGAGCACGCGGCATCGGTCGTGGGCGACACCGTGGGTGATCCGTTCAAGGACACCGCCGGTCCATCGCTGCACGTGCTGGTCAAGCTGCTGAGCACGATCACGCTGGTGCTCGCCCCGGTATTCATCTAGACGCTTTGGCACTGGGCCGCCCGCCAGGGTGCGCACCGGCGTCTCGCTGGGTCGGCTGACCCATGTGGGGCGAGGTGATCATCCTGGCGGCGGTCCAGGCGCTGACCGAGTTTCTGCCGGTCAGCAGTTCGGGCCACCTGGTGCTGGTCCCGGCCCTGGCGGGCTGGGCCGATCCGTTCCTGACCGGACTGACGCTGTCTATTGCGCTGCACGTGGGGACGGGGCTGGCCCTGGTTATCGCGCTCTGGTCCGACTGGGTTTGGCTGGCGCGCGGTTTGATCGGCCGGGGCGACTCCGTTGCGTTGGCCCGTCGGCTATTGGGGGCGCTGGTTGGATCGACGTTGCTGATCGGCCTGATCGCACTGCCCGTGCGCGGCTGGTTGACGTCGCTTCGCGACCCGACGCTGGCCGCGGTGCTGTTGATCGTCTTTGGATTGGTTCTGGCAGCTACCGACCACTTCGGGACGAGTCGCCGTGATCTGACATCCACGCCGTTCGTGCTCTGGATTGTGATCGGCTTGTCGCAATTTGCAGCGCTGGTTCCCGGGGTGTCGCGGGCCGGAATCACCATGACGGTGGCCCGCGGACTCGGCGTGGAGCGTCAGGCCGCCGCCAGGTTTTCGCTGTTTCTGCTGGCGCCGGCAGTGGCGGGTGCGGGTCTCGTTCAGTTCGTGGACGTGGTGATCAGTGGGAAGCCGACCGGCGATATCTCGCTGCTGATCGGAGCAACGCTGGTTGCGGCGGTGGTGGGGGCGGTAGCGGTGCGCTGGCTGCTTGGTTTCGTCGCTCGCCACAGTCTGGCGGCGTTTGCGGTCTATCGTGTGGCGGCCGGCACCCTGGCGCTGATCCTGTTGCTTTCGCTGCGCGCCTGAGAAACCTGCGGCGGGTGGGCCAAGCGTCCATATAATCGCTTCTCCCAGGTGAGGTGCGTATGCGGATAGGGATTCTCAACGCGACTGGTTATTCGGGCGGCGAACTGGTTCGGTATTTGGCTGTCCACCCGGAGTTCGAAATTGTCGGGGCGACCGCGCGCAGCCAGGCCGGCCGGCGCCTGCATGAAGTGTTTCCTTGGCTGCGCGCCAGCGGCCGCGCCGCGTATGCCGATCTGGAATTGACACCCGAGTTGAACGGCAGCGCCGACCTGGTGATTTCATGCCTGCCGCACAAGGCGTCGGCTGCGCAGTTGGCGCCCTTTTTGGACGACGGGATCCGCTGCGTCGACGTCAGTTCCGATTTCAGGCTGCGCGATCCGTCGGACTACCTGCGCTGGCACGGCGTGGAGCACGCGGCGCCGCGGTGGATCGATTCGGCCGTATACGGGTTGACGGAGTGGCATCGCGCACAGATTCGTGAGACCGACTTGGTGGCGAATCCGGGCTGTCACGCCATCACAGCGGCGCTGGCGCTGGCGCCGGCGGCGAGCGCCAGGTTGCTGGCCGGACACGTGATGGTGGATTCGAAGACTGGGGTGTCCGGAGCCGGGCGTTCGGCGTCGCCTGCTTACGGATTCTCGGAGATTAATGAAGATTCGTCGGCTTATCGCGTGGCGGACCACTACCAAAGTCCGGAAATCGCGCAGGAGTTGAGCGACATCGGCGGCTCACCCATCGAGGTGACGTTTGCGCCGCACCTGGTGCCGATGACGCGCGGCATCCTGATTACGGCGTACGGGGCATTGCGTCCCGATGTCGCTCCGTCCCAAGTCGCGCAGGCGTACCGCGACGCATACGAGGATGAACCGTTCGTGCACCTGGCCGGCGCGCCGCCGCACACCAAGTGGACGTCCGGCGGAAACCATGCCTTCGTGCATTGGACCGTTGATGAGTCCACCCAGACGCTCGTGGCCATGGCCGCGAGCGACAACCTGGGCAAGGGCGCGGCGGGCAGCGCGGTCCAGAATGCGAACGTGATGGCGGGGATCGACGAGCAGGTCGGCCTCGCAATTCCGCCGAGTCACCCGTAGATGCACGAGCCACCCGCGGAACTTGGCGGCTTTCGGGTTATTCCCGGGGGCACGCTGGCGCCGCGAGGGTTCGTGGGTGGCGGCGTGACCGCCGGCATCAAGGCTACGGGGGCGCTGGACCTGGGCGCGATCCTGAGCACGCGCACGCCCTGTCGGTCGGCGGCGACCTTTACGACCAACCGCGTGTGCGGCGCCTCGGTAACGATCAACAAGGAGCGTCTCGCCCAGAAACCGGCTCGCGGCATCGTGTTCAACAGCGGTAACTCGAACGTGTTTACCGGGGCGCGCGGGCGGGCCGATGCGCTGGCGTTCATCGACGCCTTTGCCGGTCGCTTTGACGTGCCGGCTGACGAAATGCTGGTGGCATCGACAGGGGTGATCGGCTTCCATTTGCCGATGCCCAAGATCCTGGCTGGAGTAGCGGCGCTGGAGTTGTCGGCCGACGCCGGCGAGGCGGTCGCACGGGCCATGATGACCACGGACGTCGCGCCAAAGACGTTGGCCATTGAACTGCCGGTGTCCGGCGGCACTGTCCGAATTGGGGGCGCGGCGAAGGGCGCCGGGATGGTGCATCCGAACATGGCGACCATGTTCGTGTTCATGACCACGGACGCTGAGCTGGACGGCGGCACGCTGCAGCGGATGCTGAGCGCGACCGTGGCCGACTCATTCAACCTGCTCAGCATCGACGGCGATCAGTCGACAAGCGATACCGCCCTGCTGCTGGCCAATGGCGCCAGCGAAACCGGCATGATCCAGGAAGGCACCTCTGACGCGAAAGCATTTACGCACGGTTTGCAGGCGGTGTGCCGATGGTTGGCGCAGGAGATCGTGCGCGGCGGCGAAGGTATAACGAAGGTCTTTGCCGTGACGGTGCGTGGAGCGTCGGATGACGCCACGGCGCGGCAGGCAGCTCGCGCGGTCACGACGTCGGCGCTGGTGAAGACGGCGATTCACGGCGGCGACCCGAATTGGGGCCGCATCGTGATGGCCCTGGGCAACAGCGGCGCCGAGTTCGACCCGGACCTGCTCGACATCTGGATTGGCGATACGCAGGTCGTCAGGCAGGGAGCTCCCGCGGTGTACGAGGAATCATTGGTTGCCGAGCACTTCCGGCAGGCGGACGTGACGATTGACGTGGCGCTGAACCAGGGCGAGGCGACGGCCACGGCCTGGGGCGGGGATCTCTCGGCGGAATACGTGGCGATCAACGCGGAGTACATGACCTGAGCGCCGGCAATCTCGAGTCCGATTCGACAGCCACGCCTGATCTGACCGGCCGCTACGTGGTCGTGAAGATCGGCGGGACGGCGGACATGGCCGCCGGACGAATCGGGGCGGATGTCCGGGCCTTGGTCGATGCCGGGGTGCGGGTGGTGATCGCGCACGGCGGCGGCGACGAACTGACGGCCTGGCAGGCGGCGCGGAATCGCAAGACAACGTGGCACAACGGCCTGCGCGTGACCGACGACCAGACGAGGGACGACGCGGTGCTGGTGTTTCGGGGGCTGGTGGCGCCAGCCGTCGTGGGCGCGCTGCAACAGGCTGGAGTGTCGGCGGTTGGCATCAGCGGACCGGACGGCGGCGTGGTGCGTGTCCGCCAGGCGTTGCCGGAGCTTGGCTGGGTAGGTCGAGTCCAGACGGTGAATGCGGGAATCCTCGATGACCTGACGTCACGGGGACACGTCCCGGTGGTTTCGCCGCTCGGCGTTGACGATGGCGGGTCCATCTATAACGTGAACGGCGACGACATCGCGGGGGCGTTGGCGAGCGCCACGCGAGCCGCGGCCCTGGTGTTTCTGACCGACGTGGACGGTGTCAAGGGCGCGGATGGCGAGGTGTTGGCGCACCTGGACCCGGGTGGCGCCGAGCGCTTGATCGGGGACGAGGTGATTGCGGGTGGCATGGTCCCAAAGGTCCGGTCGGCCGTGGCCTTGCTTGGCGAGGTGGGACGGGTCTGCATTGCCAACGGATCGCGTCGCCATGCCTTGCGGCGGGCCCTGGATCCGGACGGCGGCGGTACGCAGGTGAGGGCGGAAGCCGCGTCCCTATAATCCGACTCGGAACGGCGACGGCCGTTCGATCCCCGCCGAGGCTGAACAACGCATGGGCTGGCAAGAGCTGGAAGCGCGCTATTACCACCAGGCGTTTCGCCGCTTTCCGGTGACGCTGGTACGCGGTGAGGGGTCGCGCTTGTGGGATGACGAGGGCAATTCGTACCTGGACTTTACCGCCGGGATTGCCGTGACCACGCTGGGACATGGCGACCCGGAGCTCTGCGACGCGGTGGCGAATCAGATTCGGTCGCTGGCGCACATTTCCAACCTGTTCTATACGACGCCGCAGCTTGAGGTTGCGCAACGCCTGGTTGACAACTCGGCGCTGGACCGCGTGTTCTTCGTCAACAGCGGCGCCGAAGCCAGCGAAACCTGCCTGAAAATCGCCCGCAAGTGGGGGCGCACCCAGCGCAATGGCGCGTACGAAGTCATCACGGCAGAGCACGGATTCCACGGCCGGACGATAGCCACCACGGCAGCCACCGGCACGCCTGCCTACCAGGAGCCGTTTGCGCCGATGCCCACCGGATTCACGCACGTGCCATTGAATGATCTGGATGCGGTCGACGACTCGATTTCGTCGTCAACCGCCGCCGTCATGGTGGAACTGGTCCAGGGCGAGAGCGGCGTGCGCATGGCAGACGTGGACTACATTCGAGGTTTGCGCAGGGTCTGCGACGAGCATGGCGTGCTGCTGATCTTCGACGAGGTTCAGACGGGCATCGGGCGGACCGGGCGCCTGTTCGGTTACGAGAACTTTGGCGTCACCCCCGACGTGATCGGGTTGGCCAAGGGGCTGGGTGGCGGCCTGCCAATCGGCGCCGTGCTGAGCAGCGAGGCCGTGAGCGTGCTGGCGCCGGGCGAGCACGGGTCCACATTCGGCGGCAGTCCGGTGGCCTGCGCCGCGGCTCGGGTCGTGCTGGACCGCGTCACGGCACCCGGATTCCTGGACGAAGTGCAGGCGAAGGGCGAACACGCGCGGGCGCGTTTGCGGGCCAGCGCCGGGCAAGGCGCCCGAATTACCGGCGTGCGCGGGTTGGGGCTGATGATCGGCTTCGACCTGGAGTCTGAGGACATCGCGACCGAGGTGGTGGAAACGGCTCGCAGCAACGGACTCCTGCTGATCAAGGCCGGACCGGAGACGATCCGCATTGTGCCGCCGCTGACGATTAGCGTGGAGGAGCTCGACGAGGGCCTGGATGCGCTGGACGCCGCGCGAGGCGCCTGACGAGATCCCGGCGTCCCGTCGGCTGAGATAGGCCGCGCATATGTGGGGTGGACGGTTCGACAAGCCGCCGGCGGATGTCGCGCGCGCCTTCACGCGCTCGTTTCCCGTCGATCGGCGGATGTATCGCGAGGACATCGTGGCCAGCCGCGCCCACGCCGCGATGCTGGGCCGCCAGAAGATCATTCCCGCGGGCAGCGCGGATGCGCTGATCGCGGCGCTGGACGAATTGCTGATTGAACTCGATCGGGCGGGGGGCCCTCCCGCGACTTCCGACGACGAAGATGTGCACAGCTTCGTCGAACGGGTACTGACCGAGCGGATTGGGAATCACGGCCGACGACTGCACGTCGCACGCAGCCGGAATGACCAGGTGGCGACGGATTTCCGGCTGTACTGCAAGGGGTTCTGCCTGCGCCTTGCCGGCGCGGCGCTTGAATTGCTGGGCGTGCTGGCGCGGCGGGCCGAAGAGGAATCCGAAACCGTCGCTCCGGGGTTCACGCACCTCCAGGTCGCACAGCCGGTTTCGCTGGGGCACTACTTCCTGGCCCTGTTTGAAATGCACCGGCGCGATCTGGACAACATCCTGTACGCCTACACCGTGGCCGATGTGTGCCCGTTGGGGGCGGGGGCATTGGCGGGCGTGGCCTTTGACATCGATAGGGAATCTGTCGCTGAGGAGTTGTGCTTCAGCCAGGTCGCGCGCAATAGCCTGGACGCGGTGTCCGACAGGGACTTTGTGAGCGCGGTGCTGCAGGCCTGCGTGACGCTCAGCGGTCACTTGTCGCGCTGGGCCGAGGACCTGGTGATCTGGGCATCGCCGGGATTCGGCATGGTGCGCTTCGACGACGCGTTTGCGACGGGGAGCAGCATGCTGCCCCAGAAGCTCAACCCGGACGTGGCCGAGTTAACGCGCGCGAAGGCCGGCGCGATTGCGGGAGCGGCCGTGGGATGGCACGCCACGCTGAAGGGCGTACCGCTGAGTTATGCCCTGGACATGCAGGAGGATAAGCGCGCGGTCTTCAGAGTCGAGGATGACATGCTGGCGGCGCTGCGGGCGCTCACGGGAGCGCTGGGCACGCTGGCGATCAATCGGGAGCGCATGACGGCGGTGGCAGCCATGGGTCATCCGACGGCCATTGAGATCGCCGACTACCTGACCGAGCGGGACGTGCCCTTCCGCGACGCGCATGCGGCCGTGGGACTGTTGGTTCGTTTGGCCGAGGATCGAGGCGTTGAACTGGCCGAATTGGACGACGATGACTTTTCGAGTGCGGACGAGCGGCTGCCCGGCGACGTGCGGGACAGGTTGGATCTTCGGGAGGCCATCGCGCGACGAACCTCGCTTGGGGGTACCGCGCCGGCCCGAGTTCGCGAGGAGGCCGCGCGCGCGACCCGCTGGTTGCGTTGGCAGCGGGAACACGTTCAGGACTTGGTCGGCCGAGGTCTACCGCCGGCCTTGCAGCCCTCGGCTCATGCCGCGGTAGTGCGTTGACGCGTTCGAGGCTCGGCTCAACCAGTGACCGTTGGCCACCGGTTGAGGCCCGGGAAGAGCGGTAGAGGACCGTGGCGAGCTCAGGCACATCGCCGATTCAACTCTCCATCGTGATCCCGGCATACAACGAGGAAGATCGTCTGGGCGCGACGTTGCGGGCGACGGATGCGTGGGCGGCCGGACGCGACGGGCGGATTGAAGTTGTGGTGGTCGACGACGGATCGACAGACGGCACGCTTAAAATAGCCGAGACTTGGGCCTGCGCGGCGCGCCGTGCTGGCGACGTGGTTCCCCTGGTGCTGGCAGAGCCGCACCGGGGCAAAGGGGCGGCCGTGGCCTGTGGCGTTCGTGCGGCGGGCGGCGCCGTCCGCATGTTCATGGACGCCGATCTGGCGGTACCGCTCGTTTTTGTCGAGCGCATCGTCGAGGAGATTCGTCGCGGGGCCGATGTCGCCATCGGCTCGCGGGAGTTGGATCTGTCGCAGCGACTGAACGAGCCCTGGCGTCGCCATGCGCTCGGGCGCGGTTTCAACCGTGTGGTGAGTTGGCTTGGCGTCGGCGGGTTCAGTGACACGCAGTGTGGCTTCAAGGGGTTTTCGGCCGATGCGGCCGAGGACATATTTAGTCGAGCGCGACTCTATCCCGTCGACGGAGACGTCATCGAAAAAGAGCGAGTTACCGCCTTTGATGTCGAGCTTTTGGCCATTGCCCGTCGACGCGGCTGGCAAACCGTGGAGATTCCAGTCGAGTGGCGGCACGTACCGATGAGCAAGGTCCGCCCGCTGTCCGATGCCGTCTCGATGCTGGTTGATGTCTTGCGAGTACGGTGGAATCTAATGCGCGGGGAATACGACTGACGTCCGGCAGGAATCGGCTTCCCGTGCGGAAATGGGCCTGGCGTGACCGTCGAGACCGTGCGCGGCGGATGGTCCCGGTGGAGGTGACGGTCTCGGTTTGAACGACAAGAGCATCGTTCTGTTCGACGGCTGGCTGGCCACGCTCGGTGGGGGCGAGCGGCAAGTCTTGAGTGCGGCCAGCGCCCTGCGTGAATTGGGCACCGTTTGCGTCGTCTCGCATTGTCCCCTGCCGCGTTCCGCCGTCGTGGATTGGGCCGGGATAGATCTGGACGAGGTGAGTTTTCGCTTTGTGCCTGAGCGCCCGCAACTCACCGGACGCGACATTGCAGGCAATGCCGACCTGTTCATCAATGGCACCCATCTCAGCCTGGTTGACGGTCGCGGCTTGCCATCGATCCGATTTGTCTACTTTTCAGCGCG
Organism: Chloroflexota bacterium; assembly: GCA_022825895.1. GTDB lineage: Bacteria > Chloroflexota > UBA11872 > UBA11872 > UBA11872 > UBA11872. The sequence continues at coordinate 16,726 of JAJDVX010000022.1, read as the reverse complement.
CCGCAGCAGTACCGCCTGGCGAGTTGTTGGCAGGGCGCTTCGCGGTATTGGCCGGGGACTTGGCGCCGCTCACGAGCGAGACGGCTGGTTTGGCACCGAAGCGCATAGGGGCGCCCTCTTTCGCCAGTCCGATGGCGACGGACGGATCGGTGTTCGGGACGGAACCCGAATCCGCTTCTGGCTAAGCGCGATGAGCCATGAGGACCGCGCGTACACCATTGCGACGGAATCCGGCAATGCACTTGCGGAGGGAACGGCAGGGGACAAAGGCGACTTTGCGCCGAGCCCGTGGGTCAATGTACCGGCGGGCTGCCGCGAATTGGCCATCCGGTCGGCGGCATCCGGCGGGACAAACCGCTGGGAGGGTCGTCAGTTGGGCCTGGGGCTGGGATCCATCGAGGAGCGCGGCGCGTTGCGAAGAGATCTCTACCAGCGAGTGACGCGCCGACTGATTCCCAAGCTGGCCTACTGCGCAGGCGACGACCATGCCGCGAAGTACGTCGACGCCCTGCGCTCGTACGACGCGGTGACGCCCAACTCCCACTTCACCGCGTCGTGGCTGCGGAGCCGCTGGGGTGTCACGGGACCGGTCATCGAGCCGCCGGTCATCGCCGATGATCGCCAGGAAGCGGCCGGACAGCGGCCGCTGATCGTCTCAATTGGCCGCTTCTTTGTTGGGGGACACAACAAGAAGCACATCGCTATGGTTCGGGCCTTCCGGATGCTGTGTGACCGTGGTCTCGTCGGCTGGCGTCTGGCGCTTGTGGGTGGCGTTGGTCAGCGCCCGGTGGATGCCAAATATCTGCGCCGGGTGCGGGCCGAGGCGCGTGGTCTGCCGATTGACGTGTATCCGAATGCCGACGAAGCCACGGTGCGCGACTTGCGGGCACATGCCGCCATTGCCTGGCATGCGGCGGGGTACGGGGAATCCGAGCGCCGCGCACCGGAGCGGTTCGAACACTTTGGTATGGCGGTCGCCGAACTGATGATGTCGGGCGCTGTACCGGTGGTGTTCGACGGCGGCGGACTGCGCGAGATCGTCGAGCCCGGACGCAGCGGGTTTCGCTGGCGCACGCTGGATGAGTTGGTCGCTGCGACGCTAACGCTGGTTCGGAATGGACGGCGGCGTGCGGCGATGAGGCAGGCGGCTCGGCAACGCGCTGAGCGCTGGTCGCTCGCCAACTACCAGCGACGGATCATTGAACTGGCCCGCGATGTTATGGCGAGGCGTGAAGGGGTGCGCACAGCCGACTAGCGTCCACGGTGCGCCACGTTGGGCGCGCTGAATCTGCCAGTCGCCGCGCCCCGATTGCTAGCATCATGGGTTCGTGCGTCGACAGCGTGGTTGGGCGTGGCACTACTCGTTCAGAAATTTGGTGGATCTTCAGTCGCGACCAGTGAGCGAATCCGTGCGGTGGCCGAGCGGATTCACGACTCACTGACTCAGGGCGACCGCATAGCCGTGGTGGTGTCCGCCATGGGCGACACGACCGACGATCTGATCGCTGCGGCGGAGCGACTGGCTACGCGGCCGCGTTCGCGCGAGTTGGACTTCTTGCTGTCCACCGGTGAACTCGTTTCCGCGGCTCTCATGTCAATGGCGTTGCACGAACTCGGGTGCGACGCGGTTGCTCTCTCGGGTCCGCAGGCTGGCATCCGGACCAACGGGCGCTATGGCCGTGCCCGCATCACGGAGATTGAGCCGACCCGCATACGTGCCGAACTCGAGTCCGGGTGCGTTCCGGTTATGGCCGGCTTCCAGGGACTTGGCCCGGGGGGCGACATCGTGACGCTTGCGCGCGGTACGTCGGATACGTCCGCGGTGGCATTAGCCGTCGCGCTTGGCGTTGATCGCTGCGAGATCTATACGGACGTGGACGGCATCTTCACCGCCGATCCGCGCATCGTGCCGGACGCGCGCAAGCTCGATCTGGTGATTTACGACGAAATGCTGGAGATGGCAAAGCTGGGCGCGCGCGTCATGCATCCGCGCGCGGTCGAGATTGCCGAACACTTCAGCATGCCGGTGGTGGTACGTTCCAGTTTCAGCGATGCACCAGGGACGGAAATTGTGGCTGAATCAGCGGTTCCCATCGAAACCATGCAGCGCGTGCGCGCGGTCGCTCACGACACGGACGTGGCCCGGGTGACGATTCGCGGCGTTAGTGATCGGCCGGGTCTGGCACATGCGTTGTTCCAGCCCCTGGCTGACCGGCACATCAACATCGACGTCATCGTGCAAAACGTCTCCGACGGCGGGGTGACCGATCTGTCGTTCACCGTCGGCGAGACGGACCTGGACTCGACGCTGGATCTCATTCGCCCCGTGGCGGCGGAGATTGGCGCACGCGACGTGGCGGCGTCGACCGAACTGGGTAAGGTCAGCATCGTGGGCGTGGGCATTCAGAGCACGCCTGGAATCGCGGCCCGGATGTTCGGGGCGTTGGCTGCCGCCGGCATCAACATCGTGAGCATTACGACCAGCGAGATTCGCCTGACCTGCCTGGTCGACAAGTCGCAGGTGGCGAGGGCGACTCAGCTGCTACACGACGAATTCGATCTGAGCGCTCCGGACGCCGTGTGACGCCGCGCATTCGTTCCGCGGATGGCCGCTGATACCATGAAAGTGCGCGCCAACCCTGTGAGAAGGTCGCCTGGAGCGGGAGTGGCGGTAGCGACATGATCGAAATGATCGTGGACAGCGTGCGCGTGAATCTGATCAGTCCCAGCCGTGTGGTAGTGCTGAAAGAACGGGACGGGCCACGCTATCTGGCCATCGTTATCGGCCAGGGCGAAGCCGACGCAATCGCCGTAAAGTTGCAGGACCATGAGGTTCCGCGGCCGCTGACCCACGACCTGCTCAAGCAGTTGATTGAATCGGTCCAAGGGTCTGTCGAGCGAGTTGTGGTGACTGATCTGATTGACACGACCTTCTTCGCAACCATTGTCCTGGATATCAACGGTAGCCGCCGCGAATTGGACTCGCGACCCAGCGACGCGATTGCGCTGGCCGTTCGTGCGAGCGCACCGATTCTCGTCGATCCGTCAGTGCTCAACGAAGCAGGATTCGAACCTGACACCGACGGCGAAGAGGCCGGCGAAGGAGAGCCGGTGGCGGAAGAGAAGCTCGAGGTGTTCCGCGAGTTCATTAACCAACTCGACCTCGACGATCTCGAAAAGTCGTAGGCCGGGTCAGCGTCGCTGCCAGGCGAGCAGCGGATTCCCTGCCGGCGAACGCCGCGCGCGTTCCCCGGAGCAGACGTCACCCAATTGCCGGGACGCGCCCGTGTCGTCGCTGGACACGCCCACCGGACGTGGTCAGGTCTGACTGACGATCTCGCGCTGGCCGGTATCCGCCGATCGTCGAATTGCGGCCAGGACTTCCAGGAGATGGACGCTGTCCTCGGGCGGCGAACCGTTCGTGGCGTCTCCCTTGATTACAGCCAGGAAGTGCTCGTCTGGATTACTTCCGCCAGAAAGTCCATCGACTTCACGCGTCAGCTTGGCCTCGAGGTCGTCTTCAAGGATCACCTCCACGCCGCCCGAGGCCCAGTCCGCTCGGATTGCGCCGTTGCCGGCAACCACCGACAGGCGCTCTCCGAATGTGTGTCCGGTACCAATAATCGAGAGGGTGCCTATGGCGCCATTCTCGAAAAGGAACACGGCCGCGCCGTCGACTTCGACTTCCAGGTCGTAGCTACGCATTCGAGCGTCGACTTCGACGATGCGCAATCCGGTCGTCCATAGCAGCATGTCCATGAGATGGCTGCCAGAGTCGCTGAGCTGACCGCCGCCACCCAGGGCCAGCGTGCTCCGCCACTTGCCCCTGGCGCTGTTGATCCACGCCTGCCACTGGCTGGCCTGAACGTGAGTGACGTCACCCATGTCGCCGCGCTGCAGGCGTCTCCGCATGTACGTGTAGCCGGGGCTGAAGCGGCGCTGAAAGCCGACCACGACGTGTCGGCCAAGATCGTTCGCGTGATCGGCAATCTCCTGCGCAAGTTCGGGCGTGTGCGCCAGGGGCTTTTCGCACAGCACGTGTGCGCCGGCGTTCAGGGCGCCCATCACGTGCTCGTGGTGGAGCGTGTGGGGCGTAGACACCAGCACCACATCCGGGTCTGCCGCTGACAGAAGGTCACGCCAGTCCGAGTAGGCGGAAACCTCGTGCAGGTCGGTCAGGCCGGACCTTGCCGTTGCAATGGCTGCGTCCGACGGGTCGGCCAGGCCAACCACTTCGACCTCGGACATCCCAAGAAACCGCCGAAGGTGACCGGCGGCGTTGCCGCCAACGCCAATGGCGCCAAGTCGGTATGGCATGGACATCGTGCAGTGCGCGCCGACGGGCGGAAGTCTACGTCAACGCGCCGAACCGTAGCGGCCGCGGCCTAGGCGTCGCGGGTGGTTGGGTCTCCAGGGACAAACTGACCACCGTACGGGAGGGGGAGTCGCTCCACGGTTTCGCGGAATGTCCCGCGCCCTTTCAGCAAATCATGCACGTCCCAGCCCTGAGCTTCCAATTGCTCAAGCACGTAGGCCAGTTCGTAGCGTTCGCCGGTTTCGTCGTCGATAAACGCATCCGTCCAGCCGAGCTGGTGGCGTGGTACGGCAAAGGTGCCGTCGCCATCGCGACGTGGAATCTGAAACCGGAACTCGGATACGCGGATGTGGCGGCGCGTCTCGCTAGTCATGTGGATCTCTGGTCGTGGGCCCGTAGAGCCCGGCTGGCTTAGGTGCGATTGTGGAGAGCGCGCTGGCCCCGTGTCAACGGGTGACCGCGCGGCCGATGACGATCAGGTTCGGCGAGTCGTCGCGCCACGGCTGGCGCGTGTAGTCGCCGTGCACCGCGTCAATCTGCAACCCGGCCTCCACAAACTCGGCCACTACGTCATCCCGGGTCAGCAGCGCCAGGCTGTAACCCAGCCGGCGCTCATCAACCAGCAACGGGCCGTCGTAGTAGCGGTAGATGAGAGTGCTGCAACCGCGATGCGCGGCCTCGTCGTAGGTGTAGAAGCGCTCGCGGGTAACGCGCCGGCCGGTTGAGGGGTCGCGTTCCAGGAACTCCACCTCCTCGTGATCCGGCGTGGCGTCAAGCGACGTGGCGGAGAACACGTCCACGGCCACGCCCCCGCCCGGCCGCACGTGGATAGCGGCGTTCTGGAGGGTCTTCATCCGGGATTCTCGGTCGGGAAGCAACAGGTATGAGTTGAAACCCACCAGGGCAAGGTCAACGGTCTCCGGGAGCCGACAAGTGCGCATGTCACCGCGTCGCAGGTGAAGCCGTGCGCGGGTGGTGCGAGACAGCGAGGCATGGCGTGCAGCCGCTCGCCGCAGCATGGCTGCCGACGAATCCACGCCGGTGACCCGGAAACCCTGCCTGGACAGGGGTATCGCTATGCGGCCGGTGCCGACGGCGAATTCCAGCAGCCGCGGTCCGAAACGGCGCCCCTCGGTGATCCAGAAGTTCAACTCCGCTCCGTCGCACTCGGGGTACTCCAGGTCGTACACCGGCGCGGCCGGGTCGTAACCCGTTTCGCGAAACGGTGGCGGCGTGACCGGTCTGGGCCGTGGCATGTCAGGGCCGGCGCGCGGCCGGCGACATCAGTCTGCGCCGGCGTATTTCAGGGGTGCGTTGGCCAGTTCGGCTTCGAGATTGGCGTGGTCTTTCACGCTATCCATTCCGCGCCAGCGAGATTCGGATTGGAAGGCGCCCAGCCGGCCCGCCGCGGCCAGTTCCGGAAATGTGCTGTCCTCGTGGTCGCCAATCTCGGGCAAGTGATCTTCAAATGACCGGTCCAGCACGTACACGCCGCCGTTGATCCAGTGGGGCAGCACCGGATTGGTGGTGAACTGGCTGACCTTGCGGCCGTCAACCTCCACGATCCCATACTGGCTGATGTAGGGCGTCAGCAAGATGGTGGCCATGTTGGCGTCGGCCCGATGCTGGGCCAGCATCGGGGCCAGCCGCTGTTCCGTCAGGATGTCGGCGTTGGAAGCCATCACGATCGGCTCGTCGCGGGGAATCTGCTGCATGCCCAGGCGCAGGCCGCCACCGCGTCCCATCGGCGTGTCCTCAACCGCGTAGCTGAAGCTGGCGCCGAAGGCCGAGCCGTCGCCAAAGTGGTCCTCGATGACTTCGTGCAAGTAGCCGCACGAGATGACAAAGTGGTCGACACCCTGTGCCTGGTACCACTCCACCTGGTGCTGCATGATCGGCTTGCCGGCCACGGCGACCATGGGCTTGGGCACGTTAGCGGTCAGCGGCCGCAGGCGTTCACCGCGGCCTCCGGCGATCAATACGGCGTACACGCAGCGGACCTCCAGGGCATCACGGGCGCCCGGCGCCGCGACGCACGATTATAGGAACGGGCTGCGACGGAGTCGGCCGCGCCGGTCGCCGGCGTTGCTTGGATTCACTCGCCGCGGGATGAATCCCACGCGCTGCGTAGTTCGATAACGTTGCCATCCGGATCGCGAAAGTAGAGCGAACGTCCCTCCGGGTCTTCTGTTGGCCCTTCGACCGCCGATCCGGCCGCCACGATGACTTCCGCGGCGCGTTCGAACTCGGCTTCGCCCAGGGCCAACGCCACGTGTTGCACGCCTAACCGCCGCCAGTCGTGGGTACCCGCGTCCGGTCGCCGCTCAGGCGCCTGGAACAGATGCAACGACAACCTGGGCGCCTCCAGAACCTGTCGGAACGTTGTTCGCGGTCCCGGAACAAGAGCCAGGACGCGGGCATAGAGCGCCGCGCTGCGGTCAAGATCGCGCACGTTGATTGCCACGTGATCCACGCGGCTGAATCGGATTCCCTGGCGTTCTGCCCGCTCTCGTGACACTTGAGTTCCGCCCTGCGGGTGACGGCTGACAGTATCGCGCCTCGACTGCAGCCGGCTTGCGGCCAGCTAACGTTTCGGTGCGAGACAGACTTGAGTCTCCATCTACCACAAAATGTGGGTCGAATGTGTGGCACATGCCAACAGAGCACTAGATGTAGTGGTTGGGTGGTATGATTCGCGCCCAGATTGGCGGGAAATGCCCAACATGCGGTGCCCAACCTGCACGTCGGCCCGGCTGCACGTCGTCGACACACGCGAGGCCGCCGACGCCACACGTCGCCGCCGCGCCTGCCAGGAGTGCGGCCATCGATTCACCACCTATGAGCGTCGCGACATCTTCGCGTGCCCCCACTGTGGACACGACGAGGCGCGGATCGAGTCGTGGGAGTTGACGTCGCAGGGAACATTGCGCCGCCATCGCCGCTGCGCGGACTGCTCGCTGGCGTACCAGACGCTGGAACGCTTGGCGCGAATGGATGTTCGCGTGGTCAAAGACGATGGACGAAGCGAGCCGTTCAACCGAGGCAAGCTCTACCGCTCGATCATGATCGCCGGGACGAAGCGACCCGTGACCAGTTCTTGGGCGGAAGAAGCGGCCATCCAGATCGAGAACCACCTGCTCGGCCGCGAGTCGCTGGATGTTCCCTCAAAGCACATTGCCGATCTCGTCATGGAACGCCTGGTCATGCTCGACGAGGTCACCTACGTTCGCTACGCGTCGGGGTACTTTGGCGAGGGCGGCGTCCAGGAGATGCTTGAAACCATCACCGAATCGCGTCTGCGTCGCGAGCGAACGGAAATCGAGCGAACGACGCTTCCGCTGGTTCCGGAGGAAACCGAGGATTCCTAGCTCGCGGTCGGGCTGCGACTTGCGGCCGGGAGGCATGGCTCGCGGTCGGATGTCCTGGAGTGGGGCACCGTGATCTCGGCCCGGACGTTTATCGGCTTGGGGCTGGCGTTGGCCCTCCTGGGATTCGTCGTCGGCGTACGAGATGAATTGGGGCCTGGGATTCGTACGGCGTCGGCGCTGGCGGCCGTAGTTCCCGGCAATCCGCCGACGCCGCTGCAACTGCGTCCGCTGCCGCGCGTCACCACGCTGTCGTACACGACAAGGGAGGGATATGACGTGCTGGCGGACCTCTATGAGCCGCCGGACGCACGCCACGGGCCCGCGATCGTGCTGGTGAACGGGGTTGTACCCGAAGGGCGAACGTACGAGCCGCTGGTTGGCTTTGCCGACGGGCTGGCGCGAACGGGGTTTGCGGTTCTCGTGCCCGATGCGCTGGACTACCAGAACTACCGGGTGTTCCCGGAGGACATTGGCGCGCTGGTTCGGGGGTTCCAGGTCCTCCAGTCGCGTCCGTCAGTCGATCCGAACCGCGTGGGATTCATCGGCTTCAGCATGGGCGGATCGCTGGCGATGGTGGCGGCATCGGATCCGGAGATCGCGGAGCAGGCGGCGCTGGTCGCGACGATTGGGGCGTACTACTCGCTCGACGCGATGCTGCGCGCCGTGACGACGTCAACCGTGCAAGTCGGCGACGGTCACGAGCCCTACCAGCCCGACAGCTACGTGTGGCTGGTAACGCGCAATACCCTGCTCTCCGCGATTCCCGAAGCCAGCGACCAGGAGGCGCTTTTCCACCTGTTCACACTTGAGACGCCCGACCCGGATCCGGACGTGCTGCCGACATACGACCTGACCGGTTTCGGCGCACCCGCTCGCAGCGTGTACGACCTGTTCGTGAACCGCGATCCCGCGGCGGTGGGCAGGCTTATGGACGGTGTGCGCGGCACCATGCCGGGGACGCTGGAGTCGATTTCACCCGACGCGCACATCGAGCGGCTGCGGGCGCCCGTGGCACTCTTGCACGACAGGAGCGACCTGTACGTACCGGTGCAGGAGTCGCAAGTGATTTTCGACAGGCTGGGCGGCGAACCACGGGCCCGGTTGGCTGTCCTGGACGTGATTCAGCACGCGCAACTTGCGGAGCTTGATCTCTCCCCCCCCGTGTTGCTGGGGTCGTTCCTGCCCGGGATGTGGACGCTCTGGCAGTTCACGTACGACGCGCTGGGTCAACTGTCAGCGGGTGTGGACGCGCATCAGGCGTAGGTCCATGACGTCCGCGGGCGCATTGAATCGCACAGGGACACCGGCAGTGCCGACGCCGGCGGAGACGAAGAGGGGGCGCCCCCGTATGTACATCAGGCCGCTCGGCCTCGGCAGCCGATGCCGGGTGCGCAACGTGAGCGGCCCATAGAACGGGAGGGCGATCTGTCCGCCGTGCGTGTGACCGCTGAGGGTGAGATCAACGCGTCGCTCGCCTAACTCGAAGGCCGTATCTGGGTTGTGGGCGGCCAGGATCGTAAAGAGCTCGGGGTCCACCCCGTCGAATGCCGCGTCGAGGTCGCAAAGACCGACATGCGTATCGCCGACGCCGACCAATTGCAGCGGGGCGCCATTGACGATCAGGCGGACGGAGCGGTTGGTCAGGGTCTGTATGCCGTGAGCCGCCAGTCCAGCTTCCATGGCGGAGAGCGACCGGGTTTCATGCCGCAGCCAGCTGGGAACCGGACCTAGCGGCTTGCCCAGGGCATCGTGGTTGCCCCAGACGGCGAACGAGCCAAGGGGTGCCTCAATTTGCGCCAGCCGTTCGCCCACGTCCGCCGTGAAGCGCTCGTGCTCGACCAAGTCGCCCCCCGCGATCAGCAGGTCCGTCTTCGTGCCAGCGAGTTTTTCCAGCGTCGTGAGCGAGCGATGCGGACGCCCGCCCACGTGCAAGTCGGAGATCAGCAGAATGCTGAGCGACTGGATAGCCGCAGGCAGCCGAGCTGCGGGCAGCGTGTAATGAACGGTCATCGGCCGGCGAGGACTCGGAAAGACCTTCCTCAAGAGCTTCACGCTAGCCGGTCGCTGGCAAACGAGATGCGTAGCGGACGGAGTTGCCGGGTGCCGGAGCCTGTCGGAACCCAGCCACACGTGGCGTGCCGGCCATATTTCCGCCCATCAGTTGCTTGTTCGAGTGATGGGCGCTAGACGGCCGCGATGTGCTGGTGTTCGCCCATGGCGCGGAATTTGGCATAGCGGGCATTGACGAGGTCGTCAATGTCTTGAGCGCAGAGTTCCTGAAGCATGGGTGCCAGCTCAGCGTGGAGGTTGGCGGCAGCTGTGTCGAAGTCTCGGTGAGCGCCACCTTCGGGTTCGGGCACGACGCGGTCGATGAGGCCGGCTCGCAGTAGGTCGGGGGCAGTCAAGCCTAAGGCGGCGGCCGCTTCTTCGGCGTGGTCGGAACTGCGCCAGATGATGGCGGCGGCGGCTTCGGGCGAGGCCACGGAATAGATGGTGTGCTCCAGCATGAGCACGCGGTCGCCAACGCCCAGCGCCAGTGCGCCGCCGCTGCCGCCTTCGCCAATGACGGTGACAATTACCGGAACACGCAGGCGCGCGAGACGGGCCATATTCTCGGCAATGGCCCAGGACTGGCCGCGCTTTTCGTCGTCCAGCGTGGGGCTGGCGCCAGGCGTGTCCAGAAACGTCAGGACGGGCCGTCCAAAGCGCTCGGCCATGTCGAACAGGCGCAAGGCCTTGCGATAGCCCTCAGGGTGCGCCATGCCGAAGTTGCGCTCGACGTTTTCGGCGGTGCTTCGACCCTTCTGGTGGCCCACGACGATTACGCTGCGGCCTTCAAACGTCGCAAGTCCGGCAACGACCGAGGGATCGTCGGCATAGCGGCGATCACCGTGGAGTTCGGTAAAGTCGGAACAGAGGCGGTCAATGTAGTCCTGGGTGTGCGGACGTTGCGGATGCCTGGCCAGCTGGACTCGCTGCCAGGGAGTGAGGTTGGCAAAGATGTCGGCGGTGCGAGCCTCGAGCTCTAGCTGGAGGACGGCCAGCTCGCGTGCGACCTGTGAGCTGGGGTCCGGTCCGGCGTCGCGCTCAAGTTCGGCGATGTGCTCGCGGAGTTCGTCGAGATCGCGCTCGAATTCAAGCACGGAGACGCTCCGCGTTCAGGCGCGCACGGCTGCAGGGATATTCGGGGTCGGGGCTGCTGTCTGAGCAGGGGCAAGGTGGCCAATGACGCGGCTCAGCGTCTCGCGTAATTCGCGCCTCGGGACTACGAGATCAAGCAGTCCTTGCCTTAACACCCACTCGGCGGTGTGGTCCTCGACGGGTGCTCGTCGGCGCAGCGTGCCTTGCACGACGCGTGACCCCGCAAAGCGAATCGTGGCTCCGGGCTCGCCCACGATGATGTCGGCTACCGAGGCGAAGCTGGCCGTTACGCCGGCGAGGGTCGGGTCGGCCATCACGCAGATGTGAGGCAGGTTAGCTTCGCCGAGTCGGGCGGCGGCCGCAGTGGTGCGGGCCATCTGCATCAGGGCGAAGAGGCCCTCGTCCTGGCGGGCGCCACCGGAAGCGGTAACGGTGACGACCGGCAAGCGGTGGTGGAGCGCGCGTTCAAAGAGCCGGGTGATCTTCTCGCCCGTGGCGGATCCCATACTGCCGGCGATAAAGCCGAACTCCATGACACCAAGCGCGACCGGCCGGCCTTGCAGCGGACCAACGCCGCAGACTATGGCTTCGTTGCGGGACGTAAGGGCGCGGGCTTTTGCCACGCGATCGACGTAGGAGCCGCTCGGGCGGCTGAATTGGAGCGGGTCGGCGGCCGTGATGTCCGCGTCAAACTCATGGAAACACTCGGGGTCGTCGAGCAGGAGGGCGATGCGTTCGGCAGCGTCGAGGCGATCGTGGTAATTGCAGGAAGGGCACACGCGCAGCGCGGCTTCGAACTCCGGGCGGTAATGCATGCCGCCGCATTTGCGGCAGGTGACCCAGAGGTCGACCGGGACATCCGGGTAGCTTTGCACTCCGCCGCGACGCCTGACGGCCATCCGGCGCACCCCTTACGCGCTTGGGACAACGCGGCTCGGGGGCAAGCCTCCCGGCCGCGAGATTGCCGGAGTATATCAGCGCTACAGGTGTGAATCGGGTGGACTCAGTGGAACATCAGAGCGTTCCTCGGGTGTTCGCGCCAGCGCCAGGGCGCCCACCCATGCGGCGCCGCGACGGCGTAGCGCGCGGGTCGCCGCCTCGAGGGTGGCGCCGGTCGTCGTGACATCGTCCACCAGGAGGATCCGAGTTCCGGACAACTTGCGCAGGGCGCGAAAGGCGCCGCGGACGTTGTCAAGGCGGCGTGCCCGGGGGAGGGAGGTCTGGGGCGGCGTGTCGCGCAGACGAATCAGCACATTGCCGTCGAGCGGGCAGTCAAGGTGTCGAGCGATCTCGGAGGCGAGGAGTTGGCCCTGGTTGTAGCCGCGTTGGCGTTCGCGGCTGGCGGCGAGGGGAACGGGGATTACGACATCGACCTGTAGGTCGGACGGAAGGGCCGACATGGCGAGGGTGGCCAGGTCGGCGGCGAGGTAGCGCTTGTTGGCGTACTTGAAGCGATGGACGGCTTGGAGGATGGGCGGGGTGTAGGCGTAGGGGACGAAGAGGTGGTCGATGCGGCGCTGCTCAAGGCGGCAACGGGCGCATTGGTCGCCGTAGGTGAGGGGACGCGTGCATTGGCGGCATTGGGGGTTGGGGAGGCGCGTGGCGGTCGCGAGGCAGGGCTGGCAGAGGGCGGCGCCGGGGCGGCCGCAGGCGGCGCAGCGCGGCGGGAAGAGGGCGGCGGCGAGGGCTCGGCCGGCGGTGCGGAGGCCGTCGGCGGCTGAGCCGATGCCGGCGCGAAGGACCGCCCCGCCCTGGATTCGGTCGAGCGGAGCGCCTCCCGCCATCAGTCCATGCGCATCGGGCTAACCGGGGGTACCCGCCGGGCTTGGGGTGGTCTCGACGATGGTGGGCTTGTCGTCTTGCACGCGCAGTTCGAACTCGCGGCCCTCGGCCGATTCCCGCATGACGTGGTCAGTGAGCGGCTGATCGACGTATTCGCCGACGAGTTGGGCGATCGGTCGTGCGCCGGCATTGCGTCCAAGGGTGACATTGACGATGTAGTCGAGCGCCTCGGAGGTGATGTGGAGCCGGATGCCGAGGTTCTCGGCCCGAAGGATGGCGTCCGAGAGCGTTCGACGGGCGATTTCGCGGATGTCTTCCTCCTCGAGCGCGCGGAAGACGACCAGGCGGTCGAGCCGGTTCAGGAATTCGCCGGGGAGCTGGCGGCGGGCGAACTCGCGGATGCGGGACTCGTAGGCGGTATGGCGTCGAGCCGAGCCCGGGGCGGACTCGAAGCCGATTGAGGGTCCGGCGACCTGATCGACGCCAAGGTTGGAGGTCAGCACGATGATGGTGTTTCGGAAATCCACGTGGCGGCCGTTGGCGTCGGTGAGGAGGCCGTCCTCCATGATTTGCAGCAGCACCTGCAAGGTGCGGGGATGGGCTTTCTCCACGTCGTCGAACAGGACAACGGAGTAGGGGTTGCGGCGGACGGCCTCGGTGAGGCCACCGGCTTCGTCAAAGCCGACGTAGCCGGGCGGGGAGCCAATGAGCCGCGAGATGCTGTGGTACTCGGACATTTCGGACATGTCGACGCGTACCAGATTGTCGTCGGTTCCGCTGACAAACTGGGCCAGGGCCTTGGCCGTTTCGGTCTTACCGACGCCGGATTCGCCGAGGAACAGGAACGACCCAATGGGTCGGCGCTCGTCTCGCATACCAGCCAAGGCACGGCGCAGGGCGCGGCCGAGTTCAGCGAGAACGTCATCCTGGCCGACGACGCGTTTGCGCAGGTCGTCCTCCATGTGCAGGAAACGGTCGGAGTCGTTCTCGGCCAGCGTGGGCAGCGGAACGCCGATCCAGGAGGAGAGGACCTCCGCGATCTCGTGCGGGGTGATGACCGGGCGGTCCGTGCCAACTTCGGCTTCCCAGGCGGCGCGCTCGTCGCGGAGTTCGTCGGCGACCTGATCGCGCACCCGGCGTCGCGCGGCGGGGGAATGCGCCGGGTCGTCCGACGATTCGGGCTCAGCCGCGATTTCGGCGTCCAGTGCCTTGATCCGGCGCAGGAGTTCGAGGATGCGGGTGGGTGGGGTCTGGCGCTGGACTTTGGCCCGAGCGGCGGCTTCGTCCACCAGGTCGATGGCCTTGTCGGGCAACTGACGTGAGGTGACGTAGCGACGCGACAGGTGCACCGAGGCGTCCACGGCGTCGTCGGTGATCTGCACGCCGTGATAGGACTCGTAGATCGGGCGCAGCGCCTTGAGGATCGCAATGGCGTCTTCGTCGCTGGGTTCGTCGACGTCGATGGGTTGGAAGCGGCGGTTGAGGCTCTTGTCGTTGGCGATGTAGCGGCGGTATTCGCGCCAGGTGGTGGCGCCGATGACCTGGACCTCACCGCGGGCGAGGTGACCCTTGAGGAGGTTGGCGGCGTCCAGGGAACCCGCAGCCCCGCCGGCGCCGATGACGGTGTGCAGTTCGTCGATAAAGAGGATGACGTCGCCGCTCTTGCGGACTTCGGCGATGAGTTGCTGGACGCGCTCCTCGAACTCGCCGCGGTACTTGGCGCCCGCGATCATGCCGGGGAGGCTGAGAGAGATCAGCCGCCTGTCTTGCAGCTCTTCGGGCACGTCGCCCCTGACGATGCGGTGGGCCAGGCCTTCGACGATGGCGGTCTTGCCAACGCCGGCATCGCCCACCAGCACCGGGTTGTTCTTGGTGCGGCGCAGCAGGACCTCGATGGCGCGGTCCATCTCGAGTTGGCGGCCGATGACGGGGTCAAGGTCGCCGGTGCGGGCGGCGTTGGTGAAGTCGCTGCCGTATTCGGCCAGCATGCTGCGCGGCTTGCCGCGGCGGCGGCGGCCACGCCAGCGTCCGCGGCGCCGGCGGCCGCGGCCGGGAGAGCCGGGCTGGTAGGCGGCTTCGACGCGGCGGCGGAGGGGTCGGAACTCGACGCCAGCGGCGGCCAGCGCACCCGCGGTGAGGCGACCGGCGTTGGCGAGCGCGCCGAGCAGCAGGTGCTCGGTGCCAATGAAGCGGACCCCCATGCGTTCGGCTTCAAGAGCGGCGGAGCGAAGGACGTTGCGGCCCTGCGCGGAGAGCGGGCGTCGGCCGTCGTCGCGGGCGTATCCCGGGGGCAGGGTGTCGACGAGGGTGTCGCGGAGGCGCTGCAGGTCGACCCCGGAATCGCGCAGCACGCGTGCGGCGGCGGTCTGGGGCGATTCGAGGATGGCGAGGAGGAGGTGGCCGGGCCCGACGGCGTGGTGGCCGAGGCGGGTGGCTTCGAGCTCGGCGTGCTGGATGACGCGGCGGCCGCGGCCGGTGAGGCGGCGGAGGTACTCGACCGGAGCGTATTCGTCGGGTTCGCGTTCCACGGGTGCTAGCGGCTCCTCAGAGACTGATGGGGATCTGGTCGACGAGGTCCTGCAAGCCCTGGCCGATGCTGTCGCCGAGGGAGTTGAGCACCACGATGAGGACGATGACGAAGACGGCGGTGACGAGGATGTAGCTGAAGACGCTGACGCCGGAGCCCTCGGGCAGGTAGCGGTGCCGCGATTGGCGGGGCGGCCCGGCGGGGTTGAGATTGGCCGTCACGCCGGCTCCGAGGTGTGGTGGGTCGATGCCAGTTTAGACCGGCGGACGGGTTGGTGGCATGGGGGGCGGCGAAATTGGGGGTCTCGCGCGCAATAAGAGTTTTTTCCAAAAAACTCTTGAGGCGGCGCGGGGTGCCTTTTCGGGCTGAATTGGGGACGCGGCCGGGCAGCGGCCGGCGAGGCATGGCGAGGAGCAGGCGGGGGCGGCGCAGGGGGGTGCGGGAGGCGAGCCGTCGGAGGAGGGGGACGCGCATGGGGGGCGAAGGATGGTTGTGGCGTCGGTTGCATCTAGTGTACACTGGATGGTTACGATGGGCAAGGGTGGGAGGAGCGATGGGGGTGCGTGTTGCCGCCGGGGTGGTGGTTCGACGCGGTGCTTCGAGGACTTCGCACCGGCCGCTTCGGCAGGCTCAGGGACCTGTTCACCACGAACGGTTGGAAGCGGGAATCGGGAGCCTGTGGTCTGGCTGAGCGGTCGGGGGTGGTTCGACAGGCTCACCAGGGACGCAGGGTGCGGGACGAGACTGATTGGGGCGCCGGGTTTCCCTCCTTCGACAAGCTCAGGACAGGCTTCGACGAGCTCAGGACAGGCACAGGGCAGGCTCTCCGGGGACGCCGGGATGGCGTCTGGCTGCTGGGGTCGGGGGTGAGCCGGGGTCGGAGATGGCGGGTGCTGGCATTGATGTCTTTGCCAGCACTGCAATCAGTGCAGGCAACGCCGGGAGGGATGGCGGGCCTGGGACGCTCGGGTGCTGCTGGCCGGGTGCGTCCGGCGCATGGGTTGCGGAGACATCGGGGCGACTGTGTACTAGATGCATACGCATCCAATCGACATGGTTGATGGGAGCAGGTGAGGAACAGTGAGCGGGCGGCGGCGAGTGGGGTGTGGGATGGGTTGGGCGGTCGAGTTGGTCAGGCTGCGCCGGGTTTCGTGGGCTGGTCGTTGGGTGGGCGTGTGACGGCAACGGACGTGCGGGTCGCCGAGATTTGGCAGGCGCCGCAGGTGTTGGCCGCGTGGCGTCCTGGCGGGATCGCCGGTGGGGGCGGGTGGACGGGGGTGTGAAGGTACGCGCATACTTGCGGGCATCTCGGTGACGAGATATTCAGATCCGGTGGGCGGCCGGGGAGGTCGCCCATGCTGGATGCAACGCGAGATCGACGCGCGGGAACGGCTCCGACAACGGGGCATGATGCCCGCGCCGTCCGCCCGGTGTCCGACGCGTCGCCGAACGTCACATGATGGCCGGGCTTCGGCGCGGGTTGGTCGGGCTGGCGGTGGCCGGCCGGCGGCTGGTGAGCGGCTTTTGCGTAGCCCAGGACTGGGTGCCCGGAAGACCCTCACCCCAACCCTCTCCCACGGGGCGAGGGAGCAA